>NZ_JAMYJR010000006.1 GCF_024137025.1 Paractinoplanes aksuensis
CGTGGGTGTGGTTCGTGGTTGTGGTTGCTTGCGTCGCGTGGGTGTGGTTCGTGGTTGTGGTTGCTTGCGTCGCGTGGGTGTGGTTCGTGGTTGTGGTTGCTTGCGTCGCGTGGTTGTGGTTCGTCGTTGCGGTTGCCTGCGCCGCTGAGCTGGGGCTGTCGCGTGACGCTGCCGCCGCCTTCGGGCTGCGGCTCTCGATCGAGATCACTTCCGTCGCCTGGGCGCCGTTCCGCGTCGGAGTTGTCGCCGTCGGGGTGTGGCTTCGGGGGGAGGGTGCTCAGTTGGCGGCCGCGGCCGAGGGCGCCCAGGGCCAGTGGGACGAACAGCAGCACGCAGGCCGCCACCACGATGTGTAGGGCCACCCAGCCGGGTCCGGTCAACCTGTCCATGTGCGTCCTCACTTTCTTGAACACGTTCAACTTAGCACGATGTTAGGTTGGAGTGGATGGCTGACGAGGCGGAGAACGTGGCGCAGGGCAGCGCCGGAGGTCATGCTCGGGCGGCCGGCATGGCTGAGGATGCGGAGAAGGTGGCGCGGAGCAGCGCCGAGGTCATGCTCGGGCGGGATGCGGCCAGCGCCGGGCTCGGCATCGAGCTCGAAGACGTGGGCCCGGGTCACGCGACGCTGACCATGCGGGTTCGCGACGACATGGTGAACGGCTTCGGGCTGTGCCACGGCGGTCTGCTCGCCTCGCTGGCCGACAGCGCGTTCGCCGTCGCCTGCAACTCGTACGGCGAGGTCACCGTGGCGGCCGGCTTCGACATCACGTTTCTCGAGTCCGGCCGGGCCGGGGATCTGTTGCGCGCCCACGCCGTCGAGCGGGCCCGCCGCGGGCGCTCGGGGCTCTACGACGTGACGGTCACCCGGGCCGCCGACAACGTGGTGCTGGCCGAGTTCCGCGGCCGCAGCCGTTCCCTCGGCAAGCCCGTGGTTTGACCGCCGGCGTGCTGAGGGCGCACCCGGGGTGGGGGATGGGCGGCATCCGGCGTCCCCCGTGCGCGCCGGACACCGCCCTCGTGGGGTGGCGGGAGAACGCTCTCAGACATCGACACAGGTTTTTCACAGGCCGGTCGGCCGTGGCGCGAGCGGCGACGCTGTGAGTGAGCGGATACATTCGCGAGCGTGATCGTGGGCGGGGGCCACCGAGGGCCCGGTTTCTGGATTCTGGGCCCCGTCGAGGTGCGATCCGGCGGCCCGGAAGAGCCGCGATCCGGCGGCCCGGAAGAGCCGCGATCCGGCGGCCCGGAAGAGCCGCGACCCGGCGGCGCGGAAGAACTGCGGCCCGGCGGCCCGGAACGGGTGCGGTCTGTCGGCCCGGCAAAGCTGCCAGCCGACGGCCAGGAAGTGGTGGCTGCCGACAATCGGAAAGCGGCGCAAGCCGGCGTTCCGATCTCGCTCGGTGGGCCGCGGGCCCGCAACCTGCTCGCCTGTCTGCTGCTGAACGCGGACCGCGTCGTCGGCGTGGAACAGCTGGTCGACGCCGTCTGGGGGGACGACCCGCCGTCGGGCGCCCGGATCCAGGTGCAGAACCGCGTCTCCACGTTGCGGGCTCAGCTGCGCCGGGCCGGTCTCGACGCCACGCTCGACCGTCAGGCGCCGGGCTATCTGCTGCGGCCCGGTCCGGTTCCGTATGACCTGGCACTCTTCGACGACGAGCTGCGGCGCGCCCACGCCCTCATGGCGTCCGGCGACCTCTCGCGTGCGGCTGATGTGCTGCGCACCGCCCTCGGCCTCTGGCACGGCCCACCCCTGGCCGGGGTCGACACCGCCCCACTGCGCACCGCCGCCCACACGCTCGAGGAGCGCCGCCTCGAAGCCTGGGAGACCTGCCTGGGCTGGGAGTTGGAGCTGGGCCGGGCCGACGCCGTGGCCCGTGACCTGACCGGGCTGAGCCGCGACCACCCGTACCGGGAGCGGTTCGCCGTGCTGCTCATGCGGGCACTGGCCGCGGCCGGCCGGCGGGCCGCCGCCCTCGAGGTCTACCGCCGGACCCGCGTACGCCTGGTCGCCGATCTGGGCATCGAGCCCGGCCCCGACCTGGCCGCGACGCTGGACGAGCTGCTGGCCGAGGCTCCCGGCCGTGACCTGGCCGAACTCGTCCCGGCCCAGCTGCCGGCCGACGTCCGCTTCGTCGACCGCCGCCGCCACCTGCGCGCGCTCGACAACCTGGTCCCGGAGGGCGCTTCGTGCGTGGTCATCGCCGGTCCGGCCGGGGTCGGCAAGTCGGCGTTGGCCGTCCACTGGGGACATTCGGCGGCGTCCCGCTTCCCCGACGGGCAGCTGCACGTCGGGCTGCGGGGCTGGGCGCCTTCGGGCCGTTCGCTGAGCCCGGGCGAGGCGTTGCGCGGCTTCCTCGAGGCGCTGCGCGTGCCGCCCGAGAAAGTCCCGACCGGGCTGCAGGCCCAGGCGAGCCTGTACCGCAGCCTGCTGGCCGGCCGCCGGATGCTGATCGTGCTGGACGACGCCCGCGACGCCGAGCAGGTGCGGCCGCTGCTGCCGGGCACCTCCGGGTCGCTGGTGCTGGTCACCAGCCGGGAGCCGCTGACCGGGCTGGCCGTCACGGGCCGGGCCGACCACCTCACGCTGGATCTGATGGACGCGGCCGATTCGCACGAGCTTCTCGCCGTACGGGTGGGCAGGCCCCGCCTGGAGGCCGAGCCCGCGGCCACCGCCGAGATCGTGCGCCGGTGCAGCGGTCTGCCGCTGGCCCTGGCCGTGGCCGCCGCGCGGGCCGCGATCAGCCCGGCGCCCGCGGCCCTGACTGACTTGGCGGCGCAGCTGGCGCGGGCCGGCCGCCCGTTGGACGCGTTCACCGGCACTGCGGACAGGGCCAGCGACCTGCGTACGGTGTTGTCGGTCTCTTATCGCCGTTTGTCACCAGCGGCGGCACGGGTGTTCCGCCTGCTCCACGTGCGAATCGGGGACCGCATCGGCACGGCGGCGGTGGCCGCGCTGGCCGACATCGACCGCGACACCGCGGCCGGGCTGCTGGCCGAGCTGGCCACGGCCGGGTTCGTCACCACCGACGGCGACCATCACTGGGGCCACGACCTGTTGCGGGCGTACGCGACCGAGCTGACCACGGACGCCGACGAACCCGCCGCTGCCCTGCGAAGGCTGCTCGACTATTACCTGCGCCGGGCGTACGCGGCCGACCAGGCTCTCTTCCCGGACCGCGACCCGATCGGCCTCGTCCCGGGCGAGCGGTTCGACAGCGTCGCGGCTGCGATGGCCTGGGCCGACGCGGAACGGGCGGTGCTGGTCGAGGCGGTCGACCGGGCCCACGCGGCGGGCGAGCACGAGCGGTCGTGGCAGCTGGCCTGGGCCGTGACGACCTACCTCAACCGCAGCGGGCACTGGCACGACTGGGCCCGCGTGCAGCGCCGCGGGCTGGCCGCGGCCAACCGGCTGCGCGACGTGCGGGGACAGGCGTGCTGCCACCGCGACCTGGCCAACGCGGCGACCCGGCTGCGACGCTATGACACCGCGCGGCGGCACCTGCGGACGAGCCTCGTGCTGTTCGAGCGTCTCGGGGACCGCTCGGCCCAGGTGTCCTGTCACAAGAACGTGGCCTGGATGGAGGAGCGCGAGGGCCGGTACGCCGAGGCCCTGCGCCATTCGGAGCTGGCGCTGGAGATCAGCCGGCAGCTGCCGGGGACGCGGCGGCTCGCCAGTTCGCTCAACGCCGTCGGCTGGTACCGGGCGCTGCTCGGCGACCACGCGGCCGCGAGCGAGTTCTGCCGGGAGGGGCTGCGCCTGTTCCGGCAGACCGGCGACCGGTACGGCGAGGCCCACACGCTCGAGAGCCTGGGCTACGCCGAACAGCATCGGGAGAACCACGCCGCGGCCATCGAGCTGTACGAGCGGGGCTCGGCCCTGTGCGACGAGATCGGTGAGCGCTACCTGAAGGGCCAGCTGCTGACCCGGCTCGGCGAGACCCACCTGAGCGCCGCCGACCCCGACGCCGCCCGCACGGCGTGGCGGGCGGCCCTGGACATCTTCGACGAGATCGACCCGCGGGCGGCGGCCGACCTGCGCGAGCGTCAGTCCAGCCCGCGATAGGTCCAGTTCAGGGTGTCGGTGCCGCGCTCGGCGCCGTCCTGCTTGACCGTCCGGGTCACCGAGATCCGGAAGCCGCCGTTGTCCCGGGGCCGGCGCGGGCCGGTCACCGACTCGACCTCGCGGTTGCCGGTGTGGCCGTAGATGCCGACCGTGACCGACGTGCCGGTGGTGCGCACCCGGATGACGAACGGCGCCTCGGTGTCGTTGTGGATGACCTGGTCGATCGAGCGCCAGTCGAGCGTCGCCTCGCGGCCCGGGGGATAGCGGCTGATGTAGAGCGAGTGCGGCTGGTGCTTGCGGATGTCGAGCCCGGCGAACCAGGCCGCGTTGAACAGCGTCGTCGAGAACTGGGAGACGCCACCGCCCAGCTGGTCCTCGAGCTCGCCGTTGACGATGGCCGGGGCGGGCACGAAACCGGCGGCCCGGGTGCGCTCGCCGGCCGCGTCGTTCAGCGAGAACGTGTCGCCGGCCGGGACGACCGTGCCGTCGATCAGCTCGGCGATGCGGTGGATGTTGGTGACGCGCGGGGCGCAGCACGGGTGGTAGGTGGTGAACGTGCCGATCAGCTGGTCGACCCCGGCCAGCTTCGGGGTGGAGTTGCCCGGCGGCAGCTCGGTCACCGGCAGGCTCAGGGTGGTTCCGCCGCTGCGGACGGTCTCGGTCAGCTTGCGTACGGCATCAGTGGTCCGCACACCCCGGCCGGGCTCACCCGGGTCGAGCGTCACCCCCCGATCCGAAGCGGTGTACGCGAGATCGCCCTTGCCGTCGAGCACGGTCTGTGGCGACGCGAGTCGCACCGACGCGTTGCGGGCGGGCCGGTTGATCGGCTTCAGGGCGGCGTCGAGACCGTCCTGGGCCTGGGACTCGTCCACGGTCAGCGCCGGCGGGATCTCGTTCCGGCCACCGCCGGGCAGCCGCAGCCGGGTCGTGCCGACGCTGCGCTCGGTGGCGGCCACGTCGAGCCGGATGCCGAGTTCGGCCGGGCGCACGGTGAACCGCTCCGAGCCGGCCGCGACGGTGACCGGCTGCTCCACCTTCAGGCGGACCGGGCCGTCGATCGCTCCCCGCAGCGCCTTGGCGTCCATCCCGCCCACGGCCACCCCGGCCACGTACGTGCCGGTCGGCGCCACCGGCGTGGGCCGCACCACCAGCAGGCCGGCGCCGACCACGACCACCACCAGCCCGATGCCGAGCCAGAGGATCCAGCGGCGGCTCCGCCGGGGTGGCGGCGGGGCCGGGATCGCCGCCGAGGCGGTCCAGCGCTGGTTCCCGTACGTCGTCATGCCTTGATCATGCGGCTGCTGCGCGCTTCCGACATCGGTCGTTTGACTGCCGTCACGTCCGCTGTGACCAGCGCCTCCCGGGCCTGGTCGAGGGTCCACCGGCGGGCCGGATCGGCCGCGAGCAACCCCTCGATGACCGGCCGTAGCGGCCCGGCGAGGCGGAACGGCGCCGGATCGGCCTCGGTCACGGCCAGCATCGTCGCGAACAGGTCACCCCGGTCGAACGGCGAGCGCCCCTCGACGGCGGCGTAGAGGGTCGCGCCCAGGGTGAACAGGTCGCTCGCGGGTTCGGGGGGCGCGCCGTACATCTGCTCGGGCGAGACATACGCCGGGCTGCCCTCGAAGCCCTCGGCCGGAGCCCCCGGACCGGACGCCGGGGACCAGGCGATGCCGAAGTCGATGAGCACGACCCGGCCGTCGGCGCAGAGCTGGACGTTGCCCGGTTTCACGTCGCGGTGCACGATGCCCGCCCGGTGCACCGCGACCAGGGCGTCGAGCAGGCTGAGCCCGATGCGGCGCACCTGCTCGACCGGCCGCGGCCCGTCCTCGCGCAGGACGTCGGCGAGCGTTCGCCCGCTCAGCGCCTCCATCACGATCCAGTGCTCGTCGCCGTCGGCCACCAGGTCGAGGACGCGCACCGTGCCCGGGTGGTCGACGCTCGCCGCGGCCCGGGCCTCTTCCAGCGCCCGGCCCGGCTCGTCGGCCCGCTTGACGGCGACCGGCCGGCCGAGCAGTTCGTCGTCGGCCAGCCACACCGACCCCATCCCGCCCCGCCCCAGCAGCGGGCCGAGCCGGTACCGCCCGGCGACCAGCCGGCCACCCGGCCCGGCCTGCGCGTGCCGAGGTTCGTACGGGAAATTTCTCATGCCCTCGACAATGGCGATCTTCCGCGTCCCTGTCGTCACGGCGAGCACCCAACCGAGATACCTGCTACCCGGAAACCGGCGAGCCTGTCACGTTCCGGAGCCGGCCCGGGTCATTGAAGGGAAAAGCGAAAGGGGTGCCAATGAGGGCACGTGTGATCGTGGGCATCGACGGCTCCGAACAGGCCTTGACCGCCGTGCGGGCGGCTGCGGGCGAGGCGGCCCGCCGCAACATGCCGCTGCACATCGTGCATGCCTTCTTCTGGCCGATGCTGCATGTGGACACCGGGCCGGTCTCGGCGGACATGCCGGACAGCGGGCTGGAGAATTTCGCGGCCGACATGCTGGCCGAGGCGGTGCGCGCCGCGCAGGCCGTCGAGCCCGGCGTCAAAGTGACCAAGGCCCTGATCGACGGGCCGGCCGCGCCGGTGCTGATCGAGGCGTCGCGCGGCGCGGCCCTGCTGGTGCTGGGCGATCGGGGGCTGGGCGCGATCAGCGGGGTGATCATCGGGTCGGTCGCCGTGCACGCGGCCGCCCACGCCGACTGCCCGGTGCTGGTCGTTCGAGGGGACGCGCCGCCCGTGGGGCCGGTCGTGGTCGGGGTCGACGGGTCGGAGTCGTCCGAGCTCGCGGTGGGCTTCGCGTTCGATCAGAGTTCGCGCCGCGGGGTGCCGCTGATGCCGGTGATCGCCTGGAACGAGGCCGACACGGCCGGCGCCCACCAGTGGCACTCGGCCTCGACCGCGGCCGAGGCGCTGGCCGGGGAGGCCCAGCGCACCCTCAGCGAGCAGCTGAGCGGGTGGCGGGGCAAGTACCCGGAGGTCGAGGTGGCCCCGGCCGCGCTGCGCGGGCATCCGCGCAAAGTGCTGGCCGAGCTGTCGCACGAGGCCCAGCTGATGGTCGTCGGGGCGCGCGGCCTGGGCGCCTTCAAGGGTCTGATGCTCGGTTCGGTCAGCCAGTCGCTGCTCTACAACTCGGCCAGCCCGGTGGCGGTCGTACGAGGGGAATCGTCATGAGGATCGCTGTGCTGGGCGGGACCGGGCTGGTCGGGTCGCGCGTCGTCGCCCTGTTGCGCGAGCGGAGGCACGAGGCCGTGCCGCACGGGTTGTCGACCGGCGTCGACCTGCAGACCGGGCGTGGCCTGCCCGAGGCGCTGAAGGACGTCGACGTGGTGGTCAACCTGTCCCGTCCGCCGGTGTTCGACCAGAACTCGCCGGTGTTCTTCCGCGAGACGATGGAGAACCTGCTCCAGGCAGCCGAGGACGCCGAGGTCGGCCACATCGTCATCCTGTCCGTCATCGGCGCCGAGCAGGTGCCCGACGTGCACTACTACAAGGGCCGGGTGGTGCAGGAAGAGGTGCTGCGCGACGGCGACGTCCCGTGGTCGGTGATCCGCTCGACGGACTTCTTCGAGTTCATCGACCGGGTGCTGACCTGGACCGCCGACGACACCGCGGTCCGCCTGCCGGCCACCCTGCTGCAGCCGATCGCGGCCGACGACGTGGCCCGCATCGTGGCCGGGGTGGCCACGACGGGCTCGCTCGACGGGGTCCTCGAGATCGCCGGGCCCGAGGTGTTCCCGCTCGACCAGCTGGGCCGGATCACGCTGGCCGCCCGGGGTGACGAGCGCCCGGTGGTGGTCGACCCGACGGCGGCCGGCATGTACTCGTACGTCCGGGGCGCCGCCCTGATCGCCGGGGACACCGCCGTGCTGGCCGAGACCACCTACCGCCAGTGGTTGCGGGGCTGATCAGGCGCCCATCCGGATCAGTGCGTTGCCGCCCAGCATGAGCAGGTCGGCTCCCGCCACCAGGGCCAGGCTCAGGTGCAGGTGGCGGGAGGCGACCTCGGGGTCGTCGCCGCGGATGCCGCGCAGCGCGAACACCCCGGCCATGATCACCAGTGGGACCCCGCCGATCAGCAGCAGGCCGACCGCTCCCGGGGTGTGACCGCCGGTGACCAGCAGCGTCAGCATCACCACGGGCACGATGCCGAACACGAGCACGGCGATCACGCTGTACCACCGCAGCGGCCGTGTCGCTTCCATGTTTGTCACGCTTGACCTCATACTCAGATAATCTTTATATTGCCCCGCATGGCGAAGGCGATGCGGGAACCCACCTTCTGGATTCTGACGGCTCTGGTCGATCAAGCTCGGCACGGGTACGGGATCATCCAGCAGGCCGCCATTCTGTCCGACGGCTCGGTGCGGCTGCAGGCCGGCACGCTCTACGCCGCCCTCGACCGGCTCGCCGCCGAGGGGCTGGTGGTGGTCGACCACGACGAGACGGTCGACGGGCGCGAGCGCCGCTACTACCGGCTCACCAAGGGCGGCGTGCTGGCCCTGCAGGACGAGACCGAGCGCCTGGCCCGCAACGCGACCACCGCCTCGCGCCAGCTCGCCACGCGCCGCAACCTCGGCGAGGCGACCGCGTGAGCCGCCTCGATGTGCGCTACCGCCTGTTGCTGCGCGCGTATCCGCCCGGCCGTCGGCGCGGCGAACTCACGGACACCCTGCTCGAGGCGGGACGCGGCCGTCCCTCCGTACGGGAAGGGTTGAATCTTCTGCGGTACGGGCTGCGGGCCCGGCTGGGCCGGCCGGCCAGTCACGCCGTGGTGGTCCTGGCGACGTTGATCGCGGTGGTCGCCGGCGTGCTCGGCGCGGCCGTGACGACCCGGCTGGCCTGGGAGGCTGTGCCCGCCCTGCCCTCCGGGGAACGGCTGGCCGACATCTCGGGCACGGTCTTCCCGGGCCTTCCCACGACGACCGACAAATACACCGACGAGCTCTTCTACGACCTGCGCGAACCATCCCTGGCCAAGGTGCTGCTGACCGGCCACGAGGAGGACTTCCAGTTCTCCGACCTCATCGTGTGGCCTGACGACCGCTTCCTGCCCGGCGACTACCGGCAGTGGACGACAGCGGCCCAGGGCCGCCTGGTCGAGGCCGGCTGGGAGGTCGGCGAGGCCCAGGTCACCGGGGCCACCTGGATCGCCACCGGCGAGATCGACGACAGCGGCCGCCTGTTCACGGCCACCCGCGACGGCCTGGCCCTCGAGATCGCGACCGAGACCGACGTCGTCGACACCCCGGCCGGCTCGTTCTACGTGACCGCCGAGATCGACCGCCTGACGCCGGGCTGGGTGCTTGCCGCGGGCGTGTCCGGCCTGCTGGTGGGGGCGCTGCTGGGCTGGCTGGCGACCGGCTGGGTGAGCCGCCGCACCGAGCTCGGCAGCGCCCGGGTCCGCTCGCTGACCCGCGAACCGGCCTGGGTGGCGCTGGTCCTGCTGCTCCCGCAGGCGCTGCTCGCGCTGGTCGGGATGATCGGCCAGCAGGTCGTCGGCGGCGCCCCGCACGCCCCGTTCTGGGCGCTGTCGGTCACCTACGGTTACGGCTGTGGCCTGCTCGGCTTCGTGTTGTTCGGTGTCTCAGTCGTCACCGCTGCCGTCGCCGGTCGCGGCGCCGCCGGCATCGAGCCGGTCGTCACCCGAGAACGCCTGTAAGCCCCGCTCCCAGCGTTCCCGCCGCTCGTCGAGGGTCTGCTCCCACCACTCGGGGCCGCGCTCGCCCAGCGCCACCTTGGCCGCCTGGACGCGGGCGCGGGCCGGGGCCGGGTCCTGTCCGGCCCGCTTGAGGGCGCCGACGTCGCGCCGGGCCGCCATCAGGGCCTTGCGCAGGACGGCGGCCACGTCGTCGGGGATCGCGGGGTCGGTCGCGCGCCACCGCCGGCCGTCGACGATGATGTAACGGCCGTCGTCGCTGGTCACCGGTGGCTTCTTGGCGCTGCTCACCCTCGTACCGTAAGGGCCGGAGGGCAGATGTGGCGTGACGCACCGCGCATCCGTTTGCCGGGGCTGTGACCCAGGCAGCAGTGTGGTGGAGGATGGAACGGCAGGCTGTTGATCAGGAGGGGCCCATGCGGTCACGCACCGACGTTGTCGAAGACTTGATGGCACGCTTTCCGCACGTCCCGCGGGAGGCCGTCGTCAAGGAGGACCTGCTGCGCGGCGGGCTGGCGTTCGACGATTCGGCGCTGAGCGACAACGAGGGCGGCGACGTCAAACCGAAGTCGTACTTCATCTTCTCGTTCGACCTCCGCGCGCTGCCCGAGCTGGGCACGGCCGCGCTGCGTCGCCCGCCGGAAGAGATCGTGCTCACCGGCGGCCCCTACGACTTCCGCCGTACGGTCGTGTCGGTCCGCGTCAACCCGAGCTCGCCCTACCGGGTGAAGACCGACGACGACGGCCGCATGCACCTCTACCTCGACGGCAAGCCGATCGCCGACGTCGGGGTGCCCCCGATGCCGGACTACTACCGGCACACGCTGTCCAACGGCAAATCGGTGATGGAGGTGGCCCCGACGATCCAGTGGGGCTACCTGATCTATCTGACCGCCTTCCGGGTCTGCCAGTACTTCGGGGCCAAGGAGGAGTGCCAGTACTGCGACATCAACCACAACTGGCGCCAGCACAAGGCGGCCGGGCGGCCCTACACCGGGGTCAAGCCGGTCGACGAGATCCTCGAGGCGCTGGCGATCATCGACAAGCACGACACGGCGAAGACGTCGCGGGCCTACACGCTGACCGGCGGCAGCATCACGTCGCAGGTGCAGGGCAAGGCCGAGGCCGACTTCTACGGCCAGTACGCGCAGGCGATCGAGGAGCACTTCCCCGGCCGGTGGATCGGCAAGGTGGTGGCCCAGGCGCTGCCCAAGGCCGACGTGCAGCGGTTCAAGGACTACGGCATCCAGATCTACCACCCCAACTACGAGGTGTGGGACAAGAAGCTGTTCGAGCTGTACTGCCCGGGCAAGGAGCGGTACGTGGGCCGGGAGGAGTGGCACCGCCGCATCCTCGACTCGGCCGAGATCTTCGGCCCGCGCAACGTGATCCCGAACTTCGTGGCCGGGGTCGAGATGGCGGCGCCGCACGGCTTCACCACCGTGAACGAGGCGATCGACTCGACCGCCGAGGGCCTCGAGTACTTCATGTCGCGCGGCATCACACCCCGGTTCACCACGTGGTGCCCCGAGCCGACGACGCCGCTGGGCAAGTCGAACCCCGAGGGCGCGCCGCTGGAATACCACGTGCGGCTGCTCGAGACGTACCGCGCGGTGATGGAGGCCAACGGCCTGTCCAGCCCGCCCGGGTACGGTCCGGCCGGCGCCGGCCGAGCCGTGTTCTCGGTGTCCTCGTTCATGGACTCGCTGCCCGCCAACGACGAGACGGCCGAGGTCACCGCCCGCTGATTTGTCCGTTCAGGCGCCGAGTCGCAGACAGCAAGGCCTGGACTCGGCGCCTCGGACCCGGCGATCGTCGCTTTGGGTGAGCAGACGCGATGTGACGGTGCTGCCACGGAACGGTTTCATCGGGCGCTCACCGGGGTCGATTGTTCCGATTCCGGTGACGCCTGACTGGTCAGCCCGGTCAATTTCGAGATCATTTTCCGGCGATCATTGTTCTCCATTCTGAACTGCGGAAACGTAAACTCGGCAGCATTGTCAAGGTGCAGATTCCGTACGGGAGAAGCGGTGTTGACGGCCTCGGCAGGATGTGGGTCGTGGCAGCGGAATTATCGGACCCCATCAGAACGCGGCGGCGTCGCCCGGGCTACGCACCGTCATCACCGCGGCATTCGATCCCGGGCCCGCCCGCCCCGGCCCCGGTCGTGCGGGGCGAGGGGATCGAGGCCCTCAACCACGACGTGCTCATCCGGCGCTCGCTCGAGATGTCGCCGAACGGGTTCATCACGATCATCAGCATCATCCAGGGCGTCGCGCTGGCACTGCTGGCCGAGAACACGTTCGAGAAGCCCAGCCTGCTGGTCGGCATCCAGAGCGTCTCGCTCCTGCTGATCTTCGTGAGCGTCTTCTACTGGTACCTGACCCTCAGCGTGCTCATCCGCTGGGCGCCGTCGTTCCTGGACTGCCTGCTGCCCTTCGCCATCGCCAGTCTCGAGATCCCACCCGCGTTCTTCCTGGGCAACGCCCGGGCCTGGAACCTGTGGCTGGCCATGTTCTGGGCCGGCACCGCCATCGGCCTCTGGATCACCCGCAAGTGGTGCCCGCCGTCGCACTTCGGCGACGCCCGCGACGCCTACCGCCGGTTCATCGCCCTGCTGAGCGAACTGCAGATGATCGCCGGGGTCGGAGCGCTGGGCCTGGCCTTCTGCGGCATCTTCGCCTACCTCGACTGGACCCACCAGTTCTTCTGGGGCACGGCGGGCGCCCTCACCGTCCTGACCACTGTCGGTTTTGTGGTCTTCCGGGTCGAACACGGCGCCTCCCGCATCCACACCCATTTCGGAGTGAGCCGCCCGCCGTTCAACTGAGGGGGAAGTGGGTAAGAGGCCACCCGCCAGGAGGACGTCCGGGCGCGGCCGGTTGCGTATTCTACGAACTGCTTACGCGCCCGGGGCCGAGGAACGGGAGACGCTCGCGCGATGACTCAGGACGTGTTCGCCGGTGGCGGTGACGTCGGTCGTGACCTCACGGTGGTGGAATGGGGTGGCACGTCCCTCGGCCCGCCCGAGCAGTGGCCGCAGAGTCTGCGCACGGCGGTCAGCATCCTGCTCTCGTCGCGGTTTCCGATGTGGATGGCGTGGGGGCCGCAGCTCACCTTCTTCTGCAACGACGCCTACCGTCGCGACACGCTGGGCCGCAAGTACCCGTGGGCGCTGGGTCGCCCGGCCAACGAGGTGTGGGCCGAGATCTGGGACGACATCGGCCCGCGCATCGAGGGCGTGCTCGCCACCGGCCAGGCCACCTGGGACGAGGGCCTGCTGCTGTTCCTCGAACGCTCCGGCTACCGCGAGGAGACGTACCACACGTTCTCGTACAGCCCGCTGCGTGACGACGAGGGCGCCCTGGTCGGCATGCTCTGCGTGGTCAGCGAGGACACCGAACGGGTGATCGGCCAGCGCCGGATGGCCACCCTGCGTGATCTCGGGTCGGATCCGAGCGTGGTGCGCACCGAGCAGCAGACGCTCGCTTTCACCGGCGCCCAGCTGGGCCGCAACCTGCGCGACCTGCCGTTCACCCTGACCTATCTGTTCGACCTCGACGGCGTACGCCTGGCCGAGGCGACCGGTATGCCGGCCGACCACCCCGTCGCGAGCCCGGCCGGCTGGCCCGTCGAGGCGGTCGCGCGCGGCGAGTCGGTGGTGGTGCCGCTCGACGGCGACCTTCCGGCCGGCGACTGGCACGAGCCGCCGACCGAGGCCCTGCTCGTGCCGCTGCTGCAGCAGGGCGACAGTCCGTACGGGTTCCTGGTCGCCGGTCTCAACCGCTTCCGCGCCCTCGACGACGGCTATCGCGGGTTCGTCGAGCTGACCGCCGGGCACGTCTCGGCCGGCATCGCCAGCGCCCGCAGCTATCAGGCCCAGCAGCGCCGGGCCGAGGAGCTGGCCGAGCTCGACCGGGCCAAGACCGCGTTCTTCTCCAACATCAGCCATGAGTTCCGCACCCCGCTGACCCTGATCATGGGCCCGCTCGAGGAGTTGCTGACCCGGGCCGACCTCACCGACGAGCCGGCCGTACGGGCCGAGCTGGACGTGATCCACCGCAACGGGCTGCGGCTGGGCAAGTTGGTCAACGCGCTGCTCGACTTCTCCCGGCTCGAGGCCGGCCGCATGCAGGCCCGGTTCGAGCCGGTCGACCTGGCCAACGCCACGGCCGAGCTGGCCAGCGTGTTCCGGTCGGCGATCGAGCGCACCGGGCTGACCTTGGAGGTCGACACGCCTGCGCTGGCCCAGCCGGTCTACCTCGACCGCGGGATGTGGGAGAAGATCGTTCTCAACCTGCTCAGCAACGCCCTCAAGTTCACGTTCAGCGGCGGGGTCCGGATCGCCGTACGCGAGGAAGCCGGAACGGCCACGGTGACGGTGACCGACACCGGGGTCGGCGTGCCGGCCGACGAGATGCCGCGGCTGTTCGAGCGTTTCCACCGCATCGAGAACGCGCGCTCGCGGTCGAACGAGGGCAGCGGCATCGGGCTGGCGCTGGTGCGGGAGCTGGTCGAGCTGCACGGCGGCACGATCACGGCCGACAGCACCTACGGCCAGGGCACGACCTTCACCGTACGGCTGCCGGTCGGCGCCGGCCATCTGCCGGCCGAGGCGGTGACCACCGCGCGGGTGACGGCCCCCGTGTCGTCCGGGGCCGACCCGTACGTGCAGGAGGCGTTGCGCTGGACGCCGGGCACCGCCGAGCCGGCCGGCGACCCCGTGCCGCGAGCCAAGTCGCCCGCCACCGTGCTGGTCGCCGACGACAACGCCGACATGCGCGACTACCTGACCCGGCTGCTGCACTCGGCCGGCCACCAGGTGCACGCGGTCGGCGACGGGCAGGCCGCGCTCGAGGCGGCCCGGGCCCGGCACCCCGACCTCATCGTCAGCGACGTCATGATGCCCCGCCTCGACGGGCTCGAACTGGTGGCGGCGCTGCGGGCCGACCCGCGGACGGCCGGGACGCCCGTGCTGCTGCTGTCGGCCCGGGCCGGTCAGGAGGCGTCGATCGAGGGCCTGGAGGCGGGCGCCGACGACTACCTGGTCAAGCCGTTCTCGTCGGCCGAGCTGCTGGCCCGGGTGCGGGCCAACGTCGAGCTGGCCCGGCTGCGCAACCACCACGCCCGCTGGCGCACGGCCCTGATCGACTCGCTGCAGGAGGCGTTCTTCGTCTGTGACGAGGACGGGGCGGTCATCGAGATCAACTCGACCTTCACCGACATCCTCGGCTTCGGGGTCGAGGGCCTGCCGTACCCGCCGGTGCATCCCTGGTGGCCCGACCGCGAGGCCGACCCGAAGGGTTACCAGCAGGTCGCGGACGCGCTGGCCATGCTGGTCGGCCGCACCCGGGGCGCCTACACGATCCCGGTCCAGCATCGCGACGGCCACCGGCTGTGGGCGGCCGCGTCGTTCAATCAGGTCGCCGACCCGGACAGCGGTCGTAAGGTCATCGTGGGGACCTTCCGCGACGTCACGGCCGAGCATTACGCCGTGCAGCGGGACAGCGCGCTGACCGCGCTCAGCGTCCGCCTGTCCCAGGCCGAGAGCCTGAGCGGCGCGTTGCCGGGCGTGCTGACCCAACTCGGTGAGCTGTGGCAGGCCGACCAGGTGTACGCGGCGGTCTTCGCCGGTTCCGGCCCGCCTGCCCTGGTCAGCGCGGACGACCAGGTCCGCTGGGACACGCTGGCCGCCGAACACCGGACGGCCCTGACCGAGCTGCGGGACAAGCCGCTGCTGACGCCGGTGGCCGACGAGCCCGGCCGGGCCGGCATCACGCTCGAGCACCCGGACGGCACGATGGCGCTGATGCTCGAGCTGGCCGAGCGGCGCCCGTTCACCGAGCAGGACCGCACGCTGCTGGCCCTGCTGGCCGGTCACCTGGGCCAGGGCCTGCACCGCATCCACCAGATCGACCAGCAGCGTGAGACGGCGCTGGCCCTGCAGCGGGCGATCCTCGGACCGGCCCAGCTGCCCGCCGGGTTCGCGGTCCGCTACGCGCCGGCGACCCGTCCGCTCAAGGTCGGCGGCGACTGGTACGACACCGTCACCCTGACCGGCGGCCGGATCGGCATCGTGGTCGGCGACTGCGTCGGGCACGGGCTCGAGGCGGCCACCGTCATGGGTCAGCTGCGCAGCGCCTGCCGGGCCCTGCTGCTGCAGAACACCGACCCGGCGCAGACGCTGACCGCCCTCGACCGGTTCGCGGCCCAGCTGCCGGGGGCCATGTGCGCAACCGTCTTCTGCGGCGTGCTCGACCCGGCCAGCGGGGATCTGACGTACGCCAGCGCCGGGCACCCGCCCGCGGTCGTCACCCACGCCGACGGGGCCACCGACCTGCTCGACCAGGGCCGCTCGCGGCCGCTCGGCGTGCGCTCGGCCGGCGAACGGCCCGAGGCCCACTACACCGTGCCGGCCCGGGCCACGCTGCTGCTCTACACCGACGGCCTGGTCGAACGTCGCCGGCAGCCGCTGACCACCGGCATCCGGCAGGTGGCGGCCGCGGTGCAGCAGGGCCGCTCGACCGCCCTGGAAGAGCTGGCCACCGAGGTCATGGACAGCATGGCCCCGGCCGCGGGTTACGACGACGACGTGGCCATGCTGCTCTACCGCCAACCCGGCCCGCTCGAGTACGAGTTCGCGGCCGAGGCGACCCGGCTCGCCCCGCTGCGCGCGATGCTGCGGACGTGGCTGGCCCGCTGCGGCATCGACCCCACGACGGCCCAGAACGTGCTGGTCGCGACGGGGGAGGCGTGCGCCAACGCGATCGAGCACGGCCACCGCCACCGGCCCGGCGGCCGGATCAGCCTGCGGGCCGCGGCCACGGCCGAGAACCTGCACCTGACCATCACCGACAGTGGCCTGTGGAAGACCCCGCAGCCCGCGGCCAACCCGCACCGCGGGCGGGGCTTCGCCCTGATGCGGGCGCTGATGAGCGAAGTGACAGTGACCACCGGCGCCGCCGGGACCGTCGTCGGCCTGCAAGCGAGGATTCCCCGATGAGCACACCGCTGACCTGCACCACGGGCCGTCACCCGGACGGGGCCGTCGTGCTCACGGCCACCGGCGAGATCGACATGAGCAACGCGGCCGCCTTCGCGGCCGCACTGAACGGCGCCGGCGACGAGTCGGCCGGGGCCACTTTCGTGGTCGACCTCACCCGGGTGGAGTACATCGACAGCGCCGGCCTGGCCGCCCTCTTCCCCCATGTGGACCGCCTGCGGTTGATCTCCAACCCGCTGTTGTCCCCGGTCCTGACCATCGCCGGCCTCGACGACATCACCACGGCGGCCCCTGAGTCGTAGATCTGCCACTTCCTCCGGCCGTCCGGCCGACGCGGGCCCCGCAACCGGGGAGCAGTGTCAGTCGGGTCCACGGAAGGGAGTTTCATCATGAGCACCGTCAGGCGCCGTCCCCGTACGCCCGGCAGGCCCTCGATCAAGCGCTGGCCGCCTCCCTGGCCCAGGTGCCCGACGGCCCGGCCGAGCGGGCCGGGGTGGCCTGGGGCGAACGCGTCGCGCGCGACCTGATCGCGGCCCGGGCCCACGACGGCCGCAACGCCCCGGTGCAGTACACGGCGACCCCGGCGCCCGGCGTGTGGCGGCCGACCCCGCCGGCCAACCTGCCCATGGCCGTGCCCTGGCTGGGCCGGGTGACGCCGCTGCTGGCCCGCAGCAACAACCAGTTCAAGCCGCCGGCTCCGCCCGCGCTCACCTCGCGCCGCTACACGCGCGACTTCGCCGAGGTCAAGGCCATGGGCTCGGCCTCCTCGACGGCGCGGACGCCCGCGCAGACGGCGACGGCCTTGTTCTTCTCGGGCAACGCGGTCGTGCAGATCAACGCGTTCCTGCGCGACCAGGCGACCCGGCGCGGCCTCGACATCGTCGACTCGGCCCGGCTGTTCGCCGCGACCACCATGACGACGGCCGACGTGGCCATCCTGACCTGGCGTTCGAAGCTCGACCGGGCCTACTGGCGCCCGATCACGGCGATCCGGTCGGCCGACACGGACGGGAACCCGGCCACGACGGCCGACCCGGCCTGGACGTCGCTGATCCCCAGCCCGAACTACCCGGACTACGTCAGCGGCTACAACTCGGTGATGGCGGCTTCGACGCGCGCTCTCGAACACGTCGTCGGGCCGCGGCTGGACCTGGCGCTGATCTCCACGGCCACACCGGGCGAGGTGCGGCACTACCGGGGTGGAGCTTCGTTGCGCGCGGATGTCGTGGACGCCCGGATCTGGCTGGGCATTCACTTCCGTACGGCCGACACGGCGGCCCGGACGCTCGGGGTCGACCTGGCCGATTGGGTGGCCCGTCACTATTTCCGTTCCCGGTGGTGACTCTGCGTCGTTTGTTGTCGCCGGGAAGGCGTACAACGGCTTTTGAATTTCGATCTTTTGGTCGAAGATTGTGAGGTAAATGCCGGGCTGATGCAGAATTGCCGGGCCCGCGCCTTGACAAAGCAAGGTGAAATAGACGGGACTCGCTCCCGACGAGGCGCTGGTGGTGGTTCGGTGAGTTCGTGGTGGCGCAGGCGTGATCACAATGTCTTCTTCAATGTGTTCGCGCTGCTGACCTGTGGGCTGGTGGCCGGTGTCGTGGTCGCGGCCGCGGCGTTCCCGGTGGCGGCGATGTCCGGGTTGACGGCCAAGGCCGGCAACCAGGCCTTCGCGAGCCTGCCGAGCGAGCTCAAGGATTTCGCCTCGCCCCAGATCACCCGGGTCTACGCGTCCGACAACAAGACCCAGATCGCGCAGTTCTACGACGAGTTCCGCAGCGACGTGCCGCTCAAGCAGATGTCGCCGCACATCCGCGACGCCATGGTCGCCGCCGAGGACAGGGAGTTCTTCAACCACAACGGCGTCGACCTCAAGGGTGTCGCCCGTGCGGTGGTCAACAACAGCGGCAGGTCGGAGTCGAAGCAGGGCGCGTCGACGATCACGATGCAGTGGGTTCGCATGTCGCTGGCCTACTCGGCCACGAGCCCGTCCGAGGTGGTCAAGGCGACCGAGGACACGAACGTCCGCAAGGTCACCGAGATCAAGTACGCCATGCGGGTCGAGCAGGAGCTCAACAAGGAGCAGATCCTCGAGCGCTACCTCAATATGGCGCCGTTCGGCAAGCAGACGTACGGGATCTTCGCGGCCAGCAAGGTCTACTTCAACAAGAGCCCCAAGAACCTCACTATCGGCCAGGCCGCCCTGCTGGCCGCGGTCGTCCGGGCGCCCTCGTTCTACGACCCCACCACCAAGCAGGGGTACGACGAGATCCGCCAGCGCCGCAACAACTACGTCATCCCGGGCATGGTCGAGATGGGGGCCATCACCAAGGCCCAGGGCGAGGCGGCCAAGAAGGAGGCCATCCCGCGCAAGGTGGCCCAGGTCGGCAACGGGTGCGTCTCGGTGGCGTACAACAGCTGGGGCTTCTTCTGCGACTTCTTCTACCGCTGGTGGATGGACCGGCCCGAGTTCGGCGCGACCGTGTACGAGCGTGAGCGGCGCCTCAAGAGCGGCGGTTACCGGATCACCACCACGATCGACCTCAAGGCGACCAGCGAGGCCAAGGGCCGGGTGGCCGACCTGATCAAGGAGAAGAACAAGAACGCGTTGCTGCTGGCGGCGGTCGAACCTCGTACGGGCAAGGTGAAATTGCTCGTCACCAACCGCAAGTACACCCTCGACGACTCGAAGAACCCGCTCTCGAGCGACCCCAAGAAGCGCAAGGCGGGCATCAAGGGCTCGGCCCCCAACACGGTCAACCCGCTGATCACCGGTGGCGGCGGGGTCAACGGCTACCAGGCCGGCTCGGTCATGAAGATCTTCACTCTGATCGCGGCGCTCGAGAAGGGCTACCCGCTGCACTACACGATCAAGGCCGAGAAGTTCTACAAGTCGCGCTACATCGTCGAACGCAGCAGCGACTCGGCCTGCCCGGGCACCCACTTCTGGTGCCCGCAGAACTCCGGTGGCGGCGGCGAGGGCGTCTACAACATGTGGAGCGGGTTCGGTCGCTCGATCAACACCTACTTCGTGCCGCTGGAGGAGCGGGTCGGCGCGGACAAGGTCGTCGACGTGGCCAAGCGCTTCGGCATCAAGTTCCGCGACCCCGAGGACGCCAAGCTCGCCTCGCCCGGCTACTCGCACCAGTGGGGCGCGTTCACCCTGGGCGTCTCGGCCACCACCCCGCTCGACATGGCCAACGCCTACGCCACGCTCGCCGCCGACGGCATGTACTGCGAGCCGACCCCGATCGAACAGATCACGACCCGCGACAACCAGAAACTCGACATCGGCAAACCCCATTGCGTACGGGCCACGTCCCCCGACGTCGCCCGGGCCGCGGTCGACGCCGCCCGGTGCCCGGTGGGTGACCGCGCCCGCACCGGCAGCTGCGCCGGGGCGACGGCCCGGGTCACCCGGGGCGTGGTCGGGCACCCGGTGTTCGGCAAGACCGGCACCACCGACCGCGACCGCACGGCCTCGCTCATCGCCGGCACGACGTCGCTGGTCGTGGCCGGCTACCTGGTCAACCCCGACTACCAGGCCCATAAAGACCGGATGGACCACGACCAGGTCAACCCGGCCGTGTACCGCACGCTCGGCGACTACATGGACGGCAAGCCCAAGGTCCAGTTCAAACGACCCGAGAACCGCAAGATCGTGTACGGGGACCAGCGGCGCATCCCCGACGTCGAGTGCCTGTCGCTGGGCCGGGCCCGCGACCGGATCGAGGGCGCCGGGTTCGACGCGGTGCTGTCCAACAGCGAGGTCGACTCCAAGTGCCCGAAGGGCACCGCCGCCGGCACCAGCCCCAGCGGTCGTACGGTCAAGAACGGCGTCGTCGTCATCGAGATCAGCAACGGCAAGTCGGAGGAGAAGCCGCCGGAGGGCGAACCCGGCACCACCCCGCCGGTCGTGCCGCCGCCCCGGCGGTGACCAGCCCGGCGGTGACGCCCAGCAGCGGTCGGCGCACCGCCGCGGTGATCGCCCTGATCGCGCCGCTGCTGGCCGTCGCGGCCACGCTCGAGACCACGGTCCGGCACTTCGGCACGTTCGTCTCGTTCCTGTTCGTCGTCGCCGTGGTGACGGCGGCGACCTGGTACGCGTTGACCCGCCGCGGCCTGCTGCGGGTGCTGGCGATCGTGGTGGCTGTGGTCGCCGCCCTGATGATGGTGCTGCTCAGCCTGTCGCTGTTCCTGGCCCAGGCCGTGCTGCTGATCGTGTTCGCCATGGCCGGCCGGTTCGCCCTCGGCCCGCACAGCGCCGCGATGATGAGTGGTGGGCCGCCGGCGGAACCGGTGCCCGCGGCCCGCAAGGGCGTCCTGCTGATCAACCCGCGTTCGGGTGACGGCGCGGCGGCCCGGGCAGGCCTGGACGCCGCGGCGGCTTCGCGCGGGATCGAGGTGATCACCCTGGGCCCCGGCGACGACCTGGCCGAACTGGCCGAACAGGCCGTACGCGACGGGGCCGACGTGCTGGGGATGGCCGGCGGGGACGGGTCGCAGGCGCTGGTCGCGACCACGGCGATGCGCCACGGACTCCCGTTCGTGTGCGTGCCCGCCGGCACCCGGAACCACTTCGCGCTCGACCTCGGGCTCGACCGGACGGACGTGGCGGGCGCGCTGGACGCCTACACCGACGGGGTCGAGCGGGTGGTCGACCTGGGCTCGGTCAACGACCGGATCTTCGTGAACAACGCCTCGCTCGGGGTCTACGCCGAGGTGGTGAGGGCCAAGGGCTACCGCAAAGCCAAGATCCGTACGTGGGGCCGGCTGCTGCCCGACCTGCTGGGGCCCGAGGCGGCCCCGTCGGCGCTCGAGTTCGACAGCCCCGAAGGGCCGCCGATCAGCGGGGTCTCGCTGGTGCTGGTGTCGAACAATCCGTACGACCTGTCGCGGGTGGGACGCTCGGGCGGGCGCCCCCGGCTCGACACCGGCCGGTTGGGGATCGTCGCGGTGCGGGGCGCCCGGCCGGCGGGGGAGTTCATCGCCAAGAAGTTCACGGTGCGCTCGACGGCCGACGTGCCGGCCGGGGTGGACGGGGAGGCGATCCTGTTGACGCCGCCGCTGGTGTTCCGGTCGCTGCCGGGGGCGCTGCGGGTGCGCGTGCCCCGGTCGTCCTCCGGCGGGCGGGCGCGGACCGCGACGCTCACCCGGCGCGACCTGAACGCCCTGGTCCGCGTGGCCTCAGGCGTCCCAGCCGTCTAAGGCGTGTTTCATAACTGGGGTCGGCCTGCGGCGAGGTCCAGATTTCGGCTGCGTGCGGCCCGCGGAAGGCAGGCTACCGGTGTTGTAACCGGCCTTTCGCGGGACGTGCGCAGCCGGAATCTGGGCCCGGCGCAGGTCGGGTCCAGTTATGAAACACGCCTTAGTTGTGCCACTGGGTTGTG
The DNA here is from genome assembly GCF_024137025.1 of Paractinoplanes aksuensis. Taxonomy (GTDB): domain Bacteria; phylum Actinomycetota; class Actinomycetes; order Mycobacteriales; family Micromonosporaceae; genus Actinoplanes; species Actinoplanes aksuensis. Next base: position 22,104 of record NZ_JAMYJR010000006.1, read on the forward strand.
CTCGTTCCGGCTCAGGTGTGCCAGCCGTTTGAGTCGCGGTGCCACTCGGTCGTGCTCGCTTCTTGGAAGGTCTTGTCGCGCCAGTGCCGCACGGTCAACCGCAGGATGTCGCCGTCGAGGTCGAGCAGTGTGTAGGACTGGCTCTCCCCGGCTCGCACGCGCCAGGAGCAGGCCGTGCCGCTCATCAACCCGATCACCCCGCCGTCCAGCCGGACCTGCGCCGCCACATGATCGTGCCCGCACAGGATGACGTCGATTCCTACCGCGGCCGCGGCCCGCACCACGGCGTCGGCCCCGTGCACCAGGGCCTCGCGCGGCCGTTGCGGTGATCGGAACACCGGATGGTGCAGCATCAGCACCTTGAGCTCGGCCGGTCCGGCCAGGTCGTGCTCGACGCGGGCCAGCTGAGCCGGGCCGATCCGTCCTCCCTTCCACAGGTACGGACGGGGGGAACTCAGCCCCAGCACAAGCAAACCGCCCTCACGGACCAGCGGCTCCGGATCCGGATCGACGAGCCGCCGGTACGCGCCGAGTGGCTCGAACGCCCGGCCCGGCCGATCGAGCGGCAGGTCATGGTTGCCCGGCACGCACGTCCAGGGCCGCCCGGTCGCCTGCAGCAACTCGACGGCCGCCCGGAACTGATCGTCCCGGGCCCGCATGGTCAGGTCGCCGCTGACCAGCACCCGGTCTGGCGCCTGAGCAATGAGGTCGGCGCGCAGCCCTGCCACCACAGACGGCTCCTCGGCCCCGAGGTGCAGGTCGGTGACGTGAGCCAGGCGCATCGACCAAGCGTAGATCTATCCTGTCCGTCGCCGGCCTTTCTGAGCAGGCGGCACGCCACGGTGGCCCCGATCTCGGGACGGGCGGCCGGCACCGTCCTGAGCCCGTCCCTCCCGGATCGCGATCGAATCTCCCCGACCACCTCCAGAGGTATTCACATTGGCGAGCAAGCAGAAGTCCCACGCCGCGAGTGGCCTTCCACCGGTCGGAAGAGCGGGTAATAAGCGCAAGCCCTCGCCCCCACCGCAGAGGCTGATGTCGATACGCTGCGCGGAGACGGCGGACGAACGGGGGACAGCGTGTCCACTTCGGAAGGCGGAGCCATCGCCAAGCTCGATACCGGGGTCCCGCACTCAGCGCGGCTCTGGAACTACTGGCTGGGCGGTAAGGACAACTTCGCCGTCGACCGGGCGGTGGCCGATCAGATCCTGGCCATGGTGCCCGAGATGGTGGCCTCGGCCCGGGCCGACCGCGCGTACCTGGGCCGGGTCGTGCGTCACCTGGCCGGCGAGGCCGGCATCCGGCAGTTCCTCGACGTCGGCACCGGTATCCCGACCGCCGACAACACCCACGAGGTGGCGCAGAGCGTCGCCCCCTCCAGCCGGATCGTCTACGTCGACAACGACCCCTTGGTCCACGCGCACGCCCGCGCCCTGCTGACCAGCCACCCCGATGGCCGCACGGACTACCTCGAAGCTGACCTGCGCGACCCCGACCAGATCCTGACCGGCGCCCGACGCACTCTCGACTTCAGCCAACCGGTAGCCCTCACCCTGCTCGGCATCCTCAACTTCATCCCGGACGACACCGAGGCCGCCGACCTGGTCGGCCGTCTGACCGCCGCACTGCCGCCAGGCAGCTACGTGGCCATCTCCGACCCCACCAACGAAATCAACGGCGAAACGATGGAGTCGGCCCTCCGCCTGTGGAACGAGGGCCCGCCGCCGAAATGGTCCTACGCAGCGCGGCCCAGCTGCACATCCTCTTCGCCGACCTGGACCTGATCCCACCCGGCGTGGTCACCTGCTCCCAGTGGCATCCCACCGAGCCCAACCCCGAGCCCGTGCCCCAGTTCGGTGGCGTCGCCCGCAAACCCTGACCAAGCTCCGCGCCGACCTCGCCAACCCAGGCAACGCCCGGCCAGGCTCTGCCTCCGACGGAACGCCCGTGCGCCCACGTCGCCCTGAGTCGGGACACCGCGCGCGGTTCCGGTGCTGCTCGACCGCGCCCGCCAGTCTCAAGGCCGGTCTCGACGACGACGCCTGGGCCCCCTGCGCTGCTTGCGCTGCTTGCGCCGAGCGCGCCCAAGCGTGGCGCCCCAGCCCCCGCTTGCCGCCCTGCGCGCCGTGCCCTCGTCGGCAGGCGTCGGCGCCGGGTTCTCCGTCTACGCCGCCGAATACGACGCGGCCGTCGCCGAGCACGGCGAATCGGAGCGCGCCAGCTCCGCTTTCCACCCTGCGCGCCGTGCCCTTGTTGCCCTGTGCGCCGTGCCCTCGCCGGCACGGGTCGGCGCTCTCCGTCACGGCCTGCGGATGCGATAGCGCAGGTGAGTGACGCCGACGCCGGCGATGGTGCCGACCGGGCCCTCCAGCGCGAGCGGCGAGCCCTCGAACTGGCCGATGAACGGGGTACCCGCGCCGAGCAGCACGGGCACCAGGTCGACGTGGAACTCGTCGAGCAGGCCGGCCTCCAGCGCCTGGCGGGCCATCTGGCCGCCGTTGACGCCGACCTCCTTCGGGCCGGCGATCTTCTGAGCGGCCGCGATGGCTTCCTTGATGCCGCCGGTCACGAACACGAAGTTGTCGTCGGCCTGGGGTCGGGCCGGCGGCGGATTGTGTGTCAATACGACGGTCGTAACATCCATCGGATGGCGGCCGCCCCAGGCGTTGGTCAGGTCGTACAGGTGGCGGCCGACGACCAGGGCGCCGGTGCGTTCCTGCAGGCGGCGCAGGTGCTCGGCACTCGCCTCGGACGTCGTCTTCTGCTGTCCCGGCACACCCTCGCCGTACCACTGGAACAACAGGTCGAAGCCGGTGTCGTTCGGCCCGGCGATGAAGCCGTCGAGTGACATCGTCGCGCCCGTGCAGACCTTGCCCATGACTGTTCTCCTCTGATCGATCAGGCGGAAACACCAGTGCCCCTTGGTCGGAGCGGCCGTCGCCGTCTCGACATCAGCCGAACAAAACAGTGACGTCGTTGGTATGTCGCTCTCGCCAGTGCCGATGAGCAAGTCGCCGTACGGCCAGACGCCGCCGAGGCGGCGGACGGCTTCACGCACGCGGGCCGTCCGGCGGTATGCGACCCAAGCGCGCGAGCAGTCCCCGGCCTCCCATCGGGCCTTCCAGCCCTCTGCAGTACGCCGCCACCCGCGCCTTACTCGGCCACGGCGTTCACACGCGCGGCGACGCTGGAGACGGGGGGCCGTGCGGTGGCGTGGTGTCGGGCCGTGCGGTGGCGTGGTGTCGGGCCGTGCGGTGGCGTGGTTCGAGCCGTGCGGTGGGATTGGGGTCGGGACATGCGGTGGGGTCGAGACGTGCGGCGGCGCGGGGGTCGGAGCGCGCGGTGGGTTGCGGGCGCGCGGCGGCGTTGGGGCCGGGCCGTGAGGTGGGGTTTGGGGCAGGGCCGTGCAGCGGCGTGGGGCCGGGACGTGCGGTGAGGTTCGGGTCGGGGCGCGTGGCGGTGCTGGGGCCGGCACGCGACGTTGAGGTCGAGAGGCGTGGCGGTGTTGGGGTCGAGGCCCACCCCGGTGCTGGGCCCGGGATGCGCGGTGCTGGCCCGGGTTGCGCGGTGCTGGCCCGGGTTGCGCGGTGCTGGCCCGGGTTGCGCGGTGTTGGCCCGGGTTGCGCGGTGCTGGGCCTGGGATGCGCGGTGCTGGGCCTGGGATGCGCGGTGCTGGGCCTGGGATGCGCGTGTTGGCCCGGGTTGCGCGGTGCTGGGCCTGGGATGCGCGGTGCTGGGCCTGGGATGCGCGGTGCTGGCCCGGGTTGCGCGGTGCTGGGCCTGGGATGCGCGGTGCTGGGCCTGGGATGCGCGGTGGCGTCGGGGCGCGGCGGTGTTGGGGTCGGGACGCGGCGGGCGGTCGAGGCCGTGGACAACCGGCGCCGATGCCCGGCCGAGATGGCGCGAAACGTCGGCGTCGGGCCGGAGGTGCGGTGCGCCGCCGACGAGTCGGTATTCGCCGGCTGTGTCGAGTGGTCTGGCGGCACACGGGCTGCGGCGGTGACGGCTCCTGGTGGGAGTCGTCACCGCCGTCTTGGCTTGGGTCAGCTGTAGTTCAGGGAGAAGCTGTTGGTGGTGAAGTTGGACTGGCCGGCCGTGCCGGTGATCTCGAAGCCGAACTGGAGTTCGCCCACGGTCACGTTGCCCCACCAGTTGTTGGTGCGCAGCCAGTTCATGATGGCCAGCAGGTCGATCGTGCCCGAGTTGGTGTTCGTGCGGATGAACGAGAAGACCGCGTTGGCGCCGTTCGAGCCGCGGTACACGTTCCAGGTGTGACCGCCGACCGAGAGGTTGCGGACGTTCGGCACGGCCCCGTTGGCGTCGTACTGTTCGGCGATCGGGCCGACCGCGCCGTGCTGGTTGGTCCAGATCATCACTTCGTACGCGTGGTTGTCGGCCCAGATGTCGTACGTGGTGGCGTAGTCGCCGTCGGCCGGCACCGACACGTTGAACGAGCTGGTCACCGATGACAGCGAGCTGAGCGTCCGGTTGAGCGTCTTGCCGGTGTTCAGGTACGACTTCACGCCGCTGGTCCGCGGATGGTTGGCCACGACACCGAAGTTGGTGCCGCTGCGGGCCCAGATCGTCTGCGACCCGGCGCCGCCGCCCCAGATGTTGTTGTAGAGCGTGTACCCGTTGTTGGTCCACGACGCCCACTGGCCCGAGTCGACCCAGGCCGCGTCGGACGGCACGCCGTTGCCGCCCGCGGGCGGGGGAGTGGTCGGTGTCGCCGGCGGGTTGGTCGTGGTGGCGCCGGTGCAGGCCGTGCCGTTGAGCGTGAACGCCGTCGGCACGCTGTTGGTGCTGCTCGCGGAGCCGTTGAAGCCGAACGACACGGTTCCGTTGGTGCTGATCGCCCCGTTGTAGCCGGCGTTGCGGGCCGTCACCGTCGAGCCGCTCTGACTCACGGCGGCGTTCCACGATTGTGTGATGGTCTGACCGTTGGCGTACGACCACACCAGCGTCCACGAGGACAGCGGGTCCCCGAGGTTGGTGATCGTCACGTTGGCCCCGAACCCGCCCGGCCATGAACTGCTGACCGCGTAGGCGACCCGGCACCCGGCCGCCGCCGACGCGGGGAGGGCGGTGAGGACGGCCGCCCCTCCCGCGACGACGGCCACGGCCGTGGATAGCGCAAGAACACGTCTGCGCATGGTGTCCCCTCTGTTCCGGACGCCCAATCGAAGCGCTTCGACGGTGGCATCAAGCGTCGAAGGACGTCAATGTATGTGTGCCGAGATGCTAGAACCTGCCGTGGCGCACGGCAACCGCTTGACGGGCAAATTGTTATCGTTAACACTACGGTGAACTGGGTAGGCAGCCATCAATCAGAGGGGTCAAGCCGACGATGAGACGTGTTCTGACTCTGCTCGCCGCGGTCATCCTGCTGGCGACGGTGGCGCCCGCGACGCCCGCGATGGCTGCGCCGCCGGTCGGGTACACCAATCCGATCGCCAATCAGCGGGCCGACACCCACGTGTGGAAGCACACCGACGGCTACTACTACATGACCGCGACCGTTCCCGAGTACGACCGGATCGTGCTGCGCCGGGCCACGACCGTGCAGGGCCTGGCGTCCGCGAGCGAAACGGTGATCTGGCGTAAACACGCGAGTGGCGAGATGAGCGCCAATATCTGGGCGCCGGAGATTCACTTCATCGACGGCAAGTGGTACGTCTACTTCACGGCCGGGCGCGCGGACGACCGGTTCCGCATCCGGATGTACGTACTGGAAAGCTCTTCGGCCAACCCGCTGACCGGCGCCTGGACCGAACGCGGGCGGATCGTCACGGCCTGGGACACGTTCTCGCTCGACGAGACGACGTTCGTGCACAACGGCGTCCGTTATCTGGCCTGGGCGCAGCAGGAGCCGGGTATCTCGACCAACTCCAACCTCTATCTGGCGCGGATGAGCAACCCGTGGACGATCACGGGCACTCCCGTTCGCCTGGCCGTGCCGACGCTGGCTTGGGAGACCCGGGGGTACGCGGTGAACGAGGGCCCGGCCGTGATCGTGCGTAACGGCCGCGTATTCATGACGTATTCGGCCAGTGCCACCGACGCCAACTATTGCCTCGGGCTGCTCACCGCCTCGGCCACCGCGAATCTGCTCAGCGCCTCGTCGTGGACGAAGAACCCGAACCCGGTTTTCGTCAGCAATGCGGCTACCGGACAGTACGGTCCCGGACACAATTCGTTCACCGTCTCGGAGGACGGGCAGAGCGACCTGATCGTCTATCACGACCGCAATTACCGGGACATCAGCGGCGACCCGCTCAACGACCCGAACCGCCGCACTCGCGTGCAGAAGTTCTATTGGAACAACGACGGCACCCCGAACTTCGGCATCCCGATTCCCGACGGCCTTCATCCCGTACGCCTGCGGTCGCACAACTTCGCCGACCGTTACCTGCGTCACTGGGAGTTCCGGGCCCGACTCGACCCGAACGTGACCGCGCTCGCCGACTCGCAGTTCCGGATCGTCCCCGGTCTGGCCGGCGGCGGATCGGTGTCGCTCGAATCGACCAACTATCCCGGCTACTACCTGCGCCACCGCAACAACGAGGCCTGGGTCGACCGCTCCGACGGCTCCGCCCTGTTCAAGGCCGACGCCAGCTTCCAGCGCCGCACCGGGCTGGCCGACTCGGCCGGTGTCTCTTTCGAGTCGACCAACTTCCCGGGCCGTTATCTGCGTCACGTCAACTATCTGCTCCGGCTCGAGACCGCGCCGGACGCCGTGAGCCGCAGCGACGCGACGTTCCACCTGGAGTGAGGGCCCGCTCCGGCTGCGGTTAGGCTTTCCTAACTGTCGAGCCGCCGAGCGGACGGGGTGTGGGGGATGACGCAGCCGGAGTCGCTGTCGCAGCTGCTCAACGGGCGGCGGGCCGCGGTCGACGCCACGGTGCCGGCGGTTGGTTTCGTCGTCGGCTGGCTGGCCACCGGCCAGTCGATCTGGGCCGGCGCCGCCGTGGCGGTCGTGTGCGCGATCGCCATCTCGATCTGGCGCCTGCGCCGCGGCGAGAAGCCCCGCGCGGTGCTGATCGGCCTGCTCGCCGTGTGCGTGGCCGCGCTGATCGCCCTGCGCACCGGCCGGGCCGAGGACTTCTTCCTGATCCAGCTGCTGAGCAACGCGGCCAGCGCGCTGGCCTGGGCAGTCAGCATCGTGATCCGCTGGCCGCTGCTGGGCCTGATCGTCGGGGCCGTGCTGGGCCAGAAGACCCGCTGGCGCCGCGACCCGGCCCTGCTCCGCTCGTACAGCCTGGCCAGCTGGTTCTGGGTGCTGCAGTACCTGATCCGGCTGGCCGTCTTCCTGCCCCTCTACGCCGCGGGTCAGGTCGTCGCGCTCGGCGTGGCCCGGATCGCCCTGACCTGGCCCCTGGTCGCCGCCTGTCTGGCTGTGAGCTGGTGGGTCATCCGCCGCACCCTGCCCGCCGGCCACCCCGGCCTGCGCCACCCGCAGACCGACGCCCGGCCCACCGAGGTGTCGCAGGAAAAATGATTGCCGAGGGACAAGTGGGGGTACTCCACAGTCGTTGGCACGACGATGTGGAGGCTGTCATGGCATTCGATGACAAGGTCGACAACAAGGCCGAGGAGTTCGGCGGCAAGGTCAAGGAGGGCGTCGGCCGCGCCACGGACGACGAGCAGCTCGAGGCCGAGGGTAAGGCCGACCAGAGCAGCTCGAAGATCAAGCAGGCCGTGGAGAACGTCAAGGACGCCTTCAAGTCCTGACCCGGCGGCACCAGTCGAAAGGCCCGTGGCTCACCAGCCGCGGGCCTTCGACGTTTGTCTAATTATCCGCCGCAGAATGCATTCTTAGCCGCGGAAATGCCGTTGCAAATGGTTACTTAATAGTAGGGTCGGCCATTCGTACCATCCACCGTGGATGAACGGGCAACATCGACACCGATATAAATCTGCACGCGTCCGGGAACCGTGTCTCCCGTCGACGGGGCGACGCTCACGCCCCCAAACGAGGAGTTTCCATGCTCAACACGAAGCGTTCCCGGGTCCGCGCCGCCGCCGGGGTGGGGATGGCGGCCGTGGTCGCCACCGTCGGCGCCGTGACCTTCAACGCCTCGGCCGCCGAGCAGGCCGCCGTCGCGCCGGCCGCCGTCGGGCCCGATGCCCGCGCCGTGTCGATCCCGGGCATCCCGGCCGCGATCAAGCCGCCGAAGGGGGCCAAGCCGACCGGCGCCTACTTCGTCGCCTCCGGCACCCAGACCTACACCTGCACCGGCGGGGTCTTCACCGGCGCGTCCGTGCCCGAGGCCCAGCTGATCGGCACCGGCGGCCGCGTCCACCACTTCGGCGGCCCGAGCTGGCAGTCGACCCGCGACAACTCGCTGGTCAAGGCCAAGAAGGTGGCCGAGAGCCCGCGCGCCGGCACGATCCCCGAGCTGCTGCTCGAGGTCACCGAGAAGTCCGGCAGCGGCGTCCTGGGCACCTCGACCCACATCAGCCGCCTGCTCACCTCGGGCGGCACCGCCCCGGCCGGCGCGTGCACCGACGGCGCGACCAAGGCCGTCAAGTACGGCGCGATCTACGTCTTCTGGAAGGCCTGACGCTCCGCGGCCCGGCGCTCCGAGGGGGCGCCGGGCCTTTTCGTGACAGGCAGAAGGAAAGTTGTCGTTCATCACGAAGTGCTGTCGAAGACCACCTCACCGGGCATAGCTTGGCCGCTGGGAGCACTCCCAGCAGAGACTGAGCGGAGACCGGCATGGGTTACGTAACCACTTCCGACGGCGTCGAGATCTTCTACAAGGACTGGGGCTCGGGGCAGCCCATCGTCTTCAGCCACGGGTGGCCGCTGTCGGCCGACGACTGGGACACCCAAATGCTTTTCTTCCTGAGCAAGGGCTACCGGGTGGTCGCGGCCGACCGCCGCGGGCACGGCCGGTCCACTCAGGTCAGTGACGGTCACGACATGGACCACTACGCCGACGACCTCAAGGCCGTCGTGGACCACCTCGACCTGCGCGACGCGATCCACGTCGGCCACTCGACCGGCGGCGGCGAGGTCGCGCACTACATCGCCCGCCACGGCGAGGAACGGGTGGCCCGGGCCGTGCTGATCAGCGCGGTACCGCCCCTCATGCTGCAGACCGAGGCCAACCCGGGCGGCCTGCCCAAGAGCGTCTTCGAGGGGCTGCAGCAGCAGCTGGCCGCGAACCGGGCGGGCTTCTACCGGGAATTCGCGGCCAACCCGTTCTACGGCTACAACCGGGAGGGCGCCGAGCCGTCCGAGGCGGTCATCCAGAACTGGTGGCGGCAGGGCATGATGGGCGGCGCCAAGGCCCACTACGACGGCATCGTCGCGTTCTCGGAGACCGACTTCACCGAGGACCTCAAGAAAATCACCGTGCCGGTTCTGGTCATGCACGGCACCGACGACCAGATCGTGCCCTACGCGGACGCCGCTCCGCTGTCGGTGAAGCTGGTGAAGAACGGCACGCTGAAGTCGTACGAGGGCTTCCCGCACGGCATGCCGACGACCAACGCCGACACGATCAACAACGACCTGCTGGAGTGGCTGCAGTCCTGACGCCGGTGTTCCCCGGGGACCTGTGTCCCCGGGGATGCGGTCCGTAATTGGCGGCTTGCCTCTATTGTCGTCCCCGATGAAGTCGCTTTCGAAGTTCCTCGTCGCGCTGACCGCCACCGTGGTCGCCGGGGCGGTGAGCACGCCGGCCCACGCGATCGCCGACGGTGACGGCGTGCCCGACGGAAAGTACGAGTTCGCGGTCAAGATCGACGACATCGGCATCCCGACCGCCGACGGGAGCAAGCGGAACAGCTCGTGCTCGGGCGGGCTGATCTCGCCGCACTGGGTGCTGACCGCGGGCCACTGCTTCAAGGACGAGAACGACAAGCGCGTCTCGCGCACGGTGGCCGACAAAACGATCGCCACCATCGGCCGGGCCGACCTCAAGGGCAAGGCCGGGTTCACGGCCAACGTCGTCGAGGTGCGCCAGCACGGGGACGCCGACGTGGCGCTGGCCCGGCTCGACAAGGCGATCACCGCCATCACCCCGCTCAAGCTCAACCGCAAGAAGCCCACCGACGGTCAGAAGCTGCGGCTGGCCGGGTTCGGCCTGACCAGTGGCACCGCCAAGAAGACGGCCTCGCGGCTGCAGACCGGCCAGTTCGAGGTCACCTCGGTGCGCAAGATCGAGCTGGGCGTCGAGGGCATCGCCCCGCGCCGGACCACCAGCGCGTGCCCGCACGACTCGGGCGGCCCGTACTTCACCGACGCCAAGCCGGCCGTGGTGGTCGCCGTGGTCAGCCGGGGCCCGCGCTGCCCGCACAGCGGCGCCGATACCTCGACCCGGGTCGACGCGATCGCGCCCTGGATCCTCTCGGTCGTCGGGGCCGACCTGAAGCCCAAGCCGACGCCGTCCAAGACTCGTCCCGCGCCGACGAAGGTCGCCGCTCCGCAGAAACAGGTGAGCGAGCCCACACCGCCACTTCTCTGGATCGCCGCGATACCCCTGGTTCTGCTGGTCGGGGCGCTTCTCGTGTGGAGCCTGAGGCCGCGCAAGGGGATCCACCGCCGCCGCTGACACCGCTGTGTCAGCGATATGTGCGCGGAATGTCAGCCCCTCGCGGGAGCCTTCTCGTCGAGAGCGGGCGCCATACGGCGTTGCTCGCGACGGGAGGAAAGTGACATGAGTGACCTCGTGGTGCGCGCGGAGGGACTCCGCAAGCGCTTCGGAAAGACCCAGGCACTCGACGGGGTGGACCTCGCGATGCGCCGGGGCACGGTGCTCGGCGTGCTCGGGCCGAACGGCGCCGGCAAGACCACGGCCGTGCGTGTGCTGGCCACGCTGCTGCGGCCGGACGAGGGCCGGGCCGAGGTGGCCGGCATCGACGTGCTCAAGGAGCCGGCCCGGGTCCGCCGGCGGATCGGCCTGACCGGCCAGTACGCCAGCGTCGACGAGGATCTGACCGGCACCCAGAACCTGGTGCTGATCGGCCGGCTGCTCGACCTGACGACCCGTGACGCCAAGAAGCGGGCGGCCGAACTGCTCGAGTGGTTCGACCTGACCGAGGCCGCGGGCCGGATGGCCAAGACCTATTCCGGCGGCATGCGGCGCCGTCTCGACCTCGCGGCCAGCCTCGTCGGCCACCCCGAGGTGATTTTCCTGGACGAGCCGACGACCGGCCTCGACCCGGCCAAGCGCGAGGACATGTGGGGCGTCGTGCGCACCCAGGTCACGCAGGGCTCGAGCGTGCTGCTCACGACGCAGTACCTCGAGGAGGCCGACGCGCTGGCCGACGAGATCGTGGTGATCAACCACGGCAAGGTGATCGCCCACGACACCCCCGACGGGCTCAAGCGCCGCGTCGGTGGCCTCACCCTGAGCGTCCGCCCGGCCGACCCGGCCAAGGTGCCCGACACGCTGCGCGTGCTGGACGCGGTGGCCGCCCCCGGCACCAGCGCGTCGGCCGAGACGGCCGCGGGCGCCCGCCCCGGCGCCGTCAGCGTGCCCGTGACCAGCGACCTGGCCCTCGACGAGGCTGTGCCGGCGCTGCGCCGGGCCGGCGTCGAGGTCATCGACTTCGGCCTGCACCTGCCCAGCCTTGACGAGGTGTTCCACGCCCTCACCGAGGGCACCCCCGCGCCCGCCGCGTCGACCAAGGAGAACGAGCTCGTATGACCACCCTCGACGTACCCACCCGCGGCTTCACCGGCGACATCGACCGTCCACGCGGCGGCGCGCTAGCGGCATTAGTGCGCCACAGCGTGGCGCTGGCCCGGCGCAGTCTGATCAAGACATTGCGTACGCCCGAAGCGCTGATCGACGTGACCGTGCAGCCAGTGATCTTCCTGCTGCTGTTCACCTACCTGTTCGGCGGGGCCATCGGGGCCGGCGACCGCGGCGCGTACCTGCAGTTCCTGCTGCCCGGTCTGCTGGCCCAGTCGCTGGCGCTGGGCGGCATCGCGCTCGGCCAGAACCTGAACGCCGACATCGAGAAGGGTGTCTTCGACCGCTTCCGCTCGCTGCCCGTGGCCCGGTCGGCGCCCCTGGTCGGCGCGGTCTCGGCCGACATCGTGCGCTACCTGACGGTCTGCGTGTTCATGCTGGGCTTCGGCACGCTGATGGGCTTCCGGGTCGAGACCGGCTTCGTGCCGACGGTGGCCGCGGTGGCGTTGTCCATCGGCTTCGGCCTGTGCTTCTGCTGGATCTCGGTCTGGGTCGGCATGCTGGTCCGCACCCCGGGCGCCGTACAGGGAGTGATGTTCCTGCTGATCTTCCCACTGTCCTTCGGCAGCAACGTCTTCGTGCAGACCAGCACGCTGCCCGGCTGGCTGCAGGCCTTCGTGTCGGTCAACCCGATCACCCCGCTGGTCTCGACCATCCGCGGCCTGCTGATCGGCGGCCCGGTGGCCCACAACCTGACGGTCACCCTGGCCTGGATGGCCGGCCTGCTGGTGGTCTTCGTGCCGCTGGCCCTGCGCGCCTACGCCCGGCGGGCCTGACCCTCGGGCAGCTCCATCAGGCGAGCCGGATCGACCTGGACGGTGGCGCTCTTGCCGTCCAGGTCGAAACCCGTCCCGTACGCCCGGGCGAAGCCCTCCTCGCCCAGTGCGGCCCGGGTCTTGGCGGTCAGGGTGCGGATGTTCGGGTCGCTGCGGTCGTGGGCGCCGCGCAGGCGGGCGGCCGCACCGAGCAGGCGAGCGGCCTCGTACGGGTGCTCCTGGCGCTCGGCGAGACCGGCCGCGGTCACCGCCACCAGGGCCAGGATCGGCTTGTCGCGGCTCTCCACGGCCGCGGTGTAGGCGCCGGTGAGGGCGCGCTGGGCGCCGGCCAGGTCACCCAGTTCCAGGGCGAGGGCGGCCCGCACGCTGCCCGCGATGGCCCGTCCGTGATCGCCGGCGAACAGTGGGTCGGCTGCCATCTCGGCCTCGGCCAGATCGATCAGCTCGCGGGCCCGGCTCAGGTCGCCCAGGCGCACCCACATGCCGGCCTCGAGCGCGTTGAGCAGCACGATCATCTCGGGCGCGGCCGCGTTCAGCGCCCGCTCGCGCAACGAGATCAGCATGGCGATGGCCTGATCCTCGTTGCCCTGGCGCATGTGCAGGTCGATCCAGCGCAGGTCGATGAACAACTCGTCGTTGAGGTTGAGCGACCCGAACTGCCGGGCCAGCGTGCGGGCCTGATCCAGGTCGGCCAGCGCGCCCTCCGGGTCGCCGTCGTACTGGCGCAGCAGGGCCCGCATCGGCAGTGCCGTCGCCTGGCCCCACCGGTCGCCGACGTTCCCGAAACACTTCAGGGCGGCCGCCACGTGGACGGCGACCTGCTCGATGTCGCCGTCGTTCTCGGCGAACTGGGCCCGGAACAAGTGGGCCAGACCGGCCAGCCAGACGTCGGACCCCGTGGTCAGGCGGTCGATGACGGCCAGCGACGCCTCGTCCTCCTGCAGGAAGAACAGGGTCAGCGCGGTCAGCGCGCCGGCCAGGCCGGGCAGCGCCGGATAGCTCAGCAGGCGGTCCTTCAGCGCCCGCAGCTCGGCCTCGCTCTTCTCGACGGCCTCGGGCGTCATCGCCGAGCGTGCGCTGACCCGGTTGAGCAGCAGGAACGCCTCGGCACAGTCGCGGCGCAGCGAGGGTCCGACGGCCGGGACGGCCAGCGCCTCGGCCAGCCAGTAGGTCGCGTCGTTGTGCCGCCCGAACATCTGCCAGAACCAGGCCAGGTTCATCGCGAGCCCGACCGCGCCCCGCTCGTCGCCCACGTCGCACAGGTGCCGCAGCGCGGCCAGGGCGTTGTCGTACTCGGCGCTGAGTTCGCGCAGCGCGCGCAGCTGGTGGTGGCCGCGCAACTCGGGGTCGAGACGGGCGATCAGCGCGGCCAGATGACGAGCGGCCAGACCCCGTACGGCGTTCAGCTCGGACTGCTCGGCCAAGCGCTCGGTGCCGTACTCACGCAGGGTTTCCAACATTCGGTAACGCCCCGGTTCGGGCGCGAGTTGCAGCAGCGAACGGTCGACGAGCGCCCCGAGCAGGTCCGGAATGTCGGCCGGGCCGACCGACGTGCCGGAACAGACCGCGGCCGCCGTGGCCGAGGTGACGCCACCGGGCAGCACGGAGACGCGCTCGGCCACGACGCGTTCGTCGGCGCCGAGCAGATCCCAGCTCCAGGCGATCACGGCACGTAACGTGCGGTGGCGCGGGTTGGCGGTGCGGTGACCGGTGGTGAGCAGCCGGAACCGGTCGGACAGCCCGGTCGTGAGCTCGGCCAGCGACAGGGTGCGCAGCCGCGCCGCGGCCAGTTCGAGCGCCAGCGGCAGCCCGTCGAGGCCCCGCACGACCCGCACGATGTCGTCCCGGGTGTGCTCGTCAACATCAAATTTCGGGCGTACGGCGGCCGCCCGCTCGACGAAGAGGCGGACCGACGCCGTACGCCGAACCTGCCCGACATCGTCACCCGGAGTGGGCAGAGTCAACGGCCCGAGCGGAACCAGCGCCTCCCCGTCGACGGCCAGCGGCTCGCGGCTGGTGGCCAGCACGGTCAGCCCCGGACAGCGCGGCAGCAGGGCCGCCAGCAGATGGGCCACGGCGTCGATGAGGTGTTCGCAGTTGTCGGCGATGAGCAGGCATTCGCGGCCGCTGAGCTGCTCGACGAGGACGTCGAGTTCGGCGCTCTGGGCCTGCATCCGGGCCGACAGCTCGAACAGCGCGGAACCCCGCAGCCCGACCGCGGTGAGCAGGGCCGCTCCCACCTTGGCCGGCTCGGTGACGGCGGCCAGGTCGATCAGCCACGTGCCGTCGCGGTACTCGTGCCGCCGGCGCCGCCCGGCCTCGATCGACAGCCGCGTCTTACCCGCCCCACCCGGCCCGACGATCGTGACCAGCCGCCCGGCCGCCAGCAACGTGTCGATCCGAGCCAGATCGTCATCCCGTCCGACAAAACTGGTGAGCGGCGCCGGCAGATTGCTCGGCGGCAGCGCACCGCCCCTGTCACCCGGAGCACCCCGCGCCGGTCCGGCCGGATCGGTAGTAGGCGCGGTGTCAGTGGGCCCGGCGCTGCGGCCTGGAGCGACTTCGGCGGGCCCGGCAGTGGTTGGCGGGGTTACGGCCGATCCAGCTGTGGCCGGCCCATGAGCGGCGGCCGCGGTTGTGGCCGGCCCGGGTGCGGTTGCCGCCGACGTGACACGTCCAGGTGCGGCGGCCGCGGATGCAGCTGGCGTAGCCGCGGCCGGCGCGGATGCAGGTGTGGCTGGTCCGGCTGTGGCCGGCTTGGCTCCGGTCCGACGGCCGGCGGCCGTGACGCCGGGGGTGGAGCTGTGCGGGATCGCGGTTTCCAGGTCGCTCGGGGAGCGGAGCAGGCGCAAGTGGCGTTCGCGGAGGGCGGTTCCAGGGTCGGCTCCGAGCCGGTCGGCGAGGATTCCGCGGATCGACTCGTAGACGCCGAGCGCTTCGGCCTGCCGCCCCTGAGCCGCGAGAGCGTCCATGAGCAGGGCCGCCGCCCGCTCGTCGACCGGCTCCTCGGCCAACAGAGACGTGAGCCGAGCGGCAGCGTCCCCGGCCTGCCCGAGCGCGAGTTCGGCCTCGGCCAGATCGGCCACTGCCTCGACCGAAGCCCGCCGGAGCCGGGTCGCCGTGGCCGGAGCCACCGCCGCCACCGTGGCCGGCTCAGCCGCGACGGGCCCGAGCCAGAGATCCAAGGCCTCGACCAGCAAGCTCACGGCGGCCTGCGGCTCACCGACCCGCAGCTTCTCCCGCCCGCCGGCAACCAGCCGCTCGAAGCGAAGCGAGTCGACGTCATCCGGGCTCACATCGAGCCGGTAGCCACCCTCGACCGGCACCACGGCCCCGGCCGCCCCGAGCATCTTCCGCAGCCGTGACACCAGCGACTGGAGCGCGTTGGCCGGTTCCCCCGGCCGCCCGTCGATCCAGACCGCGTCGACCAGTGCGCCCGCATCGACCGGGCGCCCACCGGCCAGCGCGAGCCGCACCAGCAGGGCCCGGACCCGCGCACCGGGAATGGCGACCACGGCCCCGCCGCAGCTCACCCGCAAGGCGCCGAGCAGCGTCACCCGCAGCCGCGTCGCCGAGTCCCCGTCCCCGCCCACACCCCTGATCCTGCCGCGCTGAGCCCCCGAACCCAAACGACACCCCCAGCACCCCACAGCCCTCACACAGCTGGACGGCCCTCAGTCCGCCTTCGCCAACCGCTAATCGCCTATCGATAGCCGATTGCCGCCCAGCGGTCGACCTCTCCGGCTGACTGCGGACCGCCAGTCGGGGCGCACGGACTCTTGGGGCCGGCCACGACGTCAATAACTTCCACGACCGTCGCAGCGGCCTGAGCAGGGTTCAGCCCTCGGGTGTCGCGGAGCGGACGAGCTGGGCTGGCCGCACGCGCGCCGCCTATCGCTCATCGCCTATCGATTGCCGATTGCCAGTTGACGTCGGTCTGCTCATCGCGCGCTGCCCCGGCTCACTGAGGTCGGTGATCGCCTAACGCTGATCATGCGTCGTCGGCTGCGCAGCTCAGGGCGGTCGCGGGGTGCTCGTTGCGCGGTGCTGGGTGGGCGGTTGTTTCGGTGGGGTGGAGGGAAAGTCGTGTGCGGGGCGATTGACTTAAAGATCCAGGTAGCTGAATCTATGGGGAGTGTCGGGCGGAACGTCACGAAAGCGTGGTGAGGACCGATGCGGTACACCTGGCGACCCGCCGCCGCGGGGCCGTTCGTGGCTGCTGCGGTGGCAACGCTGCTGCTCATCGCGTCGCTCGTGTGGGGTGGTGACGACGACGCGGGCTTCCTCAACGGACGCCAGCTGCGGCTGATGGCCCCGGCTGCCCCGGGCGGCGGCTGGGATCAGACCGCGCGCGAGATGCAGGCCGCCCTGCGCGGCGAGGTCGGCCGCACCGAGGTCTACAACGTGGCCGGCGCGGGCGGGACGATCGGGCTCAGCCAGTTCGTGCGCCACGACGGGGATGCCACCCAGCTCATGGTGATGGGCCTGGTCATGGTGGGGGCGATCAAGAGCAATGACTCACCGGTGGCGCTCGACCAGACCACGCCGCTGGCCCGGCTGCT
Organism: Paractinoplanes aksuensis; assembly: GCF_024137025.1. Classification (GTDB taxonomy): domain Bacteria; phylum Actinomycetota; class Actinomycetes; order Mycobacteriales; family Micromonosporaceae; genus Actinoplanes; species Actinoplanes aksuensis. The sequence goes on from NZ_JAMYJR010000006.1 coordinate 39,150, forward strand.
CACCGACTACGAGGTGATCGTGGTGCCGGCCGATTCGCCCGTGAAGGGCATGTCAGACCTGGTGGCGGCCATGAAGGACGACGTCGGCAAGGTCAGCTGGGCCGGTGGTTCGGCCGGCGGGATCGAGCAGATTCTGGCGGGGCTGGTGGCCGACGCGGTCGGTGCGGATCCGGCCGAGGTCAACTACGTGGCGCACTCCGGTGGTGGGGAGGCGCTGTCCACGCTGCTGTCGGGGCGGGCCACCGCGGGCGTCTCGGGGGTCTCCGAGCTGGTGGGGCAGATCAAGGCGGGCACCATCCGGCCGATCGCCGTCTCCAGCCCGCAGCGCCTGCCCAACCTGCCTGATGTGCCCACCCTCAAGGAGCAGGGGGTCGATGTGGAGCTGGCGAACTGGCGCGGGGTGGTCGCGCCGCCGGGCATCAGCGCCGACGACGAGCGCCAGCTGGAAGACCTGCTCGTCCGGATGACCCGCACCGACGCCTGGCGCGAGACGCTGGAGCGCCGTGGCTGGTCGGACGCCACCCTGACCGGCGACCAGTTCGAGCAGTACCTGGCCGGCGAGCGCCGCACGGTCACGGATGTGCTGGTCAAGATGGGCCTGGCATGACCGATATCGAGGAGGGGCGGCCGCTTCCGGAGACGCCTGAGGTCGCGCACCGGGAAGCGCGGGCGGCGGGGGCGCTGGGCGTGCTGATGGTCGTGGCTGCCGTGGTCGTGCTGGTCGACGCGGCCCGGCTGCGGGACTCCGACGAGGCGCTCGGACCGGCCGCCGCGCCCACGCTGCTCGGCGTCCTGCTGGGCCTCATCGGTGGGGCTCTGGCCTTTCAGTCGCGCCATTTCCTGCGTACGCCGGAACGGCCCCACCGGCGCCTCTGGCGCCTGGCGGCCCTGGTCGCGGGCCTGGTCGCGTTCGCTCTGCTGCTGCCGATCATGGGGTACGTGGTGAGCAGCGCCGGCCTCTTCACGGGGGCCGCCCTGCTGCTCGGGGCGCCGCACCCGGCCCGCGTGGCCGCCTACGGGTGGACGCTGGCCGTGATCGTCTTCCTGGTCTTCGACGTACTCATCGGGTTGTCCCTGCCGACCGGGCCGTGGGGGTTCTGACATGGGTGACCTGCTCAGCGGCTTCGCGGACGCGCTCACCCCGGGCAACCTGCTGTGGGCGTTCGTCGGCGTGACCATCGGCACCGCGGTCGGTGTGCTGCCGGGCATCGGCCCTGCGCTGACCGTCGCCCTGCTGTTGCCCGTCACGTTCCGGCTCGAACCCGCGGCCGCGCTCATCATGTTCGCCGGCATCTACTACGGCGGAATGTATGGCGGTTCTACAACCTCGATCCTGCTGAACACGCCCGGCGAAAGTGCCTCGGTCGCGACCGCGCTCGAAGGCAACAAGATGGCCCGGGCCGGTCGTGGCGCGGCCGCCCTGGCCACGGCCGCGCTCGGCAGCTTCGTGGCCGGCACGATCGGCACCATCGCCCTGTCCGCCGCGGCCCCGCTGGTGGCCGACATCGCCGTCAACTTCGGACCGCCGGAATACGTGGCGCTGATGGCCGTCGCCTTCGTGACGGTCAGCGCGCTGCTCGGCCCGAGCCTGCTCAAGGGCGCGGCCGGCCTGGTCATCGGGGCCACCATCGGCCTGGTCGGCATCGACACCCAGACCGGTCAGACGCGGCTGTCGTTCGGCCTGCCCTCGCTGTTCGACGGCATCGACGTCGTGATCGTCGTGGTGGCGTTGTTCGCGCTGGGCGAGACGTTCGCCCACCTGATCGCCGGTACCGGCGCGAGCCGGGTCGAACCGTTGCGCGGCCAGCCGATGCTCTCCCGCGAGGACTTCCGGCGGTCGTGGCCGGCCTGGCTGCGGGGGACGGCGCTCGGCTTCCCGATCGGCAGCCTGCCCGCGGGTGGGGCCGACGTGCCCACGTTCCTGAGCTACAGCATCGAGAAACGATTGTCGAAGCGGCCCGAGCAGTTCGGCCGCGGCGCGATCGAGGGGGTGGCCGGGCCCGAGGCGGCCAACAACGCGGCGGCGGCCGGGGTGCTCGTGCCGTTGCTGACCATCGGCCTGCCCACGTCGGCCACCGCGGCCGTCATCCTCACCGCCTTCCAGTCGTACGGTCTGCAGCCCGGCCCTCAGCTCTTCAGCGAGTCCGGGGACCTGGTGTGGGCGCTGATCGCCAGCCTCTACATCGGCAACGTGCTGCTGCTCGTGCTGAACCTGCCGCTGGCCAAGGTCTGGGTGCGGCTGCTCGGCATCCCGGCGTACGGGATCTATGCCGGTGTTCTGGTTTTCGCCTGCCTCGGCGCGTTCGCGGCCGGCGGCACGATCGCCGACCTGATCGTGCTGACCGTGCTCGGGTTGCTCGGCCTGCTGATGCGCGAGGCCGGCGTGCCGGTGGCGCCGGCCGTGGTCGGGCTGATCCTGGCCCCGCTGGCCGAGCAGCAGCTGCGCCGGGCCCTGGCTCTGTCCGAAGGGGACTGGTCGACGCTGGTCTCGTCGCCGCTCACCGTGGCTCTGTGGATCCTCGTCGTATTGGCCTTGGTGGCGCCGCCGCTGTTGTCCTGGCGACGCCGGCGAGTTTCACAAACCCTTGAAGAAACATCGACGACACATTGACGACTTCCGAAGTTGGTGATCGGATCGGAGTTCCGAAGATTATTCGGAACTGGAGGCCGCCTTGTCCCTGTGGCGTCGTTTCGCCGTGCCCGCCGCCCTCGCTCTCGTCGCGCTGACCGTCCCCGCCCTCCCCGCTCAGGCCGCCCTGCCCACCGCCGCCGTCGCGCTCGGCGACAGCTTCATCAGCGGTGAGGGCGCCGGCGCCTATCAGTCCGTCGTCGACGTGAACGGGCAGGCCCAGGCTTTCCCGGGCTGGTCGGCGGCAAACAGCAACGCCTTCTTCTGCCACCGCTCGGCCAACGCGTCGCTGCTGCGGGCCAGTCTGCCGGGCATTCAGGACAGGTTCAACCTGGCCTGCTCGGGCGGCCAGCCCCGCGACATCGCCAACGCGTCCAACACCCGCGAGAAGGGCCGCACGGTCGCCTCGCAACTCGCCCAGCTGCGGGCTGTCGGACAGACGCACGACATCGATCTGGTGCTGGTCGGGCTCGGTTCCAACAACAGCCAGTTCACATTTGGTGATGTTGCGGTCAAGTGCGCGAACCGCTTCGTGGCCGACGCGTGGACCGGGTGGTGGGAGTTCTGGGCCTACATCGGCGGGCCGGTGCCGCAGGCCCCGTGCGCCGCCGGCGATCTGGCCACCGCGGCCCAGTTGAGCGCGGCCCAGACCGAAACCCTTTCCGCCGTACGGGAAATCTTGCGCACTCTCGACGAGATCGACGCGGACGGCGTGCACCGGGTGGTGTTCCAGGACTACACGAATCCGCTGCCGACCGACCTCGAAAACAGCCTGTGGGAGGAGGACGGGCGAGCCGACGACCGGGACAAGTTCCGCGAGCTGGGCGCCGAACGGTATCGCGCCGGGTGCCCGATCCACCGCGCCAGCCTGGCCGCCGGGCACCTGTTCTCGGGCGGGCTCGGCACGCTGGTCTCGGGGGTGCACGGCTCACTGCGGGCTGAGTTCCCGAACGACGACCTGGTCTATCTGAACGTGCAGCGCGCGTTCGACGGCGCCCGGCTGTGCGAGCGTACGGGAAGCCCCGGGAACGCGCTGGCCACACCGATCCGCCTGATGGACGGGCCGACCGGAACGTTCCTGACCGACCTGGCCGGGCGCGACAAGATCGCCATCCAGCGGATCGCCAACTCGTGCGTCACCTACTTCCAGACGTGCCAGGAGTCGTGGCACCCGAACGCGGCCGGGCACGGCGTCCTCGGCCAGTGCTTGTCCGGAGCCGCGGTCACGGCCTCGCGCTCCGTCCAATGTGTGCGCGCGTCGAGCGGCGCGATATCCGTCAGCTGACCGGAAAATCCCGGCCGCGCGAACCGCGCGGCCGGGCTATCCTGCGCGGATGACGTTTGCCACCTCCGGCCGGCTGCGGCTGTGGACCGAGCGCATCGGCCCGCCCTCGCGGCCCGCGGTGCTGCTGATCGCGGGCGCGTCGGCCCAGGGCTTCACGATGCCCGACGCCCTGGTCGCCCGGCTGGTCGAGCGCGGGGCGCAGGTGATCCGCTACGACCACCGCGACACCGGGCGCTCCAGCACGGTCGACTTCGACCGCGACCCGTACGGGCTGACCGAGCTGGGGCACGACGCCGTGGCCGTCCTCGACGCGTACGGGCTCGACTCGGCCCACATCGTGGGCGGGTCGATGGGCGGGATGATCGCGCAGTGGCTGGGATTGCACGAGCCGGCCCGCGTACGCTCGCTGACCCTGCTCTCGACCAGCCCGGTGGGCATCGACCCGGCCGACTCACCGTTGCCGCCGCCGGCTCCGCATTTCCTGCAGTACGAGGCCGGGCCGCCCGGCGTCGAGTCCGACGTGGCCCTGTTCCGGCTGATGAACGGGGACGCCCGCCCGTTCGACGAACCGGCCACCCGGGCCATGCTGGAACGGTGCTGGGCCCGGGCGGCCGACCCGGCGGCCGCCCGCAACCACGGGCGGCTCGTCGAGCGGATGAGCCCGGACCTGCAGGTGCCGCTGTCGACGATCACCGCCCCGACGGTTGTGGTCCACGGCGACGTCGACCCGATCTATGCGCCGGCCCATGGCGAGGCGCTGGCCGCCGCCATTCCGGGCGCCCGCTTCGAGCTCGTGCCGGGCATGGGCCACGTCTACCTGTCACCCGGCCTGCCGGAGCTACTGGCCGATCTGGTGCCGCTGCGCGCCCGTTGACCAGGTCAGCGTCTTTCGCCAGTCGGTGGGGGAGGGGGTGTGGCCCGCGTCCTCGCTGATGCGCACCTCGGCGTCGGGCAGGCGGTCGGCGACCAATGGCGCGTCCGGCACAGCCCGGCCCGGGTCCTGGCGGCCGGCCCAGATCAGCACCCGGCCCGGCACCTCGCGCAGGCTGAACCCCCACGAGTGGACGTCGGTAGCGAGCCAGTCGCTGATCAGCCCCTTGGCGTTCTGGCGGGCCCCCTCCCGCTGCGCGTCCTCGGCCGGTCGCAGCCACGGGTCGTCGCCCGCGGCGAGCGCCTGCCGATGCTGTTGCAGCGGGTCCTCGGCGTACCACTGGGCCGCCCGCGACACGTAGGAGCGGCCGGCCCCCGGCACGAACCGCAGCCGCCAGGTCTGCCAGAGCTGCCGCCCCCGCACGGTGCCCAGCTCCCGATAGGGCCCGGTCAGCGCGACCGCCGCCACCCCGGTGAGCCGGGACGCCAGCCGAACCCCACAGGCCAGCGCGTACGGGGCTCCGCCGGAAAAACCGGCCACGCCGAAGCGCTCGACACCGAGTGAGGTCATCAGCGCCCCGACGTCGTCGGCCACGCCGAGCAGCGACGCCCGTTCCGCCGGGTCGGAGCGGCCGTAACCGGGCCGATCCATCGTGATCAGCCGGATGCCGCCCAGCGCCTGCTCGTCCGGCCGGCTCAGGCGCGAACCCGGGGTGCCGTGCAGGAACACCACCGGCATCCCCGCCGGGTCGCCGAACTCGGCCCAGCTCAGCACCCGCCCGCCCGGCAACACCAGATCCATGCTCGTCCCCACCTCACTGCCTCCGGGTGACATTGAAGCAGATCAATGTACGCCGGAGATCAGCCGGGTGCGCACGGCGGCGAGACGTGTCGGGGTCAGACCCGGGCCGTGAGGTTATCGCTGGGCGACGGCGGTTCCCAGTTCGGTCTCGACGCCGTCCGGCTGTTGCAGGCCGCGGTCGAAAAGCGACTTCACGAACGGGCGGTGCTGGGGGCGCCCGGCGGTGGAGAAGTAGGCCTTCAGGCCCGCGGCCAGTTCCGCGTCGGCGGGCAGGGTGGCCTGGTCGACCAGGGACTTGATGCCGGCCACGGCCACCCGGTCGAACGCGGCGATGCGCCGGGCGAACCTGTCGGTGAACGATGCGAGCTCGGCGTCGGGCACGACCCGGTTCACGTACCCGTAGTCGGCGGCCAGCGCCGCCACCAGGTCGTCGCCGCCGAGCAGGATCTCCAGGGCCCGGCCGCGACCGACCAAGCGGCCGAGGCGGGCCATCGCCCCGCCGCCCGGCACCGCGCCCACGCCGACCTCGAACTGGCCCAGCACGGCCTGCTCGGACGCGAAGCGGATGTCCATGGCCAGCGCGAACTCGCTACCCGCGCCGCGGGTGCGGCCGCGGATCTCGGCGATCGTGGCCACCGGCACCCGGCTCAGTCGGATGAAGTTGTCCACGTACGGATGCAGGCCGGTCGGACCGGGTGGCATCGCGGCGACCCGGGCGCCGTCGGCGAGAAAGTCCCAGTGGGCCATGAAGTAGCCCGGCGTCTCGCTGCGGAAGACGACGACCGTCAGGTCCGGGTCGGTCTCGATGTCACCGATCAGGGCGGCCAGCTGCTCGACCGTGTCCGGATCCATGAGGTTGACCGGGCCGTTGCCGAACGTGACGCGCCAGTAGGCGGGGCTGACCTTTGTCAGACGAAACTGTTGTGCGGCTGTCATACAAACCAGCGTCGCGGCCCGGTCGGCCCGACCGCGCCCGTACAAGTCACTGGTCAGCAGTTAAGGTCATCGACCGGGATGAACGGGGGCACGGGGTGGAAACAGCGGTCGAGATCCGCGGTCTGGTCAAGACATTCGGGCAATTCCGGGCGGTGGACGGGCTCGATCTGACGGTACGGACGGGCACCTGTCACGGGGTGGTCGGGCCGAACGGGGCCGGTAAGTCGACAACGCTCGGTATGACAGTCGGACTGATCACCCCCGATGCCGGGACGATCCGGCTCCTCGGGCACGAGGTCCGGGCGGCCCGGGCCCTCCTGGGTGTGCTGCCCGAAGGACTCGATCTGCCCGAGCGGCTGACCGGCGCCGAACTGCTGCGCTACACGGCGGGTCTGCGCGGCCTCGACCCGGCCGTCGCGAAGAACCGAAGCGCCGAACTGATCGAGGTGCTGGGCCTGACCAAGGGGGCCGGCACCCCGCTGGCCGACTGCTCCACCGGCACCCGCAAGAAGATCGGCCTGGCCCAGGCGCTCGTGCACGCGCCGCGGCTGCTGGTGCTCGACGAGCCGTTCGAGGCGGTCGACCCGGTCTCGGCGCTGGCGATCCGCCGCGTGCTGCAGCGCTTCGTGGCCGGCGGCGGCACCACTGTGCTGTCGACGCACTCGATGCTGCTGGTCGAGCAAATGTGTGACGATGTGACAGTCGTACACCGGGGCAAGGTTGTCGCGGCCGGCCCGGTGTCCGGGGTAGCGGCGGGGGGCACCCTGGAGGACCGCTTCGTCGAACTGGTCGGCGCCGACGTCGTCGGTGCGGGCTCGCTCGACTGGCTGACCCAATGACGCCCGCGGTTGCCGTGGTCACGCGGACGCGCTCCGTTTCTGTGGTCACGCAGATGCGCGCGACCATGTTCCGCCGCGCCCTGCGCGAACCCGGCCCGATCGTGGCCGCGATGATCGGCCTGCTCGCGGCCGGATGGCTGATCGTGTACGCCGTACGACCGTCGGCCAGCACCGAGACGCTGTCCATCCTGACCGGCAGTTGGGTGCTCGGCTGGATCGTGCTGCCGCTCCTGCTGGGCGGGGTCCGCGGCCGGGTCCGCCCGGTGCACCTGCGCCTCGAGTCGATCCCACCCGCGCCCGCCGCGTACGCCCTGCTGGTCGCGTCCGCGCTCGGCATCGGCCCGGCCGTCTCCCTGATCGCCCTGGCTGCGTTGCCGGCCCACGCCGCCCGCGACGGGTTCGGCCCCGCACTGATCGCCGCGGCCGGCGCGCTGCTGCTGTGGCTGCTCGGCCTGACCGGCTCAGCCATCGCCCTCGAGGCGGTCGGCAACGCGGCCGGTCCGGTCGGCGCCGCGCTCACCGGCGTCCTCACCGGCACGGCCATGGGCGTACTGGGCTCGGTCTGGGCCGTAGCCCCCTGGGCCGGCCTCCTGTTGATAACCGGCCCACCCGCCTCGGTCACGGCGGTGCTGCGCTGGACCCCCGGCTTCTGGCCGCTCGACGCCACGGCGATCCTGCTGCTGCCGCTGGCGCTGCTCGTCGGCGCAGCCTTCCTGGCGTACGCCTCCTTGGTCCGCCGCGTCCTGACCGGCGCCGCCCGCCCACGCTCCCGCCGCCCAGCCCCCGCCTCACCCGCCCACCCGGCGCCCGCCGCACCCGGCCGCGTGACCGGTTCGCCCGGCGCCGCGACCGGTTCGCCCGGCGGCGCGACCGGTTCGCCCGGCGGCGCGACCGGCTTGCCCGGCGGCGCGACCGGTTCGCCCGGCGCCGTGACCGCCTCGCCCGCCCGCGCGGCGACCGCCTCAGCCGGAGATTTCGCCCGCGGCCCGATCGCCGGCGTTCTGGGCCGCGAACGCCACACCTGGATACGCCATCCGCTTCGCTTGCAGTACCTGGCGTTCGCCCTCGTCTACGGCGTCCTGCTGGCCACCTTGCCGATGCTGTCCGACGTGGATCTGCTGGCCCCCTGGGCCGGCGTGCTCGTCGCCCTTTGGGCCGCCACAATGGCCGCAAGCCTGGTCGCCCTCGACGGCACCGCCCTGTGGCTACCCCTGACCGCCCCGCGCGGCGAACGCTCCGAGGTGCTGGGCCGAGCCTTCGCGTGGCTGCTCCTGGTCGCACCAGCCGGCATCCTGCTGACCGTCCTCGGCATCCTCATCACCCCCGACGCGAACACCGCCGGCGTCTTCGCCGCCGTTGCCGTCCTCCCGGCCGTCCTCGGCGCCGGGTCCGCGGTTCCGGTGTGGATATCCGTTTCCCGCGTACGCCCGGTAACCGACCCCCGCCACCCCACAGCCGCCGACAACCCCACCGACATCGTGAGCGTGCTGCTCGTCCTGCTCGCGCTGGTCGTGACCTCGGCCCCTGCTTTCAGCCTGTCGGTGTGGGGTCCACCGTGGTCCCGCTGGCCCGCCGTTGCCGTAGGCCTGCTCTGCGGCTTCGCCGCTTGGCGCGCCGCAGCCTGGGCTGCCACCGAGCGCCTGACCCGCCGCGGCACCGAGGTCCTGGCCGCAGCAGCCCAGACCACCGCCCTCCCCACAGCCCAGATCCCCTTGACCTGGGACACCGAGTGGGCCCGTACGCACAAAATCACGCTCGGCGCTCTAGCCCTGCTGACCCTGGGCTGGATCCCGGTCGTCCCCCAAGGCCTGATGGTCCTGGTCTTCGACATCAAAGGCGCCTGGATCCTCGCCTCCCACCTGACCGGCACTGCCCAAACCGCCACCGCCCTGTCGATGCTCGCCCTGGGCGGCACCCTCCTCCTGACCGGCCTGCTCCTGTGGGACCGCCGCGAACCAGCCTGACCCCAGCCCAACCGCGCCAGACTGTCAGACAGTCAGACAGTCATGCCCACATGAGCAGCCGGCACGGTGCGAACGCGCACCCACCACCAAGCCGGGCCTGCGTAAGAAGAGGTCCAAACTTCGTCCACAGCGCGGCAGCCAGACCCCGAACCCGCACGGGTTCCCCCACCTCGACGAGGCACGGAGAGAAGCGCCGACCACAACGGAAGGGCGAGGTGAAACCCCGCAAGGGTGGGGCCGAGGGTGGCCATGCAGGGCGCAGCTGCTTTTCAGCCCAGCATGGCCACCCTCGGCCCCACCCGTCCCGGCGCAGGCGGAAGGCCGGCCCGCAGAGGAGCCGCCCGACTCGGGACGGCCACCGGTATGCCGGACGGATTGCCGCCACGGGGAAACACCGCGGTCGAACCGCGCGGGGTCAGGCATCCAGCACCCGGTAGCGGGCGGCCAGCAACGGCAGTACCGCCGCCCTCAAGGCGAAAGTCCATCAAGCAACCGCTGCAACCCGAACTCCAGCAGCAGATCAAGAGTCAGCTCGCGATCATCCGATGCCATGAACCGCGCCATCAGGGGCAGTTTGCCGCCGGCCAGCACCTCGGCGAAGCGTTCACCCTGCGCAGCCATCCACTCGGCGTCGGTCATGCCGGTCTCCTGGACCGCCTGTGCTTCCTCCTCGAGGTTGACCGCCGTGCCGCGTACGTAGTTGGCGATCGTCACCGCGGCCCGGAACTGGGTGCTGATGTCGAGCCCGTGCCCCTCCAGCGCCCGCATGCACCACTCCGTGTGGGCCATAGCGTGAGGCGCCAACAACGGCCGGGTGAACGAAATGGCCTGTGCCAGCCAGGTGTGCCGCCGATACATCGACCACTGCAGCCGAGCCAGCGCCTCGACGCAGACCCGCCAATCGTCCCGTGACGGATCGAGCCGGGGCGGCGGCGGGTTGGCCGCCATGACCTTGTCCATCATGAGCAGCACGAGTTCTTCTTTGTCGGCCACATGCCGGTAGACCGACATCGTCGGGATGTCGAGCTCCCCGGCCAGTCGGCGCATCGAGAGCCCCGGCAACCCCTCCGCGTCGGCGATGGTGATGGCCGTCCGCACGACCAGGTCGCGATCCGGGGTGCCTCCCGGCGGTAGCGTCGCTCCAGCCACCACCGTTCCCACGCCCGGCTTTGCCCGCACCAATCCTTCCGTACGCAAATAGTTGATGACCTTGGTTGCCGTGGCCATCGCCACCCCGTATTCCGCCATGATCTGACGGGTCGACATGATGCGCTGCCCCGGCGGCGGTTCGCCCGCGGCTATGCGTTCGGCGATCTCAGCCGCGATCCGGCGGTAGACGGGAACCTGCACTAGTGCACCGTACCTCTCCGCACTACCCACAGTGGGGTGCTAGCACTACCGATTTCTAGGGTAGTGCGTTCGTACGGTGTATCCATGACAGACATCGTGAGCCTCGAGTCCCTCTACAAGACGTACGACGGCGGGGTGACCGCCCTCGACGGTGTGACCGCCACTTTTCCGGCCGGCAGCTTCACCGCCGTGATGGGCCCCTCGGGTTCTGGCAAGAGCACGCTGTTGCAGTGCGCGGCCGGCCTCGACCGCCCCACCGGTGGCCGCGTGTTCATCGACGGCGCCGAGCTGACCGCCACCAGCGACACCGCGATGACGAAGTTCCGCCGGACCCGGGTCGGCTTCGTCTTCCAGGATTACAACCTGCTCCCTGCGCTCACTGTCGAGCAGAACGTCGTGCTTCCGTTGCGGCTCGCCGGGCGCCGGGCCGACCGCCTTCGCGTACGCGAAATTCTGGACCGCCTCGGCCTGGGTGACCGCCTCGGCGAGTTGCCCGAGCGGCTGTCCGGCGGTCAGCGGCAGCGCGTCGCCATCGCCCGGGCGTTGGTGGCCGAGCCCGCCGTGATCTTCGCCGATGAGCCGACCGGTGCGCTCGACCTGCGCAGCGCCCGCGAGGTACTTACCTTGCTGCGGTCGATAGTGCACGAGCACGGCCGTACGGTCGTCATGGTCACGCACGACCCGGTCGCCGCCGCGTACGCGGATTCGGTGCTGTTCCTGGCCGACGGCCGGCTCGCCGGTTCGCTGCGCGCGCCCACCGCCGACGCCGTGGCCGAGCGCCTGGCCCACCTCGGCGACCGCGTGGGGGTGGCAGCATGATCGCCGTCGCGCTGCGCAACCTGCGTCACCGTCCCGGCGGTTTCATCGCCACGTTCCTGTCCGCTTTTCTGGGCGCGGCGCTCATCATGGCGTTCGCTTCGCTGATCGATACCGCTACCGGAGTGGACGCCGCGAGCAACGAGTCGCTCGTGACCACCGCCGGCGTCGGCGGCGGCTGGTGTCTCGTCATCGTCGCGTTCGCGGTGACGTCCACGCTCACGCTGGCCGTCCGGCAACGCGACCAGCAGATCGCCCTGCTGCGTTCGGTGGGTGCCACCGGCCCCCAGGTGCGCCGGATGATTGTGGGGGAGGCGCTCTTAGTAGCGCTTCTGGCCGCTGCCGTGGCTGTTCCCGTCGGGTGGTTGCTGGGCCGCGTGCTGGTCAAGCTGTTGCACAACACGGGTCAAGTCGCGTCCACAATCGACCCTGCGTTCGGAGTTACTGCCCTCAGCGCTGGTTTCGGAGTAACGCTACTTGGCTCACTGGCTGCGGCGTTCGCGACGGCCCGGCGTACGTCGGCTCACGGCCGCAAGAAGCAACGCCCCCTGCTGCGCCGGATCGGCGCCGGGCTGTTCCTGTTGATCGGCACGAACTGCGCGATCCTGACCGCCACGCTCATGGACGGCAAGGGCATCGACGCGATGCAGACCGCCGGTCAGGCCGGCATCTGGGCGTCGATCGGCCTGGCCCTGCTCGCACCCGAGCTGCTGCGCCTGGTCACGGCTGCTCTGGGTCCGGTCGTACGCCTTTTCGGTGCTCCCGGCGAACTCGCGCTCCGGGGCCCGCGACTCTCGGCGGCCGTGATGCCCGTGCTGCTGTTCACCGGCATCGCCACCGGAACGGTCTACATGCAGGGCATCGAGGACCGAGCCGCGGTCGGCCAGATCGAACCCGACTACGCCCAGGACATCCAGACGCTCAACTACGTGGTCGTCGGCATGATCACGCTCTTCGTGGCCATCATGCTGGTGAACACGCTGATCGCCGCGACCACCCACCGCCGCCGCGAGTTCGCCCAGCAGCGCCTGGCCGGCGCCACCCGGGGCCAGGTGACGGCCATGGTCGCCCTGGAAGGCGTCCTGATCACGGCCACCGGCGTACTCGGCGGCCTGCTCGCCTCCCTGTTCACCATCCTGCCGTTCGGCTCGGCCCGCGCCGACCGCATCTGGCCCGACGCCTCACCAGCCGCTTTCGGCATCGTCGCCGCGATCGCAGTGGTGCTCACGGCGTCCGCCGTGGTGCAGACCACCCGCCGTACGCTCCACGGCCCCGCCACCACCGCCGTCCGCGCCTGACTCCGACTGTCCACGAGTCAGCACCGGGTCGACCCGTCACCCACGGGCCGACCCGCTGCTGCGCCACCCCGCGTCTGCCCGGTGGGGGTCGCAGCGGGCGGAAAAGCGTTCGACAGCGGTGCAACCGGATCCGTACGGTTCTTCGCAGTTGATCGATAGTCGAGGGGAGGACGCCGTGCAGTTCCGCACCGCTCCTCTTCTCGTGTCTGGTGCGCCCAGCCTCGGCTGCGCCACCGAGGCTGGTCGTTCCTGCCCGCGTTCCTGACGACGCGGACGGGTGGGCGCTGTCCACCGCTGGAACTCCCGGAAGCCCGACTCTCATGCGAAACCTCGGCATCCTCGCCCACGTCGACGCGGGCAAGACCACCCTCACCGAACGCATCCTGTTCCTGACCGGCGCCACCTACAAACGCGGCGACGTGCAGGACGGCAACACCGTCACCGACTTCGATCCCCAGGAGCGCGAGCGTGGCATCACCATCTTCGCGGCCGCCGTCAGTTGCGACTGGAACGGTCACCGGCTCAACCTGATCGACACCCCGGGGCACGTCGACTTCACCGATGAGGTCGAGCGGTCCCTGCGCGTGCTGGACGGCGCGGTGGTCGTGCTCGACGGGGTGGCCGGGGTCGAACCGCAGAGCGAGGCCGTCTGGCGTCAGGCCGACCGGTACGGCGTGCCCCGGATCGTCTTCGTCAACAAGCTCGACCGGCCGGGGGCCGACCTCGACGCGGCCGTGCGCTCGCTGCGGGAGCGGCTCGGCGTCACCCCGCTCGTGGCCCAATCGCCTATCGATGGGGGCGTCGTCGACCTGGTCGGCCGGCGCACGCTCACGTGGCCCGACGGCGTGCTCCACGTGGCGCCCGGCGGCGATCCGATTGCCCGGCAACGGCTGGAGGAGGCCGTGGCCGAGCTGCACCCGGCCGCTCTCGAAGAGCTGGGCGCGATGTCGGACGAGACCCTGCGGACGGCCATGCGGGAACTGACGATCCAGAACAAGGCGGTGGTCGTGCTGTGCGGATCGGCCTATCGCGCAGTCGGCGTCGAACCACTGCTGGACGCGGTAATCGATTATCTGCCATCGCCTGTCGATCGCGGGGAGGCGCCGCTGGCCGCTCTTGTGTTCAAGGTGCAGACCGGTCGCCAGGGCCGGATGACGTTCGTCCGCGTCTACGACGGCACGCTGGCCAAGGGGGCCACGGTGTGGGACGCGGTCGAGGGCCGCGCCGAGCGGGTCGGGCGCATCCTGCGGGTGCAGGCCGACCGGCACACCGACGTCGACCGGGCCACCGCGGGCGACATCGTGGCTCTGGCCGGGCTCAAGGCGGCCCGGCCCGGCACCACGCTGTCGACGCGCGAGCATCCGGTCGTGCTCGAAGCTCCGGTGACGGCCGAGCCGCTCGTCTCGGTCGCGCTCGAGGGCCGGACCCGGGCCGACGCCCACCGGCTGCCCGGTGTGCTGGCCGCGCTGGTCGAGGAGAACCCGTCGCTTTCCGTACGCACGGACAGCGAATCGGGCCAGACGCTGCTCAGCGGGATGGGGGAACTGCAGGTGGAGGTGGCAGTGACCAGGTTGCGCGAGTCCGGGGTGGCCGTCACGGCCGGCCGGCCCCGGGTGGCGTACCGGGAAACCGTGGTTCGCGGCGTGACCGCGCTGACCTACCGGCACGTCAAGCAGGACGGTGGGGCCGGCCAGTTCGCGCAGGTCGTGCTGGACGTGCAGCCGCTCGACGGCGTCGGCTTCGAGTTCGCGTCCACGGTGACCGGCGGGCGCGTGCCGGCCGAGTACATCCGTGCGGTCGAGACGGGCTGCCGCGAGGCCCTGGCCCACGGTCCGCTGGCCGGTCACCCGGTCACCGGCCTGCGGGTCACCCTGACCGACGGCGCCACGCACGTGAAGGACTCGTCGGAGATGGCGTTCCGCGCGGCCGGCCGGTTCGGTCTGCGGGCGGCGCTCGAGGCGTGCGGGATGGCGGTGCTCGAACCGGTCGCGGACGTGACGGTCCACGCCCCGGCCGAGAGCCTGGGCGGGGTGCTCGGCGATCTGGCCGCCCGGCGCGGCCGGGTCACCGCGTCCAACGGCGAGTCGGTGACGGCGCTGGTGCCGTTGGCCGAGCTCTTCGGCTACGCGACCGACCTGCGCAGCCGTACGAGGGGCCGGGGCACCTTCTCGACCCGCCCGGCCGGCTACCGCCCGGCCTGACGCCCGAAGCCGGGGGCGTCCCGAAGAGGGGCGCCCCCGGCGGCATCGACGCGATACGATGCCGCCCGATTTCGAGTGACGGGGGAGAGCCGTGGAGATGCCGCGGACGGTACGCAACAGTTCCTGGGCCTTCGCGGCGGCGGCCGGCATAGCCGCCGCGTCCGCGTTGGTGGTCGTGCTCGGGCAGGCCCACCACGGCCCCGCCCTCGATCGTTACCTCGACTTCAACGCCGGCGACCTGGCCGCCGAGCAGTTCGCCACCGACGTCGGTGAGATCCTGACCGTCACGCTGATTCTGGCGCTGGTCACGGTGGTGGCCGGCGGCGTGCTGGCCTTCGTCGTGCGCCGGCCGGTGGCCTGGGCCCGGACCATCGCCTGGTCCACGGCGCTGGTCCTCGCCCTGCTCGTGGGCACCGCCCTGCTGGCCGGCGTCGACCCGGTCGGCGCGACGCCTGGGCCGGACGCCGAGCCCGCGGCCCGCCTCACCTACGACCTCGTGCCCGGCTGGTACCCCAGCGTCAACGCGGTCGTCGGCCTCGGACTGCTGATCGCCCTCGGCGCCGCCGGTTTCTTCGTGCTGCGATCGTCGGCCGCCGACTTCTATCGCGCGGCCAGCAAGGTCGAGGACCCCCGCTGGTCCTCCTTCGTCGCCGAGCGCCTGGACCCGGACAAGTGAGGAAGATCAGGCGGCGAGCAGTTCCAGCGTGTCGATGACCCGGTTGCTGAAACCCCACTCGTTGTCGTACCAGGCGACCACCTTGACGTGCTTGCCGTCGACGCGGGTCAGGGCCGAGTCGAAGATGGACGAGGCCGGGTTGCCGACGATGTCCGACGAGACCAGGGCGTCCTCGGAGTATTCGAGGACGCCGGCCAGCGGGCCCTCGGCCGCCGCGCGGTAGGCGG
Organism: Paractinoplanes aksuensis; assembly: GCF_024137025.1. Classification (GTDB taxonomy): domain Bacteria; phylum Actinomycetota; class Actinomycetes; order Mycobacteriales; family Micromonosporaceae; genus Actinoplanes; species Actinoplanes aksuensis. Next base: position 55,043 of record NZ_JAMYJR010000006.1, read on the forward strand.
CCAGGATCTCGTCCCGGGTGACCTCGCGGATGACGGTCGTGTTCAGCTCGACGATCGAACCGACCGGCACCGGCACCCGGATCGAGTCGCCGGACAGCTTGCCCGCCAGCCGGGGGAGGACCAGGCCGATGGCCTTGGCCGCGCCGGTGGTGGTCGGCACGATGTTGACCGCGGCGGCCCGGGCCCGGCGCGGGTCGCGGTGCGGGCCGTCCTGCAGGTTCTGCTCCTGCGTGTAGGCGTGGACAGTGGTCATGAAGCCGTGCTCGATGCCGGCCAGGTCGTCCAGCACCGAGGCCAGCGGGGCCAGCGCGTTGGTCGTGCACGAGGCGTTGGACACGATGGTGTGCACCGCGGGGTCGTACGCGGAATTGTTGATGCCGGGGGCCAGCGTCACGTCGGCGCCGTCCGAGGGGGCGCCGACGAGCACCTTGCGCGCTCCGGCGTCCAGGTGGGCCCGGGCCTTCGACGCGGCGGCCAGCCGACCGGTGGCCTCGAGGACGACGTCGACCTCCAGCTCCTTCCACGGGAGCCGGGCCGGGTCGGGTTCGGACAGGACGGCGATGCGGCGGCCGTCGACGACCAGGGTGGAGCCGTCGACGGTCACCGGGCGGCCGAGCCGGCCCGCGGTGGTGTCGAAGGCGAGCAGACGGGCCAGGGCGGCCGGCTCGGTGAGATCGTTGACGGCGACGACCTCGAGCTTGCTGTCCCGCTCGAGCAACGCCCGCAGCACGTTGCGTCCGATGCGGCCGAATCCGTTGATGGCGATGCGAGTCATGCGTCAAGCTTGGCCGGGTCGCCACGAGGTAGACAGTGGCGGGCGCGCCACCGTTCGCAAGGATCAAGCCACGAACGTCCGCCGGTACTGGCTGGGTGTGGTGCCGAGGATCCGCTGGAAGTGCATCCGCAGGTTCGAGCCCGTGCCCAGCCCCACCCGCACCGCGATCTGCTCGATCGAGAGCTGCGAGAGCTCCAGCAGTTCGCGGGCCAGGTCGATGCGGGCCCGCATGACCCACTGCATCGGCGTGTACCCGGTGTCGTCGGCGAAATGCCGCGAGAAAGTACGGGGTGAGACGGCCGCGTTCTGCGCGAGCGCGGCCAGGGTCAGCGGCTGGTCGAGCCGTTGCCGCGCCCAGTCCCGGGTCGCCGCGAAGCGTTCACCGAGCGGTTCGGGGACGCTGTGCGGCACGTACTGGGCCTGGCCGCCGCTGCGGTGGGGCGCCGCCACCAGCCGTCGCGCCGCGTGGTTGGAGGCGCCCACCCCGATGTCGCCGCGCAGGATGTGCAGGCACAGGTCGATCCCCGAGGCGGCCCCGGCCGACGTGAGCACGCTGCCCTCGTCGACGAAGAGCACGTTCTCGTCGACCAGCACCCGCGGGTGTTTGCCGGCTAGTTGCCGGGTGTAGTGCCAGTGCGTCGTGGCCCGTTTGCCGTCGAGCAGCCCGGTCGCGGCCAGCGCGAACGCCCCGGTCGAGATGGCCGCCAGCCGCGCCCCCCGCTCGTGGGCGGTGAGCAGGGCGCCGACCACGGCCGCGGGCGGATCCTCGCGGTCCGGGAACCGGTAGCCGGGCAGGAACACGATGTCGGCCCACGCGAGGGCGTCGAGCCCGTCGGCCACGTGGTAGGACAACCCGTCACCACCCGTGACGAGACCCGGCGCGGCGCCGCACACCCTCACCTCGTACGGCATGCTGGCCCTGGTCGTGAAGACCTGAGCCGGGATGCCGACGTCGAGCGGTTTGGCGCCTTCCAGCACGAGGACGGCGACGCGGTGGAGTCGTGGGAGCAGCGTCACTCGATTGACGATAGAGCCGAGGGCCTCCGGGCTGGCACGGTGTCTGTATGAGAACGCCCTCGCTACCGCAGGCCGAGTGGCTCAACTCGTTCCCACTCGGCCCGGACGACCTGCACGGGCACGTCGTCCTCTACGACTTCTGGACGCTCACCTGCATCAACTGGCTGCGCACCGTGCCCTACCGCCGCGCGTGGTGGGACGCGTACCGCCAGGACGGGTTGATCGTCATCGGGGTGCACACACCCGAGTTCGGGTTCGAGCACAGTCCCGATCTGGTCCGCCGCGCCGTGGAGGAGCGCGGCATCGACTATCCGGTCGTCCTCGACAGCGACTACGCCGTGTGGAAGGCCTTCGACAACCACTACTGGCCCGCGCTCTACCTGGCCGACGGCGACGGGGTGATCCGCGATCACCACTTCGGCGAGGGCGAGTACGAGCGGTCGGAACGGTCGATCCAGCGGCTGCTCGGCATCAGCCGCCCGCTGTCGCGGGTGGAACCGGCCGGCGTCGAGGTCGAGGCCGACTGGACCCACCTGCGAACCCCCGAAACCTATCTTGGGTACGCCCGGGGCGAGCACTTCGCATCGGCCGGCGAGGCCGAGTTCGGTCGCCGGCACCCGTACTCGTACTCGAACTACCTGCACTTCAACCATTGGGCGCTGGACGGCGAGTGGACCGTGGGCAGCGAGCACGTCACGTCGGCCGAGCCCGACGGTGGGGTGGCGTTCCGCTTCCAGGCCCGCGACGCCAACCTGGTGCTCGACCGGGCCGGCGGCGAGCCGATCCCGTTCCGCGTCACCCTCGACGGCGAGGCCCCGGGGGACGCGGCCGGCCTCGACATCGGCGCCGACGGCAGCGGCCTGCTCGACGAGGGCCGCATGTATCAGCTGATCCGTCAGCCGGGCCCGATCGGCGAGAAGTTCCTCGAGATCACGTTCGCCGCCCCCGGCGTACGGGCCTACGTGTTCACGTTCGGATAGGGGTCAGGGCCGGCACCTGCCGCAGGCGGGCCGCGAGCACGCCGCTGACGACGACGAAGGCCGACGCCAGCAGCACCACCGCGGGCCACCCGCCCCGCGACCAGGCGGTGCGCGGCCCGGGTCGTGGGCCTGACCTGGCGCGACGACCGCGCGCTGACCCCGGCCGCCGAGCGCTTCCGGACCCTGGTCGAGGGATCGGGCGAGTACGACTGAGACCTGGGGGTACCTGCACTCGCGGAACATCGTGAAGTGAGGGAGCGGGTTGTGACAGAGCGTCGAGTCGCCGTGGTCACCGGCGGCACTGCCGGGGTGGGCCGTGCGGTCGTACGGGAGCTGGCCGGGAACGGCTGGGACGTGGCGGTGCTGGCCCGGGGCAAGGCCGGGCTGGAGGGCGCCACCGACGACGCGTCGGCCCTCGGCGCGCGAGCGCTGGGCATCGAGACCGACGTGTCGGACTCCGGCCAGGTCCGGTCGGCCGCGGCGCGGGTCGAGGAAGAGCTGGGGCCGATCGAGCTCTGGGTGAACGACGCCTTCGCGGGCGACCTGCGGTACTTCTGGGACATCCCGGAGGACGAATTCCGCAAGATCACCGACGTCACCTACCTCGGCCAGGTGCACGGCACGCGGGTCGCGCTGGAGTACATGCGACCCCGCGACCGCGGCGTGATCGTGCAGATCGGCAGCGCGCTGGCCTTCCGGGGCATCCCGCTGCAGTCGGCCTACTGCGGCGCCAAGCACGCGATCAAGGGCTTCACCGACAGCGTGATCACCGAGCTCAAGCACACCGGCAGCGCCGTGCGGGTCAGCCAGGTGCAGCTGCCGGGGGTCAACACGGCCCAGTTCGACTGGAACGCGACCGACTTCGAGGACCACCCGCAGCCGGTCGAGCCCATCTTCCAGCCCGAGGTCGCGGCCCGGGCCGTCCGGTTCCTGGCCGAGAACCCGCGCCGCAACCTCTGGGTCGGATTCTCGACCGCCTACACGATCCTGGGCAGCCGGCTGGCGCCCTCGTTCATGGACTGGTACCTCGCCCGGACCGTCGTCGACGGCCAGCTCTCCGAGGACGGCGGTCCCCGCTACGGCAGCAACGTGTTCGAGCCCCAGGACGACGACGTCGACCACGGCGCCCACGGCATGTTCGACGACAAGGCCAAGAACCGGGACGCTTGGTCGTGGGCCTCGATGCACCGCGTGGCCCTGGCCGGCGCGGCCGCCGTGGTGCTCGCGGCCGCCGTCGTCATCCCCAGGGCAGGGCGGCGCGGGTAGCCCAGTAGAGCTCGGCCGGCTCGGCCTCGACCGGCGCGATGGCCGCGGGGTCGAGCCCGGCCGCCCGCAGGTTCGAGGTGAGCTGGGCCGCCGTGGCCGCGCCGGAGAGCACCACCGTCGCCCACGGCTGGTTCAGCGCGGCGGCCAGAGCCTCGGCGTCGCGCCCGGCCAGGCGGCCGTTGGCCATGGCCTCCTTGACGATGACGGCCCGCCCCGCGGCGTGGGCCTCGGCCAGGGCCGGCCCCGCGCTCGGTTCGAGCAGGTTCCAGGTGGCCTGCACGCTGCGGAACAGCGGCTCGCCGTCGACCTCGACCCCCAGCGCGGCCCGGATCGCCTCGGCCTGTCGCGGCCCGCTCGTCGACAGCCCGACCAGCGCGCCCTGCTGGGCCAGGCGCCGGTGCAGGGTCGTGTCGGTCAGCGCCGGGCTGTCCGGCGTGACGGAGTGGATCTGGTAGAGCCCGAGCCGGTCGCCGAGCAGCGCCCGGGTCTCACCCACCTGCCGGTCGAACGTACTCACGCTGTGGTCCTTGACCTCGTGCGCCTCGGCCTCGATCTGCCAGTTCGCGGTGTAGGTGTAACCCCACTTGCTGCCGACCAGCGCATCGTCGTGCCCCGGCAGCCACGAAGCCAGAAATTCCTCCGACCGGCCGTACGACCGGGCCACGTCGAAATACCGCACGCCGGCCGCATAGGCCTGATCGAGCAGCTCGTGCGCCCGCCCCCGCATGGCCTCGACACTGCGGTCGCCCGGCAGGTCAGCCTCACGCCCGAGATTGATGTACGCCGGCCGCCCCACCGCGGCCAGCCCCAGCCCGATCCGCGCCACCCCGGTCAACCCGTCGAAAAGATCCATACGTCAGGGTAGGCGCCGGAGAGGCCGAGATGGCGGTCCAGGTCTCTCCGGCATGAAAGCTCACGCCCCGTCCCGCCGAACCGGCGGGGCGGGGCGCGGGCCTGTGGGGAGGGTTCGTTCCCGACTTCGATGCTGCTCGGGGCCGATGGCGGTAGCCCTCCGGGCATATGACGGTTGCGTGACGAAACCGGGGATTCGCCGCTGAACCGTGTCGGAGCGTGCCCGGCGCGGCATCATGCGGTTATGAGTGCCGTGCTGTTGATCGAGGACGACGACCGGATCCGGCTGTCGCTGGCCATGGCCCTGGAGGACGAGGGCTACACGACGCATGCCGTGGCCACCGCCGAGGAGGGCCTGGAGCTGCAGCGCCGGCAGCCCGCCGACACCGTGCTGGTCGACCTGATGCTGCCGGGCATGGACGGGTTCGAGTGCATCCGCCAGCTGCGGCGCACCGACGACGTGCCGATCGTCGTGGTCAGCGCCCGCGACGACACCCACGACATCGTGGCCGGGCTCGAGGCCGGGGCCGACGACTACGTGGTCAAGCCGGTCGCCGTGAAAGAGCTGGCGGCCCGGCTGCGGGCGCTGCGGCGGCGGGGGCGGGCGGCCTCGGCCACCCCGGCCGTCACCGTGCTCACCTTCGGTGACCTCGAGATCCGGCCCGAGGCGGGCGAGGTGCGGTTGCACGGCGAGGTCGTCGCGGTCACCCGTACGGAGTTCCGGCTGCTCTGTGAGCTGGCCGAGCACCCGGGCCAGGTGCTCTCACGCCAGCAGCTGCTGAGCCGGGTCTGGGAGTACGAGATCGGCGACGAGCGCCTGGTCGACGTGCACGTGGGCCGGCTCCGCCACAAGATCGAGGACAGCGCGGGCAAGCCACGGCACCTGGTGACCGTCCGCGGTCTGGGCTACAAGCTGCAGCCGTGAGGCGGGCCGGGCTGCGGACCCGGGTCAGCGCCGCGTTCGCCGTGGGCGCTCTGGCCCTGTCGGCGGGCGTCACTTTCGTCTCGTACGAGTTGATCAGTAACACGCTGTTCCGCGAGCGCGAGCGGGCGGCCGTGCGGGCCACCTACTTCGACGCGGCGGCGATCAACGCCGGGCTCGGCGCCAGCAGCCCGGACGTGGGGGAGCTGCTGCAGTCGCTCGACATCGGCGCCGACCGGTACGTCCTGCTGCAGCGCGGCGGCCAGTGGTACTCGCGCAGCGCCGGCCCGGCCGCGAGCAACGCCGTGCCGCAGGCCCTGCAGCAGATGGCCGCGGACGGCGAGGCGGGCGCCCAGCGGATCCGCCGCGACCGGGAGGCGGCGCTGGTCGTGGCCGTGCCGGTGCAGGGCGACGGCGTGTTCTACGAGATCGTCTCGCTGGGCGAGCTGGAACGGACGTTGCAGCTGCTCGCGCTGGTGCTGACCGCCGTCGCCATCATGGTGTCGGCCGGCGGCGCGGCGGTCGGCTGGTACGTCACCCGGCACGCCCTGCGCCCGCTGGCCGCGGTGGCCGAGGCAGCCAGCGGCATCGCCGAGGGCGACTTCGACACCCGGCTCGACCCCGACGCCGAACCCGACCTGGCCCGGCTCACCTCGTCGTTCAACCACATGGCGGACGAGTTGTCGCGCCGGTTGCAACGGGACCGCCGGTTCGCGGCCGACGTCAGCCACGAGCTGCGGTCCCCGCTGCAGACCCTGGCCGCCGCGGTCAGCGTGCTCAACCGGCGCCGGGACGGGCTCGACGAGCGGTCGGCGGCCGCGGTCGGGCTGATCGCCGACGAGGTCACCCGGTTCCAGACGCTCGTCGACGACCTGCTCGAACTGGCCCGCAGCGACCAGCCGGTCCACCTCGAGGAGGCCGACATCGGGCTGCTGGTGGGCCGGGTGCTGAGCTCGCGGAACCTGCCCACCGACCTGGTGCGCATGGAGCCGGACACGCCGGTGGACTGGTCCGTCGACCGGCGGCGGGTCGAGCAGGCGCTGGGCAACCTGCTCGACAACGCGGTCCGCTACGGCGGGGGCCCGGTGGCCGTACGCGTGGGACCGGGCTTCTTGGAAGTGGACGACGCCGGCCCCGGAGTGCCGGACGAGGCGCGCGCGACGATCTTCGACCGGTTCGTGCGGGGACCGGCCGCTAACGCGCGCGGCGGCGGCGACGGCACCGGGCTGGGCCTGGCCATCGTGGCCGAGCACGCGGCGGCCCACGGCGGCCAGGCGTCGCTGGCCGACCGGCCCGGCGGCGGCGCGCGGTTCCGGATCGACCTGCCTATGCGCTGAGCGCTTCCTCGACGTCCTCGTAGAGCGGGAAGACCTGGTGCAGCTTCATCGTGTGCAGCACCGTCACCACGTACCGGGACGGCGCGGCCAGCGACAGCGTGCCGCCGGCGCTCTTGGCCTCGTTGTAGGCCCGCACCAGCATGCTCAGCCCGGCCGAGTCGATGGTCGGCGCCGCGTGCAGGTCGACGATGACATGCCGATGATCGCGGACGGCCTCGGTCAGCGACTCGCGCAACAGCTCGACGGCGTCCGCGTCGAGGTCGCTCAGCGGGGTGACCACCGCAGTGTCGGTGGCGTCGCGCACATCGGTCATCGGATGCCCTCCTTCTCGGGCGTACGGCGGTCGGCGGTGGTCACCACGGCGGCGACCCCGGCCCCGCCGAAGAGCACCTGCAGGCCGAGTTCGGTGAGGCTGAACCCGGGGGGCAGGTCGGCGGCGATCCGCGTGACGGTCGTGGCGAACACGGCCATGCCCACGCCGACCGTGGGCGGCAGCCAGAACGGCACCCGGCGCCCGGCCCTCGTCAGCAGATGCCCGGCAATACCGAGCGCGCCGCCGACGAGGACGGCGGTGACCAGACTGGTGACCGTCATGGCTCCACAGTGACGGTCAAGGTTTGCGGAAGTTTCCCGGCGATATGACAGTTCCATGACGGAGCCGGGGCGCCGGGCCGGCGCGAGGCATCATTCGGATATGCGGCGGGCCTGGACGATCATGACGGTGGCCGTCGTGCTGCTCGGCGGCTGCGGTGTCCGCGCCCAGGACGAGCCGCACGGCGTCGACCTGCCGCGCCACCCGCTGACCACGCCCGGCGCGGGCCCGGCGGTGGCCGCGGGCGAGGTGGCGCAGGTGCTCTGCCTGGTCCGCGACGGCCGGTTGGTGCAGACCGTGCGGCGTACGCCGTCCTACCCCGCGGTGCAGGCCCAGCTCGAGAGCCTGGCCGACGGGCCGACGCCGGAGGAACGCTCGACCGGCCTGGGTACGGCGCTGACCGGGCAGTCCCTGACCGGCCGGATGCTGGCCGGGGCCGAGGCGACCGTGGACGTCCCCGACTTCGACGAGGGCAACGCCCGCAACGACGAGATCCTGGCCTACGGGCAGATCGTATGCACGCTGACGGCGCGGGCCGACGTGGGCTCGGTGGTCTTCACCCGCGACGGCCAGTCGCTGCAGGTGCCGCGGGCCGACGGCACGCTGACCGGCGGCCCGCTGCACAGCAGCGACTACGCGCGCCTGCTGGTGCCCGGCTAGCGCGTCGCGGCCAGGGCCGGGTGCCGAGCCTCCCATTCGTCGCGCACCTTGGCCGGCAGGTGCAGATGACGCCAGAGCCGGCGCAGCACGCTCGGGTTGAGCAGGTTGTTGATCTCACAGCAGTCGGCGGCCTGGCACAGCACGGTCTGGTAGGCCTGCCGTTGCTGGGCCGGATCCTCAAGGTCCAGCAGGCGGCGGCTGCGGTGCCCGGTGGCCATGTGTTTCGGCAGCTCGAGCAGGCCGACGCTGTGGCCGTGCAGGTCGTCGAGGCGGTCGGGGACGCTGGGGGCCCGGTTGGTCGGACCGCGCTGCTGGCGGCCGTCCCGGGCGGCGACGTACGGCATGTGGTCAGGCTAGGCTCGCCCGTGCTCCCGGACGGGCGGGTCGGCCGGACAGGTTGTCAGGGTGCCGATTGTGTTGACTGTGATGAGCAGCAAGTCGCATTTCCCACTCCGCGCGTGACAACCGACCCCGGTGGGCGGCACCCTGAGGGCCACGTCGCAGCGGTGCGCGAGATCCGCCTCCGCGCGCGACCAACGCGGAGGGAACCATGGACACACCGATCCTGCGGCGGCTGCGCGAGGGTTCGATCGGCACGGGCACGGTCATCGACGGCCCCTTCGGCCCGCGCCGGGTCACGTACGCCGATCAGACCGCCTCCGGCCAGGCGCTCGACTTCGTCGAGGACTTCATCCGGGACACGGTCCTGACCGGGTACGCCAACACCCACACCGAGGCCTCGGCGACCGGGGCGGGCACCCAGGCGCTGCGGGAACAGGCGCGCGAGTCGATCCACCGGGCGGTCGGCGCGGGTCCCGGCGACGTCGTGCTGTTCTGCGGCTCGGGGGCCACGACGGCGGTCAACAAGCTGGTCGCCACGCTCGGGCTGCGGGTGCCGGAGAACCTCGACGACCGGTACGGGTGGAGCGGGCAGATCCCGTCGGCCGAGCGCCCGGTCGTGTTCGTGGGGCCCTACGAGCACCACTCCAACGTCCTGCCCTGGCGCGAATCGGTGGCCGACGTGGTCGAGATCGGCAGCGACGGGCGCGGTAATCCCGATCTCGAAGATCTTCGAAAAGCCCTCATTGCGTACGCCGGAAGGCCCTTGCGGATCGGCAGTTTCAGCGCCGCTTCGAACGTGACCGGCCTGCTCACCGACGTCGGAGCGATCTCGGCCCTGCTGCGCGAGCACGGCGCCCTGTCGGTCTGGGACTACGCGGCCGGCGGCCCCTACCTGCCGATCACGATGGCCGACAAGGACGCGATCTTCCTGTCGCCGCACAAGTTCCCCGGTGGCCCGCAGACGCCCGGCCTGCTCGTGGTGGGCAAGCACCTGCTGGTCAACCGCGTGCCGACCAACCCCGGGGGCGGCACGGTGGCGTTCGTCGACCCGGAAGACCACCGCTACCTGGACGACCCGATCGCCCGCGAGGAGGGCGGCACCCCGGCCATCGTCGAGTCGATCCGGGCCGGCCTGGTCTTTCAGGTCAAGGACGCGGTCGGCACCGACGTGATCGCCGCTCAGGAACACGCGCTGTGGCAGCGGGCGCGGGACCGCTGGGCCGGCGACGACCGGATCCAGATCCTCGGCGACCTGGAGTCACCCCGCCTGCCCATCGTGTCGTTCCAGATCCGCGCGGGCGAGCGCCACCTGCACCACAACTACGTGGTGAGGCTGCTCAACGACCTGTTCGGCATCCAGGCCCGGGGCGGCTGCTCGTGCGCCGGCCCGTACGGTCACCGGCTGCTCGGCATCGGCCCCGAGCTCTCACGCCGGTTCGAGCACGAGATCGAGGACGGCTGGGAGGGCATCAAGCCGGGCTGGTCGCGCCTCAACTTCGCGTACTTCCTCTCCGACACGGTCGCCGACTACCTGATCGAGGCGGTGTCGCTGATCGCCTCCCACGGAGCTCGGCTGCTGCCCGACTACCGCTTCGATCCGCGCACCGGCCAGTGGTGTCACATCAACGCTGTTTGGTCGCGGCCGAAGTTGTCGAACCTTGGTCTGCACGCCGACGGCTCGGTCACCCGGCCGCCGGCGCCGGCTCAGCTGGGCGAGGACGTGCTGCCGGCCCAACTGGCCGAGGCCCGCTCGATCCTCGCCGGCCGACCCGTCCCGGTTGACGGCTCAGGCGCCGAGTTGCCGGCCGCGTTCGAGAAGCTGCGCTGGTTCCTGCTACCCGACGACTGCCTCGCCTGAGACGGATCCCGGGGCGGACCCGGGATCCGTCTCAGGGGCGGGCGTCAGGCGGGGACGGGGACCGGACGCCACTGCTCCGAGCCGAAGACCTCGTACCGGATGTTGGCGTCGGGAACGCCGCGGCGGTGCAGGCCGGCCCGGATGTGCTGCATGAACGGCACCGGGCCGCACAGGTAGACCTCGGCCCCCTCGTCCAGCGGGATCAGGTCGACGTCGACCCGGCCGGTCGACTCCTCGTACCAGGTCAGGTTGGTGAACGTGCGCAACCGGGAGCCGTGACTGGCCGTGTCGTGGCGCAGCGGGTGCCGGTCGGGGCTGCGGTCGGCGTGCACGGCGGTGACCGGGCGGGCCGGCTGGGTGCGGGCCACGTGGTCGAGGATGGCGGCGATCGGCGTGATGCCGACCCCGGCGCTGACCAGCAGCAGGGGAGTGCCGCCGTCGCGCAGGGTCAGATCGCCGTACGGCTGGCTCAGGCGCAGCGTGTCGTCGACCTGCACCACGTCGTGCAGCCACCCCGAGACCACGCCGTCGGGGGTCCCGTCGCGGCCGCGCACCCGGCGGACGGTGATCCGCAGCGGGCCGCCGGTGGCCGACTGGGACAGCGAGTACTGCCGCAGCTGGCGGGAGCCGTCGGGCAGGTCGGCCGCGACCGTCACGTACTGGCCGGGCAGGAAGTGCGGGGCCGGGGCGCCGTCGGCCGGGGAGAGCAGGAACGACACCGCGTCGTGGGCCTCCTCGATCCGGTTGACCACGGTGTACTCCCGCCACGGGTCCGTGCCGTCCACGCCCGCCTCGCCGTACAGCCGGGCCTCGCGGCCGATCAGCCGGGACGCGAACAGCCAGTACACCTCGTCCCAGGCGGCGGCGATCGGCGGGGTGACCGCGTCGCCGAGGACCGTGCCCACCGCGCCCATCAGGTAACGGCCGACCAATGTGTACTGCTCGGGCCGGATGCCGAGGGCGCAGTGCCGCTGCGCGATGCGTTCGACCACGTGGTCGAAGACGTGGGCCTCGGGCCCGGCGCCGACCAGGTGCGCGGCGAACGCGGCGACGGCTCCGGCCAGGGCCGACTTCTGCTCGCCGGTGGCCTGGGCGCTGCGGCTGAACGTGTTGAGCAGTTCGGGGTTCTCACCGAGCATCGTGTCGTAGAAGACGCCCGAGATCGCGTCGAGGTGCTGCGCGACGACGGGGAGGGTCGCCTCGACGACCGGGATGCTTTTCTCCGAGAGCATGTGGATCTCCTTTAGTGCCGGCCCAGACTCAGCAGGACCTGGCGGACCGGCGGCGCGGTGAGGTCGCCGATCGTGATGGGGTCCAGGGAGGCATAGAACGCCTCCTGGGCGCGCTTGAGCGCTCCGCGCAGCCGGCAGCCCTGGCTGAGGGGGCAGGCCGGATCGCCGCTGCAGTCGACGACCTCGGTCTCGCCCTCGAGCTCGCGGATCAGGCCGCCGACCGACGAGTCGCGGGCGGCCGGAGCCAACCGGACACCGCCGCTGCGGCCCCGCACCGTCTCGAGCAGGCCCATGTGCTGGAGCTTCTGCACCACCTTGGCGAGGTGGTGGCGGGGGACCTCCAGCGAGGCGGCCAGCTCGTCGATGGTGAGCAGGTCGTCGCGGGCGGCCCCGAGCATGAGGACCCGGAGCCCGATGTCGGTGGAGCGGTTCAAGCGCACGAGACGACCATAGTTAAAGAGGACTCTTGAAGTCTTGTTTTATGGGAGTGATCACAGTGGTGGTTGACATGTGTCGATGTTAACGTTCACCATGGTAAGTCCGTCCCCATTCGTCTGTGTCCTCGTCGTTCCACCGCGGCTCGGGCGCAGCCCCGATCGAAGGACAAGCCATGTTCCGAAAGCTCACGGCGGCCGGAGTCCTCACGGCCGCCACCGTCACGGCTCTGGCCCTGACGCTCAACGCCCACGCCGCGGTCAACGCCGCGCCGGTCGTCGCGGCGGCGACTCCGACCGTGCCCCCCGGGCAGTACCCGAACCCGGGCGTGGTCACGGGAGCCACGCGTACGCATGACCCGTCCGTAGTGAGGACGCCGAGCGGCGGCTATCTCGTGGCCCAGACCGGCGACAACCTGCCCCTGTCGACGTCGGCCGACCGCACGGCGTTCCGGGCGGCCGGCAGCGTCTTCCCGGACGGCGCGCCGTGGACGACGGCCTATACCGGGGGCAGCCGCAATTTGTGGGCGCCCGACGTGTCGTACCGGAACGGCCGTTACTACCTGTACTACTCGGCCTCGACGTTCGGCTCCAACCGGTCGGCGATCTTCCTGGCCACCAGCACCACCGGCGCCTCCGGCAGCTGGACCAACCAGGGCCTGGTCATCGAGTCGTCCGGGTCCGACAACTACAACGCGATCGACCCCAACCTGACCGTCGACACGGCCGGCAAGTGGTGGCTGAACTTCGGGTCGTTCTGGTCGGGCATCAAGCAGATCCCGCTCGACGCCGCGACCGGCAAACGCTCCGGCACGACGATCCGCAGCCTGGCCGGGCGGGGTGGTGGCGCGATCGAGGCGCCGACCCTGGTGCGGCACGGCTCCTACTACTACCTATGGGTGTCGTTCGACCTGTGCTGCCGCGGCGCGTCCAGCACGTACCGCGTGATGGTGGGGCGCTCGACCAGCCCGAACGGCCCGTTCACCGACCGGAACGGGGTCGCGATGACCTCGGGCGGGGGCACCCAGGTGCTGGCCGGGCACGGCAGCATCCATGGCCCCGGCCACCAGACGGTGATCACCGATACCGATGCTGACGTGCTGTTCTATCACTACTACGCCAACAACGGGACGTCGTTCCTGGGTGTCAACGTGATCGGCTATGACTCCGCCGGCTGGCCCTTCGTCTATTAGCGCTGGTCGAGCCGGCCCGCAGCCCCACGCATGCGGGCTGTGGGCCGGCGCCGCGTCTTCATCCGCGGTGCGCGTTCGTCCGCGCTGCGCCTTCATCCGCGCTGCGCCTTCATCCGCGCTGCGCCTTCATCCGCGGTGCGCGTTCGTCCGCGCTGCCCCTTCGTCCGCGCTGCGCCTTCGTCCGCGCTGCGCGCTCGTGCGTGTCGTGCCCCTTGTGCGCGCCGCGTCTGGCCGTGCGTTGCGTCCGGCCGTGCTTCGCATGGGGCGGCGGGTGGCGTCGGCAACAGGTATTTGACGAATCAAGTTTCCGGCGTATCTTAGATGGAGCTTGTAGCTTCAACTAAAAGCCGGGAGTCAGCATGTCCAGCACCACTGCCACGGCCGATGCCCGCATCCCGGCCGCCCATCCGTTCGCCCAGCACGTACGCCGGGCCGCCGAGGCCGAGGCGGCCGACCCGCACCGCAGCTGGACCCCCGAGGACGGCCCCCTGCCCAGCCTGTACGTGAGTCACGGCGGCGGCCCCATGCCGTTCGAGAACCCCGAGTGGCTCAACCCGCTGCGCCGCTGGGCCCGCGCCCTCCCCAAGCCCAAGGCGATCCTGGTCGTCAGCGCCCACTGGGAGTCGGCGCCGCTCTCGCTGAGCGCCGCCCGTCCCGGCGAGCTGGTCTACGACTTCGGCGGCTTCGACCCGCTCTACTACACGTTCCGCTACGACACCCCCGACGCCGCCCCGCTGGCCCAGCAGGTGGCCGCGATGATGCCCGACGGCGAACGGGCCCACGAACACAACCGCCGCGGCCTCGACCACGGCGCCTGGGTCCCCCTGAAGATCATGTACCCGGCCGCCGACGTCCCCGTGCTGCAGCTCAGCCTGCCCACCGACGACCCCGACCAACTGCTGGCCCTCGGCGCCCGCCTGCGCCCGCTACGCGAACAGGGCGTGCTCGTCGTCGGCTCCGGCCACATGACCCACGGCCTGCCGTTCCTGACCCGCGAACAGTTCGTCGACAACAAGGTCCCCGGCTGGTCGGCCGACTTCGACGCCTGGGCCGCCGAAGCCCTCGACCGCGGCGACGTGTCCGAACTGGCCCGCTTCCGCAGCGCCGCCCCCGGCATGCCCTACTCCCACCCCACGGTCGAACACTTCACCCCGTTGTTCGTGGCCCTGGGCGCAGCCGCCGACCCGGCCGCCCCCGTCGTCACCAAGCTCGAGGGCTACTCCCTGGGCCTGTCCCGCCGCTCCTTCCAGGCCGCCTGACCCAGCCGCTTCGGGCCGCAGTCCCGCCGTCCATCACGGATAACTCGACTGCGGCCCGCCCGGCTGACCGGCGTCCTGCTGGGCCGCCTGGCCCCCGCCATCCCGGGCCGCAGTCCCGTCGTCCCTTCCGGGCCGTTCGACTGCGGCGGGCTCGGCTGGCCGGCGTCCTGCTGTTCCTGCTGGGCCGCCTGACTCCCGCCACCCCGAGCCGCAGTCCCGTCGTCCCTTCCGGATCGCTCGACTGCGGCTGGCCCGGCTGACCTGCCTTCCGCCGTCCCTTCCGGGCCGCCTGAGCCCGGCCGCTGACCAGGTTTCTGCCGGTCCCTTCCAGACCGCCTGGGTGTGGCCGGTTCAGCGGGTTGGCGGGTCCCGGGCCAATTGCAGATCGCTTGGTTGCCGCCGATGCGGTCGGGCTGACCGGCGTTCTGCCGTTCCTTCTGGGCCGCCTGACCCCGGCCCGCGACCGTGCTGACCCGGCGGTGGTCTGAACGAAGCGCGGACTCTGCCCTTACGTAACGCTTACACAAGCGGCCTAGCGTCGCCCGCATGACCGATCGACGCCTGGTGATGCACCTGCTGCGGCGGCTCAGCTTCGGGCCGACCGCGGCCGAGGTCGACGCGGCCGTTCGAGCCGGCTACGACGCCACGCTGGAACGGCTGCTCGCCCCGGTCGCGCTGCCGGAACCACCCGATCTCGGGCCCGAGCCGGATCCCGGCGGCAGCCGCGAGGGGCGTCAGGCCGCCCGCAAGAAGCAGCGCGAGCAGGTCGGCGTGCTCGGGCGGTGGTGGCTGAGCCGGATGGTCGCCGACCCGACCGCGGCCGAGAAGCTCACGTTCTTCTGGCACGGCCACTGGGCCACCAGCGCCCAGAAGGTGCGCTCGGCCCGCCTGATGCTCGCCCAGCAACAGACGTTCCGCCGGTACGGTACGGGTCCGACCGGACCCTTCGTCCGCGCCATGCTGCGGGATCCCGCGCTGATCCTCTGGCTCGACGGTCAGAAGAACACCCGCAAGGCGCCCAACGAGAACCTGTCCCGCGAGGTCATGGAACTCTTCACGCTCGGCGTCGGCGCCTACACCGAGGACGACGTCAAGGCGGGCGCCCGCGTGCTGACCGGTTGGCAGGTCGACCGGGCCGCCGGCACCGCCCGGTTGGTTCCGCGACGCCACGACGATCAGGCGGTCGCCCTGCTCGACGGCCGGGCCGACGGCCGGGCCGACGGCGTCGACTCGTATGCCGATCTGATCGTCCGACAATCGGCTCATCTGCCCTTCCTGGCCGGTCGACTGTGGGCGCGCTACGGCGGCCCGGGCCCGGCGCCGGCCGTCACCGGACGCGACGCCACATCTCTGCTGCGGGCGATCTGCGCTGCGCCCGAGTTCGCCGCCGCCAACGGCACGTTGGTCAAGCAGCCCATCGAGTGGCTCGTCGGCGCCTTGCGCCAATTACGCATCGAGCCCGACGGCACCGAGCCGACCCTGCGCGCACTGGGCCAGATCCCGCTGCGCCCACCGTCGGTCGGCGGATGGCCCGAGGGCGCGGCCTGGCTCACCACGTCGTCAACCCTGACCCGGCTGCGCGCCGCCCAGAAGCTGGCGGCGAAGGCCGAAATCGACGACCTGACCGGCCCCGACCGCCTCGAAGCCCTGGCCAACCGCCTGGCCATCGACACCTGGACCGACCGGACCCACGCGACCCTGACTCCCATCAAGGACCCACGCCGATTACTCGCACTAGCCCTGGCCAGCCCCGAATACGCCATCCATTGACCACCAATCACGCGCGGCCGTCCACGGATAGGTCATCCGCTTGTTCGGCGGCTGGCTTGCTCGACTGTCCACCGACTGCGCCACCGGAACGGAACTCCGTGTCGCGGGCGTCCACCGAGGAGGAATGAGATGGACACCATCACCAGGCGGCGGTTTCTGGTTGCTAGTGGCGTTACCGCGGCGGCGGCGGGCACGCTCGGCCTGCGCGAGATTCTCGCGACTGCGGGCGATCGCGATCCGGCGGCGAAGACACTTGTGTTGGTCACGCTGTACGGGGGCAACGACGGATTGAACACTGTCATCCCGTACGAGGATCCGGCCTATGCCGCCGCCCGGCCCGACTTCGCCTATCGGCCGGAGGAACTGCTCGACCTTGGGGCGGGTGAAGCCCTCAACCCGGGCCTGCCGGGGCTGCACAAGCTTTTCGGCGAGGGACGGCTGGCGATCATCCGTGGGGTCGGTTATCCGAAGCCGAACCGCAGCCACTTCCAGTCGATGGACATCTGGCAGACCGCCCAACCTGATCGCCCGGGCACCACCGGCTGGCTCGGCCGCTGGCTCGACACGGTTGGCGGCGACCCGCGGCTGGCGATCTCGTCCGAGCCGGTGCTGCCGCCCCTGCTGGCCGGCTCCACCAGTGCCGGTGCGACCGTGCCCGGCGGCGAACTCAAACTGCCGGCCGGAATTACGCCGGACCTGCTGACCAAGCTTGGCGCGTCGGCCGCGGGGGAGTCGCCGGCCCAGGCCCGCGCCGCCGCTTGCTTCGCCGACCTGGCCCGGGTCCGCGACCTGATCACGTCGGCGCCCCTGGCCGAGGACGACGACGCCGAGGCCCCGGCCACCGCGACCGGCGGCGCCGCGCCGCCCCTCGACCAGCAGCTGGACCTCGTCGCTCGCTGCGTCGAGGCGAACGTGGCGACCCGGGTCTATTCGGTGTCGCTGGGCGGCTTCGACCTGCACGCCGACGGCAAGGACGCCCAGAAGGCCCTGCTGGCCAAGCTCGACAAAGCGTTGTCCGCCTTCGCCGAGCGCGTGACCGGCCGGGGTGTGGTCGTCGCCGTCTATTCCGAGTTCGGGCGTCGGGTCAAGGCCAACGCGTCCGACGGCACGGACCATGGCACGGCGTCCCCGATGTTCCTGGTCGGCGACGGCATCAAGGGCGGCCTGCACGGCGAGCCCCCGAGCTTGACCGACCTCGACGACGGCGACCTGAAGTTCACGACCGACTTCCGGGACGTCTACGCGACGCTGCTCGCCGACGTCCTCGACAGCGACCCGGCCCGGATCCTCGACGGCTGGTCGGGCCGCCTCGAGCTGAGCGCGTGACCGGCTCGTCAGCACCGGCCGGGCCGGTCCGCCCAGAGCGGGTGCTGCGCGGCCTGCCCATCAACCGCCTCTCGATCGACGCCGCCACTGAGTGCGCGACCGGCTCGTCAGCACCGGCCGGACCGGTCGCCTGGGGTGAGGTGCTGCGCGGCCTGCCCATCAACCGCCTCTCGATCGGCGCCGCCCTGACCGCGTGACCGGCTTGCAAGAACCGGCTGGGGCGGCGTGAACAGCCCGTCAAAACCGGCCCGGACGGCGTCAACGTCTTGTCAAAACGCAAGGCGCCGGCCCGGGCGGTGACGCATCGTCGAAGCGTGAACGCCCACCTGACCACGCTCGGCATCGGTGCCGTGGTTGTCGCTCTGCAGCTCTACCTCGTACGCCGTAGTGATCGCACCGGCCCCGGGGCCGCCGCCACCGCCTGTCTCGGCATCCTCATCTGTCTCGTGCTGTTGGAGACCGGGCATCAGGCGCAGCGCGCCCGCCCGGCCCGGCACGAGTCGCTGGAGTCGCTGCTGCTGCACGACCGTGCGGCCGCAGTGAGCTACGAGCCGCGTCAGGGCTGGACATTGATCACTGGGGTGGAACAGGCGCCGTCGGACCTGCCGTTGAGGTAGAAGCGAGCGAAGACGCCGGCATAGGTGCTGGTCGGATACTGCGTCGTGCCCCACGGCGACCCGGTGTCACCGGTGGCGCCGACGTCGGCCAGGGTGCTCTGCGAAGCGCCCCAGGCCCGCACCAGTGGGCTGTCACCGTTGGTCTTGCGAACGCTGATCGCCACGCGCGACGGCCGGAACGAAGGCTCGGTTCCCCAGGCGACGCGATAGACGGTGAATGACGAGTAGTTCGGCGTGGGATAGCTGACCCAGGAGCGAAACAGTATGAGCCGGGCGCCGATGCGGCATTGGGCGTGGAGTGGCCCCACCACGGTGGCCGCCTGCGCCGGAACGGCGAGCCCGAGGGTGGCAGCCAACGCGATTATCGGTACGAGCGCGAGTCTTCTCATGTCTGTCCACTATCGAGATCAACCGCCGTTCTGTCGTGAAGCCCAGGTATGAAATCGGCCTACACCCGTGGGTTGACGACGGGCCGCCGGGACGCGGCTAGGGTGCCCGGATGTGGTGGCGCTCCCGGTGGCGGCCGCCGGTCGTGGACGCCTTGCTCGCGGTCGCGCTGGCGGCGGTCTGCATCCTGCAAGGGCTCGACGACGAGCTGGGTCGCTGGCGGCCGTTCGACCTGCCGGCGATGGTGCTGTCGGCGCTGGCCACGCTGCCGGTCGCCGTCCGCCGCCGAGCGCCCGTGGCCGTGCTGCTCACCTGCTACGGCTTCTGGGTCTGGCAGATCCTGCTCGGCTACAACCCCGTGGTCAGCACGTACGGCGTCCTCCTGGCCATGTACACGGTGGCCGCGACCCAGCCCCGCCGGATCACCGCCGCCCTGCTCGCCGTCAACCCGGTGATCTGGATCGTCACCGGCTTCACGACCGGGTTCGCCTCGCCGGCCGGGGTGCTGCTGACCGGCCTGGCCGTGCCGGCCGTCATCGCCAAGGTCGGCGACAGCGCGCGCCGGCTGGCCGCGGCCAACGAGGCGCGGGCCCGGCAGGCGGTCACCGAGGAAAGGCTGCGCATCGCCCGCGAGCTGCACGACGTGGTCGCCCACCACATGTCGGTGGTCGCCGTGCAGGCCGGCCTGGCCCGTTACGTGTTGCGCACCGACCCGCCCACGGCCGAGGCCGCGCTGTCCACCGTGCTGTCGACCAGCGCCGAGGCACTCGGCGAGATGCGGCGCGTGCTGTCGCTGCTGCGGGCGGGCGAGGAACCGGAGGACGACGCGCCCGCGCCGGGGCTGCCCGGCCTGCTGGCACTGATCGACCGCGTCCGCGCGGCCGGGGTTCCGGTCGAGATGCGGATCACCGGCGAGCCGCGGGTGCTGCCGCCGGGGCTCGACCTCTGCGTCCACCGGATCGTGCAGGAGGGCCTGACCAACGTGCTCAAACACGCCGCGCCCGCGACAGCCACAGTCACCGTCGGCTACGGCCATGACCAGGTCGAAGTCACCGTACGAGATGACGGCGCCCCCACCGCGGGCCACCGTTCACCGGGCGGGCAGGGATTGATCGGCATGAGGGAAAGAGCCTTGCTCTACGGCGGTACGCTCACGGCTGCGCCCCGGCCGGGCGAGGGCTTCGAAGTCCGGCTGACCCTGCCCATTCCCGAGGGAGACCGCCGGGCCCGATGACCAGCGTGCTCGTCGCCGACGACCAGATCCTCGTGCGGGCCGGCCTGGCCGCCCTGATCCGGGCCGCGCCGGGCTTCGAGGTGGTCGGCGAGGCCGCCGACGGCCGGCAAGCGATCGACCTTGCCGCCGCGTTGCGCCCGCAGGTCGTGCTCATGGACATCCGGATGCCGGGCATCGACGGCGTGGCGGCCACGGCCCGCATCCTGGCCGGTCCCCGTCCGGCGCCGCGGGTGCTGGTGCTCACCACGTTCGATCTCGACGAGTACATCTACGCCGCGCTGCGGGCCGGCGCCAGCGGCTTCCTGCTCAAGGAGACTCCGCCCGAGCGTCTGCTGTCGGCCATCCGTACGGTGGCTGAGGGTGACACGCTGTTGACCCCGAGCGTCACTCGGCGCTTGGTCGAGGCATTCGTGCCGCCGGTGCGGGCCGCTCCCGAGCTCAGCCCGCTGACCGCCCGCGAGATCGAGATCCTGCGCCTGGTCGGCAGCGGCCGCACCAACGCAGCGATCGCCGAGGCGCTGGTCGTCAGCGAGGCGACGGTGAAGACCCATTTGGCCCGATTGATGGGCAAGCTCGCGCTCTCGAGCCGGGCCCAGGTGGTCGTGACGGCGTACGAGACCGGCCTCATTGTCCCTGGTCGGCGCGAAGTCTGATGTTTCGTCGCACGGTGGAAACGTCTTCGAAACATTGACTCAATGCAGAATGCATTCTAGGTTGTGGCCTACGTCACGAACCGGTCACCCGTGGTGACCGAAGATTCGTAGGAGCCCGCCCATGTCCGTGAACCCCCAGGAGCCCTCAACCAAAACTCGAACGGTCGACGCTGTGATCGTCGGCGCCGGATTCTCCGGCCTGTATCTGCTGCACAAGCTGCGGCAGCAAAACCTGACCGCCGTCGTCTTCGAGGCCGGGACCGGCGTCGGCGGCACCTGGTACTGGAACCGCTACCCCGGCGCCCGGGTCGACGTCGAAAGCCTCGCTTACTCGTACTCCTTCTCCGAGGATCTCGAGCAGGAGTACCCGTGGGAGGAGCGCTACCCCACGCAGCCCGAGATCCTCAAGTACGCGAACCACGTCGCCGACCGCTTCGACCTGCGCAAGGACATCGTCTTCCGGACCCGCGTCACGAGCGCGGCCTGGGCCGAGGACCAGCGGACGTGGCTCGTGCGCACCGAGCACGAGGACGCCGTCACCGCCCGTTTCCTGATCATGGCAACCGGCTGCCTCTCCGCGCCGAAGCTGCCCGAGGTCCCCGGCATCGAGAACTTCAAAGGCACCTCGTACCAGACCTCGCGCTGGCCGCACGAACAGATCGACTTCACCGGTCAGCGGGTCGGCATCATCGGTACGGGATCCTCGGGCGTCCAGTCCATCCCGGTCATCGCCGAGACGGCCGACAGCCTGACTGTCTTTCAGCGCACCCCGTCGTACTCGCTCCCGGCCCGCAACCGGCGCCTGCGCGACGACGAGATCGCCGCGATGCGCGAGAACTACCGGGCGTACCGCAAGGCGCAGCGCGAATCCGGCGCCGGCGTCCCCGTCGAGGTCCCCACCAAGTCCGCGCTCGAAGTGTCCGAGCCGGAACGGAACGCGGCCTTCGAGGCGGCGTGGGAGAGCGGCAGCCTGGTCAACCTGCTGTCGACGTTCACCGACTTCGCCACCAACCAGCAGGCCAACGACACGGCCAAGCGCTGGATCCACGGCAAGATCCGCGACATCGTCCAGGACCCGCAGACCGCCGAGGACCTGTGTCCCGACTATCCGGTCGGCACCAAGCGGCCCTGCCTCGATACCAACTATTACGAGACGTTCAACGAACCTCATGTGCACCTGGTCAATCTGAAGCGCACCCCGCTGGTGGAAGTGACCGACAAGGGCATCCGGACCAGCGAGCAGGAGCACGAGTTCGACGTCATCGTGTATGCGACCGGCTTCGACGCCATGACCGGCGCGCTGACCAACGTCGACATCCGTGGCCGCGACGGCCTCTCGCTCAAGGAGACGTGGAGCGCCGGCCCGCGCACCTACCTCGGCATCGGCTCGGCCGGCTTCCCCAACCTGTTCATGATCACGGGTCCCGGCAGTCCGTCCGTGCTGTCCAACATGATCGTCTCGATCGAACAGCACGTCGACTGGGTCAACGACGTCATCGCCCATCTCGACCGTGAAGGCCTGCGCACCATCGAGGCCACCCCCGCCGCGCAGGACGACTGGGTCGACCACGTCAACCTGCTCGCCAGCTACACGCTCTACCCGCGCGCCAACTCGTGGTACATGGGCGCGAACGTCCCCGGCAAGACCAGGGTGTTCATGCCGTACTGCGGCGGCGTGGGGGAGTACCGCAAGAAGTGCGACGACGTAGCCGCCCGCGGCTACGAGGGATTCGAACTGGCCCGTTAAGGAGATTCGCCATGTCTCGTCGTGAACTGATCGACCCCGAAGTCCGCGTGCCTCTGGACCAGCTGCTCGAGGCCATGCCCGGCGGTTTCAACTCGGTCCCCGACATCGTCCAGCGCCGGGCCACCGTCGAAGCCATGCTCAGCGGCATCGAGGTCCCGGACAACCCCAACGTCAGCAAGGACGACCGTACGATCCCCGGCCCCGAAGGCGAGCCGGACGTCACGGTCCGGGTGTACCGCCCGGTCAACGCCACCGGCCCGCTCCCCGGCATCTTCTTCATCCACGGCGGCGGGATGATCCTCGGCAGCGTCGAGGGTGAGGACGCGACGGCCACGCTGATCTGCGACCAGACCAACGCCCTGGTCGTCTCCGTCGAGTACCGGCTCTCGCCGGAACACCCGCACCCGGCGCCGGTCGAGGACTGCTACGCCGGCCTCGTGTGGATGGCGAAGAACGCGGCCGAGCTCGGCTTCGACCCGGACCGGCTGGCCATCTACGGGGCCAGCGCCGGCGGTGGGCTGACCATCGCGACGGCGCTGCTGGCCCGTGACCGGGGCGGCCCGGCCCTGAAGTACATGATGCCGATCTACCCGATGATCGACGACACGAACACGACGGCGTCGAGCGACGAGATCG
Organism: Paractinoplanes aksuensis; assembly: GCF_024137025.1. GTDB lineage: Bacteria > Actinomycetota > Actinomycetes > Mycobacteriales > Micromonosporaceae > Actinoplanes > Actinoplanes aksuensis. The sequence continues at coordinate 78,132 of NZ_JAMYJR010000006.1, forward strand.
TCGACATCGGCATCTGGGACCGGGCCGGCAACATCGAGGCGTGGGCCTGGTATCTCGGCGGCCGGCCGGCCGACCAGTACGCGGCCCCGACCCGGGCCGAGGACCTGTCGGGTCTCCCGCCGGCGTTCATCGACGTCGGCACGGTCGACCTGTTCCGCGACGAGGACATCGCCTTCGCCCAGCGGTTGATGGCGGCCGGCGTACCGACCGAACTGCACGTGCACCCGGGCAGCTACCACGCGGCCGAGACGTTCGCCGCCGACGCGGCCCTGTCCCAGCGGATCTGGGCCATGCGGCTCGACGCCCTCAGGCGCGCGCTGGCCTGACGGCCACCGGGCCGGCCGGCTTCAAAGCCGGTCGGCCCGGATCTGGCGTGATTTCTGTTGTCGCGACGGGCCGGCGGCATCTACGGCAGTGAGGCGGCTCCGGCTTTCCCCGGGCGGAGTCCGACGTGCCGAGCGCCTCGACCACCTCGGGGACGCAGCTGCAGCAGTACGCCTGCGGCGACGGCACCGAGACGAATCAGCTGTGGACGTTCGCCGTCGACCGCCGCGTCGGGCAAGTTCGTCGTGAGGAGCGTCGCCACCGGCCTGTTTATCAGCAACAAGGACGGCTCGACGGCGGGCAAAATCCGATCGTCGAGGAGACGTGCTCGGACATCGCGCGCATGCAGTGGTCGTTCAACTAAGTCTCCGGCCCGACCGCGCCGACCTCGCCCCCTCCGACCGGCACGACCGGGCGGCAGATGGAAGACCTGGACCGCGGGCTGGTCAGCGTGCGGTCGGGCAGCAACAACCTCGTGTCGTGGCGACTGCTGGGCACCGAGGCCCAGGGCATCGGCTTCAATGTGTACCGCGCCGGGACGAAGCTGAACAGCACGCCCATCACGGCTTCGACCAATTACCTCGACCCGGGCGCGGCGGCCAATGCTTCGTACACGGTGAGGGCGGTTGTCGACGGCGCCGAGCAGGGTGACTCACCGGCCTCGTTGAGCTTCGCCAACGGCGACCTCGACGTGCGCATGCAGGTGCCGGCGGGTGGGACGACGCCGGACGGGATGGCCTACACCTACTCGGCCGACGACGCCTCGATCGCCGACGCGGACGGCGACGGCCGGGACGAGATCATGTACGGGGCGGCCGCGATCGACGACAACGGCAGCCTGCTGTGGCGGTCCGGCCTCGGTCACGGCGACTCGCTGCACGTCGGCGATCTGATCCCGTCGCGGGCCGGGCTCGAGGTCTACCGCCCTTCCGAGAGCACCTCGCAGCCGACCGACGCGATGCTCGCCGCCCGCACCGGCGCCCGGATCTGGACCCACGCCTCGTGCGGCTGCGACAACGGCCGCGGCGTCGCCGGCGACATCTACGCGGGCAGCGCCGGCGCCGAAGCCTGGTCGTCCTCAGTGGACGGTTTGTCGAACACCAGTGGCCAGAACGTAGGCCGCAAGCCGTCGTCGACCAACTTCCTGATCCGGTGGGACGGCGACCCGGTGCGCGAACTGCTCGACCAGACCCGCATCGACAAGTACGGCACGGGTGGGGACACCCGGCTGCTCACTGCGTCCGGGGTCAGCTCCAACAACACCACCAAGGCCACCCCGGCCCTGTCGGGCGACCTGTTCGGCGACTGGCGGGAGGAAGTGGTCTGGCGGCTCAGCGACTCACGGGCGGTCAGCCCTTGACCAAGACGCACCACCTGGTCGCGGTCACCCGCGGGCGTCGCCCGGCAGGAACAGTTTGGCCGCGTCGCGGGCCTCGGCGTGGGCCCGGCGACGGCCGGTGTCGGCGTCGGCGGTGGCCAGGTTGGGCCGGAAGTGGATGCTGCGGATGTCCTCGACGCCGGCCCACCGCAACCACTCTTCGAGGTACGGGGCCTGGAAGTCGGCGCCGAAGGCCGGGCCCCGCTCCGGCCCGTAGACCGCGCTCGTGTAGATCACGGCGGCGCGCTTGCCCCGCAACAGGCCGCGGTAGCCGGCGACAGGGTCGAAGCCGAAGACCAGGCCGGGCTGGCTCACGACGTCGATGAACTGCTTGAGGATGTACGGAACCCCGGCATTCCACATCGGCACGCTCAGCACGTACCGGTCGTAGGAGTCGAACCGGCGGAACGTGTCGATCGCGGCCTGCCACGCCTGGGCCGCCGCGCCCTGAGGTTCCTCCCCGGCGAAGACCGCCATCTTGGCCGCGGCCGCGTCGGGCCCGAAGGCGGGCAGGGTGCCGTCCCACAGGTCGTACTCGTCGATCGGTGTTTCCGGGGAGACCTCGCGCAGCGTGTCGAGGAACGTGGCCGCGATGGCCAGCGACTCGGACTGCGGACCGCGAGGCGAGGCGGAGAGGTGCAGGACCTTGTGCATGACGGGAGCCCTTCTCGGAGAATGCGTGCGCACGCACATTGTTACGCTGATGCGTGCGCACGCACAAGAGTTGGCTAGGCTGGGGTGATGGGCGACACCGACACGGCCGCGTGGGCGGCCCTGCTGCGCGTGCACGCGGCACTGGTCCCACACATGGACAAAGAGTTGCAGGCTGCCTGTGGCTTGCCGCTGACCTGGTACGACGTGCTGCTCGAGCTCAATTCGGCCCCCGGCCGCCGGCTCAGCATGACCGAACTGGGAGATGTGGCGGTGGTCAGCCGCACTCGCGCCAGCCGCGTCGTCGACCAGCTGGTCGCAGCCGGCCTGGTGATCCGGGAAACCAACCCCGACGACAAACGCTCGGCGTACGCGGTGATCACCGACGCCGGCCGCAAACGCCTGCGCGCCGCCGCACCGACCTATCTGGCCGCGATCGAGCGCCTGTTCACATCCCGCATGACCAAGACGGAAGCGGCCACGGTGGCCGCCGCACTGGAAAAGGTCCTGGCCGCCGAATAACCGGCCGCCTCGCGGCTACGGAGTGGCCGGCCGCAGCACTGCCAGGTACTCGTGTTCCGTCCGGAGCTCGGCCGGATCGATCCCGGCCAGCTTCAGGCCGGTGCCTTCGAGCAGCAGGGTCAGGTCGGCCGGTGAGTAGCAGCGCAACCTCTGGCTGATCGCCTCATCCGGCTGGTCGACCGGCCACCACGTGTCGGTGGCCGTGCACGTCACCTGGTCGAACGTGGTGCGCTCACGCAGCTCGTACGCGTATCCCTGCTCGGGGTCGGGTCGGCGATGCTCCTCGTCGCCGTGCCACGACTGCCAGACGAACGGATTACTCACGTCGATCAGCGCGGTGCCGCCGGGCCGCAGCCACTCACCGGCGATCCGGGCCAGAAGCCGCCGCTGGTCGGCGTCGCTACCCACCCCGAAGCCGTTGAAGTAACAAACAACGTCAAATTCCTTCCCCAGCCGTACGGTGTAAAAGTCCTCATTGACGACGGTGAGCCGCTCCGCAGGCGTCTGAAACCGCACCCGATCAGTGAGCTCGACGGCAGTGACGGTGTGCCCGTCCGCCGCCAGCACCGCCGCCGTGGTCCCGTAGCCCGACCCGAGTTCCAAGACCCGCAACGGCCCGTCACCCACATGCGCGCGCACCTTGGCCGCACGCTCATGGTCTCGATCGCCGACCTTGGCCTCGGCCGGCCCCCACCAGGTCCCGGTCCGCGAATAGAACTCCTTGACCCACTCCATACCGGCACCTCAACACGCCCCGCCACCCCGGGCAACCGGTTTCACGCCACCCGGCCCAGCCCCGCAATCGCCAATCGATTGCCGGACCCGGGTCCGGACCCGGACCCGAACCCGGGAGTGGGCAGCCGGCATCGGTAGCAGCACGGCCAGGGCAGCCGGCAGCGGCCGATCGCTGATCGCGGGCCGCTCGCCGGCAACCGGCGTCGGCAGCGGCACCTGTAGCGGCAGCGGCCACCACCCGATCGCCCGGTCGATAATCGCTTGGCGTTCGGGTCGAGTGGCGGCTTGGCGGTGGCGGCCGATCAGTCCGGCGCGGTGAGTAGCAGGTCGGTCAGGGCGAGGCCCAGGTGGAGGGTCAGGCGGGTGCGGCCGTCGTCGAGGTCGAGGCCGGTCAGGTCTCGTACTCGGGACAAGCGCCCGGGGCCTTCTGCCGCCAGGTCACCGCCTTCGTCACCGAATACTCGGCGACGAAGGCGGCAACCACCACGGCCGCCTAGGACAGACACGCCTCCGCAGTACGGCGCATGCCTGTCTCGGCCGTCCGGGGCTCACGCGCCCCATCTTCGGGCGCGTACCTCTCGGCCATCGAGGGCGCAGGGACTGGGTCGGTTGGGCTCGTCTGTGCTCGCAACTGGCGAGCATGCGCGTACTCCCGCGACCAGTTCGTGTGTATCGCAGTCGGCCGGAATCGTGCGCCTGCAACGCGTGTGCGCTGCCCTGATGGCATGGTCAATCGCCGCGTGCACCCCCGGGTCGGCCGAGGGTGCACGTTTGGCCGCTAGGACGCGTACGTTTCGAATTCGGCGATGCGCGGCGCCGCGCCGGCGCCGGTGATCTCGAAGGTGACCTTCTTCAGGGAGGTCGCCGTGAAGCTGATGACGCCGGAGCCGCTGCCGGTCTTGAGCACTGCGCCGGTGTCGGCGTTGAGGACCCGGTAGGCGCTGATCGAGCCGCCGCCGGAGGACTCGCGGATGTTGATGCGGCCGACCGTGGTGGCGGCGCTCCACTTGATGGAGATGGAACCGGTCGCGCTGCTCGGCGACCAGTAGGTGCTGAGGCTGCCGTCCTTGACGTTGCCGTAGCTCGTACCGCTGGCCTTGCTCGAACCGTCAGCGCCGCCGGACAGGCTCAGGTTCGTGCCGCTGGGCGTGGTCGGCGGGGGCGTGGTCGGGTTGGGTGTGGTCGGGTTGGGCGTCGTGGGGTTCGGCGTGGTCGGCTGCGGGCCGGTCGTCGAGCAACTACCGGTCGACGTACGAATGCCGGTGTTGGCGCCCGCGGTCTGCCGCACCACGTCCGGGGTGCAGGAGCCACCGTCCAGACGGTACGAGTAGGGGACGCTGACGCTGGTGGTCGAGGTCAGGTTCGGGCCGGCCGGCTTGTTGTCGCTGCCGGGGCTCGACCAGGTCACGTTGTCGAGCACGTTGCCCGCGACCTGCCAGTAGCCGGCCGCGTCGGTGTAGAACGTGCCGAGCACGTCCTTGGAGTCCTCGAAATAGTTGTTCTCGACCTTGGCCCGGGCACCGGCGCGCGAGTTGATGCCCGACTCGTGCAGTTGGTAGTAGTAGTTGTTGTAGATGTGCGCGATACCGCCGCGCAGCAACGGCGTACGGGAATCGATGTTCTCGTAGCGGTTGTGGTGGAACGTGACGAAGCCGTTGCTCGTGTCGCTCTCGCTCGAGCCGATGAGCCCGCCGCGGCCCGAGTTCCGCAGGATGCTGTACGACAAGGTGACGTACTGCGTGTTGTCCTTCATGTCGAACAGGCCGTCGTAACCCTCCGACTCGCCGCCGCTCGCCTCGAGCGTCACGTGGTCGACCCAGACGTTGCGGACCGTGCTCTCCATGCCGATGGCGTCACCGCCGTTGGAGGTGGGGGAGCCCGACTTCTTGACGTTCCGCACTGTCACGTTCTGGATGATGATGTTGCTCGAGTCCCGGATGTGGATGCCGAGCTGGTCGAAGACCGCGCCGCTGCCGACCCCGATGATCGTGACGTTGCTGATCTCCTTGAGCTCGATCTTGTCGGCCGCCGTGTTGCAGCTGTTGCCCGACACCTTGGTCGTGTTTCCGTGGTTGATCGTGCCGGAGACCTCGATCGTGATCGGGGTACTGCTGCTGGCCCGCCCGCAGAGGGCCTGGTGGATCTGGGTGCCGGTGGTGGCTCGTACGGTGGATCCGCCGTTGCCGCCGGTCGTGCCGCCGTTGCTGCTGGCGTACCCGTCGGCCGTGCCGACCGCGGCCGCGCTGGCCTGGTGGAGTGGTAGCGCGATGACGATGGCCGCGCCGGCGGCTCCCGTCGCCAGCGCCGCCAGGGCACGTTTGGCTGTCCGTCTCATGGGTTCGCTCCTTGTCGCATACCGGGCTCTGCCAGTACGAACCGTTCCCCCAGGGTCCGCGACCGTCCGGGCCGCAGACCAGCCACCCACGCGGCGATTCGTATGCAGGAAAGCGCTTACCTCTGCGAGGATAGAAAGGCGTGAATACCGAATGCAAGCGTTTGCAGTGTTTGCATCGCATGGCCTGGCGCTGAGCGGGTATCAGCGCTGGTAGACGAAGGAGGCTGACATGAGTTCCCGCCAATCGAACGAGCAGCCCGATTTCGAACGCCCGATCGACCTCACCGATCTGCCCGAGCGCGGCGAGAAGCCCCAGCCCGGGCGGATTCCCGAGCACCACCCGGACGACTCCGGCCTGCCCGGCGACGTCCCCGGCCCCAGCGGCCCCGACACGCCACGCCGCGAGTAACGCCTGCTGACCCGCAGTTTCCCGGCATCCCGCACCCCGAGTGGCGCGGGATGCCGCTGCGCGTCCGACCGCCTTATGGCCCGTTGTCCGACGATCGCACCGCCGGTTGTCTGACAATCACGCAGTCCGTTTGTCTGACGATCGCACCGCCCGCTGCCGCCGCCGCTGCGCTGCCCGAGCCGCTGCCCCTTTGTCTGACGATCGTGCAGCCTGCTTGTCTGACGGTCATGTCGCCGGGTGTCTGGCGGGCATGCCACCCGTGGGGCTACGTCCAGTACAGGATCCGGCACGCCGGCAGTTGGGCCGCGATCTCGTGCTCGAACCAGCCGCGCAGCTCGGCCATGATGCCGGCCGGGTAGACGTACTTCACGGCGCCGAACTTGCCGTGCTTGCGGGTGCGGGATTCCTCGTCCATCTCGAGCCGGGTGCGGGGGTACCAGCCGAGCAGCACCTCTTTGCTGCCCGGGGTGAAGCGATGCGTGATCAACTCGGCCGTCAGATCCAGATCGGGCACGCCGTCGACCGCGGCCGCCACCGCAGCGAGCAGCTCGCCGTAGTGGTCGCGCCAATTGTCGACCGTCATGATGGGCGCGATCGTCAGGCCGACCGGATACCCGCCGAGCGCCAGCTTCCGCAGGGCCGCCAGGCGCTCGGCCAGGGGACTCGTGCCACCCTCCATCCGGGTGGTGACCGGCAGGCAGTTGACGCTGAACCGCACCCGCGTGCGCCCGTTGTGTGACAGTCCGACAAAGCCGTCCACGTCGCCGAACTTGGTCGTCCAGCGCAGCTGCACGGGCGCGTCCCAGGCCCCGAAATGCTCGACCGCCCGGCGCCAGCTGCCGGTCAGATGCTCCAGCGCGAGCGGATCGGTGTAGCAGGACGCCTCGAACGTTGTGCCCTCGTCGCGTCGGGCGACACGGCGGGACGTGATGGTCCCCTTCCCTTCGTACGCGGAAAGGTTGTCGAGAATGTCGTCGAGGTCGGCGTACACGCGGGTGACCGGCGGGCCCGACAACGAGCCGGCTAGATAGCAGTACTGGCAGTGCGCGGGGCAGCCCTCGGCCAGGTCGAAACGCCAGTCCGCGCTGGGTGCAATCGGTTGCAGCCGGCGGCGCGACGGCGGGCTGACCACGATCGCCAGCGTCGACTTGGCCCGCGCGTACGTCTGGCGGTCGTTCTCGCCCCGGACCCCGGTCAGCCGGGCTGACGGAAGCCGTTCGACCTCGATCCCGTAGGCCTCGATCCGCGCCATGATGCGGCGGCCGTGCGGATGGTCGTACGCGGGCGGGGTGGCCACGACCCGCTTCGGGAACCACTGCCGGGCCGGCCGGGCGGGCGGCGCGACATCGCTCAGATCGTGCGTGGGCACGCGCTCGCCGCTGGCGCTGTGCGGCGCGGCCGGGTCGTCGAGCGCGAGGGGCAGATCCAGGTCGGTCACCCTCGCCCAGTACCCCAGCCAGCGCGGATGTACCGTGGCACCCGAACCGGTAGTCGGTTTGGCGTCCACCGCGACTGCCCTCGCCCCGGCTTGCGGACGTCTTCGCCCGGCCCGCGCCCGGCCGGGCAAACGCCGACCGGTAGTCAACGTGTCGCGGCCGGCGCGATTGTCGTTCGGTTGCTGGCCCACTGCGGCTGGCAGTGGTCTGTCGCGGATGACCGCAGCAACCGGCCGGTGGCCGGTTGCTGCGGTAGGTAGCGGCTGTTGCGTTGCGGCTGGTGGTCGGTTGCTGCGGCAAAATGGCCGCCGACGCGCTGCGACCGGTGGCTGGCGGATATTGTCGGCCGGGCCGATGGAAAGACAACAACCGGTCGATGCGGCCGGGAATCCGGCCGAGCATCGAGTGGAGCCCGGTCATGCGGGTTCAGACCGAAGGAGCGGAGAAGCGATGACGGCGATCCAGGACATTCCGCTGACGACCATTTCCGGTGGGACGAGCTCGCTCGGCGACTACGCCGGGCAGGTGCTGCTGGTGGCGAACGTCGCGTCCAAGTGCGGTCTCACCCCGCAGTACGACGGGCTCGAGAAGCTGCACGAGCAGTACCGTGACCAGGGCTTCTCCGTCCTCGGCTTCCCGGCCAACGACTTCGCCGGCCAGGAGCCGGGCCGCGACGACGAGATCGCCGAGTTCTGCCGCAGCACGTACGGCGTCGAGTTCCCGATGTTCTCGAAGATCGCCGTCCTCGGTCCCGACCGCCACCCGCTCTACGCCACCCTCGGCGGTGACCAGGACGTGCAGTGGAACTTCGAGAAGTTCCTGATTTCCCGTACGGGCGAGGTCGCGGGTCGCTTCGCGCCGGGTGTCACGCCCGACGACGCCCAGCTGGTGAGCGCGATCGAGCAGGAACTCAAAGCGACCCGGCCCTGACGCCTGTTCATGATCGAGGTACGAACGGACCGCCGTTCTGAGACAGGCCGCAGCCGCCCGGGGTCATGATCTCGGCGCTGTCCGGCTTCGCTGTCATCGGCGTGATCGTGCTGGTCGGTTGGATTGTCGGACGGTCGGACGTGCTGCCCGCCGAGACGCAGGCGGTGGGCGGGCGGCTCGCGTTCGTGGTGCTGACGCCCTGCCTGATCTTCAGCGGGGCCGCCGCCTCCGATCCGGGGGCGCTGCTCTCACGACCGCTGATCGTGTCGACGGCGGCGGCCCTGCTCTGTTTCGGGCTGCACGCGTTGACGACCCGGGGCCGCGACACCGGTACGCGCATCGTGGGGGCGCTGGCCGCCGGGTATACCAATGCCACGTACATCGGGGTGCCGGTCGCGACCTATGTGCTGCGCGACACCGCGTTGGTCGTGCCCATCGTCCTGCTGCAGTTGCTGATCATCACGCCGGTCGCGCTGACGGTTCTGCAGTTCGTCACCACCGGTCACGCGTCCTGGCGTACGTCGCTGACTGCTCCCTTCCGCGTGCCACTGACCGTGGCGGTGGCGTTGGGCGTGCTGGTCGCGGTGACCGGAATCGAGTTGCCGAGCGTGCTGGCCGAGCCGATCACGGCCATCGGCCAGGCCGCCGTACCCGTCGTACTTCTGGTCTTCGGTATGTCGCTCTCGGGACGCCGGGTGCTCGAGGCCGGCCCCGACCGCCGCCCGATCGTCGCGGCGGTCGTCCTCAAGACCGTGATCATGCCCGCGCTCGCGTTCCTGCTGGCGCTGGCCCTGCGGCTGCCGCCCGCCCAGGCGTACGCGGTGACGATCATGGCGGCCCTGCCGACCGCCCAGAACATCTTCCTGTACGCCCAGAGCTTCGGCACCGCCCAGATCCTCGCCCGCGACGCGATCTTCCTGTCGACGCTGGCCTGCGTGCCCGCGCTGCTGATCATCACCCTGCTGCACACCTTGACTTGAAGTCAGCTTCACGTTCTAGGGTCGTGAGGTGCTCCCCAGTGTTCGTACCGGCGTCGCCGATCAGTTCAAGGCGGCGTTCCGCCGTTACCCCACCGGCGTGGCCGTGATCACCGCGGCCGGGCCGGTCGGGCTGACCGCGTCCAGCGTGGCCTCGGTGTCGGCCGACCCGCCCGCCCTGTCGTTCTCGGTGATGGCGTCGTCGTCGGCCCGCGCGATCCTCGAGGCGCCCAGCTTGGTGGTCAACCTGCTCGGCCCCGGCGCCGTGGCCCTGGCCGAGGCGTTCGCGGCCGGTGGCGGCCCCCGATTCACCCCCGACCAGGGCTGGGACTACCTGCCCACCGGCGAACCGGTGCTGACCACCGCCCTAGCCTCACTGCGCGGCGTACCCCTCGACCGCGTCCCGGTCGGCACGTCCACCCTGGTCATCCTCCAGATCGACGACGTCCTGCTGGGCCCGCCGACCGGCCACCTCGTCTACCACAACCGCGCCTACATCGAGACCCCCCACCATGACCGCGCCGCATCCTGACGGCCGAGTTTCGCGGCCCGGCGACTCCGGCAACGAGTCGCGTCACCATGACCGCGCCGCGTCCTGACGAGTGGGATCGGGCCTTTCACGCCTACGGCCCGGCGCGGGGTGGCGACGTTCTGCTCGAGGTGCTCCGGCGTGGCGTCGAGGAGGCGCATATCGAGGAGCATCCCGACGCGATCTGGTGGCAACAGCCATACGTCTTCCTGTGGTCCGCCTTGTACCGCGGCGGACGGATCACCCCGGCCACAGTGCTGGGCCTTCGATACCTGACCGAAGCCGTGACCGCGGATGACTTCGGCGGCGCTGACCAGTCGTTGCTCCCGGCCGTCCTTTCGTGGCTGCGGGACGTGAGCCGCGCAGCATTGGCGGGCCCCGATCCGGGCGACCAGCCGGCCGTGTCCGGGGCTGCTTCGGCGGGCGCCGATCTGAACGATGCCCGCCGCGTGGCAGCTCGGCGCGACGAGCCGGCTGTCACCGCGTGGCTCGACGAATATCTGCGGACCGAGCGGTCGATCCTCGAATGGACCGATTCCGACGAGCCCGGGCGGATCCTGCTCGCTGCGGCTCGGGTGGACTGCGTCGACTTCCTGCCCCACTGCTTCGAAGCCGTTTCGGTGCTGCTCGCCCCGCACCATCCGGACAACGTGCGGGCGGCCGCGGCCAGCGCCGCCGCCTCGCTGGTCGGACACCCGGAGCTGCGCCGCCACCGCGACGAGATGATCGCCTACCATGCTCGCGAGGCCCGCCACGGAGCACCGCACCACCGGGCTTCGATGGTCGTCGGGCTCGGCGAGCTGGGCGGTGTGACACGGCCTTGGCTCGATGACCCCGAATTGGGCGTACGGGTCTGTGCCGCTCTGGCCCCGGGCCTGGCCGGCGACCCGGCGGCGTTCGAAGTGCTGCGCGACGCCGCACTCGACCTCACGAGGCTGGATCCGCCCTTCGCCGGGAGCATGTACCTGCATCAGCGGCCAGACCTGGGGCGAGCTGTGACCGAGGCGCTTCGACCCCCCGCTACCCGGTAGCCGGACGGCCGGCGCCGACCGCCTCGAATCGGCAAGCTGGCTGCTTGATGCAGTGCCGGACCGCACCGCCAAAGCGCGCTGATGGCCGGATCCCGCGTTCCGCGTGCGAGACTGATCGCTCGGCCCAGCCGGCGTTTCGAGAGCGGGAGGCGTCATGTCGTTCACCGATGAAGAGGTCGCCTACCTGCGATCCCAGCCTTTGGCACGGTTGGCGACCGCCGGGCCGGAGGGTCAACCCGACGTCATGCCGGTCGCGTTCGAGTTCGACGGGACGGTCTTCTGGGTCGGCGGATCGGGTGAAGCCGTCCTGACGACCCGTAAGTTCGTCAACGTCCGATCCGGCCGGCCCCGGGTCGCGCTGGTCGTCGACGACATGGTGTCGTTCGATCCGTTCATCGCCCGGGGGATCCGCGTGTACGGCGACGCCGACGGCCCGGTCGAGCGGGTCGGCCTGATCGGCCCCGGACTCTTCCTGCGCATCACGCCCCGGATCTCATGGAGCTGGAACATGGCCGGCGAACCGGTCGGCGCCACCTGGTACGAGGCGCGGCGGGCCGAACACCGCGGCAGGCCGGACCAACCGGCAACTTCGTAGCGAAGTGGCCGCGACGGCCCGCCTTTTCTCACCTGGCTCGGCATCTATCCGGACGACCGGATGCTGTGGCAACGCTCCTGCACGCCGGGCTCACCGACGGGGTCGTCGACGGCCCAGCGGCGTCAGGGGATGGCACGAGTCTCATCGAGACGAGTTCGGTGGAGCCGGCCCGGCGCGAACAGGGGTCTGGTGACAAATCCACCGCGAAGCTGCGCACGTACACCTCGGTGATGCGCCGCGCAGGTCACCCCGATCCTGGCCCACACCGCACCTCAGCCCGGCGAAGTCTCGACCCTGTCCGGGCTCGGCGTGCCAGTGCGCCACCAACGGCGTGAGGCGACGGCGGCCAGGACGGCGCCGCCGGCATTGAGCAATACGTCGTCCACCGACGAGACCCGGTCCAGGCGCAGGACGTACTGCGCGGTCTCGACCAGGATCGAGCCGGTCGTGGCCAGAGCCAGAATGCGCGGCAGCGACGCCAGCCACGCGAACCGGATCGGGGCGAAGAAGCCCAGGGCCGCGAACACGAGCAGGTTGCCGACGATCTGCACCGTCGCCGTGAACGGGCCGGCCGCGACCACCTCGACCAGGTCGTGCAGCGGCACCAGGTTGACCCGCCGCCGATCACCGTTCGATCCGCCGTTCGGCAGCAGGATCATCCAGACCCAGGGCACTGTGCCGTAGACGATGCCCACTTCGCCCAGTGACCGCCGCCACCTCAGAGGATCGTTCCGACGGCTGGCGAGAATCCATACCGTCAGTACGGCCAACGGCAGGGCGGCCAGCGTGATGACGACGACGTCGCGGATCGTGAGCATGTGGACGTCATGCTAGCCCGGACCGTCATGCTGGGAGCGTGACGAGGTCTTGGCTGGGTGAGCCGACGGTGACGGCCCTGCGGGAGGGGCTTCGGGTGGTGGCGCCCGCGCTCGCCGACGGCGTGATCGTGCCGCGCGGGCTGGTGCCGAGCGAGGACCCACGCTGGTGTGCGGCCAGCGCGATGGTCGACGAGCGGTTCGTGGTGAAGTTCGCGTGGTCGGAGGAAGCGGCCGAACGGGTCTGCTACCGGGCGCGCGTGCTGGATGCGCTGCGCGGTGCCGCCCCGGCGATTCCGTTACCCGAGGTGGTCGCGGCCTCCGAGTCGCCGGCCATGGTGGTCCTGCGGCGGGTGCCGGGCCGGCCCTTCTTCCAAGTACGACACCAGGTCGACCCGGCCGCGGCCGCCCGCGACCTGGCCGGTGTGCTGGCGGCCCTGCACGATCCAGCCGTTCTGCGTACGGTATCGGCGCTGTTGGGCCCATTGCCGAAGCGGACCGAGAACGTGCCGCCGGGCCGGTGGTGGAACCGCCTGCGGCCATGGTCCGAATGGGCCGACCAAGTGCTGACAATCCCCGGCCGTACGGCGTTGGTGCATGGCGACTTCCACGGCGACAACCATGTGTGGCGGTCCAACCGGCTGCGTCTGGTCGTGGACCTGGAGACGGTCGGCGTGGGAGAGCCGGAGTACGACCTGCGCTGCTTGCCCGCCGATTGCGGGGTCGAGATGTTCCTCGCCGTCGTCTCCGATTACGAGGCGTTGACCGCAACACCGGTGAGCCTCGATCGAGTTATGGCCTGGCACCTGCGCACCGTGGTCGGTGATATGGCGTGGCGGACTGAGGCCGGCGTCCCGTTACCGGACGGGCGGGCGCCGGACGAGTGGATCGACGACCTGCTCAGCCGATTCGCGGCGCTGGACATCTCGGCAACCTAGGTCCTTTCAGGCCTGGGCGGAGCTGCGGCGCGGAGGGGCGAGTGATGTTGCCCGGGTTGCTTCGAGGGTGGGGTAAGACCTTGGGGCTCCGCCCCAATCCCCGGCCGCTCGAGAAGATCAGGAAGGGCCTACTGCGGGGGCTTGGCTGATCTCCCCGGGGCGACACCCAGGAGCGAATCGCAAGATGAGGGGATCCGCAACCACACCCCGGTTGCGGATCCCCTCATCTCACGATGGGGCTTGGATGCCGCCCCGGGGAGATCAGCCAAGCTACAAGCGCTACCGGCAGGGTGCGCACGCGCGCCCCACCACTCAGGCTGGCCTGGGTGAGGGAAGTCTTGGCTTCGTCCACAGCGCGGAAGCCTGACCGCCGACCCGGCTCGGGCTTCCTCGGCTCAGCCCTGCGATCAGAGAAGCGCCGACCACAACGTCAGGGTGAGTTGGAACTCCGCGAGGTTGGGGCCGAGGGCCACGCAGGGCGTAGCTGCTTTTCAGCCCAGCGTGGCCACCCTCGGCCCCAACCGTCCCAGCGCGACCGAATCTCCGGTGGTGCGCTAGCGCCAAGTAGTTTGCTGTGGAAACCTATTGGCAGGCTAGACACATGGAGGATTCATGACCACTGCACTGTCCCGGCGCCATTTGCTTACTGCTGCGCTCGCTGCCGGCGCGGCTTTGCCCATGGCCGATCCAGCCTGGGCCAGCCGGGTGCGGCTCACGCTGCCCAAGCCGACCGGGCCTCATGCCGTTGGCAATGTTGAGCTGCATCTTGTTGGTGGGGGGCGGGACCTGATGGCCACCGTCTGGTATCCGGCGGGGCGGGGTGGGGGTCGGGTCGCGGCCTGGATGCCTGATGCGCCGTGGCGGGCTTTGGTGGACGCGGTGGGGTTTGATGCGGGTGCGGTGGCGGCACCTCTGACGGCGGCGCGGGACGGTGCGCCTGTGTTGAAGGGGCGGCGGCCGGTAGTGCTCTATTCGCATGGGAACGACACGTGTCGGTCCGAGACCACCATTGTGGTGCAGGAGCTGGTCAGCCACGGGTATGTGGTGGCCACCGTGGATCACACGGGGGACGGGTACACGCTCTTCCCGGATGGGCGGGTCGGGCTGCCGGATGCTGACCTCTTCAACCCGTGGGACTCGGCGCACGACATGCGGGTGTTGCTCGACAAGCTCGAGGTTCTCGCGGCGGGGCGTAACCCGGATGCTGAGCGTCGCCCGCTTCCGGTGGGGTTGGGCGCCGCGCTCGACCTGAGCCGTGTGGGGATGTTCGGGTGGTCCAAGGGGGCCACCTCTACAGCGCTGGTCATGAATACCGATCGGCGGGTGCGGGCGGGCATCGCGTTCGACGGGGAGATGCAGTCGCAACCGCCGGTAGCGGGGCTTTCTCGGCCGTTCATGGTGATGAGTGCTGCGTTTCCGCGGGACGTGGAGCCCAGTGTCGAAGAGTTCTGGCAGTTGCTGCGGGGGTGGCGGCTCAACGTGCACGCCGTGGGGGCGGCGCACGGGTCGTACAACGATCAGCAGTGGCTTGTTCCGCAGATCGCTCGGATCAGCGGGCTCAGTGACGAGGAACTGCTCGACTGGTGCGGCACGCTGGACCCGGCGCGGGCCGTTCGCATTCAGCAGGCGTACCCGTTGGCGTTCTTTGATCTGCATCTGCGGGGGCGGCGGCAGCGGCTGATGGAAGGGCCCAGCCGCGCGTTCCCCGAGGTTCGCTACTTGCCCTGATCGGTCAGGCTACGGGCCACCTGCAGGTCGGTGATGAGGACGTTGACCCAGCCGCCGCGTAGTGCGGCCTTGATGGCTGTGCTTTTGCGCAGGCCGCCGGCTACGGCTACGCGGCGGGGGATCTCTCGCAGGGTCTCGGCGCCGATTCCCAGCACCCGGTCGTCGAACGAGGATTCGATGTGGTCGCCGGCCTGGTCGAAGAAGCGCATGCAGACGTCGCCTACCGCACCGGCCTGGCGTAGGCCCGGTAGCTCGCTCTCGGCGAAGGCGTTTCCGCTCTCGCGCAGCAAGGGGCTGGGCTCGATGCTGCCCACGCCGACCAGGGCCATCGTCAGGTCTTCGCAGGCGCGCAGGACCGGCTCGATGTTGGGGTCGGTGACGAACATCTGGCGCATGTCGCCGGACGCCAGCAGTCCGGGGGCCTGCAGATACACCGCTTGGGCGCCGGTCAGGGCCGACAGGCGGCCGGTGATGCGGGTGGCCTGGGTCTGGGCGGTCACGTTGCCCACGCCGCCCAGCATCTGGACCACCTGGTCGGCGACCTGGGTCGGCCGCGGGTGCATGGCCTCGACGGTGGCCAGGATGGTCGAGCTCCACGACGAGACGCCGATGCGCTCGCCGCCCATCAGGGTCGTCTCCAGGTAGACCGCGGCGGCGGCGCCCAGCGCGCGCATCACGTGGCTCTCGTCGGCGTGGTCGTCGGTGTCGGCCACGATCACCTCGGTGACGCCGTACTGCCGCTCGATCTGTTCCTCGAGCTCGGCGTAGACGCCCCGGGGAGCGATGACCGTCGTCCGCACGATGCCGAGTTCGACCGCCCGTTTGAGCAGGCGGGAGACGCGCGGCTGCGAGATGTGCAGCTGCGCGGCGATCTGAGGCTGCCGCATGCCCCGCTCGTGGTACATGCGGGCCACCTTGGTCAGTAACCGGATCTGGTCAGTGGCGACCTCGTCCAGGGCGGCTGCGCGTGCCGCCGGGTAACGCTCTGCCACTCCGGTCCTCCCGTGTGCGTCCTGCGCAGGAGAATATCCATTCAGCCTGCGTCCGTTCAGCCGGAGTGGCCGAGCGAACGGCCCTACTTCACCGTGACGATGACCCGCTGGTAGTGCTTCAGCGCGGGCGCGCCGTCGTCGGTGACCTCGAAGATCAGGTGGATCGTCTGCCCGCGTACGGCGTCGGCCGGCACCCGGAACGAGGCCGTGGACCCGCCGGTGACCGCCACGGAGCCCGGGTACGTGCCGGCGTCGGTGTACTGCCACCAGCGGTACGACAGCTTGTCGCCGTCCGCATCGAGGAGACGATGCCGGCGAGGTCGAACGGCGCCGTCAAGTGCGTCGATGTCACGAGGAAATTGCGGCAAGAAGCGAGAGGGGAACGACCCGTTGACAAGAACGACATCCAGCATTCACAGTGTGGGCATGCCCAATCGCCTATGAATGGATATTCAACATGACGGTGATCACACGCCGACTGCTCGCCGCGGCGACCGCGGCCGCGCTGGCCTCGGCGGTGACGGCCTGCTCCAAGATTCCGGGCGTCTACGTCTACGAGAAGGACGGGCAGGTGGCCGCCGAGGCGTCGGCGACCGATCCCGCGACGTACGTCGAGAACAACTGGACGCAGAAGATCGTGCCGACCGTGCACGACAACGCCGTCGACGTGACCACGGTGGCCGCGGCGATCGCCGACGACCCCGTGGCGGCCGGCCAGCAGTACGGCAACCGGACCGGCACCGGCAGCCCGTTCGCCTTCATGGTCAAGGGTTCGGGCAAGGTCACCGACGTCGACACCTCCGTCCCGACCGGGCCGGTCACCGTCGAGGTCCCGGTGGCCGGGGGCAAGCCGGTCAAGGTCACCATCGCGACCGGGCCGGTCATCGCCGGCACCGCGATCCGCGACGCCGTCAAGTTCATCGCGTTCGGCGACTTCACCAACCAGATCGACTACGCCGAGGTCGCGAACCAGATCAACACGAAGGCCAAGACCGAGGTGATCGCCAAGGTCGACCGCGACAGCCTGAAGGGCAAGACGGTCGACTTCTACGGCGCGTTCTCGGCCCTGTCGCCGGGCACGATCTTCCTGGTGCCGACCGAGCTGGCGGTCAAGTGATGGCCGAGATGCTGGAAGCGCACAACATCAGCAAGAACTACGGCGGCGTACGGGCACTGAAGGACGTCACTTTCACCGCCTACCGCGGCCAGGTCAACGTGCTGGTGGGCGAGAACGGCGCCGGCAAGTCGACGCTGATGAAGATCCTGTCCGGGTCCGAGCAGCCGACCAGCGGCGAGATCCGGCTCGACGGCGAACCGGTGCAGCTCG
Organism: Paractinoplanes aksuensis; assembly: GCF_024137025.1. Lineage (GTDB taxonomy): Bacteria > Actinomycetota > Actinomycetes > Mycobacteriales > Micromonosporaceae > Actinoplanes > Actinoplanes aksuensis. The sequence continues at coordinate 95,784 of NZ_JAMYJR010000006.1, forward strand.
GCAGCCCGCGCGCGGCCCAGGAGCGGGGCATCGGGATCATCCACCAGGAACTGAGCCTGTTCCCGAACATGTCGATCGCCGAGAACCTGTTCGCGGGGCGTGAGATGCGCAAGGGCAGCACGTTCGTCGACGCCGGCGGTCAGCGGCGCCGGGCCCGCGAGGTGCTGAAGCGGCTCGGCCAGGACCGGATCGACCCCGACACGCTGGTCGGCGACCTGCCGATCGGGCAGCAGCAGCTGGTCGAGATCGGCCGGGCGCTGCTCGAGGACGTGCGGGTGCTGATCATGGACGAGCCGACCTCGGCCCTGTCCAACCACGAGGTCGACGTGCTGTTCGAGGTGATGGCCGATCTGCGGCAGCAGGACGTCACGGTCATCTACATCTCGCACAAGCTCGACGAGTTCCGCCGCATCGGCGACTGGGTCACCGTGTTCCGCGACGGCAGCCTGGTCGCGCACGAGTCGATGAGCAAGACCGACACGGGCTGGATCGTGCGGCAGATGGTCGGGCGTGACCCCGATTCGCTGTACGTGCGCAACAGCTCGCCGGTCGGGGACGTGCTGCTCGACGTCCGTGGCCTGACGGTGCCGGGCACGGTCAAGGTGGACGACGTCTCGCTCACCGTCAGCGCGGGCGAGGTCGTCGGCATCTACGGGCTGATGGGGGCCGGGCGCACAGAACTGGTCGAGACGCTGATGGGCATGCGTCAGGCCGGCGCCGGCGAGGTGTCCGTGCGCGGTAAACGCGAGCCCAAGGGAACCGTGCAGGCGCGCATGGCCGCCGGGCTGGCCCTGGTGCCCGAGGACCGCCAGCGCGACGGGCTCGTGCAGACCATGTCCGTACGGGAGAACATCCTGCTGGCCACCCTGGCCCGCATGACCCGGAGCGGGTTGCTGAACGGCGCGGCCGAACAGCGGACGGCCAAGACCAAGGTCAGCGAGCTGGCCATCAAGATCCCCGGCCTGGGCGCCCTGGTCACCGCGCTCAGCGGCGGCAACCAGCAGAAGGTCGTCCTGGCCCGGGCCCTGCTCACCGAGCCGGTCGTGCTGCTGCTGGACGAGCCGACCCGCGGCATCGACGTCGGGGCCAAGTCGCAGATCGCCGGGCTGATGGCCGAGCTGGCCGCCCAGGGCTTCGGCGTGCTGTTCATCTCGTCCGAGCTGGCCGAGGTCATGGCCATGGCCGACCGGGTGCTGGTGATGGCCCGCGGCCGCATCACCGCCGAGTTCACCGCCGAGAACGTCACCGAGGAGGCGCTCGTCGCCGCTTCCGCATCCGAAAGTGTCCTGGAGGGCCACTCATGACCGACACGCACGTCGCCGCCCCGGCCCCCACGGCGTCGGCGCCGCAACCGGAGGAGCGCGGCAACACCGCGCTGGCCCGGGCCGCGCTGCTCCTGCTGCGCGGGCGCACCCTGGTCGTGCTCGTGGTGCTGATCATCATCTTCAGCTCGATCTCGTCGGAGTACCTGACGCAGAGCAACCTGATCCTGATGACCAAGCACGTGGCCATCAACGCGATCCTGGCCATCGGGGTCACGTTCGTCATCCTCACCGGCGGTATCGACCTGTCGGTGGGGTCGATCGCCGGGCTGTCCAGCATGGTGGCCGGCGGGTTGCTGTTCAAAGGCCTGAACTTCCCCGGCGGTACGGTGTTCTTCTCGGTCGCCGTCGTCATCCTCATCGGCATCGTGGTCGGGGCCCTGGTCGGCGCGGTCAACGGCCTGCTGATCACGCGCTTCCGGGTGGCGCCGTTCATCGCCACGCTCGGCATGCTCTACGTGGCCCGCGGCGCGGCCCAGCTCCACAGCAACGGCGGCACCTACCCCGACCTGGGCGGCACCGAAGCCCGCGGCAACACCGGTTTCGGCTTCATCGGGGTCGACAGCATCCTGGGCATCCCGGTCGCCGTCTGGATCATGGTCGTCGTCGCGGCCGTCGCCATCGTCGTCACCACCAAGACGCCGTTCGGCAAGCACATCTTCGCGGTCGGCGGCAACGAGCGCGCCGCGGTGCTGTCCGGCATCCGGGTCAACCGCGTCAAGATTGCCGTGTACGTCATCTCGGGCGCCTGTGCCGCCCTGGCCGGCCTGCTGCTCACCTCGGAGCTGGGCGCGGCCTATCCCGACACGGCCACGACGTACGAGCTGAACGCCATCGCGGCCGCGGTGCTCGGCGGCACCGCGCTGGCCGGCGGTCGCGGCACGATCATCGGCACCGTCATGGGCGCCTTCGTCATCGGCTTCCTCAGCGACGGCCTGGTGCTGGTCGGGGTCTCCACCTTCTGGCAGTCCGTGGTCAAGGGCGCCGTCATCATCTTCGCCGTCATCACCGAGCAGGCCCAGCAGCGCCTGCAGTCGAGCCTGACTCGGCGCACCGCGTAACCCTTTCTCACCCCGTCGCATGTGAAGGGATCCACCATGAAATACCTCCCCTCCCGCAGAGCATTCATCGCCGTCGGCGCCGCTTCCGTCCTCGCCCTGGCCGCCTGCGGTGGTGGCGACGACGACGCGTCCTCGTCCGGCGGCTCGAGCGCGGCCCCGGCCGCCTCGAAGCTGATCGTGATCATCACGCCGTCGCCCGACAACGTGTTCTTCAAGGCCGAGCAGGACGCCGCGGCCGCCCAGGCCAAGAGCCTCGGCTACGAGACGCTGGTGCTCAGCCACGACGACGACCCGACCAAGCAGAGCCAGCAGTTCGACACGGCGATCAGCCGCAAGGCGGCCGCCATCATCCTGGACAACGCCGGTGCGGACGCCTCGGTGACCGCGATCCAGCGGGCCAAGGACGCCAACATCCCGACCTTCCTGATCGACCGTGAGATCAACAAGACCGGGGTCGCGGTGGCCCAGATCGTCAGCAACAACGCCCAGGGCGCCGGGCTCGGCGGCCAGGAGTTCGCGAAGCTGATGGGCAACAAGGGCGAGTACGCCGAGCTGCTCGGCAAGCCGACCGACACCAACGCCGGGGTCCGCTCGAAGGGCTACCACGGCATCCTCGACCAGTACCCGGACCTCAAGATGGTGGCCCAGCAGAGCGCCAACTGGGACCAGGCCGAGGCGCTGCAGAAGACCCAGACGATCCTGCAGGCCCACCCGAACATCAAGGGCATCATCGCCGGCAACGACACCATGGCCCTCGGGGCGTACGCCGCGGTGCAGGCGGCCAAGAAGGACATCATCGTCGTCGGCTTCGACGGCAGCCCCGACGTCGTCTCGTCGATCCAGAAGAAGGCCATCAAGGCCACCGTCCTGCAGCCGGCCAGCAAGATCGCGCAGATGGCGGTCGATCAGGCCGACGCCTACATCAAGGCCGGCGGCAAGACCGACCAGCCCGAGAAGCAGTCGATCGACTGCGTGCTTGTCAACGCCGACAACGCCGACACGGTCAAGGACTTCGCCGTCGCCGGCTCCTGACCTTCTTTTCGGGGCGGGCCCCTCGCCTGGCCCGCCCCTTCACCACCGTAAAGAAAGGCACACCCATGCTGGTCGCCGACCCTGGTACCGCCGCCGACTGGCGCCGGTTCCGGCAGGAGTTCACCGATGCCGGTCCCGAGCGCCGCCGCGAGATGCTGCGGGAGCGCGCCAACCAGTCCCGAACCGCTGACCTGCACATGATCGGCCGGGCCGGCCTGGGCCACGTGGGCGGCGACATGTCCGTCCTCGACATCCTCACGACCCTGTTCTTCAGCGTGCTTCGGGTCGACCCCGAGAAGCCGGAGTGGGCCGACCGGGACCGGTTCGTGCTCAGCAAGGGGCATACTGCCGGGGCCCTGTACGCGACGCTGGCCGCGGCCGGCTTCTTCCCGACGGCCGAGCTCGACACGTTCGCCGGGCCGTTGTCGGCCCTGAACGGCCACCCCAACCGGGTCAAGGTGCCCGGCGTCGAGACCAACACCGGCCCGCTCGGGCACGGCCTGCCGGTCTCCGTCGGTATGGCCGTGGCCGGCCGGCTCTCCGCGTCGGCGCGCCACGTCTACGTGGTGCTCGGCGACGGTGAGCTGCAGGAGGGCAGCAACTGGGAGGCCGCCATGACCGCCGGGCACCGCCGCCTGTCGAACCTCACGGCGATCGTCGACCGCAACCGTCTGCAGCAGGGCGCCCGCACCGAGGAGACGAACACCCTCGACCCGCTGGACGACAAGTTCCGGGCCTTCGGCTGGGACGTCCTCGAGGTCGACGGGCACGACCACCTCGCGCTGCACGAGGCGTTCACGGCCCCGCGCGGCGACCGGCCGACCTGCGTCATCGCCAACACGATCAAGGGAAGAGGCGTCTCCTTCATGGAAGACCGCGTGGAGTGGCACCACAAGGTGCCGTCGGCCGAGCAGATCGTCACCGCTTCCGCGGAGCTGGCCCGATGAGCGCGCCCGTCACTTCTCCGAGTGAAACGTTCGATTGCCGCGTCGCTTTTGCCGAGGAACTGAGCGCTCTGGCCCGCGAGGACGAGCGGATCGTGGCCGTGTGCAACGACTCGGTCGGCTCCAGCAACCTGGTCAAGTTCCAGCAGGAGTTCCCGGACCGCCTGATCAACGTCGGCATCGCCGAGCAGGACATGGTCGGCGTCGGGGCCGGGCTGGCGCTCAGCGGGTACATCCCGTTCGTGTGCGGCGCGTCGCCGTTCCTGACCGGGCGGGCGCTGGAGCAGATCAAGGCCGACGTGGCCTACAGCCAGTCGCCGGTGGTGCTGTGCGGGATGAGCCCCGGCATGGCGTACGGGGAACTGGGCCCGACTCACCACTCGATCGAGGACCTGTCGTGGCTGCGGGCGATCGCCGGGCTCGACGTCGTCGTGCCGGCCGACCCGGCCGAGACCCGCTCGGCGGTGCGGTGGGCGGCCCATGCGAATCGGCCCGCCTTCCTGCGCGTGGGCCGGTTCAAGGTGCCCGCGGTGACCGGTGACCGACCGTTCACCTTCGGCGCGGCGACCACACTGCGCGACGGCACCGATGTCACGGTGGTGGCGGCCGGAACCATGGTCTCGCGCGCGCTGGAAGCAGCCGAGGAGGCCGCTGAACAGGGAGTATCCGTGCGAGTGCTGAACATGTCGACGATCGCGCCGCTGGACGAGGACGCGATCCGCCGGGCCATGACCGAGACCCGGGGCATCGTGACCGCCGAGGAGGCGACCACGACCGGTGGCCTCGGCGCGGCGGTGGCGGCGGTGGTGGTCACCGAGCGCGCGCCGGTGCCGATGCGGCTGCTCGGCATCCACCGGGAGTTCGCGCCGACCGGGACCACCGCCTTCCTGCTCGAGCACTTCGGGCTGACCACCGGCGACATCCGCCAGGCCGCGATCGGCCTGGCCCGCACCGATGCCTGACGTCCCCAGCCCGGCCGCCGACAGCGACCGGCCCGCTGGCGACCGGCCCGCTGACCGTGACCGGCCCGCTGACGGTGACCGGCCTGTCGGCGGTGACCGGCCTGCCGGCGGAGGGCGGGGCCTGGGGCGGGTGACGGGCGATCTTGTGCTGGCGATCGATCAGGGCACCAGCTCCACCAAGTGCCTGCTGGTCGACGCCGAGGGTGTGGTCGTGGCGACCGGGTCGGCGCCCGTGCCGATCCGGTATCCCCGGCCGGGGTGGGTCGAGCAGGACGCGGGCGAGATCCTCGACAGCGTGCTGGTGGCGGCCGCGCAGTGCCTGGCCGACGTGCCGAGGGAGTGGGTGCGCGCGGTCGGTTTCAGCACCCAGCGCGAATCGGCCCTTGTGTGGGACAAGCGCACGGGGGAGCCGGCCGGGCCGGTGCTGGGTTGGCAGGACCAGCGGGCCCAGCCGATTTGTGACGCCCTGCGCGAGAAGGGACAGGCTTCCCGCGTACGGGAGATCAGTGGTCTGCCCCTCGACCCGATGTTCAGTGCGGCCAAGCTGCGGTGGCTGCTCGACCGGGCGCCGGACGCGGTGGTGGGCACGATCGACTCGTGGCTGCTGTACGCGCTGACCGGCAGTCACCAGATCGAGTCGGGCAACGCGTCGCGCACCCAACTGCTGGACGTGCGGGCCGGCGCGTGGAGCCCCGAGCTGCTCGACCTGTTCGGCATCCCGTCGACCGCGCTGCCCTCGCTCACCCCGTCCGCGGGCGAGTTGGGGCGCATCGGCGAGCGCGGGGGAGAGCTGGCCGGCCTGCCGATCACCGCGGTGCTGGGCGACTCGCACGCGGCGCTGTACGCCCACGGCGACCGTGCTGCGGCCGGGGCGCCCCGCGGCCCGGCAAGCGGTGGCGCGCTCGGCGGCCCCGAAGAAGGCGGCGCACTCGGCGGTCCTGTCCATGGCGGCGTCAAGGTCACTTACGGCACCGGCTCGTCGGTGATGCGGCTCGGGGCCGTCGCCAACGACGGGGTTTGTATGACCGTCGCATGGAATGACGAACTGGCAGCCGAGGGCAACATCCGGTCCTCCGGCTCGACCGTGGCCTGGCTGGCCGACTTGCTGGGCAGCACGCCCGAGCAGATCGGGCGCCTGGCCGCTTCCGCGTCCAGCGACGGCGTGTGCCTGGTGCCGGGCTTCGGCGGGCTGGCCGCGCCGTGGTGGGACGACACCGCGGTCGGGCTGATCAGCGGGCTGACGCTGGGCACTAAACCCGCGCAACTGGCCCGGGCCGCTGTCGAATCGATCGCCCACCAGGTGGCCGACGTCGTGGACGTGATGGGCCCGGCCGACGCGCTGCTGGCCGACGGCGGCGCCACCGGCAACGACGTCCTCATGCAGATTCAAGCTGACCTCACGGGTGTGCCTGTGCTGCGCGCCCGCACCGCCAACCTGTCCGCCCTCGGCGCCGCCTTCCTGGCCGGGGGCTTCACCCCACCCATCTCGTACGACGAATTCCGTCCCCAGCCGGGTGACTCCGCCGCACAGCGCTCCGCGTGGCGGGCGGCGGTGGCCCGGGCCCGCACCCCACAGCATGGGAGCTGAGCACCATGACCGAGTACCCCCGCTTCGGCGCCGGCCTGTGGCACTTCGCCACCTACGTCGACCGTTACGCGTCCGACGGTTACGGCCCGGCCCGCACCACGCTGGACGCGATCGAACTGGCCGGTCAGGTCGAGGACCTGTCGGTGGTCGACCTGAACTACCCGTTCACCCCGGGCGTCGGCCTCGACGAGGTCAAGGACGCGCTCGCGGCCCAGGGGCTGTCCGCCATCGGCATCACGCCCGAGATCTACCTGCGCAAGTTCGCCCGCGGCTCGTTCACCAACCCCGATCCCGGCGTACGCAAGGTCGCTCTTGATCTGATGCACGAGGCCGCGGGCATCGTGCGCGAACTGGGCGCCGACTACGTCAAGATCTGGCCCGGCCAGGACGGCTGGGACTACCCGTTCCAGGTCGACCACCACACGCTGTGGAAACTGGCCGTGGACGGGATGCGCGAACTGGCGGGCGCGCACCCCGACCTCAAGTTCGCGATCGAGTACAAGCCGCGCGAGCCCCGGGTCAAGATGACCTGGGACTCGGCCGCCCGTTCGCTGCTCGGCATCCAGGAGATCGGCCTGGACAACGTGGGCATCCTGCTCGACTTCGGGCACAGCCTGTACGGCGGCGAGTCGCCGTCGGACGCGGCCCAGCTGATCATCGACCACGGCCGCCTGTACGGCATGGACGTCAACGACAACCTGCGCGGCTGGGACGACGACCTGGTCGTGGGCACGGTCCACCTGACCGAGATCTTCGAGTTCTTCCACACGCTGCGCAAGAACAACTGGGAAGGCGTGTGGCAGCTCGACCAGTTCCCGTTCCGGGAGGACAGCGTCGACGCGGCTACCACAGCGATCAACACCTTGAAGCGGCTCCACCGCGCGCTCGACCGGCTCGACACGGCCGCGCTGGCCGAGGCGCAGGAACGACAGGACGCGATGGCCGCGCAGCGCATCGTGCAGAACGCGCTGTTCGGCGCCGTCGAATAGCCCGACCCGAGATTGGGAGATCATCATGCGTATTCCCCGCGCACTAACGATCACCATCGCCGCCGTCACCACTCTCACCACCTTCGCCGCTCCGGCGTCCGCCGGCGGTTCGCACGCGGAGAAGCCGCGCACCGTCGTCACGACCGACATGGAATCGGACGACATCGCGTCCCTGGTGCGGTATCTGCTCTACACGAACGAGCTCGACACGAAGGGCATCATCTACAGCAGCAGCAAGTTCCACTGGGCCGGTGACGGGAAGGGGACGGAGTTCTTCCTGCCCAACCGCGAGTACAAGACACCGCAGACGTCGTGGCGGTGGACCGGGAACACGACCATCGAGAACGAGCTGATCCCGGCGTACGCCAAGGTTTATCCGAATCTGCGCAAGCATGACTCGGACTATCCGAGCCCGGCCGAGCTCAAGTCGTTGGTGCGGCTGGGCAACATCGCGTTCGAGGGCGAGATGGCCACCGACACGGCGGGGTCGAACCTGATCCGGGATCTGTTGCTGGACAAGGATCGGCGGCCGCTGTACCTGCAGGCCTGGGGTGGCACGAGCACGATCGCCCGGGCGCTGAAGTCGATCGAGGAGAGGTATTCGGCCTCGCCGAAGTGGGCTTCGGTCAAGGCGGCGGTGTCGGCCAAGGCGGTCATTCTGGCCAGTGGGTTCCAGGACGAGACGTACGCGAACTACATCTCGGTGAACTGGCCGGCCGTCAAGGTGGAGGAACTGTCGGCGGGCTATGCCACGTGGGGCTTCAACTGCAACAACAACGGGCAGGGGAACGTCCGCGGGCTGCCGGCCGACCGGGTCTACTTCACGGGCGCCTGGATCAAGCGGAACATCCAGGTCGGGCCGTGGGGTTCGCTGTACCGGTCGTGGCTCGACGGGCAGACCACGCCGGGTGACCCGCTCGACGTGTTCGGCGACCCGGTGAAAGCGCCGGGCGGCTGGTGCAAACCGATGGCCAAGTACGACTTCCTGTCCGAGGGCGACAACGTCGTGTTCAACCAGCTATTGCGTACGGGGCTGCAGAACCCGGCCGACCCGGCCATCGGCGGCTGGGGCGGACGGGCGTACCAGGTGACGGCTTCGCCGAACCTGTGGGAGCTGGTGCCGGCCGAGAAGGACGCCACCGGGGCCGACGTGGCCAATCTGACCACGCTGCGGTGGGCGGCGGCCGCGCAGAACGACTTCGCCGCCCGCATCCGGTGGACGCTGACGCCGCGCTGGTCGGCCGGCAACCATCCGCCGTCGGTCCGGGTGGTGGGTCAGGACACGATCCGGGTCCGCCCCGGCGCCACGGTGAAGCTGGCCGCGCACATCTCCGACCCGGACCGCGACAAGGTCACCACGACCTGGTGGCAGTACCGCGAGGAGGGCTCGTATCCCGGAACCGTGACCGTCGACGGATCTCGGGTCACTGTTCCGGCCGACGCGCAGCCGGGGCAGACCATCTCGGTCATCGCCCAGGCCACTGACAACGGCGGGTTCCCCCTGACCCGCTACGACCGGGTCACCATCCGGATCTCGTAGGGCTCGCGGCGGGGGCCGGGGGGGGGGGGGGGGGCCCCCCCCCGCGCCGTCCCGGGCGCTCCGGGGGCCGCCTCGGATGCGGTAGTGGCCGGTCCGAAGCCGGTCCGAGCGCTCGG
>NZ_JAMYJR010000060.1 GCF_024137025.1 Paractinoplanes aksuensis
TCAGCATCAAACGCACGGCGGGCATCCTGTCCCACCAAACCACCAAGATCAAATGCTACGACCGGCTGAACTCGCCGTGCTCTGATACTCGCTCTGACGATTGTCACGACCTATCGGTCAGCTGGCTAGGCGGACGCCGACCGGGGGGACGTGGCCCAGCGAGGATTGCAGGGTTCGGCTTATGTCGGCGCCGACGGCCCACAGGGCTCGGACTGCCTGTTGGTCGTCGCGGCGGGATACGTCGAGGGTTACTGATACTGCGGCCACCACCTGCAGTGGGCCGCCCAGGGTGATCGGGACGGCGTACGTTCGGTAGCCTTCGACGCACTCTTCGTGTTCTTCGGCCCAGCTGCGGTCGCGGATCGAGGCGACCTGGGCTCGTAGTTGTTTGCTGGTTTTGACGCTGTGCCGGGTGCGGGGAGTGACCTGGCCCTGGTCGAGCAGGGACATCGTGTGTTCGGCCTCGGGGCTGTGGGCCAGGAAGAGTTTGCCGGAGGCGCTGAACCAGATCGGCATGCGCATGCCGGCCGCCGTGCTCATGCGGGTGTCGCGGCGGCCCGCCAGGCGTTCCAGCAGCAGGCTGTCGTGGCCGTCGCGCACCGCCAGATGGACCGCCGCCTTGGTGACCGAGTGCAGGTCGAGCAGGGCGGGGCGGGCCAGGCGGCGCAGGTTGGCCGGGCCGGGCACCAGCTGCCCGAGTTCGAACATGCGCCAGCCCAGCTGGTAGCCGTCGGCCACCCGGTCGAGCAGGCTCAGCTCGACCAGCTCCTGGGCCAGGCGGTACGCGGTGGCCTTGGGGATGCCGGAGCGGCGGCTGAGGTCGGTGAGGCCCAGCGTCGGGCGGTTGCCGTCGAAGGCCGACAGCAGCAGCTTGGCCTTGCCCAGCACCGAGGGCGGGTGGCTGTTCGGCATCGCGGCCTCCTCGTGTTGTCCACTTGGACAACAGCGATTCTGATCCCGACCGGGGGCCGGTGTCCAGGGCTGGATGTAAAACCTCGGCAACTTATGTTTCCGCTGGGTGCGAGCTTGGACCGCTCACTGGACCCTGTTGTTACGCCGTCTCGACGCCGGTGGCGACACTGTCCGGCATGGCGAAGAGCGAGATCACCGTCGATGATCCTGCTATGACTGACGCGCACGTTCCCCGGCAGGTCGACGCCGGGCGGGCCAGCACGCGGGAGCAGTTGCTCGACGCGGCCATCCACATTGCCGGCTCCCTGGGGCCGGACAAGGTCACCTATCGCTCGGTGGGCGCGCAGGCGGGCATGTCGCACAGTCTCGTCCGGTTCTATTTCGGCACCCGGGAGGCCCTGCTCAGCCAGGCCTTCGAACGGGCCGCGCGCCGTGACGCGGCCGAGGCCGGACTGTTCGCGCGCGACCTCGAGTCGTTCGCGGCGGGGCTGGTCCGCACGATCAGTGAGGGACCGGACCGGCAGCTCATCCAGTACGACTATCTGCTGCGGGCCGTGCGCGGCGGGGGTCCGCTGGGGCCGGTGACCGAGCTCTACGACTACTACATCGACCAGGTCGCCGGCACCCTGGCCGGGCTCGGCATCGACGACCCGGACGGCACCCTGGCCACCCTGGTCTTCGCCGCCCTGGACGGGCTCGTGCTGCAGCATGCGATCTATCGTCGGGGCGAGCGCACCGAGCAGGCCCTGGCCGAGCTGCGCCGGGTGCTGGCCACTCGGGTGAAGTAGGCGGTCCGGTCACCAGACCTACCGCATTGTCCGGCCGAGGGCTCGGGGCGAGGGTGAGCCCCATGAACATCATCGGGTACACCGACCGGCTCAGTTACCGGCCCGGCGAGACTGTTCACGCCCGCTTCAGCACCACCGCCGACAGCTTCACGGCGCGGCTGGTGCGGTTGTTCAACGGCGACCCCCACCCGCTCGGCCCGGGCGTGGACATCCGGGACGTCGCTTCGCCGCTCGACGGGCAGACTTTCGCGGGCCGGGTGCAGCCGATCCGGGCCGGCTCGTGCCTCGCGATCGCCGAGTCGCCGCTCGACGGCCGCGACGTACATCTGAGCTTCTGGGCCCGGCCCACGCTGGTCCCGTGCCCGCACCCGCAGACCCTGGTCGCGCTGGGGGACACGGTCGAGCTGGCCATCACCGCCGAGGGGCGCTGGGCGCTGGGAACGGCGGAGTCGGCCGGTGCGGTCGACCCGCAGCGGTGGTATCACGTCACGCTGACGGTCGGCGGTGGCACGGCCCGCGCGGTCATCTCGTCACCGCACCTCGATGACGTCGACCTGTCGGTGGCGGCCGAGCAGCCGGAGCGGCTCGGGCTCACGTTCGCGGCCCGCCCGGACGGCGACTGGTTCACCGGCTTCTTCAACGGGCGCATCGAGTCGCCGGTGCTCGAGGGCCTGGCCGAATGGGACTTCGGCCCTTCCCGTACGCCCCGGCAGGTCGCCAACCGGCTCGGTGCCACCTTCGCCGGTCGCACCCACAACTTCCCGCTGCGGGCCTGCCTCGGCCACGCCGGCGCGGGTGACGACGCCGACCCCCGGCTCAGTCCCGAGTCGTACCGGACCATCCACTTCCACGACGACGACCTGGACGACGCCCGCTGGTCCGACGACCTGACCCTCGACCTGACCGGCGACCTGCCCAGCGGCGTCTACGGCGTCGCGGTGACCGCGGCCGACGGCACCGAGGACACGTTGCCGTTCGTGGTGGCGCCGCTGGAACCCACCGCACCGGTGCTGCTCGTGCTGCCCACGCTGAGTTACCTGGCCTACAGCTGCGAGCACGTGATGGCCGACCCCGGTTCGCGCGACTATCTCAGGGGCGTCGGCGTGGCCGACGTGCCCGAGTTCGGCGGTAACAAGCACGACCGCTATCTGCTGGCCGAGGGCCTGCGCAGCCTTTACGACGTACACACCGACGGTTCTGGGTATTGCTTCACCTCGACCCGGAAACCTCTGCCCAACGTGCGGCACGACCACCGCTGGGCCGCCGTCGCCGGTGGCGACACGTCGGCCCACCAGTTCAGCGCCGACCTGCACATCGTGGCCTGGCTGACCCAGCAGGGCTACGACTTCGACGTGGTCACCGACGAGGAGGTGCACGCGGGCGGGGCCGAACTGCTCGGCCGCTACCGCGTCGTGCTGACCGGTAGTCACCCCGAGTATCCGACGACAACGATGTTCCGGGCCTACCAGTCCTATCTCGACACCGGTGGGCGGCTGATGTATCTGGGCGGCAACGGTTTCTACTGGGTCACCGCGATCGACCCCGAAGAGGGCCACACCATCGAGATCCGGCGGACGGCCGGGATCCGGGCCTGGCAACCGGAACCGGGGGAGTGGCATTTCCTGACCACCGGCGAGCTGGGCGGCCTGTGGCGCACGCGGGGCATCCCGCCGCAGCGACTCGTCGGCGTGGGCATGGCCTCGCAAGGCTTCGACCTCAACCGCCCGTACGACGTGAAGGTCGATGTGGCCGACCCGCGCTGGTCGTTCGTGTTCGAGGGTACCGAGCGGCCCGGCGACCGGATCGGTGACTTCGCGTCGATGGTGAACGGCTCGGGCGCGGCCGGCGTCGAGATCGACCGGGCCGACACCGCGCTCGGCACCTCGCACGACGCCGTGATCCTGGCCTCGGCGACGGGCTTCAGCCGGTCGTACGGGCTGGATCCGATCGAGGTCGCGCTGCCCGACGGCTGTTACGACGGGCCGACCAGCGACAAGGTGCGGGCCGACCTGGTGCTCGAACCCAAACCGGAGCAGGGCGCCGTCTTCTCGGTGTCGAGCATCGCGTGGTGCGGCTCGCTGCTCGTCGACGGCGGGAAGAACGACGTCTCCCGGATCACGCGCAACGTGCTGCAGACCTTTCTGACGCAAGACCGGCTGCCCTTCAACCACAACTGAGAGGACACGGCCATGCGCCATCCTTTGTTCGACGCCCTGACCGCCGACGAGATCAGCCGGGTGGCGGCCGCGATCCGGGCCGAGGGGATCGGGGGGACCCGCCCCGGCTTCACCTCCGTGTTCACCGACGAGCCGGACAAACACCAGCTGCGGGCCGGGCAGACGCCGCCGCGCCGGGCCCGGGCGATGATTCTCGACCGGGACACCGCCGGCACCTTCGACGTGGTCGTCGACGTGGACGCGGGCAAGGTCGTCTCGAGCACCCCGATCACCGACGGCTCGGCCCCCGTGCTGCTGCAGGAGTTCGAGCTGGCCCCCGAGCTCATCAAGCAGGACCCGCGCTACCGCGAAGCGCTGGCCAAGCGCGGCATCACCGACATGGACAAGGTGCAGATCGATCCCTGGGGCGTCGGCAACATGGGCGACGTGCCGGTCGACGGTCGCCGCATGGCCGGGTCGGTCTCGTACTACCGCCACTTCCCGGACGACAACGGGTACGCCCACCCGATCGAGGGCGTCGTGGCCGTCGTCGACCTGCAAGCGCGGCAGGTCGTGGCCGTACACGACTTCGGCGTACGCCCGATGAACCCGCTCGAAGCGAACTACACGGCCGACGCCAACCAGCCGATGCGTACGGACATCGCGCCTCTGGAGATCACCCAGCCCGAGGGGGTCGGGTTCCGGCTCGACGGGCCCGAGCTGACCTGGCAGAAGTGGCGCTTCCGGATCGGCATGCACCCGCTCGAAGGGCTGGTGCTGCACGCCGTCGAGTACCGCGACGGCGAGGACTACCGCTCGATCATGCACCGCGGCTCGCTGGCCGAGATGGTCGTGCCCTACGGCGACCCGTCGTCCGAGCACTTCTGGCGCAGCGCCTTCGACGTCGGCGAGTTCGGGCTGGGCAAGCTGGCCAACTCGCTGCGGCTGGGCTGCGACTGCCTGGGCGAGATCGTCTACATGGACGCGGTGCTGGCCGGCGAGGACGGCGAACCGGTGACGATCGAGAACGCGATCTGCATCCACGAGGAGGACGACGGCATCCTCTGGAAGCACACCGACTGGGTGACCGGGAAGGTCGACGTCCGCCGCTCGCGCCGGCTGGTGGTCAGCTTCATCGCCACCGTCGGCAACTACCACTACGGCTTCTTCTGGTACTTCTACCAGGACGCCTCGATCCAGATGGAGATCAAGCTGCTGGGCATCGTGCAGACGCGCGCGGTGGCCGAGGGGGAGCCGACGCCGCACGGCACGCCGGTCAGCGAGAACCTCGTGGCGACCTACCACCAGCACCTGTTCTCGTTCCGCCTCGACATGGAGGTCGACGGCTGGCAGAACACCGTCGTGCAGAACGACGCCTACAGCCCGCCGGTCGGCCCGGAGAACCCGCACGGCAACGCGATCGGCGTCCGCCGCACCGTGATCGGCACCGAGAACGCGGGCGACTGGGTCACCAACACGCAGAGCTCCCGCAACTGGACAGTGGTCAACCGCGGCAAGACCAACCGCTGGGGTACGCCCGTGGGGTACAAGTTCCTGCCGGGCTGGAGCTCGGCGACCATGCTGGCGCAGCCACCCTCACTGATCGCCGAGCGCGCCGGGTTCGCCACCCGCAACATGTGGGTGACCCCGTACCGGCCGGACGAGATGCGGTCGGCGGGGGAGTACCCCAACCAGAGCCGCTCGGGCGACGGCCTGCCCCGATGGACGAAGCAGGACCGGCCGACCGAGGACACCGACGTCGTGCTGTGGCACACCCTCGGCGTCACCCACATCCCGCGGGCCGAGGACTGGCCGGTCATGCCGGTCGAGAAGGCCGGGTTCCACTTGCTGCCGGTCAACTTCTTCGACCGGAACCCGGCGCTGGACGTGCCGCCCACCGAGGCGAAGCGCTGCCACTGATGGGCCGCCTCACCACCGCGGTCGCCGTCGCCTGCGTGGGCCTGCACGTCATCGTGCTGGCCCGCGGCGGCGCCGGGATGCTGGCCATGACGGCGCCGATGCTGACCCTGTCGGCGCTGTGCCTGCTGTGCGCGGTCCGGGCCCGCGACCACGTCGAGCACCTGACGATGGTCGCCACCGCCGTCGCCATGGCCGGCCTGCACCTGCTCACCGGCCACGACGACCCGCTCATGCAGGCCGCGGTCGGCCTGGCCGGGGTGCAGGCGGTGCTCGCCCTCGTGGGCCTGCGGACCGGTCACCGGAACGCCACGCGAGCCATCCGGCCCTTCGCGCTCGACGATGCGAGGACCCCCACCGAAGGGATCCGTTGACGTGACCCACGAAGACGCCACGGCCCTGGCCGCGCTCGTCGCCACCGGCCAGGCCAGCCCGACCGAGCTGGTCACGGCCGCGATCGGGCGGATCGAGGAGCTCGACGGCCGGCTCAACGCGGTCGTCCACCGCCGGTTCGAGCAGGCCCTCGAGGAGGCGGCCGGGCCGCTGCCGGACGGCCCGTTCCGCGGTGTTCCCATCGTGCTCAAGGATCTGCGCAGCGGCAGCGCCGGCGACCCCGACTATCAGGGCAACGCCTTCCTGCGCGATGTCGACCACCGTGCCGCGCACGACGCCCACGTGACGGCTGGTCTGCGGCGGGCCGGGTTCGTCATTCTCGGACGCACCAACACCCCCGAGTTCGGGCTCGTATCGACGACCGAACCGAAGGCGTTCGGCCCGACCCGGAACCCGTGGGACCTGACCCGCTCGCCGGGCGGGTCATCCGGGGGCTCGGCCGTGGCCGTCGCCACCGGGATGGTGCCGCTGGCCCAGGGCACCGACGGCGGCGGCTCGCTGCGCATGCCGTCCGCGCACTGCGGGGTGTTCGGCTTCAAGAGCAGCCGGGGCCGGGTCAGCGCCGGACCCGACGAGGGCGACGCGCTGGCCGCCCACAACGTCTACGGCGTCATCACCCGCAGCGTGCGCGACAGCGCGGCCGTCCTCGACGCGATCGCCGGCGAGCACAGCGGCGACCCGGTGGTGGCGCCGCGCCCGGCCACGACGTTCCTCGACGCCGTGACTGCCGCGCCGGGCTCGTTGCGGATCGGGGTGATGCTGGTCGACGACGTGAACGGCTACCCGGTCGACCCGCGGGTGAACGCGGTCGTGCGGCGGATGGCCGACCGGCTGACCGCGCTCGGCCACCGCGTCGAGGAGGCGTACCCGGCCGCGATGACCGACCCCGCGTACCTCGAGCACTGGCTGGGCCTGCTCAGCCCCAGCGTCACCGTGCTGATGGACGACCTGGCCGCCCAAGCCGGGCGGCCGTTGCGCCGCGACGAGTTCGAGGAGGTGACGTGGTGGTGGGCCGATCAGGGGGCGAAGGTGTCCGCGGCCGACTACGTACGCCACGAGACCTGGCGCGACGACTTCCGGCGCCGGATGGCCGCGTGGTGGACCGGCGGCTTCGACCTGCTGTTGAGTCCGGTGGTGCCCAACCCGCCCCCTGAGCTGGGCGTCTTCGACGGCCCGGACGGGATCCGGAAGTCGATCGACATCCTCTGCTTCACGCCGCAGTTCAACACCACCGGCCAGCCGGCCATGGCGGTGCCGGCTTCGCTTCCGTCGGAAGGGCTCCCGATCGGCGTGCAGTTCGCTGCCGCCTATGGCCGCGAGGAGTTGCTGTTCTCGCTGGCCGGGCAGCTCGAGGCCGCGCACCCGTGGACCGGGGCATGATCACCGGACCGGCCGACCGGCACATCCGCGCGGCCGCCGATTACCTGGCCCTGCCTCTCTCCGAGGCCGACATCGCTGTCCTGCAGGCCGAGATCGCGCCGATGATCGAGCTGCTGGGCGGGCTCGACGCCATGGTCGAGCCGCTGCCGCCGGTGCGATATCCGCGTACGCCCGGCCACCGCCCGGATCCGGCCGACGACCCGTACAACGGCTGGGCCGTACGCACCGAGATCATCGGCGCCGAAGGCGGTCCGTTGGCCGGGCATCGCATCGCCGTCAAGGACACCGTGAGCGTGGCCGGGGTGCCGATGACGGCCGGATCGGCGACGCTGCAAGGCTTCGCGCCCGACTTCGACGCCACCATCGTGACCCGCATCCTCGACGCGGGCGGTGTGCTGGCCGGCAAGGCCAACTGCGAGTACTTCTGTTACGGCGCGGGCAGCCACACCAGCGCCCACGGCGTGGTGCGCAACCCGTGGGACCCCACCCGCTCGGCCGGTGGGTCGTCGTCGGGCAGCGCGGTGCTGGTCGCCTCGGGCGCGGTCACGATGGCCGTGGGCGGCGACCAGGGCGGCTCGATCCGGGTGCCCGCCGCGCATTGCGGCATCTACGGGCTCAAGCCGACCCACGGGCTCGTGCCCTACACGGGCGTGATGCCGGTCGACCCGTCGATCGACCACGTCGGGCCGATGACCGCGACCGTGGCCGGCAACGCGCTGCTGCTCGACGTGCTGGCCGGGCCGGACGGCCTCGATCCGCGCCAGATCGGCGTACGCCGGGGAAGGTATTCGGACGCGGTGGCCGGGGGCGCCGAAGGGCTGCGGATCGGGGTGCTGGCCGAGGGATTCGGGCAGCCGCGGTCCGAGCCGGGCGTGGAAGAACTGGTCCGCGCGGCGGTCGACCGGCTCGCAGCGGCCGGGGCCACCGTCGTCGAGGTCTCCGTGCCTCAGCACCGCACGATGATGAGCGTCTGGGCGGCGATCATTCTCGAGGGCACGGTCCAGGTCGCGATGCTCGGCAACGGTGGTTGGCCGGGCATCACCGGGCTCAACCAGACCGCGCTGATGCGGGCCCACTCGGCCTGGCGGCAGCGTGCCCACCTGCTGTCGGCGCCCATCCAGACCGGGCTGGTCGCGGGCCACTACCTGCGTGAGGTCTACGGGGGCGTCTACTACGCCAAGGCGCAGAACCTGGTCCGGGTCGCGCGCCAGGCGTACGACGCCGCCCTGGCCGACGTCGACGTCCTCGCACTGCCCACCGTGCCGTTCGTGGCGCCCCCGCTGCCCACCGGGCGCAGCCGGGCCGAGATGTCGTCCCCGGGCTTCGATCCGGTCGTCAACACGGCCCCCTTCGACTGCACCGGGCACCCCGCCTTGTCCGTGCCCTGCGGGCTGAGCGAAGGACTGCCGGCCGGTCTGATGCTCGTCGGCCGGCACTGGGACGAGGCGACGCTCTACCGCGCCGCAGGCGCTCTCGAACGGGCCGGCGACTGGCGTGAGTGGCGGTCCGGTGGGCGGTCCGAACGCGTTGATCCGGCCCGGCCCCCGACCGAAGATCAGGCATCGCTAGCTGGGAGGACAGTGTGACCGAGAAGCTGTTGATCGCCGGGGAGTGGGTGCCGGCCGCCTCGGGCGCCACGAGCACCACGTACGACCCGTCCACCGCCTCACCGCTGGCCGAGTTCGCCGAGGCCGGCCCGGCCGACGTCGACGCCGCGGTGGCCGCCGCCCGGTCCGCGTTCGAGGACCCGGCCTGGCGCGACCTGACCCCCGACGCCCGCGGGCGCCTGCTCTGGAAGGTCGCCGACCTGATCGAGCGCGACGCGGCCGCCATCGCCGAGTTGGAGACCCGCGACCAGGGCCAGCCGATCGCCATGTCGACCGGGGTCAACGTCACCCTGGCGGCCCAGGTGTTTCGCTACTACGCGGGCTGGGCCACCAAGATCGAGGGCAAGCTGTCCTCGGTCTCGGTGCCGGACACGCTGCACTACACCCGGCGCGAGCCGCTCGGCGTGGTCGGCCTGATCACCCCCTGGAACTTCCCCTTCGCCATCGCCGCCTGGAAGCTCGCGCCCGCGCTGGCCACCGGCAACACGGTGGTGCTGAAGCCGGCCGAGCAGACGCCGCTGAGCACGCTGCGGCTGGGCGAGCTGTGCGTCGAGGCGGGCATCCCGGCCGGTGTGGTCAACGTGCTCACCGGCGGACCCGAGGCGGGGAAGGCGCTGGTGGCCCACCGCGGCGTCAACAAGATCTCGTTCACCGGCTCGACCGAGGTCGGGCAGCAGATCGCGGCCGCGGCCGCCATCGACCTCAAGCGGGTCGGGCTCGAGCTGGGCGGCAAGGCGCCGAGCATCATCACGCGCGGGGCCGACATCGACGCCGCGGTCATCGGGAACCTGCAGGGCGCGCTGTTCAACACCGGGCAGGCGTGCGGGGCGTACACCCGGTTCTACGTCGACAGCAAGCGGGCCGACGAGTTCACCGAGAAGATCGCGGCGGCCGCGCAGACGCTCAAGGTCGGGCCGGGCCTCGACTTCGACACGGTGCTCGGCCCGCTGGTCTCACAGGAGCAGCTCGACCGGGTGGCGGGCTACGTCGACGGTGGTGTCGCCCAGGGCGCCCAGCTGGTCACCGGGGGCGGCCGCGCTTCCGGCCCGGGGCTCGACGCGGGCTACTTCTTCAGCCCGACCGTGTTCTCCGGCGTGCGCGACGACATGACCATCGCCCGCGAGGAGATCTTCGGGCCGGTTTTGTCGATCTTCAGTTACGACGACGAGGACGAGGTCGTGGCCCGGGCCAACGCCACCGACTACGGGCTGGCCGCGGTCGTCTGGACGCACGACCTGACCGAGGCCCACCGGCTGGCCGCCCGCATCCAGGCCGGCACGGTCTTCGTCAACCAGCTGCCGCTGATCGACCCGGGCGCGCCGTGGGGCGGGTTCGGGCTGTCCGGCTGGGGGCGCGAGATGGGCACGTTCGCGCTCGACGAGTTCACCGAGACCAAGGGCGTATGGGTCAACCTGGCCCGGTGACGGCCGTGCCCGGGCGGCCTCGATCCGGCCCGCCGGCGGACGGGACCGAGCAGCGTCGACCCGGCCCGCCGGTGGACGGGACCAGGCGGCCTCGATCCGGCCCGCCGGTGGACGTGTCCGGGCAGCCTCGACCCGGCCTGCCGGCGGACGGGACCGGGCTGTGTCGACCCGGCCCGGCGGCGGATGTGTCCGGGCGGTCTCGATCTGGCCCGGCGATGGACGTGTCTGGGCGGTCTCGATCTGGCCCGCCGGTGGACGTGTCTGGGCGGTCTCGATCTGGCCCGGCGATGGACGTGTCTGGGCGGTCTCGATCTGGCCCGCCGGTGGACGTCACCGGGCGGCCGGAGACGCTCGTCGACGTGCTCACCCGGCGCGCCGAGGACGACCCGGCCGCGGTGGTGGCGACGTTTCTGGGCGAGGGCAGCATCACGGTCGGCGAGCTGATCCACGGGGCCGAGCGGGTCGCCCGGCAGCTGTCCTCGCCTGCCCTCGGCCTCGGCCCCGGGGCGGCGGTGGTCACCTGTCTCCGCCCCGGGACCGCCCTCGCCACCGTCGTCGCGGGAGTGGCCCGGGCCGGGTGTGTCGAGGTGCCGGCCGCCCTCGACATGCCCGGCTGGGGCGGGCCCCGCGCCGAGGTGCCGGCTGCCCTCGACACGCCGGGCTCGGGCGGTCTCCGGGCCGCGGTGGCGCTGCTCGGCACCGGGGCCTTGGCCGCCAACCCGGCGCTGGCCACGTTGGCCCCGATCGTGTTGACCGTGGACGACGGCGGTGGGCCGGGAACGCTGGACGAGCTGAGGCCCGGACCGTTGCGCCGGCCGCCCGAACCCGGTGATCCCGCGCTGGTGCTCAGTACCTCGGGCACCACCGGCCGGCCCAAAGGGGTGCTGCTGCCGCACTTCGCCGGGGTCCGGCACGCGCGGCGGGTGAGCGACTCGATGGGGTACGGCCCGGGCGACGTCCTCTACAACGCGTTCCCGTGGAACCACGTCAACATCCGGCACACCGGGTTGCTGGCCGCCCTCGTCAGCGGGGCGCGGTTGCTGGCGGTGCCGCGCTTCTCGGCTTCGGCGTTCTGGGCCACCTGCAGGGCCGAGGGCGTCACCGCGTTCAACTTCATGGGTGCGGTCGCGGCTATCCTGCTGCGCGGGCCGGGCGACCGCGATCACCAGGTGACCCGGGCCTATGGCGGGCCGGCGCCGCGGTGGCTGGCCGAGCAGTTCCTCGACCGGTTCGGGGTCGAGCTGGTCGAGGCGTACGCGTGCACCGAGCTCGGCGACGTCACGTCCAACCGCTTCGGCGACCGGGCGTTCGGCACAGCCGGAAAGACCCTTCCCGAGTACGACGTGACGGTGCGCGACAACGACGGCCGGGCGATCACCGAGGGCGAGATCGGGGCGATCACCGTCCGCGCCCGCCAGCCGCACATCAGCACGCTCGGCTATACCGCTGTCGACCAGCCGCCGCCGGAATGGATCACTACGGGGGATCTCGGGCGGTTCGACGGCGACCGCCTCGTCTTCTGCGGGCGGCACTCCGACGTGGTCCGGCGGCGTGGCGAGAACATCTCGGCCTGGGACGTCGAGACGGTCGTCGGCGCGATGCCCGGTGTCCGCGAGGCCGCCGCGGCCGGCGTGCCCTCCGAATTCACCGAGGAGGACCTGCTCGTCGCCGTCGCCGGCGAGGTGACGGCCGAGGACGTGCACGCATGGTGCCGCGACCGGCTGCCCCGGCACGCGTGGCCGCGCTACGTCGCCGTGCTCGACGCCCTGCCCCGCAACGCCGCCACCAAGGTCAGCAAACCCGCCCTGCGCGCCCCGGCCGTCGTGGCCGCCGCCACCGATCTCGAACATTTGAGGCGCGCGCCCGAAGAACATCTGGCGGCCACGCCCGAGGAACGTCTGGCGGCTTCGCCCGAAGAACATCTGACGGCCACGTCTGAGGAACGTCTGGCGGCCACGTCCGAGGAACGTCTGGCGGCTTCGCCCGAAGAACATCTGACGGCCACGTCTGAGGAACGTCTGGCGGCCACGTCTGAGGAACGTCTGGCGGCTTCGCCCGAAGCGCGTCTGGCGGCTACGCCCGAAGAGCACCTGACGGCCACGCCCGGAGAACACCTGGGGCGAATGCCCGGAAAGGAACGCTGATGCGAGTCCTGGATCTGACCGACGAGTTGGGCGCGGCCGCCGTCCGGGCCCTGGTGGGTCTCGGCGCCGATGTTGTGCGGGTGCCTGCCGTTCCGGCCGATCGGGCCGCCGCGCTGCACTGGTACGCCGGCACCCGCCTCGCGGCCGACGGCCCGGGCGTGCTCGATGCGCTCGCGGCCGAGGCCGACGTCGTCGTCGAGAGCGGGCCCGTCCGGGCGCTGCGCGGCGTCACCGCGGACGGTGAGTCCCGCTGGCCTGACCTGGTCCACGTGGTGGTCACGCCGTTCGGGCTGACCGGGCCGCGCCGCGACTGGTTGGCCGACGACCTCGTGGTGGCCTCGGCCGGCGGCATGACCTGGCTCGGCGGGCGGGCTGAAGGGCCGCCGAAGCCGCCTCCGCGCGAGTCCGCCCTGCAGGTTGCGGGGGCGCAGGCGGCCATCGGCGCCTATCTCGGCCTGCTCGCCCGCGACCGTGACGGCCTCGGGCAGCTGGTCGACGTGTCGGCCCAGCAGGCGGTCGCGGCCACCCTCGAGACCGGGGCCATCGCCTGGATCCACGGCGGTGCCTTCCCCCGGCGGACGGGCGGGGTCTACGGCCACGTCGCCCACCGGGTGTTCCGGGCGTCCGACGGGGCCGCGGCCGGCGGCTACTCGGGCAGCAACCGCATGTGGACCGACCTGCTGGCCTGGATGGTGGAGGCGGGCGAGGCCGAGGACCTGACCGACGAGAAGTACGCCGACGCGGTGTTCCGTTGGAACGCCCGGCCGCACGTCGACGAGGTGGTGGCGCGCTTCGCGGCCCGGCGTACGGCGGCCGAGCTGGGCGCCGAGGGCCGGCGGCGCGCACTGCCGTGGGCCGAGGTGAGCCGGGCCGACCAGCTGGCCACCAACGAGCAGCTGCGCGCGCGGGACTTCTTCGTCGAGGTGGACGGGCTCACCGACGTCGGCTACGCCGTCCGCCTGCCGGGCCTGCCGTCGCCCCGCGCCCTCGCCGCCCCGCAGCCGGTGGCCGAGCCGGTCACCTGGCGCGAGCCGCGTCGCCCGGCGCCCCCGGCGGCGACGTCCGACCGGTCCGCGCTAGCAGACCGGCCCGCGCTAGCAGACCGGTCCGCGCTAGCAGACCGGCCCGCGCTAGCAGACCGGCCCGCGCTAGCAGACCGGCCCGCGCTAGCGGACCGGTCCGCGTCGTCCGACCGGCCCGCGTTGGCCGGGCTGCGGGTGCTCGACCTGACCTGGGTGCTGGCCGGGCCGTACGCCACCCGGCAGCTCGCCGATCACGGCGCCGACGTCATCAAGGTCGAGTCGATGCACCGCCAGGACCCGACCCGGTTCGCGCCCTCGATGCGGCTGCGGCCCGGGGCCACCCACGACGATGGCGGCTACTTCCTCAACTTCAATCGCGGGAAACGCTCGATCGCCGTCAACATGCGCACCGCCGAGGGACAGGAACTGGTCCGACGGCTGGCCGCCACCTGCGACGTCATCATCGACAACTACAGCCCCGGCACGATGGCCAAGTGGGGCCTGGACCACGCGTCGCTCGGCCGGCCCGACCTGATCGCCGTCTCGATGTCCGGGGTCGGCCAGGACGGTCCGTGGCGCAACGCGGTCACCTTCGCCGACACCCTGGCCGCGATGTCCGGCCTCACCCACGAGACGGCCGACCCGGGCGGCGACCCGCAGGGACTGACGTTCGGCCTGGGCGACATGGTGGCGGCCAACGCGGCTGTGCTGGCCGTGCTGGCATTGCGGGCCGAGGGCCGGGGCGGCTTCGTCGACCTGTCCCAGCTCGAGGCCATGGCCGCCGCGATGGGCCCGGCCGTGCTGGAACAGCAGCTCGGCGCTCCGGCCACCGGCGCCACGCCCGAGCACCCCCACCGGCTCGCCGACCGGGTACCGCACGGCGTATACCCCGCGCGCGGCGACGACCGGTGGGTGGCGATCGCCGTCACCGACGACGCCCAGTGGCGGGCCCTGGCCGACCTCGCCGGCATTCCGAGCGCCGACGTCGCTGGCATTCCGAGTGCCGACGTCGCTGGCATTCCGAGTGCCGACGTCGCTGGTATTCCGAGTGCCGACGTCGCTGGTATTCCGAGCGCCGACCTCGGCCGGGTTGAGCGAAAGGCCGACGAGGACCGCATCGACGCCGCGCTGGCCGCCTGGACCGCCCAGCGGGACGCCGCCGAGGTGGCCGAGCAGCTGCAGTCGCACGGCATCCCCGCCGCCGTGGTGGCCACCGGCGAGGACCTCACCGAGCACGACCCGCAGCTCGCCGCGCGCGGCTTCTACCCCGTGCTGCGGCACCCTCTGGCCGGCGCCGTCCGGCACGAGGGCACGGTGCTGCACCTGTCCCGGACCCCCGCCCGCGTCGACCGCCCGGCCCCGCTGCTGGGCGAGCACACGAGCGAGGTTCTCACCGAACTGCTCGGCGGCGTCACCGTCGAGCCGACCGTCCTGGAGTGATGCCGTGACCTTCCTCAACGTCGACGTGGCGGCCGGGGTCGCCACCGTGGTGATCGACCGCCCGCCCGCCAACGCCGTCAACCCGGAGCTGATCGACGAGTTCCTGACCGTCCTGCCCGGTCTGGCCCGCGATCCGGCCGTACGCTGCCTCGTCCTGACCGGCGTGGGCCGCTTCTTCATCGCCGGGGCCGACATCGCCGTGATGCGCGACCTGTCGCTGGACAACCACGTGCGGATGCGCCGCTGGATCGAGGTGCAGCGCCTGCTGGAACTGGCCCCCAAGCCGGTGGTGGCCGCCATCAACGGCCACGCCCTGGGCGGCGGGGCCGAGCTGTCGCTGGCCTGCGACCTGCGCATCGCCGCCGCGTCGGCCGGGTTCGGCTTCCCCGAGATGCAGCTCGGCCTGTTCCCGGGCGCCGGTGGCAGCCAGCGCCTGCCCCGCCTGCTCGGCCTGCACAAGGCCAAGCTGCTGATGATCGAGGGCCGCCGCCTGACCGCCGTCGAGGCCCTGGAACTCGGCCTGCTCGACGAGGTGGTTCCCGACGAGGACTTCCCGGCCGTGGTGGCCGAGCGGGCCCGTGACCTGGCGGCCAAGCCGACGGCCACGATCGGCCTGCTCAAGACGTCGATGCTGGCCGGCGCGCCGCTCGACATCGAGGGCGCGATGGCCGTCGAGTGGGAAGCCGTCCAGCAGGTCATCGCCTCCGACGACGCGGCCGAGGGCCTGCAGTCCTTCCTCGACAAGCGAAAGCCGACCTTCCAGGGGCGGTGAAAGTATGGAGGCATGCAGCGACCGCATCGGGTGGTAGTCCTCGTCCTCGACGGGGCGCTCCCGCTCGACGTCGGGATCGGGGCCGAGGTCTTCCATCCCGAGACCGGGTTCCCCTACGAGGTGTCGACGTGCGGGGTCACGGCCGGAACGGTGCCGGCCCACGGGGACTTCGGGTTCGCGGTCCCGCGCGGCCTCGACGCCCTGGCCGAGGCGGATACGGTCCTCGTTCCGGGGTACGCCCCGCCCGGCCGGCCGATCTCGGTCAAGGTGCGCGAGGCGCTCCGGACCGCCGCCGGCCGCGGGGCCCGGATCGCCTCGATCTGCTACGGCGCCTTCGCCCTGGCCGATGCCGGCCTGCTCGACGGCCTGCGCGCGACGACGCACTGGGACGCGGCCGACAAGCTCGCGAAGCGGCATCCGCAGATCACGGTCGAGCCGAACGTGCTCTTCGTCGACGAGGGAGCCGTCCTCACCTCGGCCGGGGCCGCCGCCGGGCTCGACCTGTGCCTGCACATCGTCCGGCGCGACCTCGGCGTGGGCGCGGCCAACGAGATCGCCCGGGGCCTCGTCACCGCGCCCTACCGCGCCGGGGGTCAGGCCCAGTACCTGCCGAGGACCAACTCGGCCGCCGCCCAGGGCGAGACCCTGGCCGCGACCCGCGAATGGGCCCTGAAGCGGCTCGACCAGCCGCTCACGATCGCCGGGCTCGCCGCCCACGCGCGGATGTCGCCTCGCACGTTCCTGCGCCGCTTCACCGAGGAGACGGGCAGCACTCCGCTGCAGTGGATCCTGCGGGCCCGGGTCGACACCGCCCGCGAACTGCTGGAGAGTACGAGGCTGTCGATCGACCACGTCGCGCGCGAGGTCGGCCTGGGCACCGCCTCGAACCTCCGCCTGCACTTCCGCCGGCTGCTGGACGTGTCGCCCACCGAATACCGCGCCACCTTCGCCGGGCGAAACAAACCCTAGGCGACCTCGATCGCCACCTTGCCGCGGATCCCGTGGGCCCGCCGGTTCTCCGAGATCTCGTGGGCCTCGGCCAGGCGGTCGAGCGGCAGCGTCGCACCGATGACCGGCTTGACGAGTCCGCGCTCGACCAGCGCGGTCAGCGCGTCCAGCTTTCCGCGGTTCTGCCGGGTGAAAACGAAGTGGTAGGCCGCGTTCTTGTCCCAGGCCGCGATGAGGTTCTGCGGCTGCGCGAGGTCGACGATGCTGACGACCCGTCCGGCGTCGGCCAGGGTCAGCGGGCTCCGGGTGAGCGCGTCGCCGCCGATCGTGTCGTAGACGACGTCGACCCCCTGGCCGCCCGTCGTCCGGGCCACGGCCTCGACGTAGTCCGTCGTGTAGTCGATCGTCTCGTCCGCGCCGAGCGAGCGGACGAACTCGTGGTCGGCGGTCTTGGCGGTGGTGAGGACCCGGGCCCCCATCGCCTTGGCGACCTGGATCGCGATCGTGCCGACCCCGCCCGCGCCGCCGTGGACCAGGATCGTCTCGCCCACGGTGAGCCGGGCCCGTGTCACCAGGGACTCCCAGACCGTTCCGCCGACAAGGGTCAGGCTCGCCGCCTCGAGGTGGCTGAGGTTGCGAGGCTTGCGGCCGACCAGGTCGACGTCAGCCACGTGCTGCTCGGCGTACGAGCCGGGGCCGCCGAAGATCCGGGGCGTGTAGTACACCTCGTCGCCGGCGCGGAACTCGGTCACGTGCGACCCGGTTTCCTCGACGACGCCGGAGATGTCGTGCCCGATGATCGCCGGCAGCGGCACCTGGTCGGCGTAGTCGCCGCGACGGATCTGGAAGTCGAGCGGGTTGACGGCGGTCGCGTGAACGCGCACCCGCACCTGGCGCGGTCCCACCTCCGCCACGGGCACGTCGCGCAACTCGAACGCGTCGACCCCGCCGAATCGGGTGAGCACCACGGCCTTCATCAGATCAGTCATGACACTCAGAGTCGCGCGCCCGAAGTACGTCATCCAGTGGCGGCAATGCCAATATCCGCGAGGATAGTGACAGCCCCTACAGCCCCTCGACGAACGGGGTGTCCACGCCCAGCTCGCCCACCTTGCGGGAGCCGCCCGGGTTGCCCAGGGGCTCGTCGCGGCCGGGCAGGGCCAGGGTGAAGAAGTTGCGGGAGTCCTCGACGAACTGGGTGCGGGCCTCGTCGCCGCGGGCCTTGCGGTCGACGAAGATGGCCTCGACCGGGCACTCGACCTCGCACGCGCCGCAGTCGATGCACTCGGCGGCGTTGATGTAGCTCTTGCGGTCGCCGACGTAGATGCAGTCGACGGGGCAGACGTCCATGCAGGCCCGGTCGTTGACGTCGACGCAGTCCTGACCGATCACGTACGGCATCGCAGTCTCCTAGACGGTTTCGGTGGAGTGGCCGGGGAACAGCGCGGCCTCGGGGTCGAGCTCGACCGCGGCGTTGTTGACCGCCGTGGCCACCTCGCCGAAGCCGACGGACATCAGCCGCACCTTGCCCGCGTACTCGGTGACGTCGCCGGCGGCGTAGACGGCGGTCAGGTTGGTGCGCATCCGCTGGTCGACGACGATCGTGCGGCCGGACAGCTCGATGCCCCAGTCGGCCATCGGGCCCAGGTTCGAGATGAAGCCCAGCGCGGCGATGACGCTGTCCGCCTTGACCAGCTCGTCGTCCAGGCGGACCTGGGACACCCAGTCGTCGCCCAGCACCTCGGTCACCTCGCAGTTGACCCGGAAGGCCACGCCGGCCCGCTCGGCCTCGGCGATCGAGGCGGCGTGGGCCCGGAACCGGGCCCGCCGGTGCACCACGGTCACGCTGCGGGCCAGCGGCACCAACGCGTTGGCCCAGTCGATGGCGCTGTCGCCGCCGCCGACCACCACCACGTCGCGGTCTGCGTGGGCGCTGAGGTCGGGCACGAAGTACGACAGGCCGCGGCCCAGGAACTCCTCGCCGGCCGGCAGCGTCCGCGGGGTGAAGGTGCCGATGCCCGCGGTCAGGATGACCGCGCCCGCGTCGATGACGGTACCGTCGGACAGCGTGAGCTGCGGGCGACCGGTCTCGTGGGCGAGCCCGACCGCCTGCCGCTCCAGCAGGTAGCTCGTGCCGAACGCGTCGGCCTGGGCGGTCAGCCCGTCGACCAGCTCGCGGCCGGTGACGGCGGGCAGGCCCGCGACGTCGCGCACGACCTTCTGCGGGTAGAGCGCGGCGATCTGCCCACCGAGCTGGGGCAACGCGTCGACCAGGACGGTGCGCAGGCCGCGGAAGCCGGCGCAGAACGCGCCGTACAGGCCGGTCGGCCCGGCGCCGACGATGGCCAGGTCCGTGTTGATGGTCGTGGGTGGCATGGGCTGACGGTAGGAATCGCCGGGCACCGTGCCGATCCCGCTGTACCACTGAGTGGACCGTGGACCGCTGAGCGGAACGCGTTTCGGTGGGTGGACTCCTGTGCTGTGGCCGGCCCGCGATCGGTGGTTCTCTCCCCTCACTGAACAGCAAGAGGGGAGACCATCCATGGTCGCAGAATCCGCGCCGCGCACCCCGCGAGCCGAGCGTCCCCGGCGCTCACGCCGTGGTCGCCTGCCCGGGCGCCAGGACTGGTCGAGCTGGCCGCACTACCAGGCGGCCGCCGCCGGCTTCCGCGGCTACTGGTACCCGGTCGCGTTCTCGTCGCAGATCACCGGCAAGCCGACCGCCGTCACCCTGGCCGGCGAGCGGATCATGGTGATGCGGGACAACGGCACGGTGTACGCGCTCAAGGACCGCTGCCCGCACCGCGGTGTCCCGCTCAGCTACGGCAGCCAGCAGTTCCCGGGCACCGTCAGCTGCGTCTACCACGGCTGGACGTTCGACTTGAAGACCGGTGACCTGGCCGCGGCCATCACCGACGGGCCCAACTCGCCGATCTGCGGCAAGGTCACCCAGCCCACGTTCGAGGCGGCGGAGCGTCTGGGCATGGTGTGGCTGTTCGTCGGCGACGGCGAGGACGCCCCGCCGATCGACGAGCAGCTGCCCGAGGAGCTGGTCGGCAACGCGGCCGTGGTCGGCGTGCGGATCCAGCCCCGCGAGGGCAACTGGCGGTTCGCGGCCGAGAACGGCTACGACGAGGGCCACGCCAAGTACCTGCACCGGACGGCGCTGTGGCGGCTGTTCAAGGCGATGCCGGTGCACAACGACACCCGGATCGTGAAGCGCGGCCGCTGGATCTACCGCGTGCAGGACAACCAGTACTGGGAGGCCGACTTCCCGGGCCTGGGCAAGTGGAGCGGCAAAGCCTGGTACAAGATCGATCCCACGCGCAAGAACAAAGAAAAGGTCAACAGCAACATCGGCAACACCGGCGGCGCGGCCAAGATCAACGAGGTCATCGCGGCCCAGGAGTTCCCCGGCTTCGCGTCGATCTCGATGCCGGGCGTGCTGCGCATCGCCTACCCCGGCTTCATCCACTACGAGTTCTACGTGCCGGTCGACGCCGACAACCACCTGTACGTGGGTGTCATGGTCAACTTCGCCGAGGGCCTGGCCACCCTGCCCTTCTACGCCAAGTATCTGGGCGCGATCCGCTGGCTGTTCCACGGCCAGTTCTCGGGCCAGGACAAGTGGATGGTCGAGGTGACCGACGCCCCGCCGGAGCGCCTCTACCGCCCCGACGACTCGCTGCTGCAGTGGCGCAAGCTGGCCGAGGACGTCACCGAGGAGCGCCTGGAGCAGCTCAAGGGGCAGGGCATCACGGAGGCGGACGCGCGCCCGGAGGTCACCCGCTGATGGGCGAGATCGTGCTCGGCGTCGCGGCCTCCCACTCGACGCTGATGAACACCCACTGGGACAAGGTGGCCGGCATCGACCGGGCCGAGCGTTTTCGGGATGCATTAGAAGAAGCTCGCGACGCCATCGCCGAGGCCCGGCCGGACAACGTCGTCATCATCGGTTCCAACCACTTCCGCGGTTTCTGGCTCGACCTGATCCCGTCGTTCACGCTCGGTGTCGACGAGGTGATCGCGGCCGGTGACGGCGGCACCCCGAAAGGCCCGCAGAAATCGGATCCGGTGTTCGCGCAGGCGCTCGCCGAGGATCTGGTCGAGCGGGGGACCGAGGTCGCGATCAGCGCCAAGATGACGATCGACCACGGGCAGAGCCACGCCGTGCAGTACCTGCTGCGCGACCTCGACGTGCCGGTCACCCCACTCGTGATCAACGTCTTCGCCACGCCGCTGCCGACCGTGAAGCGCTGCGTCGAGCTGGGCGGCAACATCGCCCGCGCGATTGAGCGCAGCGGCCAGCGCGTCGTGGTCGTCGCGAGCGGTGGGCTGAGCCACCAGCTGCCCTGGCCCAGCCGCTGGCAGGACCCGGACGGCGACGACGAGGAGTTCCTGGTCGAGGCGTGGCGCAACGGCCGCGGCGAGTGGGAGAAGTACGACAAGCGCCGCCGCGAGATCATCGTCGGCGCCCGGCCCACCCTGTTCCCCGAGTTCGACGAGGCCTTCCTGGGCCGGCTCGACCGGGGCGAGCTGGGCCACTACACCGACTGGACCACCGCGCGGATCGGCGAGGAGGCCGGCAACGGCGGCCAGGAGATCCGCACCTGGCTCACCATGGCGGCCGCGCTCGGCTTCGCGCCGGGGGAAACCTTGGCCTACAGCCCGATGCCGGAGTGGCTGACCGGCATGGGCGTCGGCGTGATCCGTCCCGAGGCCGCCGGAGGGCCCGGCGCGGAGCGTGATCGGTGAGCGAGCTGCTCGCCGAGGTACTGCGCCGCATCACGCCCGAACGGCTGCGAGCGGCGGCGGTCGCCGTCACCTCGATCCCGAGCCCGACCGGACGGGAGGCGACCCTCGCCGCCTGGCTGGCCGACCAGATGCAGATGTCGGGAATTTCCGGACAGGTACAGCGGATCGACGACGATCAGGCCAACGCCGTCGGCCGCGTCGGAAGCCGCCGTACCGGACGCGACCTCATGCTCTACGCCCCGATCGACACGCTCACCACCGGCGATCCGGCCGAGGACGTGCCGTGGATCGGGCCGGAGTTGCGACCGGACATGCGGCCGGAGGCGATGGCCGACGGTGACTTCGTGCAGGGCCTGGGCGCCGGCAACCCCAAGGGTCACGCCGCCTGCGTCCTGGTGGTCGGTCAGGCGTACGCGGAAGCGGTCGAGGCGGTCGAAGCCGAGCCGAAGGGTGATCTGGTGCTGGCTTTCGGCGCCGGCGGCATGCCGACGAACGCGATCGGAAGCGGACGAGCGAACACCGGCCACGGCGTCGGAGCGTCGTTCCTGCTCGAGCGCGGCTGGTACACCGACCACGCGATCATCGCCAAACCCGGTGACTTCGTGGCGTACGACGAGGTCGGCCTGTGCTGGTTCGAGCTGACGGTCAAGGGCATTCACACGTACGCGGGCAGTCGCCACCGCCTGGCCTACGAGAACCCGATCGTCACCGCGGCCGAGCTGATCGTCCGCCTCGAGCGATGGCTGGCCGGCTTCCCGGCCCGGCACCGCACGGCCACGGCCGCCCCGCAAGGCATCATCGGCTCGGTCGCCGGCGGCTGGGAGCGGATGCTCGCCGTGACCCCGGCCGCCTGCCGCATCCGCTTGGACATCCGCCTGGCCCCCGGCCAGACCCCATTGGCCGTACGCCGGGAACTCGAGGCCTTTGTCGGTGCCGACGCCGAGTGCGAGCTGGTGGCGCACATCCCGGCCACCACCACCGACCCCGGCAGCTGGGTGATCACCGAGACGATCCGCGCGTGGGAGGCGGCGTCCGGCCGGCCGCACGCGCCCGTTCCGGACAACAGCGGCGCCACCGACGCCAACATCCTGCGGGCGCGCGGCATCCCCACGGCCCGGGTCGGCATGCCCAAGGCGCCGCTGCCCGGCATCGACTTCGCGCTCGGCATGAACACCGTGCAGGTGACCGAGATGCGGCGGCTCAGCGAGGTGCTGGCCCGCGTCGCGGTCGCGAACTCCGAGGAGGAACGATGACAGCAGCACCCGAAGGCAAGTACGCCGACGCGGGCGGGGCGAAGTACCACTACCTCGACCTGGGCGAAGGGCTCGACACCGTCTTCCTGCACGGCGGCGGCCCCGGCTGCACCGGCTGGAGCGACTTCGGCCCGGTGGCCGAGCTGTTCGCGGCCGACCGCCGGGTGGTCATCCCCGACATCCTCCAGTACGGCCGGTCGGAGAAGGTGCGCATCACCGGCCCGATGTGGGACTTCCACGCGGCCAGCCAGGTCAAGCTGCTGGACGCGCTGGGCATCGAGCGGGCCGACTTCGTCTGCAACTCGTGGGGCGGCACGATCGCGCTCAATTTGGCCGCGAAACACCCCGATCGCGTACGGTCGCTGGTCGTCACCGGCAGCATGCCGGTCTTCTACGGCCCGCTGGCTCCGCTGCCCGAGAACGGCCACCGCGGCCGGACGGCGCGCGACGTCTACTACGGCGGCGAGGGCCCGACCCGCGAGAAGATGCGGCAGCTCATCACCCGCCTGGAGTGGTGGGACGCCGCCGCGCTGCCCGAGTCGACGCTCGACATGCGTTACGAGCAGAGCCTCGATCCGGAGGAGCGCGCGCTCGCGGCGATGAGCGACTCGCCGCGCGGCGACTGGCAGGACCTCACCGCCGAGCTCGGCCAGGTGCAGGCGCCGGCGCTGTTCATGTGGGGCCGCGAGGACGCGTTCCTCACCCCGGACTACCCGATGATGCTGGCCCGCATGGTGCCGAACGGGAACCTGCACGTGATGGACCACGTGTCCCACCACCTGCAGGAGGAACAGCCCGAGCGCTACCACGCCATCGTCGCCGCGTTCCTGAACGACTGCGCCCGCCGAGAAGAGGTTTCCCAGTGAAGATCATTTTGTGGTTGACCGGCGCCGCCCTGCTGGTGGTGGCCGGCCGCGAGCTCGCCAAGCGCAGCAACACCCAAGTCCACCGCATCAACCAGCCGTAGGAGAGCCATGTCCATCTGGACCGACCTGTCGCCGTTGCCGTTCTCGCTCTCGTACGTCGACGCGGGCGGCGTGAAGACCCGGACGCTGCGGGCCGGCGCGGGCGCCCCGGTGGTGTTCCTGCACGGCACGAGCGGGCACCTCGAGGCCTTCACGCGCAACATCGGGCCGCACGCCGAGCACTACGAGGTGCACGCGATCGACATGCTGGGGCACGGCTACACCGGCAAGCCCAACCACCCGTACGAGATCCCGCTCTATGTGAAGCACCTGCTCGACTACCTCGACGCCGTCGGGATCGAGAAGGCGCACATCGTCGGCGAGTCGCTCGGCGGCTGGGTCGGCGCCCGCACCGCCGTCGACCACCCGGATCGGATCGCCAGTCTGCAACTGCTGTGCGCGGGCGGCACGGTGGCCAACCCCGAGGTCATGCAGCGCATCGACTCCAGCACCCGGCAGGCGGTGGCCACCGACGACGTCGAGCTGACCCGCAAGCGGCTGCGGCTGCTCATGGCCGACCCGGTCAACGCGACCGAGGAGCTGGTCGACGTGCGGCACCGGATCTACCACGAGCCCGACTTCGTGGCCAACATCGACAACCTGCTGTCGCTGCAGAAGATGGAGATCCGGCAGCGCAACCTGCTGACCCCTGCGCAAATGGCCAAGATCACCCAGCCCGCCCTGATCGTCTGGGGGCGCAAGAACCCGTTCGGTGACGTGCCCGAGGCCCAGGCCATGCACGAGGCCATTGCCGGCTCGCAGCTCGAGCTGTTCGAGGAGACCGGGCACTGGCCGCAGCACGAGCAGGCAGCCCTCTACAACCCGCTGTCGCTCGAGTTCCTGGCCAAGGCGGCCGGCTGATGCGGGCCCTGCGCATCCACGACTGGGGCAAGGACCCGGTGGTGGAGGACATAGCCGAGCCGGTCCGCGAGCCGGGCCAGGTGCTGGTCCAGGTGCAGGCGGCGGCGCTGGCCCACCTCGACCTGACCGTAGCGTCGGGCAACTTTGCGATGAAGCCGCCGCTGCCGTACACGGGTGGGGTCGAGGGCAGCGGCGTGGTGCTGGAAGCCGACGACCTGGAGCCGGGCACCCAGGTGATGCTGCGCGGGGGCGGTCTCGGGCTGCTGCGCGACGGCACCTGGCAGGAAAGAGTGGTGGTGCCGCGCAAGGCGGTCACCGTGCTCGACCCGCAGCTGCCGGCCGAGGTGGCGGCGACGTTCTTCGTACCCATGACGACCGGCTCGATCGTGCTGCACGACGTGGCGAAGGTGCAGCCGGGCGAGAAGGTGGCCGTGGTCGGCGCGGCCGGCGCGGTGGGCGCCTCGGTGGCGCAGCAGGCCGTGCTGGCCGGGGCCGAGGTCACCGGGTTCGTCGGCCGTGAAGACCAATTGGCCGGCGTGCCCGCGGGCGTCACCGGCGTTGCCCTCGGCGAGGAGAGGGGCGAGGAGTTCGACCTGCTGGTGGACACGCTGGGCGGCGAGGGCCTGATCGGCCGTACGGGCTGGGTGCGCAAGGGCGGGCGGGCCGTCGTGGTCGGCTACGTGGCCGGCACCGAGGTCACCATCGACCTGCCGAGCTGGCTGCTGGCCGACGTGGCCCTGCTGCCGGTCAACATGATCCGGCACGAGCGGCGGGCCCGGGAGCTGGCGCCCGAGCTGATCCGCCGGCTCGCGGCCGGTGAGCTGGGCGTAGCCGTCGAGTCGGTGGACCTCGACAACGCCGCTGACGCGCTGGAGCGGATGCGTTCCGGGCACATCCGCGGGCGCGCGGTCATCACGTTCTGATCCTCTTTTCGGTCCGGTCGGCGGAAACGTTCCGTTGACCGGACCGTTGCGTTGCGGAGCGAGCGGCGGCTGGACGAACCTCGGATGATGATGGAGACCAGCCCCAGCCCCGGCTGTTTGTTCCAACCCGACCCCCGCGAGCCGCACCCCGCGCCCGACAGCAACAGCGTCCTCGGCAAGGTGCGGCGCATCCTCGAAGTGTTCGGCCTCGACGACGAGACGCTCAGCCTCAGCGAACTGGCCCGCCGCACCGGTCTGGCCAAGGCCTCGGTGCACCGGCTGAGCCAGGAACTCGTGCAGTGGGGCCTGCTGGAGCGCCGCAACGGCGAGTACCGGCTCGGCATGCGCCTGTTCGAGATCGGTCAGCGGGTGCCGCGCCAGCGGATCCTGCGCGACCTGGCCCGTCCGCTCATGATCGACCTCGTCCAGGCCACCAACGAGACCTCGCACCTGGCCGTGTCGGACGGGCTCGAGGTGCTCTACCTGGACAAGGTCTCGGGCGAGCAGACCCAGATCAGCCGGCCGTCGCGGGTCGCCGGGCGGATGCCGTTGCACTGCACCGCGACCGGCAAGGCGCTGCTCGCGTTCGGGCCGCGCCAGCTGCTCGAGGAGGTCATGTCGGCCCCGCTGACCCGGGTCACGCCGCGCACCACGGTCGCGCCGGGTCTGCTCGGACAGGAGCTGCGCAAGGCCCGCGAGCAGGGCTATGTGGCCGAGTTCGAGCAGACCCGGATCGGCTACATGAGCGTGGCCATCCCGCTCACCGGCGCGACCGGCGCCGTCGTGGCGGCCCTGTCGGTGACCGCCCCGACGACGCGGGCCAAGGTGGACCGGTTCGCCGGCCTGCTCAACCTGGTCGGCCGCCGGATGACCAAGCTGCTCAGCGCCCAGGAGTTCTGACCGCGGCCACGATGTGGGCCGCGGTCTTGGCCGCGTACGCCTCGATCGAGACCATCGGGTTGACGCCGGGCGCCGTGGGCAGGGCCGAGGCGTCGGCCACGTAGACGCCCTTCACGTCGAACAGTTGGCCCTCGCCGTCGACGACCGTGCCGGTGGCACACGTGCCCGACTGGTGCGCCGAGAGCGTCAGCACGTCCGGCCCGTCCAGCTTGCTCAACACGGTCAGGAACGCCTCGAAGTCCTCGCCCTCGCGCCAGCGCGGATCGCCGGGCAGGAACGTGAAGATCTCGCGCGCGCCCGCCCCGCGCAGCAGCCGGGCCAGCTCGACGTGGCAGCGCCGCACCACCTCGAGGTCGACCTCGTCGGTCAGGTCCCAGCGGATCAGCGGCATCCCGTCCGGGCCCAGTTCCACCCGGCCCGAGCCGTGGTCGCGGGCGAAGCCCCACACGCCGGAGACGTGCCGCAGCCGCAGCTGTTCGCGCTTGTGCGCCTCGCCGTCCTGCCACGGGGTGAGCGCCGTCCAGAAGCCGAGACCCATCGGCGCCGCCTCGACGACAAAACCGTGGTCGCCGGCCACGTGGTCGAAGTCGTGCGAGACGCTGGTCAGGATCTGCCCGGCCCAGCCCTTCACGTCCTCGTCGAAGACGCCGCTCATGAAGTACGACGGGTGCACGTGCAGGTTGTGGCCCACGGCGGGACCGCCCAGGCCCGAGGCGAGCAGCAGCGCGGGGCTGGCCAGGGCGCCGGCGGCCAGCACGACGATCGGGGCGTGGGCCACGACCTCGCGGTCGCCGGCCATGGCCCGTACGCCGGTGGCCCTGCCCTCTTCGACCAGGATCCGGCGCACGTCGCAGTTCGGGAGCAGCCGGGCCCCGGTGTCGCTGGCGTCCTGCAGGAAGGTCTTCATCGTCGACTGCTTGCACCCGGTCAGGCAGCCCGCGTTGCACTCGCCGCAGTAGCGCGACTCGTCGTCGCGGGCGTTGCGGGCCAGCGTCTGCCAGGCGTGCCCGGCCGCCTCGAAGCCCCGGATCAGGATCTTGTTGACCTCGTTGTGCACGGTGTTCGCCGGCGTGGCGTTGATGCGCTGCATGACCGCCCGCACATGCTCGCCGTACTCGTCGAGCCCCTGCATGCCCCGCGCCCGCCACTCGTCGACCACGTAGTCCGGGGTGGGCAGGCAGGCCATCGAGTTGACCGTGGTGCCGCCGCCGACCGTCGAGCCGGCCAGCAGCCCGACCGAGGCGCTGGTCGACCACAGGAAACCGCCACCCAGATACAGGTTGGGGAACGACAGCGCCTCGAGCTGGGGCAGGTCGGGCTCGTTGCGGTACGACCCTTTTTCCAGTACGAGGACCCGCAGCCCGGCCTCGCTCAGCCGGGCCGCCGCCACGCCACCGCCGGCGCCCGAGCCGATCACGATGGCGTCCGCGGTCAGGTCGTCGCCGGGTTCCACCGTACGCAAGGTCTTGGGGAATTCGGTCTCGGCCGGAGTCGGCAGCAGCGGGCCCGGGTAACCGATCGCGGGCCACGTCGGGTTCCTGGCCTCGGCGTCGGGCCCGGTGTAGAACATGGCCAGCACCGTGCTCTGCAGGATGATCGCGCCCGGATAGGTGTCCGGGTCGTCGAGGGCCTGCTTCCACCGGCGGGGGAGCTCGTCCTCCGTGACCCCGCTCAGGCTGTCCAGGGTGATCGCGATCTTCTGCTGGACGTGCGGGGCCAGCATCGGGATCACGGCGGCGGCGATCGCGTCGATGCCCAGGTCCGAAGCGCTCAGCCCGAGCAGGGTGGCCGCGTCGGCGTTGTCACCGTCGCCGGCCGGCACGCGGGGGATCAGGGTGTCGCAGACCGCTTTGAGCGTGGTGGGATTCATCCGAGAAACTCCAGGGTCACGGCGGCCACTTCGGCCGCCTTCTGCTCCATCAGGGGGATGGTGCCGCCCTCGATGACGGCGGTCTCGACGTTCTTGGCCGCGGTGAGGTGCGAACGGAGGCGCTCGACGTCGGGCAGCGCGAACGGGTCCTCCGACGCGCCGATCAGCAGCACCGGCGCGGTGACCAGGCCGATCCGGTCCTCCATCACGTAGCGGGCGCAGGCCAGGTGCCCCTCGGCCGGGTCGACGCCCGGGGCCAGCGCGTCGCGGATGAAGCGGTCGAGCAGATCGGGCCGGCCCGGCGGGTAGTACGGCTGCCGCAGGGCCCACAGCTTCGTCAGGTGGCTGCCGTCCTCGGCGGTGTCGGCCTCGTCCACGC
Organism: Paractinoplanes aksuensis; assembly: GCF_024137025.1. Lineage (GTDB taxonomy): Bacteria > Actinomycetota > Actinomycetes > Mycobacteriales > Micromonosporaceae > Actinoplanes > Actinoplanes aksuensis. Next base: position 28,810 of record NZ_JAMYJR010000060.1, read on the forward strand.
CCGGCCCGCCCGCGTGGCCCTGGCGGTAGGCCGCGTCGGTGAACGGCGCCGACGACAGGATCAGCGCCGAGACCCGGGCCGGGGCCGCGGCGGCCATCTCGATCGCGACCGCGCCGCCGGTGTGGTGGCCCAGGACGGCCACCCGCTGCTCGCCGAGCGCGTCGAGCAGCGCCCACGCGCCGTCGGCGATGGCCTCGATCGTCTGCGGCGCGGCCAGCGGGGCGCTGAGCCCGAAGCCGCGCATGTCCATCGCGATCACCCGGTGGCCCGCGGCCAGCAGCGGCTGCACCTCGCGGAACTCGTCGTGCGAACGGGGGGTCTGGTGCAGCAGGAGCAGGGCCGGGCCGTCACCCAGCTCGGCGTAGTGCATCTGGCCGTACGGCGTCGTCGCGTAGCCGCGGATCGGTTGTGGGGTCATGCCCTCACCACACGCCTCCGGCCGGGCCCGCGCCCGGTCCGCGGTCCACCCAGCGGACCCGCCGGCGAAATCTCCGAACGTTGCGGTCCGGTCGCAGTCCGTTCAGCGGAACAGCCTGCTTAGTGAGGTAACCCACCGGTGCCAGGGTGAGCGCCAATCCGGTAGCCGGAAGGTGAACTCACCCCGGCGCCCCAGGGAGGTAGCCGATGAACGCAAACACAGCGCCTCTGGTCGAGGTGCGCGGCGTCTCGAAGAGATACCCGGGCGTTCTCGCGCTCGACGACGCCAGCCTCTCCGTGCGTCCCGGCGAAGTGGTCGCGCTGACCGGTGAGAACGGCTCGGGCAAGTCGACCCTGTCGAAGATCATCGGTGGCGCCGAGCAGCCCGACGGCGGCGTCGTCCTGGTCGACGGGGCCGAGACGGTGATCGCGAACCCGGCCACGGCCCTCAAGCTCGGCATCGTGATGATCAGCCAGGAGCTGACGCTGGCCCCGGAGCTGACCGTGGCCGAGAACGTCTTCCTGGGCCGGCTGCCCCGCCGCGGCCGGTTCATCGACTGGGCCACCATGCGGACCCGGGCCCGCGAGGAGCTGGCCGCGCTGGACGTGCACGTCGACGTGGACGCCAAGGTCGCCGACCTGTCGGTCGAGCTGCAGCAGGAGGTCGAGATCGCCCGCGCGGTCTCGTCCCAGGCCCGGCTGCTGATCCTGGACGAGGCCACCAGCTCGCTGTCCGAGCACGCCACCGAGCGGCTGCTCGAGCTGGTGCGCGAGCAGGCCCGGCGCGGTGTCGCGGTGCTGATGATCTCGCACCGCATGCCCGAGCTGTACTCGACGGCCGGCTCGGCGGTCGTGCTGCGCGACGGCCGCCTGGTCGGGACCGTGCCCCTGCCCGCCACCCCGGAGTCGCAGCTGGTGCGGATGATGGTCGGCCGCGAGCTCAACGACTACTACGGCTCGCGCGACTGCACCCCCGGCGAGGTGGTGCTGCAGGTGCGCGACCTGGCCTCGGCCGACGGCGCGCTCGCCCCGACCTCGTTCGAGGTGCGCAGCGGCGAGATCGTCGGCATCGCCGGGCTCGTCGGGTCGGGCAAGGCCCAGCTCGGGATGGCGCTGGGCGGGGCCGTCGCGGCCTCGGGCGAGGTGCGGGTCAACGGCACGCCGGTCGCGCTGGGCGACCCGCGGCGGGCGCTGAGCGCCGGCATCGGCCTGGTGCCCGACGACCGCAAGCGGGCGGCCCTGCTGCCGACCCGCAGCGTCGCCCACAACATGACGCTGACCTGGCTGCCCAAGATCTCCCGGTTCGGCGTGGTCAGCCGCTCCGAGAACCGGCGGGTGCGCGAGGCCATCGCCGAGTACGGCGTCAAGACGTCCTCGCCGGCCAAGCTGATCACCCAGCTCTCGGGCGGCAACCAGCAGAAGGCCATCCTGGGCCGGATCTTCGCCCTGGGCTGCCCGGTCTACGTGCTCAGCGAACCCACCCGCGGGGTCGACGTCGGCTCCAAGAGCCAGATCTACGCCCTGCTGCAACGACTCACCGAGAACGGCGCCGCCGTCGTCATCATCAGCTCCGAGCTGCCCGAACTGATCGGCCTGGCCGACCGGGTCCTGGTCTGTTTCCAGGGCGCGGTGCACGGCGAGTGCAGTGGCGAGCAGCTCACCGAGGTGCACCTCAACGCCATCGCGGTCAGCGGCCGCACCCACACCGAGGACTTCGGAGAACCGTCATGAGCCAGGACACCACGATCCGCCGGGACGACGCCGGCCCGGCCTCGTCGCCACCCTCCGGGCGTTCCGGCCCCGGCGCGCTGCTGGCCGGCGTGTGGCGGGCCTCGGGCAACAGCACCGGGGTGCTGGCCGGCCTGATCCTGCTCGTCATTTTCTTGAGCATCAGCCAGCCGATCTTCCTGACCTGGGGCAACATTACGAACATCGTGGCCAGCAACAGTGTCGTGCTGGTGCTCGCGGTGGGCGCCACGTTCGTGATCATCGCGGGCGGCCTCGACCTGTCCACGGCTTCGGCGGCGGCGGTCACCGGCATGACGTACGGGCTGTTGCTCCAGCACGGGCAGGGCGCGCTGGTGGCGGTGGGCGGCGCGTTGCTCGTCGGGCTGCTGCTCGGCGTGATCAACGGGGTCCTCATCTCGTACGTGAAGATCTCGTTCCTGGTCGTCACGCTGGGCACCCTGTCGGTCTTCGAGAGCGCGGCGCTGGTGATGAGCCAGGGCAAGACGATCAACGTGTTCGCGATCGAGAACTTCAAGCCGATCTACAACATCACCAACGGCGAGGTCGCCGGGATCCCGTACGTGCTGATCTTCGACATCGTGCTGGTGGTGGTGGCCGCGCTGGTGCTGCGGTACACGACCTTCGGCCGCGGGGTGTACGCGCTGGGCTCGAACCGGGAGGCGGCCCGGCTCAACGGCATCAACGTCGACCGGACGACGCTGAGCGTGTTCGTCATCGCCGGTCTGGCCGCCGCGGTGGCCAGCCTCATCCAGGTCGGCCGGCTCACCGGGGCCAGCCCCGGCATCGACTCGACGCTGCTGCTGACGGTCGTGGCCGCCGTGCTGATCGGCGGCACCGCGTACACCGGCGGGGCCGGCGGCGTGGGCGGCACAGTGCTCGGCGTGCTGTTCCTGGGTGTGATCCAGAACGGCCTGACGCTGAGCAGCGTGTCGAGTTTCTGGCGGGGCACCGTGAACGGCGTGGTGCTGATCGTGGCCGTGGCCCTGGGTGTGGCCCGGGATCGCGGCTGGCTGCGGCTCAACCGTGGCAAGAAGGCGTAAGGGGATTCTCGTGGAAACAGTCATCCGGGCCGTGTGCGACACGTTCGCCCCGTCGCTGAGCGCCCCCGAGGGCGCCGACGAGGCGACGGTGGCCTTCTACCGAGACGGCGCGGCCGCCCGCGGCATCGACGTGGCCGTGGCCGGCGCGGTCGGCGGGCTCGACGCGCTCACCCGGGGCGCGGTGGCCGAGCTGGTGGAACGGCTCGGCTACGGCTTCGCCCAGGCCGACCTGGACACCCGCACGGCGACGCTGCACGCGGTGGCCGGTGAGTCGATGCGGCTGCGGCTGGCGGTGCGCCAGCTCAAGGCCATGACCCTGGCCACGCTGGTCGGGGCCGTGGACGACACCGGCACCAACCCGACCTGGCCCGCGCTGGGCTACCCGGGACCGGCCACCACGCCGCCGCCGGCGCCGAAGACGCTGCCGCTGGTGGCCCTGCCGCCCGGCTCGGCCGAGCTGGACGCCGACGTCGTGGTGATCGGGTCGGGCGCCGGCGGGGCGATCGTGGCCGCCCGCGCCGCCCAGGCCGGGAAGTCCGTGCTCGTGCTGGAGGCCGCGCAGTACCGCAACGAGGCCGACTTCCGGCAGATCGACTCGCTCGGCGCGGCCACGATGTTCCTGCGCGGCGGCTCGCTGTGGTCGTCGTCGGGGCAGATGGGCGTGCTGGCCGGCGCCACGCTGGGCGGCGGCACGGTCATCAACTCGATGGTCTGCCTGCGGACGCCGCAGCACATCCGCGAGCTGTGGGCCGCCTCCGGCCTGGACGGGCTGGACGGACCCGACTTCGACAAGTACACCGACATGGTGTGGGACCGGATCGGCGTCAACACCGACGCGACCCGGTACAACGCCAACACCCGGGCCATGATCACCGGGCTCGCCTCGCTCGGCCACAGCCACGAGCGACTGCCCCGCAACGCGGCCCGGGACGACGACTCCGAGCTGTGCGGCTACTGCAACGCCGGCTGCCAGCAGGGCAAGAAGCGGACGACCCTGCACACGTACCTGCAGGACGCCGTCGACGCCGGGGCGCGGATCGTCGTCGGCGCGCACGTCGACAAGATCGTTGTCGAGGACGGGCGGGCCACCGGTGTTCTCGCCACCGTCGACGGTTCCACCTCGCTGTCGGTGTCGGCGCGCAACGTCGTCGTGGCGGCCGGCGGCATCGAGTCACCCGCGGTGCTGCTGCGCTCCGGCATCGGCGGTCCCGCGGCCGGTAAGAACCTCACCCTGCACCCGGCCTGGATCGTCACCGGCGTCTACGAGGAGCCGATCGAGGCCTGGCACGGCCAGATCCAGTCGGCCGTCAGCTTCGACCTGACCCGGGTCGTCGACGGCGGGGGCTTCCTGGTCGAGAGCCTCGCCCTCAACCCGGGCACCTGGGGCGGGCAGTCCCCGTTCGTGGACGGCCGCACGACCCGCGACCAGCTCCGCAAACTGCCCTACTTCGCCACCTGGCACGGCGTCTCGCACGACCACGGCCGCGGCGAGGTCTATCTCGACGCCGACGGCCGGGCCGCCGTGCACTGGAACCTCGACGACGACGTCGACCACCGCATCGCCGTCCGGGCCCACACCGAACTGGCCCGGATGCACCGCGAGGCCGGCGCGACCGAGATCTTCACCTTCCACTGGAGCGACCAGCGCTGGAAGCGCGGCGAGGACTTCGACGCCTACCTCGCGCAGCTGGCCGACTCGCCGATCGACGACCACACCGCGTTCTCGGCCCACCAGATGGGCTCCTGCCGGCTCGGCGCCGACCCGGCCACCTCGGTGGCCGACGGCTGGGGACAACTGCACGACGTCGCGGGCGTCTGGATCGGGGACGCGTCCGCGTTGCCGACCGCGCCCGGCGTCAACCCCATGATCACGATCATGGCGCTGGCCGAGCGGACTGCCTCGGCCCTCGTCAAGACCTTCTAACAGCTCGCGCCCTCACCCCTCGGAGGAACCGTCATGCCCATTTCCCGGTGGAAAATTACCTCTTGTTCGCTTATGGGCGTCGCCGCCCTGCTCGGCGCCACGGCCTGCGGCGGGGGCGACGACGCCTCGGCCGCCGGCGGCACCAGCGGCCTCAAGGTCGCCTACTCGAGCCCGGTCGCCTCGCAGCCCGGCCAGCAGATCGTCACCAACGGCCTCAACGCCGGGGCCAAGGAGCTGGGCTGGGAGGTCAACGTCATCGACGCCAATCTGTCGCCCGACCAGCAGGTCTCCAACGTGCAGACGATGATCCAGCAGCAGGCGGCCGCGATCGGGCTGTGGGCCCTCGACTCCGGTGCCATGGAGGGCACCTACGCCCAGGCCAAGAGCGCCAACATCCCGGTCATCGGGGTCAACTCGGAGGGTGCGAACGTCTCCTCGACGGTGTGGTGGGGCGTCAACCGCTGTGACGACGACCAGTCGCCGTACCGGCAGGCGGCCAAGCAGATCGCCGAGACCCGCCCGGGCGGCAAGGTGATCGTCCTCGGTGGCCCGCCGGTGCCGTCGATCCAGGCCAACGTCAAGTGCTTCAGCGACGCGGCCAAGGCGGCCGGGCTGACCATCCTGGCCCAGATCGACAACACCAAGGACACCTCGGCCAACGCGGCCTCGCTGACCGCCGACACGTTCACCAAGTACCCGGACGTGGACGCGGTCTGGTCGTACAACGACTCGTCGGCCATCGGCGCGTCGACCTCGGCCACCCAGGCCGGGCGCAAGATCAGCGACGGCACCGGCGAGGGCATCATCATCCAGGGCTCGAACGGCGACCCGGACGCGATCGAGGCGGTCAAGCAGGGCCGGCTCAGCGGCACCTGGGACCCGGACTCGTACGCCACCGGCATGGCCGTCATCAAGGCCATGGACGACGCCAAGAAGGGCGTCACCGGCAAGAACTACGTGGTGACGGCGAAGTACTGGAGCCAGGCCAACATCGCCGAGTACAAGGACACGGCGACGCTCGGCTACACCCTGGCCACCATCCCGGTGACCGAGCGCTAGGTCCGGCGACAGCGAGAAGCCCCGGTCAACGGCGACCGGGGCTTCTTCTTGCGTACGTAATGACTAACCCCAGAGCGGGAAGCGGGGCGCGCCGAGGTCGATGTTGATGGTCTTGGGCGCGCTGTATTCCAGCATGGTCTCCCAGGAGAGTTCCCGGCCGAAGCCGCTGTCCTTCACGCCGCCCATGGGCGCGCCGGCCGGCAGGTCGAACCACTTGTTGACCCACACTATGCCGGCGTCGAGCTGACCGGCGATCCGGTGCGCGCGGGCCAGGTCGGTGGTCCACACGCCGGAGGCCAGGCCGTAGCGGGTCGCGTTGGCCCGCTCGACCACCTCGTCGTAGTCGCTGAACGTCTCGGCCACCGTCACCGGGCCGAACACCTCGTCGGTGACGACGTCGGCCTGGCCGGACGGATCGTGCAGCACGGTCGGGCGCAGGAAGAACCCGTCCTTGTACGTGGGGCCGAGCCCGAGCTCCTCGTCGCCGGCCAATACCCGTACGCCCTGGTCCTGGGCCTTCTTGACGTGTGCCAGCACCCGGTCGAAGTGCGGGCGGGAGACCAGCGGCCCGACCTGGGTGTCCGGGTCGAGCGCGTCCCCGACCCGGATCGAGCGAGCCAGCGCGGCGAACCGGTCGAGGAAGTCATCGGCGATCCGCTCGTGCAGCAGCAGCCGCGACGACGCGATGCAGGCCTCGCCGTTGGCCAGGTAGATGCCCATCGCCGCGTCGGCCACGGCCCGGCCCAGATCGGCATCCTCGGCCACGATCATCGCGCTCTTGCCGCCCAGCTCCATGATGGTCGGGGTCAGCGCGCCGGCCGCGGCCGCCATCACCGCCCGCGCGGTCGGCCCGCCGCCGGTCAGCGTCACCTTGGCCACGTCCGGGTGGCCGACCAGGGCCGCTCCCACCGTCGGCCCGAAGCCGGTCACCACGTTCACCACGCCGGGCGGCAACAGATCGGCGATCAGCCGGACGAACTCGAGCACGCTGGCCGAGGCGAACTCGCTCGGCTTCAGCACCACCGTGTTGCCGCAGGCCAGCGCGGGCGCCAGCTTGTTGGCCACGGTGATCAGCGGCGAGTTCCAGGGCAGGATCGCGGCGATCACGCCCAGCGGCTCGCGGACCGTGTAGACCAGGCTGTGCGGATCCTCGACCGGGATCTGGTCGCCGCGGTGCGAGCGCACCAGACCGGCGTAGTAGCGGTAGATGGCCGCGCTGGCCGGCACGTCGGCGATGCCCACCTCGCGCACCGGGCGGCCGTTCTCGGTCGGCAGCAACCGCGCGAACAGCTCGGCGTCGGCCTCGATCCGGTCGGCGACCGCGCCCAGGATCGCCTGCCGCGTGGCCGGGGTCGACCGGCGCCAGGCCGGCAGCGCCTTGCGGGCCGCCGCGACCGCGTCCTCGGCCTGCTGGGCGGTGCCGTTGCCGATGGCCGCCCAGGCGCTGCCCAGGCTCGGGTCGACCGCCTCGAACGCGTCGGGCGCGGACAGCCACTCGCCGCCGATGAACATCTGATAGTCCGCGCCGGGCCGGAACCGTTCCCGCACCGCCTCTGTCGTCATGCTTCTCCTCGGGTTGGGTCGGATCTCGAGCGTCGACCCCGCCCCGGGCGGCGGCAACCAGCACGTTCCGGTCACCGAACCTCTACTGCGCCGTATAGCCGCCGTCCACCGACCAGACGCTACCCGTGACGAAGGCGCTGCCGGGGTCGAGCAGCGGAAGGACCGCATGCGCGACCTCGGCCGGCGTGCCCCAGCGACCGAGCGGCACCTTGGCCGTGAACGCCGCCTGCACGGCAGCGTCGGCAGCCTGGTCGTCCTCGTTCATCGGCGTCCGCACCGGGCCCGGGGCCACGCAGTTGACCGTCACCCCGGTCCCGGCCAGTTCCAGCGCCAGCGACCGGGTCAGCGCGGCCACCGCGCCCTTGGTCGCCGCGTACCCGGCCCGGGCCGGCGCCCCGGTCGAGCCGAGCACCGACCCGATGGTCACGATGCGACCGTGCCCGCGGGTCACCATCGCCGGGGCGACGGCCCGGGTCGCCAGCCAGGTTCCCAGGACGTTCGTCTCGAAGGCGGCCCGGAACTCGTCCGGTGTGAGCTCGTCGAGCGTTCCCCGGGCCAGCCGCCCGGCCGCCGTCACCAGCCCGTCGACGGCGCCCCACCGCTGTTCCGCCGCAACCACCAGCCGGGCCAGGCCGTCGGCGTCGGTGGTGTCACCCGCGACGACCAGCACGTCGCCGCTGCCCAGCTCTTCGCGGGCGGCCGCGCAACGCTCCGGATCGCGGCCCAGCACGGCCACCGGCCGGCCCCGCTCGACCAGCGCACGCGCCACGGCCAGCCCGATCCCGCTGGTCCCACCGGTGATCACCACGGCTCCCATGAACCGATGGCACCGCACCCGGCCCCGCGGCGCACCGTCCGGGGACCGCTGAGCGGAACGCGAGCTCTGCGCCGCCGTCACCGCGGCCGCCCTGGTGTTGCCGGCCCGGCCGTACGGGAAATCAGGCCTCGGGGATCTCGCGGCCGAACGACTTCAGAGTGACTTCGGTGGGGTCGGGGCCGCCGCGTTTGCCCGTCTCCAGGGCGTCGATGGCCGCCAGGTCGGCATCGGTCAGGTCGAAGTCGAACACGTCGAAGTTCTCGGCTATGCGCTTCGGATTGGTCGACTTCGGGATGACCTGGCGGCCCTGCTGCAGGTGCCAGCGCAGCATGACCTGGGCTGGGCTCTTCCCGTACGCCGTGGCGATCTTGCCGATGACCGGGTCCTCGAGGGTGCTGGAATGGCCGCTGTCGCGGTAGAACGTGATGCCGCCGATCGGCGCCCAGGCCTGGGTGAGGATGCCGTGCCGTGCGCCGAACTCCTGCACCTCGCGCTGCTGGAAGTACGGGTGCACCTCGATCTGGTTGACCGCGGGCACGACCGTGGCCTTCTCGAGCAGCGCGGTCAGGTGCTCGACCATGAAATTGCTGACGCCGATCGCCCGCACCTTGCCGTCGGCCAGCAACGTCTCCAGGGCCCGGTAGGCGTCGAGGGTGCGCCCGAACTCCGAGGGCAGCGCCTGATGCAGGATCAGCAGGTCGATCCGGTCGACGCCGAGCTTGGCCGCGCTCTTGTCGAAACCGTGCAGGGTCTCCTCGTACCCGTAATCGCTGATCCAGATCTTGGTCTCCAGGAAGACTGGGGCGCCGGCCCGGGCGACGGCCTGACCCACCTGCCGTTCGTTGCCGTAGGCGGCGGCGGTGTCGACGTGCCGGTAGCCGGTCGACAGGGCCGCCTCGACCGCGGTCACGGTCTCGCCGGGCGGGGTCTGAAAGACGCCGAAGCCCAGCGAGGGCATCTCGACGCCGTTGTTGAGCGTGTACGACATGAGGTTCCTTTCAGGCGCGGGACACGGTGGTATACCCGCCGCTGTCGAAGGTAGGCACGCGCCGGCGGGGTCAGGGAGGTTCTGCTGGTACCCCTTTCGTCAGTGACTCCCACCGGGGCCGTCGGCGGGGTTTGCTGGGAGGCATGGAACTTCTGCCTGTTCGCCCGACGGTCAAGACGCCCGCGGAGGCGTTCACCGGGGACGTCTACATGACGCCGATCTTCAACGGCGCCGGGCCGTCGCGGATGACCGTCGCCCTGGTCCGGTTCACGCCGGGTGCGCGCACCAACTGGCACTCGCACGCCGTGGGCCAGACCCTGCACGTCACCGAGGGTGTCGGCCTGGTCGGCACCCGGGACGGCCACGTGCTGCGCATCCACGCCGGTGAGACCGTGGTCTGCCCGCCCGATGAGGAGCACTGGCACGGCGCCGGGCCCGACACTTTTATGAGTCACCTGGCCCTGCTCGAGGCCAAGCCGGACGGCGGCGACCCCACCACGTGGCAGGAGCCCGTGCCGGCCGACACCTATCACGACGCTGCTCGGGAGGCCTGATGCGAGGCGCGATCATGTACGCCCCCGGTGACGTCCGGGTGGAGAACCGGGCCGACCCGCGGATCGAGGCGCCCACGGACGCGGTCGTCCGCCTGTCCGCGACCTGCGTCTGCGGGTCCGACCTGTGGCCGTACCGGGGGATCCAGCCGATGGACGGCCCGGCCCCGATGGGTCACGAGTACGTGGGCATCGTCGAGGAGGTCGGGGCCGAGGTGACCTCGGTGCGGCCGGGCCAGTTCGTGGTCGGCTCGTTCTGGGCCTCGGACAACACCTGTGAGATCTGCCGGGCCGGCTACCAGTCGGGCTGCGTGCACCGGGTGCCGATGGGCTCGCTGGGTTCGCAGGCCGAGTTCCTGCGGGTGCCCCTGGCCGACGGCACGCTGGTGGCGACGCCCGAGGTGCCCGACGCCGATCTGGTCCCGAGCTACCTGGCCGCCTCGGACGTTCTGGGTACGGGCTGGTTCGCCGCCGTCGCGGCCGAGGCCGGCCCGGGTAAGACCGTGGCCGTCGTCGGTGACGGCGCGGTCGGCCTGCTCGGCGTGCTGGCGGCCCGGCAGCTGGGCGCGGAACGGATCATCGCGATGAGCCGCCACGAGTCGCGGCAGAAGCTGGCGGTGGAGTTCGGCGCGACCGACATCGTGGCCGAACGGGGCGACGCCGGCATCGCCGCGATCAAGGACCTGACCAACGGGCTGGGCGCGCACTCGGTGATCGAGGCGGTCGGCACGCAGGAGTCGATGATGCAGGCGATCCGGTCGACGCGGGCCGGCGGCCACGTCGGCTATGTCGGGGTGACCCACGACGTGAGCCTGCCCGGCATGGAGATGTTCTTCTCGCTGGTGCACCTGCACGGCGGCCCGGCGCCGGTCCGCCGCTTCCTGCCCGACCTGATGGAGCTGATCGGCAACCGCAGCATCGACCCGGGGCGGGTCTTCGACCTTTCGCTGCCGCTGGACCAGGCCGCCGAGGGCTACCGGGCCATGGACGAACGCCGCGCCATCAAGACCCTGCTGACCCTCTGAGGGGCTGCAGGGCCACCGCGACCGTGCACCCCCCGGGGCCGGTTTCCGGATGTTGCCTCAGGTCGCCCGGCCCGCGACCGATCAGGCTTCTGAGGTGGCTTCGGCGAGCGGGAGGACACAGACGTGTCGGATCAGACGGGTACCACGGACGAGCTCCTGGCCGAGCTCGAGAGCCGGGTCGAGGCGTACGAGCGCGGTTCGGCCACGGCCGAGTACAGCCCGGAGGGCCGGGTGCTGCGGGCCAACGACGCCTTTGCCGAGCTGGTGGGCCTCGATCCGGCCGAGGTCGCGGGGGCCGGCCACCGCTCGTTCGTCTCGCCCGAGATGGCCGAGTCGGCCGAGTACACGACCCTGTGGGAGCAGTTGCGGTCCGGCAGCAACCGCACCGGTGAGTTCCGGCTGCTTTGGCCGGGTGGTCACGACCGGTGGATCCGCTCGACCTTTGTGCCGGTGAAGAACCGGGCCGGCGAGGTGGTCAAGGTGATCGAGCACGCGCTCGACGTGACCGAGGGCAAGCGGGCCGCGGCCGACGCGCAGGGCAAGATCCAGGCGATCACGCGGTCGCAGGCGGTGATCGAGTTCGACCTCGAGGGCAACATCCTGGACGCCAACGACAACTTCCTCGACCTGGTCGGCTATGGCCGCGGCGAGGTGGTCGGCCGGCACCACCGGATGTTCGTCACGGCCGAAGAGGCGAAGTCCCAGGCGTACGCCAATTTTTGGCAACGGCTGGGGGCGGGCGAATTCTTCTCCGGCGAGTTCCGGCGGATCGGCCAGGGCGGGCGCGAGGTGTGGCTGCAGGCGGTGTACAACCCGATCCTGGGCGTCGACGGCCAGCCGTGGAAGGTGGTCAAGTTCGCGGTCGACGTCACCGAGGCCAAGAACCGCAACGCTGACTTCGAGGGCAAGGTCACCGCGATCCGGCGCTCGCAGGCCGTGATCGAGTTCGACCTCGAGGGCACCGTGCTCGAGGCCAACGACATGTTCCTCGACCTGATGGGCTATCGCCTGGACGAGATCCGGGGCCGGCACCACCGGATCTTCGTCGATGCCGACGAGGCCGGCCGGCCGGAGTACCAGGCCTTCTGGGAGAAGCTGGGACGCGGGGAGTTCCACTCCGCCGAGTACCGCCGCATCACCAAGGACGGCAGTCCGGTCTGGATCCGGGCCACGTACAACCCGATCCTCGACGCCGACGGCAAGCCGGTGAAGGTGGTCAAGTTCGCCAACGACGTCACGGCCGAGAAGCTGCGCAACGTCGAGTACGCCGGGCGCCTGGCCGCGATCGACCGTTCGCAGGCGGTGATCGAGTTCGATCTGGACGGCCGGATCCTCACAGCGAACGAGAACTTCCTGAACACGGTCGGGTACACGCTGGACGAGATCGCCGGCCGGCACCACAGCATGTTCTGCACCGACGAGTACGCCGCCTCGGCCGAGTACCGGGACCTCTGGGCGGGACTGCGCGGCGGCGAGTTCCGCTCCGGCCGTTTCCACCGGCGCGGCAAGGACGGCCGGGACGTCTGGATCCAGTCCAGCTACAACCCGATCCTCGACCTGTCCGGCCGACCGGTGAAGATCATCAAGTACGCCTACGACGTCACCGACCAGGTCCGTCTGGAACAACAGGTCAGCGTGCCGGCGTAGCTGATCCGGCCTCGCCGCGCTGGGTGAGCCGGCCGTCGACGTGACGCCCCGGGTGTCCGTCGAACAGGGTGCAGTCGTCGTCGTGGCGTTGCTCGACGTGGGGTGTGGTCTTGGCCGGGCACCATGTGTAGGGGTTGATCTCGGAAGCGCTCAGGGTCCACTGGATCCACCACATGGTGGCGTCCACCTGCTGGCCCAGGGCGGCGTGGGAGCCCTCGTGGCCGAGTTCGAGTTCGCAGCCCAGCTCGGTCTGCACGCTCGGCGCCTCCGCCGGCAGGCCGTCGAAGAAGGCCAGCTGGGCGGCGTCGAGCGTGATCCGGGCCGGGCAGTTCCGCAGGTCCTCGCTAGCGATCGACATGCATGTATCTGTGCCCGGGCGGAAGCGTTCTTAACCGGTTAATCAGCGCGACGGATGCCGGTGACTGTCGTGCGAGGCAGCCGACCGGCGCGGGAGTGGCCGGTCAGCGTCGTTCCGTCGACGGTCACGTCGAAATCGAGGTTCAGGCGCATGGGTCGGGTCACCGACTGCCGCCACGTCGCCCGGGTGCCGTCGAAGGTGAGGTCGGCGAGCGGCACCGTCTCGGATTTCGTCGCGGCGGTGCCGCCGGACTCGGTGAAGACGTAGACGGCGGTCAGGGTGCCGATCGGGGTCCTCAGGCTGATGTCCCAGGTGCCCAGAAGGGGTGGCACGGCAAAAGTCCTTTCAGATCACCGCGGGCGTACGACCGGAATTGCGCCAGACGATGCCGCGGCGTTCGTACTCGAAGAGGCCGCCGAGTTGGCGAAGCGGGCCAGCAGCACCGGGATCGTCTCCACGCCCTCGTCCGGATCGCCGGTGACGGGCCCGCCGGCCCCGGGCACCACGACGTAGCCGGGGCGGTCGGGATCGAGCCGCCGGGGGAGGAGCGCTCGGCCCGCGGGGTCAGTCGAGGCGTGACGTCACGGGCCCGGCCGGCCACGACGGCCTGGTCTAGGTGCTTGAGCCGGGTGATCAGCGACCGCCGGATCCGCAGCTGGTCGGGCTGGTCGTCGAAGAGCGCCAGCACCAGCGGCAGCGTGGCCGGCTCGTGCAGGGCCTGGCCGAGGAAGCGGGCCCGCCGGCTCGGCCGCGGCAGCGCGTCGAGCACCTGCATCGACGGCATCACGAACCGGCGCACATCGCCCAGTCGCCGGCGGGGGAGACCCGTCGTTGTTCGAGGACGGCGTCGAGGTGCCGCGAGATCATCGCCCGCAGCAGCCCATCGCGCCCGCCGAAGTGGTATCGCACCGCCGAGTGGTTGGCGTTGCCGGCGGCCTCACCCACCTGGCGCCGCTGGGCATCCGGGTGCTCGGGGTGGCCCCGAGTCACGTGCCGACCGAGGGCAACATCCTGGCCGCGCCAGCGGCCGGCGTGGACCTCGCCGACTCCGTTGATGCTGCTCGGCCCGATCGGCCGCGCCGGCACCCCCGACGACATCGCCCGGGTGGCCCTGTTCTGCGCGTCCGACCTTTCCACCTTCATGACCGGCAGCACCCTGCTGGCCGACGGAGGCACCACCGCCTGAGAAGAAAGAACCATGAGCCGCCTGAACGGCAAAGTCGTCATGATCACCGGCGTGGGCAAGGGGTTGGGCCGCCAGAACGCCATCCGGATGGCTCAGGAGGGGGCGTCGCTGGCCATCTCCGACCGGCACGAGGAACGCCTGGCCGAGACGGCCGCGTTGTGCGCGGAAACCGGGGCGAAGGTGCTCTCCGTGGTATGCGACGTCACGAAGCCGGGCCACCTCGAGAACTGCGGCGCGGCCGTCGTTCTCATAACCCGACCTGGTGGAACTTCGAGTTCCCCAACAATCGCGGTGCAAGTGTCCGGCTCTCCAGAACGGAGTTCCCTTTCGATGTCGACTTCGATCTCGAGGACGGCGCCGACCACGAGCTGGCCCGCGGGCTCGATGCGGTGGAAGTGGAGGCCTTACTGGCCGAAATAGCCAACAGCCCCTCGTCGAGTCCTAGTGGGCGCTGACCGGGAAGTTCTGGTGGAAGAGGTCGTCCGGGTCGACTGCGGCTTTGACGGCCCGTAACCGTTGCCGGGTTGTGGGTGGGAAGGCCTCGAGCAGGCGTTGCGGGGTGAAGGTCGACTCGAAGCTCAGGTAGAGACCGTCCAGGGCCGGCCGCAGCTTGTCGAAGGCGGCGTCGAAATCCGTCCGGCCGGGGGCGGCGACCGCGGTGATCGAGAAGTTCTGGTGGCGGTGGGCGTACGCCGTCGCGTCGGGTGGGACGTCGTTGATGGCGCCGCCGGCCGAACGGATCTGCAGCAGTTGACCGAAGCCCGCGTCGACCAGGTCGGCGATGCGGCCGGCGACCGGCTCGTCGAGGTGGACGGCCAGGCCGCTGTGGGTGCGCGCCCGCTGCTGGCCGGTCTGTGGGGCGTGCGTCGCGGTGACCACCGAGGCGTACGGCGTGAGCTGGACGTGCCGGCCGAGCAGCGGCGCGACCCGCAGGAACGGCGTCAGGGCGGGCTCGGCGTCCGCGTCGGTGACGACCACGGTGGCCAGGGCGACCCCGTCACCCAGCAGATACAGGAACGCCGAGACCGTACGCGGCGCCGCTTCCACGGTTTCGCCCCAGCGCCGCAGGAACGAGGCCACGTCGGGCACGCGGTACTGGAAGGTGGCGTGCGCGACGACCGGGACGCGGGCGGCTCGGAACGTGAACGAGGTGACCACGCCGATGTTGGCCCCGGCCCCGCGTATGGCCCAGAACAGCTCCGGCTCGTGCTCGGCGTCGACGGTCCGGATCGTGCCGTCGGCGGTTACCAGCTCCGCGGACGTGAGCCGGTCGATGGTCAGGCCGTGGGCCCGGCCCAGCAGCCCGAGCCCGCCGGTGGTGGCGAGCCCGCCCACCCCGACGTCGCCGGAGTCGCCGGAGCTGATGGCCAGCCCCAGCGGGCTCAGCTCGGCGGCGACATCGCCCCACCGGGCGCCGGGCTCTATGCGTACCAAATTGTCTTGTAGGGGTTCGACGGCGTCGAGCCGGGACAGGTCGATGACCGTGCCGCCGTCGTTGGTGGCGACACTGCTGATCCCGTGGCCACCGCTGCGGACGGCCAGCGGGCCGCCGGACTCCCGGGCGAACCCGAGAGCCGCGGCGACCTCGTCGGCCGACCGGGGCCGGACCACCGCGGCCGGCGAACCGGTCGCGGTGTAGACGTGCCGGACGGACCGGTAGGCGGGATCGCCGGGCCGGATGATGTCGAGCATCGCCGTACCCCTCAGCCCTGGTCCGCGGCGGCTCGGGGGCCGGCTGTCTGGTCGATGAAGTAGTGCAGGGTGTGGCCGGCGATCGGGCTCGTCGCGGCGGCCACCTCGGCCACGTGCACACCCACGTCGGTGGCCGGGATCCAGTTCGGGTCGTCGATGCCGGCCAGCCGGCGCGGGCGGGTGCGGATGAACCCCAGCACCAGCTCGTACACGCGCGGCCCGCGCCCGTCGAGTTCGGCCGCGAGCGTGCGGGTCAGCGACTTCGTGGCCGCGCTGCCCGCGGCGACCGCCGCCGCCAGCGGGAAGGGCAGGTCGGCCGACAGCCCGTTGAGTTGCAGGATCATGCCGTCCGCGTCCAGCAGCGGGACGAAGGCGCGGTAGGCGCGGAACACCGTCGTCTGGTTCTGCCGCAGCTGGTCCTCCCACTCCGGATCGGTCAGCTCGAGCAACGGTTTGCGGCCCTGCCGGCCCCAGTCGGCCACGCTGATCACGACGCCGTGCAGGCCGCCGAACTCGGTGGCCAGGGCGGCCGCCTCCTCGCTCAGGCTCGGGTCGAGCAGGTCGAGTTCGCGGACGTGCAGCCGCGGATCGTCGATGCGGCGCGCGAATTCCTCGAGGCGCCCGGCCGAGCGCGAGGTGGCCACGACGGTGGCGCCGGCGACGAGCAGGGCCCGTACGATTCCTTCGCCCACGCCGCCGGCCCCGCCGACGACGACCACAGTGGACCCGGACAGATCGGTTCCGGGTTGCGCCCACTCGGGCGCGATCAGGGTGTCAGTCATCAGCCGCGGATGAACTCGAGCAGGTCCAGGTCGAACTCCTGCTGGTAGTCGCCCGCGATGCCGTGCGGCGCGCCCTCGTACACCTTGAGGGTGGCGTTCTTGACCAGCTGCACCGATTTGAGCGCGGCGTCGGCGATGGGGACGATCTGGTCGTCGCTGCCGTGCGCGATGAACATCGGCATGTCGAGCGCCTTCAAGTCCTCCGTGAAGTCGGTCTCGGAGAAGACGGCCACGCAGTCGTACGCCGCCTTGAGCCCGACCTGCATGCTGAGCCGCCAGAACTGGTCCCGCTGGCCCTGCGAGATCTTCGAACCGGCCCGGTTGGCCCCGAAGAACTGCCACGCCAGATCCTGGTAGAACTGCGAACGGTCACCGGCCACCCCGGCCCGGATGGCGTCGAACACCTCGATCGGGGCGCCGTCCGGGTTGCTGTCCGACTTGATCATGACCGGCGGGATCGCCCCGGCCGTGACGACCTTCACGACGTTGCCCCGGCCGTGCTGGGCCGCGAACCGCACCGCCTCGCCGCCGCCGGTGGAGTGGCCGACGACGATGACATCCTTCAGCCCGAGCTGGTCGACCAGAGAGGCCAGATCCGCGGCGTACGTGTCCATGTCGTTGCCCAGCCACGTCTGCGTGGACCGGCCGTGCCCGCGCCGGTCGTGCGCGATGGCCCGGAAACCGTGGTCGGCCATCAGCTTGAGCTCCACGTCCCAGGCGTCACTGCTCAGGGGCCAGCCGTGGCTGAAGATCACCGGCTGCCCGCTGCCCCAGTCCTTGTAGAAGATCTCGGCCCCGTCGGTGGTGGTGATGTAAGGCATGTCGCTGTCCTCTCCGCTGCCGTTCTGGCTGCTCCTACATTCGCCAGTTCGGAGCGGACGCGCATACGTGCATTGACTGGTGTCGTCCGGTGCTTCCGAGCCGAGCGGGGCCGCGGAGATGATCAACGACCGCTAGGCTCCCCTGCGTGATCGGGAACCTGGTGGCCGTGCTGGCCCTGACCCCTGCCGTGGCCGGCGTGCCCGCCGCGCTCGCCCCGGCCGTGCCCGCGCCCTCGGACGTGCGCGTGGCCTGGACCTCGGACGCGCACACCGACGTGGCGATCACCTGGGCCGAGACCGGCGTGACGCGCAACCGGGTCACCCTCGTCCGGGCCGATGACGATGCGCCCGCGAACGTGGGGCCGAAGATCGTCGAGGCCGACCAGCCCGACCGTACGTTGCTGTGGCAGGGCTTGTACGACACCGATTACCGCGTACGCGTGGTGGCGATCGACGCCGACGGCGGCGAGATCAGCGATCCGGCGTACTCACCGGTCTTCGACACCGACCGCGACCCGGCCGCCCGCATCGTCGGCGTGGTGCCCCGCGAGGACGGGTCGATCCTGATGACCTGGCGGCCGGGCACCTACACCGACCCCAACCCGGGCGACCCCCTTGACACCCCGGGCCCGCCGCGTTACATCCCCGTCGCCTCGCTCTTCGAATTCAACGAGTACGAGGATCTGGCCCCGCCCACCACCGAGACCTCGTTCGTCGTGCCGGCCCGCCGGTCGCCGGTCGACGTCGGTGTGCGCTCGGCCCCGAACGGCTGGTACGGCTACACGGTCGCCAGCGCCTCGGTGGCGGGCAGCCGGCTGACCGCGAAGATCCCGGCCCGGGCCACGACCGGCGGCACGGTGACCGTGACCGGCGAGGCCGTCAAGCTCGGCCGCCTGTGCGACCCGGGCCCGTGCCCCACCTTCGAGGAGGCCGACGCTGCCCGCGAACTGCAACTGCAGGAGCGCACCGGGACAACGTGGCGCACGGTCGCGACGACAAAAGCCCGCCAGGACGGGAAGTACACGTTCGAAACCTCGTTCGCCGGCACGCGCGACTACCGCGTGATCGCCCCGGCTGTCGCGCGGGCCTCGAGCGGGGTCGCTCACGAGTACGCCGCGACGGCCGCCACCACGACAACCGGCGCCACCGGCCCGGCCGGCGGCGACAGTGGCGGCGGCGACAACGGGGGCGGTGCCGGTGGGGGCCTGCCGATCACCGGCGCCCCGGTGGCCGCCCTCGCGGCGGCCGGTGGCCTGCTGGTGGCGGGCGGCGCCGTACTGGCCCTGACCGGCCGCCGCCGACGTTCCGCCCCGGCCGGCCGGTAGCACCGGAACAGCCCCACGAACCTTGGTCCGTGGGGCCGTCACCTCTGTCAGTGCTCTCAGGCGAGCACGCGCACGGCTTCGATGCTGAGCGAACGGCCGACGGTGCCGAGCTGGATCTGCCCGGTGCGGCGGGCACACTGCAGCCCCTGCCAGCCGACGCTGGCCACGTGGGCCTGGGCGCACACGCCCGGGAGGGCGCTCAGCCGCAGGGCTTCCAGACGCAGCGAGCGGCCCTGGGTGCCGACGGCGAGGTTGCCCTGCCGTCCGGTGCACTTGGTCCGCTGCCAGCCCTGGTTCTGCACGTGGGCCTGGGCGCACAGGCCGCCGGCGCGGCGGGTCGAGACGGCCAGCGCCTCGAGACGCAGGGAACGGCCGACGGTGCCGGCCACGGCGACGCGGCGGTTGCTGGAGCAGCGCCAGCCCTGCCAGCCGACGTTCTGGACGTGAGCGTTGACGCAGACGGCGTCGCGGTCCCGGCGCATGACCATGACGGCGGCCGGGCTGAGCGCCGGAGCCCTGACGGTCGCGACGGGGGAGGGCGGGGCGGCGGGGGCCGCGGAGGCGGGGCCGCCGGCCACCGGCAGGCCGATCACGGAGACGAGCAGGCCGGTCAGCGCCGCCATACGGAGGAGGTGCGGAATCTTTGCCATGAAGGGAAGAGCGAGGACCGGCCGGGTCATGACGACAGTTCGCAGGTATTCGGCCGGATCTCACCCGAAAGGTAGACATGGTCAGCGGCTGGTCACCGCCGCCGCATCAGGTGGGTGATCCCCATTCGTCAAGACACCTTGATGTCGGTGAGGTGGATGGAGACCACGAGCGGTTCGGGCACGCGGGCGCCGTTCTCGTCGTGTGGGTAGATCATCCGGGTGGTAGGGATGGTCAGACCTGAGACCTCGACGAAGGACGAGGTGTATTCGGCGGCCGGGGTCTTGCCGGCGATGTCGACCGTGTAGTCGCGGCGGTGGATGAGCCCGTCGTCGCCGATGTACAGCGTCTGCCGGGAGCTGTGGGTGGCGATGTCGTCCGGGTACGTGATCACCAGCCGCCGGAAGTCGCGGCCGTCCTCGATCCAGCCGCCGATCTCGTCGGCCCGCACGCCCGGGAACGTGAGTGAGATGGGCTCGGTGACATACGTCCACATGGCGTAGCCGGAGAAGTAGGCCAGCTGCAGCCGCGTCCACGGCGTCGCGAAGTCGTGCCCGGCGAACGAGGCCCGCGGGTCGAGCAGCTCCTCGACGACGGCTCCGTTGTCATCCTCGACGGCGATGCGGTCCGGGGTGAAGTCGGTGTGGTGCCCGTCGGCGAAGAACGGTTCCTGGCGGGTGTGCTCGCGGTGCAGGTTGACGGTCACCTGCACGTCGTCGAGGGCGCCCGGGTGGCCCTTCAGCGCCCACAGCGCGCCACCGAAGAACTGGCGCGCCGTGATCTGGCTGGCCCGTTCCCAGGCGGCACGGCCACCGTAGGCGGCCAGGACCTCGTCCAGCAGATCGGACATGACAGTTCTCCTCAGGATCGCAGGAAGCTCAGGACGTCGCCGGCGAATGCGGCGCGGTGCTGGAACAGGAAGCCGTGGGCGGCGTCCGGATAGATGACGACCCGCGCGTCCGGGATGAGCCCGCCGAGCAGGTGGGTGTAGCGGGGCAGGATCATCGGGTCGCTGTCGCCGTTGGCGACCAGCGTCGGCGCCGCGATCCCGCTCACGCGCTCGAGCCGCCCGTGATCGGGAATGCCCCAGGCGCAGATGGCGTCGTACTGCGCCGTGCGGGTTTGCCAGGTGGTGGCCTGGTCCCGGTCCTCCGTGCGGGCGTACAGGCGACCCAGCACCTGCTGCCCAGCCGTGCGACTCTCTTCCGAGCCGGTGAAGAACACACCGAGATAGTCGCCCGGTCCGGTCTCCGGTTTGCCGACCGCTCCGATCACCTCGGGCGCCCAGCCGTGCATGCCCGGCGCGCCCTGCGGTGCGGCCGAGGCCAGCACCAGCCGGCGTACGGTGTCGGGGCGGATCAACGCGACCTCCTGGGCCACGAAGCTGCCCAGCGAGAACCCGAGCACGTCGGCCCGCCCGACGCCGAGCGCGTCGAGGAACACCAGAGCGTCCCGGGCCATCTCGGCCACGGTCGACGGGGTGCGGCCCGACGAGCCACCGACCCCGGCGTTGTCGAACGCGATGACCCGGCGCTCGGCCGCCAGCGCGTCCACCAGCGCGGGATCCCAGCTGTCGAGGTTGCCGCGGAAGTGCGGCAGCAGCAGGAGCGGTTCACCGGCGCCGGTCTCGCGGTAGGCGTAGTCGTTGCCGTCAGCCGCCGTGACCACTGAGTTCTTGGCCGTCGCGTAGCTCTCCACGATCGTTCTCCCTTCGTCGGATCCAGAGTGACCCGCCGTCGGCGACCGGTCATAGGTAGGACGACTTGTCCGTGTTGCCCCGGGCGTCAGGCCCGGTCGAACGACTTATGCGTGCCGCGCGCCGAATTCGTAGCTTCGAAAACAGACCGACACACAGGAGGGCAGTAACCGCATGTCTGTCGAAACGCGTCTGCGGGCGCACCTGCGGGACACCGAAACCGTGATCATCCAGACCGTCCGGCCCGACGGTTCGCCGTGGCGGACCCCGATCTGGGCCGTCGACGCGGACGGAGGCAGCTATATCCGCTCGTCGCACGGCCCGGCCTCGGCCTGGTACAGCCGGGCGACCGGACCCGGCGGGCTTGCGGTGATCATCGACGACGAGGAGGTGCCGGTCACCTTGACGCCGGTGACCGACGAGCACCTGCAGGACGACGTCGACCTCGCCTACCGCACCAAGTACGAGGCACAACCCCAGTTCGTCGGCAATCTGGTCAGCCCCACCGCGCGGCCGACGACGGTGCGGCTCGACCCGGTCCGGCCGTCATCGCGGTGACGGGGCTCAGGCGTCGGGCAGGCCGACCAGGGGCTTGGCCCAGGAGCGGCCCTGTGCATTCTTGAGGATGAGGTATTCCGCATCCACGTGGGGCTCGATCGCGCTGTGTTTGTCGTTGGGGGCGCCGATGATGAGCTGGAAGCCCAGGCCGCGCCAGGCGCCGATGGCCCGGCCGGTGAAGTGGGCGTCGGCCTTGATCAGGGCCTCGTCGAGGAACACCGGGGCGTAGCGGGGGCGGGCGGCCCCGGCGTCGCCCAGCTGGTAGCGCAGGGCGGCGCCGACGATGAAGGCGACCAGCTCTTGGGACTCACCGCCCGACTTCTCGCCGATGTGGTCGTACACCGCGACGTGGTTGCCGTCGATGTCGCGTTTCTCGGCGCTGATCCGGACGTGGGTGCGGACGTCGACCAGGTCGGCGAAGTCGGGAGCGGTGCGCCGGATGCGGTCGATCACCTTGGCCATGCGGCCGTAGGCGCGTTCCCGGTCGGTGTCGGTGGCGGCCTGGTCGATGTGGGCGCGGATCTCGCGCAACTCCTTGCGGAACCGGGCCCGTACGGTGGAATGGCTCTCTTGCGGGTCGATGCGCAACCGGTGGCGGTCGTCGGCGAAAGGCAGGTCGGCCAGGATGCGGTTGACCGGGTCGATCCGGTCCCGGATCTCGCGGACCGCGGCCGCCAGCTCGCTGTCGAGGCCGGTCAGGTCGTTGCCGGACAGCTTGAGCAGGCTGTCGCGCCATTCGGCCTCGAGCTCGTGCAGGCCGCTGGTCTCCAGGTCGGTCAGCAGGCGGTCGAAGTCGCGGTAGGCGGCGTCCGGATCGGTGCCGAGGTTCGGGTTGGGCCAGCGCTCGAGGAACGTCGCGAAGATGTCGAGCAGCGAGTTCCGCGCGCGGTGGGCGCTGTCGGCCGCCGCCTGCTGGTTTGCGCGGAGCCGTTCGGCCGCCTGCTTCACGGCCGTGTCGAACGCGGCGGCGTTGTCGGTGATCAGCGCTTCGAGGTAAGCCCGATGGTCGTCGCTGACCTCGACGCCGGACTGCGCGGCCGTGTCGAGCGCCCGCTGCGCCTGGTCCACCTCGTCGACTGTCGACTCCCAGGACCCGCCGAGCTTCTCGACCTGGTCCTTCTGCCGGCCGACCCGTTCGGTCAGCTGCCGGACCCGCGTCCGCAGGTCGTCCACCTGACGCTGCAGCTGATCGACCTTGGGGTTGCCGGAACGGATCTCGTCGACCACCCGGTTCCAGCGGTCGCGCTGCGCGACAACAGCATCGACGTCGACCTGGTCCCACGACAGCTTGGTCAGATACTGATACGTGCTGCGCCTGGTCTCGAACGATTCGAGGTTCTGCTGGGTCCCGGCCACCGCCTCGGTCGCCTCGGTCAGGCGTCGGGCGCCCTCGACGATCCTGTCCTCGAGGTCGGTCAGCAGCCGGTTGTTGGTGAAACCGAGGACGTTGGCCCGGCCGCTGCCGCCGTGGGCGCCCCGGCCGCCCTGCGACATCTGGCCGGTGATCGTGAGCGCCTTGGGGTGCTGCGACAACTGCCGGGGGGTGTCGACGCAGACGTAGTCGAACCGCCGCGCCAGCTCGCCCCGGAGCCAGGCCGTGAACGGCGACGGCTGGTAGTCGAGCCGGCCGGCCAGGGTCTTCCGGTCCGGCCTGACCTCGTCGCGCAGTCCGGTGCGGACACCCTCGAACTGGATCCGCCGGGCGGTCGGCACCGCGTTGATCGCCTCGCGGAACTCGGTCAGCCGCCCGGCGTCGATCAGCATGCGGGTCGCGAACCCGCCCAGGGCCAGGTTGAACGCCCCGCGCCACGGCTCGAACTCGGTCTGCACCTCGATCAGCTCGCCGACGAACGGCAGGTCGGCCGGGGTGAGCCCGGCCGCCTCGGCCAGCATGGCCCGGGCCACGTGCAGCTCGGTCGGGATGTTGCCCCGGCGCGCCTTGACCGCGGCGTGCTCGGCCCGCCAGGCGACCAGATCGCGTTCGGCCTGCTTCGCCTCGGCCTTGGCCTCGGCGAACTCGTCCTGCGCGGTGGTACGGGCGTCGGTGTCACCGAGCGCCCGGTGTGCCGTCTCGACCAGCGCGGCGAACTCGTCCCCGGTCGCGACGGCGGCGCCGATGCCGGTGAGCTCGCCGTCCAGTTGGGCCCGCGCGCGTTTGACGTCCTCGAACCGCTGCTCGACCGCGCGGACCTCGCGCAGGGCGGTCTCGAGCCGGTCGCCGCCGGAGGCCCGGAGCGTGTCGGTCGCCGCCGACAGCTGCGTCTCGGCCGCCGCGACCTGGGCGTTGATCTCCGACAGTTCGGCCTCGGCCCGCCGGTGCTGTCCGGCCAGATCTTCCTCAGCCGTACGCAACATGTCGAGCCGTTGTTCGTGCCGCCACAACGACGCCGGGGACGACGTGTCGGTGAACGCCCCGACCTCGTCGATCAGGCGCAGCGTCTCGGCCGCGTCGTCGATCGTCCGCCGGTGCCCGCGGATCGGGGTCAGCGCCTTCACCTGCTGGCGGGCCGTGATCATGCGGGTGCGGGTGCCGGACAGCTCGTCGAACTGCTGCACCACCGCGTCGGCCGTGGCCAGGGTCGACGGCTCCTCGAGGACCATCGTCTTGTACAGGGCGTCGACGGTGGTGATCTGCTGACCGGCCTGGATCCGGCCCAGCAGCGCCACGGCCTTGTGCCCGTCACCGGCGGCGCCGATGCCGAGCGAGTTGTGCAGCCGCGCGGTGAAGTCGCGGTCGGTGTCGAAGCAGGTCAGACCGGTGGCCACGACCTCGGCCCGGGCGAGCCGGTTCTTGGCCGGGCCCTCCAGCGTCGGCAGGGCGTACGCGTGGTCGCAGGTGGCGCGGACCGTCGTCACGTCGTCCAGGGTGCGGGCCGACGACGGCACGTACCAGGCCCGCAGCGCGGTGAACTCGGCGCCGGACTGGTCGGCCCAGGTCATCGCGATGGCCGACCAGGTGTCGCGGCCGTCGCCGCGCAGTACGCGGAACTTGGTCTCGCCACCGGACCGCGACTCGTCGAGCTTGCCCCGGGCGTACGACAGGATGTTGCGCTGGTCCTTGCCCCGGGGCCGGCCGATCACGCCACCGTTGGAGGCCCCGTTGAACGGGGTCGTGTGCGGCATGAGCAGCGCGATGTAGGAGTCCATCAGCGTCGATTTGCCCGAGCCGGAACCACCGCTGAGCAGGGTCGCACCGGGCGCCAGGCGCAGGCGGTGATAGCCGTCGTAGCCACCCCAGTTGACCAGCTGCAGGTCGCGCGCCACCCACTGCTGACCGCGCGAGGCGGCCGGGATCAGCCCGAACAACGTGTCGATCATGCTCATGCCGGGGCCTCGTTCCGTTCGCGCAGCCACTGCTCGAGCTCGGCCAGCTTGGTGGTGCTGAGCACGACCTCGACCAGCGGCGTGATGCGGTAGCGACCGGCCGACTCCTCGACCAGCAGACCCTCGGTGACCAGGCGTTGCACCGCGTTGCGGACCTCTTGCTGACCGCGGGCCAGGTTGCGGTCCTCCGGGTCGAAATACGTCAGCACGGTCTGCTCGAGCTCCTCGACGTCGACCCGGGCCGACGTCTCGCCGGTGCCGCGTTCCCGCTGGAAGACCGTGCGCAGGTGGACCAGCACCAGCGTCTCGGCCCGGTTGTAGGGGTCGTCCTTGAGCAGGATCGGCACGTCCAGCTCGGCCGGGCGCACCTGCTCCTTGTAGGCGACGCCGCGGTCGTGGTCGACCACCAGGCGGACGAACAGGTCGTTGAGCCGGGAGGCGATGATCTGCTGGTTCTCGAGCAGGGTGCGCCACTGGGCCGAATGCTTGTCGGCCCGCAGGAACTTGCGCCGCAGCAGCTGGACCAGCACCCGGCGGACCTCCGCGTCGAGCGTGCCGGCGTCACCGGCGAACAGCTCGGCCGGGTCGTCCTCCATCGAGATCGGGTCGATGAACCCGGTGTCCGGCTCAGTCATCGTCGCCGCTCCTCTCCACCGTCGCCGTCGCGCCGCCGAGAGCGAATCGTCGCCGGGTCTGATCGGGCCGGACCGTGTCGACCACCGTGATCTCGGCCGTCTCGGTCAGCCCGGAGTCGTACGCGATTTCCAGCAGGCCGAGAAGATCGACCGGCCGCCGCAGGTCCTCGGCCGCGGCCCGGAACGCGGCCGTCACATCCACCGTGCCGGTCTCGCCGGCGAAGGCCGTCAGATGCTCGCGCAGCTCGGCGTAGCGCGGGCCGCCCCAGGCCCGGGTGTCCGCGGACGGCAGGTCGGCGTCGTCGTCCCACTCGCGCAACGGCTCGGGCGGCTGGGGCGGTTGCAGGTCGCTCATCCGCTGCCGCAGGTGCCCGACGTCGGCCACGGGCAGGCGACGCAGCGGGTCGACGGCCTCGCCCCGCCGCGAGCCCGGAACCCACTTGTGCAGGCTGGTCATCACGCTGCGGAGCAGCTCGTCGACCTGACGGTCGCGCATCGGGTCGTGGTTGCGGACCTGGCTGGTGATGACGTGGGAGGCCTGCCGCTGGGCGGTCAGCACCTCTTTGACGCCCTGTTCGATGCGGCGGGAGATCTCGTTGAGCTCGCGCCGTTGCTGTTCCGGCAGCAGCTCGGCGAACCGGTGCCGCAGCACCGTGCGCACCTGACCCCACATGTCGTCGATCTGGGCCGGGTCGCCGATCAGCCGCAACGCCCCGGCGAAGGCCCGGCCCTCGGGCGTGGCGTCGAGAATCTGCTGGCCGCGGCTCAGGTATTCGCGCAGCACGTCGCCGGTCGGCCGGACGTCGTGCCGCAGCTCGGCCACCACGTCGCGCTGGATCGCCTTGATCGACTCGGCCACGCGGGCGAAGTCGGCGGGCAGCTCGCGGGCCAGGTGGAGCACGTTCTCGGCCGCTTCGAGCAGCTGCTCGTCCTCGGCCGTCTCGACCGGGCCGCCCTGCTCGAGCCGGGTGAGCTCTCGCCGGCGTACGTCGATCTCGTCGTGCAGACGCTGCATGCGGGCCCCCGCGTCGGGGTCGGCGTCGCGGGCGAGCCGCTCGATCGCCTCGAGCAGGGTGCGGACCCGGGACTGCGACACCCTCGTGCGCACGCCACCGACGCGGCCGGCAATTTCGAGGGCGCCGACACCGTACGCGGACAGCCGGTAGACCTCGACGTCGTCGTCCGACACCTGCCGGATCAGCCACCCGGCCTGCACCCACTGCCGGCACAGGTCACGCGCGTTCCCGGCCGGCAGCGGCTCGTGACCCGCGGCCCGCAACTGCTCGAGCGCGTCGTTGATCTCGGCGTGGGTGTCGGCCACGGCCACTGCCGGCCGCTCGGCGGTGAACACCATCGCCAGCACGGTCACCACGAACGGAGCGTGATTCTGATGGAGGAGAGCGAGCATGGGATTCTGAAAAGCCCGCAGTGCGCCCAGGTAGGCGCCTTCTACCCCTCGTGTGACCATCGACGGCAGCCTACGACGTGGGTACGACATGAAGCCGCCTCGCGTGACGGCGGTCGCACCCGCCCCGGTGGTCAGCGGTGGCGGCCGCTGAGGACGTCGAGGACGTCGGTGTAGCGGCCCTCGGCCTCGGCGTCGCGGAGCCATCTGACCCGCTCGACCAGGATCTGCGGGGCGTCCGGCTGGGTCTGCAGCAGGGCCATCACCTCGTCGAGGAAGTCGTTCAGGGGCATCGCGGTGGGGTCGTCCTGCTGGTTCATCAGCGTCGTCCGGACTCCGGGTGGGGCCAATTCGATGACGCGTACGGCGGTGCCGTCGAGTTGCACGCGGAGGCTCTCAGTGAAGGAGTGGATTGCCGCTTTTGTTGCGTTGTACGTGGGCGTGGCCGGCAGTGGCACGTAGGCCAGGCCGGACGTCACGGTCATCACGGTGGCCCGGGGCTGCTGGAGCAGGGTGGGCAGGAACGCGGCGACCAGGCGGATCGGGCCGAGCAGGTTGGTGGTCACGGTGTTCTCGGCGGTGGCCAGGAAGGACGGGTCGCGCAGGTCCTCGGTCAGCATGATGCCGGCCATCGTGATCAGCGTGTCCAGCCCGGGGTGGCGGTCGAGGACCTCGGCCGCGGCGGTCTCGATCGAGGCCGGGTCGCAGGTGTCGATGCGTACGGTGTCGAGGCCGGGGTGGTCGGCGCGGATCTTCTGCAGCAGGTCGGTGCGGCGGCCGCCGACGATGACCTGGCTGCCGGTGGCCTGGAGGCGCAGGGCCAGACCGAGGCCGATGCCGGAGGTCGCGCCCGGGATGAAGACAGTGTCCACGCGGCGCCCCATCTCTCACTCTGCGGGAAGCGGCTTTCCTCAAGGTGAGAAATACCGTGTGGCGAGGACGATACGAGGCGTCGCGTGCCTGGTCAAGGGCAGGATCGGCATTCGGGACGGGCCCGCTCTGGATCAAGACCGAGCGTGTCGGCGGCGAATCGCCACCAGGGCGATCGCGCCCAGACCCACGGCGATCAGCAAGCCGCCCAGCGCCATGAACGGCATCGAACCGCTGCCTTCGTCGCTGACGGCCTGGAGGTCGGGCGGCGCGGTCGTCGTAGGCGCGATCGTCTCGGGCTCGGCCGCTGCCGCGAGCGGGCTCACGGTAGCGACGGGCGACGGCCGGACCTTGGCCACGGCGGTCAGGGTGAGCAGCGTGCTCGCTGTGCCTCCGGCGGTGCCGGTCAGGCTCTTACGCGCGGTGCGGTAGCCGTCCATGGCCGCGACGACCGTGATCGGACCGGCGGCGATCGGCTGGTCGGCCTTCGACGTGACGGAGAAGCGGCCGCTGCGGTCGCTGGTGGCGCGGTACTTGTGCCCGGCGCTGTCCCGGACGGTCAGGGCCGCGCCGCTGATCGCCTTCCCGTCGGCGTCACGGACTCGGCCGGATACCCGCGAGACCAGCGTCTTGTCCGGTTTGGACGGGGAAGGGGCCGAGTTACTGACGTACACCGTCTTGTGATCGAAATAGTTCTGACCGCCGAGCCGTACGGCGGCCGAGATGTTGAGACCGGTTGTACCCGGTCCGGCCGACGGCGCCACGAGCTTGGCCTCGAAGTTCCGGCTCCTACCCGCTCCGAGACTCGGCTCGGCCCGGCACCCGGCCTGGCACTCGAGCCCGCCCCCGACCACGACGATCGCCGTCTCGGTGGCCTTCCCGGTGTTGGTGACGCGGAACTTCACGCGCACCGTCTCGCCCGGCTTCACGTTCTCGGCCGACACGCTCAGGATACGGACGGGCGTCGGTGCGGCCGTCGCCGGCGCCGTGGACAGCGCGATCGTCGTCGCGAGCGGAACGATCGAGGTGAGCAGGGCGCGGAAAGTCGCCGGCAGAAGCATGGCGAGCACTATGCCCGGTCGACAGTGGACCGCGCGACCCGCCCGGCGCAGCGCGCCGAGCGGGTCGCGGGCATTGCCTAGCGGTACGTGATGTCGCTCTGACTGACCTTGCAGTTGGCGTCGTTCCAGCCCGCGCCCAGGTACTTGGGCTCGCTGCCCTTGGCCACGCCCTGGTACTTGCCGCAGACCGTGGCGCCCGAGGCGTTGCTCAGGACGACCCGGGTGATGGTGGCCGTGTCACCCCAGTTGGAGTTGATGCCGGCGACCATGTCGATGTCGTTCAGCAGCACGTTGTCGATCCGCACGTGGCGGGTGTACGAGTTCGTGCAGTTGCCGCAGCCGCGGTACAGCTTGCCGGACCCGCTCAGGTAGAAGCCCGAGATGTTGACCGTGCCGTTGCCGTTGTGCTGGAACGTCTTGTCGCTGCCGTTGCGGGCCCCGCCGCCGATGACGTAGCTGGTGCCGCCGCCGGTGCCCTTGAACGTCGCGGCGTCCTCACCGATGTCGTTCCACCACACGTTGCGGATGGTGCAGGTGCCCTCGCAGTGCACGCCGTCGCCGGCGGGGGAGCCGAGGATGACGTTCTGCAGGATGCCGCCGTTGGCGATCTTGAACATCGGGTCCTGGGACTCGTTCTGCGAGCCGTCACCGATGCAGCAGTACGTCTTCATGCCGCCGTCGAAGGTGCCCGAGACGTTCACGGTGCCCGAGATGCTGACCGATCCGGCCGAGGACGGCCAGGCGCCGGTCGGCGTGCCACTGCTCGGGGGCGGGGTGGTCGTGGGCGGCGTGGTCGTCGGTGGCGTGGTCGGGGTCGTGCCGCCACCCCCGTTGTACGTCTCGAACTCGGCGATCCGCGGGGCCGCGGACGCGCTGGTGATGTCGAGGGTGAGCTTCTTCAGCGAGGTCGAGCTGAACGAGATCGTGCCCGGGGTTCCGCTGCCGCTGGCCAGCACCGAGCCCGAGTCGCCGTTGAGCACGCGCCAGGCGCTGATCGAGCCGCCGCCCGAGGCGTGCCGGATGGTGGCCGACGAGACCGTGGTGGCGCTGCTCCACTTGACCGAGACGTACCCGGTCGAGCCGTTCGGCGACCAGTAGGTGCCGGTGTTGCCGTCCTTGACGTTGCCGTAGCTGGTGCCGCTGGCCTTGCTGGAGCCGTCGGCGCCGCCGTTGAGGCTCAGGTTGTCGGCCGCGAGGGCCTGCGTGGCCGGCAGCGTCAGCATGATCGCGGCGGCCGTGAGCCCGGTGGCGGCGCCGGCCGACCATCGGAGGGCGACTGTTCGTTTCATCCGTGTCTCGCTTCCATCATCGGGGGTGCGCGCCGCCCTCCCCACGACAGGAAAGCGCTTACCTCCGGACGATAGGCATGTGTCGATATCAAGACAAGGAGTTGCAGGATTTGCATTTAACGAGCCCGTAATCAGCTCGCGGGGACCGGGTCACCCGGACGAACCAGCCCGTACTGGTACGCCTGCACGACGAGCTGCGCCCGGTCCCGGGCATCGAGCTTGGTCATCGCCCGGTGGACGTGGGTCTTGACGGTCAGCGGCGACAGGTGCAGCCGGACGGCGATGTCGTCGTTCGACAGGCCGTGCGCGACCAGCGCCATGAGCTCACGTTCGCGGTCGGTCAGCAGGCTGAGCCGGGGGGCCACGGTCACCGGGGCGGGCCGGCCGCCCCCGCCGAGGAAATGGCTGAGCAGGCCCCGGGTGGCGCGCGGCGAGAGCAGGGCCTCGCCGGCGGCGACGACCCGGACGGCGTGCAGCAGGTCGCCGGGGGCCACGCCCTTGCCGAGGAAACCGCTGGCCCCGGCCTGCAGCGCCCGGACGACGTTCTCGTCGTTCTCGAAGGTGGTGAGGACGAGCACGCGGACGCCGGCCAGGTTCTCGTCGGCGGCGATGCGGCGGGTGGCTTCCAGACCGTCGAGGCGGGGCATGCGGATGTCCATCAGCACGACGTCAGCGCGTTCGCTCCGGGCCAGGTCGACGGCCTCGCGACCGTCGGCGGCCTCACCGACGACGGTGAACCCGGGCTCCGAGTCGAGAATCAGGCGGAAGCCGGCCCGGATGAGGGCCTGGTCGTCGGCCAGCACGACACGGATGCTCACGCCGGCACCACCGCGGCCGGGGCGGGCATGACCGCGCGGACCAGGAAGCGGCCGTCACCGGTGGGGGCGGCGGTGAACTCGCCGCCGGCCGCGGAGGCGCGTTCGCGCATGCCGAGCAGCCCGTAGCCGGAGCCGGCGGCCGGCTCGCCGGGACGGATGTCGTTGACCACCTCGACGGTGACCTCCCCGGGTTCGAAGCCGACGTGCAGGCGGGCGCCCCCGGCGCCGTGCCGCTGGGCGTTGGTCAGGGCCTCCTGGGCGATGCGGTAGGCGGCCAGATCGACGACGGCGGGTAGTTCGCGGGGAGTCCCGGAGCACCTGTGCCGGACGGTGAAGCCGCTCTTGCCGAGCGCGTCCAGCAGGTCGGGCAGCCGGTCGAGACCGGGCACCGGTTCGGTCGGGTCGAGCTCACCCGGGTTGCGCAGCACGCCGACCACCGACTGAATCTCCTTGAGCACGTTGTCGGAGGCCTCGCGGATGTGTTCGAGCACCGAGACGGCCTGGTCGGGCCGGCGGTGCAGGACGTGGGCGGCGGCGCCGGCCTGGACGCTGATCACGGCGATGTGGTGGGCGACGACGTCGTGCAGCTCACGGGCGATCCGGACGCGCTCGGCCAGGACCCGGCGCTCGGCCTCCTCCTCGCGGGTCTGCTCGGCGCTGTGGGCCCGCTGTTCCACTTCCTTCAGGTACGCCTTGTGGGTGCGGACCGCCTCGCCGGCGGCGGCCGCCAGGAAGATCCACGCGAAGATGGCCAGGGCGTCGAAACTCCACCAGTCGGCGCCGGTCTTGAGGACCCCGGCCAGATAGAACGTCGACGCGGCGGCGATCGCGCACAGCACACCCTTGCGCCGGTCGGTGCGCTCGGAGATCCAGTAGGTGACGATGCCGACCGCGGCCAGGACCCCGGGGTTGTGCACGTCGTTGACCAGGGCCACCACCGCGATGGCGGTCGCCGCCACCAGGGCCAGCATCGGCTGCACCCGGCGCAGCAGCCCGGCGGCGAGCGCGCAGACGGCCACAACGACGTCGTGCGGGCTGCTCAGGCCGCCCGCCTTGGTCACCACCGCCCCGGTCAGCAGACCGGCCAGCATGACGTCGACGACCAGCGGCCGCACAAAAGTCCGCTTGCAGGTAGCCATCCAGGTGCTCATCACCCTGCACCGTACGGGCCCGGGCGGGCGTTGACGTCCTACTGCAGTGGTATTCGAGGCGGCCTGCGGGATACCACGGCGATGGTAGGAAGAGCCTGCGTGCGTACGATGTCCCGCCGGGCCCGGCCCGGAAGGGTTTCCGGCATGGCTACCTACCTGTACCGGCTGGGCAAGCTCGCCTTCCGCCGGCGACGACTGGTCCTGTCCCTGTGGCTCGCGACGCTGGCCCTGCTGGGCGCGGGCGCGGTGCTGTTGTCCGAGCCGACCGTCGACGGCTTCTCGCTGCCCGGCACGGAGTCGCAGCGGGCGCAGGACGTGCTCGCCGAGGCGTTCCCACAGGCCGCAGCCGGGGGTGCGCAGGCCCGCGTGGTGTTCGCCGCGCCGGACGGCGAGAAGCTGACCGAGGCCGGTAACCGGGCCGCGGTGACGGCGACCGTGGAGCGGCTGCGCGGCGCCGAACAGGTCGCGCAGGTGACCGACCCGTTCGAGGGCTCGATCAACCGGGACGCGACGACCGCGTACGCCGAGATCACGTATCGGGTGCCGGCGGTGGGGCTGACCGAGGGGGCCCGGGAGCAGTTGACCGCGGCCGCGGAGACCGGCCGGTCGGCGGGGGTGACCGTGGAGGTCGGCGGGGAGGCGCTGGAGACCGCGCCCGAGCAGAGCCTCACCGAGGTGATCGGCTTCGCGGTCGCCGCGATCGTCCTGCTGATCACGTTCGGGTCGCTCGTGGCGGCGGGCCTGCCGCTGCTGACCGCCCTGGTCGGCGTGGGGGTCGCGATGACCTCGGTGCTGGTCGCCTCGGCGTTCACCGACGTCAACAGCACCACCCCGATCCTGGCGCTGATGCTGGGCCTGGCCGTGGCCATCGACTACGCGCTGTTCATCGTGTCCCGCTACCGGCACGAGCTGGCCCTGGGCCGCGACCATCTGGAGGCGGCGGGCCGGGCCACCGGCACGGCCGGCTCGGCGGTCACCTTCGCCGGCGCGACCGTGGTGATCGCGCTGGCCGCGCTGGCGGTGGCCAACGTGCCGTTCCTGACCCAGATGGGCCTGGCCGCGGCGGGCGCCGTGGTGGTGGCGGTGCTGGTCGCGCTGACCCTGCTGCCGGCGATGCTCGGCTTCGCCGGGGCCCGGATCACCGGCGGCGCGGGCCGCCGGACCCAAGACCCGGAGGCGTCGTCGGCGGGCCGCCGCTGGGCGACGGCTGTCACCGTGCGGCCGTGGCTGGCGCTGGCCGGGTCGGTGCTGGCCCTGGCCGTGATCGCGATCCCGGCCCTGGACCTGCGGCTCGGCCTGCCGGGCGACGGCGTGGCCGCACCGGACACCACCCAGCGCAAGGCGTACGACCTGACCAGCGAGGGGTTCGGGGCCGGGTTCAACGGTCCGCTGGTGGTCGTGGTCGACGGCGGCGATCAGGCGGCGGCCACGGCCGCGGCCGACACGATCCGGGCGCTGCCCGGGGTTGCGCTGGTCAGCCCGCCGGTGCCGAACCCGGCCGGGGACACCGCGATCCTGCAGGTCGTCCCGGCCGAGGGGCCGGACAGTCAGGGCACCACCGACCTCGTGCACGCGATCCGCGGTCTGGACGGGCCGGCCGGGGCCGACCTGCTGGTGACCGGCACGACGGCGGCCAACATCGACGTGTCGCAGCGGATGGGCGACGCGGTCGGCCCGTACCTGCTCGTGATCGTGGCGCTGGCGATGCTGCTGCTGATGGTGATGTTCCGATCGGTGCTGGTGCCGCTGAAGGCGATCGGCGGATTCCTGCTCAGCGTGGCGGCCACCTTCGGTGTGGTCGTGGCGGTCTTCCAGTGGGGCTGGCTGGCCGGCGTGGTCGGGGTGGAGCAGCCAGGCCCGATCATGAGCCTGCTACCGGTGCTGCTGATCGGCATCGTCTTCGGCCTGGCCATGGACTACCAGGTTTTCCTGGTCAGCCGGATGCGTGAGGAGCACGTGCACGGGGCCGGACCGCGGGCCGCGGTGGTCGACGGGTTCAGCCACGGCGCCCGGGTGGTGACCGCGGCCGCAGTGATCATGGTCAGCGTGTTCAGCGGTTTCATCCTGGCCCCGGAGGCGCAGATCAAGTCGATCGGGTTCGCGCTCGCGGTGGCGATCCTGCTGGACGCGTTCCTGGTGCGGATGACGTTCGTGCCGGCGGTGATGGCCCTGCTCGGCCGGCGGGCGTGGTGGCTGCCCCGATGGCTCGACCGGATCATGCCGGACGTGGACGTCGAGGGCGACAAGCTGCGTACTGAAGAAGAAGTCGGTCGTGATGTCGAGAGGGACCTCGTGGCTACGGGACGCTGACGAGCACCAGCTCGTTGCCCTCGGGATCGGCGATGCGCCGGCGCGTCTCCGAATCGTCCAGGAGCCGGCCACCGGCGGCGAGGATCGTGGCGAGGCGCGCCGGCGCGAGATCCGAGGGCACAGCGAGTTCGAAGTGGATGCGGTTGCGCTGCCGGCGCCGCGCGCGGCCGTCGACACGGCCTCGGTGTGCGCGGCCGAGTCGAGGCGTACGCGAAGGCCGGTCGAACGCAGGTCGACCTCGGCCGGCAGATGCCCGCCGCCCGCTGGCCCGCCCTCGACTCGCTGCGCGGGGTGGTCAGCGGCGCCGCTCCACTGCCCGCCGACCTGTGCGAACGACTGAACGAGCGGCTGCCCGGCCGGCTGTTCAACATGTACGCCACTACGGAGGCCGGTTGGGCGGCGATGGCCACCCCGGCCGACCTACGGGCGGCGCCCGGCACGGTCGGCCGGGCCCCTCGCGGCGTACGGTTCCGGGTCGTCGAACCCGGCGGCCCACCGCTCCCGCCGGACCGGATCGGCAAGATCCAGGTCCGGGGCTGGCACCCGGACGGGCAGTGGCTACCGACCGGCGACCTCGGCCACGTCGATCTCGCCGGCCGGCTCTTCGTCGACGGCCGGCTCGACGACATGATCGTCCCGGGCGGCGAGAACGTGTACGCCGGTCCGGTGACCACGATCGTGACCAGCCACCCGGACGTGGCCGACGCCCTGCTGGAACCGGTCGCCGACGAGGAGTTCGGCCCACGGCTGCGGGCCACCGTGGAACTCCGTCCGGGCCGGTCGCTGACCGCTGACGAACTGCGCGCCTGGCTCGACCCGCGGCTGTCCCGGGCCGAGCGGCCGCGCGACATCACCGTTGTCGCAGCACTGCGGCGGACGGCCACCGGGAAGGTGGTGCGACTGTCCAGCGTGAAACCGAGTGCCTATGATCACTGACTGACGGCCGCCTCATCGAAGGGCTTCATGATGACCGAACCCAGCATCGACACGAGCCGGCCGAGCAGTGCGCGGGTGTGGAACTACCTGCTCAACGGCAAGGACAACTTCGCCGTCGACCGCGACCTGGGCGAGGCGCTGCGCGTGGCCAACCCCCAGATCGTCGGGGTCGCCCAGTCCCAGCGCCGGTTCCTCAAGCAGGCGGTCACGCTGTTCGCCGGCGAGGCGGGCATCCGCCAGTTCCTCGACATCGGCACCGGCCTGCCCACGGCCGACAACACCCACGAGGTCGCCCAGCGGGTGGCCCCCGCTTCCAAGATCGTCTACGTCGACAACGACCCGCTGGTGCTGGTGCACGCGCGCGCCCTGCTGACCAGCTCGCCCGAGGGCGAGACGGCCTATGTCGACTCCGACGTGCAGGACCCGGAACGCATCCTCCGCGAGGCGGCCCAGACCCTCGACTTCACCCGGCCGGTGGCGCTGACCATGATCGGCATCCTGGGCAACGTGGCCGACTACGACGAGGCCCGCTCGATCGTCACGCGCCTGCTGGCCGCCGTCCCGTCGGGCAGCTACCTGGCCGTGAGCGACGGCACGAGCACCAGCGCCCAGAGCGTGGAGAGCCAGCGCGTGGCCAAGCAGAGCGGCCACCCGTACAACCTGCGCACCCCGGACGAGATCGCCGGCTACTTCGAGGGCCTCGACCTGCTCGAACCGGGCGTGGTGTCGACCTCCCTGTGGCGCCCCGAGCCGGGCGCCGAGGCCGAGCCCCTCGACGTCTACTGCGCGGTCGGCCGCAAGCCCTAGGGTCGTGTTCCCGGCCTCGCCTGACCCGGCGCCGACGTCGGCTGACCTCGGATCCGGGGTCAGCCGACCGTGACCGTGATCGTGTGACGGCCGGTGGCGCCGCTGGGGAAGGGCTTGGCCCGGGCCTCGGTCTGCACCTGGCCGGCGCCGTCGGTGGCGCGGACCGA
>NZ_JAMYJR010000061.1 GCF_024137025.1 Paractinoplanes aksuensis
TGACCGGGCCGGCCCCGCGCGCCGGCTGGGCCGCCGGCTGCGCTGCCGGTGCGGCCAGCGAGGCGGCGGCCTGGCGGGCCACCGCGGCCAGGGCCGAGGCCGAGGGCCAGCGGGCGTTGGGGTCCTTGGCCAGGGCGCGGTCGACGATCACGCGCACCTGGGGCGGGATGTCGCCGGGCAGCGCGCGCGGGGTCTCCCGCACGTGCTTCATGGCGATTTCCATCGGGGTGGCGCCGTCGAACGGCCGGTGCCCGGAGAGGCACTGGTAGGCGACGACACCGAGGGCGTACACATCGGAAGCGGGCGTCGCGACCGCGCCCGAGGCCTGCTCGGGCGAGATGTACGACGCCGTGCCGAGCACCGAGCCGGCCACGGTGAGCTGCCCCACCAGGGCCGAGCGGGCGATGCCGAAGTCGGTCAGCACCAGCGTGCCGTTGGGGCGGACGAGCAGGTTGCCCGGCTTCACGTCGCGGTGCACGATGCCATTGGCGTGGGCCGCCTGCAGGGCGTCGGCGGCCTGGGCGATCAGGGCCATCGTGCGGGCCGGGGTCAGCCGGCCGACCCGGCTCAGCGTGCGGGACAGGGCGTCGCCCTCGACATACTCCATGACCAGGAACGCGAGCTGCTGGTCACTGCCGTAGTCGTAGACGTCGACCACCCCGGGGTGGTTGATCGTGGCCATGGTGCGGGCCTCGCCCCGGAACCGCTCGGCGAAGCCCGGCTCGTCGAGCAGCGCGGGCAGCAGGATCTTGACAGCGACCGTCCGGCCCAGCACCTCGTCGGTGCCGCGCCAGACATCACCCATCCCACCGCCGGCGATCCGCTCGTCGAGGCGGTACCGGCCGCCGAGAGTCACCCCAGGGCTGATCATGCTCTCAGTCCCCTCCCTGACCCGCCGCGGCCTTCATGATGAGCCCGGCGATCCGGGCTGCCTCGGCACTCGCGTGGCCACCGGGCACGTTCTCCAGCATGACGCACACGGCCGAGACCGCCTCGCCCTTGTCGTTGAAGGCGAAGCCGACGAACCAGCCGTGCGGGTCGGCGCCCTCGGCGTTCTGGGCGGTGCCGGTCTTGCCGCCGACCTCCATGCCGCTGATCCGGGCCCGCTTGCCGGTGCCGTTCTCGACGACGCTGACCATCATGTCCTTGAGGTCGCCGGCGACCTGGCTGTTGATCGGCGTCCGGAGCGTCTTCTCCTTAGCCGTGTAGATGGTCCGCAGATCCGGGCTGGTGAGCTTCTGCACCAGGTAGGGCCGCATCTGCTTGCCGTCGTTGGCGACCGTGGCCGCGATCAGAGCGCCCTGCAGCGGGGTCATCCGCACGTCGCGCTGGCCGAGCGACGACTGGGCCAGCGCGCCCTTGTCGACGCCGCCGTCCGGGTTGGCGATCTTGCCGGTGTCGCTCATCGCGACCGGCAGGCCGCCGCCCTCGAGGTTGCCGACGGTCAGCTTGTCGTCCTCGAAGCCGAACGCCTTGGCCGCGGCGAGCACCTTGTCGCGGCCCAGCGTCACGCCGAGCCGGGCGAAGCCGGTGTTGCAGCTCGTGGTCAGCGCGGCCTTCAGATCAATCTGGCTACCAGGGCAAACTTCGTCCTCGGAGTTTCGGATGACCGCGCCGCTCTCGCGGTATTCGCGCCCGGCCTGGATCTCGGTCTCAGTTGTGTAACCGTTTTGCAGGGCGGCCGCCGAGATGATCACCTTGAAGACCGAGCCGGGCGGCTTGGTCTCGGCCGTCGACCGGTTCAGCAGCGGCTGATCGGGGTCCTTGTTGAGCTTGCTGTACGCCGCCGACGCCGCCTTCTCATCATGCGTGACCAGCGTGTTCGGGTCGAAGCTGGGCATCGACACCATGGCCTGGACGGCACCGGTACGCGGGTCGATCGCGACCGCCGCGCCCTTGTCGACCCCGCGCTCGTTGTCGACGAGCTCTTTCCAGGCCTTCTCCTGCGCCTTGGTGTTGATCGTCAACAGCACGTTGCCGCCACCGGTGTTGTTGCCGGTGAACATGTCCTTGACCCGGTCGGCGAAGAGCTTGTCGCTCTCACCCGAGAGGAAATCGTTCTCGGCGTTCTCGATACCGGTCGCGGCCAGGCCGACGGGGCGGTAACCGAGGACCGGCGCGTAGACCTCTTTGCGCGGGTAGACGCGCAGGTACTTGAGGGCGTCGTCGGTGACCTTGTTGGTCGCCACCCCGGTGCCACCGGCCTCGATGATGCCGCGGGGCCGTTCGTACTGGGCGACCACCACCCGGCGGTTGTAGTCGTTCGTGCGGTAGTCGTCGGCCTTGTAGGCCTGAACCCAGTTGAGGTTCGCGAAGAGCAGGCCGAACAGGACGAGGATGACCACGCCGGCCCGTCGAAGGGGTGCGTTCACGGCTTGATCACCTCCGTCATGGCGCCGTGCAGTTGGGTTGGTGCCTTCTTCGGCCCGCCCGAGCGGTCCGTGCCGCCACCACTGGCGGCCGGCCCGCGCGCCGCGTTCGAGATGCGCAGCAACATGGCGATCAGCAGCCAGTTGGCCATCAACGACGAACCGCCGGACGACAGGAACGGTGTCGTCTGGCCGGTCAGCGGGATCAGGCCGGTGATGCCACCCAGGATGACGAAGATCTGCAAACCCAGGGTGAACGACAGGCCACCGGCCACCAGCTTGCCGAACGAGTCGCGGACGGCCAGCGCCGAACGCAGGCCGCGCTCGACGACGAGCAGATAGAGCACCAGGAGGGCGGAGAGACCGAAGAGACCGATCTCTTCACCCATGCCGGCGAAGATGAAGTCGTTCTGCACCTCGGGCACGAACCGCGGCGAGCCCGCGCCCGGACCGCTGCCGAACAACCCGCCCGTGCCCAGCGAGAGCAGACCCTGAACCAGCTGATAGCTGCCGCCCAGCCGTTCGTAGTTCTCGTTGTCGAACGGGTTGAGCCAGACCTGGGCACGGTCGTAGAAGTTGGCGAACGGGCCGCCGACCGAGGCGCCGAGCAGGTAGGCGACGTAGACGCCGCCGAAGAACAGGAGCAGACCGATGATCAGCCAACTGGCCCGTTCGGTCGCGACGTACAGCGTCACGATGAACAGACCGAAGTACAGCAGCGCGGTGCCCAGGTCTCGCTCGAACACCAGCACCAGCAGGCTGAGCAGCCAGACGGTGACGACCGGCCCGAGGTCGCGCCCGCGCGGGAAGTCGATGCCGAGGAACCGTCGGCTGGCCAGCGACAACACTTCGCGTTTGCGGACCAGGTAGTACGCGAAAAACGAGACCAGTGCGATCTTGGCGAACTCACCGGGCTGGATCGAGAACGACCCGAGCCGGATCCACAGCTTCGCGCCGTTGACCTCGGAGATGCTGGCCGGCAGCACGGCCGGGATCATGACCAGCACGATGCCGGTCAGGCCGAGCGTGTACGCGTACCGGGAAACGATCTTGTGGTCGCGGACCACCAGCAGCAGCACGGCCGCCAGGATCAGCGAGATCAGCGTCCACGCCAGCTGGCGGCCGCCGATACCGGCGAAGATGCCGGGCACGGGCAGCTTCTCGCTGAGCGCGTCACCGATGTCGAGGCGGCGCAGGAAGCCCACGCCCAGCCCGTTGATCAGTGCGACGGCCGGAATGATCACCGGATCCGCGTACGGGGCGGTGTAGCGCACCACCACGTGCAGACCGAGGAACAGGATGCTCAGCAGCGCGGCCGGCACCCAGAACGTCGGAGTGATCTCGCCGATGCGGCTCGCCTCGACGGTGGCGCCGTACGCCGCCACCAGCACCATGGCGAACGCGAGTAGACCCAGCTCGGCATTGCGCTGGGTCTTCATTCCCGGGATACGCGCCATCTCGCCCGTGGAAGCGGGCGAGGAGGCGGGCACGGCGGGCGCGGTCAAGAAGAATCCCCAGACATGGTCGAGCCGAAGGTCAGTTGACGGTCCGGCACCCGGCCGGATCGGCAGCGGGCGCGGTCTCTGACACCTGAGCGGACGGCGTACTGGTGGCGGGCGCGGACGACGGCGGGGCCGTGACCGAGCTGCCGTTGACGGGGGCACCTGTCGCGTTGCCGGGACGGGCGCTCCCGCCGGTCGAAGGCGTGACCGGCGGAGCCGACGTGACCGCCGGCTCGGTGGTGGGCACGATGCAGAGCGGCTTGAGGTTCGGGTTGGTCGGAACGTCGTCGGTGAGCTCGGCGATCATGCGCTGGGCGTCCGGCCGGTCGTTCGCGTGGATGCCCTCCTTGACCCGCTCCTGAGCGACCACGGTGAGGTCGTCGAGGCGGGACGGGCTGGTCTCGTTGACGCTCGACAGGTCGAGGCCGGCGATCTCGCCCGGCACCCCGCGGAAGATCGCGAGCTGGCCGGCTTCGGTCGCGCCGACGTAGTACTGCTTCTGGGTGTATTGGTAACCCAGCCACAGACCGCCACCCAGTACGCCGAGCAGCACCAGCACGAGCAGCGTGGCCCGCACCGGGTGGCCCTTGGGCTCCGGCTCGGAGTAATTGACGTTCTCGGGCTGCGGCTGGGCCGGGCGCGGCGCCTGCAGCGCGGCGGCCCGGGCGGCCGAGGTGGAACTGTCGGCAACCGTGTTGTTGCCCCGGTCGAGCGAGGCCGCGCCGCCCACGATCGGGGCCTGCTCGACGATGTCGCCGTCGGTCGCGTCGGCGATGATCACCGTGATGTTGTCGGGGCCGCCGCCGCGCAGCGCCAGCTGCACCAGCCGCTCGACACAGGCCTGCAGGTCGACGATCTCGCGCATCGTCTGCCCGATGGTCTCGGCGCTGACCACGCCCGAGAGGCCGTCGCTGCAGATCAGGTAGCGGTCGCCCTTGAGCACCTGGCGGACCGAGTATTCCGGGTCGATGTCGCGGCCGTCGAGCGCGCGCGTCAGCAACGACCGTTGCGGATGACTGCTCGCCTCCTCCGGGCTGACCCGGCCCTCGTCGACCAGCATCTGGACGTACGTGTCGTCCTTGGTGATCTGGGCGAACTCGCCGTTGCGGAGTAGGTAGGCCCGGCTGTCACCGATGTGCACCATGCCGAACTTGCTGCCCGAGAAGAGCACCGCGGTCAGCGTGGTGCCCATGCCCTCGAGCTGCGGATTCGCATCCACGGTGTCACGAAGGTGCTGGTTGGCCGTGCCCACCGCGTGACGCAGCGCGTCGACCATGGCGTCCCCGGGGACGTCCTCGTCGAGCGGCGCCATCGCGGCGATGACGATGTTGGACGCGACGTCACCAGCGGCCATACCGCCCATGCCGTCGGCGACGGCAAGAAGCCGCGGCCCGGCATACACGGAGTCCTGGTTGAGGTCTCGGATCAGACCGCGGTCGCTCTGAGCGGCATAGCGCAGGGTCAGGGTCATGGCCGTAACTCAAGTGAGGTGCGTCCGATGCGGATCGGCACGCCAAGGGGGACGGGAGTGGGTCCGGAGACCTTACCGCGGTCGAGGTACGTGCCGTTCGTCGAGCCGACATCCTCGACGAACCACTGGCCCTCACGCGGAACGAGCCGTGCGTGCCGCGCCGAGGCGAAGTCGTCGGTGATGACGAGAGTCGAATCCTCGGCCCGACCAATGGTGATCGGAGCTTCACCCAACGTGATCCGGGTGCCGGCCAGGTTGCCGGCGGTGACCACTAGTTGCCGGGCCGCCTTACCGCGTTTCGCCTTCGCCGGCCGGCCCTCGGGAACCGCGCCACCCACCCCCCGAGGGCTGGCGACGATGCTCTTGGACCGGACCCCGGCGAAGAGATCCCGGCGGATCACCCCGACGACCGTGAACACGAAAATCCACAGCAGGATGAGAAAGCCGAACCGGGCGACGGTGAGGACGAATTCGGGCAAGGTGCCTAGCCGTCCACTCGGAACGTCAACGTGGTGGTGCCCAGCTGGATCATGTCGCCCGGGTTGAGCGCCACGGCCGAGACGCGCTGGCCGTTCACCATCGTGCCGTTGGTCGAACCCAGGTCGGTCAGCACGACCTGGTTGCCGTCGTAGTCGAGCCGGGCGTGCCGGCGCGAGATGCCGACGTCGGGCAGCCGCAGGTTGGCCTGGTCACCACGGCCGATCACGGTCGAGCCCATCTGCAACGGGTAGGTGCGACCGTCGCCCGAGATGAGGCCCACGCCGCCGCGCCCGTTCGGAGCACCGCCGCCGCCGTGCGGCGGGTAGCCGCCGTGCTGCTGCTGTTGCTGCTCGTAGGGCGGGTACTGCGGGCCGGCGTCGTACGCCGGCTGCTG
This sequence comes from Paractinoplanes aksuensis, assembly GCF_024137025.1. Classification (GTDB taxonomy): domain Bacteria; phylum Actinomycetota; class Actinomycetes; order Mycobacteriales; family Micromonosporaceae; genus Actinoplanes; species Actinoplanes aksuensis. The sequence goes on from NZ_JAMYJR010000061.1 coordinate 6,217, forward strand.
CACCGGGGCGACCTCGCCACCGGTGTAGACCTCGGCGGTGACCCGGAACATGCCCGTGTCGAGCCCGTCGCCCCGCTCGATCTCGACGATCACGTCGCCGTAGACCGTCCAGGCCTGCTCGCCGATGAACTCGGCCTGTGACTGGGCGAGCTCCTGGGCCAGCGCGGCGGCGTAGGGCGCCAGCCGGCTGTGGTCGTAGGGCGAAAGGTCGATCACGTAGCGATTCGGCACCAGCGTGCGGCCACCGGCGAGGATGGCCTTGTGCGCCTCCGCCTCCCGCTGCATGGCATTCAGAATCTCCACCGGGTGCACGACACCCTTGAACACCTTCGCGAAGGCCCCTTCGACAAGGCCTTCCAATCGCTTCTCAAAGCGCTGCAGCACGCTCACCGGCTCCTCCTCGGCTTCCGAGGACATGATGGTATCCGGCCGCCGCTTGCGCACCTGTTGCGCAAGGTCGACCGGCACTTCTGACCCTCGTATGACACCCGTAGACGCCGTGCTAGTCTTCCCTGGCGTCAAGGGCGATATCAACTCGCTTGGTGACGTGCGACAGCGTAGTCTGTCGCAGCCAGTAACAAAAAGTCAGGTGTTCGGCCTGACTCATAAAGCCACGGGGATGTGGCGGAATGGCAGACGCGCACGGTTCAGGTCCGTGTGTCCGAAAGGACGTGGGGGTTCAACTCCCCCCATCCCCACGAGTCGCAGGCGCCCTGTGTTCGCTGAGAAGCGCGAACCAGGGCGCCTCGTCATATCTGCTCAGGGGGCCGAGCCCCCTGAAACCCCACGGTGCGGTTGATGGCTGAGCGGGATATCTCACTCTGGTTGTTCGGGGCCGGCTTCGCCGGGGATTGGTCGGCTTGAAAGCGGACTTTCCTCACATTTGGGGTCTTCGTTGTTGCTCTGCGTGGTTGGTCACGTTCTGGTTCCAACCTGGGGTGGGCGTGTCCAGAGGTAGCCAGAGGTAGCCAGAGGTAGCTGTTGGGTCGCGGGATCGTGCCGGGGTTTGTGCCCTGATGGGTGAAGAGGGTTCTGGTCGCTATGCTCGGCGGCGGAAAATCGCCGTACTTCCACCTACGTCAGGGGTGCTGACCGTGACTGCCGCTACCGCTACGGGCAAGCGCAGTGTGCTTGGTGTGCTGGTTGATGTCACCGACTACGCGGATGCGACTGAGCGGATCATGGAGGCTGCGCGGGAGCGGCGGGGGTATGCGGTCACCGCGCTGGCTGTGCACGGGGTCATGACGGGGGTTCAGGACAGGGCTCACAACGCTCGGCTGAACTCGTTTGATCTTGTTACGCCGGATGGGCAGCCGGTGCGGTGGGCTTTGAACTCTGTGCACAAGGCAGGGCTGGCTGATCGGGTCTACGGTCCGACGCTGACGTTGAAGGTTGTGGAGCGGGCGGCGGCTGAGGGGCTTCCTGTTTATCTGTACGGGTCTACGCAGCCGACGCTGGATCGGCTCGTGCCGGCGCTGGAGGGGATGTTCCCGGCGCTGAAGATCGCGGGAGTGGAGGCGTCGAAGTTCCGGACGTCGCATCCCGGAGAGGCCGAGGAGATCGCCGAGCGGATCAAGGCGTCGGGGGCCCGCATCGTGCTGGTGGGGCTCGGGTGCCCGCGGCAAGAGATCTTCACGTACGCGTTGCGTCCGCTTCTCGACATGCCGCTGCTCGCCGTGGGGGCCGCGTTCGACTACCACGCCGGGCTGCTCAAGAACCCGCCCGCGTGGATGCAGAAGTACGCCCTCGAATGGCTGTGGCGCCTAGGCCTCGAGCCGAAGCGGCTGTGGAAGCGGTATGTGCTGCTCAACCCGGCCTACCTGGCCCGCCTGGCCGCTCAGCGCACCGGTCTGTGGAAGGCGACCCCGCCCCCGCCGACGACCGAGCCGGTCACCAGCTTCGCCGTCTGAGCTCGGCCCCGCATCGTCTCGGGGTAATCAACGACACCTCCCCTACGGGACCGGTGGGGTGATAACCCGGTTTCGCGTCGGAGCGCATCGGTGAACGCTGTCGATGTGAACATCGTCGCGGACCTCATCCTCGCCGGCGCCCTCGTCGCCGTCTGGCTCACGGCCGGGCTGCTGGCCGACGCGCTGCCGTCGGCCCGTTCGGCGCTCCAGATGCGCCGCCGGGCCGTGCTGCTCACGGCGCTGGTCGCGGGTGGTGCGGCCGTGTTCGTCGCGATCCCGCTGGTCACCGCGCTGTTGCCGGGTGAATCGGCAGCGCCGGCGGCGGCTCTGCTGCCGGCCGTTCCCGCCTTGATCGTGCTCACCGCCGCCCTGCGCCGGGTGGCCCAGGTGCGCCGCGGTGCGGGCGCCTTCGCCACGGCCCCGCTGGCCCCGGTGCCACCGGCCCTGCGCGCGGCCGCCGCTCATCCGCTGATCCTGGTTCCGCTCCAGGTCACGGGTCTGGCCTCACTGATCAGCCTGCCCATCGCGGGCGGCCTGGTCGAGGTGCCGGGGGCCGACCTGGCCGGCCTCGCGATCACCGTGGTCGGGGTGGCCGTCCTGGCGATCGGGATCCGCGCCGGCCTGCGCCACAGCCGGCTCAGCGTGCAGGTCCTGGCCCCGATCGGCCGCAACCGGCTCCGGGCGCCGGTCGACTCGTCCCGCTGAACTCAGCCCTTGCGGGCTTCCTGCTGATAGAGCAGTTCGAGGATCGAGCGCGCCGCCTCGAACCAGCGGTCCAGCCAGTCCGAAGTGGGCAGTGTGCCGCGCGCCGGCAGCTCCAGGAGCAGGCCACGCAGCAGCGGGTGGTCGGCCATCGACTGCGAGGATCCGGAGTCGGGCCAGCCGCTCGACGGGAAGACCGGCTCGCTGAGTCCCTGCAGATCGAGCGACGGAAGGTGGGCGGACCGGTCGAGCGGGCCGGTCGCCTCGATGCTGTGCGACCGACCCGGCGACCGGGTCGGCAGGCCCGACGAGCTGCCGCGCGACAGAAGCTCGCCGTCCGACGGGTCCCCGGAGAGCGCCGAGTCACGCCGGTTCTGCCGGTACGCGCTGACTCCGCCGCTGAACCTGTCCTGTGCTGTCGCGGAGCCGCTGAGGTTTTCCGAACCAATCGTCATCTGTCTGCCCTGCCTCGTTCGGGGCCTTGACCCCGCCGGTGTGCGCGGTCCGGACCGCGCTTTTGGCGTTCAACGAGGCGAGCACAGAAATGACTACGGCCGGCTCCCCCGTACCGGACGGGAGGGCCGGCCGCACCGATGCGGATCTGACGGCTCAGAGGTCGAACTCGCCGTCCTTGGCTCCGCCGACGAACGCGTCCCACTCGGCGGCGGTGAAGATCAGCGCCGCGCCGTGCGGGTTCTTGGAGTCGCGGACCGCGATCGCCTCGTCCACGAATGCCACCTCGACACAGTTGTCGGAGTTCGGCCCGCTGCGCGTGCTCTTGAACCACTGTGCCCGGCTCAGATCGACCCGGAGACCCTTCGCTTCGATTTCCACAATGGCTCCTCTGCCAGCATTTGAATCATCCCGATGGACTCCTCCGGCGGGAGGGCCGTCGACCGGATGGTCTCGAAGATGGAGATGTACTTGCTGAGCTCCTCGGCCTTCTCGAGAAACAGGCCGCCGGTCGCGTTCTCGGTGAACACCACGTCGGCATCGCCTTCCTCCTCGAACTCGAGAATGGCGAACGTGCCGTCCATCCCGGCGTGCGCGCCCGCCGCGAAGGGCAAGATCTGCAACGTGACGTTCGGCAACCGGGCTGTCGTGATCAATCTGGCTAACTGATCACGCATGACCTCGTCGCCGCCGACCGGCCGGCTCACCACCGCCTCATCGAGCACCACCCAAAGATCGATCGGATCGTCCTGAATCAATAACGACTGGCGTTCCATCCGGACGCGCACGCGTTGCTGGATTTGCTGGTCAGTGTCCCCCGACTGGGCGCCCCGAATCACCGCAATTGCATACTCTTCGCTCTGCAACAAACCCGGGATGACCTGGGATTCGTACGTCCGGACCAGCCTCGCCGCGGCCTCCAGCCCGACATAGGCGCCCGTTAGAACCGGAGAAAACGGGTGCCACCATCCTTTTTGCCTCGCTTCTCGGGCAATTTGGACAAGCTCCGACTTGATTTCGTCGGTAACGGAGTAAATGTCCAACATTGCCGCGACATCGGCCGGGGTGGCGCTCGTGTGTCCCGTCTCGATTCGGGACACTTTGGACGTGGAACAACCGAGTCGCTCCGCCACCATGTCGATCGTGACCCGCGCGGCCTCCCGGTGCCGGCGCAGCTCGACCCCCAGCCGGCGGCGGCGAATGGTGGGACTGCGATGTTGATTCACAACAACCAGTCTCCTGTCGATCATTTAACGATTCAAGTTGACCGTTGCCTACTGATCGGTAATCACGAAGGGCTGACATGCAACTTGCATCGACCGCACTCGTGGTGCAATCTTTTCGGTATGGCCCACGTCACTTCGCTCGTCCGGGCGATGTGGCCAGGTCCCGCTCAACCCTCGGTTACGCCATCGTTTACGGGGTACCGATCTTAATGTCCGTCCGACGTGGACTGATCCACTTCCGGGCGTACGACGGATCGGTGACGGTGACGTTGTGCAACGCTTTTGATGATTGGCATCATCCAGGGCTTGCACTGCAGTTTTTGCCGGGCACACTTGGTGCTTTCGTGTCAAGGTTCGTCCCGCGACGAAGTTTCAGGGCAGGAGATGACGTGCTTCCTCGGTCCGGTGATGTTCTCCACGTGACGAAGGCGGCGAGCGTCCAATTCGCAGCGCCGATGCTGTTCCGTGTCATCCGGGTCCACGACTGGCCGACCTACGACGGCTGGATCTGGCTGGACGGATACGAGCTGAACGCAGCGGGGGACGCGGTGGAGCGGCGGTCGATCTTCGTTCAGGTCAGCGGTCTGCGGGCCGTCGGCAAGGCGCCCGACCCCCGGGCGCGCAACGGCCGCCAGCCCGGCCTGGTCAGCGGCACGGTCCAGGCCCGTACGGTCCGCACCAACCGCTGACCGGCTAGTTCTGACCCTCGCCCGGGATCGGCGTGGTCTCGGTCGGCGTCGCCGGCGTGTTCGTGGCCTCGGCCGCGACCACCAGCGTGACCGTCGTGTCCGGTGGCACCTCCTGCCCCTCCACCGGATCACTGTCGATCACCGTGCCCGGCGGCACGTCCGGCGCCTGGCGATAGATCAGCCGGTAGTTGAGCCCGGTCGACCGCAGAGCCGCCTGCGCCTCGCTCAACGCCAGCCCCCGCAGCGCCGGGATGACCACCTCGGCGCTGGTCGGATCCGTGGTCGACGGGTCCGCCGAGGGCGTCGTCGTGGTCGGCGTCGGCGTGGGTGTCGAAGTCTCGGCAGCAGTGGTATTGACCGTCGCGCCGGGTGTAGTAGCGGCCGCGCTGCTCGTGACCGGTGGCACCGGAGTCGGCTCGTTGTCGGAGTTCACCAGCAGATAGACCGCCCAGCCCAGCACCGCGAGCAGCACCAGCGCGACGATGCCGACGACGATCGGCATCCACCAGCGGTCCCGCTGCGGCGGGGGCGCGGACGCGGACCAGTCGACCTCGGGATAACCGCGGCCCGGCTGGGGCGCCCGCACCTCGGCCCGGCCCGACCAGGCGGGGTTGGCCCGGCTCGGCGCCCAGTCGTCGTCGTTCACCGGCGGCAGGATCGCGGTCGAGCCCGGGCGGTCGGCGACCACGGTCGGCTCGTCCCGGACCGTCGGCACGTGCCGCGCGTCGTCCAGGGTGTCGTCGTCGCGGCTGCCCTTGCCGGGCAGGGTGTCCTCGTCGTCGGGATCGGGCACGGCCGCCCGGCCGACGGTCGTCGCATCCACCGCCGGGCCGTCGACCTGGGTCGCATCCAGCTCGGCCGGGGTACCGCCGGCTTGGGTGGCGTCCAGGTCAGCGGGCTTGCCACCGGCTTGGGTGGCGTCGGGGTCGGCTGGTTTCGCGGGCGATTTGTCCGCCGAGGCCGGCTCCGGCGCGGGCTTTTCCGGCTCGTCGGCGTCGCCGGGCGAGAAACGTCGCGTCTCGTCGCTCTCGTCGGGCATCGCCTTCTCCTCGGCTCGTTCACCAGCAGGGGTCAACGTATCGAATCTTGCGGGACATGTCTGGCCTCCGCAGGACAAACACACCAGGTGGCTACGGTTGAAACGGATACAGGGTCAGCGCCGCACCGATTCGCAGGCATCGGTGGGTACCGCTACAGTGCGGCCCATGGCCGAGAAGGGCTGGACGGCACGCATAGCCACCGCGGCGGGCGCCGCGGCGGGAACAGGCGCCGCGCAATTGGGTCTGGGCTACGGCCTGGGTGTGGTGGTGTGGCCGGTGACGCCGACCCCCGACGACAGCGCCTGGCTGGGCAGTCTGGGCTGGGCGACGTGGATCACGGCGAGCGCCACGGTGTTCGGCGCCGTCCTAGGCAGTCGCTACCGAGGTGGGCCCGGCCCGCGCACCAGCGCTGCCTGGCGCTTCGCCCTGGCCGCCTGCGCCGCCGTCGGGGCCCTGGTGACGGTCGCGCTGATCGCGCTCCCGGCCCGCTCCGCCGTACGCTTCGACGCCTATTCGCCCCAGGTCATCGCCGGTGGCTACGCCGCCGTGGGCCTGGCTCTGGGCCTGGTCGTGGCGTTCTGGGCCGTGTCGTCGAGACCGGTCGCGGCCAACCTCATGGCCACCGGAGTGTGGTTGTGGGCGCTGGCCGTCGCCGCGATCGTGGTCGAGCTGACCACCAACCGTGACTCCGCCACCTATCTGACCAGCTGGCAGTTCGCCGAGGTGGCCAGCAGCGGCCGGTACGGCACCATCTATTGGCCGAGCGCCCTGCTCACCCTGGGTGCCGCCTTCCTGGTCGGCGCCCTGACCGCCACCCCCGCCGCCCGCCGCGGCGACCGGGGCGTCGGCGCCGCCACCTCGGGCGCGGCCGGCCCCCTGCTGGTGGCGATCGCCTTCTTGGCCCTGGCCCCGCGCCTGACCGGAGCCCTGGGCCCGATCGAGTCGGCCTACCTGATCGCCCCGTACGCCGTCCTGGCCGGCCTGGCCGGTTCCGCCCTGGCCGTGACCACCACCCGAGCCCTGGCCGAACGCCGCGCTCGCCGCGCCCAGTCCCAGGATCCCCAGTCCCCGAACCAGGGCCTCCAGTCCCGGGGCCTCCAGTCCTCGGACCAGGGCCTCCAGTCCTCGGCCGCCGCCACTGCTCCTAGCCCTCGCCCCGCCCTGGATCCGCCCCCCGCCCACCCGCAGTCGGCCACCACACCCACCGGCGTGGCCAAGGTCCAGGAAGCGCCGCCGGCCAAACCGAAGACCGGCCTCTTCGGTCGCATCAAGTCAGCCCCACCCAAGCCAAAACGCCCCGCCCAGGACATCCCGACCCAGCCCACCCCCGGCGCACCACCCGCCACCAACACAAAGCCCGTGCCTGATGCACGGCCCGTGCCCAACGCGAAGCCGGCGCCCACTGCGCAGCCCGCACCCACCGTGAAGCCGGGATCCGCTGTGAAGTCCGCACCCGCTGTGAAGTCCACGCCCGACAAAGCCGACAAACCGGCTCCGGCTCAGCCGACCAACGGCAGGCCCGCAGGCCCTGTCGTCGACGCCGAGATCGCTTCGGCCGCCCGGCCGCGCCCGCGGCCACGAAAAGCCGCCACGCCCTCCGAACCCCCCAAGGCGCCCAAGTCCACTGTGACTCCCCCGCCTTCGGCCCCCACCGTCGCGCAGATCAACCCCAAGCCGACGTCGAAGGACTGACCGCTTTCCACAATCGCGAGTTATCCACAGGCCCGCCCGCAAGATCCCCCAGTCTTTGCCAAAATGACCAGCGGGGGCTCCCCCTTGGGAGGGCGGGCTCGGTGGTGGCAGTCGATCTTGCGATGGGTGAACGACCTCGCGGTGAGCCGTCGACCTCGCAAACAGGCGACCAACCTTGCGGGAAGCCACCTCGCGGACAAGCGACCCACCCACGGGTTGGGCGATGACCTTGGGTGACAGCAACCTCAGGTGGTCGGCCAGGTGTGGACGGGCTCGTTGGTGCGGTGCAGGTCGGTGTAGCGCTGCAACATCTCGTGCAAAGCGGCGCTCCGCGACGACCCGCGCCGCTCGGCCAGGCGTACGGCCTCGGTCTGCCACGTCGCCCCGTTACGGCCGAGCCGGCAGCGGGTGTCGATGATGCCCAGCAACCGGTCGCGGGCGGCCGGCTCGACGCCGTAGCGGTCCAGACCTTCGTACGCCAGGGGAAGCAGGACCGATCGCACCAGCTCAGCCACCGGGATCTCGCCCCGGCCGGGCCAATAGGCCGTGGCCTCGATGCCTTTGACCGCGCCGGCGTGGAAGTTGTCCTGCGCGGCGGCGAACGGCAGCCGGGTCCAGATCGGGCGTTCGTCCTCGGCCAGCCGGCGCACCAGCCCGAAATAGAACGCGGCGTTGGCCAGCAGGTCGGCCACGGTCGGGCCGGACGGCAGCACGCGGTTTTCCACGCGCAGGTGCGGTCGCCCGTCCATCACGTCGTAGACCGGGCGGTTCCAGCGGTACACCGTGCCGTTGTGCAGGCGCAGCTCGCCGAGGTGGGGCACTCCGCCCGTACGCCGTACCTCGATCGGATCTTCCTCGTCGAGGATCGGGAGCAGGGGCGCGAAGAAGCGGACGTTCTCGTCGAAGAGGTCGGTCACGGAGGTGATCCAGCGTTCGCCGAACCACACCCGCGGGCGTACGCCCTGGGCCCTGAGCTCTTCCGGCCGGGTGTCGGTGGCCTGCTGGAACAGGGCGATCCGGGTTTCCGCCCAGAGCCGCCGGCCGTGCAGGAAGGGCGAGTTGGCCCCGACCGCGACCTGCACCCCGGCGACGGCCTGGGACGCGTTCCAGTAGCGGTCGAACTGATCGGGCGGCACCTGCAGGTGACACTGGACACTCGTGCACGCCGCCTCGGGCGCGATCGAGGCGCTGGCGCTGCGCAGCCGTTCGACGCCCTGGATGTCGAGGTCGAACTGTTCGCCGCGGGCCCCCGCCATCTCGTCGTTGAGCTGGCGGTACCGCTCGTTGGCACTGAGGTTTTCGAGCACCAGGTCGGCCGGTGACAGGGTCGGCAGCATGCCGATCATCACGATGCCGCAGTCGGCCCGGGTTGCGGCCCGGCGCAGGCCGTCGAGCAGGTCACGTTCGTAGTCGGCGAGGCCGCTCCCGGTGATGGATCGGGGCGGGGTGTTGAGTTCGAGGTTGAACCGGCCGAGTTCGGTCTGGAAGCGCGGGTCGTCGATCCGGGTCAGCACCTCGGCGTTGCGCATCGCGGGCCGGGCGTTCCGGTCGATCAGGTTGAGTTCGATCTCGAGCCCGGTCATGCCGTCGGAGTCGGCGAAGACGCCCTGGTGGAGCATCTGGGCAAAGACGTCGAGGCAGCGGCGGACTTTCTGGCGGTAGGTGACGCGAGCCTCGGGGGCGAAGACGAGGGTCGCGAGATCCTTCCCCACTTACCCTCCCGGGGCAGCACTCTGTGAGCGATTGATTGCGCTCGGTTCACCTTGCCACCTCGGGCCGGGGCGCGCCACACAACGACGAACCGCCGCCCGGATGTCCGGACGGCGGTTCGACTGTGGACTGTGGATCAGGCGCGGCGGATGGCCTCGCCCTCGATCTCAATCTTGATCTTCTTGCTGACCATGACGCCACCGCTCTCGAGGGCCATGTTCCAGGTCAGGCCCCACTCCTCGCGGTCGATCTCGGCGGTCGCGCTGAAACCGAACACGGCCTGGCCGTACGGGCTGGTGCCGGCGCCCTCGAACTCGACGAGCAGTTCGACCGGCTTGGTCACGTCCTTGATGGTGAGCTCGCCGTTCAGCACGAACTCGGCGCCCGCGTGGCTCTTGATGCCGGTGCTGCGGTAGGTCATCGCCGGGTACTTCTCGGACTCGAAGAAGTCGCCGCTGCGCAGGTGGTTGTCGCGGTCGACCTGGCCGGTCTCGATGCTGGCGGTGTTGATGGTGGCCTCGACCGCGGACGTCAGCGGGTCCTCGCCGATGGTGATCACGGCCGACGCGTCCGCGAACTGGCCGCGAACCTTGCTGACCATGAGGTGTCTCGCCACAAAGCCGACCCGCTTGTGCGCGGCGTCCAGGTCGTACGTGCCGGCGGCCGGGATCTGCAGACCCTCGTACGCGCGGGTGTTGGCGACGGACTCGGTCATGACTGGTTCCTTCTCTCGAAGAGCAGTGGTCGGTGCTTGTGTGACGGAGCAACAATATGCCAAGCAATATTCCCCGTGTCAAGGGTCGGTGTACGATGGCCTCTGTGAGTACGGACCTGAATGACCCCCGCTTCACCGCGTTCGGCCTGTTCGCCGAGGCGTTCACGGGGCTGACCAACCGCTTCGCCGCCCAGTTCGAGGAGCACCGCCTCTCGTCCGTCGAGTTCGAGGTGCTCATGCGTCTGGCCCGCTCCTCCGGCCGCCGCCTGCGGATGACCGACCTCGCCGGCCAGACCTCCCTGTCCACCAGCGGGGTGACCCGCGTCGTCGACCGCATGGACCGCGACGGGCTGGTTCGCCGCGAGGCCTGTCCGAGCGACCGGCGCAGCTCGTTCGCCGTGATCACCGACGCCGGCGTGAGCCGCCTCGACGAGGTCCTGCCCGGCCACCTCGAACTGCTGCAGCAGTGGTTCATCGGCCAGCTCGGCCCGGGCCAGCTCGACGACATGCTCGAGTCGCTGCGCACGATCCGCGACGCGGTCAACCCGTGCGCCACCGCGGGGACCACCGAAGCGGCTGCTTGATCAAGAACGACACCCGCCGGGGTCGTGACAAAACGGACCGTGACCACTTCGACGGAAGTTCTGCGGAAAACCGGCAGAAGTACCGGCAGAACCGGCGACTCGCTGGTCTAAACGGACAAATCTATCCGCTTCTGTGACGCCCGCGGCTACTGTGATGCGCGCAGGGGGATGCGGCGCGACCGAGGCGACGGCGGGGCTTTGACGGGGGAGCTTCGTTCTCGCCGCGTAACTGGCGGGCGTTGCGACGGTCGGCGCGTGGGGGGCACGCCATGCCGGCCGTCCACGCTCGGCCAGTCCCCTCTCAAGCTTTCAGCAGCAGGCTCACGGTCGGCGGGCCGAGCCGCTCGCGCTCCCGCGCCAGCAGCGTGATCCCGCCCGAGCGGCACATCTTGCCCAGCCGGCTGACGGCCGCGGCCCGCTGATCCGGGTCGGGCGTGCTGACGATCAACCCGACCAGGGCCTCGACCACGTCGCGGGGATCATGAGTCCCGTCGTACGCCTCGGCCGCGCGCGCGAAATTCTCGGCCGCCCGCTTCGGCTCCCCCCGGCGCAGCGCGATCGCCGCCTCCACCATCGCCACCGGGCCGTCCTGCGCGTCCTCGTCCCCGGCCGGACCCAGCTGCTCGAGCACCGAGGTCGCCTCGCCGACCCGGCCCGCGTCGGCCAGGGCCAGCCCGATGGTCACGAGCAGCCGGCGCCGATGACCGGGGTCGCCCAGGTCGGCCAGCCCTTTCATCGCGCTGCGGCCGAGCCGGTCCGCTTCCTCGAGTTGTCCGTCCAGGCGCGCCACCTCGGCCAGGTTGGCCTGGGCCAGAACCCGCAGCCGTCGTTCGCCGCTGCGCCCGGCCAGCCGGTCGACGGCGGCCAGGCGGGCCCGGGCGGCGGCCAGGTCACCGCGGCGGATCTCGTGCCAGACCAGGTTGTTCTCGGCCACGGCCCGGTCGCGGTCGCTCCCGCCGAGCTGGGCCAGTTCGAGGGCGGCCTCGGCGTGTCCCCGGGCCTCGTCGTAGGCGCCGGTGCTCATCCACAGTGCGGCCAGCTGGGCGTGCGCGGTGAGCTGGCCCGGGACAGCCTCCAGTCGTTCGAACTCGGCCAGCGCCTCGCTCGCCGACTCGATCTCTTCCGCGCCGGCGCCGTGCTCGCGGGCCAGCTGGGCCAGGCCGATGCGGGCCCAGGCGCGCAGGGCCGGGTCGGCGTCGGCGGTGCGCGGATCGTCGATCAGCCGCCGCAGCCACTGACGGCCGGTCACGTCGCGCCCGCGGAACCGCCACCAGCGAGGCAGCGCCGCGGCCAGACGCAGGGCCGTGTGCGGGTCGTCGCCGGCCGCGTGGGACAGCGCGGTGCCGAAGTCGCCGGCCACGTCGTCGAGCCGGGCCGCCGCCTCGGACAACCGGGTGCCGGTGAGGTCGGGCCAGATCTGCTCGGCCAGGTCGGCCAGCACCCGGGCGTGCCGCCGGCGGCCCTCGGCCAGCTCACCCTCGGCCGCGGCGCGCTCGGCGGCGTAGTCGCGCACCACGTCGAGCAGCCGGAACCGGAACGTACGGCTGCCGCGCACACTGAGCAGGCCGAGTTCGAGCAGGCGGTCGAGCAGGTGCACGACATCGGTACGAGGCTCGTCGACCAACTGCTCGGCCAGGCCGATCGACCAGCGGTAGCGGAACATCGCGAGCCGCCGCAACGCGCGCTGCTCCTGCGGGTTGAGCAGCCGGTAGCTCGTCGCCACGGCCTCCCGCAGCGACACCGAGCCGGGCCGGTCGAGGTCGAGCACCCGGTCGCCGTAGCGGTCGAGGATCTCGGGCACGGTCAGCACCCGGCCCCGGGCCGCGGCCAGCTCGATGGCCAGCGGCAACCCACCGAGCCGGCGGACCAGCGCCGCGACCGCCACGATCTCGTCGGGCTCGGGATCGGCCCGGCGCACCTGGGCCAGGCGTTCCAGAAACAGGGCCACCGCCGGGTACGCCACCAAGTCGTCCATATTGCTGTCGGCCTCGGGCGGCGGGGCCGTCAGCGGGGCCAGTGGCCACACGCGTTCTGCGCTCAACCCGACCGGGTGCCGGCCGGCGGCCAGGAAACGCAGCGTCGGCAACCGTTCGAGCAGGTGGGCCAGCATCTCGGCGGTCGCGTCGGGCGACCGTTCGACGGCATCCACGAAGACCAGGGCGGCCCGGCCCCCGAACCGCGCGGGCAGGTCGTCGGGGCGCCCGACCCCGAACTCGGCGGCGACGCTGCCGAGCATCTCGCCCGCCGTGCAGCCGTCGGTGACCACGATGCCGGCCACCCCGCCCGGATAGGCCGCGGCCACCCGGTGGGCGGCCGCGAAGGCGAGGCTGGTCTTGCCGACCCCGGCCAGGCCGACCAGGGTGATGCCGCGGGGGCCGTCGGGCCCGGCCAGCTGGGTGATGATCTCGGTCATCTCGTCGTCGCGGCCGATCAGATCGCCCGGCGGCGGCACCCGCTGGAAGCCCGTGGGTGGCAGCGGTTCCTCGGCGGCGACCTGACCGCGGGCCGCGGCCAGAAAGGACTCGCGCTCGCCGTCGTCCAGGCCGAGCGCGTCGGCGAGCAGGCCGACCGTGGTCCGCTGCGGCCGGGACGAGCGGCCCCGTTCCAGGTCGCGGACCGTGCGGACCCCGATGCCGGCCCGCACGGCCAGCTCGTCCTGGGTCAGCTTGGCCCGCAGACGTTCGCGGCGCAGCACGGCGTCGAACCCGGATCCGCCCTGGTCCGGTGCGGTGTCTGCCCCCATGACACCGAACTTAGGGTGGGTTAAGCGGCACGGCGAGCAGAGATCCGCTCATGTCGGATTGCGGACGGAAGGTTAAGCTTTCAAAAGCCGCGAACGACTCTAAAGGCCCAGGCCGCGGGCGATCAACATGCGCTGCACTTCGGACGTGCCCTCGCCGACCTCGAGGATCTTGGCGTCGCGGTAGAAGCGGCCCACGGCGGACTCGTTCATGAAGCCGTACCCGCCGTGCACCTGCGTCGCCCACCGGCTGTTCTCCATCGCGGCGTTGCTGGCGTTGAGCTTGGCCACCGCCGCGTACTGCTTGAAGTCGTCGCCGGCCAGCATGCGCGACGCGGCGTCGTAGTAGCCGACCCGCGCGATGTGCGCCCGCATCTCCATGTCGGCGATCATGAACTGCATCGCCTGGTAGTTGCCGATCGGCCGGCCGAACGCCTCGCGCTGCTGGGCGTAGCGGACCGACTCGTCGACGCAGCCCTGGGCCAGACCCACCGAGAGCGCCGCGATCGCGATGCGACCCTCGTCGAGGATGCGCAGGAACTGGGCGAAGCCGCGGCCGCGGGCGCCGAGCAGGTTGGCCGCGGGCACCCGGACGTCGTCGAACGAAAGCTCATGGGTGTCCGAGGCGCACCAGCCGACCTTGGAGTAGCCCGGCGCCACGGTGAACCCGGGTGTTCCCGAGGGCACGATGATCGTCGACAGCTCCTTGGATCCGTCCGGGTTCACGCCGGTGACCGCCATGACCGTGACCAGGCAGGTGATGTCGGTGCCGGAGTTGGTGATGAAGGCCTTGGTCCCGTTGATCACCCACTCGTCGGTGGCGTCGTCGTAGACCGCACGGGTCGTCGTGCCGCCGGCATCGGAGCCCGTGCCGGGCTCGGTGAGGCCGAAGCCGGCCAGCGCCTCGCCCGTGGTGAGCCGGGGCAGCCAGCGCTCCTTCTGCTCGGCGGTGCCGAACCGGTAGATCGGCATGGCGCCGAGCGAGACCGCGGCCTCGAGCGTCACCGCCACCGAACTGTCCACTCGGGCCAGTTCCTCGAGCGCGAGGCACAGCGTGAAGTAGTCGCCACCCATGCCGCCGAACTCCTCGGGGAACGGCAGGCCGAACAGGCCCATCTTCCCCATCTGGCGAACCACCTCGTACGGGAAGGTCTTGTGCTCGTAGTGCTCGGCGATCACCGGCGCCACCTGCTCGCGCGCGAAGTCGCGGACGGTGACGCGCAGCGCCTCCTGCTCGTCGTCGAGCCGGAAGTCGACCATGGCTGTGCTCCTGTCGGATCAGACGGGCGTGACGCCGTGGCGGCGCCGGGCGAAACCGCGATCCTTGCCGTGGGCGGCGCGGTAGCGGCGGATGAGTTCGTCGCGCAGGTCGCCCGGCTCGACGACGGTGTCGACGACCAGCTCGCTGGCCAGTCGCATGATGTCGATGTCCTGCTCGTACTCGGCGCGGCGCTCAGCGACGAAAGCGGCGCGTTCCTCGTCGGTGGCCAGGGCGGCGATCTTGTTGGCGTAGACCGCGTTCACCGCCGCCTCGGCCCCCATCACCGCGATCTTGGCGGTGGGCAGGGCGATCGTGGCATCGGGCTCGAAGCCGGGCCCGGCCATGGCGTAGAGACCGGCGCCGTACGCCTTGCGCACGACCACACAGATCTTGGGCACCGTGGCCTCGGAGATCGCGGTGATCATCTTGGCCCCGTGCCGGATGATGCCCTGTTTCTCGACCGCCGAGCCGACCATGAAGCCGGGCACGTCGCACAGGAACAGCAGGGGCACGTTGAAGGCGTCGCAGAGCTGGACGAAGCGCGACGCCTTGTCGGCCGAGTCGGGGAAGAGCACGCCGCCCTTGAACATCGAGTTGTTGCCGACGATGCCGATCACCTCGCCGTTCAGGCGGGCGAAGCCGATCGTCAGCTCCTTGGCCCACAGGGCCTGGATCTCGAAGAACGACCCCTCGTCGACCAGGCCCTTGACGTAGCGCCGCATGTCGAAGGCCTGGCGCTCGCTGGCCGGGACCAGCGCGGCGAGGTCGGCCCCGGTCGAGGCCCTGGCCTCGGTAACCGGCGGGCGGGCCTCCCAATTGGACGGAAGGTACGAAAGGTACGACCGGACGGTGTCGAGCGCGTCCTGCTCGGTCTTGCACAGGAAGTGGCCGACGCCGGACTCGGCGCAGTGCACCCGCGCGCCGCCCATGGCCTCGAGCGTCGTCTTCTCGCCGGTGACCATCTCGACCATGCGGTCGGAGCCCAGGTACATGCTGGCGTTGCCCTCGACCATGGCGACGATGTCGCAGAAGGCCGGGATGTACGCGCCACCGGCGGCCGAGGGCCCGAACAGTGCGCAGGCCTGCGGGATGGCGCCGGACGCCTTGACCTGGGTGTGGAAGATCTTGCCGGCGCCGCGGCGGCCCGGGAAGAGGTCGACCTGGTCGGTGATGCGGGCGCCGGCCGAGTCGACCAGATAGATCATCGGTACGCCGTACTGCACGGCCCGCTCGATGATGCGGATGATCTTTTCGACGGTGCGGGCGCCCCAGGACCCGGCCTTGACCGTGGAGTCGTTGGCCATCAGACAGACCTGGCGGCCGTCGATCTCGGCGATTCCGGTGATCACGCCGTCGGCCGGCAGTCCGTCGGCCAGGCTGTTGGCATAGAGCCCGTCTTCGACGAAGGTGCCCTCGTCGACCAGCAGGGTGATGCGCTCGCGGGCAAACAGCTTGCCCTTGGCGGCGTTGGCGGCGTGGTAGCGCTCGGCCCCGCCGGCCAGCATCCGCTTGCGTACCTGTGCGAGCTCGTCGTCGCCCACGCCGACCCTCCTGAACGGTCGTTAAAGCTTAACGAGCGTTAGGGTAGCCGATCCGACCTTGTGCGGCAACGACGGACGGGAGCCTCCGCCGGTTGCGGAGACTCCCGTCCGTTTCATTGCCACCGGTGCCGTGGAGGGGCACCGGCTGTTACCCGACGCCTCCTGGCGTCGTTCGGGTCGTGCCCGGGACCGGCACAACCCGGTCTTCCGCTATCCCCCGTGGGAGAGCGAGCTTCAGCGCAGGGTGTTGAGCAGGCCCAGGCCACCGACGGTGTCGGTCACGGTCGAGAGCGAAGCCGACTCGCGGCCACCGGTCGACTTGGTCTTCGAACCGGTGGCGGCCGGGCTCACGTAGCCGTCGTCGTTGGCCGCCGGCTCCTCGTCCGTGTCGTCCGCGAGGTCGTCCGCGGGCTCCTCGGCAACGTCGTCGCTGTAGTCCTTCTGGTCGCCACGGACGCCGCCGTCACCCTTGTACTTGTCGTCGTCCACGTCGCCGTGGTCGCCGTCGTTGTCGTCCCAGTCCTTGTCACCGTGGTGGTGACCCGGGCGGCCGTGACCGTGGTCGCCGTCGAAGTCGTCGTCGCCGAAGCCACGGAAGCTACGACCGCCACGGTCGTTCACGCAGGCCGCGGAGGACTGCGCGGCACCGAGGACGCCGAGCGCGTTGCCGCAGGCGTTGATCGGAACGCTGATCGGCACGGCGATCTGGGTGCCGTTCAGGATGCCGAAGTTCGACCCGGTGGCCTGGGTGATGTCGTCACCGCGGTCGCGGGCCGACTCGTTGACGGCGACCGCGCGGCTGCTGGACGAGCCGAGCAGGGCGGCCGAGTTGCCGGCCAGGTTCAGCGGCAGGCTGATCGGGGCGAGCAGCTGGGTGCCGTTCGCGATGCCGAAGTTCGAACCGGTGACCTGGGTCCCGCCGTGGCCGCCGCGCCCGCTCTCGTTACGGCCGAAGCCCCGGTGACCCCGGTGACCCGAGGTGTCGTTCGCGCAGACCGCGCTGGACTGGGCGAAGCCGAGGATCGCCAGCGAGTTGCCGCAGACGTTGATCGGGACGTCGACCGGCGCGTAGATCTGGGTGCCGTTGCCGACGCCGAAGTTCGACCCGGTGAACTGGTTCGGGCTGTCCCAGCGACGGTCGTCCCGGTGGTTGGTGCTCTCGGTGCGGTTGACGCCGGCGCCCTGGGCGCTGGCGAAACCGCCGATCGCGGCGGCGTTGCCGACCACGTTGACCGGGACGGTGACCGGCAGGTAGGCCTGGGTGCCGTTCAGCAGGCCGAAGTTGCTGCCGGTGGCCTGGACAGCGCGCGGGCCACGGTCGCCCCGGCGGCCGTGCTCGAGGTTGTTGACGCCGGCGCCACGGGCGTCGGCCACACCGAGGATGCCCAGCGAGTTGCCGACGACGTTGATCGGAACCTGCACCGGAACGGCGATCTGGGTGCCGTTGAGAGCGCCGACGTTGCTGCCGGTCACCTGACGGGAGTCGGCGTGCGCGGCGCCCGGGGCGAACAGCAGGGCGCCGGCGGCCAGGACGCCCACGCTCAGAGTCTTACGAACCCAAGTCTTCATGAGAAAAGAAATGCCTTTCAAGAATGTTTCGGCAGATGGTGCTGCGTATTCAATTGGGGAATCTTCGAACTGCATTCGGGCGCAGCGGTGCCCTGGCGCATTTCTTATTGCCCTGACCCCGCCGTCGACGAGCGCCCGGGGGCGCGTCGATGCGGTGCGGGTGATTCAGGCGTCGGATGATTCGCCGCTTGTTCGCAAGCGGTTGGGGAATCGAGCCGGAACGCGGACACCGAAGCGGCGGTCCGGCTGGTTCACCGGCGGTCGGGCGGACCGCCGGACGCCATCACTCAGTCAGGTGAGACGGTCGGTGCCTCGGCGTCGTACCGCCGGGCCTCGACATCGGGTGCGATTGCCGGCACGTGGCGAGCCACCGTGCTGTTCGCGATCGCCGCCGGCAGGAAGGCCGCGGAGCCGCCTTCCGTCGGAGTCCCCGACCCGCTGGCGGGGGTGCCACTGACTTCCCCGAGGTGCAGCCGCAGCGGAGCGGCCGGTGTGTCACCGCCGGGTGTGTCGTCCCCCGGCTCCGTCGCCGGCCTCGCCGACACCGCGTGAGCGGTGTGGTGATGATGCCGGTGGGCGGACGGTGCGGAGGACGTCTTGCTGTGCTTGCCCGGCACCACGGCCCGAACACCGGAGACCGGGGCAGGCTGGGCGCGGCTCGTTTCGGCCGTGTGCTCCGCCTCCTGGGGGACAGGAGCCGGCTGAGGTTCTTCCTGGTCAGCCGGGAGCACGACCTCGGTGACCGGCTCGGTCACCGGGGTGAGCCGCTGGTCGGGCGCCGCTTCGCCGCCGGTGGGGCGGAGTGGTGCGGCGACCTCGTCCGCGACCTCGTCGACGTCGGGGACGACGTCCACAATGGTCGCGAACGGTTCGTGGTCGATGTCGTCGTCCGTGTCCGGGCGGGTCAGGACCTGCTGCGGAACGTCCAGGATGTCGGCCACGAGATGCTGTTCGTGGTGTGCCGGTTCGATGCTCTCCAGCGGCTGGACGGCCGCCTGCAGGAGGCCGGAGACCGGCGAGGTGGCGTCGGCGCCCACGAGGGAGCCGAGCAACGAGCCGTCAGGCCCGTCGGCCCGGTCCGCGGCCTGGGCGGCGGAGCCGGTGAGCAGCCAGGCCGCACCGGCCAGGCCGCCGACGGCGAGTACGCGCAGACCCCACCGGACTCCGGTGCGTCGCGCGCGGCCCTCCGAGCGCCGCTCCGCCCCCTGGATGGGAGGCGGCAAGGGCGTGGAGGAACCGATGGGCGGCACCGGCGACGGGTCTGCCGTGCGCAGACTGCGCTCGACCCCCGATACCGTCATGATCCGCCCCTCGTCGTGTCGGCTGAACCGGTGACAGATCCGCCTTTTCTCTTCCGGCGATATCGGCCACTCGATATTGGTAACGACACGACCGGAGACCGGTCACGCAGACAAATGGGAAAAATGATCGCGGGTTCGACCGCTTAAATCACACCAATCTGGTGCGCGGTCCGGCTCGAAGAACACCCGACGGGAGCGTACGTCCGAGCAGCTTCTCGGCCGTCTCGGCCGTGCTGATCAGGCGGTCGAGGTCGATCCCGGTGTCGAGGCCCATGTCGTGCAGCATGTGGACGACTTCTTCGGTGGCCACGTTGCCCGAGGCGCCCGGGGCGTACGGACAGCCGCCGATCCCGCCGACACTCGCGTCGAACTCGGTGATCCCGAGCTCGAGCGCGGTCAGGATGTTGGCCAGTCCCGTGCCCCTCGTGTTGTGGAAATGCAGAAGATCGGGGCGTACGGCGGAAAGAAGGTCTTTGACCCGGCGGGGCGTCGCCATGCCGGTCGTGTCACCGAAGGCGATGCGGTCGGCCCCGTCGGCGCGGACCCGGGCCACGACCCCCGCCACCCGGTCGGGGTCGATGTCACCCTCGAACGGGCAGCCGAAGCTGGTCGCCACGATCACCTCGACCGTCGCGCCGGCCTCGTGGATCAGCGGGACGAGCGACGCGATGTCGTCGAGTGACTCGTCGGTCGACCGGTTCAGATTGCGCCGGTTGTGAGTGTCCGAAGCGGACACCACCACCTCGATCTCGCGGAAACCGGCGGCCAGGGCCCGCTGCGCGCCCCGGGTGTTGGGGATCAGAGCGGAGTAGCGGATCTCCGGACGGCGGTCGACCCGGGCCCACACCTCGTCGGCGTCGGCCATCTGCGGGATCGCCCTCGGATGGACGAACGAGACCGCCTCGATGCGCCGGACGCCGGTGTCGCTCAACGCGTCGATCAGGCGGACCTTGGCCTCGGTGGGGATCGGGTCCTCGTTCTGCAGGCCGTCGCGGGGGGCCACCTCGCGGATGCTCACGCTGGTCATCGGCCGGTCACCTCATCCGGGAGACAATGGCGGTGTCGTAGTCGCCGGAGAGGAACTCGTCGTTCTCGAGCAGCTCGGCGAAGAACGGCAGGTTGTTCTTGGGGCCGGCGATCGCGAACCCGGCCACGGCGTCGCGGGCCCGGGCGATCGCCTCGTCGCGGTCGGCGCCGGTGACGATCAGCTTGGCCATCAGGGAGTCGTAGGACATGCCGACCGTGGTGCCCTCGGCGTAGCCCGAATCAACGCGCACACCTTCGCCGGTGGGCTCGACCCAGATCGTGACCTGGCCGGGGCCGGGGAGGAAGCGTTTCGGATCCTCGGCGTTGATCCGCAGTTCGATCGCATGGCCGGTGGTCGTCCCGCTGATCTCCACCGGCAGGCCCGACGCGATCCGGAGCTGCTGCTCGACCAGGTCGGTGCCGTGGATCAGCTCGGTGATCGGGTGCTCGACCTGCAGGCGGGTGTTCATCTCGAGGAAGAAGAAGTCACCGGTGGCCGGGTCGAGCAGGCACTCCACCGTGCCCGCGTTGCGGTAGCCGACGGCCTCGCCGGCCTTGACCGCGGCCGCCAACAGGCGCTCGCGCAGCTTCGGGCCGACGGCCGGGCTGGGCGCCTCTTCCACCAGCTTCTGGTTGCGGCGCTGGACCGAGCACTCCCGCTCGGACAGGGCAACCACACGGCCGTCAGCCAGGCCCAAAATCTGAACTTCGACATGGCGTACGCGAGGAAAGTAGCGCTCGAGCAGGACGTCACCGCTGCCGAACATCCGTTCCGCGAACGCGCCCACCTTGGCGAATTCGATACGCAGGGCGGCCTCGTCGTTCGCCACGGCCATGCCCATGCCGCCACCGCCGGCCGCGGCCTTGACCATCACCGGGTAGCCGATGGTCTTGGCGGCCGCGATCGCTTCGTCGGCTGATGCGACAGGGTTTTGTGTGCCGGGGGCGACCGGGACTCCGGCCGCGGCCATCAGGTTGCGCGCCTTGATCTTGTCCCCCATGGCGGCGATCGCGTCGGCGCTCGGGCCGACCCAGATCAGGCCGTTGGCCTCGACCAGCCGCGCGAAGTCAGCGTTCTCGCTGAGGAAGCCGTAGCCGGGGTGAATGGCCTGGGCCCCGGTCGACTTGGCAGCGGCCAGGATGGCCTCGGCGTTGCGATAGCTCTCGGCCGGATTCGCCGGGCCGATGCAAACCGCCACGTCGGCCTCACGCACGAACGGCATGTTCTCGTCGACGTCGGAGTGGACGGCGATCGTCCGTATGCCGAGCCGCTTCGCGGTCCGGATGATCCGGCGGGCGATCTCGCCCCGATTGGCGATGAGTAGCGAGTCGATCACCGTTGACCTTCTCTTCTTCCGTCGCCCGGTAGGGCGAGTCCTGAAATGTCAGCCCGGATAGGGCGTTTTGTCACCGTGCCCGGGGTGAGGGCAGGTAGTGCGCCGCCGGAAAGGGCGGGTGATACGGCCCTCAGCAGTGGGCGGATATTGCGCCGCCCGCGGCCGGTGGGTGCTGCGCCGCCCGGGACCGGGCGGATTGTGCGATGCCCGGGACCGGGCGGGTGGTGCGCGGCCCTTCGCGGAGGGCGGGTGGTGCGACGCCCTGGATCGGGCGGTGGTGCGGCTCCTCGCGGAGGGGCGGGTGGTGCGACGTGGCCGGGGCGGGCCAGTGGCCGGCGTCTGATCGCAACGACAGTGGCCGGGCCGGCGATGGCTTCCGCTCAGCGACGGGCTGCTGGCCCGGAGGTCAGCGGCCGGTCAGGGCGTGCATGGTGGCCTCGCGCAGCAGGGCGGCACGGCGGCGGCGGTCGACCTCGCCGCCGAGGAACGGGGTGGAGTTCATCAGGCCGAACGCCGAGTGGGCGAGCACCCGCGCCTCGGGGGCGTCGAGCTCGGGGCGCAGCGTGGCCAGCACGCCCACCCACTCCTCGACGTACAGGCGCTGCAGGCGGCGGATCTGGCGGCGCGGCTCTTCCGGCAGGCGGTCGAGCTCGTGCAGGTGCAGGGCGATAACGGCCGGGTTGGCCAGCGCGAACTCGACATGGAAGTCGATCAGGTCGGCCAGCGCGGCGCTCGCGTCCTCAGGGTGCTGGCCGACGCGGGTCTTGCCGCCGTGCAGCAGGCTCTCGCTGACCGGGATCAGCGCGGCCACCAGCATCGCCTCTTTGCCGGCGAAGTGGTGATAGAGCGCGGGGCCGGTCACGCCCGCGGCCGAGCCGATGTCGTCCATCGACACGCCGTGATAGCCGCGGGCCGCGAACAGGCCCACGGCGATCTCGAGGATCTCGTCACGACGCGACCGCCGCCGGGGCGCGGGCGGGCCCGGACGGTGCTGCTGATCAACCG
Source organism: Paractinoplanes aksuensis (assembly GCF_024137025.1). Lineage (GTDB taxonomy): Bacteria > Actinomycetota > Actinomycetes > Mycobacteriales > Micromonosporaceae > Actinoplanes > Actinoplanes aksuensis. The sequence goes on from NZ_JAMYJR010000061.1 coordinate 28,718, forward strand.
TTGTCACGACGTCACTCTAACCCGATGTCAAGCCTCGGCCTTAACGGGCGTTCAGGATGTGGAACGGCCCTCCAGCGCGGCCCGCGCCTCGTCGTGGACGCGGGCGGCGATGTCGCGGCTCGGCCCATCGGCGGGCATGCGCTCGAGCAGCGCCCGCAGCAATGCCTCGGCCTCGACCTCGTGACCGGCCCGGAACAACGCCTCGCCCAGCATGCCCTCGATGCGGTCGGCCTGGTCGGTGGCGCCGATCGCCTGTAACCGCTCGGGGATGCCGCGCAGATGGGGCAGCGCCTCGACGTAACGGCCGCGGGACATCAACAGGTTACCGGCCTCGAACGCGGTCATCGAACGCTGGAAGATGGCATTGGGCTCGACCGCCAACTCGGCCGGCAACGTGTCGAACTTCTCATAGATCAGTCGCAGGGTCTCTTCGCCCTGTTCGGGCTGGTCGCTGAAGTGCAGCGCGGCCACGCCCCGGCGCAGGGCCCGCAGCTCCCCGATCAGATCACCGGCCTCGTGCAGGGCCGAGGCCGCGGCCCGGAACGTCTCGGCCGCCTCGGCGTCCCGATCGAGGTCGAAGAGCAGACCGGCCGCCTCTTCGGCGATCTGGCCCCGGCCGGCCGGGTTGTCGGCCAGCCGCTCGATCAGGGTGCGATAGAGCGGCAGGGCGCCGACCTTGTCGCCGATCGCCTGGTAGAGACCGGCCAGCAGGTAGCGGGTGTTGTCGGCCCCCTCGTCGTCGCCGGCCTTCTCGAAGAGGGTCAGGGCCTCTTCGGCCACCTCGGCCCCCTCGACCGGGCGCTCGGCCAAGCGATAGGCGTTGGCCAGGTCGCTGCGCGCGTAGGCGCCGCCGATCTCGTTGCCCGCCTCGGCACAGAGCGCCACCGCCTCGGCCAGGTCGGTGATCGCCTCGACCGGGCGGCCCAGGTGCAGCAGCGCGTTGCCGCGACCGACCCGGGCCGGCAGCGCTTTCTCCGGGTCGCCGGAGGCCAGCACGGCGCCGAACGCCTCGACCTGCTCGGCCGGCTCGTCGACGGTGTGGCCGAAGATGACGCCGGCCTCGGCCCGACGCCGGACCGGGCCGTGCTCGCGGTAGAACTGCCAGGCCGCGCGAGCGGCGGCCACGGATTCGTCGTGGCGGTGCGCGGCCATGCGGCTGCGGGCGCGCAGCATCGCGTGCAGGGCGACCAGACGGTCGTCGCCCGTCCGCAGGGCGCACTCGTCGCCGCGGTCACCGGCCTCGTTCGCCTCGTCGGGGCGGTCGTTCATCAGGTGCAGGATCGACAGCCGGGCCCAGGCGTAGGCCTGCTCGCGCGGGCCGCCGTGCTGCTGCTGGTAGGTGAGGTCGGCGCGGATCGGCGCTTCGTCAACCTCGCCACCGGCGTAGCCCACGGCCATGGCCAGGCGGGCCCGCAGGGCACTGGCCTCACCGGTGGCGCCGGCCTCGGTGAACAGCTCGAGCGCCCGCGACCAGTGGTGGTCGTCCTCACGGCCGGACGAGCGCAGCCGGTTGCCGAGCAGCAGCTCGCGCTGGGCGGCGAGAAGCGGCTCGTCGAGCTGCGGGAACCGCGCGTCGAGGGCCGCGAGCACAGCGTCGGTCGCGGCGTCGCGGTCGGCCTGGTCGTGCTGCCGGGCCAGGTCGAGCAGTTCGGCCGCGGTGGCCTCGGCCGGCACTTCGGGTGCCGGCTCGGCCACGACCGGGGGCGGCGGGACGCTGACGGGCGCCGGGCGGGCCGTCGGCGACAGCGTCAGCACTGTCTCGTACGGCTCGGCGGTGAGACCGGCCGCGATCGACCGGCTCTGGTGATCGTTGCCGTTGCGCGCGTCGAACCGCTCGGCCAGCGCGGTGGCCCGGGCCGACAGCTCGGTGGCGAGATCGGCCGCGGAGATGTCGCCGTGCTCGCGGCGGCGAACGACCGCCTCGCCGTGACCGAGCTCGGTGAGCCGGCGCAGCAGCATGGCCGCGTCGGACGAGAAATGCATGTCGGCGGCCGGCGAGGGCGCCTTGTCAAGCCAGTCGATGTGCCGCTGCAGGATCTCGAGCCCACGGTGCTCGTTGCCGGTGCGCGCGCAGAACGCCAGGTGGGTGCCGAGATTCCACAGATCGGCCAGGTTGCCCCGCTCGAGGCGGTAGGACCGGCGATGCGCGTCGGCCGCCTCGTCGGGCCGGCCGGTGCGCAGGTAGGCCACCATCAGCTCGCGCAGGATGCCCTGCGGTTGCTCACTGCAGCTCAGCTCGCCGGCCAGCACCGGCTCGGCGGTGGCGACGACCTCGGACGGCCGGCCGCGCTCGTTGTAATAGGCGGCGACCGACGACGGGTCACAGCCGATGCAGTCGGACAGGTCGTCGCGCGGCGCGGCCTGCCAGCGGGCGAACCACTCGTCGGCGTCGGCGGTGTCACCGAGGTGTTCGGCCACCAGATAGCGGTGTTTGTAGACGGCCTGCAGGCTGTGGCCGTCTTCGCGGTAGCGGCGTTCCATGTCGTCGAGCACGGCCCGGGTGCGCATCAGCGGGATCTCGGGGAAGTTGAGCATCGCGTTGACCATGGCCTTGAAGTGCCACAGCAGGGTGTGCTTGCCGTGCTCGTGGTGCCGGCCCGGATTGCGGTCGAAGTCGTTGAGGGTCCAGGCGAAGGTGACGAACGCCTTGGCCGGCTCGCCGCCGTAGATGTACGCGTTCGTCGCCAGCAGGCGCACGGTGAACGCGAGGTGCGGGTCGTTGACCGTGTCGGCGTGCCGCAGCAGCTCTTCGACCAGGGCGATCTGGGCCGCGCCGTGCGGCAGCGTGCGGGCCTGCTCGTAGAGTTCCCACAGCTCGTTGACGGTCTTCATTTGTCCTCCCCCGGGACGGCCCGGTCGAGCAGGCCCATGAACGAACTGGTGAGCAGCGCGGCGTCGGCCGGGCGGATCGGATGCCCGCCGAGCATGAGGGCCTGGCCGTAGAGCGACTCGACGGCCAGCCCGGCCAGGCCGGGGTCGGCGATCGCGGTGACCCGGCGGACCAGGGCGTTGCGGTGGTTGAGCACCAGCTGCGGCCGGTCGGTCGGCATCGTGCGGGACAGGGCGTCGAGCACACCGCCCCACAGGTCGTCGGCGGCGTCGCGGCTGGCCGTGAACTGCTCGTTGAAGGCGGCGGCCCGGCTCACCAGATAGAGCGCCGGCACCGTGGCCGGGTCGAAGCCGCGCACCACGACCTCGCAGCCGAGCTTGTCGAGGCGGCGCTGGGCCACGGTGAGGAAGGGGCGCAGCCGCAGCTCGGCCTCGGCGTCGACGGCCGAGAACCGGGCGGCCACATCGGCCGGCTCGAGCCGCTCGGCCCGCACCTCGGCGTCCACTGTGGCCAGCCGCTCGATGATGTCGGTGTTGTAGACGATGCCGCCGTTGATCACGCCGAGATCCTGCGCGGCGGCAACGGAGGCGAGCTGGCGGAACTCGTCGTCGCCGGCGGCGTAGCGCAGCACGCCCTGGCGCTCGCGGAACTCGGCCAGGGTGAGGTGGCCGAGGTTGGTCTCCACCGGCACCCACTGCTCGACCAGGCGCAGCATCTCGTCGTCGTGCAGGGCCAGCGCCTTGACGCCGAGGTGGTGGATCGAGAGGAACTCGCCCAGCCGGCGCGGGTCGGTCGAGGCCAGCCGGACCAGCCAGCCCCGCAACTGGTCGGCGATCGCCTCGCGGGTGTCGGCCAGCAGGCCGTCGTCGTAGAGCGCCTCGCGGCTCGCGGTCGGGCGCAGCTCGGTGCTGTCGACCACGCAGCGGGCGAAGAACGCCCACTCGGGCAGCAGGCCCTCGATGCTCTCGGCCAGCAGCATCCTTTTGAGATAGACGCGGTGGCCGCCGCGGGCGGCCGGGTTGACCGGCGTCGGCAGCACGAACGCGACCCCGGTGAGGCCCGCCTCGGGCACGTCGAGCGGCACCACGTCGAGTGGGCGGAACCCGAAGACCTCTTGCGCGTACGCCATGAGGTCGCCCCCCGGCCACGGCAGCGAACCCGTGGTGACGGCGACGTTGTCGACCTCGACCCGCACCGGGAGCAGCGAACCGTATAGCTCGGCCAGCTCGCGCACCGTGGAACCGGACAGCAGATGTTCGGCACCGCGGCGGGGCACCAGGGTGACCGTGGTGCCGGGCTCGCGCTCGTCGCCCGGGCTCACCGAGTAGCGGCCGTCGGAGTAGCCCTGCCAGAGCACCGGCTCGGCCCCGGCCCGGCGGGTGTGGACCCGGATCTCGTCGGCCACCAGGAAGCACGAGAGCAGCCCGATGCCGAACTGGCCGAGGAACTCGTGGCGGGCGAAGCCCAGCTCGTCGCGTTTGGAGCTGCGCCCGATCGTGGCCAGCAGCTCGTGCACCTGGGCCTCGGTCAGGCCGATGCCGTTGTCGGTGACGCGCAGCTGGTCGGGGCCGGTGGTGATCGAGACCAGCCCGGGCACCTCGGCCGCGGTGATCGCGTCGACCGCATTCTGCAGCAGCTCGCGGACATAGACCCGCGGGCTCGCGTAGAGGTGGTGGCTCAGGAGATCGACGATGCCCCGGAGATCGACCTGGAACGTGTTGCTCACGGCGGAGAAGGTACCGCGAACGACCGACAAAAACGGGGCCGGTCTTGATCTTCACCGGATCAGACCCGCCCCGCCTCGTTGAACTCGGTCAGCTCAGTCCGCCGGGCTCCGGTCCCCGGGCGATCGGGGCGCGGACCAGGTTGCCCCACTCCGTCCACGAGCCGTCGTAGTTGCGGACCTGGGGATATCCCATGAGGTGATGCAGCACGAACCAGGTGTGACTCGACCGCTCACCGATCCGGCAGTAGGCGATGATGTCGTCGGCCGACTCCAGGCCCAGTTCGTCGCGATAGATCTTGACGAGTTCGTCGGCCGGCTTGAACGTGCCGTCCTCGTTGGCCGCCGACTTCCACGGCTTGCTGACCGCGCCCGGGATGTGCCCGCCGCGCAGCGCGCCCTCCTGCGGGTACGCCTCCATGTGAGTGAGCTCACCCGTGTACTCCTGCGGCGAGCGCACGTCGACCAACGGGCGGCCGCTGCTGATGTGCCCCATGACCTGATCGCGGAAGGCCCGGATCTGGGCGTCATTGCGTACGGGAACCGGGTATTTCGCTGTTGGCCGCTCGGTGCGCTCACGGGTCAGCGGGCGCCCCTCGGCCGCCCATTTCTGCCGCCCGCCGTCGAGCAGGCGCACGTCGCGATGGCCGAAAAGGCTGAAGACCCAGAGGGCGTACGAGGCCCACCAGTTGAAGTTGTCGCCGTAGAACACGATCGTGTCGTCCCGGCCGATGCCCTTGGCCTCGCACAACGCGGCGAACGCGGTCGGATCGAGATAGTCGCGGGTTACCTGGTCGTTGAGCTCGAGGTGCCAGTCGACCTTGACCGCGCCGGGAATGTGCCCGGTGTCGTAGAGAAGCACGTCCTCGTCCGACTCGACGACGACCAGGCCCGGCGTGTCGAGGTGGGCGGCCAGCCACTCGGTGGTGACGAGCTTGTCGGGATGGGCGTACGCCTGCAGGGCGGGCGCCGGATCATTCTCAACAGACATGGTCACCACGCTAGTCCTCTATTCGGCGGTTCCGATGGGCATGAGCTCGGGCCGCTTCGGCGTCACCATCTCGCCCGACGAGTGGCCCAGCAGGTGCCGGCCGACCCAGGGCGCCAGGTGCTCGCGGGCCCAGCGCAGGTCGGCGCCGCGGGCCAGCAGCCAGGGCGTGGGCTCAGGCGAGGGCGGGACCAGCATCCAGTCCTCGTCGACGCCGACCCCGAGCACGTTCAGCACCTGGCCGGCGACCCGGCGGTGGCCGGCGGGCGACAGGTGCAGCCGGTCCGCCGACCACATGTGCGGGTGGCGGAAGGCGTCGTCGGCGAAGAGATCGACCAGGTGGCCGCCGTAGCGCCGGGCGATCATGCGGGCGCCGTCGTTGAGCACGGCCGCCCGCCGGCCCAGGATGGCCGGCAGGTTGACGGTCACGTCGGCGAACCGGAACAGGATCACGTCGGCGCCGGTGTCGTGCAGCCGCCGCACCACGGCTTCGAGATCGCGGACGAGGGCGTGCGGATCGACCCGTACGCGCAGGGCGTCGTTCCCCCCGGCGGCGATGCTGACCAGGTCGGGCCGCATGGCCAGCGTCGGGATCAGCTGCTCGTCGACGATCTGATGCATCACCTTGCCCCGGACGGCCAGATTGGCGTACCCGAAATCCGGCCCCGAGTCGACGGCCAGCCGGGTCGCGACCAGATCGGCCCAGCCGCGGAACCGGCCGTCCGGGTACGCGTCGTTCAGGCCCTCGGTGAAGCTGTCCCCCATAGCAACGAAGCTGCGCCAAGCCATCGCCGCCCCCTTAACGTGCGCTCAACTCTGCTCGTGGAGAACACATAAGCACTGAATGGAAGTCACCGGTAGCGTGATGATGGCGACACCCCGTTAAATGGACTGCTTCGGCGCTCTCTGTGGACACTCCGGTGGCAGCATGCTTGTCTCGGACATACCAGGTGTAATCACTTCTGTCCTCGGGTAACTCCAACACCAACGGGAGGTGGGTCCATGTCCAGGTCAGCGGTCGCTGAAGTGATGACCCGGCAGGTGGTCTACCTGCCGGAGGCGACGATGCTGGACGAGGCCGCCCAGGTGATGCGCGACCGCGGCATCGGCGATGTCGTGGTGACCCGGGGCCCGACGATGATCGGCGTGATCACCGACCGCGACATCGTGGTGCGGGCCATCGCCGAGAACCTGCCGCCGACGTCGACCAGCCTGGGCGAGATCACCTCGCCGGAACTGATCATGGTGGAGCAGTCGGCCACGATCGACGAGGCGGTGCGGGCCATGCGCGAGCGGGGCGTCCGCCGGCTGCTGGTGTGTGACGCCGACCGCAAGGTGGTCGGCATCCTGAGCCTCAGCGACGTGGCGCTCCGGCCGACGTCCACAGCGGCCTGACATCGCGCGTTAGGGTCGGTGCCGTGACCGACATGCCTCCGAAGCTCGCCGAGATCGTCGATGAGTTCGCCTCGGCCCCGCGCGAGGTGGTGCTCGAGATGCTGCTCGAGTTCGCCGACTCCATGCCCCCGCTGCCGGCCGAGCTGGCCGCGCACGACGGCATGGAGCAGGTGCCGGAATGCCAGACCCAGTTCTTCCTGAAAGCTACGGTGCGGCCGGACGACACGGTCGAGACGTTCTTCGACTGCCCGCCCGAGGCGCCGACGACGCGCGCCTTCGCCGGCATCCTGGCCGAGGGCCTCGAGGGCGCCACCACGGCCGAGATCCTGGCCGTGCCGGACGACCTCTACGCCAAGATGGGCCTGGCCCAGGCGATCAGCCCGCTGCGCATCCGGGGCGGCTCGGCGATCCTGGCCCGGCTGAAGCGCCAGGTCGCCGCCCAGAAGGCGTGACGATGGACATCCAGGTGTGGTCGGACGTCGTCTGCCCGTGGTGCTACCTGGGCCGGCGCCGGCTCGACGTGGCCCTCGCCCAGTTCCCCGGCGAGGTCACCGTGACGTTCCGGGCCTACCAACTCGACTCGTCCCCGGTGCCGCCCGGCCTGCCGATCAAACAGGCGATGGCGGCCAAGTTCGGCGATCGGGCCCGCACCGACCAGATGCTCGCCCACGTCACCGCGCTGGCCGCGGCCGAGGGCCTGCATCTCGACTACGACCGGGCGATCGCCGCCAACACGTTCGACAGCCATCGCCTGATCGCCTGGGCCGCCGGGCAGGGGCGTCAGGCCGAGATGGTCGAGGCGCTGCAACGGGCCCACTTCACCGAAGGCCTCGACCTCGGGTCACCGGCCGTGCTGGCGGCGGCGGCCGGGTCGATCGGCCTGACCGAGGCGGCCGCGGCCGCCTACCTGCGGTCCGAGGCGGGCACGATCGCGGTCGAGGCCGATCTGGCCCAGGCCCGTGAGCTCGACATCTCCAGCGTTCCGTTCTTCCTGGTCGACGGGAAATACGCGCTTCAGGGCGCCCAGGAGCCGGCCACGCTGATCGAGGCGTTCGAAGAGATCGCCCGCCGGGAGGCCGTCGACGCCGGTCTATGACGTTTCACGTGAAACGTCAGACGACCAGCTTGGCCAGGTCCTCGATCACCTCGGCGCCCGGCAGCGCGCCCAGGGCCGGGCCGGCAATCGCGATCTTGCTGGCCCGCAGGCCGGAGCCGACGATCACATGCGGCGTGGCCGCGACCCGGGCATCGACGAGGATCGGCCAGTCGGCGGGCAGACCGATCGGGGTGATGCCGCCGTACTCCATGCCGGTCAGGCGGACCGCCTCGTCCATCGGCGCGAAGCTGCACTTGCGCACGTCGAGGCGCTTGCGGACCACGCCGTTCACGTCGGCCCGGGTGGTGGCCAGGATGATGCAGGCCGCGTAGCGAACCGTCTCGCCCCGCTTACCGGCAATGATCACGCAGTTGGCCGAGACGTCCAGACCCACGTCGTACGCCTCGCAGAAGGCCGCCGTGTCGGCCAGGCTCGCGTCGATCGGGGCCACCAGCACCTGGTCGGCGTCGATCGGCGCGTCCTCGGGCCAGACCGCGAGGGCCTTGGCCACCGGGTCGGCCAGCAGGTCGGGGCGGGACTGGGCGGGCTCGAGCTTCAGGCTTCCCATCACGCCCGCCATCCTGTCACGTCGGCTTTCCTCAGAATCGGGGCGCGGCTGCCGACCTTCTGAGGGTGTGAGGGAGAGACGCGAAGGACGGATCGGGACCGTCAGTGGGCTGGCCCTTCTGGCCGGCGGCACCGCCATGGCCGCATCGGTCGGCGGCGATCACCAATCGCTGTCGGCGACCCTGTTGCTGGGTACCCTCGCCCTGGTTCTCGGCCACTCCCTGATCGATGAGATCAAGCGTCAGGCCCGCCGCGTCTCGGGCGGCTGGACCCGCACCGACACGATCAACTCGGTCCTGCTCGGGCTCTGGACCGAACTCGCGCTGGTGTCGAGCATCCTGGTGCTCGACACGGTCGCGACCCGCGCGGTCGGGCTGGCCCTGGCCGCCTCGTACGCCGCCGCCTGCGGCTACTTCGTCACCGAACGCCGCCGGGCGATCGCCGCGCCCGCGCCCGCCCCCGCCTCGGATCTGCCGCAGCACCGCCACCCCGGCCACACCGCGACGGCCCCGGAAGAGATCAGCTCGGCAGAACCACGATGATCGGGGGCACCGGGACGCCGCCGTTGGTCTCGGTGGGCAGTTCCGGCGCCGGCAGCCAGTCGAGCCCCAGCGCCTCGGGCCCGGATCCGTCGTCCGAACCGAGACGCGGCTCGCCGTCGGCCACGGTCACCGAGAACACCGAGGTCATGCCGGACGGGTACGGCATCTCGAGCACGTAGCGGGCGTCGCTGACCACCAGGCCCGTCTCTTCGAACACCTCCCGCCGCACGGCCTGCTCGGCGGTCTCCCCGGGTTCCAGACCACCACCCGGCAAGGTCCACCACTCACCGCCACCGGATCGGCGACTGCGCTCGTGCACCATCAGTACGCGCCCGTCCCGCACGATCACGGCGGCGGCCCGTTTTCGTTCGCTCACGTGACGCAGGCTAACCGGCTCCGCGCCCGTTCCGCATGCCACCTTCCAGCGCTGTGGTTAACGTCCACTTTCGTTCCCTCGCAAGGGATCGCGGACCGACCATTGAGGACAAATTGCTGACCGAACCGATCAGACCGCGTAGTCACTGCGCGTGGGTGGCATGTCCGCCGCTCCGTCACGGTGATCCTTCACGGCGAGCACCTGATTGACCCCGATGCGGGCCTGCTCGAAGGCGAGGGCCGAGGCCGCCATGTAGAGCCGCCACACCCGCGCCCGGCCCGGGCTGGTCAGGTTCACCGCGGCCGACCAGTTCGCTTCCAGGTTGGCGACCCAGGCCCGCAGGGTGCGGCCGTAGTGCTCGCGCAGCATGTGCACGTCCCGCACCTCGAAGCCGGCCTGCTCGAGCAGGGTCACCGTGGTGCCGGCCGGGGCCAGCTCACCGTCCGGGAAGACGTACGCGTCGATGAAACCGCGCGCCTGGTGCGGCTGCTTCGGCGGCAGGTGCAGCCGGGAGATCTGATGGTTGAGCAGCCGGCCACCCGGCTTGAGCTGGGCATAGAGGATCGAGGCGTATTCCGCGTACGGCTCCGTGCCGACGTGCTCGGCCATGCCGACGCTCGAGATGGCGTCGTACGGCCCGTCCTCGAGGTCGCGGTAGTCCTCGACCCGGATCTCGACCTGACCGGTGAGCCCGGCCTCGGCGACCTGCTTGCGGGCGTACTCGGCCTGCTCGGTCGACAGGGTGATGCCGACGACCTGGACGCCGTACTCGCGGGCGGCGTGGATGGCCAGGCTGCCCCAGCCGCAGCCGACGTCGAGCAGCCGCTGACCGGGCCGCAGGCCGAGCTTGCGGCAGATCAGGTCGAGCTTGTCGCGCTGCGCGTCGGCCAGGCCGTAGCCAGGCTCGTCCGACATCCAGTACGCGCACGAATAGACCATGCTCGGGCCGAGGACGAGCCGGTAGAAGTCGTTGCCGACATCGTAATGATGACTGATCGCCTGCCGGTCACGGCGCTTGCTGTGCCGAGCGCCGGTCACGACCATCTCTTCCGGCGGAGGCTTGGGCTGGGTGCCGAGCACGCCGAGGCGTACGAGATCACCCGCCACGTGCCGCATCGGCACGTCCTTGACGTCGGGTGCCCGCCAGAGCAGCGCGGACAGGCGATGGAGGGCGTCGTAGAAGTCGCCCTCGACGTCGAGCTCGCCCGCGACGTACGCGCGGGCCAGGCCCAGCTCGTTGGGCTGCCACATCAGCCGGCGCAGCGCGCGGCGATGCCGGATGACCAGCACCGGGGCGTCGACCGGGCCGGCGGTCGAGCCGTCCCAGGCCCGGATGCGTACGGGTAAGGGGGTCTGCAGAAGCGCCTCGAGAACGCTCTGCAGCTTCGAAGCGGTCGTGGTGTGGGGGATGGTGGTCGGCATCGGAACCTCCCGGGCGCAGCTTCGCGCAACCGAATCATGGAAACCGATTCACTATCCGCCCGACGCGGGCAGTTACATAAGACCCTTTTATAGTTTTGTGATCGAGGACTCACACTGCGCGCATGACCCGCTCCAGGCTGGTCACCCGCAAGGGCCGGGCCTGGTCACGGCGGCTCTCGGCGAAAGCGTCGAGCACGGCCCGACGCTCCCTTTCGGACAGTACGCCGGCGAACGGCGAAGCCGAACGCAGTCGCACCGCATACTGGGCGGGCGACGTCAACGCCTCGACCACCGGCTCCGGCGCCCCGGCCAGCAGGACGTCCCAGCGCTCCCACTCGGGCCCGTCCGGCTGGAGGCGGCGCAACCGGCGCAGATTGATCTCGGCGATGGCCAGCACCGCCGACGGCTGGGCGGTGAACCGGGCCGCGATCGCCTGATGCAGCCACAGCTGCTCGAGCTCGGCCCGGGTCAGCACGGGGTGGATCAGCGCCTCGACATCGGCCCGCCGCACCCGCCGGTTCGACCCGAGGCTGACGTACGGCAGCAGCCCGCGCGCACAGAGGTCGAGCACTCGGCGCCGCGAGAATCGGAGCAGGATCGCGGCCTCACCGATGCTCAGCAGATCAGTCGTACGGATCGTCACACGTGGATGTTGGCCCGCCCTGAACCCCCGTGCAACAACCGAACGGCCATTGACTCTTTCACTGACCGGTCGGCCCCCGACTGAACCGATAGGTCGACTCCTCGAGCACCGACAACTCCACCGGCACCCCCGTCAACCGCTCAGCCAGCGCGAACCCCGCCTCGACCCCGCTGCCACCAACCGCTTTGATCACAGGCGCCAGCTCACCCGCCCGCACACCTGTCGGTGCCACTTTCGCCCGAGGATCGAACTCGAGCTGCGTGATTTCGTCTTCCAACACCAGGAACCGCTGACGCCCGTCCAGCGCCCGATACAGGCAGACCACGGTCGAGCCCACAGACAGCGCCTTCAGCAACTCGTCGGCTTCCCCCAACCGCCCGTTGTCCTCGACAACCAACGACCAGTCCGCATCAAGCCGCGTAACCCCGAAGTACAACGGCCCGCCGCTCACGCGTTCCCCGTCCCCCGCCCCCACCATCTGCTGCCAAAGAATCCGCTCGAGCTCCTTAGCACCCATGCGCTCGATCACCAGCGCCGGCCAAGCCTTGGAAACCCAAACAAAACAGAACCCCTTATCAAGGTCCCGAACCCCCCGAAACCACTGATAGTCCCCCGCCACAGCCAGCCGCCCACCCGCAACCAACGAAGACGAAGACTCAAGCGACGCAGACACAGCCCCAGACCCCGAAGGCGAAGCCGAGACACCCCCAGAAGCCGAGCCCCCAGGCTTCTCCCCCGCTCGCGAACACCCAGCGAGCAGCCCACCCACCATCAGCCCAAACATCACCCGACGCCGCACGGCCGCCAGTAGATCAAACCCCGTTCCCAGAACACAAAAAATCCCCCCGGCTAACCCGGAGGGATCAACATCTGTGGAGCCCAGGGGACTTGAACCCCTAACCCCCGCCTTGCAAAGGCGGTGCTCTGCCAGTTGAGCTAGGGCCCCCAACGCAACCCGAACCTACCGAAGGTCAGGCGCCGTAGTCGCCTCATGCCAAAGCGCCCGCTCATCGCTGGAAGCCCGGACCTTCTTGAACACCAGAGTAGCCGCCCCAACCACAGCAGCCACAACAAGAAGCTTCTTAAACACGCCTACCAACCCCTCACGCGTAGGTCCCGGCCCCCCACCGCAACCAAAGCACCTGCGTGCCCACCGCACCGTGGGGTTTCAGGGGGCTCGGCCCCCTGAGAAGGCATTACGGGGAACCCAGGTCCGCGCTTTTGGCGGACAGGGTTCCCCGTTTCCCGTGGGGCTAGCTGGAATCGAACCAGCGACCTCAGAGTTATCAGCTCTGCGCTCTAACCGACTGAGCTATAGCCCCTCAAGTGCGACACCGAAGGTTACCGCACCGGGTCGGGAGCCACCAAAACGGGGTGGCCCCCTTCCGTCCCTGCTTCTTGCTCAGTCCCGCTCGGCCAGGGTCAGCTCGACCCCGCCCACCAGGTCGGCGCAAACGTTGTAGATGAACGCGCCCAGCGTGGCCAGTGCGGTGAACAGCACGACGTTGACCGCACCGATCAGCATCGACGTGCCGATGACGCCCCAAGCGGTGATCTGGAACCCGCCGCTGGAGCCCGTGCTCTCGTTGCCGGTGGCGGTCACGAGCTCTTTGAGGCTGGTGTTGACCTCGCCCCACACGCCCATGGCGTCGAGGGCCAGGTAGAGCACCGACGTGGCCACGACGACGACGATGAACAGCACCACGGACACGGCGAACGAGAACTTCATCACGGACCAGGGATCGATCCGCTTGAGGTTGAGCCGGGCCCGCCGGGGGCCGCGGGCGGCGGCCGACGACACCGTGGAGCGCGCCGACCGGACGACCTCGGTGACCCGGGCCGCGCCGACGGCGGCCGAGCCGCTGGCCGCGGCCGCACCCTTGGCGTTGCCGCCGGCGGGGGCGCCGCCGGGCCGTTGCTGCGGGCCGGTGCCGGGCTTGCCGGCCGGCGGCACGCTGACCCGGCCCGAGCTGCTGCCGGGGGCCGCGCCCTTGCCCTTGGTGACGGTCGGCACGCTGGCCGACCCCTTCACCGCGGGCCCGGGCCGCTTGTCGGAGCCGTCGTGGTCGGCGGCCGGTTCACCGGGGGGCGGGGCCATGCCCGGGGCCCGGGTGAACTTGGGCGCGGACGGGGATTCGGCGGAGGCGGCGCCCCGGGCCGCTGCGTCGCGTCCGTTCGGGGCGGCGCCGTCTTTCTTGCCCGCCTCGTTCGGAGTCGACGAGCTCCCCGTGGCCCCCGACTTCGCCTGTGTCTCCGGCATCAACTAGTCCTGTTCGTCAGGCTCGTCGGCATTGCGAGCAAGCGCCACGATGGTTACACCTTCTGGGAGGTCCATCAGCTTGACCCCCATTGTGTTCCGATCCCGCGTGCGCCGTACAGGCTTCACGGGAGTCCGGATGACACCACCATTGCTGGTGATGGCAAATAGTTCATCCTCCGGGTCGATCACGAGAGCCCCCACCAGTCCACCACGACGTTCCGTGATCTTCGCGGTGAGGACGCCCTTGCCGCCCCGGCCCTGCACGGGATACTCCTCGATCGGTGTCCGCTTCGCATACCCGCCGTTGGTGGCGACCAACACATCCATACCCTCCCGAACCACTTCCATGGCCAGGAGCTCGTCGTCGCCGCTGAAGCGCATACCGATGACACCCGAGGTGGCCCTACCCATAGGACGCAGCGCATCGTCGGTTGCGTTGAATCGGATCGCCTGGGCGTGCTTGGAGACCATCAGCAGATCGTTCTCCGGAGCCACCAGCGCAGCGCCCACCAACTCGTCGTCCTCCCGCAGGTTGATGGCGATGATGCCACCGCTGCGGTTGGAGTCAAATTCCTCGAGCCGGGTCTTCTTCACGAGGCCATTCTTGGTGGCGAGCACAAGGTAGGGCTCTACCTGGTAATTCGGGATCTGGATGACCTGGGCGATGTGCTCGTCGGGCTGGAACGCGAGCAGGTTCGCGACGTGCTGTCCCTTGGCCACGCGGGCCGCCTCGGGCAGCTCGTAGGCCTTGGCCCGGTAGACCCGGCCCTTGTTGGTGAAGAACAGCATCCAGTCGTGCGTGGAGATCACGAAGAAGTGCGACACGATGTCGTCCTGCCGCAGCGTGGCGCCGCTGACACCCTTGCCGCCGCGCCGCTGCGACCGGTAAAGGTCGACCTTCGTGCGCTTGGCATAACCAGTTCGTGTGATCGTCACCACAACGTCCTCGCGCGTGATGAGGTCCTCCATGGAGACCTCGCCATCGAACGGGATGATTTGGGTGCGCCGGTCGTCGCCGTACTTCTGGACGATCTCGCCGAGTTCCTCGGAGACGATGGCCCGCTGCCGCTCTGGCTTGGCCAAAATGTCCTTGAGGTCGGCGATCTCGATCTCGATCTTGGCCAGCTCGTCGATGATCCGCTGCCGCTCGAGGGCGGCCAGCCGGCGCAGCTGCATGTCGAGGATCGCGGTGGCCTGCACCTCGTCCACGTCGAGCAGCTGCATCAGGCCCTGACGGGAGTCCTCGACGGTGGGCGAGCGCCGGATCAGGGCGATGACCTCGTCGAGCATGTCGAGCGCCTTGACCAGACCGCGCAGGATGTGCGCGCGCTCCTCGGCCTTGCGCAGGCGGTACGCGGTGCGCCGGCGGATGACCTCGATCTGGTGCTCGACGTAGTAGAGGATGAACTGCGCCAGGTTGAGCGTGCGCGGCACACCGTCGACCAGCGCCAGCATGTTGGCGCCGAACGTCTCTTGCAGCTGGGTGTGCTTGTAGAGGTTGTTCAGCACGACCTTGGCCACCGCGTCCCGCTTGAGGACGAGGATCAACCGCATTCCCGTACGACCGGAGGACTCGTCGCGGATGTCGGCGATCCCGGTGAGCTTGCCCTCCTTGACCAGCTCGGCCACGCGCTCGGCGAGGTTGTCCGGGTTGACCTGGTACGGCAGCTCGGTGACGACGAGGCAGGGGCGCCCTCGCGCATCCTCCTCGACCTCGACCACGGCCCGCATGCGGATCGAGCCGCGGCCCGTGCGGTACGCGTCCTGGATCGCCTGCTGTCCGACGATCAGGCCGTAGGTCGGGAAGTCGGGGCCCTTGACGATCTCGAGCAACGCCTCGAGCACGGTCGGCTCGTCGGCCTCGGGGTGGTCGAGCACCCACTGCACGGCGGCCGCGATCTCGCGCAGGTTGTGCGGCGGGATCTTGGTGGCCATGCCGACGGCGATGCCCTCGGAGCCGTTGACCAGCAGGTTCGGGAACCGGGCAGGCAGGATCGTCGGCTCTTGCGTACGGCCGTCGTAGTTGTCCTGCATGTCGACGGTGTCCTCGTCGATGTCCCGCAGCATCTCCATGGCGAGCGGCGAGAGCTTCGACTCGGTGTACCGCATGGCGGCCGGCGGGTCGTTACCCGGCGAGCCGAAGTTGCCGTTGCCGTCGATCAGCCGGTAGCGCAGCGACCACGGCTGGCCCATGCGGACCAGGGCGTCGTAGATCGACGAGTCGCCGTGCGGGTGGTAGTTGCCCATCACGTCGCCGACGACGCGCGCGCACTTGACGTAGCCGCGGTCCGGGCGGAAGCCGGAGTCGTACATCGCGTACAGGATCTTGCGGTGTACGGGCTTGAGGCCGTCGCGGACGTCGGGCAGCGCGCGGCCCACGATCACGCTCATCGCGTAGTCGAGGTAGGAGCGCTGCATCTCGACCTCGAGGCCGACGGGTTCGACCCGCTGGGCCACGCTGCCGGTGTCCGGGGCCTCGTCGCCGTCGGGCGTCTCGGGAGTGTCAGTCACTGTTAACCCTTACTCAAGGTGAAACCAGACATGTACGACGAAACTACGCATCCTGCTGTGGATAACGTTGTGGAAAGCCCGGGGACGCTGTGGATACAGCTCCCCCGGGCGGCCATCTAGATGTCGAGGAACCGCACGTCCTTGGCGTTGCGCTGGATGAACGAGCGCCTCGCTTCCACGTCCTCACCCATCAGCACGCTGAAGAGCTCGTCGGCCACCGCGGCGTCGTCGAGCGTCACCTGGCGTAGCGTCCGGGTGGCCGGGTCCATCGTCGTGTCCCACAGCTCCTGGAAGTTCATCTCGCCGAGACCCTTGAACCGCTGGATGTCGTCGGGCTTTGCGTTCGCCTTCTTCTGCTGACGCAGCGCGATCAGACCGTCGCGCTCGCGGTCGGAGTAGGCGTACTGCGCGTCGTCGCCCCGCTTGTTCCACTTGATCTTGTAGAGCGGCGGCGCGGCCAGGTAGACGTGACCCATCTCGACCAGCGGCCGCATGAAGCGGAAGAGCAGGGTCAGCAGCAGCGTCTGGATGTGCTGGCCGTCGACGTCGGCGTCGGCCATCAGCACGATCTTGTGATAACGCAGCTTGGCCGCGTCGAAGTCCTCGTGGATGCCGGTGCCGAGCGCGGTGATCAGCGCCTGGACCTCGTTGTTCTTGAGCACCCGGTCGATGCGGGCCTTCTCGACGTTCAGGATCTTGCCGCGAATCGGCAGGATGGCCTGGATGCGGCTGTTGCGGCCCTGCTTGGCCGAGCCGCCGGCCGAGTCGCCCTCGACGATGAACAGCTCGGACTCACGCGGGTCGGTCGACTGGCAGTCGGCCAGCTTGCCCGGCATCGAACCCGACTCGAGCAGCGACTTGCGCCGGGCCAGCTTGCGCGCCTGCTGCGCGGCGATGCGGGCGCGGGCGGCCTGGTCGGCCTTGGTGATGATCTGCTTGGCCTCGGCCGGGTTGCGGTCGAACCAGTCGGCCAGCTGCTCGTTGGCCACGCGCTGCACGAAGCTCTTCATGTCGGTGTTGCCGAGCTTCGTCTTGGTCTGGCCCTCGAACTGCGGGTTGGCCAGGGTCACCGAGATGATCGCGGCCAGGCCCTCGCGGATGTCCTCGCCGGAGAGGTTCTGGTCGCCCTTGAGCAGCTTCTTGTCCTTGCCGTACCGGTTGACGACACCGGTCAGCGCGGCGCGGAAGCCCTCTTCGTGGGTGCCGCCCTCGTGGGTGTTGATGCGGTTGGCGAACGTGTAGACCGACTCGCCGTACGACTCGTTCCACTGCATGGCGATCTCGACCGCCATGCGGGCCTCGTTGTCCTCGGCCTGGAACTCGACGACGGTCTTGTGGATCGCGTTCTTGGTCGCGTTGAGGTGGCGCACGAAGTCGGCGATGCCGTTCTCGTACATGAAGACGACCTTGCGGGGCTCGCCGTTCTCGTCGGCCGACTCGGCCCGCTGGTCGGTGAGCTTGATCGTCAGGCCCCGGTTGAGGAAGGCCATCTCCTGCAAGCGGCGGTAGATCGTCTGCCAGTCGAACTCGACGGTCTCGAAGACGGTCGGGTCGGGCCAGAACTGCACCATGGAGCCGGTCTTGTCGGTGGTCTCGCCCTTCTCGAGCGGACCCGGCAGGGACGCCGTGTAGTGCTGGCGCCACACGTTCCCGGACTTGTTGATCTCGACGAACATCTTGGTCGAGAGCGCGTTCACGACCGACACGCCGACGCCGTGCAGACCCCCGGAGACCGCGTACGCCTTGTTGTCGAATTTGCCGCCGGCGTGCAGCACGGTGAGCGCCACCTCGACGCCCGGCTTCTTGAGCTTGGGGTGCAGGTCGACCGGGAAACCACGGCCGTTGTCAGTGACCGACACGCCGCCGTCGGCGAGCAGCACCACGTCGATGGTGTCGCAGTAGCCGGCCAGGGCCTCGTCGACCGCGTTGTCGACGACCTCCCAGACCAGGTGGTGCAGACCCCGCTCGCCGGTGGAGCCGATGTACATGCCCGGGCGCTTGCGGACAGCCTCGAGCCCCTCCAGCACGGTGATCGACTCGGCGCCGTATTCCTGCTTGTTCTCTGCCACCCTCGGCCACTTTCTCGCACCAGGCCTGGTGAGGCCCCGCACGGGGACGGCGGGCACACCGGCGGACGGAGGGCAGGGTGAGCCACAGATGACAACCCGCGGGGAGGAGCGGACCACCGGTGGAACCGTGCTCGCCGGTCGCCGCGGAGGCCCGCGGATCGTGATCGGCTGGAAAAACCGCGTAGCGTGACGACAGCAGTCCGATTCGTCCATGAGGACGCCAAACCGCAACCGTTGCGCAGAGGTTTTCCCGGTCTCCGTCGATTCTACTCCGCTGAGGCGAGTTGGCGAGGGTCCGGCACCCCTTCCGGGTGCCTCAGATTGCCGTAGCCGGATCGGGGGCCGCTCCCAAGTCTCCCCCTACACGGAGCGGGGGCCCCGCGCAACGGCAAGTGATCCGGCGGCCGCACCCCGCCGCGCGCCTTCCACCGGTCGCCGCCACGCACTGCGACACTGCCTCCCGGCGACAGGGGTTCGTGTCGTAACCTCTGCCCGCGCGGGCCGGTGAGGGCCGGACGGCCGCGCCGCAGGTCGAGGAGGGGTGGCCCCCACATGGCTCATGACAAGGGGCTGGACAACGTCGCGGTGCACTGGCCGCGTACGAACCAGTACTACGATCCGGTGGCTCCCGCCGAGTTCGTCGACTTCGGGGCGATCGCCGACGCGCCCGAGATCGCCGCGCCCACCGGGGCCTTGGCGCTGCACATCGCCAAGACCGGGTCGGTGCGCGCCACGGCGTACACCGAGCTCGTGGATCTTCTGCTGGGGCTCGAGGGCGTGCTCTACGCCACCGACGCCGCGGCCGAGGACGAGGACCCGGTGATCGACCCCGACGGCTGCGCGTGGATCGCCGGCGGCCTCGAACGCTTCGTCGAAGGCCACGAGGGCGGCGATCTGGTCACTTTCGACTCGGTGGCGCAGGTGATGCGGAACGCGATCGCCGCGGGACGGCTCGCTGAACAACAGCTACGTTGGCTCGACCAGCGGCTGGCCGCCCTGCGCGACGAGGCGGGGAACGCGCCGCACTGGAGTTTCGCCCGGTCCGAGCTCGCCGTCCTGGCCGGCTTCTACCGCCGCTGCGCCGAGCGCGGTTATGCGGTCTTCGCCGATTATTAGGGGCAAAAGCCGGATTTCGTAGCGGGGTGGTGGGTGACCGACCGCTGCTCCCGCCGAGGGGCCTGGGCGGGCTGAGCTGGCCGCTGGCGCGTCCAGGGCGCTCACCCCACCCAGGCCGGCGTGCGTGAGTGGTTGCGCCCTCTCAGACCCTCAGCCGTAGGTGTCGCGCGGGCCGCGGCCCTGCACCCGGCGCGGGCCCTTGTTCCAGGACGGGGCGGCCGGGCCGTGGATGTTCATCTTGGTGACGACGTTGTGGCCGACCTCGCCGGCGATGTTGCGCAGCAACTTGGCGTTGAGCAGGCGTAGCTGGGTGGCCCAGGCGGTGGACTCGGCCTCGACCGTCAGGACGCCGGCGTCGAGCTTCACCGGGCGGCAGTGCTTGGCGATCTCGGGGCCGACGACCTTTTCCCAGGCGCCGAAGACCGTGGCCTCGGCCTTGGGGCGTTCCCAGCCTCGGGCTTTCATCAAGCGTTGCAGCATGTCGCCGAAGAGCTGGGGATCGCGCGGGTCCGGGCCCGGGCCCGAGTAGCCCCGCAGTCGGCGGCCGCTGCCCTCGCCCGAGCCGCCGGGGCGGCGCCGGGGGTTGCGGGCCGCCGCGTCCCGGCGCTTGGCCAGCGCGGCGTCCAGGACCGCCCGGGCGAGTTCCGGTCCGGACGCACCATCACCCGCGTCGGCCGCGCCCGGCGCGTCGAGTTTCGGCTCGGCCGTGCCCGGCGCATCCGGCTTCGGCTCGGCAGCGTCCCGCGCTTTCGACCCGTCGGTGTTCGGCCGGACGCCACCGAGATCGCCCTCAGCGCCCCCCTGCGGCCGCGGAACGCTGCCACCCGACACCCGGCCACGGTTCGGCCGCGACGAGGCGTCAGAGGCGATCTCGTCGCGAACTCGAAGGTGCGTGTATTCGGCCGGGCCGGGGTCGTCGTAGGCGGGGGGCTCGGACGTGTACCAGCCGTCGTCGATGTCGCCCAGTTCCTCGCGGACCAGGCCCTGGGGATCGGCCTGTGGATAAAAGCGCTCGGCTGTGGACGGCGGGCGGTGCTCGCGCACGAGGTCGTCGCGTTCGCCGCGGGACAGGTCGGCACGGCGCTCGCGGGCCAGGCCCTCGTGGCGCTCGCGGACGAGTTCGTCGTGCAGCTCGCGGCGGTCGCGCGCGGGGCGGGGCTCCTGCTCGTCAGACGGCACGATCCACCGTACCTGTGGAAACGTCGTATCGAGCCCCGCGCAGGGCGGCCGGCACATCCTCGGGGACGGCGCACGTGACCAGCAGCTGGGCCGCGTCCGAGACGAGCGCGGCCAGCCTCTCCCGGCGACCGGCATCGAGTTCGGCGAAGACGTCGTCGAGCACCAGCACCGGCTCGATCCCGTCCGAGCGCAGCAGGTCGTAGCCGGCCAGCCGCAGGGCGAGGGCGAACGACCAGGACTCGCCGTGACTCGCGTAGCCCTTCACCGGCAGGTCGCCCAGAGCCAGCGTCAAATCGTCGCGATGGGGGCCGACCAGGGTGGTGCCCCGCTCGATCTCGGCCGGGCGCCGCTCCTCCAACGAGGCCAGCAGCGCCTGCTCGAGCGCCGAGCGGTCCGGCACGAGGCCGTCGCCGAGCTTGGCCGCGTACGCGATGGAGGCCGAGGCCTTGCCGGCCGCCACCGCGTCGTAGGCCTTGGTCAGGTGCGGCCCGAGGGACGCGGTGAGCTCGAGCCGGCCGGCCAGCAGTTCGGCGCCGTGATGGGCGAGGTGCTGGTCCCAGACGGCGAGCGTGGAGAGATCCTGCCCGCGGTTGCCGCCGACCTTGCGGGTCAGATAGGCCGTGCGCAGCAGGGCGTTGCGCTGCTTGACCACACGGTCGTAATCGGACCGCACCCCGGCGAAGCGGGGCTGGCGGGCGACGAGCAGATCGTCGAGGTAGCGGCGGCGTTCGGACGGGTCGCCGCGGACGAGTTCGAGATCCTCGGGGGCGAACAGCACCATGCGCAGAGCGCCCAGCACCTCGCGCGGGCGGCGCACCGGCGACCGGTTGAGCCGCGCGCGGTTGGCCCGGCCGGGAACGATCTCGAGTTCGACCAGCAGCTCGCGTCCTTCGTGGACGATCGCGCAGCGGATCACGGCCGAGGCCGCGCCGGCCCGGACCAGCGGAGCGTCAGTGGCCACCCGGTGACTGTCCAGAGTGGCCACATAGCCCAGTGCTTCGATCAGGTTGGTCTTGCCCATGCCGTTCTGGCCGACCAGCACGGACACGCCGGGTTCGAGATCAACCGCCACTCGTTCGTAGGAACGGAAGTCGGTCAGCTCGACCCGGCGTACATACACGTGAGCCTCAGCGCTTGACGGCGTGGCCGCCGAACTGCTGGCGCAGCGCCGCCACCGCCTTCATGGCCGGCGAGTCGTCCTGACGGGACTCGAAGCGGTTGAAGATCGAGGCGGCCAGCACGTGGGCGGGCACGGCCAGACGGATGGCCTCGTCGACGGTCCAGCGACCCTCGCCGGTGTCGTCGACGTAGCCCTTGAGGCCGGACAGCGTCGGGTCCTCGTCGAGAGCCCGGTCGAACAGGTCGAGCAGCCACGACTTGACGACGCTGCCCTCGCGCCAGCTCTTGATGACAGCGGGCACGTTGTGGACGAGCTCGGAGGCGATGAGGATCTCGTAGCCCTCGCCGTAGGCCTGCATCATGCCGTACTCGATGCCGTTGTGGATCATCTTGGCGTAGTGGCCGGCGCCGTGCGTGCCGGCATGCGCGAAGCCGAACTCGCCGGCCGGCTTGAGGGCGTCGAAGATCGGCTGGACCTTGGCCACGTCCTCGGCGTCGCCACCGACCATCAGGGCGTACCCGTTGTCCTTGCCCCAGATGCCACCGGAGACGCCGACGTCGAGGTACTTGATGCCCTTGGGCTTGAGACGCTCGGCCCGCGGGCCGTCGTCGGTGAACTTGGAGTTGCCGCCGTCAATGATGATGTCGCCCGGCTCGAGCAGCCCGGCGAGCTCGTTGATGGCGTCCTCGGTGATCTGGCCGGCCGGGACCATGGTCCAGACGACTCGCGGAGCGGCGAGCTTCGAGACCAATTCGGCCAGGTTGGCGACGTCGCTGTTCTCCGGGTGGTGGTCGTAGCCGACGACTTCATGCCCTGCCGCGCGGATGCGGTCGCGCATGTTGCCACCCATTCGGCCGAGACCGATGAGGCCGAGCTGCATGGTGTTCCCCCTAGATGAGCAATTCTCTCAAGCCCAGTATCAGCGGGTTACCCGGATCGGCATGATCAGATAGCGGTATCCGGGCACGATTTCGCCGTTTTCGGATGCGGGGGAGATCACAGCGGGCTTGAATGCGTCGACGAACGAGAAGATCGCGTTCGGAGCGCCGAGGTTCTGTAGACCGTCGATGAGGTACTGCGGGTTGAAGCCGATCGTCAGCGGCTCGCCGGTGAACGAAGCCTCCATCGCCTCGCTGGCCCGAGCCTCTTCCGTCCCGCCCGCCTCGACGACCAGACCGTCCTCACTGAAGCTCAGCAGCACCGGGGTGGTGCGCTCGGCGACCAGGGCGACACGGCGGACGACCTCGACGAGGGCCGACACGACGATCTGGGCCTGGGCATTGCTGCTGGCCGGGAAGAGCGACCGCACCGGCGGGTAGTTGGCCCCGTCGAGCAGGCGGCTCGTCGTGCGGCGGGTGCCACCGGCGAAACCGATCATGCCCTCGCCCGCGTTGCCCTGGGCCAGCGCCAGCACCACCGAGCCGCCGAGCGGGCCCATGGTCTTGGCCGTGTCGTTCAGCGTCTTGGCCGGCACCAGCGCGTTGAGGCTGATCTCGGGGTCGTCCGGGTTCCACTCCATCTCGCGCATGGCGAGGCGGTAGCGGTCGGTGGCCAGCATGGCCATGCTCGTGCCGTTCAGCTCGATACGCACGCCGGTCATCATCGGCAGCGTCTCGTCACGACCGGCCGCGATAGCCACCTGGGCCACGGCGGCAGCGAACGAGGCCGCGTCGACCGTGCCGGCGCTCGACGGCATCTCGGGCAGGCTCGGGTAGTCCTCGACCGGCATCGTCGGCAGGGTGAACCGGGCGCTGCCGCAGACCAGCTCGAGGTGCGCACCGACGGCGGCGATGTCGACCGGCTTGGCCGGCAGGGCCTTGGTGATCTCGGCGAGCAGGCGGCCGGAGACGAGGGCGGCGCCGTCGGCGTCGGCCTGTACCTCGACGGTGACCTGGCTCGAGACCTCGTAGTCGAACCCTGAGACCTGCAGCTGGTTGTCGGTGACGCGCAGCATGACGCCGGCGAGAACCGGAACCGACGGCCGGCTGGGCAGGCTCTTCGCCGTCCAGGCCACGGCGTCGGCGAGTGCGTCTCGCTCCACCCGGAACTTCATGCTGTCCTCCGCGTCGCTTTCTCGTGTCGGGGCGTCGTCGACCCCTACGAACCTTATTCGTCGGGCCGAGAGTGGCCTAATCAGTGTGGTCCACCATCGTGACCGCTGACGAGCCGCCCTCGCTGCCCCTCGGTGTGCCGACTCCGGTGGTCCGGTCCTACGCGTGCCTGCCGTGCTCCGGCGATCCTGCTGGTTCCACTGCAACTTCTCAACGACGTCCTGCGGTCCGGGCTCCTGATGTCAGCCCCGGCTCTTGATCTCGGTGCGCTCTTCAGGAGCGGGACCGCTGACGAGCCGTCAGCGAACGATCCACAACTTCCACAACGCCGTTGATTGCTTTTTGTTTTCTATAGAGAGATAACTAGTCGTCTTCATCGGTCCTGTGCACACTGTGGAGAACTTACGTTCTTGCAGGTCAGAGAGTTATCCACCGGTGATTCACATGTGGGAAACCAGGGTACAAACCCCGGTCTGTGTCCACAGTCAGCGAGCCGACCGAGGGTTGTCCACCGCTATCCACCGGCTATCCACCGCTTATCCACCGGGTTTGTCCCCCGGTCTGTGGACAGCGAAGGGACGCTCCCGGCCCGTCGTCCCCAGAGTCTTCAACAGGAAATCCACACGCTTCCACAGGCGGTGGAAATCTGAGTGACTCTCCGTGTCTGTCCACATCGATTTCCCCAGGGTTCGTCCACATCTGTGGATCCAGCGGTCGGCGGTTGTCCACCGCTGGGGACAACGCCTGTGAATTCCTGTGGATTAGTGTGGACAACGTTGGCACGAAACGGTTTCGTCCCGGCGTTGACAAACCCTGGGTGGGGATGGGTGGCGTTGGCGGCCACGATCGGGTCGTGTGGTGAGTCATTCGTGTCGCTGGGCTGTGGATAACTCGGGGGTCTGAGCGGGCGGCTCTGTGCACAACCTGTGGACAAATGCGGAGGAATGCTGGAAATTACCCCAGTTGAGGGACGCCGGACCGTGTGGATTGAGATCGGGTTCGGTATCTGGCGGTGGCGCTGCATCGTCGGCCCGGGTCGCCTGGCCGCTGTCGGAGGCGGGCTGTGGGGATCGGTAGGAGTGGCTTGCCGGGGGCTGACCGGGCCTGTGGACAAACCGGGGATCGGGCCGTCTAGCTGGGTGAACAGGCTGTGGAGAAGCTGGCCGGTGGAGTTTGTCCACAGGGCTGGGGCGGCCTTGGGGCGGGCGCTCGTCCACATCCGCGTTGGCCTTGTCTGACCGTTGACTTGTGAGGGAGCTGTGTCGGGCCCGCCGGGCGCCGGCCTGTGCACAATCACGTCGCCGGTCGCCGGTCGCCGGTCGCCGGTCGCCGGTCGCCGGTCGCCGGTCGCCGGTCGCCGGTCGCCGGTCGCCGGGGACTGTGGGCCCGGCTTGGCGCGTAGGCGTTTGGAGAGGCGTTGACGGGCTGGGCGGAACCCGGCCGGACCTAATACCTCACACCCGCGTACTTGATATGAGGTCTGGTCTTCCGTTTGATGCGTCAGGTGTTCTGTTTGATGCGGTTGGTCAGCTCGGCGATCTGGTTGTAGAGCGACCGGCGCTCGGCCATGTGCTGGCGGATCTTGCGGTCGGCGTGCATGACCGTGGTGTGGTCGCGGCCGCCGAAGGCCTGGCCGATGCGGGGAAGAGAGAGTTCGGTCAGCTCGCGGCACAGATACATGGCGACCTGGCGGGCGTTGACCAGCACACGGGAGCGGGAATGACCACGCAGGTCCTCGAGCGAGACACCGAAGTAATCGGCCGTCGAGACCATGATCTGGTCAGCCGTGATCTCGGGGCCGGCGCCGTCGGGCATGAAGTCGCGCAGCACCTCTTCGGCCAGCGAGAGCTGCACCGGCGAGCGGGTCAGGCTGGCAAAGGCGGTGACCCGGATGAGGGCGCCCTCGAGTTCGCGGATCGAGTTGGAGACGCGCGACGCGATGAATTCGAGCACGTCGGCCGGCGCGTACATTCTTTCCTGGGCGGCCTTCTTCTGCAGGATCGCGATGCGCGTTTCCAGGTCGGGCGGCTGGATGTCGGCCAGCAGGCCCCACTCGAAACGCGTGCGCATGCGGTCTTCGAGCGTGGCCAGCTGGCGTGGCGAACGGTCGGAGCTGATGACGATCTGCTTGTTCGCGTTGTGCAGGGTATTGAAGGTGTGGAAGAACTCCTCCTGCGTGCGCTCGCGGTTCTCCAGGAACTGGATGTCGTCGATCAGCAGAATGTCGACGTCGCGGTAGCGCCGCTGGAAGGCCTGCGTCTTGTCGTCACGCAGGCTGTTGATGAAGTCGTTGGTGAATTCCTCGGTGGAGACGTAGCGGACGCTGCGCGCGTGGCCGAGGGTGGTGGCGTAGTGACCGATCGCGTGCAGCAGGTGGGTCTTGCCCAGACCGGAACTGCCGTAGATGAAAAGCGGGTTGTACGCCTTGGCCGGTGATTCGGCGACGGCGACGGCGGCCGCGTGCGCGAAACGGTTGGACGAGCCGATGACGAACGTCTCGAACATGTACTTCGGGTTGAGACGGTTGCCGTCGTTGGTGCCGCGCGGGTTGCTGCTCGGGCGGATGTCGACCGGCGAGCGGCCGGGGCCGTTGTCGCCGCGCATCTGCAAGGTGTCGTCACGCGGGTCGCTGCCGCCGTGCATCGGCGGGCGGTCGTCCAGCCGGCGCTGGTTGTCCCGGCGCTGAGAGTCGTCCATGCCATTGTCAGTGACGTGTGTCACTGGGTTGCCCATCCGCGCTACCGGAGCCGGCTGTGCGGGCATCGGGTCGCCGAAGAGCGCCTCCTGGCCGCCGCGGGCGGTGGGGACGCCCCGGGGATAAGTGGGCTGCTGGGCCGAACCGGTCGGATAGCCGTCGTAGGCCGGCGCCTCGGGCTGCCGGGGTGGATCGGCGTAATGCCGGGGCTGAGGTTCGCCGGCCTGGTCGGCTTCCGGCTCGACCGGAGTGCCGTAGACAGTGCCGGGCAGACCGGACCCGTCCTCCGGCGGCTTGACCGTCACCGCGACCTGGATCGGGCGGTTCAGCCGGCGGCTCAGCGCCTCGGTGATCGCGGGGCGCAGGCGGGACTCGATGACGTCGCGGGTGAAGGCGTCGGGCACGGCGAGCAGAGCCGTGTCCTCGACTATGGCGCGTAACTGAGTCAGCTGCAGATAGGCACGCTGCTGACGCGACGAGATCTCGTCGGCCAGTTCATCCAGCGTCGCCTTCCACACACCGCTCAGGTCGACCTGATCGGCCACCGCCGCGCCACCCCCATCGCCACCGACCCCCGGTGGACCTCAGTCCGGCTACCGCCTTGCCCGCCGACGCCGCTGACGGCGCTCGGCGGTTCCCCCCAACCCAGCACCACATTTAACGTGCTTGAGACGTTCGGCGCCACCGGCTATCCACAGGTTATCCACAACCTGTGCACGCCCGGCGGACGCTCCCCGGCCGGATGGTCGGCAGACTTCCGGAGCCTGGTACGGCGCGGTTCGACAGGCTCATCGTGGCGAACGATTCACCTGCTCGTCTGGTTCTGGCCGACCCCTCGTGGTATGCGGACAGCGTTGCGGCTGACCAGCAAACGGGCACGCTAACAGCGATCTCGGCGAACCATCAACTCCGCCCGGGGGCGGCAAGGGCCCGTCCGCAGGAAAAGATTCACTACCTGTGTAGAAAGACCAAGCCGGTCACCGTGTGGGTGACAGGGCATCGGCGTGCCGGAACAGGCTATGGTTGACCGGCGTGGCCGCCCTGCGTAGGGTCGAGCGGTTGCTCCGCCGCGCTCTGCTAAAGTGGCGTCTTGCAGCTTTGATGCCCCCTGGATGTCGTACGAAGACGGAGTTTTGACGTGAGCAAGCGCACTTACCAGCCGAACAACCGCCGGCGTGCCAAGACCCACGGCTTCCGGCTGCGCATGCGCACCCGGGCCGGGCGCGCCATCCTCGCCTCGCGCCGTACCAAGGGCCGCGACAAGCTGTCGGCCTGAGCCGACGGCTGTCGGGCCGGAATGCCCAGGTAGTCGTGCTGGCCACGGCGCAGCGACTGCGACGTAGCGCCGACTTCGCCGCAGCGATTCGCGGTGGTCGTCGGGCCGGCCGGGGCACGGTTGTCGTTCATCTGCTTCTCGAGGAGCCGGCGCAAGCCCCAGCGGCGCGCGCCGGCTTCGTCGTATCCAAAGCCGTCGGCAATGCGGTGATCCGGAACAAGGTCCGGCGCCGTCTGCGGCACCTGGTGCGTCCCCTGCTCGGCGAGCTGCCCACGGGGTCGACGCTGGTGGTGCGCGCATTGCCGGCCGCGGCCGAGGCGTCGTCGGCGACTCTCGGCACCGACCTCAGCGCCGCCCTCGCGTCGGCGCGCAAACCTAGGCGACCGCGATGAGCCTGCTTGCCCGAGTGCTGACGGCGATGGTGGTCGCGTACCGTCGTTATGTGAGTCCGGTGCTACCGGCCCGCTGTCGGTTCTATCCCTCGTGCAGCGCGTACGCCCAGGAAGCGCTGGCGCGTCACGGTGCTGTGAAAGGGACGGGTCTGGCGGTCTGGCGGCTCCTGCGCTGCCACCCCTTCCACCCCGGCGGGTACGACCCGGTACCTGACCCGATCCGTCACCGTCCTGCCGATGTGACTGGAGCCTGAATTGAGTCTCGACTGGATCTACTTCGCCATTTCGTGGATCCTTCTGCGCTGGCATTCCCTCTGGGACTTCATCGGGGTTCCTGACGGCCGGTTCCTCGGTTCGAACTGGTCGTGGGTGCTGGCGATCGTGTTCCTGGTGGTGACCGTCCGGGTCATCCTCTTCCCCGTCTTCGTCAAGCAGATCAAGAGCCAGCGGGCCATGCAGGCGCTGCAGCCCAAGGTCAAAGAGCTGCAGGAGAAGCACAAGGGTGACCGGGAGACGCTCCAGAAGGAAATGATGGAGCTCTACAAGACCGAGAAGGCGAACCCGCTCATGGGCTGCCTTCCGATGTTCTTGCAGATCCCCGTCTTCCTCGGTCTCTTCCACGTCCTTCGTCGGCTCAACCCCGACAACCAGGGCAAGACCCTGTACGGCTGGACGGTCGAGCAGTTCGAGAGCGCGACCCACGCCTCGCTGTTCACGGCGCCGCTCGCCGGCAAGTTCGGCTCCACGGCCCAGGAGCTCTCGGCCCTGCAGGCCAACGGCACCACGGTCAAGATCATCGCCGGCATCCTGGTGCTGATCATGATGTCGACGACCTACCTGACCAGCCGTCAGATGATCCTCAAGACCGGCTGGGCCGAGGACCCGCAGCAGAAGATGATCCAGCGCCTGATGCTCTACGGCATCCCGGCGTCGCTGCTCATCTCCGGTGCGCTGTTCCCGATCGGCGTCATCATCTACTGGGTCACGAACAACCTGTTCACCCTGGGTCAGCAGCAGTGGGTGCTCCGCAAGTTCCCGCCGCCGCCCATGGCCAAGAAGCCCGGCTCGGCCCCGGCCCGCCCGTCCGGCCCGCCGGTCAAGAAGCCGGCCGGTGGCGCCGCCCCGAAGAGCCCGGTGCAGCCCGGCCGCAGCGGTGGCCTGTTCGGCAAGAAGTCGCAGCCCGAGCCGCCGGCCCCGGTTGTCGAGACGAAGGCCCTGGCGCCCAAGCCCGGTGCCAAACCGGTGAATCCCAAGAAGGGCGCCCGGCCGGCGAGTAAACCCAAGGGATGATCGCGGCCCGGGTGTTCGTTCGCGGACGCCCGGGCGCTCCCCTTGCCGATACCTCCCCACGGCCCGGCCGACCGCCGATGCTGCCGCGGGAACAGCGGACCGCGCAGGTCCGGCCCGATTGAGTACGGAGATGAGACCGTGACCGACACCAGCACGCCCGAATCGTCAGTCTCCGAGTCGTCCTCGTCCGAGGCTGCTTCGACTGCCACCTCGACGGACGCCTCGGCTGGCGCTTCGACGGAGGCCGCGACTGGCGCTTCGACGGAGGCTTCGACCGCCGAAGAGACCAAGACATCGGAGACCGTTGCTTCTGACGGCGACCTGTTCCGCCAGAGCGAGATCGCCGCTGACTACATCGAGGGTCTGCTGGACATCCTTGACTACGACGGCGACATCGATGAGCTCGTGTCGGCGGGCCGGCCGATGGTCGAGGTGGTCGGGGGCCGGCTGCAGCCGCTCGTCGGCCAGCGCGGCGCCACGCTGGAGGCCCTGCAAGAGCTGACCCGCTTGGCGATCTTCCGGGCGACCGGTTCGCCCTCACGCCTGCTGCTCGACATCGGCGGCTACCGGGCGTCGCGCCGCAAGGAACTGGCCGCGGTGGCCCGCAACGCGGTCGAGAAGGTCAAGGAGCACGGCGACCCGGTGCGGCTCGAGCCGATGTCGGCCTTCGAGCGCAAGTGCGTGCACGACGTGGTCAACGCGATCTCCGGCGTGCAGAGCGAGTCGGAGGGCGTGGAGCCCAGCCGCCGCATCGTGGTGCGTGTGGCCGACTGAGATGACTGACCCACGCTTCGGCGCGGGGGACGCCGGCCCGGGTGAGAATTCGCCCGGGCCGGATTCTTTCCCGGCCAGAAACCCCGTCCGCCGGGCCGGTCGTCGGCCGATCGCTTTTCCTGGACGTTCCTCAGGCGCGCGGTCTTCTGCCAGTTCGTCCGACTCTGAAATTCCGGGTGATGCTGCGTTCGTCGCTGACCCGTCGGAGTCCGGAGGTGCGGTGATTGGCACGTCAGCCGCGGCCGCTGCCGGTGCGGTGGTGAATGCCTTGCCGCCTACGGCCGGTGGGGTGGTGAATGCCTCGCCGCCGGCGGAGATCGCTGCGGTTGCGGCGGAGGTCTTCGGTGATCGGCTGGGGCTGGCGGTGGACTATGCCCGTCTGCTGATGACGGACGGCGTGGTGCGCGGCCTCATCGGCCCTCGGGAAGCTCCCCGCATCTGGGAACGCCACCTGGTGAATTGTGCTGTGGTGTCCGAGATCATCCCTATCGGCGCTTCGGTGGTCGACGTCGGGTCTGGTGCCGGTTTGCCCGGTATCGTGCTGGCAGTGGCTAGACCGGACCTGCACATCACGCTGGTCGAGCCGCTGGCACGACGCACCGCATTCCTGTCGGAAGCGGTGACCGCTCTTGGTCTCGAGGCGACCGTCACGGTCGTCCGGGGCCGCGCCGAGGACGTTGTCGACGGACCCCCCGCCGACGCCGACGTCGTCACCGCGCGGGCGGTCGCCCCGCTCGACCGGCTTGCCGGTTGGTGCCTGCCGCTGGCCAAGGTCGGCGGGAGGTTGTTGGCGCTCAAGGGAGCCACAGCTGCCGAGGAGGCGGCGGAACACCGTGACGCGGTGGCCGCCCTGGGCGGGGCCGAACCGGTGATCCGGTTATGCGGAGAGGGTCTGATCGACCCCCCGACGACGGTGATCGAGGTCGTCGTGCAGTCGAGGCCGAAGCCGTCCACCCGGGCGGCAGGCCCGGGGCGCGGCGCGGGTGGGAAATCCGGCGGTCGATCCTCGGGCCGGAGGAGTTCGCGGAGGGGATAGATGTCCAAGCGGGGCGCTCGCAAACGGAATGCCAAGGCGAGGCGTCCCGATCAGGGCCTTCCGCGCCCCGCCAGTGCACCGTCAGCCGATGTGGCCGGTGGTTCTGCGACCGGAGTGACGACTGCCCCTGACGGAGCGTCAGGGGCAGGCTCAGCGGGTCGACGGGGCGTGACGATTACTTTCTCGGACGGCTCCATGGCGGCCCCTTTTTCGAGTGCCGCCGGGTATGAGACCGAACTGTCTGTGATGCACCCGCCCTATCAGGCGGTCGGCCATGGCGACGCACGCCCGACCCCCGTAGGCTTGCCGGGCGTCGATAGTCTGGACCGGCCTTCTGCCGCCGGAACGCAGGTGTCGCCGACCGACCCGTTCCTCACTAACAGGGATAAAACGGTGCATGAGTACGGTGTTTCACGTGAAACCAAGTCATCTCTCGACCGCGATCGCGCGTCGGGTGCTGGCGTGAGCGGTCATGGTGGCGCCTTGAACACCGGCGAGCAGGGCGTGCCGGCGCCTCGATATCCCGCGGGTGGCCAAATCTACGGTTCGCCGCAACCCGGCACCTCCGCGCCCGCGCCTCGTTCGGAATCCTCGGGCGTAGGCAGCACACCGGTACCCGTCTCGGCCGCTCCGGTCTCTGCGTCGCCCGTTTCGGGGAGTCCCGTGTCCCCCGCCGATGCCCCGTTGGGGCCGGACGAGCATGTTTCACGTGAAACGCCGGTACGGGATGAAGACGATCCGCCACTAGCCATGGAAGCGTTGCGAGCTGTGCAGATCCTCAACCCGAGCGGCGAGATCACCATGCCGCGTCCGGACCACCCGAGGGTGCTCTGCGTCGCGAACCAGAAGGGCGGCGTCGGTAAGACGACCACGACCGTGAACCTGGCAGTGGCTTTGGCGCTGCACGGCAACCGTGTGCTGGTGGTCGATCTTGACCCGCAGGGGAACGCGTCAACCGGCCTTAACGTGCCTCACCACGCCGGCGTGCCCGACGTGTACGACTGCCTGATCGACAACGTGCCGTTGTCCGAGGTGGCGCAGCCGGTCGAGGGCATCCCGAACCTGTGGTGCGTACCGGCGACGATCGACCTGGCCGGCGCGGAGATCGAGCTGGTCTCGGTCGTCGCGCGCGAGTCTCGGTTGGCTAGGGCCATCGCAGCTCACCCCGAGCAGTTCGACTACGTGTTCATCGACTGCCCACCGTCGCTGGGGCTGCTGACGGTCAACGCCCTGTGCGCGGCGCAAGAGGTGCTGATCCCGATCCAGTGCGAGTACTACGCGCTGGAAGGCCTGAATCAACTGATCAACAACATCAACCTCGTACGGCAGCACCTGAACCCGACCCTGGACGTCTCGACGATCCTGTTAACCATGTATGACCGCCGTACGCGGCTGGCCGACGCGGTCGAGCAGGACGTGCGCAACCACTTCGGGACCAAGGTGCTCAACGCCGTCATCCCCCGAAACGTGCGGGTTTCGGAGGCTCCTAGCTATGGGCAGTCCGTGATGACCTACGATCCGGGTTCACGGGGCGCGACCAGCTACTTCGAGGCCGCCCTGGAGATCGCGATGCGTGGGGTCAACACGGGAGGCACCGCATGAAGAACCGTCCCCGGGGCGGACTGGGTCGAGGCCTGGGCGCCCTGATCCCCACGGCGCCGGCCGCGGCCCCTGTTGCCGAGGCACCGGCCGCGGCCCCTGTCGCTGAGGCGCCGCCGCCGGCCGCCGTGCCAGCGCCGACCGCGCCGCCGGTCTCACCGCCTGCGCCTGTTTCGCGTCCGGCTTCGCCGGCCGAGGACTTGGCGCCGGTTCCGGGAGCTCGCTTCGCCGAGATCGACGTCACCTCGATCGAGCCGAACTCGAAGCAGCCGCGTCACGTCTTCGACGAGGAGGCGCTGGACGAGCTCAAGACCTCGATCCAGGAGGTCGGCTTCCTCCAGCCGATCGTCGTTCGTGAGCTCGGTGAGGACCGCTACGAACTGGTCATGGGTGAGCGCCGCTGGCGAGCCGCCCAGGCCGTCGGCCGCGAGAAGATCCCCGCGATCGTGCGCGAAACCCGCGACGACGCGATGCTGCGGGACGCGCTGCTCGAGAACATCCACCGCGCCAACCTGAACCCGCTCGAAGAGGCGGCGGCCTACCAGCAGCTGCTCGAGGAGTTCGGGGCAACACACGAAGAGCTGGCCAAGCGGATCGGTCGCAGCCGCCCGCAGATCTCCAACACGATTCGACTGCTGAACCTGCCGGCCCCGGTGCAGCGTCGGGTCGCGGCCGGAGTGCTGTCGGCCGGCCACGCTCGGGCGCTGCTCGGCCTGGACGACAGCGAGGCCCAGGAGAAGCTGGCGCTGCGGATCGTGGCGGAAGGCCTTTCCGTACGGGCCACCGAGGAACTGGTATCGCTGGCGATCGCCGACGGCCCGGCCAAGAAGGCGGCGCCGAGTCGCCGGCCCAAGGTCCATGCGCCCGCCCTGAACGACTTGGCCGAGCGCCTGTCCGACCGCTTCGACACCCGAGTCAAGGTCGACATCGGCCGCAACAAGGGCAAGATCACGATCGAGTTCGCCACGGTGGACGACCTTGAGCGCATAGTAGGCATGATCGGCGTCGAAGAAGAGGGCGTCACCAACAACACCGAAGAGTAGTCCTCAACCAATCTCTTTCACATTCGGGGCCCGCGACAACCGCGGGCCCCGAATTTGTTTCCGAACGGCCAGCCTTATATCGGCTATCGTCGTCGCCATTCGGAGGCACCCCGCCGTTTAGTGCCGTGTCGAGTTCTGTCAGAGCCATTCTCCTGGGATTTCGGGCCGTTGCCCACAGACGCGGTCAGCCATTTCTAACACCCGTTTTGCCCCGTTCTGGCCCGTCGACGGTCCGGGAGTTGCGACAGAGCGCTTGTCTGTATTGTTGTCATCGTGATGCACCAACTTCGTATTGCCTTTATGTAGCAACATCATGCTCTTTGTTTGGCTACTCTGCTGTAGTGCAGGGGGAAGGGCAATTCGGGCGCCGCGGTCAGGGTGTTCTGGAGGACTGCACGCGTGCGGCGTTCCGTCTTCCTTGGCTTGGTGCCACGTAGGAGTGTTCTGGATAGCCGGCGGAGGCAGCGTGCTAGTGAGCATTGCGACTAACCGGCAGGTCGTGTGCTTACTGCGAGACGGTCACTCGCCACCGCGA
Organism: Paractinoplanes aksuensis; assembly: GCF_024137025.1. Classification (GTDB taxonomy): domain Bacteria; phylum Actinomycetota; class Actinomycetes; order Mycobacteriales; family Micromonosporaceae; genus Actinoplanes; species Actinoplanes aksuensis. The sequence goes on from NZ_JAMYJR010000061.1 coordinate 63,246, forward strand.
CTCACCCTTCGAGCACGCGGCTGATAGGTCCGCATTCCGACCGCACCAAAGCCCGATGTGTCCGCAGACCGATTCGGACAGGGCGGGCCTAGATGTCGACCGGCGGCCAGACCTTCCCCGGCCAGCAGATCGCCTCTTCACGGCGCCAGAAACGAGACAGGTATCAGCGCCTCGCGAAGATCTGTGAACTGAGCAGCCCGTTCCGCTCAATCGAGTCGCTAGCAAGATGCAACGCCAACCGACGAACCATTGAGCCGCTCGCCGCTCGCCGCTCGCCGCTCGCCGCTCGCCGCCCGTCGCCCGTCGCTCGCCGCCCGTCGCTCGCCGCCCGTCGCCCGCCGCCCGCCGCCC
>NZ_JAMYJR010000062.1 GCF_024137025.1 Paractinoplanes aksuensis
CGCTGGGACCGTGACGACCTCGACGCCGTCGCCGCGACCCTCAATACCCGACCACGAAAGACACTCGGCTGGAGAACACCCGCCGAAGCCATGAACGAACTGCTACTGTCCACTCAAGGTAGTGATGTTGCGACGACCGGTTGAAACCGGGAACTACACGAGCTTCCGCTTCTCACAACGCTTACAGGACAACGGAATCCGGCCCTCGATGGGGTCGGTCGGTGACTCCTACGATAACGCGCTGATGGAGAACTTCTGGTCCACCCTGAAGATCGAACTGGTCTACCGCACGTCGTGGCGGACCCGCGACGAGGCCGAGAACGCGATCTTCGAATACATCGACGGCTGGTACAACACCCGCCGCATCCAGAAGGAGCTTGGCTACCTCAGCCCGGACGAATATGAGGCGGCCTGGCACGCCCAGACCGAGCCAGATAACCTCACCCCTGCCCCGACCGGAAGCAGGTAACCACCGCTCCGTCAAAGCGGGGGGAACTCACGCTGTGCCGGCGACCCGGAGCAGGCCTGATCATCGTCGAGGCAAGAGATACGGTCGCAACCAGCGGCCGCGTGCTGCTGCAACGGCTCACACCGTGACAAGGCAGCAGGTCGGCCTGGGTCACCTTTACCCACAGAAATCGAACGCCTCTCGAAATACCACCGGCTGAGCTTGATACGGCAACGCCGCGGCAGTCGAGATCAACCAGGTAAGGCATCATGGACGTCGGACACGGCGACACGGGGGTGCCAGGAGCAGTGAAAGTGACGCGCTGGTCCTTCACCCACGGTGAACCGGCTGGGCCGCTACGCCGGTGCGCTCATGCCGCCCTCGCCCCGCGGCTGACATCGGACGACCTCGACGACGCCATGGTGGTCATTTCGGAGCTGGTGCAGAATGTCACCCAGCACACCAGCGGCGGCGGGGAACTCGTGCTCATCACCGACGATAGTGGAATCACCATCGAGGTCCGCGACCACAGCCCAGTGCTTCCTGAGGTGCAGCCGCCGGACGCGCATCGCCTCGGCGGCCGAGGGCTGTTGCTCGTCGCCGGCATCACGAGCGCGTGGGGCGTGCGACCGGGAACGTCGGGAAAGGCGGTCTGGGCCCGCCTGACCATGCCGGCCCGTGAGCCTGCCGGAGCCGCCGTATAGAGCCACCGCGTCGCCGATCCCCGTGATAGACCGTTCGGATGCAAGCATCAAGTCGATCGGGTGAGTTTAAGTGGGCCAGCGAGCTGGGCATACACCACACGAGGAGTTTGCTCCATGACAGTTGTCGCCAGCCCGACCCCCAGCACCGTCAAGACGGTCGACGAGCCGACGACAACCGATCAGGCGGGCGAACTGATCACCGCCCTGGCGGCACTGCCCGCCGGGCACCCGTCACGACCGGCGGTGCGGGACCGGGCGATCGAGGCGTGGATGCCGCTGGCCCGGCACCTGGCCAATCGCTACACCGGGCGCGGCGAGCCGAGCGACGACCTGTTCCAGGTGGCGCTGGTCGGCCTCATCAAGTCGGTCGATCGGTTCGACGCCGACCGCGGTGTCGAGTTCGCCGGCTTCGCCATCCCCACCATCGTGGGTGAGCTCAAGCGGCACTTCCGCGACCGCACCTGGTCGATCCGGGTGCCGCGCCGGCTGCAGGAGTTGCGCCTGGCGATCACCGGCGCCAACACCGCGCTGAGCCACACGCTGGGCCGGTCCCCGACGGTCGCCGACATCGCCGGGCATCTGCAGATCAGCGAGGAAGAGGTCCTGGAAGGTCTCGAGGGCGCACGCGCGTACAACGCGGCCAGCCTGTCCACACCCGTCAGCGCCGACGGAAACACCGAACTGGGCGAAACCCTCGGCGGTGAGGACCAGGAGTACGAGATCGCCGAAAACCGTCTGGCGCTGGCCCCGGCGCTGGCCGCGCTCGACGAGCGGGAGCAGAAGATTGTCAGCCTGCGGTTCTATGGCAACCTGACCCAGCAGCAGATCGCTGAGCAGGTCGGCATCTCGCAGATGCACGTGTCGCGTCTGCTGGCCAAGGCGCTGGCCAAAATGCGCGGCCACCTGGACCCCACTGTCTGATCAGTCGTTCATTGACGTGGGCCATCGCAAGTACAGCACGGCGGTGTCGTCGCTGTGGCGCCCCGCGTCGAGCCGCTGAATGTCGGCCAGCAGGGCGTCGACGTACTCGTCCGGGTCGTCGATGGTGGCCATCCGGCCGGCGATCTCGAGGAAGCGTTCCTCGCCGAGCCGAGTGCCGTCCCCAGCGAAACTCTCGATGACGCCGTCGGTGAACAGCAGCAGCCCCGCACCGGCAGGCACGGTGATCCTCGACTCGCGCCACCGGGCCATCCCGGAGCCATTCCCAAACCCGGCCCGTAGGAGACCTCGGCCGGGTAAGCGCGATCCGCAGTGATGACCAGGGGAGCGGGATGTCCGGCGCTGAGCAGGATCACCTCGCCGCGACCCGGGGTGATGCCGACGGTGCAAGCGGTGGCGAACAGGCCGCTGTGCGGTCGTTCGGCGACGAAAACCTGTTCCAGCAGTCGCATCCGATCGGCTTTGCGCAGCCCGGCCAGAGTCAGGGTGCGCCAACCGTACCAGAGCCCCACGCCGAGCGCGGCTTCGTCCGGTCCGTTGCCGCAGACATCGCCGATGAGCGCGTGCACGATGCCGTCGGTGGTTTGGACGACGTCGTAGAAGTCCCCGCCGAGCAGCGAGCGTTGCTGCCCGGGCAGGTAGCGGCTGGCCACGCTCACCGTCGTGTCATCCAGCAGCGGTTTCGGCAGCAGACCACGCTGCAAACGGGTATTCTCGTCGGCCTGCAACCGGCTGTCGCCGAGCCGGCGTTCAGCGGTCTGCACGCGTTTGCGCTGCACCGCGTAGCGGATGGTACGGGCCAGCACGGACTCGTCGACCTGATCCTTGACCAAGTAGTCCTGGGCCCCGGCGGCGACCGCCGCCGAGCCGGTCGAGGCGTCGTTGAGGCCGGTCAGCACCACCACCGCGGCGTGGGGCCAGCGCTGCAGTACCTGTCGTAGCCCGTCAAGTCCGTGGGCATCAGGCAAGTGCAGATCCAGCAGGATGCACTCCGGCGCGCCGGTGAATTCCTGCGCCTGGCGCAGGCTCTCGACATGCTGCAGGCGGCCGCCGAGGTCGCCGTCGGCGAGATACTCGCGCACCAGCACGGCGTCACCGAGGTCGTCCTCGATCAGCAGGATGACGAAGCCGGCCACCGAGGCATCGGCTTCGGAGCCGCCTTGCACTACGCCGTCGTGGCCGGGCAGCGACGTGACGGCACGGTGTCCGCCAGCGGCCACCTTCACCTACCTTGTCGTCGGTACGACCGGTCGGCGGACCGGCGTCATGTGTCTCTGGCCAGTATGACGGAGGCCGCGACACGGGCGCGGGTGGTCAAACGCGGATTGGCTGATGAATCTCCGGGGTACCTACGAGGAGGTCTTACCCGCTTCAACTTCCTTGAACGCCACAGTCCGGGCCGTGCGTGACCGCGGTCTGGCCAAGCTTGCCAGCGCGGACCTGGTGTGGGCGACGATCGCTTTCGTGATACTTGTGTCGGTGGTGTTGCCCCGACAGGGGCAACCAGTTACCGGCGACGCCTGACTGTTGGTGCATTCGGCATCTGCTGGCCGTATACAGCTACCAGTACAGACGTTTGGCCTTCATATCAACGCCTTGCCGGTCGCGAGATTGTCGGAACGTACCCCACAGAATCCATAGGATCATCATCGCGAGGCCTTGCACCGCCAAGAGTGCCAGGTTCCAACCACTCTGGTCCCCGAGAATAAAGGCTCGTACGATGATGGCACCGAGGGCTGCGACCGTCACGATGCCCGCGATGATCCGGCGGAACCGAGGACTCAGCCGGTCGGAGTTCACGTCGGGAGCGTACCTAGAGGCGCTTCACCAGAAGTAGCCGGACATCCGCTCATCGGCTAAATCCGCAGGCCCGCGAGGTCCATTACGGTCGCGGCCTTCGAGGCCTTGGCGACCGCTTCGGTCGACGCGGTCCCGTTCGATCCGCTCGACCTGCCCGGCTACGCCGGCCGCCTGTTCGACTCCTACGAGACCGGTCCGGAGCTGGTCGGGCTGGCCGCGTGGTATCAACTCGAACGCGGCAACGACGAACTTCCGCCATCGGCCGTCGACTCACTCACGTCCAAACTCACCCAGCTGGAACAAGCGCAACACGACGGCCACGTCAACCCGGCCATCCCCGCGCGGCAGCTGCTGAGCCTGGTCGTCCACCTCAGCCTCGCCGGAACAGGCGTCACGCCCGTCCTCGAGCCCCGCGACACGGACCGGCAAGCGGAGCGCGAAGCGATCGTCGAGGCAGTGCGCCTCATCTCCGCGAGGTGAGACGCGCGCCGACCTCGCCGCCGCGGGCTGACCGCTGTCAGTCCGAGCACGGGCGGACCTGGATCCGACAGGTTGCGCCCGGCAGTGGACGGCCGGTCCTGCAGATTCGAATAGGTGAAGTGCCCCGGCTTATCGATCACGTGACTGCGGCGGCGACCTCCCGCCGCGCGCGACCAGGACGCCGGATCGCCCGGTCCGCCCGTCGGGCCGGCGCGGTCAGCTCCGAGTCGCTGTTCGCCGGCGCGATGAACTTGTAGCCGACCTGCCGGACGGTGCCGATCATCGACTCGCAGCGAGGGCCGCGCTTGGCCCGGATCCGGCGCACGTGCACGTCGACGGTTCGGGTACCGCCGAAGTAGTCGTAGCCCCAGACCTCGCGCAGCAGCTGGTCGCGGCTGAACACCCGGCCGGGCTGCTGGGCCAGGTATTTCAGTAGCTCGAACTCTTTGTAGGTCAGCGGCAGGAGCTCTCCACGGAGCCTGATGGTGTAGCTGTGGGGGTCAAACGTCAGGTCGCCGATGCTGATCAGTTCGTCTGCCGCCTCGCCGCCGAGTGCGCGCCGGTCCGCGATCAGGGTCAGGCGGGCTGCCACCTCGGCCGGGCCCGCGGTGGTCAGTACGAAGTCGTCGACGCACCAGTCGGCTCCGACCGCGGCCAGGCCTGCTTCACGGACCAGGACGATCACGGGGATGTTGAGCCCGTGCGCGCGGAGGTTGCGGCAGGTGGTACGGGCTTGGCTCAACTCGCCGGAGGCGTCTACGAGGACGGCGGAAAGGTGGGAATCCCGGACGGCCTCGGCCCATGTGTCCTGGGGCGAGATCTGGACGTCGAACGGCAACAGATCCAGTACGGGCAGGACGTCGAGGTGACGGTCTGTCAGCAGGAGAAGTCTCATGACGTACCTTCCGTAGCGGCCCGGACCGCGCCCACGCTAAACGCGAACTGTTTCTGCTGCATATCGCGCCGGTGCACGCAGACGACAGTCGTAATCTCCCGCCGGCCGGCCGGCCGTCCGTTCGCGATGTGCTTGTCGCGGTCGCCGGCGGCGACCTGACCCGGCGGGCCGGCGTGTCCGGCCGCGTCGAGGTCGGGGGTGATGGCCGACGCGGCGATTGTCGGCAGGTCTGCATCCAGCGTCGAGCGGAGTAGACATCATGTTGACGCTGTCGTAGCGCGACCAAGTCGTGACTCATTGACATGTGTCGAATAGGTGCGCAGAATCTCTACGTCGAACGGGGGTTCCGGCATCGCGGCCGCAGTGCGCGGCCGACTGTCCTCCGTTTGTCTGGGCATCTTGCTGTCGGGGGACGGGAGGCACGGTCGATGCGCGCAATCTTGTCGAGACACAAGACGTACGTTCCGGCGGCAGGTGGCACACGGTCGAAGGAGATTCCGTCGGCCGCTGCGAGGTTCGAGCCCACCCTGGCCTCGATCCGTCGATCCGGAGGAATACGTTGAAACGACGAACCATGCTCCGAACCGGTCTCGCGCTCGGTCTCGCTACCACGGCGACCGGCGCGACCGTGGCGACAAGCGCCGCCCCGGCTGCGGCGATACCTGCTGGAACCGACCACGTCGTGCTGTGGAACGAGGCACTGCGGTACGCCTTTGCCCGAACCGACATGGCGCCAGGGCCCCTGACGCGGCGCGCAGCCATCCTCAACGCGGCGCTCTACGACACGGTCGCCTCCTTGTCGAGCGGCTACCGGCCGTACCTGGGAACGGTGTCTCGGGAGCCCAACTTCAACTACGACGTCGTGTCCAACATCGACGCGGCTGCGCGCACTGTTCTGCCGCAGATCTTCCCGACCGTGGACTTCACCGCCTATTACACGGAGGCGGCCAAGTACAAGCCGGTCGGCAATCCCGGGCCCGAGGGCTGGAGCACCTCGGTCGGCGTGGCCGTCGCTGAGCGGATTCTGGCCGCCCGCGCCAACGACGGTTCCACCAACAACACTCCGTACGTCGAAAGTACTGCTCCGGGCCAATGGCGGCAGACCGGCTCGGGCGCCCCGGCCACACCGAACTGGGGCGGGGTCACCCCGTGGACTCTGACCTCGGGCTCGCAGTTCCGGCCACCGCTGCCCGGCGGGTTCAGCTCACTGACCGCATTGCTGGCCAGCCCCGAGTACGCCGCTCAGGTCAACGAGGTCAAATCGCTCGGCGCGGTCAACTCCACTACGCGGACCGCCGAGCAGACGCGCATCGCCTTCTTCTGGGCTAACGATGTCGCCGGCACGTACAAGCCCCCGGGACAGTTGCTGCGGCACACCTCCATCCTCGCCTTCGACCGCAACCTCGAGGTCGGTGCGGCCGCCCGTCTCTACACGATGGTCGCCCTGGCCATGGCCGACGCCGCCATCGTCGCGTGGGACGCCAAATACCGCACCGCCATCGACCTGTGGCGGCCGGAGACCGCGATCCGGCTCGCCGACACCGACGGCAACGCGGCCACCGTGGCCGATCCCACCTGGCAGCCGCTGTCAGTCGACCGGAACGGCGTACGCTTCTCGCCACCCTTCCCGGCTTACACCTCGGGCCACGCGACCTTCGCCGGGGCGTGGGCGGGCGTCATGAAGCGTTACTTCGGCACCGACAACGTGACCTTCCGTGTCGACAGCGTCGACCCCAACGAGCAGCAGTATCGGACCTACAGCACGTTCTCGTCCGCGGCGGTCGAGAACGCCCGTAGCCGGGTCTACCTGGGTGTTCACTATCAATGGGATGCCGACTTCGGTGTGTCGAGTGGGGACGCCGTGGCGGCCCGGGTGGTCAGCCGCCTCAGCTGACAAAGTAGAGCAACCACATCGGTGTGCCCGGCCCGCGCTGGGCACACCGGTGCTTCGCTGCGTTGGTGATAAGCATGCGTTATAGCCGAAGGTCACGGCGTGAGTAGCCAGCGAGTCCGCCGGCACAAGCCAGTACGGCAATGGACATCATGATGGCGACGGCACCCCACTGGGGGCTTTCCATCGGTACCCGGGCGATGTGTGCGTACGGAGAAAGGCTGCTTACCCAGGCCGGTGCGTCGACGCTGTCGGCGATGACCAGCAGCAGGAAGCCGCCGATGGTCGGCAGCGCACCGAACCAGCTGATAGCTCGTGGTGCCACCCCCAAAGCGAGAACGGAGGCTCCGAGACCGAGAGCTACTACAGGAACGAGGTTCATGGCTCCGCCCAGCGCGCCGGTCAGACCGAGGTCGGCTCCGGAGATGGCGGTTCCGGCCCAGGCTGCGAGGCCGGCGACCGCCAGGAGCAGGACGGCGCCGGTCGCGGCGGAGGCTGTTTCGGCGCCGGCTACTCCCGATCGGGTCCGGGGTCCTGAGAAGAGCAGTGTCAGGCGTCCGCTGCTTTCGTCGGCGAACAGCGCGGTGATGCGGGCGGTGGCGAATCCGCTGACCGGCATGGCGACCAGGGCGAACAACGTGGCCGCGTAGCCTTCGACGGCGTCCAGGCCGCCGAAGCCGGCCTGACCGGCCATGGCTGCGAAGTCGGGATTGTCGGACAGGAAGCTGATCATGGATGCAGCGATGAGCCCGACCAGCAGGTAGTAGGCAGCAATCCCGGTGGCCCAGCCCAGCAATGGCCGGATGGTCCGGCGGGCGGCGAAGGCCGGGACCGAACCTAGCAGCGCCATGTTCGGGTCCCGACCGGCCGGCGGTACCAGCCAGCCGCTGCGAATGTCGCGGCTGCTCGCTGCCGCCGCGGCAGTGATCACCGCAACGGTGGTTACCGCGAGCACCAGCAAAGGCAGCCAGCGATTGGTGTCGTAAGGGCGGGTCAGCGCACCCAGACCGAACGGTGTCAACCACCGGACCCAGCCGAGGGTATCGACACCCTCGCCAACCATGCGCAGCATCAGCCCCGCCGCCAACACGGCAGCCGCGGACCCGGTCGCCGCGGATCGAGTCGGGAAGACCTGCGCGGCCAACGCCGCCGTGGCGATGAAGAACATGCCGATCAGCGCCAATCCGACGCCGTGGACGGCCGCACCTGGGAAGTCGGTGCCCACAGCAGACAGAGCAACGGTGACCGCGAGCCCGGTGGCGGCCGCTGCCGTCAACAGGACCGCGAGTTGGCGGGCCAGTAGCCGCTCGGGCGTGAGGAGCCCAGCGAGCAGCAAGTCGGTGCGGCCGGCTTCTTCCTCACCTCGGGTGATGCGGGTCGTGGCCAGCAGGCACCAGGCTCCGAGCAGCACCGAGAGGAACACGCCGGTGCGCCAGACCGTGAAACTGCCCGGATCGCCGAGATCTCCGGGCTCACCGAACAGTGTGCGGATGGCCGGGTTGTTGGCCAGGGCCGCCAGGGACTGGGCCTGCGCTGGGCTGGACACCACGCTGGCGTGGGTGGCCGGCACGAGCGCCGAGACTCCGACGGCAAGAACGATGGCGCTGAGCGCGCCCCGGTGGACTTGGCGGACGACCAGGCTTGTCACAGCCCGCTCCGGTGTACCGGAGCGGTAGGGGCGAACCGGCCGCGTCGGTGCCTGCACGGCGGTCATCGGTTCGCCTCGCCGTAGTAGGCGAGGAAGATCTCCTCAAGGCTGGGCTCACGTACGGCCAAGGTGGTCACCTCGGCTGCTGCGAGAGCTCGCAGCACCGGCGCGGGTGGGCCGGTCAACGCCAGCCGTAACCGCCCGGGGCCGACCGGCTCGACATCGTCGATGCCGCTGACGGTGCTCAGATCCGGTGGGGGACCCGTGTAGCCGATCTCGACCTCGGTGCGGTACAGCCGTCGCAGGTCGGTGACGGTGGCAATGTCGGCCAGCCGGCCGCTGCGCAGGATGGCCACCCGGTCACAAACGGCCTCGACCTCGGCCAATTGGTGCGAGCTGAGGAACACGGTCTGGCCGCGCCGACGAGCTTCCAGCACAGCGGTGCGGAAGACCCGTTCCATCAACGGGTCGAGCCCGCTGGTGGGTTCGTCCAGGATCAACAACGGTGCCCTGGTCGCGAACGCGGCCACCAAGGCGACCTTCTGCCGGTTCCCGGTCGAGTAAGTGCCGGCCCGCTTGCGCAGGTCGAGGTCGAGCTGTTCAACGAGGTCGCTCTGATACGCGTGATCGACCCCGGGGCCGGTGCGCGCGAGTAGTTCCAGAATCTCGGCGCCGGTGAGCCGCGGCCACAAGGCCACGTCGGCGGGCACGTACGCGAGCTTCTCGTGGGCGGCTCTGATGTCGGCCGCCGGAATCCCGAAGATCTCGGCACTTCCGGCAGTGGCACGGGCCAGACCGAGCAGCAGGCGGATCGTGGTCGACTTACCGGCGCCGTTGGGGCCGAGGAACCCGAATACCTCTCCCGATTCGACGCTCAGGTCGAGGCGATCGACGGCGCGAAGCCGCCCAAAGCGTTTGGTCAGGTGTTCGGTGCGGACGGCGGGCATGCTCATCAAAGCCTCCTGGGCAAGAGCGGACGCTACTTGCCGACCAGACTTCCCGGCGCACCTTCCATCACCGTACGCGTGGGCACGCCTCAGGGGAAGGCGACCCGCCAAACGGCAGTGCAGTCATGACAGCGTCGTTGGACTGTCACCTTTCGGCGCGACTTTCTCCACATCCGCGAGGTTTCGTCGACGAAGGTCAACGTTTCGGTTCGAGGAGGCGATCATGCTTACTGTTTCGAGTGGCGCGGCCGTTGCTGTGCAAGGGCTTCTGGCTCGGCCCGGGGTACCCGCGGGATCTTGCCTGCGCATTCAGATGGCCGCTGGTCGGAACCGGCTTCGTGTTCTGCTGGTCAGTTCGCCGTGCCCGGGCGATCTCGTCTTCGATATCGACGGCCGGCCGGCTCTGCTGGTCGCGGCCGAGGTGGCTGAGCGCGTCGGCGATCAGATTCTGATGGTGCGGCGCAGTGAAGCCGGTCGGATGCAGTTCGTCCTCGATGCGACCGCTGAGGGATCGGACGAACAATGCGAGCCGCGGGACCTCGTCGTCGCAAGGTAGGGCGGCGCTTCAGGCGCGGGGACGCCGGCGGTGGCCCGCCGCGACCTGGCAGCCGCGCCTCAACGGTTGCTGCGGGCCGCGGAGGCGGCTGGAGAACAGGAACCACGCGGCCCCCATGCGGTACGGGGGTGAACAGCGGGCGGCGGACACGTCAGCGCCGTGAGGGATCGTGCTGCTCGTTCGTCCGAGCTTTCCGCTGCAGGGCGGCGGTCATCGTCAAGCCACCGATGCCGGCGAACAAGACCTGCATGATGAGTTCTTGCAGGCGGCTGAGGGTGTCGCCGGTCGCTGCTTGCACTGCCATATCGCCGCCCGCGGCGGCGGCCGAGCAGATCAGGGCGCAGACCCACCAGGGTAACGCCTGCCACGTCGGCACGAGCCGGCGCGTACCGACGCCGACGGCCGTGCCGACCGCGACGGCCATGATCAGGCTGACGGGCACGGCGGCGCTCCTGCTCCGATTTTCACACTTCCTCCAGGTGACGAACTCATCCGAGTTTCGGTGGAGGGCATGGCGACAGTTCGGCGTCCGGATCACAAAGCCGTGACGACTGACCGACGCAAACTGTCACGCTGCACGATCAGGATGTCGCCCGGCGATGGCGGATCACCCGGAAGCCGAGCTCGTGCAGGTCCCGCACGACGGCGGCGAGGTGTTCGAAGGTCACCGGTTTGACGGCGTAGCCCTGCACCGGCAGGTCCTGGGCCCGCAGAATGTGCTCGGCGGCTGGTGAGTTCACCAGCAGGATGACCGGAACGGGTGCGGTGGCCGGCGTCTCGCGGAGCCGTTTCAGCAGGGTGCGGCCGTCATGGCGGGGCAGGTTGAGGTCGAGCAGAACAAGGTCGGGTACGTGCGGGGTCTCGTACGGCGCGGCGCCGAGCAGGTAGGCCATTGCGGTGGCCACGTCGGAGACCGCCTCGAGGTGATTGACCAGTTTGTGGTCGGTCAGGTCGTCGAGAGTCAGTACCCGGTCGGCCGGGTCGTCCTGGACGAGAAGAAGTTCGATCTGGTCGTCCGCTGTCATCATCCTCCGTCGGAAGGGTGCAGTAATGCACGTATCTTGCGACGGCCTACCTTAGCGTGCCGCTATGACGACGCCGACTCCCACCGGGTCCACCACTGAGCGTCGGGTAGCTCGCCGGTCACCTCGACCAAGGCGTTGAGGACGGCCGCGAAGCCGAGGGGCCGGGTCAGGGACAGCTCGGCGATCAGGGTGGAGAGTGCGGTGCGGCGCCTGCGCATGACCTCGCCGACCAGGTCGCGGCCGGCGGGGGTCAGGGTGATCCAGGCGGCGCGCCGGTCGTCGGGGCGTTCCTGGCGGGCGACCAGGTTTTTGCGGACCAGGCGGTTGCACATCCGGGTGGCGGTGGACGAGGTGACCTGGAGTTCGTGGGCGAGGTCGACGATGCGCTGCGGGCCGTGGGAGACGAGAAAGACCAGCGTACGGTATTGGGGGAGGGTGACCTCCTCGTCGAGGTCGGCCAGCGATCGCGCGGCCAGGCCCACGAAGGCCCGGCTCAGCGCGAGCAGGGCCCCGACCACTTCTTGTTCACCGGGGGACAGGGTCGGCTGCGAAGTCACCTGGACACTTTCACATGGTGCGCTCACCCGCGTGAGCGCACCATGCGGATCACGGTCACCGAGGCCACACCGAGCATGACGATCAGCACGCCGACGAGAACGGTGGTGCTGACCGGCCCCCGGAGGCCCGCGTTGGCCTGGGCGATCGCGAGGGCGGAGGTGTCCTGGGCGGGCGGCAGGGCCGCCGGGGGCAGCCGTTCGTACTGCACCAGCCCGGTGCTCTCCAGCATCTTCATGTGGTTCATGACGAAGATGTTGGCGTCGTCGGCCAGCTTGCGGACGATCGGGTCGCGGGTCGACGAGCGGACGGCGCCGATCACTGGGAAGATTTTGCCGTGGGCGGCGCGCAGCCGGGTCACGAAGATCTGGTCGAACTGGACGCCCTTGGCCTTCTGCATCTCGTTGAGCCAGCCTTGTTGCTCCGCGGTCGGCGTCGAGGGAATGGCGGCGCCGAGCTTGTTGGCGGCGTCGACGACCAGCTGATCGAGCTGAACGTGCTGGTCGGCGATCATCGTGCCGACCTTGCGCACCTTGGGGCTGCCGCGCTGTGCGGCCATCTGCCCGGCCGGGATCTCCCACAGACCGGCCTGGCGTACGCCGTTGAGCAGCAGCATGTCGGCCGCGTTGAGCTGGGTCGGGAAGCCCGATCCGGGGTCGGCGGCCGCCGGGCCGGGCGTCGCGACCAGCGCCGCGGCGACAGCAACCAGCACCGTTGCCGCGGTGCGACGGATGTGCGTACGGCGAAGCAACTGAACCTCCACGAGATCGGCGGGCGTCGTCAGCCAGTACGAACACCGCCCGAGAAAGGTTCACCCGTGCACTAAATTTTGAAACGAATACGTGTCAGCCGAGTTGGCTGAGCCGCTCGCGGACGGCGCGATCCACCTGATCGCGGGCGTAGCCCCGCAGGCGTTGCCTGAAGGCGACGTTCTCGAGCATTTTCTGCGCTGCGACCCGAAGGGTCTCGCTGCCGGAGGCCAGCGCCTCGTCGGCCTGCCTCAGGGCAGCGTCCACCTGGTTCATGTCGTAGCCGCGTAACGCCGTCATGAATCGGTCAGCCATGGCCGGGATCGTATCGACCGCCTTCCGGCCGCCCGGCTCACGCTTGGGCGCTGTCCGGATGAGACGACGCGTCGTCAGCGACGGTGGCCGCCACGTCCGGCGATCTCCAGCCTGCCTCCCCAGGGCCGTCCGAGACGTTCTGGGTGACCAGCAGGCCGGCAATCAACGCGGCCACTGCCGCACAGGCCGCCGCCAAGGCAAGCGGCTTCGTCGCGCGGTGAACGACGGGTCGGCTCGGCAGGGGTCGGCCACGGGCCACTCGGCGCAACGCCTGGGCAGCCTCGGCGGCGCTCGGGCGTTTGCCCGGTCGCGGCGACAGGCACCGCTCGTAGAGGTCGACGAACTCGGGCGGGTGGTCCTGGGGGCTCGGCAGTGTCGGCACTGGTCTGAGGTGCCGATCGATCAGGACCTGCTCGGGAGAGCAGCCCTGCCAGGGTGGGGTGGCGGTGAGGCACTCGTGCAACAGGACGCCGAGGGCGTAGACGTCGGCCGCCGGCAGCGAGCGTTCGCCCATGAGTTGTTCCGGCGCTGAGTAGGCTGGGGTGCCCCATACCCGTCCGTCGGCGTCGACCGGCTTCTCATGGGAGGAGGTGGCCACGCCGAAGTCGACGAGTTTCGCCCCGCCCCGGGCCAGCATCACGTTCTTCGGTTTGACGTCGCGGTGCACAATTCCGCGTTCGTGGGCGGAGGCCAAGGCGGCTGCGACGTCGGCCCCGACGGCTGCCGCTTCGGCCAAGGAGAGCGGGCCGTTCCTTTTCAGGAGGTCGGCGAGCGTTCCGTCTGGAAGATATTCCATGACGAGGAATGGCGCTTTCGACCCGTCTACGACGGCCGCGCCGAAGTCATAGATGCGGGCGACGTTCGGATGACTGAGGCTTGCTGCCGTACGGGCCTCGGCCAGCGGCGTGCTCACCCCAGCCCCGTCCGGCCCGTGCATGATCTTGATGGCAACCGGACGTCGTAAGGAGCAATCGAACCCGCGGTGCACGGCGGCGCTTCCTCCGCGCCCGACGACAGCCCCGACTCGATAGCGTCCGGCCAGCAGAGGCATGCAATTACCCTTCGCGAAACAGACAAGGCGTGCACAAAGTCCATTATGACCGGAATCGGCGATAACTAACTCTTCCGTCAAAGACGTCTATGTGACGAAAGCCATCGGAGCGCATGGCGTACCGGCAGCACGATGACCGTGCCCGCAAGCGTGATGACCAAGGCGGTGACGGAGGAAACACCCAAGGCAACGGTGGTCACGGGCAGCGCGAGCCAGAGCGCGATCAGGGACATGAAGGTGAACGGGCCGACCGGTTCCTGTTCGTCGCTGCGGTTCCGGGGACTGTCGGTGCTCTCGCCGCGCAGCTCGGCGACGATCGCCTCGAACGCGTCGGCCGCAGGCGGGGGCGCTACGAGGGTGTTGCACACGTCGCGCGCGCCCGGCACTGAACGGGCGACCGCGCCGGCCGTGACCCGGACGGTCGATGACCGGACGACCCCGGCCAGAACGACCACGTCATTCTGCACGCTCACCCGGATCGGCTCGTGTCTTGTCCGGTGATCCTCGGCCAGTCCGCAGACCGCGGCCAGAGCCAGCCGGGTCTCCCGCGAGGCGGTCACGGGATCCCGCCGACGCTGTTGCGCCAGGAACGCGTCGTCGGGGAGCGGTTGCACCATGTGGCCCTCCTCTCAGCTGAGACCACATGCCATCGTGGGTGGCCGAGTTGGCGGGTCTTCCTCAACGACATGACACTTCCATGACACCGGAATCCGTCATGAGACTGTCATGAAAGAGCGGGTGCAGTGCCATCGTCGGCGGGTAGCCCTGAGGCGACACAGCCGTATCGAGGACGGTGAGCACACATGGATGCAGAGCGCCGGAATGCGCAGTTCGACGAGATTGTCACCAAACTGGTCGCCGACGACCCGTCCTTCGAAACGGCGACGCGCACCCCGCTCGCCTGGGACGCTCTGGCCCGTGTGCTGCTGCTGGTGGTCGCAGCGCTGGGCTGGGCTGGGTTGTCGGTCCTCATGGTCGTGTGGGGCTGGCGCGGCGTACTGGTCACGGTGCCGATCGTCGTCGCCGGATTCGTCGTCGCCGTCCGGCTGACCCGCAATGGTGGAGCATCACAGGCAGGAGACCGCACCACCTGACGCCCGCGCGCCGGCGTAACACGACTTCCGATGATCCGGAGAATGCATGCTGTTGCTGGCGTTTGCCGCCGTCCTGCTCGCCGCGGTGCTTATATCCGCGCTCGCGAAGCGGACGATCCTGTCGACCGCGGTGCTGTTTCTGCTCGCCGGATTCGTTCTCGGTGAGGGAGTCACCGGCGTGCTCGACGTGCACGCCGACGCCCCGATCGTGGGAACGCTGGCCGAACTCGCTCTGTTCGCCGTGCTGTTCACCGATGGGATGCGAGTCGGGTGGGCCGATCTGCGCTCGGCGTGGCGCCTACCCGGCCGGGCCCTCGGCTGGGGTCTGCCGCTCACCCTGGTCGCCACGGCGGCGGCCGCGCACTGGATCGTGGGGCTCGGCTGGGCCGAGTCGCTGCTGATCGGTGCGATTCTCAGCCCGACCGACCCGGTGTTCGCCTCGGCTCTGGTCGGCAACGAGAAGGTGCCAGCTCGGTTGCGGCACCTGCTCAACGTCGAGTCCGGTGTCAACGACGGCCTGGCGTTGCCCTTCGTGATCGTCTTCCTGGCAGTGGCGCAAGGATCGCAGGATCTGCACCTGGGCGAACTCGGCCTCGAGATCGTCAGCGGACTGGCCATCGGCGTGCTGGTGCCGGTCGCCGCGCTCCTGCTGGAGAAGTCCCGGTTCTTCTCGGCGTCAACGGCCTACGAGCCGCTCAACGGACTGGCCATCGGATTGCTGGTGCTGGCCCTGGCCCAGGCGACCCACGCCAACCTGTTCCTGGCCGCCTTCGCCGCCGGGATCACCGTGGCGACGTTCGGCCCACGCCAGCGGGTGGCCTTCGAGCACTTCGGCGAGAATATCGCCGAGCTGTTCAAGCTGGCCGCGCTGCTGGTCTTCGGCGCGCTCATCTCCCCGGCGTTCCTGGGGGAGATCTCCTGGACCGGCTGGCTGTTCGCGGTGCTGGCGATCTTCGCCGCCCGTCCCCTTGCCCTTTATCTGTCGTTCTTGCGGTCCGGGCTGGACATGCGGGAACAGGCGGCTGCGATGTGGTTCGGGCCGAAGGGATTCGCCTCGGTGGTCTACGGCCTGCTCGTCCTCGAGTCCGGCATCGGCGCCGCCGACCAGATTTTCCACCTGGTCGCCCTGACCATCGTGCTGTCGATCGTGCTGCATTCCTCGACCGATGTCGTCGTCGCCCGAGCCTTCGACGACCAGGCGGAAGTCCCGGCCTGGCACGGTACCCTGCGCCGCTCCTGGCGGCGGCCGGACAGGACCGAGACCCGCTGACCCGCACCGCATCAGGCTCATACCCCTGATGCGGTGCGCGACGGGGGCATCTCTGGTCGGCGAAGATCTCCCCAGGCTCCGGGCCGGCGAGCTTCGTGCACGCCGGCGACGCGAAGCCCGGGAGGTCAGTTCGGCGGTGAGTCGAGCCGGAACTCGACTCGTCCGGTGTCGTCGGTGCTTGCGTCGAGCGTCTTGCCGTCCAGCAGCGCGGTTGCCTCCGGCGCGACGAACACCTGCACCTGCTCGGCGGCTTCGTGCACCTCGTCTCCGGGGTGGGGCTGCCCGGTCAGCGACAGGCGCAGCGTCTCCGCGGTGGCACCGGCCGAGATACGCAGACTGGCTCCGTCCGGAGCGTCCGGCATGGTGGTCAGCTCGCGGATCGCCAGCACAGCATCGTGGGAAAGGGTAAACACGGCAGTGATCTCCTCATCGGCTCGAGGTTCAAGGACCTCGGCCGACGCTTGTGTCCGAATGTGGAGGGGGCTCCTCCGTAGGATCACAGTCTCGTGTCATCGGGCAGGTCGTCCTCCTGGCCGTCGGTGGCCCGCATCCCCCGCAGCGCGGCTCCCTGGTCGGGATAGCACGGGAAGGCAGCATCGAGTCGCATGGTGTGCAGGACGGTGCGGACGAAACGCGACGGTGCGACCAGGCCGAGGCGCCCGCCATGCCGTCGAACCTCCTGACGGGCCCGTACGAGCAGGCCCAGCGCAGTGGAGTCGATGAAGCCCACGCTGTGCAGGTCGACAATCAGGTATCTGCGGTTCTCGGCGGCCAGCATGAGGTCCTCGCGGAGGACCTCTGCGAGCGCGGCGTCGAAGTCGGTCAGCGGTGTCACGAAGGTGGCGTCCTCGCCCCGGCGTACCGCATAGGACGCGCCGTGGGTGCGGACGACGGGATCTGGCGCGTGGTCGGCCGGTTCGGCCGGTCCGCTGCAGGCCGGGCAGTTGTGCGAGCCGGTCGGGAAAGCCGAACCCGTCCAGCCCATCTGGGCAACCATCGGCCACACGAGATCGCTGTGGTGGCTGGTGTTGGCAGCTGTCTCTTCGGCGCCGCACCGGTTGCAGATCAGCAGTGCGGCACGGTTGCCGGCCGGGACGACGGTCATCTCGATCGTCGCGCGTCGTCGCGCCGCTGGTCCGCGGTCGTTGCCACCAGGGCCACGCCACTGATCGCGAAGGCCACCTGCATGACCACCTCGACGGCCGATACTTGGGACGCGTCGACGCCGAGGGCGCGGGCGATCACGGTCGCGAACACAGCCGCGCCGACCGCTACCGACAGCGGCAACCAGAAGGGGACGGTGCGCCCGGCCGGCACGATCCACCGGCCGCCGAGGCCGACGACGATGCCGACGGCGACGGCAGTGAAGAGACTGCTGACGGTCATGAAGGTGGTCCTTCGCTGAACTGATTCGGTGGCAAGACCCAGCTTGCCCGGGCCCGGACGCGGATGGTCCCCGAGCGTGTGACAGTCGAATGACAAACACCGTTCCCCGGACGTCGGCTTGGCCGTGTGTCACGAAAAAGTCATGAAGTGGCGGGACAGCTGCGATACGGCGGGACCAACCTGATTCACCGAGTCGGAGACAATGGGAAGGGAAGCCGTGCAGAGTCGTTCCCGCAGCGTGATGATTCTTGTCTCCCGGTCCTGGCGCCAGGACCGGTGAGGTGACCGATGATGCCGCTCGAGCCGGATCCCGACGACCGATGGGTCTATCCGATCATTACCCCGTCCCATGAGACGATCGAGGCCGACATCCGGATTGCCGACGCCGCTGCCGTTGCTCTCGGGTGCGACGCGCGGATGCGCGGACGTCATCTCGAGGTGCTGGTCCAGAACCGCGTGGTCGTCCTTCTGGGGGAAGTGGAGTCGGAGCAGGTGCGCGTAGCGGCAGCGGTGGTGGCCTGGGCGGTGCCTGAGGTGTTCGACGTCTCCAATCAGCTGACAGTGACCCGGCAGCCGGACGACCCGGCGACTTGACGACGGCGGAGTTGTTGTCAACGCACGCGTTGTCAGATATCAGCATTTCGGTAGTATTAATGCGGGTTGTGGCCGCGCGCGTTTTCCTCAGGGTTTCCTGAGGTCTCCGTCAGGTAAGGCTCCGCCCTGATCCGGAAGATGAATGGCGTAGGCGGAGGATCTCTGAAGAAGGGTTCGTCCAATATTTCCGATCAAGACCGGAGCAAAATGAACTCGGCTTTTTTGCGAGCGCTGGCGAATCCGCGAAGTCCCGACCGGACCGACGGAATTAACCCCGGTCCGCTCGGTCTCGTGCCTGTGCGGGCACGGCCGGGCACCTCATGAGCATTATCGGCCGGGCAGCGAATGCGTAGCCTGCCGACCCGGCGAGTGCATCCGGTGGCGGCGCCGGCGATGGTGGCACGCCCACCCGCCCACCCGCTCGGATTCATCCGGAGGATGAATCCGTACCCGTGCGGCTGCCGGGCGAGTGACGGCCGGAGGTAACGACAGCCAGCAGGACACGCATAGCCCGATCGGGCCTCAGCAGGGTCACGGGATGGGCGAGTAGATGACGGACGAGCAATTTCTGCCGGACGATCCCGGGCGAACTGCGGCTCGCCCGCACGGCCCAGCCGAGTGAGGGCGGCGATTCGGCGTTATTGTTTGCTCTCTCGGCTGCGACTGTCGTTCGCCACAGTGGATCCACCGATCGCGCAGACAGACGGTAGTAGGCGGAAGGCAGGGCGGGCGAATCCGGCCGGTTCCGATGGCCGGCGCCGGACTCTCGGCGGACGATGTGATGGGCTACGTCAGTGCCATGGTTGCGCCGTATAAGCGTGTCCGGCAGGTCGAGTTCATCGAGGCTGTGCCGAAGGCCGCTTCCGGCAAGATCCTGCGCCGTCAGCTGCGGAGCTCCGAGACCGTCTGACTCTGCAACGCATCATCGGCAGTGAAGTCGATCGGCGGCGTACGCGATCGTCAGGGCCCGGACCGCGATCAACGCGAAGGGCTTGCGGGCCAAGGCAGTGCACCAGCCGATGCCTGGCAGGGGGTCAGCCGCTGCGACAGCGGCTGACCCCATCACCCGCGAGGCCCGGACGGCAATCTCCAGCCCGAGTTGCTGACTCATCCGAGGCCGATCAAGCTGCGGCCGAGTCGAGCACGAAGCGGACTCGGCCGTCGCTTTCGGTGCGGGCGTCCATGATTTTGTCGGCGAGCATGTCGCCGGCGTCCTCGGCGATGAACAGCGACGCATCGCGGCCGGCCTCGAAAACGGTGTCGCCCGGCTGCGGCAGCGGAGCCACGCTGATGCTGAGCGAGCCCGGCCCCTCGTCGACCGCGATGCGTAGCCCGGAACCCTCAGGGACACCCGGCTGGGTGACGATCTGGCGGATGGCGGCGGTGGCGCTGCCTGACACGGTGAACACGGCGTTTCCTCCAGCGAGTTGACGTGACGTGACCGCGCCCAATCTGCTCAGGCCAGATGGCAGCGGCCACGCCGACTCGTGACGATTCGATGACGACCGTGGCTTGCCGGTCAGTTGATCAGTGAGAGGAGGCCGGACCGGCTGAGTTGCTCACGGACCCGCGGTGCGGCATGCACGATCTCGACGTCCGCGTATCGCTCCGACGCTTTGTCGTAGCCAGTGACGAGGGCCTTGATCCCGGCCTCGGAGATGGACGGGACCGCGCTGAGGTCGACCACGATGCGATCGGGCTCGGTGGCCGCCAGGACCATGCCGAACCGCCCCCGCAACAACTCGGCCGCCTCCGCGGAACCGATCTCGCCTTGCGGTTCGATCGCGATCGCCATGGTCTGCTCGGGCAGCCGGTGTGTGTTGATCACGTAGGTCATCACAAGTCCCTTCGATGCGGCGGCCGCGATTCGCGGCGTCTCCGTTTCACTGTCGCCCGCCGCTGTGACGATCACCGCGCGGCATCCGCACGCTCCTGTGACAAAGAGATGCCGTTCACTCTCGATCAGGCGGAGCCTGCGCGTCGGCGGACGTGGAACGAAGAGCGGCGAGTTCCGTTCGCAACTGGAGGATCTCGTCGCGGAGGCCGGCGAGGTCCGATCGGGTCACGGTCGTCTCGTTGTCGTCGGCTGATTCGTCGGCGGCGATCCGCTCCACGATCCAGCTGGCCAGGGAACCGGTGACAAAACCGATGAGGCCGATGCCGCCGATCATCATGGTCAGCGCGACCAGGCGTCCCTCGACGGTGACCGGCGAGTAGTCGCCGTACCCGACCGTGGTGATGGTGACGATGGCCCACCACAACGCTTCGGGATACGTGTTGATGGAGCTGTCCGGTGCGGCCCGCTCGGCGTCGAGCGCCGCCAAAGCTCCGACGACCGTGATCAAGACCGTGGTGGCGGCCACATAAACGGCGAGACGTCCCCTGGTCAGAGCCTGGGTGCGGCGATTGAGCACCTTCAGGGCGGTGATCAGCCGGAGGGCGCGCAGTGGCCGGAGCAACGGCAGGACGAGTACGAGCAGGTCGAACCAGTGAGTCCGCACGAAAGCCGGCCGGTTACCGCTCAAGCCGAGCCGGATGACGTACTCGAGGCCGAAAACCGCCCAGATAACGATGTTGGCGACTTCACACGCTTGTCGCACCGAGCTGGGCAGGCCGGGCGCCAGGATGGGGATGGCGTAGACAGCGAGGAAGGCGATGGACAACACGGTCAGGGGCAAGCCACTGGCTCGCTCCCACCGTACGAGAGGATTCCGGGTAGTCGGCGTCACCGGCTCACGTTGCTTGCCGTCAGTGGCAGTGAGACATCAGGACCTTGACGGTTGTGTGACATCGGGGGATTCGCGTCGGCACGCAGGCGGAAAAGGTTGGACGCCGCGTCGTTGGTGCCGTTCTCGTCGTCGCTGCCGGGGTTCTCCGGCGCGCTCTATTTGAGATCGGCGTGGCTGCGGCGCCCGGCAGATGGGGAACCGCTGTCCGACGGGCCGGCGGGGTTGGGATGAACCCACGCCATCAGTAGCTGGAGGACCCGGTCGAAAGCCGGATGCGGCCCGGCGCAGTCGTCGGTGGTTCTTGCCCATGTCGGTGTGCGGACGCTGTAGAGATACCCGTCGGAGCACACCGCCCCGGAGGTGGACCTGGGTGCCGGGCCGAGCAATGCGGGGTCGGACAGCGCGTTTCTCAGATCGGTGAGGCGGTCCGCGTCAAGGCGGAAACTCGTCCGGGCGGAACTGTTGACGGTCCCGTCGACGTCGATATGAAGCTGTTCCTGGACGCCGGCCAGACCACCTGTACGGGTGAAGTCCAACGGCAAGATGTCCGGGCCGGACGAAGCGCGCGGCGACGGACCAGTAGCAGGCGATGCTCCGGGGTCGCCGCAGCTTGCTACCCCACCGAGCGCGAGGACCAGGACCAGCAAGACGGAGAAAGTTCTTCTGCTCATCGTGTTGAGACGCGGTGGCGATGCTGCCCGGTTCCGGTGGCCGTCGGCTGTCATGGAACCGTCATGGGAGAGAGCGGTCGACGCCCTGGACGGACAGTAGTTGTGGAGCCGGAACAGCCGTGCCGGAACGGAGGAGACCAGTGGACACCCAGAGGCGTGATCGAGAATTCGACGAGATCGTCGCGCGGCTGGTGGCCGACGCTCGTCCTCGTCGGCGGCGTACAGCGATCCGCGTGATGCTCGCTGTGGTCGCGCTAGGTGTGTGGGGTGGCCTCTATCTGGTGACTGTCGCCGAACCCTGGATAGGGGTGTGGGTCACTGCGATGGCAGCGGTCGTGGCCGGTGTCGCCCTCGCCGTGGTCCGTGCATTTCGCCAGAGCGCTCGCCGCTGAAACGCCCTCGCCGGCGATCAGAGACTCGCCGTCGCCGGCGGATTGTGTCCGCGGCGCCTCAGGCGGGACGGCCCAACCACAAGTGCACCCGTCGCCGCGTCACTGTTCGCAGCATAAGGGCGCGGAGTTTCGCGACGGCGACGCCGGAGGGGACGAAGAGCTGGGCATTGACGTATGCCAAGCCCTGATGCTTGCGTACCAGGGGGCGCATTCTCTTGTCGTACGCCTGTAGGGCGTCTTCGATCGAGCCGGGTGCCCGGTCCAGTTCGTCCCCGAGGGCCACCGCTCCTATCATCCCGGAGCTCGCGCCCATGCCGGAGAACAGCGTCAGGCACCAGGCGGCGTCGCCGATGAGGGCGACCCGGCCGCGATGCCAGCGGGGCATGCGCACCTGATGGACCGAGTCGAACAATGCCTGCGGGGCGTGGCGTAGGTCGTCGAGGGCTACGGTGACGATGCCACCGGCGTCGAGACCTGCGAAGCGCTCGGTGAGCACGTCGGCGCGGTCACCGCGAAACTGCGCGTCGATGTCTTTGGTGCGATAGGTGAACAGGGCCGTCGGTGGGTGGTCGCGGAAGGGAAAAGATCCACAGCGCTCGGCCCTCCTGCTGCACGGACCGGCCGGCGTCGGAAAGTCAGCTCTGCGGCGCCAGGTGCTGACCGAAGGAGGCGACCGCGGGTTTCGGCATTTGCCGCTGCCGGAGTTGCAGATCGCCACACTCGCCGCCCAAGGGCTGAACAACCGCGACATCGCACAACGGCTCTTCGTGTCACCGCGCACCGTCAGCTCGTATCTCTACCGCATCTATCCTTGGCTCGGCGTGACCGGCCGTGCTCAGCTCGGCGAGGTGCTGGCCGCGTCGCCCGCGCAGTCGGCGACGACTCCCGGCCCGGAAATTGTGGTGTAGCGCGTCTCGCTTCGGCCAGCAACCACTCGACAGACGACCGCGTTCTCGAGTACCGGCCAGGCTCAGTGGGAGCCTCGATGCGTGCTACCGGGTTGTATTTCGACTAGGAGCCGCAGCCGACGCTTCAGCGGTCGCACGGTTCTCATCGGCGCGGTCAGGCAGCACCAGCGCTACGGCGAACCCCAGGATCAGGGCGAGGCTCACCACATTTCCGACCTTGTGCAAGGTCGTGAAGACCTCGAGGTGCAGCAGGTGCCATAGGAAGTGGACGACGGCGTAGACGAGCCAGGCGCTGCCGGTCATGCACAGTTTCTCAGCGGTCGGGCGGCGCCACACCCAGACCGTGAGCACGAGCAGGGCGAGGTTCGTCGCGCCGTAGTCACGCATCAGACGCTCGTTGTACGGCCCGAGAAGCGACACCCAGTGCCAGCCGGCAACCGGAAAGTCGTTGTAGAAGGACAACGGGAAGGCGCGCGACTGCTGGCGCTCCAGGCAGCAACGGTGGTGGTCAAGGAGCAGCTCGCACACCTCCCGGTCTTGACGATGCGATGACGCTTCCGTGACTTCCGGCCAGAACGAGATTGCCGGGGCGGATGACGGGCATGCGGAAACTCATCGTTGTGTGGCGAAGAGAGAAGCCATTCGTTGACGAGAAGGAGCCGACATGATTGCCGTCACCACGAATACCGTCAAGGCGCTACGGCGCATGACCAACAGTGCGACCTACCCGGATGCCGGGTTGAGCATCAAGAAAGTCGATGACCGCAAGTACGCCATGTCGATCGTGCCGGCACCCGCGGACAGCGATGTCGCCGTCCCCGGCGTCAACGTCTATCTGGACCAGCAGGCGGCCGTTGCTCTCGACGACGCGACTCTGGATGCGGAATCGGAAGCCAGTCTCGCCAAGCACTTCATCCTGAGATAGCGAACAGGCCGAACAACGGCCGGGTGGCTGCGTCGAGTGGTCGTGGTGTGCCGGGGGTCCGAGGCCACCCCACCGATGTCCTCGGCAGCGTTCTGCTCGCCATCGGTCAACGACACCGGCACGGGAAACTGGCGGCCGAAGAACGTCCGTTATTGTTCGCCGACCACCTTGGCTTTCGGCGCCAGCAGCCAACTTTCAGGATCTGGACGACTCCCGCCATCGACCGAGTGCCTCCCGCACCTCGTCGAACAGCGCGACCGGCGGCCCCGTCAGCAGGTTGATCAGTGGTCGGGTGCCGGCCTCCGGATGAGGGCGCTTCGGCGCGACGGCCTCGGCTGCGCGGACCGCCAGAGCCAGGTGCCGCAGTCGGCCCGGGTCCGACCCGGCGCGGAGTGCAGGGAATTCGATTTGCTCCTCCTGCGCACAGTGGTTCAGCAACGCAGTCTCGAGGGCGGCGAATCGCGTCTCGAACCGGTGGGCCTCGAGCCCCATATCGTACAGCTCGTGCAGCAGGTTCTTGACGTCGTCCTCCTCGCGGAGGCGGGCGTCGACCACGGCGTCTCCGGCGTGTTTGCGGGCGGCGGGATGAACGACCTGTTCTTCGGCACTCCCATGTACCGCCAGCAGCCGCACCAGTTCCGCGAAGGCCTGCGCTTTCGGCTCGCCTTCGGTTGCCTTCACCTCGGTGAGCAAGGACCTCATCTCGCCGTGCTGCGCCCTGAGCAGCTCGATCACGTCTGGCTCGTGCGAATGCGCTGTCACTTCTGTCCTCCCATGCCTACGACTGGCACGGGGGCGTACCCCGACGGTTGCGGTGTAATCACCGTCGTGACGTTCGTGGTCTCGCCGCCCCGGAGGTTTGACAGCGGGCGCACGGGTACGCGAAGGAGACGTACATCGTCACTTGCTGAAGGAGACTGCCATGCGACCTTTCGCTTTCGTTCCTTGGACCTGGCGTGACCCGGTGAGCCCGGGCCGCGGGGCCGGCGCCCGTGACGTCGGTGACCCCACCCTCGATGCCGACCGCCTCGACAGTGCCCGTGCGGACGAGCAGGCCAGCGCCGACCTGGCCGGCTACGACGTCGAGGCCACCGACGGCGGTATCGGCAAGATCGACGAGGCCACGTACGACGTGGGTTCCTCCTATCTGGTGGTCGACACCGGACCGTGGATCTTCGGCCGCAAGGTGCTGCTGCCCGCCGGCACGGTCGACCGCATCGACCACGACGCCCGCGCGGTCTACGTCGACCGGACCAAGGACCAGATCAAGGACTCTCCTGAGTACGACAAGGGCACCTTCGACACGCCGGAGTATCGCGAGCAGGTCGGTGACTACTACGCCGCCAGCTACCGCGACGCGCCTTCGACCTGACGGCCGGGGCAGCGCGGGGCCTCATCACCTCACCGTCGATTTATGGGCTCACCGATGGCTACGCCAATCGCCGCGGACCTCCTCGCGCGCAGCGGCGTCAGGCGGTCCACCGTCCGGCCAGTGCTTCACGTACGGTCCGGGCCTGGTCGTCGAGCCGGTCACGCTCGGCCGGGTCGAGGTCCGGCCGGGTGGCGACGCCGGCCAGCCGGTCGAGCTGCCGGCCGACGGCCGCCCGGCGCGCCGGATCGGTGGTGGTCCAGGCGATCTCGCGCAGCATGGCCAGCAACCGGGACAGTACGGCCGGCTCGGCGGCGCCGTAGCGGCACGGCTGCGCGACCGCCAGTTCCAGCAACTCGTCGAAGTCCGGTCGGCTTAACACCACCCGGACCTGCCCCTCGTCGTCCCGCAGCAGTCGGGGCCCCAAGTCCTTGACCCCCAGCTCGCACATCACCGCTGCGACGTGGCCCAACCCGTGGACCGCGGTCGTCGGGTCGTTGACGCCGGGCGACAGGGCTTTGACGACGACGTCGACCAGCTGACGTACTCCGAAGGCGACGTCCTGCGTGGCGGTCCGCTCGAAACCGGTGCGTACCGCCGTGCCGAGGCAGGTCGTCAGAGTGATCCTCTGCTCCTCGCTCACGTTCTGACCGTCGTCGCGCCACGCGGAGGCGATCGGTGTCCCGGCGACGAGCGAGTCGCCGGGCCTGCGGTCGATCACCACCACCGTGCCGGTCCGGGCCGCGGCGGCCAGCACGCCGGGTTCGTCGATCGAGGTCAGGAACCCGGAACTGGTGGCACACAGCAGCGCAGCGTTCGGCGGTGCGGCCGGGGCCGCCGGGTCGCCGTCGTTGCCGGGCAGCACGCGTCGGATGGTTCCGTTCGTCTCGGCATGGACTTGACGCAGCATCCATTCCACCCGTAGCTGGCGCGACAGGTGAGCCAGGAACCCGACCAGGATCAGCACGCTGGCCAGCGTCAGCGCGAAGGCCACCGTGACCGAGATCTGCGGCACGAAGGCCGTCTGCTCGGACAAGGAGGCGCGGACGGTCCGCAGCACGGTCAGTGCGTAGGTGAACGTCGCGAGCAACAGGCCGAGACACAGGTGCACGACGGGGTCGCGGGTGAAAGTGCGCAGCAGCCGGGGCGAGTACTGGCTGCTGGCCAGCTGCAACGTCACCACGGTCAGGGAGAACGTCAGGGAGGTGACCGTGATCAGGGAACCGGCGGCCGCGGAGAGCACGGTGCGGGCCGCCTCGGGGCCGCCGCTGAACAGATACGCGGTCAGTGCATCCGGCAGGTCGTCGTCGATGCGGGCATCCACGCGGGGCAGGACGACACCCAGGCCCACCGCGAGGACGACACACAATGTGGGCACAGGCCACAGCTGTGTGCGCCACACCTCGGCGGCAACATTCCACCCCTGACGAATCGACGGCATGACGATCACCTTGTCACGGAACCACGACCCTCACCGCCGTCAGGAGCGGGTGTTGACCTGGATCAGCCGGTCGCCGACGGCGAACACGCCGATCCGGTCGTAGCGCACCACCTCGCCGGCGCGCACGGCGGCCAGGACCAGGTCGTCGCTCTCGGAGGGGGTGGTTCCGATCTCGTCGGCCCGGACCGGTCGGTCGATCAGGTGCAGGCCCCGGCCCTGGATCAGCAGGTCGCCGATCACGTCGCCCGTGGCCGGGCTCTGTGCGGCCAGTCCCAGCAGACGGCCCGCCGCCTCCGAGGAGGTGATCACGGTCGTGGCCCCGCTCTGCCGCAGCAGCGGCACATTCTCCGACGCGCGGACGGCGACAGCGATGACGGCATCCCGGTTCAGCTTGCGCACGCTCAGAGTGACAAGGGCGGCCGTGTCGTCGCGGTCCGCCGCGACGATGATGCGCGACGCGCTCTCCACTCCCGCACGGCCCAGGATCAAGGCCCGCGTGGCGTCGCCGATCACCGCGACGTGGCCGTCTTCGGCGGCCTCCTCGGCCGTCTGGGGCGCGGTATCGATGACGACAAATTCACCTTGGGCCTCGGTGCCCTCGCGGATCGCCTTGACGGCGGCGCGTCCCTTGTTGCCGTACCCGATGACCACGGTGTGTTCGCGCAACCGTTTCCTCCAACGTCTCAGCTGCCACTGCCGGCGTGTGCGGGCCGTCAGTACCTCGAATGTCGTGCCGACCAGCAGCACCAGAAAGAACACCCGCAGTGGCATGATCACCGCCACGTTCACCGCCCGCGCGGTGACCGAGACCGGCACGATGTCGCCGTACCCCGTCGTGGACAGGCTTACCGTCGCGTAGTACAGCGCGTCGAGCACCGAGACGTGCCCGTCCTGGTTATCGGTGTAACCCCCGCGGTCCAGCAGTACGGTGCCGCTCATGACCACGACGGCAGCCACCGCCAGCCCGAGTCGTATGCCCATGATTCGTACGGGGCTGGGCCGGCTCGAGGGGAGCAGGGTTCCCCTGAGGTAGCGGTCGGACCCGGTGCTCACCGGGGCACCCTATCTGCTGCCAGCGACGAATGCCGGTGCCGCATGCCGGAAGCTCTGCCGGTAATTCGACGTCCGATATGACGATCTTATGACTGTTACCAGTCGTTCGCGCCAACTTACCTGAAGAACAGTGTCAAGAATGCCCGCTTATATCGCCTTTATGCGGGCGGAAACCTCTGTTCGATGACTGGCTCGTGTTGTGTGGCGTGATGTCATGGAGCTGACGAGAAACAAGGAGGCGGCTGCGCCCGCAGCCCCAGGTTCGCACCGGTCAGCCGAAGTCTGAACAGTGCCGCCATGGGGGCGCGGCGCCCGCTCGGTGGCCTGGCCGGCAGTGCTCCGGCCGCCGCCGTAGTCATCGAATCCCCCGAGGGTGGACCAGACATGTGGAAGAAAGCTATCGCTGCGATGACCGCTGCCCTGCTTCTGGGCGGCGCCGCCGGATGCAGTGGTGAGACGGGCGACGACTTCGCAGGAACGACCGAGGGCGAGCACGTCGCCCGTTTCGTCCAGCAGCCCTGGGCGGACCTGGTGGTCGAGACCCGCATCGCCATGCAGATCCTCGATCGGCTCGGTTACCGGACGAGCACGCAGGAGGTGTCGGTGCCGCTGGCGGCCGAGGCCCTCTCGACTGGACAGGCGGACGCTTACCTGGGCAACTGGTGGCCCAGCCAGAAGGAGACCTTCCAGCCGATCCTCGACGACGGCCGGGCCGAGGTGACCGGGACCATCCTGACCGGTACGGAGTACGCGCCGGCCGTGCCGGGGTACGTGACCGAGCAGTTGGGCATCAAGTCTCTGGCCGACCTCGACGCCCACGGCGACAAGTTCGGCCGGGAAATCCTCGGCATCGAGCCCGGCGCCCCCGGCAACGCGACGATCCAGCACGCCATCAAGGACGACGCGTACGGCCTGGGTGACTGGAAGCTCACTCCCTCCAGCACCGAGGCCATGCTCGCGGAGGTCGACCGGCGAGCCGCCAAGAAGCAGCCGGTGGCCTTCCTGGGCTGGAGTCCCCATTGGATGACGATCGAGTGGAAGCTCACCTTCCTCGACGATCCAGACAACGTCTGGCCCGGCGCCGGCCAGATCAGGGTGCTGACCCGCGCCGGTCTGGCCGGCGACGACGCCAACCTCAAGACCTTCCTCTCCCAGATCACCGTCGACACCGCGACGGCCTCGCGCTGGATCGATCAGGTCGACAAGGACAAGCAGAAGCCGGAGGAGATCGCGTCGGCCTGGATCGCCGACAATCCCGACACCGTACGGGCCTGGCTGAACGGCGTGAAGACCACCTCCGGTGACCCGGCGGCGGACGCGGTCCTCCAGTCATGATCGAGGTCTCCCAGCTCACCAAGGTGTACGGGTTACGCGACGCCGAGGCGGCCGGGCTCGTGGAACGGAACCGGGCCGACGCCGAGGCCCGGCGGGCTGCTGTCCGGTCGGCGGGCGGTTTCCTCGGTGCCGACGACGTGAGCTTCGAGGTGAGGCGGGGTGAGGTCTTCGTGGTCATGGGGCTGTCCGGATCCGGCAAGTCCACCGTGCTGCGGATGCTGAACCGGCTCATCGAGCCGACCGCCGGACGAATCAGCGTCGGTGGCCAGGCGATCAGGGACATGGACGCGAGCGCCCTGCGAGAGCTGCGTAACCGTACGGTCGGCATGGTCTTCCAGCACTTCGGTCTCTTCGAGCACCGCAGTGTCCGGGAGAACGCCGCTTACGGGCTGCGCGTACGCAAGGCCGCCAAGGCGGAGCAACTGTCCCGGGCCGACGCCGCGCTGGCCCAGGTGGGACTGCAGGATCGCGGTGACGCGCGCCCGTCGGAGCTCTCCGGCGGCCAGCGTCAGCGCGTGGGCCTGGCCCGGGCCCTGGCTACCGAGTCCGAGGTGCTGCTGATGGACGAGCCGTTCTCAGCTCTGGATCCGCTGATCCGCCGGGAGATGCAGGAGTTGCTGCTGTCCCTGCAGGCGGAACAGCGCCGGACGATCGTTTTCGTTACGCACGATCTGGTCGAAGCCCTGCGGCTGGGGACCCGCATTATGATCATGCGGGACGGCCGGGTCGTACAAAGCGGCACCGGCGAGGAGATCCTGTCCCACCCAGCCGACGACTACGTGGCGGCGTTCGTCGCCGACCTGCGCGCGGACGGGACCGGACATGGTGCCTGACATTCCCATCGACGTGTGGGTGACCTCCGTCATCGACTGGCTCCGGACCCACCTGGCTGGTCTGTTCGACGCCGTCGCGGAATTCCTGCGACAGCTGCTCAACGGCATGTACCACGTCCTGGTGCTGCCGCATCCGCTGGTGCTGACCGCGATTCTGGTCGCCCTGGCCGGTCTGGCGTTGCGCCGGTGGCTGGCTCTGCCGGTGGCGGCCGCCGGGTTGCTTCTCGTGCAGGCCATGGATCTGTGGACGCCGATGTTGCAGAGCCTGTCGGTGGTGCTGGTGGCCTCGGCGGTCGCGGTGGCGCTCGGCATCCCGCTGGGCATCCTCACCGCCCGCAGCGACCGCCTGCGGACGGTGGTGCGGCCGGTGCTCGACTTCATGCAGACCATGCCGGTCTTCGTCTATCTGCTGCCGGCCGTCTTTTTCTTCGGCATCGGCGTGGTGCCGGGTGTCGTGGCCACCACCATCTTCGCGGTGCCGCCGACAGTCCGTCTGACGGATCTGGGGATCCGGCAGGTGGAGGCGGAGGTGGTCGAGGCTGCTACGGCCTTTGGCGCCCGCCCCCGGCAGATCCTGCGCGATGTCCAACTACCGTTGGCCATTCCGTCGATCATGGCCGGTGTGAACCAGGCCATCATGCTGGCGCTCTCCATGGTGGTGGTGGCCGGGCTGGTCGGCGGGGGCGGCCTTGGCGCCGTCGTGGTGCGGGCCATCACCCAGCTCGACATCGGCCGGGGTGTCGAGGGCGGTCTCGCGGTGGTCGTCCTGGCGATCTATCTGGACCGGGTGACCGCCTCGCTGGGGCGCCGGCTGGCCTGACCGAAACCGGTGACGCGCTATCCGGCCATGCGGCCGGGTAGCGCGTCCATGATGGCCGACATCGGTGGTGCCTCACACAACCTCGCGCGCGTCCGACCTGAGCGTCGCGGCGGCTGGTCAGACGATCTCGCCCGGCGGGTCCAGCGAACCGTCCGAGGGGTCCGCGGTGGTCGTCGGCTCGGCATCGGCGTCACTCGGGTCGATGGTCGGCTCGGGTGTCGGCTGCGTCGGGTCCGGTGTCTGCTCGGTCGGTTCGCTGTGCTTCGGCGTCGGCGTCGGCGTCGGCTCGCCGCTGGTTTCGCGCGGGGGCTCGCCGGTGGGAGCCGACGGCGGCGCTGTGCCGGACGGCCGGCTCGTCGCCGGTGCGGGCGAGGTGG
Source organism: Paractinoplanes aksuensis (assembly GCF_024137025.1). GTDB lineage: Bacteria > Actinomycetota > Actinomycetes > Mycobacteriales > Micromonosporaceae > Actinoplanes > Actinoplanes aksuensis. The sequence goes on from NZ_JAMYJR010000062.1 coordinate 31,201, forward strand.
GTAGCGGCGAGGGCGACGTCGGCCGGACAGGAACGGTGGATGACGTGGCCGGTGCCTTCGTGCGGGGTGAGGAGGTGGCGGCAGCTCGGGTCCTCGACGAGCGAGCCTCTGTGGCGCGGGGCCGGTCGCGTCCGGCCGTTACCGGCGCCACGGTGTTGTCGTCCGACGAGCGCACCTGGGTGACGGCGCGCGCGCATTCCGAGCCATTGAGGCTGAATCCGGTGGGTGTGGCGTCCTCGGCGCGGTCGAATGTGCCCATGACGGTGACAGTGGCGGCGGTACCGGGTCGCAAGACGTCGTCCGCGCTCACGGTCACTCGGTCCGCGCGTTGTTTCCATTCGAGCCCGGAGATCCGTGTGACGTGGTGGCCGTCCGGGACGGTGAAACGAGCAGACCAGCCGGTCAGCGGTGCCTCACCGGTGTTGGCCATCTGCAACTGGGCGGTGAACGAACCGTCGGCGCGCCGGCTGCTCGAGTAGTTCGCCGTGCACAAGGTCGCCTGCTCGTCCGAGGTGGCCCCGGCCTGCGCGGCCTCCTCACCCGCCGAGGTGACGAGGTTGGCGCCGAGCGTACCGGCCAGAACGGCGGCCGGAGCGACGGTCATCGCCACGATCCGCCGGGAGAACCGGCGCGGGGGTCGGGGCCGCGTCGGCGGCACGGCCGGGACTTCGGCTCGAAGGCTCCCCGTCGTCGCCGGCGACGAAGCGCCGGCCGGTGCCGCCGCGTGCAGGAGCCGCGCGACCTCGGCCGCGGACGGCCGGTCGGCGGGATCCGCCCGCAGGCACCAGCGATAGAGATCGTCGACGGCGGCGGGCAACCCGTCCGGCGCCGGCAGGATCGGCTCAGGTGTCCGACGTCGTTGCGCCAGCAGCGCGTCGATCCCGTCAGCGGGCCAGGCCGGATTCCCGGCCAGACATTCGAACAACAGAAGACCCAGGGCGTACACGTCCCCGGCGGGGACCGCACGCTCACGCCTGAGCTGCTCGGGCGGCAGGTAACGCGCGGTACCCCACAGCCGTCCGGACGGATCGACGGGTAGCTGCCCGACCGCGACGGCGAGGCCGAAGTCGACGAGCTTGACCCCGTCCGGCGTCAGCATGACGTTGCCCGGCTTCACGTCGCGGTGCACGAGGCCGGCCCGATGGGCGGCGGTGAGCGCGTCGGCGACCTGGGCACAGGCGGCCAGCGCCTCGGCCCAGGGCATCGCTCCGCCGGCCGCCAGGTGATCAGCCACCGTCGTCCCGTCGATGAACTCCATCACGACGAACGGCTGCCGGCGATCACCGTCGGTGGTTTCGCCGTAGTCGTGCACCCCGGCGAGGCGGGGATGGGAAAGCCGGGCCGCGGCCCGCGCCTCCTCCAGGACGGCCCGTGTCAGATCGGCGTCCCCGGTCAGTCCCGGTGCCAGTACCTTGACCGCGACCCTACGGTGCAGCACGAGGTCCTGCGCCTGCCACACGGCAGCCATGCCACCGCATCCGACCGCACGCTCGAGGCGATAACGCTCTCCCAGGATCCGCACCTCGTCACCTCCTCGGTTACTCGACCGCGAGGGCGTTGCCGGACGACCTACCCGTCGGCGGGCCCGGAAAACGGTGGCGGGCGGTGATCGGCCTGGTTGTCAACGAACTGTCATAAGTCTCGTCGCTGGTGATATTTGCCCGGCGGCGGCGGGCCCGGCGCGAGGTCATGAAACCGACACATGTCTGTGTGAACACTGCGCAACTGAGGTTCTAACGTTATCGCGCACCTCGATCGCGCTCATCGAGCCCCGTCCGCGGTTCCGGGTCGGGCTCGGAGTCGGCACCTTTACGTTGACGTAGTCCACCCCGGCGTTCTCGCCGGGCGCTGATGACGACGACGGCGACCGGACCGACTACGGCGCAGCGATACAACGGATGCGTGACAACCTGATGGGAGAGGTCCGTGATTGTGCGGAGCCTTGGCTACGAGCTGCTGCCGTGAGACCGGTCGGCCTGCGGACGCGGGTGAGCGCAGCCTTCGCCGTCGGAGCATTCGTGTTGTCGGCGGGCGTGACGGTGGTGTCGTACGAGCTCAGTCGCAACACCCTTTTCCGTGAACGGGAACGCACGGCGGTGCGAGCGACCTACTTCGACGCCACCGTGGTCAACGCCGGCCTACGGGGGGCTGACCCCGAGGTCGGTGATCTGCTGCGCTCGGTCGACGTCGGCGCCGACCGCTACGCGCTTCTGTACAGGGACGGTCAGTGGTACTCCCGCAGTGCGGAGCCGGCGGCGAGCGCGGCCGTACCGCGAGGCTCGCAGGACATGGCCGCGGCCGGGCAGGCTGGTGCGCAACGCATCGTCAGAGGCGAGGGCCCGGCCCTGGTGGTGGCGGTGCCGTTGGCCGACGGAGCGGTTTTCTACGAGATCGTGTCACTGGCGGAGCTGGAGAACACCCTGCAGGCGCTGGCCCTGGTGTTGACGGCGGTCGCGATCATGGTCGCGGCCGGTGGCGCCGCTGTCGGCTGGTACGTGACCCGTCACGCGCTACGACCACTGGCCGCGGTGGCCGACGCCGCTCAGGAGATCGGCGCCGGCGACATGCAGGCCCGGCTCGATCCCCGCACCGAACCCGATCTGGTCCGGCTGACCACGTCGTTCAACCACATGGCCGACGAGCTGGACCGCCGGATGCAACGCGACCGCCGCTTCGCCGCCGATGTCAGCCATGAGCTACGGTCGCCCCTGCAGACCCTGGCCGCCTCGGTCAGCGTGATCCACCGCCGGCGCGACGGCCTCGACGAGCGCACCGCGGCCGCAGTCGACATGATTGCCGCCGAGGTCGCTCGCTTCCAGGTTCTCGTCAACGACCTTCTTGAGCTCGCCCGTAGTGACCAGCCGGCGCAACGCGAAACGATCGAGATTGCCGCACTCGCTGAGCGGGCCGCGCGGTCCTGTGCGGTGGTCGGCTGCATAGTCGAGATCGTCCCCGGCACTCCGCCTTCGTGGTACGTGGACCCGCGCCGGGTGGAGCAGTTGTTGTGCAACCTGGTGGAGAATGCGATCCGCTACGGCGGTGGTCCGGTCGCGATCCGCGGTGGTCGTCTTGGCAACAGCGACGACTGCTATCTCGAGGTCGACGACGCCGGCCCCGGCGTGCCCGAGGAGTTCCGCAGCTCGATCTTCGATCGTTTCGTGCGCGGGCCGGCCGCGCACTCCCGTGGTGACGGCGACGGAACAGGACTGGGGCTGGCGATCGTCGCTCAGCATGCCTCCGCCCACGGCGGCCAGGTCACGATCGGTGCTCGGCCCGGAGGTGGCGCACGGTTCCGCGTCGAACTCGAAGGGTGTCTGCGATGAGGATCCGGGTGCTGGCGCTGACCGCGTTGTTTGTCATCGGATCGTCTGCCGCGTGCGGCGTGCCGGCCCAGGACGAGCCGCATGCCGTGGAACTGCCGCGCAACCCTTTGGCGCAGCCCACGGCCGACCAGGCGCCCGAGGCCGCTCAGGGCGGATTCGGTGAGGTCGTGTGCATGGTCCGGGACGGCCGGCTGATCCAGTCAGTGCGCCGGGTGGCCACGTTCCCGAGCGTGCAACAGCAACTTGACGAACTCGTCACGGGCCCGACCCGCGCCGAGCAGAACCAAGGCCTGACCACCGCCTTGTCGGGGCTGGATCTGGCCGCAAGGGATCGTTCCGGATCGACCGTCACCGTAGAGGTCACAGAGCCTGATGAAGGCAGCGCCCGAAGCGACGAAGTGCTGGCCTACGGGCAGATAGTGTGCACTCTGACCGCCCGGGTTGACGTCCTGCGCGTCGCCTTCACCCGCGACGGAAGGCGACTGCAGGTACCCCGCGCCGATGGCACCCTGGCCGTGGACCCGCTGAGGGCTTCCGACTACGCCGATCTCATCGGGCCCGCCTGACTGTGTCCGGCCGGTTGACAACTGAGAGCGGGTGCTCAGGGCGAGTGTGACGGATCGGCTGGAGAGGATGCGCAGCGCCGGCTGGGTTCGGCCCGGGGAACGGACGGTTGCGTCCTCGAAGTGTTCCGGCCGCGCGCCCAGGATGAGTTGCCGCGGTGCGTAGGCCTGCGACAGCAGGCGGAGGAGGCGCTCGGTCAACGGCAGGTCGCCCAGCGGTGTGCGCAGTGCCGACTCCTCGACCTGGACCGGGAGGAAATTCATCGATGGAGAACCGATGAAGCCAGCCACGAACAAGTTGACCGGGTCGTCGTACAGGACCTGCGGGTCGCCGATCTTTGTACCACGCCGCGGCGCATGACCACGACGCGGTCGCCCAGGGTCATTGCCTCGGTCTGATCGTGCATCACGTAGACGGTGGTCGTGCCGCGCTGCTTCTGCAATCGCGAGACCTGCGTACGCATCTGGACGCGGAGTTTGGCGTCGAGGTTGGACAACGGCTCGTCCATCAGGAAGGCCTTGGGGCTACGCATGATGGCCCGGCCCATCGCCACCCGCTGGCGCTGCCCGCCGGACAGATTGGCCGGCTTGCGATCCAGGAACTCGGTCAGCTCCAAGACCTTCGCCGCCTCCCGCACCTTGGAGTCGATCTCCGCTTTCGGCATCTTCGCCAGCTTCAGCGGGAACGCCATGTTCTCGCCGACAGTCATGTTCGGGTGAAGCGTGTACGACTGGAAGACCATGGCGATGTCACGGCCCTTGGGCGCCGTGTCGTTGACACGTTGCCCGTCGATGCGCAGCGCCCCGGAGGTAAGGTCAGGCGCGAGATCGCGTACGCGGCGAGCATGCCCAAGAGAACCGCGATGAAGGTGGCGATGAGCGCGATGCCGATGAAATTGACGAGAGCGCGCACGAACTGATCGGTGGCAAATATCGTCCGGTAGTTGTCGAAGGTCCATTCCTGCGGAATGAACCGGCCATCGGTCAGGGTGCTGGTCGTCTTGAACGACAATGAAATGATCCACAGTACCGGCACCAGAGCGAAGACCACGACCATGAGATCGATGAGGCCCCTCATCGGCGATGTATTCGTCCGACATTTCGGCGTCGCTGATCCACGACCCAGGTTACCGGAACCTCTTCCGCCGGCGGCTCAGGAAAGGCGGATGCGCTCGGCGACGACGATCTTCCGGTTGCCGAACCTCTCGAACGGCTCGGGCGACGGGAGTTGATAGGTGCCGGAAAATCGTTCGAAGTCGAATCGCTCGATCGTGCCCTTCACGGTGACCAGACTGTGCGGGCGAAGGCCCTGCGGGCGTTCGCCGAGGATCAGCATGCCCTGATCGGGCAGGTCGGCGTCCTCGACGGTGAACGCCGATGCGGCCAGGATCGTTTGGACGGCAGCCGTGGTCGTGAGGGTGTCGCCGACCTCGAGGCTGCGCAGAGTCATCAAGGAGGCGGTGACCGAGGGGCGCGTAGTCGGTGTGGTTACGGCGGATTCAGACGTTTCGGCGGGCACGGTACAGCCCGCGATGCCCAGGCCGCCGACCGCGACCACGCTCAGTGCCCGGCCGAGGGTCGTCGGACTACGGCGATTTCGCACGGGAACCACTCTCCCCATCTCCCCGGACGGTGTACTCCGGAGTTGGCACGGTGTGGCTGTCTCCCACGATGTTCCCGCGTTCCGGACGGGCAGTCCGGCGAAACCCTGGGCGTCACGCAACTGTCATCGGATGAAACCCGCGTCGTCGTGGCGCGAGGGGCAGCGTCGCAGAACTGTCGTGTCTTGGCGCGGTTTTCACCCGAGTCTCTGCGGAGGTGAATGGCGAGCGTCCGGCAGCCGGATCACAGAGCCGTGACGACGGCCGCCGTGGATCGTCGCAAGTCGTCAGCTTCCGCGACGCGGCTCAGGCCGGCGGTGGCGAAACACTCGGAAGCCGATTTCATACCCGTCGCGGACGACGGCGGTCAGGCATTGGAAAGTCACCGGCTTGATCGGCAATGGGAAGCTTTCGAGTATTTCGCGGAGAACCTCGCGGAGTTGTTCAAACTGGCTGCGCTGCTGGTGTTCGGCGCACCGATCCCGCGGGCCTCCCCGGCATCTTCTGGACCGGTTGGCTGTTCGCCGTGCTAGCGATCTTCATAGCCCGTCCTTTCGCCCTGTACCTGTCGTTCCTGCGGTTCAGGTTGACCATGCGGGAGAAGGCTGCGGCGACGTGATTCGGGCCCAAGGGGTTCGCCTCCGTGGTTCACGTAAGAGCAGAGCCCGTGACGAGGCCTGGCCGGTGGGCAGTTCAGGCCCTGGCCGTCCGCGGCGAGGACGCGCCTGGCGACTCGTCCGGCTTGCCTTTGCCCTCGCGTAACATACGGACGGCGCGATCAGCGAGATCGGCGTCCACCACGATGTGGTACCGGTCGGCGCGGACCGGCACGTTCGCCACGAACGAGCGACGCCCGCGCGTGATGACATAGCCGAGCAGCGCAACGGCGGCGCCCAGGACCGCTCCGAGGATCGCGGCGTTGACGATCAACCACGGCAGGCCCAGTGACGTCTCGGTCAGGTCGAACAGTCCGAGCATCCAGCCCGTCGCCGCGCCGATCACAGTTCCCGAGATGGCCCCGCGCCGCGTCACATCGGCCGTCGAGAGTTGCCCCTGCTCCTGACCGACAGTGTGCAGACCGCCAGCCACGATGGTCACCCGTTCGACGGGAAAGTCACTGCCCCGCAACCGATCGAGATCGCCGACGGCTGACCAGTAGTCGTCGTAAGTGCCGATCGTGCGCTGGGCGACTCCGATGTGCACGCTGCCGTTGCGGGTGATGTCCAAGTCCATACTGTCACTCATTGCTGAACCGCCTGTCTGTGTCCGGGATCAGGAGCGAGGCTCTGCGGAGCGAAGCCTCACTCCTGAAGGTGCGCCGGCAGTAGTGCGGCTGGTGCACCGTCCCGTCTCAGTGCGTTGACGATCCCGAGCGGCTCCGTCAACGAAACTTCGTGCCCCGCCTTACCGGCCGGTTGTGAGCGCTGCGGCGGGCCGAGCATGGACTGGACCGCGGGCAACGCCTCCTGCCGGGCCGCCCGTACCAGCATGCCTAGCGCGGTGGAGTCGATGAACTCGACGCCGTTCAGGTCGACAACGAGATGTCGGCAGCTCTCGGCGGCATGCATGAGGTCCTCCCGTATGCATGCCGCCAAGTCGGCGTCGAGGTCGGTCAGGGGGCGTCATGAAGGCGGCGTCCCCGTCGGTGCGCATGATGTAGGACGCGCCTGCGAACGCGGGCGTGATTTCTGTGTGGAATCGGCCGGCCTGGACGGTCCGCTGAACTGAGGCGCCCGGCAAGCGGACCAGCTGATGATGAGGGTCAACCGGTACGACGACGGCTGACCCCACCACCCGCGTGGACCGGCGGAGATTGCCTGTGGAGGCGGTGTAAGACCTCAACGGACGAATGTCCGGACGGGCAGTCGCCTGTGAAGCAGGAAACCCCTGGGGTGACCCAGGGAATCCTCCGTCTATAGCTATAGGCGTGAGGAGGAAGTCGACACAGGCCCTTTCGGGTGCGGTGTGTGTGGTGTGGTGGTAGTGGGTGGTGGGAGGCCGCGACTCACGACGTCTTCGTTCAATCTCTCCGGCCGCTGTGACGATCACTGCGCGCGGCACCTGCCCGCTCGCGTGAGAGGTTCGTGTCTTTCAGCTCTGACTGGCCGGAGCAGCCGAGGGATCGCCCGGACCGGGGACGGGATCACGCTCGGCGCGAAGCCCGGCCAGCTCCGCTCGGAGCCGGCGGATCTCGTCACGCAGGTCGGCCAGGTCCGACGTGGTCACGGCCGTCCGGTCGGTCGACTCGTCGGCCGCGATGCGTCCGACGATCCAGCCGGCCAGGGAGCCGGTGACGAAACCGATGAGACCATCCCGCCGATCATCATGGTCAGCGCGACCAGCCGGCCCTCGATGGTGACGGGGGAGTAGTCGCCGTATCCGACGGTCGTGATCGTGACGACGGCCCACCACAGGGCCTCCGGGTAGGTGTTGATGGAGCTGTCGGGTGCGCCCCGCTCGGCGTCGAGGGCAGCCGGGGCGCCGAATGAGGTATTCGAGCCCGAACCCTGCCCAGATGACGATGTTGGCGACCTCGCATGCTTGTCGTACGGAGGCGGAGAGGCCGGGCGCGAGGACGGGGATGGCGTGGACGGCGAGGAACGCGACGGACATCGCCGTCAACGGCAGGCCGCTGGCTCGTTACCACCGTGCGAGTCGGTCGGAAGTAGTCGTCGTCATGGCGTCGCGCTCCTGTCTGACCGCGGCCAGTTGTGTATGAGCGCCGACCTGAGCTGGTCGCCGTCCCCGGCACCGAGGCTTCAGGTCTTTGACGGTTGTGTGACATCCCGGAGCGTTACGACGGCGATGCGCTGACCGGGGCGCTGACGGCCGGTTCCGCGGGCGGGCTTGCCGGGGCCGTCGGGAGCGGACTGGACGGGGGCGGAAGGTCGTCATCGGCGATGTGCCGCTTGACGGTGACCTCGGCTTGCCCGGTCCCGCCGATGGTGATCTCGTCGTACGCCTGCAGGACGCGACTCTGGCCGAGGTAGAGGATCGACATCTCCAGCGGGGTCGGCGCCTCCCCTTCGAGCCCGCGCAGGCCGGCCCCGCCGGCGGAGCCGCCGACCATGAGACGGGTCCGGGGCCGCTCCGGGATCGGGTCCATGATGCTGACCTCGCGCGTGTGCCGGTGCCCGGCGAGGACCAGGGGGACGGTTCCGTTGAGCGGTCCGGCCGACGCGGGATCGTGCACCAGGGCGATGTCCACGGGGACGCCGGCGGCTCCGATGGTGGCGGCCAGCTCCGATCCGGAGGCCTCGAGCATGCCGGCGGAGTCGTTGTCGCCCTGCTTGTCAGGGGTGAAGCGGGGATCTCCGATTCCGGCGATGGTCAGGCCGGCGACGGTGGCGGTCCGGTTGTCCAGGACGACGGCGTTGGGCTCGGCGGCGACGGCCGCCGCGGTCAGTTCCGAGTCGTGATTGCCGCGGACGTAGACGTACGGGGCGTCGAGGGAGCCGATCGGGTCGACGAAGGACGATTCGATCGAGCTGCCCCAGTCGTTGATGTCGCCGGTGTCGATTACGACGTCGATGTCGTACTGCCGGACGACGGCGTCGATGACGGCCCAGGCGGCCGGGTTGAGGTGCAGGTCGGAGACGTGGAGCACGCGGGTCGTCCCCGGGGTCGCCTGGTAGGCGGGCAGCGTCGAGAGGGTCGCGTACACCTTGCTGATGTTGCCGACCATGCGTTGCAGTTGGTCGCGGTAGCGGGTGAACTGGGCGGCGATGTGCTGGACGTCGCCGATCACCGACGGTGCGTTGACGAGAAGTCCCTGATACGTGGGCTCGTTGATGGAGTCGGCCCGGAACGTGGTGGCGGCCAGCGAGCCGGTCGCGACCATGGTGACCACGGCTGCCCCCAGGCTCAGCAGCACCCGGCGCCAGTTGCGGAAGGCGAGGGTGGCGACGACCAGGGTGCCCAGCAGCCCGGCGACGAGGGTCCGTAGCCCCAGTTCGATCAGTCCGCGGCGGACGTCGGCGGCGGCGGTCTGGCTCGCCGTCTCGAGGCCGCTGCTGTCGCTGGCCAGCGCGAAGGTGCGGTCCTGGTCGAGCGCGTCGAGCCGCACGGTCAGGTGGGCGGGGCCGTCGTGGCTGTCGAGGCCGATGGCGCCGAGCGGGGGAATTTCGAGGGCGGTGTCGCCGGTCCAGGACGGTGTGAGCGAGAAACTGGCGCTGAACGGGCCGAGATCCGACCGGGTCGGGCCGGCCGCCAGTAGGCCGGCGTAGATGCCGGTGAACGCGACCAGGACCACCATCGCGCTGAGCCCGGCGCGACGCACGACTTTCTTGCGCAGGATCTGCCGGGTGGAGGTGGCGAGGTGCTCAAGGGCGGCGCGCCAGCGGCGGGGCACCGAGTCGTCGTGCTCGGCCGGCTCGTCGCGTTGGTCATGGGTTTCGGTCGGCACGGTGCTGCTCCTGAAGGGCTGCGAAGTCTCGCGGGTGGCCGGAGCATCGCAGTCCGATGACTGCCTGTCCACCCGGGGCCGGCCGGTGGTACCCCGGCGCGGTGTCACGGGACTGTCATCTCCTCGCGGACATCTCGCCAACGGAACGTACGACCATCGATCCCATGGCTTGTTTCGGCGCTTCGTTCGCGCTGAGTGAAGGCGTCGATCTCGACTGGCCCACGACGATGAATGGATCGGAACCATGGCGACGACCCCGGCACAAGACGACGGATCCGGCCCCGACATCGAAGCGATGCGGAGGGCCTCCGCAAGCGCGGACGACCGGGACAGGCTCGCGTTCGACGAGATCGCGGCCCGCCTCGAGGCGGAAATGGCGGCCACGCCGCGGGACGAGAGGGGTCACATGCGCGGTGTCCGGACGGCGCTCTTCGCCGCCGCCGGAGCGCTGTGGGCAGCGTTGACCGTCCTCGGGCTGGCTGCGGGCTGGGGAGTCGTCCTCCTGGTCTGTCTGGCCGCTGCCGTCGCCGTCGAGACGTACTACAACCAGCGTCATCCGCGCAGCCCGGTCCGGGCCTATTCCCAGCCGAGCCGCATCCGTCGGCAAAAGTAAGAGGTCCTGGCTGGTGTCGTGATCGTTGACAGCCGAGTGTTTCGTCACAGCCCTCGCCGCTGACCTCTTCCTCGTTTCCCGCTCTCTTGTCGGGGTAGGCGACCAAGGTAAGGATCGGACCGCAGGCCGGAGGACGCCATGTCGCGCGCGAGAATCGTTGTCGTGGGGGCCGGGTTCGCCGGCTTCGAGGCGGCCCGGACCCTGATCCGTAAGGCCCGCGGGGCGGCCGAGGTGGTGCTGATCAATCCCACCGACTACTTCCTCTACCTTCCGCTGTTGCCCGAGGTCGCGGGCGGCGTGCTGGACCCACGCCGGGTGACGGTGTCGCTCGGCGACAACCTGCCCGGGGCCCGGCTCGTCCTCGGCCAGGTGCAGAACATCGACATCGACGCGCGGACCCTGTCGTGGTCGGGCCCGGAGGGCGAGCAGGGCACGCTCGGCTACCACCGCCTGGTGCTGGCGGCGGGGAGCGTGAACAAGTTGCTGCCCATTCCCGGGGTGGCGCAGAACGCGCACGGCTTCCGCGGCATCCCCGAGGCGTTGCACCTTCGCGACCACGTCATCCGGCAGATCGAACTGGCCGACGCGGCCGACGATCCGCAGGAGCGGGCGGCCCGGCTGACCTTCGTGGTCGTCGGCGCCGGCTACACGGGCACGGAAGTAGTCGCGCAGATCCAGCTGCTGGCCCGCGACGTGCTGAGCCGGCATCCGCGGCTGGCGGACGTCCGCGCCCGCTGGTTGCTGCTGGACACCGCCGACCAGGTGCTGCCCGGGATGGACGACCGGCTGTCGAGGACGGCTGAGCGCGTGCTGCGCGAGCGGGGCGTCGAAGTGGAGCTGGGCACGTCGGTGGCCGAGGCGACGGCCACCGGAGTCAAGCTCACCGACGACCGTTTCGTCGCGTCGCGCACCCTGGTCTGGTGTGTCGGTGTGCGGCCGGACCCGTTGGCGGGCAGCACCGGTCTGCCCATGACGAAGGGCCGGTTGCAGGTGGACGAATACCTCGCCGTCCCCGGACGTCCGGAGATCCTGGCCTGCGGCGACGCCGCGGCGGTGCCCGACCCGGCCGAGCCTGGCGCCATCACCCCGATGACGGCCCAGCACGCCGTCCGGCAGGGCCGGCTGGCCGGCCACAACATCGCCGCCTCGTACGGTGTCGGCCGGCGCCGGGCGTATGACCACCGCGACCTCGGCTTCGTCGTGGACCTCGGCGGGTGGCAGGCCGCGGCGAACCCGCTGCACGTGCCGCTGTCGGGCCTGCCCGCTCGCGTCGTGACCCGCGGCTACCACCTCACCGCGCTGCCGGCGAACCGCTGGCGCACCGCGGCTGACTGGCTGTTCACCGCTCTCGGCTCCCGTCCCGCGGTGCAGCTGAGCCTCGTGCCGGGCCCGGCGGTGCCGCTGGACACCGACGCTCCCGAGCTGATCCACCTGCCGCACTGAGGAGTCCTGTCATGCGTGCTGTGACCGTGAAACCGCTCGAGTCCGGCTCGGCCGACGTCCGTGACGTGCCGGATCCGCAGGCCGGTCCGGGTGAGATGCTGGTCGAAGGGCTGGCCCTGGGCATCTGCGGCACCGACCGCGAGATCGTGGCCGGCGACTACGGCTGGGCCCCACCCGGCCGGGACCGGCTGGTGCTGGGCCACGAGTCCCTGGGCCGGGTCCGGACGGCTCCGGCGGACTCCGGCTTCGCACCCGGTGATCTGGTCGTCGGGGTGGTGCGCCGCCCCGACCCGGTGCCCTGCGGCGCCTGCGCACACGGCGAGTTCGACATGTGCCGCAACGGCAGTTACACCGAACGCGGAATCAAACAGATCGACGGGTACGGCAGCGAGCTGTGGACGGTCGAAACGGCGTACGCGGTAAAGCTGGACCCCGCGCTGGCCGGCGTCGGGGTGCTGATGGAACCCACGACCGTAGTGGCCAAAGCGTGGGAGCAGATCGAGCGGGTCGGGGCCCGCTCGTGGTTCGAGCCGCGGCGGGTGCTGGTGACCGGCGCCGGGCCCATCGGGCTGCTCGCGGCCCTGCTGGGCGTGCAACGCGGCCTCGAGGTGCACGTGCTCGACCTGGTTTCCGACGGCCCGAAACCGCAGGCCGTAGCGGCGCTGGGCGCGCAGTACCACAGCACCGGCATCAGCGATGTGGTGGCCGGGGCCCAGCCTGACATCCTCATCGAGGCGACCGGGGCGTCGCGGGTGGTGTTCGACGCCATGGCGAACACCGCGTCGTACGGCATCGTGTGCCTGACCGGCGTCTCCCCGGTCGGCCGCAAGATCTCCGTGGACCTGGGCGCGGTCAACCGGGACATGGTGCTGGAGAACGACGTCGTCCTGGGCTCGGTGAACGCGAACCTCAGTCACTACGCCGCCGCCGCGGACGCGCTGGCCAAAGCCGACGTGGAGTGGTTGTCCCGGCTGATCACCCGGCGGGTGCCGCTCGACCGGTTCGCCGAAGCCCTCGACGCCCGGCCCGACGACATCAAAGTCGTCCTCGACCTCACCGCCTGAGGAGGGCCGTCATGCCCGGACGGATCGAGGACTACGCCCTGATCGGCGACCTGCAATCGGCGGCGCTGGTCGGCCGCGACGGTTCCATCGACTGGTTGTGCCTGCCTCGCTTCGATTCGGCGGCCTGCTTCGCGGCGCTCGTCGACGACGAGAAAGCGGGACGGTGGAGCATCGCGCCGGCCGGGGCCGGCGGCGCGACGACCCGCCATTACCAGGGTGACTCGCTCATCCTGAGCACTGAGTGGCGGACTCCCGACGGGACCGTTCGGGTGATCGACTTCATGCCCGTTCGCGGCGAGGCCGCCGACGTGGTGCGCATCGTGGAGGGCGTCTCCGGCGCGGTGCCGATGCGGATGGAACTCGTCCTGCGCTTCGACTACGGCCGCGTCGTGCCCTGGGTACGCCGCCGGAGCGGGGACCTGGCAGCTGTCGCCGGCCCGGACGCGGTCTGGTTGCGCACCGACGTCCCCTTGCACGGACGAGACCGCGTCACGACTGCGGAATTCACCGTCCGGGCGGGGGAACGGGTGCCGTTCGTCCTGACCCATCAGCTGTCCCACCTGCCCCGGCCGAAGCCGGTCGACGCTTTCCGCGCACTGGCCGAAACGGAGCGGTTCTGGGGCGACTGGATGAGCCGGTGCGACTACGACGGCCGCTGGCCCGAAGCGGTGCGCCGCTCGCTCATCCTGCTCAAGGCGCTGACGTACGCCCCGACCGGTGGCATCCTCGCCGCCGCCACCACCTCCCTGCCCGAACAACTGGGCGGCCCACGCAACTGGGACTACCGGTACTGCTGGCTGCGCGACGCCACGTTCACCCTGCAGGCGTTGCTGGGCACCGGGTACGTCGCCGAGGCACGGGCCTGGCGCGAATGGTTGCTCCGGGCCGTCGCCGGCGACCCGGCCGATCTGCAGATCATGTACGGGCTCGACGGCACCCGCCGCCTGCCGGAGTACCAGGCGGACTGGCTGAGCGGGTACGAGGGATCGCGACCGGTCCGGGTCGGCAACGCCGCGGCCGGGCAGCTGCAACTCGACGTCTGGGGTGAGGTGCTCGACGGGATGCACCTGTCCCGGGAGGCCGGGATCGCCGCCACCGACGCGGGATGGGACCTGCAACGGGCGCTGCTCGACTTCCTGGAGGGCAACTGGCGGCAACCGGACAACAGCCTCTGGGAGGTCCGCGGTGACCGGCGGCAGTTCGTGCATTCCAAAGTGATGGCGTGGGCCGGCTTCGACCGTGCCGTCACCGCCGTCGAGCAACACGGCCTCGATGGCCCCGCCGACCGGTGGCGGGCCATCCGCGACGACATCCACGCCGAGGTGTGCGCGAAGGGCTACGACCCGGCCCTGGGCACGTTCACCCAGTCGTACGGCTCGACCGCCCTGGACGCCGCCTTGCTGCTCATTCCCCGCGTCGGATTCCTGCCCGCCGACGACCCCCGGGTCGCCGGCACGGTCGCCGCCGTGCAACACGATCTCTGCGCGGACGGTCTCGTTCTGCGCTACCGCCCGGATCACGACGACGTCGACGGCCTGCCCGGCGCCGAAGGGGCCTTCCTGGCCTGCTCGTTCTGGCTGGTCGACGCCCTGCACATGATCGGCCGTCGCACCGAGGCTGAGCAGACGTACGAGCGTCTGCTCAGACTACGCAACGACGTCGGCTTGCTGGCGGAGGAGTACGATGCCGTAGCCGGCCGCCAGCTCGGCAACACACCGCAGGCGTTCAGCCTGGTCGGCCTGGTCAACTCGGCCCGGCTGCTCAGCGGCGCGGCCACGCGTACCTCGGCCGGACCCGGAGCGCAACACACGCAGCCCCGGTGACGACGGCTGCCGTCATGGCTCCGGTTGGACGGGTGGGAGCAGCCGCCCCCACGGCCGTGTCGGTTGCAGGACCGCCTCGCTCAAGGACCGCGAGCGCAGTGGACTGATCTTCACGTATTCAGGATCGGTGACCATCTCGGCGAGCGCTCGCCGGCTCGGATAGGCCACGAGCAGGACGGCGTCCCATTGCTGACCGGTTTCGGCCACGATCGCTTCGCGGCCGTCGCCGGCGTAGACGACCTGCACTCCGAAGCGGTGAGCGATCTTGTCGGCGAAGGCGGTCGAGTACTGCCGATAGAGCTCGCGGCCGCCGGGCGCGAACCGCAGCAGGTTCAGCATGACGACCGGATGGTCCGGCTCGTCGGCCAGAAACGTAGCGAGGAACTCCCGGTCCGGATCGACAGCCATCCGGCGATGTTAATGCACTGACGGCGCATATTTACAGTGATCGGTGATGCCGAATGCCGGCCGCCGGTGCGGGTACGCCTACGGCATGTTTTTTCAAAGCTGGACCGATCTGTGGCGGATCGCCGTGGTCGGAGCAATAACGTACGTCTACCTGATCGCGGTTCTCCGGGTGTCCGGGAAGCGGACGCTGGCCAAGATGAACGCCTTCGACCTCGTCGTCACGGTGGCGATCGGCTCGACCCTGGCCACGATTTTGCTGTCGCGTGACGTTGCGCTGATCGAAGGCTTGATCGCGCTGGCCCTGCTCGTCCTGTTGCAGCTGCTGGCCACGTGGCTGTCGATCCGATCCCGGACGGTGCGCGCGATGCTCAAGTCCGAGCCGACTGTGTTGTTCTCCGGTGGTGTGATGCTACGTGATGCGATGCGCGCACAGCGGGTGACCGACAGCGAGATCCGGCAGGCGGTGCGATCGCAGGGCATCGGCGACCTCACCGACGTCGCCGCCGTGGTGCTCGAGACCGACGGCCGCTTCAGCGTCATCTCCTCGGCGCAGGCAGGCAACTTGTCCGCACTGCCACCGACCAGCCAGGCTTGACCAGTACTCACCGTTCCGTTCGGAAAATCATCTGACTGCGCTCGATCGCACAGCAGCAAGGCCGCTTCAGCCGAGTCCGTCGCTTCTCGGCACGCCAGCAGGCAGCGGACTCCAGCCGCGTCGAAGAAGGTCACGTCGGCCAGGTTCATCTCTACGACGGCGGGTAACGTCATCATCGCGGTGGTGAACGCACCGGTCAGCTGCGGGGCAATGTCGCTGTCGAGGTCTCCGCTGACGTGCAGTCGAGCGCGGCGGCCCGCCGGAAGCCGACGGTGACATGCACGAGGCGCCAGCGCTTCGAGCCGGAGCGGAGAGGCCTGCCGCCGGATCTGATCAGGCCGCCCGGACCAGGAGAAGGATCACGGCGGCCACGTAGATGACAGGGATCGTCACTCCCTCGAACCCGATCCCGCGCCGGTCTCGCATGATCAGTCCGGCGGTCAGGACGACGGTCATCAGAGTCGTTGACCCGGCGAGCAGCAGCGCTTCCGAAGAGGCGTCCGAATACACCGAACCCCGCAGGTACGAGGCGTCCGCGAGGAAGATCATCAGGGCGTCGAAGGCATTGCCGCCGATGATGTTGCCGATGCCGAGGTTCAGAGCACCGATCCGGACCGCGGCGATGAGTGTGACAAGTTCGGGCAACGAGGTGATGACGGTGGTGAGGGTGAAGCCGACCAGGCCGCTGGGTAGTCCGGTCGCTGCGACGACGCCGAGCCCACCCTGTCCGATGAGAAAGCCCGTGCCGGCCACGACGGCGGCCAGCGCGGCCAGCCGCCACCACAGCATCGCCGTACTCGCCTGGTCGCCCGCCTCGTCCGGCTCGTCCCGGCGGGTGTCGGGGGTCTCCTTGGCCGTCCACATCGGCTCCTTCCGGAGCCGTCTAAACAGCCGTAACCCATACAGATAGATCAGCGGGATGGCCAGGCTGGCCGGATGCACCCAGCCCAGCCGCAGCGTCGGCGTGGCGTAGGCCACCACCGGGATCGCCAGTAGCGCGATGAGGACCAGCGACTGCAGCACGTTCTCCAGCGAGGCCGCCGCGTGCTCGATGTTCGACCGCCGGTACAGCAGGTCGGCGATGGCCAGCCACACGGTCTGGACAGCGATCCCGCCCAGCGGATTCGCCAAGGCGAACTGGGCGTCGCCGCCGAGCGAGCCCACCACAGTGGTACCGATGCCCGGCAGCGAGGTCACCGCACCGAGCAGCAAGGCCCCGGCCGCGGCCTCGCCCATGCCGGTGCGGTCGGCCAGAACATCTGCCGTGGCCGGCGAGCCGCCGTCCAACCGACATGATCACGGCCAGGGCCACGACCAGGGCGATCGTGCTGGGCAGCAGCGGCCATGGTGGACCGCCGATCACCCGGCACCCACCGGACGTCGCGCCGGCCCTCTCGGGGCCGACGACTCCGGACGGGCGCGATTCATGCCGGCTTCTCGGCGTGCCCGCCGAACTGCTCGCGCATGGCGGACAAGGTCTTGCTGGCGAACCGGTCGAGCCCACGGGAGCTGAACCGTGAGGTGAGCGCGGTCAGAAGCACCGGGGCCGGGACCCCCTCCTCGATCGCGGCGATCGCGGTCCAGCGGCCCTCACCGGAGTCCGACACGCGACCGGAGAAATCCTCGAGGTCCGGTGATTCGACCAGGGCGGCTGCTGTGAGGTCGAGCAACCACGAAGAGATGACACTGCCCCGGCGCCACACCTCGGCCACAGCCGGGAGGTCGAGGTCGTACCGGTAGAACTCAGGGTCGGTCATGGGCGCGGTTTCAGCGTCAGCCTGTTGAGCGGTGGCGCCGATGCCGGCGTTGCGCAGAATATTGAGGCCTTCGGCGTAGGCAGCCATGATGCCGTACTCGATGCCGTTGTGCACCATCTTGACGAAGTGTCCGGCACCGGCGGGGCCGCAGTGCAGATAGCCGTGTTCGGCTTCGACCGGCTCGGGGCCCCGTCCGGGGGTACGCGGCTCGGCGCCGACGCCCGGGGCGATCGCGGCGAACACGGGGGCAAGTCGCTGCACCGCCGCGGTGTCGCCCCCGATCATCAGGCAGTAGCCGCGCTCGCGGCCCCACACCCCACCGCTGGTGCCGACGTCGAGGTAGTCGATGTCACGCTCGGCCAGCGCCGCCGCGCGAGCGATGTCGTCCCGGTAGTAGGAGTTGCCGCCGTCGATCACCGTGTCGCCGGGGGCCAGAACGCGGGCCAGGTGGTCGACGACAGCGCTGGTGGGGTCCCCGGCAGGCACCATCACCCAGACGGCTCGCGGCTGCTCGAGCCGATCAGCCAGGTCCTCGAGCGAGTTGCTCCCGGTGGCGCCGTCAGCGACGAGCGCCTGGACCGCCTCCGGGTCGGTGTCGAAGACGATACAGTCGTGACCGGCCGCGGTCAGCCGGCGGACGAGGTTCGCCCCCATCCGCCCGAGCCCCACCATTCCCAGTTGCATGTGCTGGTCCTCTCGATGGTCCGGCAAGGTGTGGTCGGGGTCTATTCGCCTTCGGCCTCGCGTCCGCGGGGCTCCTGCGGACTGCCGCCCGTGGTGGCGCCGGGACCGTACGGCGACTGCTGGTCGGCCGGCACCTTGCGATGCTCGGCGCGGGGGCTCTTACCGGTGGTTCCGTCGGGACCGTCGCTGTCCTGGACCAAGCGGGTCTCACCGCTTCGACGCATCTCGGGCTGTTGGATGTTCGGCATGGTTTCCTCCATCTGATCGAACTCTCTGGAAGTCATCCCCACCCTGTGCCGCCCTACCCATGACAGTTCTGTGTCAGCACGGTGCCGCTGTTCGCTGGTGCTCGCCCGGGATGTCACGCCTCCGTCATGGGGCCGCGCGGACGGTGCCACACCCGGCCGTCAGCGTGGACCGAAGCGGACGGCACTTTGCGCGACGCGGTCCCATCGGGAAGGTTCACGTCGGCATGTGCGTGGTCGACGCCGACGGGGAGAGCCTCGGCACGGTCGTCCACGTCACGACCGGCGATTCTCCCGACCGGGCAGGGGCCGGACCGGACCAGTCCCCGGGCTGGGCCGAGCGTGCGTTCGCGGAACCGGCCTCGAGATCAGGCGTCCGGCAGGCCGAGCGGCTGCATCTTCTCCGCCTTCGGAGCCGCCGACCTGGACGGTCTGGTCACGAGGAATCAGTCGCACTCTTCCCGGATTCGTCCCGGTAACGCGCGCTGCCGTGCGAATCCTCCGACAGCGGCCGGGCGCCGCCCTCGGGCGGGCCGCCGGGATTTTCGCGTCCGGCGGCGATCTCGGGGAACTTCACGAAGCGGCCAATCGGAACGGATCTGAAAGATCCGGTCGAAGTTATGCAGTTACGGCGGGGACGACGTGGCCTACTCGAGCGAGCCGACCGTCGACACCGTGTTGAGGGAGGTGAACCCGTCGCCGGGAAGACGGTCGACGTACCGGCGGGGCAGGCCTCCGGCGCGAGCCAGTGCTGCACCAGGAACGTCGCCCAGCTCTGCTTCCACGGTTCCGGCGCGGGCGGTGTCGGCCAAGGGCACCGCCCGGTCGTCGATGCGGCACGAGTCCGATGGGAACCGTCCTGCTGCGCTGTCATGGGGCGCTTACCGTGGAAGCAGGGTCGTGATGTGCTGCAGCACTGTGCGGCGAGACCGCTGTGTTGCTCCGTGGAGTTCGCCAGTCGCCTGGCGAGGTTCGATCTGCTCCTCGTGCGATAGACCAGGGCCCCAAGGTCATGACGCCGTCACTTCTTGTCACTGACCTGTCGTGCCACCGCAAGCATTCCGCCATCGCCGCGAGTCAGTCTGACGCTGAACGTCGTTCGACGATGGAGAGGTGGAGCGAAGGATGGGTACATCAACCCTGGTTGGTACAGCCGCCGATCAGATCGTCACGCCGGCCGCCGGACACGATGACACCGCGGTGGTCGAACTCCACGGCGATATCGACCTGGCTGTCGTCGAGCAGTTACGCGACTGCGTCACCTCCCGGTTGGAGCGCGGCGCCGACGTGGTCGTCGACCTTACCGATGTGACACTGATCGACTGCGCGTCGCTGGGGACGCTGGTTCAGGCCGACGAGCTGGCCGACCGCCGGGGCCGTCGCATGTGTCTCGCGGCGCCCGCAGCTGTGGTGCGCCGAACTCTGGCCGGTGCCGGCCTCCATGGGTCCTTCGCCACGTACAGCGATCGGAATCAGGCCCTGCGGGCTCTCCACCCCCAGTCACCGTCAGACCGATGAGTCTTGTCTCCAGCGCGGCGATGGCTGAACCTGTCCCGTCGTATTCCCTCGACCGACGTCGCCGGCGGCTTCGACGGACATGTGAAGTCCCGGCCTGGTCCATCAGCCCGAATCAGGGCCGGCTGCCGGGCCGCGACCGACCGGCCTGGCGGTTACTCGAACAGCGAATGTCCGTCACCCTCGGCGCGACGGCGAGACCGGCGCCGGAGCTGCACCACGACCAGATCGACCGCGGCGACGACGGCCAGCGCGACGAACAACCAGCCGAAAACCGCGGCACCAGCTCGTAGCAGCAGAACGGCGAACACGACGGATACAACCAGACCGAAGGCGGCCAACGCCAGGCGTAGGTTGAGCGGACTGTACGCGTGACCAACAGTGCCGCGACGGCCGCGCGGCTGGGGATCGAGTGGCATCGTGACGGCGTACCCGCCCCCTGCTCCTTCAACCGTGCGGTGCCCTCGGAACGGACTCTCCCCGTGGTGCAGCCCTGTGAACGGGGAAGGAATCCGGTCTACCGCCCGCTGCCATCTTCCCTGCGCCGGTCGTGGCGGGCGGGTGATCGCCGCGCCGGATAGTCATGAAACTGTCGTGGTTTCCGCCGACTGAAACGGTGACCATCGAACTATGGACGTAGTGGTGTGGATTGTTCTCGGAGTGGCGTTCGCCGTCGCTGAGATCTATACGACCACCCTGTTTCTGCTGATGTTCGCCGCCGGAGCCGCTGCCGCGGCGGGCGCGGCCGGGCTGGGTGCGCCTGTGTGTGGGGTCAAGCCGGTGTTTTCGTCGCGGTCTCGGCTCTCACGCTCGTTTCGGTACGGCCGGCGCTGCGGCGGCGGCTGAGCCGGTCGGCCGGCCCTGGCATCGGTATGGAGGCGATGCAGGGTGCTTCGGCGGTCGTGGTGGAGCAGGTGGACGCCGGCCGCGGCATGGTGAGGATCGACGGCGAACTGTGGCAGGCGCGCACACTCGACGGAATGGGCACGTGTGAACCCGGTGAGCGGGTACGCATCGTCGATGTCAGTGACGGCACCGCGTTGGTGTGGCGTGAAGGCCTACCCGGCGATGCCGTCGGCTCCGGCCTCGATCGACCAATTCCTTCGTAAGGGGTGGCACACGCATGGACCCAGTTGTCGGCACAGTCGTCGCCGTAATTTCTCTTCTGATCGTCATAACCCTGCTCAAAGCCGTCAAGATCGTGCCCCAGCAGCGCATGGACGTGGTGGAACGACTGGGTCGGTACCGCACGACGTTGAGCCCGGGCCTGAACCTGCTGGTGCCGTTCGTCGACTCGGTGCGCAGCAAGGTCGACATGCGCGAGCAGGTCGTCTCCTTCCCGCCCCA
>NZ_JAMYJR010000063.1 GCF_024137025.1 Paractinoplanes aksuensis
CAGCATCAAACGCACGGCGGGCATCCTGTCCCACCAAACCACCAAGATCAAATGCTACGACCGGCTGAACTCGCCGTCAACTTCGCCGACCTCGGAACCGGCCTGGGTGTGCTGCCGCGCCAACTGAACTCACTGATCCTGTTCGACCGGTTCAGCGCGGATCTTCGGTGGAACGGCCGGCAGCCGCTCTTCCAGCCCATTCCGCTGGCGGCCCGGCATGGCGTGGATCGGGGTCCGCGACCGGATGATCAATGGGTGCAAGCCTGCTACGGAGCCACCGATTACTATGCGGATCTCTATCGCGAGCTCGAACTCTCCCTCGATGCGCCCGAGGTCAGGGAAGCCTCCGTGCGCTATCACGAATTCGACATCCTGGAGCGGCGCGACCTGGCCCGATTTGTGCGGCATCATCGGATCAACGCGGTCAATCTCAGTTATGTCCTTTACGAGATCGAACCGGAGCGCCGAGCTTTGGTGATCGAGGTTTTGCGCCGGACCTTGCGCCCACCAGGAATAATCGTTGTCACGGAGCCCGTGGCGGAATTGACCAAGCCGGGCTGCACCGTAACGGTCTACGACGACTCCCAGTCGTCTCCACAACGAGTGTGTTTGGTTTCGGACGGCCATTTTCGCGGCGACGTGCTCCCGCTCGACGATTTCGAGTCGTTCGTCGCGCGCCACCCCGTCCTCACGGACCCATGAGGAGGCGTTTCTGTGAACAGCCCGGGCGATCAGCGTTCCGACACCGCCCCTTCCGCCCGGCTCCGCATTCCGCCGTGGCTGGCCTTGGCCTCCGGCGCTCTCGGCAGTGTCATCGGCATCGCGACGAATCTGTACTCCGCCGAGTTCCGGGCCGGGCTGGAGAACTTCGGTGATGTCAACGCCACGTTGGTCTCCGGGGTGGTCACCGCCGTCGTAGCGGGCGGGACGACAGCTATTTTCTACCGGTGGTCGATCAAGCGCCGGCAACAATCGACCGTGACGGGCGGGACGATCGCGATCCAACCCGGGGTCGCGGACTTCATCGACCGGCCGATCGACGAAAAGGTGATCGGGCGTGAGTTGCACTACCTGGAGGCGAAACGCGACTCGTCCGACCTCATCGTCTTCCTGCACGGGCTCGGTCTGGACGCCTTCGACTTCCGGCCCTACATGGTGGAGAGCCGCTACCACTGCGTCGCGCTGACGTTCTACGGCTTCAACGACACCGAGAAGGACGACGATCATTACGGCGTGATCTCGCTCGACTCGCACATGGCGCTGCTGGCCTACGCGCTCGACCGGCTGCACCGGATGTACCCGAAGAAGCGGATGACGATCGTCGGGTTCTCGTTCGGCGCCGACATGATCTTGTTTCTCGACGAGTACACCCGGCGGTCCGAGAAGAGGATTCTCGCGAACATCAGCATTCACAAGGCTTTGCTGCTCGATCCGAACATCGACCGGCGCACCACGACCATCTCGTCGCGGATCGCCCGGGTCGACCAGGCCAACCCCGAGAAGCTGCTCGAGCTTCTCGGCTCGGCTTCGCAACTCGAGGAATTCCGGTATCTCTGCGAGTACCTCTACAAGATCCTGGACAAGAACTTCGCGCAGGTGCAGCGGCACGCCACCGAGGTCGTGCAGAAGTGGGACGTCGACTCGCCCGCGCGGTTCCTCGACTGTCTGGGCCGGCTGATCAGGGCCACCGGCGGCGTTCACGTGATCCTGTCGTACAACTACGAGTATCTGTTCAGCCAGGTCAGTCAGGGCGCCGACGATCGCGGGCTGGACGTCAACAGCCTCGAGTGCTGCCAGAACGATCACTTCGAGTTGATCAGCGCGTCCTTCCTCAAGGAGCGCCTCGAAGGGCTGCTCTGACTCGCGATGCCCCTCTTTGCGCCACCGGTACTCGGTGGTACGTTGTACCGGTACTGAGTGATACGAGGTACCGGGTTGAAAGGGTCAGCGGTGGAAGACCTCACCGAGATGTTGAAAGGCACGCTCGAGGGATGCGTGCTCGAGATCATCGGGCGCGAGGAGACCTATGGTTACGCCATCACGCGCCGGCTCAACGATCTCGGGTTTGCTGATGTCGTGGAGGGCACGGTTTACACGATTCTGGTGCGGCTGGAGCGGAATCGGCTGGTGCGGGTGACCAAGCGAACGTCCGAAGTGGGCCCGCCGCGCAAGTTCTATGCGCTCAACGACGCCGGGCGCGGGGAGCTGGCGATGTTCTGGGCCAAGTGGCAGTACGTCTCCGCGCGCATCGACAAACTCAAGGAGGGCGGGGCATGAGCATCTGGGAAACCGTCACGGGCGGCGACCTGAACCGGGATTGGAAGGCCTTCGCGGCGCGGGCCGCGGCGCTGTCGCCCGACCATCAGGCGGCGTGGGGCCGGATCGTTCAGCACCTCATGGCGTACGGCAGTTTCACCGGCCGCAACCTCACCCCCATCGCGGACGCTGCCCTCGCGCTGCTCGAGGAGGCCGCAGCCGACGGTCAGAGCGCCAACGAGGTGCTCGGCGACGACATCGCCGGTTTCACCACGGCCCTGGCCGGCGGGGCCGGCGCCCGCACCTACCGCGACCGTCGGCGCGAGCAGCTGAACCGCGACGTCGCCCGCAAACTGGCCCGGCTGGGGGGGCTGACATGAGCATCCGCGACATCATCGACGGCAAGAAGCAGTGGCGGGCCCACGTCGCCCGGGTCAAGATGCTCCCGCCCGACTACCGGATCGTCTACGGCGAGATCCAGCGCTACCTGTTCAAGGTCGGTTCGATCGACCTGCTCACCGGTCTCCTCGAGTTCTTCGAAGAGAGTGCCGCCTCCGGCCGCGGCGTCCTGGAGGTCACCGGCACCGACGTCGCCGCCTTCGCCGACGACCTGATCGAGGGCTCACCGACGTACGCGTAGGCCGGACGGAAAGTCCGTTCGGCCGTCCCGTTTCCGTCGATAGTCATAGGGAGGAGTGGCCGGTCACCGTCCATGTTCGACCGCTCGGTGGGCCGTGGCGCTCGCGCGGTCGCGCCATGGTGTGGGCGGTGGCGCAGGGGAGGGGACGGCATGGCCGACGACGGGCGCTCGTACGCCTACGACGCCTTCCTCTCGTACAGTCACGGGCCCGATGCGCAGCTGGCCGCGCGGCTGCAACGCCGGATCGCCCTGGCCGGGTTGCCCAGCTATCGGCCGGCTCGGCGCCGCGTCTTCCGCGACGTCACCGAGATGGCGTTCAGCCCGGATCTGCGGTCGGCGATCGATGCGGCCCTGCGCGACTCCCGATGGCTGGTCGTGGTGGCCTCGACCCGCTCCCTGGACAGCGAATGGGTGCGGGCCGAGGTCGCGTTGTGGCGGGCCGAGCGGTCCCCGCAGCACATGGTGATCGTCGACGTGGACGGCTTTCCCCGGCCCGGCCACGAGTGGCTCACCGACGGGGTGCCGGCCGAGCAGATCGTGCCCCTCGACGGCGACAACACGGCCGTACGGGTGGCGGCGCTGCTCGACTCCGTGCCGGCCGACACCCTCGGCGCCGTGGTGGCCCGGCGCCGCCGCCGGCGGACTGTCGGGCTGGCCGCCGCGGCCGTCGTGGTGGTGCTGGCCTTCGTCGCTTCGGTCACCGCGGCCGTGGTTTCCCGGCGGTACGCGGCGGCCGCCGATCGCGACCGCCGCCTGGCCGTCTCGTCGGCCCTGGCGGTGCGCAGCGAGGCCCTCCAGCTGACCGATCCGCAACTGGCCGGGCTGCTCGCCGTCGCGGCGCACGACCGGCACGCCTCACCCCGGACCGAGCATGCCCTGGCCAACGCGGCCCAGGAGCAATTGGCCGTTCCGCCGTACACGGACGTGGCCCTGACCAGCTCTCCGTTCGCCGGGGCGGTGCTGGGAGACGGGTTCGTGCTGGGCGCCGCGGACGGCACCTTGACCTACTGGGCTCCGGGATCGTCGCCGGTGGTGGCCGGACGGCTGCCGGAACCGCTCGCCGCCGTGGTCGACGGGGGCGATTCGGCCGTGCTGGCGGTCGGCGTGCGCGGCTACGTGGCCGCCGTGGCGGGACCCGGCGAGGTCCGGAAGGTGGGCGTCGTCGCGGTGAGCGCCGACGTCACCGCGGCGGCCAGGGCGGGCGGCATGCTGGTTCTGGCCTGCTCGGACGGCACTGTAAGCAGTCTCGACGCGGGCAGTCTGGCCATGCGGTCCACCGTGAGGATGGGGAAGGTGACCGCCCTGGCCGGCGACCCGCGCACGTCGACGGTGTACGCGGCCGGTGCCGACACGATGTCGGCTTGGTCCGTCCCGGCACTGACCCGGCGGTGGCAGACGAAGCCGCCCCGGCCGGTCACCGGCCTGGCGGTCGCGACGGACCGGGATGCCGTGGCGACGGCCGACGCCGTCGGCCGGGTCCGGATCTACCGCGGCCGCACCGGGACGATCGTCGAGGTGCCCAACGAGGAACTTGTCCCGGGGCACGACCAGGGCGTCGAGGTCGCGATCGGCTGGTGGCAGCAGGGCGAGACGTTCCTGTCGTCGGGGGCCGACCGTGTGCTGACCGGCGTGGATCCGTCGACCGGACTCGTGTCGGCCCGGATCAACCACAGCGCGTTGCCCGCGGCTCCGGTGGGGTTCGTCGGTGGGACCGGCGGGGTGGTGATCATCCTGCCGCGGGGAACGGTGCGGTGGGTGCCCAACACCCCGGACAAATACAACGTCGCTGCGCTGGCGCCGGTTTTCACCGAGGACGCCGGCGTGCCGAAGGTCGGTGGCGAAGTGGTCTATGCCCGGGCTCTGCTGGGCGTTTCCCCACGGCGGGGCGTCGTTCTGCAGGCGATGACCGGGTCCGGCGCCGGGGCCCAAGCAGTGGCGTTCCGGCCGGACCAGGCCGCTGCCACGGCCGCGATGCGACTGCCGGGGCCGGGGCTGCTGCTGCCGGGCACGGACGAGATAGTTATGCGTCAACCGGACGGGTCGATCGTCCGGCACGCGCTGACCGACGGCCGGCCGGTCGGTCGCCTCCGGACCGCCGGCCCGGTCCGGCTGCTGCGCGCGGCGCCGACGTCTTCCGGGTGGCTTCTGGCGGCGGCCGACGGTGTCTCCCCGCGGGCCGGCGTGTTCCGGCCGGGCGACAGCGGTCGTCTCGATCTCGACACCGGCCGGTCCGCCGCCGTCACCGATCTGGCGGTGCTGCCCACGGGCCGGGTGGCCACGATCGACACGACCGGCGCCGTCGATCTCTTCCGCGTCGACCCCGCGGTGACCCGCATCGCCACCACGAGGTCGACCGGTCCGGTGCGGCTGGTCGTGGTGGACGGCCGCGATCAGCTGGCGCTGACCGAGCGCGGGGGCCGGGTCCGGCTGCTCGACGGGGCCACGCTGGCCGATCAGGGCGCCTTCGCTGCCGCGGGCGAGGATGTCGTGGCCCTGGCCGTCGACGGCGACACGCTGGTGGTCGCGGCCGCGTACACGGGACTGGCGATCTACGACCCGGTCACCCTCGAAGCCCGTACGCCGAGCGTGTCGCGGGGGCACGCCGTCATCCGCGGCCTCGCGCGGATCGGTGGCCACGTTCTCGCCGTGTACGAGGACGGCGGCCTGGTGCGCGTGCGGTGGGACACCGTGGCTCTACGTGCGCGAGTCTGCGCATGGGTGGGCCGGATGCTGACCGACGACGAAGCCCGGCGGTTCGAGGTCGACGGGCAGCGGCCATGCCGGTCGTGAGCCTGCTGCACGCCGCCGTGCACCGGCGGGCCGCCGCGCAGTTACGCCGGGCGATGCTGCGGATCAGCCCGCGGCGGACGCGGCCGGAGCTCGTCCTGGTCGAGCGCCCGGACGATCGTCCGACCGTCGCCCTGCTCGCACCCGTGCTGACCGGGGGCCCGCAGCCCGACCTGGCCGGCGTGGCGGTGCTCGACGGCGACCTGGTCTGGTCCGGGCCGGAGCGCCGGTTCGACCGCGAGCGCAGCACCGCGCTGCCGACCGGCTGGGAGCCGGCCCTGGCCCTCGAACCGCGCTGGGTCGACCTGCGCTGGCTGCCCGCCACGTCCTTCGCCCGCTTCGATCCGCGGCTGACCGACGCCGCGGCCCAGCTGCTGGCGCCCCTGGTCGGCCTGAGCACCGAGCAGTTGCTGCGCCGTGAACGGCGCCGGGTCCGCCGGGTCCGGACCGCATTGGCCGTCCTGGCCGTCGTCGTTCTCACCGCGACGGCCGGGGCGGTGGCGACAACCCGGCAGGCCGGGCAGCAGCGCGACCGCTCCGTCGCGCAGACTGCCGCCGCCCTCGACCAGCAGTGGGCGGCCACGGCCCGGTTGCAGGTCGACAGCCACCCGGACACCGCGTTCCTGCTGGCCCGGCTGGCTCTGCGGCACAATCCGGCGCTGCCCGAGGCCCGGGCCGTCGCGCTGCGAGCGGTGCAGGCCGTCGGCCCGGTCGACGTGCTCGCCCGGCCCGGCCCGCACCGGCTGACCGGGATGGCGGTCCGCGACTCCGACGGCCTCGTGGTGGTCGGCCGCAGCGACGGCGCTCTGGTCGCGCTGGCCGCGGGCCGGCCGGTCCGGCCGATCATCACCGATCCCGGCCTGCACGAGCAGTCGGTCGTCGCGATCAGTGCCGGCCGTTTCCTCGCCGTCGGCCGCAACGGCACGTTCCGGCTGGTCGAGGCCGATCTGTCGAGCCGTCCCGTGCCGGCGCCGCCGGGCCTGGGCCCGGTCACGGCGTCGGCCTGGAGCGACGCGCAGCAGCAGGTGGTGATCGGCACCGTCACGGGCGCCGTGCACGGCTGGGACATCAGCCGGGACCGGATCAGTTGGACGGTGCCGGTGAGTGCGTCCGCCGTGCGGGCCGTGGCCGCCGCTTCGTCGGTGGCGGCGGCCGACGAGGACGGTTGGGTGAGCCTCGTCCGGAACGGCAAGGTGGCCGAGCGGCGGCCCGCGGCCGCAGCCGACGTCCCGATCGACTTCGCCCAGCCGGCGTCGAGCCTGCTCTTCCTGAACGGCGGCGACCGGCTCGCGGTCGGCAGCAACGACGGCCGGGTCCGCATCTTCACGACCGACCCGCTGCGTGCGACGACCGACCTGCGCCGGGAGACGATCATGCCGCGCACGGGACCGGTGGTCAGCCTCGGGCAGGCCGGAACCACGTTGCTGTCGACCGCGACCGACGGGAACGTCCGCTACTGGGACAGCGCCACGGCCGGCCACCTGGGCACCTCGCCGAGCTGGGGCGAACCGGGGGCCCTGCTCCACGTCGGCGCCGACCGCAAATCCTTCTATCTGGCCGCACCGGACGGCGGCGTCACGCGCCGCCGGCTCGACAGTGACCCGGCAGCCTCCCTCGGCGCGGCCTTCGGCCCTCACACGTACGTCACCAGCGCCGAACGACAGGGCCGGGTCGCGGTCCTGGACGCTGTGGCCGCGCCCGACCGGTTCACCTTGACGCTGCGCCGCAGCGACGGTGAGCCGGCGTCGCCACGGACGCTGCCGATCACCGCGGCGCTGGGGCGGGTCTCCGAGCTCGCGGCCGACGGGCAGACCGTCTTCGTGCAACGGGAAGCCGGCGTCCTCACCGTGTGGACCGAGTCCGGGATGACCCGCACTCCGGTGCCCGGCGGCCGCAAGCTCCTGAGGCTGGTCGTCTCACCCACGGGCGACCGGCTGATCGGGATGGCCTCGGGAGCGCTTGTCGTCTGGCCGCTGACCGGGGCGCAACCGGGCGAGCCGGCGGTGATCGAGGTTCGCCCCAGCGCCAACGTCGGCGTCACCTTCGTGAACCCGACCACCGTCGTCGTGGTCACCGACGACGACCGGCGGATTCCGGTCCGCGTCGACCTGCTCACCGGCCGGGCCGACCCGATCGACGAGGCCCTGACCGGGGTGAGCGCGCTGGCCGCGACCGCGGACGGCCGCACTGTCGCGGTCGCCCGCCCGGACGGCCGGCTGTCCCTCGTCGACCCGGCGACCGGCCGGGCCGGCGCTGTCAGCGACCCGCTCCCGTCCGGCGTCAGCGCGCTCGCCTTCCTCGACGAGGGTCGTACGCTGGCGGCCGGCACCAACGGCGGGAGCATCTGGCTGGTCGACGTCGCCACCGGCGCCGCGCTGGTCGTGCTGGCCGGCTCCGGCCATCAGGTGATGAAGCTGACGCCGCTGGCCGACGGCAGCCTGCTCAGTTCCGACGCCGGGGCCTTTTCCCAGCGCTGGACCATCGGCGTGGAGTCCCTGCTCCGTCGCGGCTGCGACCTCATCGGACGCCCCTTCACCGCCCAGGAGAGCCTTACCTTCCAGGTGCCGCCCGGCACGAATCCGTGCTCGGCCGGCGGTTGATTGTCACTGTCCGAAGTTGACGACCGCTACGGACGGTGGGGTGAACTCCCGGATTCGTGCCAGCCGGAGCGGCCTTATCTGGGCCTTATCCGGCTCTGATCACCGTTGTGGGCATGAATGCAGAGATCGTGGGTCCGGGACTGTCGGTAGTCGTGCCGGTTTTCAACGAGCAGGATGTGCTGCCGCTGTTCGCCGCGCGGCTGCGGCCCGTGCTCGACGCGCTCGATGTTTCGTACGAGGTGCTGACCGTCGACGACGGCAGCCGGGACGCGACGCCGGCCGTGCTGGAGCGGATGCGCCGGGAGTGGCCGCAGTTGCGGGTCGTGCGGTTGCGCCGCAACGCCGGGCATCAGAACGCGCTCACCGCGGGCCTGCACCGGGCCCGCGGCCGATACGTGGTCAGCATCGACGTCGACCTGCAGGATCCGCCCGAGGTCATCGCCGACATGCTGGCGCTGGCCCGGGCCGAGAACCTCGACGTCGTGCACGGGGTGCGCACCGATCGCAGCACCGACAGCATGTTCAAGCGCTGGTCGGCCGGGCTCTACTACCGCCTCATCCGGCGGGTCGTGGGGGCCGCCGTGCCGCACAACGCCGGGGATTTCCGCCTGCTCAGCCGCACCGCCGTGGACGCGCTGACCGAGCTTCCGGAGCAACTGCCCGTCTACCGGCTGCTGGTTCCCTGGCTGGGTCTGCCCAGCGGCGAGGTGTCGTACGCCCGGGAAGTGCGCGCGGCCGGCCGGTCCAAGTATCCGCTGGGCAAGATGATCCGGCTGGCTCTGGACAGCATCACCGGGTTCTCCGCGGCGCCGCTGCGGGTCGCGACCTGGCTGGGGCTGGCCGGTGTCGCGTTGTGCGTGCTGATGGGCGGGGGCGTCCTGGCCGCGTACGCCTGGGGCACTGTCGTTCCGGGGTGGACGTCGATGTTCGTGGCGCTGGTCTTCCTCGGCGCGCTGCAGCTGCTGGGTCTGGGCCTGCTCGGTGAGTACGTGGCGCGCATCTACACCTCGGTCCAAGGGCGTCCGGCGTACGTGGTGACGTTCGATTCCGCGGTGGCCCGGCGCCCGGCCGAGGTGCGGCTGTGACCGCGACCGCCGTACGCCCACAGGTTGATCTCAAGATTCCGGTCCCGACATCGAAGTGGCGTCCGGCGTGGCTGGCCGCCTCGGCGGTCTGGTCGGCCTCGATCGTCGTGCACGTGCTGGTCAGCGCGCTCGCCTGGCTGACCCACGAGGGCAACGGCCCCGCCCCTGATTTCTGGTCGGCGTTCCTCGGGTGGAACAACTGGGACGCCCAGCACTACGTGCGGATCGCCGAGAGCGGCTACGTAGGCCTCAGCGCCGGTTACCCGGCGTTCTTCCCGCTCTATCCGCTACTGATCCACGTGTTCGATCCGCTGCTGCCCGGCGACGGGATGGTCAGCGCCCTGGTCGT
Source organism: Paractinoplanes aksuensis (assembly GCF_024137025.1). Classification (GTDB taxonomy): domain Bacteria; phylum Actinomycetota; class Actinomycetes; order Mycobacteriales; family Micromonosporaceae; genus Actinoplanes; species Actinoplanes aksuensis. The sequence goes on from NZ_JAMYJR010000063.1 coordinate 9,718, forward strand.
GGCCAACGCGGCCGCGTTCGGCGCCCTGGCCGTGCTGTACCGGCTGGCCGACCACGAGTTCGGGCCGCGGGTGGCCCAGCGCGCGGCCTGGTATCTCGCCGTCTTCCCGATGGGGTTCTTCCTGTTCATCGGCTACAACGAGTCGCTGTTCCTGCTGCTGGTGGTGGGCGCGCTGTACGCCGCCCGCCGCGGGCACTGGTGGCTGGCGGGCTCGCTCGGCGCGCTGTCGTCGGCGACCCGCCTGTTCGGCCTGCTGCTGATCCTGCCGCTGGCCGTCGAATACGTGCGCCAGGTCGGCCGGCGGCCCCGCCGGGACGTGCTGGCGCTGGCCCTGGTGCCGCTGGGGGTCGTCGCCTACAGCGTCTACTGCCTGATCGAGCTGGGCAGCCCGGTCCAGTTCAGCATCGCCCAGGACCAGTGGGGCCGGCGCTACACGGTCCCGGGCGAGGCGTGGCTGATCTCGATCCGGCAGATGACCGAGCACGGGCTGCTCCACAAGAACACCCTCGGCGCCATCGTCGACGCCGGCACGATCCTGATCGCGGTGGTGCTGCTGGTGCTGTGCGTGAAGGGCCCGTTCCGGTTCCGGCGGGACCAGATGTATCTCGTGGTGCAGGGGGCCATCACCCTGGTCATGCTGATGTCGACCGAGGTCGGGGGCCGCTCGATGCAGTCGTCGGCGCGCTACGCGATGGAAGCGGTGGCCATCTTCCTGCTGCTGGCCCGCATGGGCGCCAACCGGACGGCCGACCGCGCGATCCTGGTGGTCGGTGCGTCGCTGCAGGCAGTGTTCCTGGTTGTTTTCATGGCCGGAACGTTCCTGGTGGCCTGATCCTTATCGTCGCTTTATCCCGATCATGGAAGCATGGCCGACGTGCGAGTACTGGTGGCGGACGACGAAAAGCTGCTGGCCGACACGATCGCGGTGGGCCTGCGCCGGGCCGCCATGGCGGTCGACGTGGCCTACGAGGGCGGCCAGGCGATCGAGAAGATCCAGGTCAACCGGTACGACGTGGCCGTGCTCGACCGGGACATGCCGGGCGGGACGGGCGACGACGTGTGCCGGTGGATCGCCGAGCGGCAGCTCACGACCCGGGTGCTGCTGCTCACCGCGGCCGTCGGCGTCTACGACCGGGTCGAGGGGCTCAGCCTGGGCGCGGACGACTACCTGACCAAGCCGTTCGCCTTCGCCGAGCTGGTGGCCCGGGTGCAGGCGCTGGCCCGGCGGACGGCCCCGGCCCTGCCGCCGGTGCTCGAGCGCGACGGCGTGGTGGTGGACATCGCGACCCGTACGGCCAGCCGGGACGGCCGCGCGCTGGAGCTCACCAACAAGGAGTTCGGCGTCCTGCACGCGCTGATGCGGGCCCAGGGCCAGGCGGTCAGCACCGAGGACCTGCTGGAACAGGTGTGGGACGAGCACGCCGACCCGTTCAGCAACGTCGTGCGGGTGACCGTGTCGACGCTGCGCCGCAAGCTCGGCGAGCCGCCGGTCGTGCAGACGGTGCCACGGGCCGGCTACCGCATCGGGCTGGACTGATGGGACTGCGGGCCCGGCTCACCATCGCCCTCGCCGCGGCGGTGACCTGGGTCTTCGTCGCCGATTTCATCTACCACCAGCTGCCCTGGCATTGGCCCGGCTACTACCCCTGCTACGACGACGTCGACGGCATGGCGTGCCGGATCACCCGCAAGATCCCGATCGACAACCTCGTGCAGTACGGGGTCGTGCTGGCGGCGACCTCGGTGTTCGTGCCGCTGCTGATCTGGTGGGTGCTGGTGCCCGTGCGCCGGGTCCTGCCGGTCATCGCCCAGGTCGGCCCCCAGAACCTCGGGCACCGGATCCGCCCCGGGCGTGGCCGCGACGAGATGAACCGGCTGGGCCGGGCTCTGGACACGATGATGGACGGCATCGCCGCCGGCTACGAGGGGCAGCGCAGCTTCGCCGCCAACGCCTCGCACGAGCTGCGTACGCCGTTGGCCCTGCAACGCACGCTGATCGAGGTCGGCATGGCCGAGCCGCTGACCCCGGAACAGTCGGCCCTGCTGGCGAGCCAGCTGCTCGAGACCAACTCCCGCAACGAGCGCCTCATCGAGGGTCTGCTCGTGCTCAGCCAGGCCGACCAGGGCCTCGCTTCGAGCACCCCGCACCGCCTCGACCGCATCGCCGACGACGTCGTCACCGCCCACACCCGGGCCGCGCAGGACGCCGACATCAAGATCAAAACCGAATTGCGGCCGTACGAAGTGAGGGGCGACGGCGTGCTGCTGGAGCGCCTGATCCGCAACCTCGTGCACAACGCCATCAAGTACAACCGGCCCGGCGGATCGGTGGTGGTCGTCGTCAGCCCGGCCGACGGCGCGCTCACCGTGCAGAACACCGGCCCGCTGGTCCCGGCCGAGGACGTGACCCGCCTGTTCGAGCCGTTCACCCGCCTGGCCACCGGGCGCATCGACCACAGCGGGGGCAGCGGGCTGGGGCTGGCCATCGCCCGCTCGATCGTGCGCGCCCACGGCGGCACCATCACCGCCACCGCCCCGGCCGACGGCGGCCTGCACATCCGGGTCGACCTGCCCACGACGGACTGAGCCGGCCTTTTGGTTACCTCGGCGGCGCAATTGTGAGAAAGCCCCGGCACAACCGGCGCCTGATCGATTCCTGACAACTGCTCAGCAAGCTTTCGGTTCTCCGCGAACGAATCGCCGCTCCCTCTGCGGCGACCGCGCGGAGCCGGAGGTGATGACATGACGGACCAGCAGTGGACCGGCAGCAGGCGGGTGCTCCTCGCCCTCGGGGGCCTGACGTTGCTCAGCGCCTGCGCCCAGCCCCAGCCCCGGACGGCCGCTCCGCCCGTTGCCCCGACCACGCTCCCACCTTCGCCGCCGCCACCGTCCCCCTCACCCACGCCGACGGGACTGCCGCGCATCCCGGTGCAGAAGGCGCCGCGCTACGTCGTCCCGGCCGTTCCGGGCCAGAAGGTCGTGGCGCTCACCTTCGACGACGGCCCGCATCCGGTGTACACGCCGCAGGTGCTCAAGCTGCTGCGCAAGCACCACATCAAGGCCACGTTCTTCGTGGTCGGGCAGGAGGCGGCCGGTCATCCCGGGCTGATCAGGTCCATTGTCGACGACGGCCACACGGTGGGCACGCACACCTGGTCCCACGCCGACCTCCACCGGTTGCCGGCCGGGCGGGTGCGGACCGAGGTGGGCCGGGCGGTCGACACGGTGGCCGCTACGACCGGCCGGATACCCGAGCTGTTCCGGGCCCCGTACGGAAGCTGGTCGCCCGCGGTCTTCCAGGTCTGCGCGGCGCTCGGGCAGAGCTCGATCGCCTGGGACGTCGACCCGCGGGACTGGGACAACCCCGGTTCGGGCCGGATCCGCTCGAGGATCCTGGGCCAGGTCGGGAACCGGTCGATCGTGCTCACCCATGACGGTGGCGGCGACCGGTCGCCGACCGTACGAGCCTTGCGCGGAGCTCTGCCGATACTCATCGATTCCGGCTACCGTTTCGTGGGGGTGTGAAAGCGATGCGCAGACGCTGGCGGTTGATCCTCACCGTGGTCGTCGTCGTGCTCGTCACGGGATCAGTGGCCGCCGTGGCCGGGGCGCGCGCTCTCTCGCACCGCTATGAGGGCGCGGTCGAGCGGGCCGACCTGCTGCCACCCGCCCCGTCGCGGCCGGCGGGCGCCCCGACCGAGCCGCCCAAGGTCAAGGGGCCGATGAACCTGCTGCTCATCGGTTCCGACAGCCGCTCGAAAGGCGAACCGGGGGACGGGCGCAGCGATGTCGTCATCCTCGTGCACATCCCGAAGTCCACGGGCAAGGCGTACGTCATCTCGATCCCGCGCGACACGTACCTGCCGATCGCCACGGCCGACGGCGGGCGGGGATCGCGGAACAAGGTCAACGCGGCCTACGCGTGGGGCGGCGCGCCCCGGCTCGTGCAGACGCTCAACCAGTTCACCGGGGTGACGGTCGACTGGCCGGTCATCATCGACTTCGCCGGCATCCGCACGCTGACCGATCTGGTCGGCGGGGTCGACGTCACCATCGACAAGAGGAGCGTCGACTCCTACCGCTTCCTGCCCGAGGACAGCCCGTACCCGTCGGCGCCGTGCACCGACCCGCAGGGCCGGTCCCGGCGGTGCGTCGCCTTCCCGGCCGGGACGGTGCACCTCGACGGCAAGCTCGCCGAGTACTACGTGCGGCAGCGCCGCGGCCTGCCCAACGACGACCTCGACCGGTCGAAGCGGCACCAGCAGTATCTGCGGGCGCTGGCCGAGAAGATCGCCGACCAGAACCTGCTGACCGACCCGCTGAAGCTCGACCGGCTGGTCCGGACCGCGTCCGGCATGCTCACCGTCGACCGGCGCATGCCGGTGCAGCGCCTGGCGTTCACGCTGCGGCACCTGCGCGCGAAAGACCTGACTTTCATGACAGTGCCCATCGCCGAGAACCGGGACGTTCCGGGCGTCGGCGCGGTGATGGTGCCCGACCTCGCGCAGAGCCGCGAACTGTTCGCCGCCCTGCGCGGCGGCCGGCTCGACGACTACGTACGCGAGCACCCACCGAACGACGTCCGGCACGGTCGCTGACCGGGTTCCTCAGGGCACGAGAACCACCTTGCCGATGGTCCGGCCCCGCTCGACCAGGTCGTGCGCGGTGGCGGAGTGACGCCAAAGGTCGAGGCGGCCGAGCGGGGCTGGTAGGGGTCGTCCAGATCACAGTGGGCTCGACGGGGTCCGGGGCAGCGAATTCACCATGCCGGGTGGCGGAGCGGTGGTGGGATTGCACCCTGCGGGACGCCGCCGGCGGCGCCCGTGCGATGTGGCCGCGTACCGCGGGTGATGTGGCGGTCCCGGGCCCGGATCTACCTTCCGAATTGCGGGTGCCAGACCCGCGCCGGGAAACCCCGGCACAACCGGAAGGAAGATTCGATGAGCGTTCTCATCCGCGACGACCTGGTGCTCTCGCAGGCCGTTGTCACGGCCGACGTCACCGCGCCGTTCGAGCACGTCGACATCGAGCAGTGGCTCAAGACGCTGCCGACCCACGAGTACCAGCGGTGCGCCCCGGGCGACCACAAGGCCGCGGGCTACACGGTGGACGACGACGGCACCCCGATGTCGATCAACGTTGAGATGATCGGCACCGGGCTGGTCATCCAGCAGTACCGCTTCGAGGTGGCGACGCCGCACTACTGCAAGATGGTGTCGCTCTCCGACGTGTTCTCGGCGGCCGGCTGGACCACCACGCAGGTCATCTGGGAGCTCGGCATGGAGCAGCTCCAGGGCGACCAGCTGCGCTACGTGAACACCGTGACGTCGCACCCGACCGAGGACTTCCTGAAGTTCATCATCGCGAGCGGGCAGACGTTCGAGGACGCCGCCGCGGCCCGCCAGCACGCGTCCGGCGAGCACTGCAAGCTCGAGACCCCGCACTACGCCCAGAGCATCGCCAACGCCGCGATCGCCCGGGCCGCCGCATGACGACCGAAGACACGCACCCGCAGCACCACACCGTCGACGCGCACGAGCACGGCGAGGGTTGTGGTCACGAGCCGGTCGTGCACGGCGACCACGTCGATTACCTGCACGACACGCACGCGCACGCCCGGCACGACGACCACTACGACGAGCACTGAGGCGCGGGGTGACCGGCGGGGGCGCACCTGCCCGCGCCGGTCACTCGGACCCCGGCGAAAGGAGCACCCCCTTGCCTTCAGCGATACGGTTCGACCACCCGGGCCCGCCGGGTGTGCTGCGCCTGGTGCCCGTCGAACGGCCCGAACCCGGCCCGGACGAGGTGCGGATCGAGGTCGCGGCGGCCGGCGTGAACAACGCCGATCTGCTCGAACGCCGCGGGCAGTACCCGGTCCCGCCCGACGCGCCGCCCGGGCTCGGCCTCGAGTGCGCGGGCACGATAACCGCGGTCGGCCGCGACGTGACCGACTGGCGGCCGGGCGACCAGGTGTGCGCCCTGTTCGCCGGGGGCGGGTATGCCGAGGAGGCTCTCGCGCCGGCCGCGCAGGTGATGACGATCCCGGCCGGCCTGAGCATGGTCGAGGCGGCGGCCCTGCCCGAGGTCGCCTGCACCGTGTACTCGAATCTGGCCATGATCGCCGGCCTCGCCGAGGGACAGACCGTGCTGGTCCACGGGGCCGGGGGCGGAATCGGATCGTTCGCCATCCAGTGGGCGGCGGCGATCGGGGCCCGGGTCATCGCCACCGCGGGCAGCCCGGCCAAGACGGCGGCCGCCATCGAACTCGGCGCGATGGGGGCGGTCAATTACCGTGAGGACGATTTTGTCGCCGCCACGCTCGGCGCGACCGACGGCCGCGGCGTCGACGCGATTCTCGACGTCGTCGGCGCCCCGTATCTGCGGCGCAACCTGGAGTGCCTCGGACCGGACGGGCACCTGGTGATCATCGGTGGGTCGGTCGGCCCGGTCACGCTCGACCTCGGGGCGCTGCTGTCGCGGCGGGCCAGCATCTCGGCCACCCTGCTGCGCGCCCGCCCGGCCCGGCAGAAGGCGGCGATCGTCGCCGGAGTCACCCGCGACGTCCTGCCGCTCGTCGCCGCTGGTGCGATCCGGGCCGTGGTCGACACGGTCTTCCCGCTGGCGGAGGCCGGCCGGGCCCATGAGCTGCTGGAGTCCGGCCGGACCATCGGCAAGGTCGTGCTGCGGACCCGCCACCACCAGCCATGCGTGCCGTCGCCCTGAGCCTGGTCGCCGGGACCATCGCGGCCACCGACGTCCTGCGTTCGCGCGGCCGGGACCGGGCGGCCCGGCACCGGTGGGGTCAGAGCTGGCCGCTGCTCGCCGGGTTCATCGCGGGCGGCCTGCTCGGTGCGGCCGGAGCCGCTCTGGTGGGCGAGCGGGCCCTCGTGGTGCCGGCACTGATGGCGATCGCCGTGCTCATGTGCGCTGCGCGAACAGGCGAGCCAGTTCCACCCGCGAGTTGATGTCCAGCTTGCTGAAGGCGTGCCGCAGGTGGGTGCTGACCGTGTGTGGCGACAGGAACATGGCCGTCGCCACCTGCCGGTTGGTGGCACCGGCGGCGACCTTCTCGACCACCGCGGCCTCGGTCGCGGTCAGCAGCGACCAGCGGTCGCCGGGCCGGCTCGACGAGCGGGTTCCCCGCCAGCGCACACCGACCTTGCGCAGTGCGCTGCGCACCCGGGCCGCGTCGCGGATGGCGCCGGTCGACTCGTACAGGGACAGCGCCTCCTCGAGCGCGGGCCGGGACTGCTCGCCGGTCGTCGCGGCCAGGTCCTCCAGGGCCGCAGCCAGCGGCAACGAGCGGGGGAACTGCCGGTAGATCTCGATCGCGTCGGAGATGCGGTCCGAGTCGCCCGCCAGCAGGCCCCGGGCGTGGTCGGCGGTCGCCGCCAGGAACGGGAAGCCGGGGTTGGCGGCGGCCCGCTTCTCGGCCACTGTCACCGCGCGCTCGGCCCAATCCGGCTCGCCGATCGCGACCGCGATGCGGACGAACGTGACGTCGTCCGCCGGATCGACCGGCGTCCCCAGTGCCGGGCCGACGCTCCCGATCGCGGCCGCGCCCTGGACCAGAAGCTCGCGGATGCGCGCTGGGCTGCGGCTGTGCGCGACCGCGACCAGCACCCCGAGCCAGGCGCCGGCCCGGCGGACCAGGGGAGCGCGGTCGGTCCGCATCCGTTCGGCCTCGGCGTCGTAGCGGTGCGCCGCGGCCAGATCTCCGGTGTGCAGGGCCACCCGGGCCGCGATCGTCAGCGCGGTGCAGTCGGCGTAGTTGCCGGCCCCCAGTTCGTCGGCCATGGCCAGGACGCCCTCGGCCTCGGCCTGGGCGTCGGCCAGCCGCCCGGCGTCGTAGAGCAGCCGGCACCGGTCCAGGCTCCACTGCCGCACCAGCCAGGCCTGCCCGTCGTGCTGGGCCGTCCGCATGCCTTCGGCCGCCGACTGCAGTGCCCGGTCGGGCCGCCCGCCCAGCGAGTCCAGCCAGCTGCGCCATTGCACCGCGCCCCACAGGATCTGGTCCGAGCGGACGGTCCGGGAGAGCGCGACGGCCTCGTCGGCCAGCTCCACCGCTTGCTGCCAGCGGTGGTGGTACAGCGCGGAGACCGAGGACGAGGCCAGTCCGACCGCCCGGGCGCCGTCGTCGCCCGCTGCGGCCGCCGCGGCCAGCGCACGGCCGAGCACCTCGTCGGCCCGGTCGAAGTCGCCCATCATCGTCAGGTTGACGCCCATCAGCGCCAGGGCCTGGGCCCGGCCGGCCAACGGCAGGGCGGCGGACCCGACCGCGATCTCACACTGCAGTACGGCCTCGGCGAACGAGTACTGGCTGCTGGCCGCGGCGAGGCCGAGCCGAGCCGACGCCTCGGTGGCCGAGTCGATGCCGTCGACCAGCAGTGTGTGCCCCAGGGCGGTCGCCTCGGCGGCCCGCCCGGCCAGCCACAGCAGCCGGATCGTCTCCACGGTGATCGCCCGGTGGGCCGGCGAGTACTCCGCGGTGAGGGCCAGCGCGCGCCGGCTGAGGTCGGCGGCCCGTGACGGCGCCCCCAGGGCCAGTTCCGCCGCGGCCCGGCGCAGGGTGGCGACCGCCTCCTCGTCGCCGGGTTCGGCGCTGTCGGTCAGCAAAGCGGCGACCTCGGCCGGTGAATGACCGAACTCGGCTGCAAGGTCGGCCGCCTCGCGCCGGATGGCCCGGCTCACCGCGGCCGGGACGGTGGCCCGTACGGCCTCCCGGATCAGATCGTGCCGGAACACCAGGTCTTGTTCGTCGGTGTGGACCAGATCCTCGACCTGCGCCTCCCGCAGCGGGGTGACCAGTGTGGCCGGCGGTCGGCGCAGCACTGCGCCGAGGAAGGGCACATCGATCCGGCGCGACAATACCGCGGCCACCTCGAGCACCGCCCGCCCGTCGGGGGTCAACCGGCCCAGGCGGCGACCGACCAGAGTGCCGAACCGGGCGGGCAGGTCGGTCCGGCCCTCGCCCCGGATGCCGGACAACAGCTCGCTGATCAGCAACGGGTTGTTGCCGGCCCCGCCGACCAGCGCGAGCACCGCCAGCGAGGCCTCGTCGCCGAGCACATCGCGCGCCATCTGAGCCGCCGCGTCGTCGTCCAGTCGATCCAGCCGCACGGTGGTCGCGCCGGACGCCTCGAGCCGGGCCCGCGTCTCGGTGTAGCCGGCGTTGTCGTCGCCCGGACGCCCGGCGAACAACCAGGTGATCGCCACGCCGGCCAGCCGTCCGGGCAGCGCCCGCAGCGCCAGCATCGTCAGGTCGTCGCACCACTGCAGGTCGTCGACCAGCAGCAGCACCGGCCGGCGGGCGGCGACTCTTTCCAGCCCCTCCTGCACTTCTTGCAGCAGCCAGTAGCGGTGGTCGGGACGGGTGGCCAGGGCCCGGGCCCTGGCCGCGTCGAGCACCGGCTCGGGCCCCGCGAGCAGGGCGCGCAGCAATCCCTCGCCGGGCATCACGGCCGCGTCGGGCTCGCCGGAGACCCGCAGGACCCGCAGGCCGTACGGCCGGGACAGCCGTTCCGCCTCGAGCAGGAGCCGCGACTTGCCGGTCCCGGGTGCTCCTGTGACCACGACGGTCGAGCCGCGCCCGCCGGCCAAGGCGGCCAGCCGCTCGGAGAGCACTGCGAGCTCACGATCGCGGCCGCGCAACGGACACAGTTGTGGATCTTTGTTCATGCCGACCGGTCCCCTGGGATCGTGGCGGTCGCCGCGGCCGCGGCATCGCGGACCAGGGAACGCAAGGACACTGGCGGAGCGAGCACCGGGATCCCCGCGTCGAGCAGTTCCGGCACGATCCGGGCGAAGCTGGAGGCATCGGTGAAAGCGCCGAGGACGAGGACGACCGTGGGCTTCGGATGGTTCATGACAGGTCCTCTTCGTGACGAGGGCCTGAGCACAACAAAGGTCAGTGCACGATCACTGCAAGCCGGCCGCGCCTGCCCGCACTGCGAGAACGTGGTCGATGTCGGCCCGCTCGCTCGCCAGCTTCTCGGGGCCGAAGTACTCCAGCAGCGTCGTCTCGTGCCGTTGCCCCAGTTCCAGATAGAGATGAGCCGCGGTGCGGGCCCGGGCCACGTCCCCGAGGCTGTGGTACGACCGGGCCAGCAGCCAGCTCGCCGTGTGCAAGGCGTAGGCGTTGCCGGGCGACGAATGCGCCAGCGCCCATTCCGCCATCTCGACCGCGCCCGGGTCGTCGCCCGTGTCGTGGGCGATCGAAGACCGTTGCAGGGCCACGGCGACCTGGAACTCGGTCATGCCGGCCGCGTCGGCCACGTCGTAGGCCTCGGCGGCGACCACCGCGCTCTCGGCCAGGCGTCCGGACTCGTCCAAGGTGATCGACTGCACGTTCAGCGCATAGGCGAGCACGCTGGGATCCCCGGCCTGCCGGGCCGCCGCCACCGAGCGCTCCGCGTAGTCGCAGTGGCGGTCCGGCCCGAATCTCGTCACCGGCGGCGTGGCCAGGATCCGCAGGACGTGGGCCTGAAGGATGAGGTCGCCGCGCTGCTCCGCTATGGCGAGGGCCCGGAACAGGTACCGGAGGGCCCGGTCGGGGTCGACGTTGGTCAGGTCGTTGGCCAGGTCGCGCAGCATCAGGGATTCCAGCTCGGGGTCGTCGCGCTGCTCGACCTCGTGCAAGATGCGTTGCCCGCGGCGGTGGTCGTCGGCCGTCCGTTCGAGCCGGGCCGATCGGATCGGCCGCAGGTGCAGGTGGATCAGGGCGGCCTCCCGGACCCAGCCCCGATCCAGGGCGAGGTCGGCCGCGCCCGCGACGGCCAGGCGTTCCCGGCCGTACCAGTCCAGCGCCGCGGCGACCCCCGGCGGCTGGAGGGCGAACACGCCCTCCGGGGCCGGATCGAGCTCCACGGGTGGCCGCAGCCGGAAGGCCAGGTATCCGTTGCGCGTGGAGTGCAGGTAATGGCCGACCAGCCGGCGTTCCGCCGCGTGCCGGTCGGCCTGGTCCTCTTCGAGCAGTTCAGCGGCGTACGCGTGCAACAGGTCGTGCACCGTGTGCCGGCCCTCACCGAGTTGGGTGATCATGTTGGCCGTGACCAGTTCGGTCATCTGTGCCCGCACCTCGGCGCCCGCGATGCTGCTCGCCGCGCCGGTCGACATCTGCGCCGCCGGGTGCACGGCGAGCAGCCGGAACAGCCGGGCCGCCGGCGGGGTCAGGATGGCGTACGACCACGACAGGGCGGACCGGACGTCGTCGTTCTGCTCGCCCGTGGCCAGTCCGTCGAGCCGGCGTCCGGCCGAGTCCAGCTCGGTCGCCACGTCGCCCAGGCTGAGTTCCGGGCTGACCGCGATCCGGGCCGCCGCGATCGACAGCGCCAGCGGCAGCCCGGCGCAGAGCCGGACGAGCCGGTCCGCGGCCACCGGCTCGGCGGCCAGCCGGTCCGCACCGAGCCGCAGCTTGAGCAGGTCTTTGGATGCGTGGTGGCTGAGCCGGTCGACGTGCACGGGCCAGGCGCCGGCCCGGGCCACCAGGCTCGGCATCCGGTTGCGGCTGGTGACTACGACCAGGCAGCCCGGGGCGGCGGGCAGCAGCGGGCGGACCTGGGCCGAGTCGCGGGCGTTGTCCAGCAGAACGAGCATGCGCCGGTCGGCCAGCAGCGACCGGAACTGGCGAGCCAGCGCCTCCGGGTCGTCGCTGGCGCTCGGTGGGGCGCCCATCGACAGCAGCAGGGCGGCCAGGGCCTCGCGCGGGCTCAGCTGCCGCCCGTCCGGATCGAAGCCGCGCAGGTCGAGGTAGAGCTGCCCGTCCGGGTAGTCGACGGCGATCCGGTGGGCCCAGTCGACGGCCAGGGCGGTCTTGCCGGAGCCGCCCATGCCGCTGAGCACGATGACGGACGACCCGCGTCCGGCCGCCATCGCGGTCATCAGGTCTTCCCGGGAGCTGAAGGCGGCCACCCGTAGCGGCAGCTGAGCGGGCCGGGTGGCCGCGGCTGCGGGCTCCTCAGGGTCGGCCACAGCGTCGAGGTGGGCCGCTCGCAGTTCGATCCCCGGGTCGGCGCCGAGGTCGTCGGCCAGCTTCCGTCGTACCGTCTCGAAGTGGGCCAGCGCTTCGGCCCGGCGCCCGGACACGGTCAGCAGCCGGATGACCCGGGCCTGTAGTGGCTCGTGCAGGGGCGTCGCCGCGGCGTAGGTCTCAAGCAGGGGGAGCAGGTGCGGCGCCTGCAGATCGGCCGCCTCGACCGCCGCCTGAGCGCGCGCGGCCTCGATCGCCTGGAAAACGGGCAGCGCGGCCAGGGCCGGCGGCAACTCGCCGAACGGCGGGTCGTGGGCCAGCCGCAACGCCTGTTCGTACATCTGGGTGGCCTGCGCCCGGTCGCCGGCCCGCGCCGCCGCCAGTAGCGCGAAGAACGCGGCCAGATCGCTGACCCGCGGATCCTGGTGCAGCCGGTAGCCGTCGCCGAGCGGCTTGACCCACTCGCCGTACTCCCGGTTGGGCAGGCCGGGCTCGAACAGCCGGCGGACCTGCCCGATCAGCCGCTGCACCTGATTCACCGCGCTGGCCGGGGGCCGCTCACCCCACAGCGTGTCGACCAGCTCGGACGTGCTCACCACGGCTCCCCGCGCCGCCAGCAGCACGGCCAGCACGGCCCGCTGCCGCGGCGATCCCAGCTCGACCTCGCCCCCGTCGCGCCACAGCCGCAGCCCGCCGAACACCCGGACCCGCACGCTGGTGATCATGATCGAATGATCGGCCAGGTCTGCCTTCGGCCGCAACATTTCCGCAGGTGAAGAGTGCTTTCGGGCATTCACGACGCCCTGGGCGTGCCCCGCGAGCCCGACCACGGCGGCGGGCGGCGCGGCACCGATCTGTTCAACACCTGGCGCATGCCGATGCAGCACCTGGCTTTCACGCAGCGGCACCCGCGGGCCATGTTCCCGCAACATGGCCTCGGGGTTGTACGTTCGGGTCCCATGACATTCCCTGTGGTCGGCCGGCTCGTCGACGCCATCAACGCCCACGACCTGGACGCGATCGCCGCGACGTTCGCTTCGGACTTCACCAGCGTGTGGCCGGCCCACCCGGCCCGCTCGTTCGACGGCCCGCAAAATGTACGAAAGAACTGGGAATTCATCTTCGCGCAGTTCCCGGACATTCGGATCGCGGTGACCGGATCGGTCGAATCGGCGGACGAGTTCTGGGGCGAGTTCCATTACGTACGGCCGGGGGCGGCCGACCTGCGCGGCGTGATCATCATCAAGGTGCGCGGCGACGAGATCGTCGAGTCGCGGTTCTTCATGGAAGAGGTCGAGGAGGGAGCGGTTCCGCACCCGATGCCGGGCGTCGTCCGGTGACCTTGACTGTGTGGTCAGCACACAGTTTCTGATGGGGGCATGTTCCGCTCCCGCATCGACTTCGTCCTGCTGGCCGGGGTCGTTCTCTCGACTTACGCCGGCGGCATCGAAGACAAACCGACTGCCGCTTCGGCGGTTGCGCCGACCACAGCCGCGACGGTCGTGCTGACGAGTTCTGCTCCGGAGCCGGCCGGCGAGGAGGCCGGGCCGGTGCTGCGCGAGGAGTTCGTGTCACTCGGATCCCGGAAGAAGGCGGCGCGATCGTGACGAGCGAATCAGTTGTCCGCGACCGCTCGTCGGGGACCGTGACCGCCGATGCGAGCGACGGCCGCCGTGCGCGCCGGCAGGCCCCGCGCCGGGCGGCGGGGATCTGGGACCCCAGCCGCCGTCAGATGCGGGCGCTCGACCGGCTGCGGGCCCAGGAAGCCGTACGCGATCCGGAGCTTCTGCCGTTGCGGTATGCCCGGATGGCGGCCTCACCGTGGACCTACCTGCGCGGTGCAGCCGCAGTGATGGCCGCCGATCTGGCGACGGCGCCCCATTCGGGTCTGACGGTGCAGATGTGCGGTGACGCCCACATCCTCAACTTCGGGTTGTGGGCGTCACCCGAACGGCAGTTGCTCTTCGACGCCCGCGACTTCGACGAAACCCTGCCCGGCCCCTTCGAGTGGGACCTGAAACGCCTGACGACCAGCATCTATGTGCTCGCAGCCGCGGAACATCTGGGCAACCGATGCGCCGAGGACGCGGCCACCGCAGCGGTCGAAACCTACAGCCAGGCGATGCGGAAATACGCCGGCTTGGGTGAGCTGGACATCTGGTACGACCGGATCACCTCCGACGTGCCGCTGCGGGGCTTGACGTCGGAATTCGCCGAGGCCGCCGCCCGCACCGTCGAGAAGCAGGCCAGGAAACGGACCCACCACGGAACGGCCCGCCAACTGGTCTCCGAGGAGGGCGGCCGGCGCCACATCTCGCTGGACCCGATGAAGCGGCTCGACGAGGGCATGACCCTCGACCAGCGGGTACAAGGCTACGAGGAGTTCTACGACACTTATCTGACCTCGATCTCGCCCCACCTGCGCCGCCTGGTCCACCGTTTCCGGCGGGTCGACTCGGTCCGCCAGATCATCGGCGTGGGCAGCGTAGGCATGCGCGTCTGGCTGCACCTGCTGGAGGGCGACAGCGGCCGCCAGCCCGTTTTCTCGCAGGCGAAACAGGCAACCGCGTCGGTCTACGAGGAGTTCCTGGGTCCCAGCGAGTTCACCAACCACGGCGAACGCGTCATCGTCGGCCAACGCCTGATGCAGTCGGCCAGCGACATCTTCCTGGGCCACATGCGCGTGCACGGCCACGACTACTACGTACGCCAGTTCCGCGACATGAAAATTATCCCCAGCGGCCAGCAGATCGCGGGCTACCTGCCTCAGTTCGCCGCCGCGTGCGGCCACGCTCTGGCCAAGTCCCACGCCCGCAGCGGCGACCCCGCCGCCATCACCGGCTACATCGGCCGGGGCCCCGCCTTCCGGCACGGCATCCTCCAGTACGCCCGCGCCTACGCCGCCCAGACCCGGACCGACCACACCGAGCTACGCACAGCCATCACCAGCAACGAAGTCCGAGCAGCCGAACGCGCCTGGTAGGAGCCCCTCCCGGGCCGGCAGTGGGCCGGTGGCCTTCGAAGGTCGCCTCACGCAGATCGCACCTGACCCGCACTCCGGACCCGGGTCAGGCGACCGGGCCGGCGTCGTACTGGGCGGCGTACTCGTCGGTGGGTTCGGTGTCGGTGATGATGTCGAGGAGGACGCCGTCGGGAGCTTCGAGGATGAAGTGGCGCTGACCGAAGTCCTCGGTGCGGATGTCCAGCGCCACCGTCAGCCCGCCCTCGGTGACCAGGCGGTGGTATTCGGCGTCGACGTCGTCGACCTCGAAGTTGAGCAGCACCGCGGTGGTCGCTCGGCCGCGGTGGGCGGCGGGGATGGTCTCGTGGGTGCAGTCGAGCACGGCCAGTTCCCAGCGGTCGCGGCGCAGGCTCACGTACCAGTCGGCCGTGAAGGTGGGCTCGAAGCCGAGGTGCTGCTGATAGAAGGCGGCCACGCCGGGCACGTCGCGGGTCATGAGCACGGGGTAGTTGCTGGTCAGCTTCACGGATCCTCCTCTTAGATACAGCGTGTATGTATAGCGACTATACCTACAGCGCGTATGTAAAGTGAAGAGCGTGGCGCGGGCGACCAGGGAACAGAGCGAAATCACCGGGCAGCGGATCCTCGAGGTGGCGACGGGGCTGTTCGCCGATCGGGGGTACGCGGCGGTCGGTCTCGAGGAGGTGGCGGCCACGGCCGCGGTGACCCGGGGCGCGGTTTATCACCACTACGGCAGCAAACAGGGGCTGTTCCGGGCGGTCACCGCGGCCGTGCAGCAGCGGGTCGCCGATCGGGTCGAGCAGGCGGCCGAGGCGGCGCCGGACGAGTGGCAGGGGCTGCTCGCGGGCTGCCGCGCGTTCCTGGTCGCCGCCGTGGCCGCCGAGAACCGGCGGATCCTGCTGATCGACGCGCCGGCCGTCCTGGACTGGAGCACCTGGCGGGCCCAGGACGGCGACGCGTCGGGCCGCCACCTGGTCGAGGCCATCGCGGCGCTGACAGCCGCGGGGGTCCTGCGGGTGCGCTCGGTCGAGGCGACCGCGGCCCTGCTGTCGGGCGCGATGAACGAGGCGGCGTTACACATCGCGGACGCGCCGGAAGCGCTGGAGGCCGTGGTGGCCGACCTGTCGGGCCTGCTCGAAGGCTTACGGGCCTGAGGTGGGCGGTGTCCTCAGGTCAAAGTCGCAGCGCCGAACGACACGGAGAATCGTTTGCACCAGATGCTGACACTGCGGTAGTCGGCCGGGTCGAGGCCGGCTCCGAGGCGATAGACCTGGTCGCCGTGGTTGCCTTTCAGCCGCCCGAGCTCGGTGTGTTCGCCGTCGTCGAACACGCGCCAGCCGTCCCGGCCCGGGAGCACCGGCTGATCGGTCAGCCAGACGCGCAGGTCGGGGCCGTCACTGGTGTCCAGCCCGACCAGTTCGACCTGGTGGCTGCCGTCGGCGTTGCGGACCAGCCGGGCCGTGCCGGTGGTTTCGTGCTCGTGCGTGACGAAGGAGCCCTGCGCGAGCACGGTCGCGGCCGGCGCGGCGGACGTCGTTGACGGTTGCGCGGCCACGGCGGTCGGCACGGCGAGGGAGTCGGTCACGGTGGTGCTGGTGAACAACCGCCAGGGCTCGAACCAGTAGAGGACTCCGGCCCCGGCCAGGCCGAGCACGGCGACGGCAACCCAGGTCACTGGTCCGGTGAGAAGTCTGCGGATCACATTTCGAGTCAACCGATCGATCGCCGTGGCCGCCAGACATCCGGCGCTTACGGGTTTCTTACGCCGCGCGGGCCGGCCGGGCCGAGATATGACGGTTTGACGAAGAAAGCGCAGGCAGGGTCGCCTTCTCCGGCCCGCGTCGGTGAGAATGTGCGGCGATCATGGGTGGACGCCGGCTGTCACCATGGGGTCACGGTGACAGGACGGGGGCGTCTGGGCATGGGCGGGTTTGTCGACGCTGCGTTGAGTTTTCCGACCGTTCTGTTCACGCCGCTGCTCGTCGTGGTCGTCCTGTACTGGCTGGTGGTCATCGCCGGCGGCGCGGACCCGGACGCGGGCTCCGAGATCGGTGAGCACGGGCCGCTGCACTTCGCCGGGCTCGGTGGGGTGCCTGCCCCGATCTCGCTGTCGCTGGTCATCGTGTTCGCCTGGTTCGCCAGCCTGGCCGGCGGCGAGTTCCACGGGCCCGTGCCGCTGTGGGCCGTGCTGATCGCCGCGCTCGCCGTCGCCTGGCTGCTCGCCCGGCTTCTCGTGATCCCCCTGCGCAAACTGCTGCCCGACGGGCCCGACGTGTCGCGGGCCGACTTCGTGGGGCTCACCTGCGTCATCCGGACCGGACGGGTGACCAGCACCTTCGGTCAGGCCGAGGTGCACGCCGCGGACGGCTCGTCGGCGGTCGTCCAGGTCCGCCAGGCCGGCTCCGACGATCTGCGCGCCGGGTCCGAGGCGCTTCTCTACGACTTCGACCCCGAAGGTGAGTTCTTCTGGGTCGTTCCCACCGATATCGCAACGAGGGGTCATTGATGGACGTTGTCTCCACCGGGTTCGGTGTGCTCGCAGCCGTGGTGCTGCTCGTGGCCATCGGTGTGCTGTTCTTCATCAGCCGTATGTTCCGCAAGGTCGAGCAGGGCAAGGCGCTCATCGTCTCGAAGGTGCGCCGCGTCGACGTGACGTTCACCGGCGCCGTGGTGCTGCCCGTGCTGCACAAGGCCGAGATGATGGACATCTCGGTCAAGACCATCGAGATCACCCGGACCGGGCACGAGGGTCTGATCTGCAAGGACAACATCCGGGCCGACATCCGGATCACGTTCTTCGTGCGGGTCAACAAGACCACCGAGGACGTCATCAAGGTGGCCCAGGCCATCGGCACCGACCGCGCCAGCAACGAGCTGACGCTGCAGGAACTGTTCAGCGCCAAGTTCTCCGAGGCGCTCAAGACGGTCGGCAAGCAGCTCGACTTCGTCGACCTCTACACCCGGCGCAACGACTTCCGCGACCAGATCATCGAGGTGATCGGCACCGACCTCAACGGCTACAGCCTGGAGGACGCGGCGATCGACTTCCTCGAGCAGACGCCGATGGCCTCGCTCGACCCCAAGAACATCCTGGACGCGCAGGGCATCCGGAAGATCACCGAGCTGACGGCGATCGAGGCCGTGAAGACGAACGACTTCCGGCGCAACGAGGAGAAGGAGATCACCCGCCAGAACGTGGACGCGCGGGAGGCCATCCTCGAGCTGGAACGCCGGCAGACCGACGCCGAGATCAAGCAGCGCCGCGAGATCGAGACCATGCGGGCCCGCGAGGAGGCCGAGATCGCCCTGGCCCACGCCGAGGAGCGGCTGCGGGCCGAGGGCGCCCGGCTCAAGACCGACCAGCAGCTCGGCGTACAGGAAGAGAACAAGCGCCGCGAGATCGCGGTGGCCGAGAAGAACCGCGAGCGGGTCATCGCCATCGAGACCGAGCGCATCGAGAAGGACCGGATGCTCGAGGTGATCGGCCGTGACCGGGAGACCGAGCTGTCCACGATCTCGAAGGACAAAGAGGTCGAGGCCGAGAAGCGGTTGATGGCCGAGGTGATCCGGGAGCGCATCGCGGTCGAGAAGACGGTGGCCGAGCAGGAAGAGAACATCAAGCGCTTGCGTACGGTCGAGGAGGCCGAACGCACCCGCCAGGCCGTCGTCATCCAGGCCGAGGCCGAGGCCCAGGAGTCCCTGGTCAAGGACATCAAGGCGGCGGAGGCGGCGGAGGCCGCGGCCAAGTTCAAGGCACGCGAGGAGGTGCTGCTGGCCGAGGCCCGGCAGCAGGCGGCCGAGCTCGACGCCCGGTCCAAGATCCGGCTGGCCGAGGGCACCCAGGCCGAGGCGGCCGCGGCCGGTCTGGCCGACGTGCAGGTGCGGGAGCGCAACGCCGAGGTGATCGAGAAGACGGGGCGGGCCGAGGCCGCCGTGGAGCGGGAGAAGGCGCTGGTCGTCGCCGAGGCCATCCGCGAGAAGCTGAAGGGCGAGGCCGAGGGTCTGCAGGAGAAGGCGGGCGCGATGGCCGCGCTGGACGACGCCACCCGCGAGCACGAGGAGTACCGCCTGCGGCTCGAGATGGAGAAAGAGATCCGGCTGGCCGGCATCAACGTGCACAAGGAGGTCGCCGAGGCCCAGGCGATGGTCCTGGCGGCCGGGCTCGAGAAGGCCGACATCGACATCGTCGGCGGCGACTCGGTGTTCTTCGACAAGCTGATCGGCTCGATCACGCTGGGCAAGAGCGTCGACGGCTTCGTCGAGCACTCGTCGGTGGCGCAGAGCCTCGGCTCGCGCTATCTGGACGGGACGGCGAACTTCGCCGACGACCTCGGGCGCGTGGTCGGTTCGGTGTCCACGGGCGACGTGGCCAACGTCAGCCTGGCCGCCTTCCTGACCCAGCAGATCAAGAACGGCGGGCAGGATGCCGGCAAGCTCCGTGAGCTGCTGGCCGCCGCCGAGAAGATGGGTATCGCCGACGGAAAGGTCCCGGCCGCCCGGTGACTGCCGAAACCATTGACGCCGGCACCTACGAGGTGCTGCGCGGCCGGCTCGGGGCGCGTGCGCGCGAACTGGCCGGCCGCGCGGAGACCCTGAACGCCCGCCGGATCGAGACCTTCGGCGGGCAGCAGACCCGGTTGCTGCACACCGACCGGATCCGCACCGAGAACAACTGCGTGCCGCGGGACATCGCCCAGGTCGGCGGCGTCATGCTGTTCGGCTACAACGTGTTCATCGGGCTCAAGACCGAGACCGCGGTCTCCGACGTCTTCGCCGTGCACCGGTTCAACGGCCAGTCGTTCGAACCGGCCACGCTGCCCGGGCTGCTCGACGACCCGGTCTTCGAGCGGGACTTCGCCGAGCTCTACCGCTACTACAAGCAGACGAAGCTGCTGCAGCTGCGGCGCATCGAGAACCTGCTGCTGGCCGTCTTCCAGACCGGCGCCCGGGGCGACGACCTCAAGGTGCTGCGCTGGCAGGTCGGCACCGACGGCACGGTGTCCTATCAGGACAACCGGGGCGAGCGCGACCACACGTTCCCGCCCCAGCACGACTTCGAGTGGACCGTCACCGGGCGCGAGCAGCACGTGCTGGGCCGGCACCCGCACGTGTCGATCGGGGACGAGGTGTTCGTCGAGGCGGTCGGCGGCAGCCTCACCGTCAAGGTGGAGAACAACACCGAGGACGGCGAGGGCATCTTCAGCGAGCCGGTCGACGAGCCGCTGCAGAGCCTGGCCGACGCCGAGATCTCGTACGCCCGGGTCGGTCCGCTGATTCTGTTGCGCGTGCTGCCGTACCAGGAAACGGTTTACCGGTATCTGGTCTTCAACACCAGGACCAAGGACGTACGCCGGCTCGACGGCATCGGCCAGGCCTGCCGCCGGCTGCCGGACGACCAGGGCATCATCTTCCCCGGCGGCTACTACCTGGCCACCGGGGTGGCCAAGACGTTCGACGCCGACACCACCGACCTCGAGTACGAGCGCGCGATCCACTCGGTCAACGGCGAGGACGTGCTGTACGTCTTCCACGCCCGTGCTGCCGGCCGGTATCTGCTGCTGCCCTACAACGTGATCCGCAAAGAGGTCGCGACCCCGATCGTCGGCCACGGCTACTCGCTGTTCGACGACGGCATCCTGGTCGTCTTCCGCACGACGACGGACGAACCGGCCCGCGTGCACCCGATGCAGGTCTGGCAGACCCCGTACGAGTCCGACACGCACGCCGCGGGCCGCCCGGTCGGTGACGGCCCGCTCGACCGGATCGGCAACGCCGACCTCGTCCGCGGCATCGCCGACGCCCTCGCCGTGGACCGCATGGTCGAGGAGATGAGCCCGTCGGGCCCGGTCTTCGAGGCGATCATCGCGGCCTGCTCGCGGGTCGCCGACAGCTACCACTGGCTGAACGACCCCGAGCTCGAGAACCTGGGCGAGCCGCTGGCCGAGGTGCGGGCCACGGCCGAGCAGGTGCTCGACGAGTTCGAGTCGGTGCAGGTGCTGACCGCGCAGGCGGCCGACGCGGTGACCGCGGCCGAGAGCAACGCGGCCTCGCTGATCGGGAAGGCCCGGGCCGAGAACCCGACCACCACCGGCGGCTGGGTGGCCCAGCTCGGCGGCCTGCGGCAGGAACAGGGACGCCTGGCCGGGCTGCGCGAGCTGCGCTACGCCGACCTGGCCCGGATCGACACCGTGGACGCGGGTCTGGCCACCGCCGTCGACGAGACGGCCCGGCGCGCGGTCGAGCACCTGCAGCGGCCGGACGCGTTCGCCGACTACGAGTCCACGGTGGAGGATCTCGTCGCCGCGGCGGGCGCGATCGCCACCACGGCCGAGGCCGAGCCGGTCACGGCCCGCATCACCGAGCAGTTCGACGGGCTGCAGGCGGTCACCGAGGTCGTCGGCGGGCTCGACATCGCCGACGCCACGGCCCGGGTCGGGATCCTGGAACGCCTCGGCGCCGTGATGGGCGGGCTGAACCGGGCCCGGGCCACTGTCGAGGGCCGCCGCCGCGAGCTGGCCGCGCTCGAGGGCCGGGCCGAGTTCGCTGCCGAGTTCGCCCTGTTCGGGCAGGCCGTCAGCGGTGCGCTGGCCGCCGCCGACACGCCGGAGAAGTGCGACGAGCACCTGGCCCGGCTGATGGCCCAGATCGAGACGCTGGAGACGCGGTTCGGGGAGTTCGCCGACTTCGCCGAGCAGCTCTCGGCCAAGCGGACCGAGGTCTACGAGGCGATCTCGGGCCGCCGTCAGGCGCTGCTGGACGAGCAGGCCCGCCGGGCCGACCGGCTGGCCGATTCGGCCCGCCGCATCCTCGACACCGTGCGCCGCCGCACCGGCACGCTGACCGACGCCGACCAGGTCAACACGTACTTCGCCACCGACCCGATGGTGGCCAAACTGCGCTCGCTCACCGACGATCTGCGCGAGCTGGGCGACAGTGTGCGCGCCGAGGAGCTCGACGGGCAGCTCAAGGCCGCGCGGCAGGACGCCGGGCGCTCGCTGCGCGACCGGCAGGACCTGTACGACGACGGCGGCCGCACCATTCGGCTCGGCCGGCACTCGTTCGCCGTCAACACCGCCGCGATCGACCTGACCCTGGTGCCGCACGACGGCGAGCTGGCGTTCGCGGTCACCGGCACCGACTACCGTGGGCCGGTCCGCGACGAGGCCTTCCGGGCCACCAAGCCGTTCTGGAACCAGCCGCTGGTCTCCGAGGACGCGCTCGTCTACCGGGGTGAGCACCTGGCCGCGGCGATCTTCGCGGACCACCCGGCCGCGCTGGCCGACGACACCCTGCGCGACCTGGTGCGGCGTGGGGCCGAGGCTCGCTACGACGAGGGCTACGAACGGGGCGTGCACGACGCCGACGCCACACTGATCCTGGCCGCCCTGATACGGCTGCACGCCGGGGCCGGGCTGCTGCGGTATCCGCCGGACATACGGGCTTCGGCGCAGTTGTTCTGGGCTTTCGGTTCTTCGCCGGATCAACGGACGCAGTGGGCTTTGCGGGCGGCTTCGCTCGTACGGGTCCGGGACATGTTCGGCTCGGCCGGCTCGGCCCTCGACGAGTTACGGGCCGAGATCGCGCGGGCCGCCGCCGACTTCTCCGCCTCGGCGCCCACCGGCACCGTCGGCGAATACCTCATCGAGGAGCTGGCCGCGACGCCCGACGGGTTCGCGACCAGTGCCGGCGCCCGGACGCTGCTCGACCGCTTCCACCGTGAGCTCGGCGGTGCCCAATCAGCCGCCGGTCGGCAGTACGCGGCCGACGTGCGCGCGCTGGACGACGATCTGGATGCTCGACGGCAGCTGGTTCAGGCCTGGCTGACCGCGTTCCAGTCGGCCAAACCGGATGCCGGGGACCTGTCCGAGGTGACCGAGGCGGTGGCGATCGAGGTCGCCGCCGACCTGACCCGCTACGACGTGTCGGCTTCGCTCACCGAGACGGTGACCGGGCTGCTCGGTGTGCACCCGCGCATCAGCGAGGGGTCGTTGACCGTACGGCTGGACGATCTTTTGACTCGGACCCGGCAGCTCCGCGAACAGAGGATGCCTGCCTACCGCGCCTATCAGAAGCAGCGGGCCGCCCTGGCCGCGGCCGAGCGCGACCGCCTGCGGCTGGACGAGTTCAAGCCGCGGGTGATGACCGCGTTCGTCCGCAACCGCCTGCTCGACGAGGTGTATCTGCCGCTGATCGGCGACAACCTGGCCCGGCAGCTCGGCGCGACCGGCGACGGCAAGCGCACCGACCAGTCCGGCCTGCTGCTGTTGATCTCGCCGCCCGGCTACGGCAAGACGACGCTCATGGAGTACGTGGCCGACCGGCTCGGGCTGATCTTCGTGAAGGTCAACGGGCCCGCGCTGGGGCACGGGGTGACGTCGCTCGACCCGGCCGACGCGCCCGACGCCACCGCCCGGCAGGAGGTCGAGAAGATCTCGTTCGCCCTCCAGATGGGCAACAACGTGCTGCTCTACCTGGACGACATCCAGCACACCAACCCGGAGCTGCTGCAGAAGTTCATCTCGCTGTGCGACGCCCAGCGCCGGATGGAAGGCGTCTGGGACGGGCGGACCCGCACCTACGACCTGCGGGGCAAGCGCTTCGCCGTGTGCATGGCCGGCAACCCGTACACCGAGACGGGCCGCCGCTTCCGGGTGCCGGACATGCTGGCCAACCGGGCCGACGTGTGGAACCTGGGCGACGTGCTGAACGGGCGCGAGGACCTGTTCGAACTGTCCTATCTGGAGAACGCGCTCACCTCGAACACGACCCTGGCCCCGCTGGCCGCCCGCGACCGCGACGACCTGCCGCTGCTGCTGCGCCTGGCCGACGGCGACGACTCGGTGCGGGCCGACCGGCTGTCGTACCCGTACTCGGCGGCCGAACTGGAGCAGGTGCTGTCGGTGCTGAGCAAGATGAAGCGGGCCCAGCGGGTGGTGCTGCGCAACAACCAGGCGTACATCGCCTCGGCCGCCCAGTCGGACGCGGCCCGCACCGAGCCCCCGTTCCGCCTGCAGGGCTCGTACCGCAACATGAACAAGCTGGCCGAACGAATCGTCCCCGCCATGAACGAGGACGAGCTCGAAACGGTGATCGACGACCACTACCTGGGCGAGGCCCAGACCCTGGCCGCCGGCGCCGAGGCCAACCTGCTCAAGCTGGCCGCCCTGCGCGACCGCCTGTCGGCCGAGCAGGCCGCACGCTGGGAGGACGTCAAGGCCGCGTACCGCCGCGAACAGGCCCTGGGCGGCGCCGACGACGACCCGATGGTCCGCGCGGTCGGCGCGGTCGGCCTGCTGGCCGACCGCGTACGCGAGATCGAGTCCGCCATCCGCGAAGCCACCGGTCCCCGGTAGCGGCTCCCACCGCGGCCGGTGCCGAAGCAACACCGGCCGCGGCGCCGGCGGCACAGGCTTTGAACTAGGTTCCTAGGATGGTTAGCGGCTGTGCCGTCGAGCGCCGACGGCTCCTAACACTCGACGGCCGCAGCCTCATCCGGCCGGAACACCGCCGGCTGGGACCCACTCCTGCCACAGTCCGACGTCTCGGAAGCCGAGACCGTGATAGAGCCGGACTCCGGCCGGGGATGACTGGAGGGCCGCGTGGCGGGCGCCGCGCTGCTGGGCGTCGAGCAGCAGGTGTGTCATGACCGCGCGGCCGAGACCCCGTCGCTGGAACTCGTCGCGGGTGGTGACGAACGAGATGTTCGCGACCGCGCCGGTCATCATCGTGAGGGCCCACGACTCCCACTGCCCGGTCGCGAAACCGTAGGCGGGCGGCATGGCGATCTCGACCCCGCTGTGCCGGGCCACCTCGATCGGCGCGACCGACCGCACCGGCACTGTCGGTGTCCCGGCCCAGCCGTCCAGATCAAGCACCATGGGTACGGTGTGCTCGTCGCGCTCGTAGCCGGCCGCCTCCAGCCCGGCGCCCGGCTGACGCACCCACAACGCGTGGTGCCGATCGCCGAAGACCTCGCGGATGCGGGCCAGGCCGGCGGGGGAGCGCAGGATCGCATTGCGCAGCAACGGATGGGAGTGCGACATGGTGACCGCGTCCTGATCCTCGACCACCCGTGCGCCCGGATCCGCCGAGGCGAGCAGCCGCCACGATTCGAGCAGCGACTGCTCGTACAAGGGGAAAGACACGGCGTTACCGTACGCGCATGGATCACGTCGTTCTTTCCTGTGTGCTGCTGGTTGATTCGCGGGGGTGGCTGCTGTTGCAGTTGCGGGACGAGCACGCGCCGAACTGGCCGAACGTCTGGGGGCTGCCCGGCGGGCATGTCGAGCCGGGGGAGAGCGTCGAGGAGGCCGCCGTGCGCGAGCTTCTGGAGGAGACCGGCCTGCGCCCCGATGGGCCCCTGATCCCGTACGCCGTGCAGGAAGTTCCCGAGCACGGCCGGACCAAGCACTACTTCTCCGGTACGACCAGCGCCCGGCCCGAGGACGTCGTGGTCGGGGAGGGGGCCGACATCCTGTTCGTCGACCCGGCCGATCTGTTCGACGGGCGGCCGTACACGCCGGGCACGGCCGAGATCCTGCGCGGGTTCCTGCAGTGCGGCCGATGAACCTCGATGACCTGCGGTTGCGGGACTACACGCCTGTACCGGCGATTCGGCGGCCGCTGACCGACGGCGATCGGTCTGCCGCCCGAGCTGCTGACCCAGGTGTACGCGGCTAATGCGGACCGCCTGCTAGCTCGCGGAGGGCATTGAGGACAGTGCGTACAGCCGCCCGGTGGAGGTTCTCCGGGCGGGCCAGGACGTCGATGTGCCGCCCGGCCGGCAGGTCGGCCAGCGGGCGCAGCACCACGTCCGGACCCGGTCGGCTGGTGTGGCCGGGCAGCAGCGCGAGTCCGCCGCCGGCGGCCACGATCGCGGCCACGACGCTGAACTCGTTGACCCGGTGGGTGATGTCGAGGGGCCGGCCGGCCGCCGCCGCGATCGCGGTCAGCACACCCTCGAGCGGAAAACCGGGGCGGACGCTGATCCACGGCTCGGCCGCGACGTCGGCCGCGGTGAGCGTGGTGTGCGAGGCCAGCCGGTGGCTCGCGGGCAGGGCCACGTACAGCGGCTCGTGCCGCAGCGGCACGACCGTGAGCCGGTCGGCCGGCCAGGGCGGGCTGTGGGCCAGCCGGTGGGCCAGCACCAGGTCGTAGTCGGCGACCAGGGCGGGAAAGCCGGCCTGGGCCACGTCCTGGTCCGAGCAGCGCACCGGCGGCAGCCCGGCCCGGCCCAGCAGCGGGCCGAACCAGGTGAGCGCGGCGCTGTGGAACGCGGCCACCGTGACCGGCCGGGCCGGGTCGTCGAGGTAGTCGTCCACGGCCCGGCCGGCCCGGTCGAGCGCGGTCGAGACCTCGATGGCCGCGGCGGCCAGGGCCCGGCCCGCCTCGGTCAGCACGAGCCGGCGGCCCTGGCGCTCGGTCAGCGGAACCCGCGCCGAGCGTTGCAGCGACCGCAGCTGCTGGGAGACGGCCGACGGTGTGATGTGCATCGCGCGGGCCACGGCGGCGACGCTGCCCCGATCACCGAGTTCCCTGAGCAGGCGCAGGTGATGCAAATCCATTAGGCATGACTACACCATGCCTTGAGCAGAGCGCATCTTGTCTTCACGATCGGCGGGCCCCAGGCTGCCCTCATGTCGATTCGCCGCAGCGATCTGTTGTTGCTGGCCGTCGCGGTGGTGTGGGGCAGCAGCTATCTGGCCGCCCAGACCCTCGTGCTGGTCGGCGGGGTGCTGGCCGTGCTGGCCCTGCGCTTCGCCGTCTCGGCCGTCGTGCTGGCCCCGGCCCTGGCCGGCCGGCGGCCGGGCCGGGCCGAGGTGCGGGTCGGGGTGCTGCTGGGCCTGACCCAGGCCGCGGTGCTGGCCCTCGAGACGTACGGGGTGTCGTTGACCAGCGCGACCAACGCCGGGGTGCTGATCAGCCTGACGATTCTGCTGACGCCGGTGCTCGAGGGCGCGGTGCGGCGGCGGTGGCTGCCGCCGCGCTTCTTCGTGGCCGCGGCGGTGGCGGTGGCCGGCGTGGTGCTGCTCGTCGCCGGTCCGGGCCTGCGGGCGCCGACCGCGGGCGACGCGCTGATGCTGGCCGCGGCCGTCGTGCGGGCCGCCCACGTCACGCTGTCGGGGCGGCTGACCGATGGCCGGCGCTACGACACGGTGACGCTGGCCTGGCTGCAGACGGTGGTCGGCGCGGTCCTGTTCACGGTGGTGGCAGCGCCCGTCCTGCCCGCCGCGGTGCGTGCCTTCGGGCCGGGGCACTG
Source organism: Paractinoplanes aksuensis (assembly GCF_024137025.1). GTDB lineage: Bacteria > Actinomycetota > Actinomycetes > Mycobacteriales > Micromonosporaceae > Actinoplanes > Actinoplanes aksuensis. The sequence continues at coordinate 36,931 of NZ_JAMYJR010000063.1, forward strand.
GCTCGGCGTGCTGTATCTGGCGGTCGGCTGCAGCGTGTTCGCGTTCGTGGTGCAGCTGTGGGCGATCCGCCGGACGTCGGCGGCCCGCGCCAGCCTGCTGCTGGGCACCGAACCGGTGTGGGCCGTGCTGATCGGCGTCGGCCTCGCCGGCGAGCACCTGACCGGGGCCGCCGTGGCCGGGATCGTGCTGGTCCTCGGCGGCACCTGGTACGGCCAGCGCGTCGAGGCCGCTCACCGCTTGCTAGACGTCGACGGCCCGGGCGGCGAGGGCGGTCAGCGCCGGGCCGGGCAGCAGGGAGCCGTCCCACACGGCGGTCAGGTGGTCGATCGTGCCCTCGGTGTTCAGTTCCAGCGCGACGAAGCCGCGCGGCACCTCGCCGGACGAGGTCCACTCGTAGCCACCGCCGAGCTCCCCGCCGACGACATGGCGGACGGTGACGCCGTCACCCCAGGGGAGCGACGAGGCTGACCGGTCGAACCAGCGGGCGATCGCGGCGCGACCCCGGATGGTCGTCCGCGAGGTCAGGTCCTCGACGGTGGCGTCGGGTGCGAAGAGGTCGGCGGTGAGGGACTTCGCCAGCGTGTTCGCGGCCTCGTCGATGCGGCCGGGGGTTCGTACGGGAAGCTCTGAGAAAAGGTCGGGAAAGCTGTCGGCCGGGGTTCGCATGGCGGCGACCTTGTCCGCGCCGAAGTTGCGGCCGTCCCAGTAGTCGATCCAGCGGATGATGCGGCCGTCGGCGAAGCTGATCGGGGCCAGTGCGCGGATCTCGCCGCCGAACAGTTCCGGGGTGTCGGTCATGAAGACGACGGCGCCGCCGGCGGTGTCGCCGAGGATCCGGGTCGGGTACGAGAGGGCCTCCGGCGGCCAGGCCGGCATGTACTCCTGCCAGACCGCGCGCAGCGCCTCGGGCGTCGGCCAGGTCCAGCCGAGCGTGGCGTCGGCATAGAAGGTGCGCTCCGGGTGGAAGAAGGCGGTCGAGGCGTCGACGTCGTGGTCGCTCTTGGCGGCGAAGAATTGCCGGAACAGCGTTTCGGGATCGGTCATGGTCACCACTCTGCGCGGGCGTTGGCTGCTGTGGGACAGCGGTAATTGCTGACTTCCATCTCCCGGAGAGATGATCTCGGCATGGAACTCCGCCAGCTGCGGCACTTCATCGCCCTCGCCGAGGAGCGTAGTTTCACCCGGGCCGCCTCGCGCGAGCTGATCGTGCAGTCGGGGCTGTCGTCGTCCATCCGCGGGCTGGAACGCGAGGTCGGTGCGCCGCTGGTGCGCCGGGGGACCCGGCCGCTGGTGCTGACGGCCGAGGGGAGCGCGCTGTTGCCCGCGGCCCGCCGGGTCGTACGGGCGGCCGAGGACGCGCTGCAGGCGGTGCACAACGTGTCGCTGGTCGTCTCGGGCACGCTGGCGGTCGGCATGGCCCAGACCTCCGGGACGGGGTGCCCGTTCCTGGACTGGCTCGGCGCGTTCGGTCAGGAGCATCCCGGTCTCGACATCACCGTCGAACAGCTGCCCGACGGGCCGATGCTGGACCGGCTCGCGGCCTCGACCCTCGACTGCGCGCTGACGTCGGCGCCGGTGCGGCCCGAGCAGTTCGACGCCTACCCGCTGGCCGAGACGTCGCTGGTGCTCGCCGTCCCGCCCGGTCACCACCTGGCCGGGGCGGCCGGGGCGCGGCTGCCCGAGCTGGCCGGCGAACGCTTCGTCGAGATGCGGCCCGGATCGGGACCGCGGGCGCAGACCGACCGGATCTTCGCCGAGCACCACCTCGAGCGCCGGGTCGTCGGCACCGCCAACGAGTGGTCGGTGCTGCTCGATCTGATCGCGGCCGGGCTCGGCATCGGCTTCGTCCCCGAGGGCATCGCGGCCGGCGACGGCGTGCGACTGCTGGCCCTGACCGGGACTGCCGTCCGCCAGCAGTGGAGCCTCGTGCTGCCCGCCCCGGACGCGCAGTCGCCGGCCGCCCGCCGGCTGGCGCAGTATCTGATCGCCCGCCAGATACCGTACGAGCAGTCCGCTACGGCGCCGTAAGGCGGCAGAGCACCTCGGACAACCCGGTGACGTCGAGGACCTCCTGCACCGTGCCGTGGCCGTTGACGACGGTGAACCCGCGACCGGCCTCGGTGGCGGCTTGATACCCGCTGACCAGCCCGGCCACGGCGTGGGAGTCGATGAAGCGGGTGTGTTCGAGGTCGACCACGACGTCGGTGACGCCCGGTTGCCGGGCCGCCTCGGCCAGCGCGTGGTGGAGGGCGTCACCGATGCTCATGTCGAGATCGCCGGACAGGCTCACCCGCTGCACGCCGGTGGGCGCCGCGCGGGTCGAGATGGTGAAGTGTGGGGTGGTCACGGCGAAGTGTCTACCACGCGGGTATGACATCGGCGGCTCAGGACGGCGGTCGGCCGCCCCCGGGCCGGTTGAAGGAGGCCCAGACGTGCTTGGTCGTCCCGGTGGTGTACCAGCCGACCCGGTCCGCCGTGGCCAGGCAGATCGCCAGTCCCCGGCCCCCGGCGTGCAGGCCGGGAGGGTTCGGGGGCAGGGTCGGCCCGTCGTGGACGGCGCCGTCACTGATGTCGATGACGAAGCAGTCGTCGTCGCTCAGCAGCCGGACGACCGCCGGCGGGGTGCCGTGGCGCAGGGCGTTGCCGGCCAGTTCGGTCGCCACGATCTCCATCAGCGAACCGGTTCGCGCGAGGTCCGGACCGGCCGCCTGACCGGCGAGGAACCGCAGGATGTCGGCGCGGATCAGCCGCAGGTCGGTGGCCTCGTCGATGCGCCGGGTGAGCTCCAACGAGATCAGCGCGGGCGGTCTGACCATCCGCAGGGGCTCCATGGGCGAGCATGATGCCCCGTGACCGGATTCGGAAACGCACGAATCCCAGAACGTGATCTATTTTCGGATTCACCCCCGCGCGGCCGCGGCGCCGGCGGGGACCCAGCGGCCCCGGCCCTCCCGTTTCGCCTCGTACATGGCGTGGTCGGCCCGGCGGATCAGGTTCGACGAGGCGTCACCGGCATCGGTGGCCACGCCGATGCTGACCCCGACGTGCAGGGTCAGGCCCTGCCAGACGATGGGACGGGTGAGGTCGTGGACGACCCGGTCGGCCAGCTCGGCCGCCTCGGCCGGCGACGCGACCGGGCAGAGCAGCACGAATTCGTCGCCGCCGAGCCGGGTGACCAGGTCGGTCTCGCGCACAGCGGCCGAAAGGCGCCGGGACACCACCTGCAGCACGGCGTCACCGGCCTCGTGGCCGTGCTCGTCGTTGACCTGCTTGAAGCCGTCCAGGTCGAGGTAGAGCACGCTGACCGGGGCGTCCGGGCCGGGACGCAGGCGGCTCAGGCGGTCGCCGAGCTCGATCCGGTTGGCCAGCCCGGTCAGCGCGTCGTGCCGGGCCTGGAAGGCCAGCTGAGCCTGGAAGCGTTCCTGCTCCCGCACGGCCGTGGTGAAGCGGGCCAGCACGAAGGCGGCGCACCCGAGCGTCGCCGTGATCAGCACGATCCCGCGGCCGTTGAAACCCGACTGCAGCATGGCCAGCAGGGGCGCGGTCATCAGCGCGAGGCCCAGGAACACGACCCGGGCCGGATGCAGCACGTGCGAGCGGTCGCCGACCCGGGTCAGCTCGGCCCGGTCCGGGTGCAGACCGGCCGCGATGATCAGGGCGTTGCCCAGCATGACCAGCGGGCCGAGGCGGTCGACCCAGGACCAGTCGAGGACGTACGGCAGCAGGTTGTAACCCAGATCCATGCCCAGGTAGACGCCGGTGGCGGCGAGCAGCAGGCGGGTCGGAGCGGTGCGCGCCCCCGGGGACAGCGCGATGAACAGGGTGCCGGCCAGCAGCACGACGTCGCCCACCGGATAGAGCGCGGGCACCACCGCGGTGGCCAGGCTCTCGGCCGACTGCAGCAGCGGCTCGATCAGGAACTGCCAGCTCGCGGCCGCGGCGGCCAGCGTCAGGGTCAGGGTGTCGAGGACGGCGGCCCGCATGCGTCCCGGTGCGCGCCGGCGGGCCATCAGGACCAGGGCCACCGCGACGAGGGGGTATCCGCCCAGCCAGAACACGTCCCCGAGCCCGACCGCGGACATCGAGCCCCGGTAGAAGTGCACGAGCTCGACCAGGTCGCCCGTGAGCCACAGGGTGACGGCCGTGGCGATCAGCACCCAGGGCAGGCGTGATCCGGCATCGGCGCGCGCGGCGGCTCGCCAGCCCAGCCCGCACAGGATCACGTACGCCCCGACGTAGAGAATGTTGCCACCGTCGGATCCGTACGTGGCCATGGAGGCCGCGACGACCACCACAGCCGAGGCGAGGAACAAGCGAATGCTGCGGGTGCTCATGGCCATGCAGTCGGCGGCCGGGGGCCCGGGACGAGCAGATGTGTCCGGTCGAACAGCGCCGGGTTCAGTACGGCCGGATGGCCGCCGGGAAGACGGCCCAGATGTGTTTGGTGTCGTGGGCGGCGTACCAGCCGACCTTGAGCGACATGTTCATGGCCAGCAGCAGGCCGCGGCCGCCGGCGTTCAGCGGGCGGGTGTGGGCCAGCTCGGGCACGGTCGACAGGTCGCGGTCGGCCACGTCGAGCACGAAGTGCTCCTCGGTGCGCAGCAGCCGGACCTCGGTCGGCGGGATGCCGTGCTTGATCGCGTTGGTGGCCAGTTCGGTGGCGACCAGCACCATGCTGTCCACGATCTGCAACTCGTCCTCGTCCGGTGTCAGCCCCTGACCGGCCAGCTCTTTCCGCATGGCGGCGCGCAGGTGCACCAGTTCGGTGCTGGTGTTGAGCACCCAGACGTGCAGCTCGGTGGCTTCGGGCGGCGGCGGGGAGGTGACGAGCTGCTGTTCCATGCGGGCCAAGGTGCCCCGCCGCCGCGCCCTCGACACCTCGGAGCGGTGACGAGATCCGGCGCGGGCCTGCTCGAACGGGTGACGGCGGTCCCCGGAGCGCCCTGATGGGCGGAGGCTGGGCCGATGACAGAGCAGGCGGCACGAACGATACGGCGGCACGCCATCGAATGCAGCGGCGTCGCCGACGGCCGGCCGATGATCTTCGCGCACGGCTACGGCTGCGACCAGAACATGTGGCGGCTGGTGTCGCCCGCGTTCACCGGCCACTACCGGGTCGTGCTGTTCGATCACGTCGGGGTCGGCCGCTCCGACCTGCGGGCCTATGACGAGGCCAAATATTCGAGCCTCGACGGGTACGCCGATGACGTGCTGGACATCGTCCACGACCTCGACCTGCACGACGTCGTGTTCGTCGGCCACTCGGTCAGCGCCATGATCGGTGTCCTGGCCGCGATCCGGGAGCCCGCCCGCTTCGCCGAGCTCGTGCTGGTCGGCCCGTCGCCGTCGTACATCGACGAGGGCGACTACGTGGGGGGCTTCAGCCGGGCCGACATCGACGACATGATGCGCGCGCTCGACAGCAACTATCTCGGCTGGTCGAGCGTCATCGCCCCGATGATCATGGCGAACCCGCAGCGGCCCGAACTCAGCCAGGAGCTGGTGAACAGCTTCTGTGCCACCGATCCGGCCATCGCCAAGAAGTTCGCGCACGTGACCTTCCTGTCGGACAACCGGAAAGATCTCGAGTACGTCCGTACGCCGTCGTTGATCATGCAGTGCGCCGACGACATCATCGCGCCGCGCGCGGTGGGGGAGTACGTCGATGCTCACCTGAAGGACAGCACCCTGGTGTACCTGAACGCCACCGGGCACTGTCCCAATCTCAGCGCGCCCGAGGAGACCATCGAGGTGATCAAGGCATACCTCAGCGGCCGGTGACTCGCGGCCGGCGGCAGTGGTAGACCAGCGCCGGTGGCACGTTGGCCCACACCGTGCGGCCGAGCACGACCTCTTCGAAGCGCTCGTGCAGCGCCGCTCGGAAGCGGCGGGCCGGGGCCGACCAGCGCGCATGCACGTACGCAAAGGTCGTGAAGCCGCCGTCGGGGTGCAGGACGGTGGTGATGGAGTCGAGGATCTCGCGCTGGGTCCCGGCGTCGAACGCGGCCCAGGGCAGGCCGCTGACGATGACCTCGGCGTGCGGGAGGCCCCGGTCGCGCAGCAGCGCGGGCAGCTCGCGCGCGTCGGCCGTCACCGCGTCGAGGCCGGGGAAGCGCTCGCCGAGCAGCGCGGTGAAGCGGGCATTGACGTCGACCGCGAGGTGGTGCCCGCGCCCGCCCAGCGTGGCCTGGATCTGGCGGGTGAACGCGCCCGTGCCCGGCCCGAGCTCGATGACCGTGGGCTGACCCGAGGCCGGGATGGGCAGCGACACCTGCCGCGACAGGGCCCGGCTGCTGGGCGTCACGGACGCCACCGACCGGGGCGCCCGCAGGAACTCGCAGGTGAAGGAGAGCTCAGACGACGACATGCCCACCATGATCGCGCAATCGGCGCCGCCCAGCGTGGGACTGTCAGTCCTACCCTGCGCTCAGCCTTTGACCGCGCCGGTGAGGCCGCCGACGATGCGGCGTTCGAACAGGCTGAAGAACACGAGGGCCGGGATCATCGACAACGACGTGAAGGCGAGGACTTTCGCCGTGTCGACCGAGTACTGCGAGGCGAAGGCCTGCACGCCCAGCGGCAACGTGAAGGTGTCCTGGTCGTTGAGGATGAACAGCGGCAGCAGGTAGCTGTTCCAGCTGCCGATGAAGGCCAGGATCCCGGTGGTGATCAGGCCGGGCACCGACAGCGGCAGCACCATCCGCCAGAAGAAGCCGAGCCGGCTGCAACGGTCGATCATCGCGGCCTCCTCGATCTCTTTCGGAATGGCCCGCAGGAACGGGACCAGGATGATGATCGTGGTCGGCAGCCCGAACGCGATCTGGGGCAGGATGACGCCGGGCAGCGTGTTCACCAGACCCAGATTCTTGACCAGGATGTAGAGCGGCGTGATGGCCACGGTGGCCGGGAACATCAGCCCGGCCGCGAACAACGCGTACATCGCCCCGCGCCCCCGGAACTTGTAGCGGGCGAGCACATAGCTGGCCATGACGCCCAGCGCGACGACGGCGACGGTCGTGACCACGGCCGCGATCGTCGAGTTGCCGACCTGGCGCCAGAAGTTCTCGCTGGCCAGGATCTCGGTGTAGTTGCCGATCACCCACGGGTCGGGCAGCCCGGCCGGCGAGACGGTGATCTGCGAGTTGGTGCGGAACCCGCCGACGATGATGTAGAGGACCGGCCCCAGCATGAGGCCGATCAGCAGCAGCGCGACGAGGTAGACGATCGAGGTGCGCCGGGCCATTCCTAGCTTCCTCCGGTGAGGGCGCCCTCGGTGTCGCGGCGCAGCACGAAACGCTGGTAGATCAGCGCGATGATCATGGAGATGACGAAGAGCACGACCGCCACCGCGTTGCCGTAGCCGTAGTTGGCCGCGTTCCGGCCCTCGACGACCATGTAGGTCGCCATGGTCGAGGTGCCCGCGGTCGAGGCGACGTACTGACCCCAGATGATGTAGACGAGGTCGAACAGCTGGAGCGATCCGATGATCGAGAGGAACGCCCAGATGCGGATGGTCGGGCCGAGCAGCGGCAGCGTGATGTGCCGCTGGATCTGCCAGAACGAGGCGCCGTCGACCGCGGCCGCCTCGGACAGCTCGTCCGGGATGTTCTGCATGCCGGCCAGGAACAGGATCACCGCGAACCCGACGTACTTCCAGGTCAGGATGAACATCAGCGACCAGATGGCCAGTTTCGGGTCGGCCAGCCAGTCCTGGGTCAGCCCGCCCAGGCCGATCGACTCCAGGATGTCGTTGCCGGCGCCGTTGGTCTGCAGGATGAGGGCCCACGCGGTGCCGGTGATCACTTCCGAGATTACGTACGGGACGAAGATGAGCACGCGGATGGCCGACTGACCCCGCATCCGGCGGTTGAGCAGCAGGGCGAGACCGATCGCGACCGGCCCCTGGAGCACGAGCGAGAGCACGAGGATCTCGGCGTTGTGCCACAGCGCCTCGTGGAACGCGGTGTCCTGCAGGATGGTCTTGTAGTTGTCGAGCCCGACGAAGTTGGTCGGGACGCCGTAGCCCTTCCACTTGTAGAAGCCGTAGTAGGCGGCCATCAGCACCGGGAAGATGACGAAGCTGACGAAGACCAGGATCGCCGGGCCGGACAGCGCGACGATCTCGAGCCGCTGGGCCCAGCCGATGCCGCGCCGGCGGGGGCGCACCGGAGGCGGCGCCTGGACGCCGCCTCCGTCCCGTAGGCGGGTGAGCGTCACGCTCAGCCCTTCTTGGCCGCGTCGTTGGTGGCCTTGATGATCCCGGCGACGTCACCCTTGCCGGCGAGCAGGTTGACGACCCCGACGTTCAGGGCGTTGCCGACGTTCTGGCCGTACAGGGTGTCGAGCCACTGCGAGACGTACGGCGCCTTGTTGTACGCGTCGAGGACGGCCTTGAGGTACTCCTCGGTCACCGCGCCCTGGGCCTCCTTGCTGACCGGCAGCGAGTTGAAAGCCTTGTAGTACGCCTCTTGCAGCGGCTTGGTGAGGATGTAGTTGAGGAAGTCGGCGCACTCCTTGGGCGCCTTCTCGGAGCACGAGAAGCCGTCGGCGCCGCCCATGATGGCCGCGGGGTCACCCTGGCCGCCGGCCACCGCCGGGAACGGGAAGAAGCCGAGGTCGGGCAGCGGCTTCTTGTCCTTGGTGAGACCGGCGATCACGCCCGGGTCCCACGAGCCCATCAGCTCCATGCCCGCCTTGCCGTTGGCGACCAGGCCGGCCGAGCTGCCCGCGCCCTGCTGGGCCGAGGTGGTCAGGAAGCCGTTGTTGTAGGGCTCGGTGTCGGCGAAGGACTTGAGATCGTCGCCGGCCTTGGTCCAGCAGGGATCGGTGAAGTTCTTGTCCTTGGCCGCCGCGTCGAGCGAGTCCTTGCTGCAGGCGCGCAGGGCGAAGAAGTAGTACCAGTGGGCGGCCGGCCAGGCGTCCTTGGCGCCGAGGGCGATCGGCGTCCCGTTGGCCTTGAGCTTGGCCGCGGCCGCGACCAATTCCTCCACAGTGGTCGGTGTGGCCGTGATGCCGGCCTTCTGGAAGATGTTCTTGCTGTACCAGAAACCACCGGGAAGGATCGATACCGGCACGGCGTACGTCTTGCCGTCGACCTGCCCGGTGCCGAGCGCGGCGTCGCCGACCGCGGCTTTGGTCTCCGGGGTGACGAGGTCGGTGATGTCCTTCAGTTGGCCCGCCTCGACCATGGCCGCCATCTTGCCGCCGCCGCGCTGCAGGAAGATGTCGGGCGCCGAACCGGAGTTCAGCGACGTCTGCAGCTTGCCGTCCAGATCCTCGTTCTGGATCGATTGGATCTTGATCGTGACGGCCGGGTTGGCCGTGTGGAAGTCGGCCACCGCCTTGTCCCAGAACGCCTTGCCGGGCCCGGTCGTGGAGTTGTGCCAGAGCGTCATCGTGACGGCGCCGCCCGAGTCCGAGCCCCCGCCGCTGTCATCGTCGCCGCCACTGCAAGCGGCCAGGCCTACCGTGCTCAGGACCGCCGCGGCGGTTACCGCCAAAAATTTCCTGGGCGCCATGAAAGTCACCTCTCGGAACCGAAAGTTTCGGAGTGTTTCCGGAATGTGAAGCCAAGCTATGAAGTGACCTACGTGCATGTCAAGATATTCGTCACCATGAGGTGGAAGTCGTTGTTAACGTGCATCCACGGCGGCTCGGTCGAGACATTGAACTGAAACGTTTCGCCGACGAGCGGAAGTTGCGGATGCCCAGCTCACAGCAGGAGGCCCAGCGATGGCAACTCGGTTCGAAGCGGTGCTCAACGTGGACCTCGACGGCCCCCGCATCAGCCGGCACCTCTACGGGCACTTCGCCGAGCACCTGGGCCGCTGCATCTACGGCGGCTTCTACGTCGACGGGGCCATCCGGCTCGATGTCGTCGAGGCTCTGCGGGCCCTGAACATCCCGAACCTGCGGTGGCCCGGCGGGTGCTTCGCCGACGAATACCACTGGCGCGACGGGATCGGACCTCGGGCGCAGCGACCCACCATGGTCAACACGCACTGGGGTGGGGTCGAGGAGAACAACCACTTCGGCACGCACGAGTTCATGGAGCTGTGCGAGCTGCTCGGGGCCGAGCCGTACATCAGCGGCAACGTCGGCTCCGGGACCGTACGGGAAATGAGCGAATGGGTCGAGTACCTGACCCGCGAGGGCGACTCGCCGATGGCCCGGCTGCGTAAGGCCAACGGGCGCGACGAGCCGTGGCGGGTGCGTTTCTGGGGGCTGGGCAACGAGGCCTGGGGCTGCGGCGGCAACATGACCGCCGAGCACTACGCCCAGGAGGCCCGGCGGTTCGGCACGTACTGCCGCGACTACGGCGACAACCAGCTCTACAAGATCGCGGCCGGGGCCAACGGCGCCGACTACGCCTGGACCGAGACGCTGATGAAGCAGATCGGGCACCTCGGCTGCCGGCGCATCCGCAGCACGGGTTACCACGCCCTGTCCGTGCACCACTACACGCTGACCGGCCCGACCTGGGAGCAGAAGGGATCGGCCACGGCGTTCGACACCGACGAGTACTACACGACCATGGTCGCGGCGGCCCGCATCGAGGAGATCCTGGCCGGGCACGCCGCCGTCATGGACGCGTACGACCCGGGCCAGACCGTCGGGCTGGTGCTCGACGAGTGGGGCACCTGGTTCGACGTGGAGCCGGGCACGAACCCCGGATTCCTGTACCAGCAGAACACCCTGCGCGACGCGCTGGTGGCCGGCGTGCACTTCGACGTCTTCCACCGCTTCGCCGACCGGCTGGTGATGGCCAACATCGCGCAGACGGTGAACGTACTGCAGGCCATGATTCTCACCGACCCGGACTCCGGCGCTCTGGTCCTCACCCCGACCTACCACGTCTTCCGGATGAACCAGGGCCACCAGGACGCGACCTCGCTGCGTGTCGACGTCCGCACCGCGCCGCCGTCCCGGCCGGTCGGCGACGCGAACCTGACGACCGTGTCGATGTCGGCCAGCCGCAAGGACGGCCGGTTGCTCGTGTCGCTGTCCAACCTCGACGCCGGCGCGCCGGCCGACGTCCGGATCGAGATCCGCGGGGGCACCCTGGAAACGGTCGAGGCGCAGATCCTGACCTCGGGCGCGGTGCAGGACCACAACACGCCGCAGACGCCGTCGGCGGTGGCCCCGCACGCGCACGACGGCGTCTCGGTGGCCGGCGGCGCGCTGCGGGTGCGTCTGCCGGCTCATTCGTTCGTCACCGTGAGCGGCATCCTGTGACTCAACCGGCCCGGTAGACGGCCCGGTCGAAGTCGGCGTAGCCGCCCTCGGCCCCCAGGTCCTGCACCCAGAGGCCGACGAAGGCGCCGGTGAAGCCCCACGCCTCGGGTTCGCCGGGGACGATGACGGCGGCGTACTCGTCGGACAGGGTGGTGGCGTCGAACGTGCGCCCCAGGGTGTGCCAGACCGCGACCGGGCCGGGGTTGGTCGTGTACGCGAACGTCAGGGCCGGACCGTCCAGGGCGATGCGCAGACCGACCCGGGGCACGCCGTCGACCACGGTCCGCAGGCCGGGCGCGGTGGTGACCTGGCCGCTGTCGCAGACCAGCAGGTCGAGCACCGGAGTGCCGTCGTCGTCGGCCGTCAGATGCAGGTAGTACCAGTTGCGCGAGTTGTAGTACGCCGTGATCCCGGCCAGCTGGCGGGTCGTGCGCGGCTCGAACTCGCAGGTCACGTCGAAGGTGCACCGGGGCGACGTCACCCGGCGGGCGACCAGGCTCGGGCGGTGCCGGGCCATCGGTGATTGTCCACCGTGGATCCGCAGATGCGAGGGGCGGGCCGCCAGGTCGGCCCAGTCCGGCGTGGCCGGGCGGCGCAGGGTCGACCAGTTGGGGCCGAGCGCCGGCGCGTCGAAGTCGTCGTCCTCGAGCAGTTCGGAGGACGGCGGCCGGGGCGTGACGGTCACGCCGGCCGGGGCCGGGACCTGTTCGGCCGGTACGCCGTCGTGGATGCGGGGCCAGGCGTCGGTGGCCCACTCCACCTTCTGCAGCGCGGCCTCGCGGCCCAGCACGCAGCGGCCGGTCGGCGTGTACGGCCGGGCCACCAGGTGGGCCAGGTACCACTCGCCGCCCGCGGTCTGCACGAGGCTGCCGTGGCCGGCCTTCTGCAGCGGCAGTTCCGGGCGTCCGGCCGAGGTCAGCAGCGGCCCGCCCGGGTCCACCTCGTACTCGCCGAACAGCTGCCGGGACCGGGCCACGCTGACCTGATGTTCCCAGCTCGTGCCGCCCTCGGCGGTGACCAGGTAGTACCAGCTGTCCTTGCGATAGATGTTGGGCGCCTCGGTGAGACCGGCGCCGGTGCCCTCGAAGATCAGGCGGGCCGGGCCGGTCAGCCGGCGAGCGACCGGGTCGTACTGCTGGATCTCGATGCCGCCGAAGCGGTTGCGGCCGGGCCGCCAGTCGGCGCGCATCGACAGCATCCACGTCGTGCCGTCCTCGTCGTGGAACAGCGACGCGTCGAAGCCCCGGCCGTGCAGCACCACCGGATCCGACCACGGGCCCGTCACCTCGGGCGCGGTGATCAGATAGTTCTGCGGGTCCCAGTACCCGCCCGCGAACGTCGCCACATCGGTGTAGAGAAGATGAAACAGCCCATCGGCGTACGTCAAATTGGGGGCCCAGATGCCGCAGGAGTCCGCGGCGCCGGTGAGGTCGAGCAGCCGCCGCTCGGTCAGCGCGCCGCCGAGCGGCTGCCAGTGCACCAGATCGGTCGAGTGGTGCAACCGGACGCCCGGGAACCACTCGAACGTCGAGGTGGCGATGTAGTAGTCGGATCCGGCCCGCACGATCGACGGGTCGGGGTGGAACCCGGGCAGCACCGGGTTCCGGATCATCCGGTGTTCGGTCCCGTCGCCCCCGGGCGGGGCGACGGCGGGCTTGGCGATCGTCACGTGTTACCTCCCACGGCATGGCGGCGGGGGGGGGGGGGGGGGGGGGGGCCCCGCGCCCGGGCCCGGGGGGGGGGGCGGGGGGGGCGGGGGGGGGGGGGGGGGGGGGGGGGGGGGGGGGGGGGGGGGGGGGG
>NZ_JAMYJR010000064.1 GCF_024137025.1 Paractinoplanes aksuensis
GGGGGGGGTGTGGGGGGGGGGGGGGGGGGGGGGGGGGGGGGGGGGGGGGGGGGGGGGCGTGGGGCCCCCCGCCCCCCCCCCCCCCCCCCCCCCACCCTTGCGGGGGTTCTACCTCGCCGTTGCGTCGTGGCTGGTGCTTCTCTTTGTGATGGGCTGAGCTGGGGAGGCCCGTGCGGCTTCGGGGTCGGGCTGCCGCTCTGTGGATGGAGTTGGGACTGTTTCTTCCGCGGGCGGACCTGGGTGGTGGGGTGCGCGTTCGTACCGTGCCGGTTACGCGGGCGGTGGGGTTAGAGGCGTCGTGGGTGGTTGGGGTGGGAGACGATTGTGGGGAGAGAGAATGGTTCTCGTGTGTTTCTTCTAAATGGAGTTCGCAGGTCTGCCTGAAGAGGAAGTCGGCCGGTCTTGATTGGCTCGTCAGGCGGGCCGATGTGGTCGTTCGGGGTGAACCGGGGTCGCCTTTGACGGCGTGAACAGGGCGTTCGGAGGTTCGTGGCGCCGTTTGACGTTCATGCTGGAGGGATGCCTGCTTCGGCCTATTTGTCTAGCAAGGCAGTGGGTCGTTGGGAGCTGTTTCGGACCGCGCAGCTCAACGCTGTTGGCTGGGCGGCTGTCGCCGGGCTCTGCGCCTCCGGAGCCGCGGCCGGGGCGGTCGTGGGTCGGTTGACCGGCGTCTCGTCCTCGGTGACTGCGCCATTCGGTGGCGCTGCTTTCTTCGTCGCCATACTCGTCGCTGATCGGCGCAAGTGGGGTGGCATGACGGCCAGCCACACCTGGACCGACAACGCGGCCGAGGCGGAGCAGGTCGCTTCGCAGCTCCGGGGAGCCGGAGTGCACGCCGTGGTCGAGACGGATGAGTTTGGGTGGCTCACTCTGCGCTACCACAATCGGGACCGTCGTCGCGTTGCGCGGGTCCTTCGGGACGTTGGCTTCGCGCCTCCGGATGGTGCCGTGCGCTGAGCGTTGGTTTGCGGGGGTGCGGCATGATCGGCCGGGTGTTCAGGGGCCGGTGGTTGGTGCTGTTGCTGGTTGGTCCGATGGTGGCCTCTTGTTCCGAGCCGTGGCAGGCCAGTGGGTTGCCGCCTGCAGCGACTCCCATGCCGGCCGCGTCGGCTGTTGATCGGCCCTCGGTTCTCCCTGCTGTTCCTTTTGGCTCTCCTGGTCCTTCTGGTCCGGAGGCGATTGAGGCTGTGTCGGCCTGTTCGCTGGTTGGGGTGCTTGTTACGGCGGAGCGGGGGGAGGCGGCAATGGGGTATCGGGAGATGGTGCTGAACGTTCGGAACTGCGGGACCAAGCCGTACGAGCTGCGGGGGCGGCCCGAGATTGTCGTGCTTGACGAGGAGGGGCTTCCGCTGAAGATTTCTGTGGTGGCCAGCACGCACTACACGCCGCCGCCGAAGCGGCTCGTGCTGAAGCCGGGGACGGGGGCGATGTCGGTGCTGTCCTGGCGCAACACTGTCACCAGCGTCAGCGGCGCCTCGGACACCGGTGTGTCACTCGTGGTAGCGGTGACCGCGGGCGGAAAGCGCCAGCTCGTCAGCCTGCCGTCGACTCTCGATCTCGGTAACACCGGCCGGCTCGAGGCCAGCACCTGGTTCTGAATCAGCTGCGCGGTCAGGCTCTGCGAGCGGCCTTTCGGGCCGCGTCGCGCATGGCCGGCATGGCCGCCCATGCGGCTGCAACGGTGTCGACTTCTTCGCGATGTTGGTCGAGGAACGTCTGTACTGCGGCCGCGCTCGCCGTCACCACGGCGTCGGCGTTGGCCCTTCGGCAGTTCACATCGGCGGCGGCAGTCTTCCTCTCGAATGCCTCTGCCTCGGCCCAGCCCTCCGAGACGCTGAGTTCGGCTGATGACCGGTGGATCAGTGGCACGAACTTCCGTTGTGCTTGATGGTAGGCGTCGTTCATGTTGTCGGCGGGGGTCCCGGCCTGACTCATGCAGGTGCTGTACCACCCGATCAGGCGTGGTTCCAGTTCTTGGTGAATCGGCGCCTGGTCGTCGCGGAACTTCTGCTCGAGGGCGTACTGCGCGGCGGGCCGGTGGCGGTTGTCCATCGAGGCCACCTCCAGCCGGCACTCGTTGAACCTCCTGCTCTGGGCGACCTCGGCTTCGGTCGGCTGCGGTCCGGCGTTTTCGCGCAGCCTGATCTGCTTCAAGAAGCCCCGGGCGATACCGAAATCGGCCAGATCGGGCCCGAACAGGACCGGCAGGTCGGTCATGTTCGAGGGCTGGTCGATGCCGGGCGGGTCCCACCCGTGCACGGTGTACTTCAAGTTCTTGCGCTCAGCACAGTCGGCGAGCGTGGCCTCTATGGCGTAGTGCTCACCCTCCCCGCCGGCGGCACGCTGTTCCGGCGTTCCAAAGATCTGATTGACCGCCCTGACCATGACCTCCCGGCCCGCGCGCTGGTCGATCGAGGCGTCGCGCGAAGGCTGCGCGCAGGCGCCGAGACCAGCAGCCACAGTGAAGGCGCCGACGACGAACAGCACTGCGTGAGTCTTGGTCATGCCGGTCCAACGATCGACAGCCGATAGCGGCAACCAGAGGCGCACCGACCGTGGCCACAAGACGTGGTGCCATTCCCGGCTCAGGGCGTTCGCTCCTCGAGAATGGGTTCGAGGGCTCGGGCGAGGCGGTCGAGCCAAGTGGCGGGGTGGGGGATGCTCGGGTGGTTGGTAATTGTCCAGGTGCGGATGGTGGCCGGGGTCAGGTCGGCGATGCCTGGCATGCGGCGTAGTGCGGGGGACAGCTGCAGTCCAGGGCGTTCGGCCAGCAGGACGGCGTCGTACAGGTCTTTGCCGTCGCTGGTGCCGTGGGTGTTCTGGTCGGTGGCCAGCCACTGGAGTTTCCAGGCCAGCGACAGCTCGGGGCTCGCCGTCCACAGTGCGGTGGGCGGGCCGTCAGCGCGGGGGATGGCGGTGAGCACGGCCGGGGCGTGGAGCTTTTCGTCGTACGCGAAATCGAGCTGGATCGTGCCGCCGTCGAACGGGACGAGGGCGCGGCAACCCGCTCCTTCGTATTCGGTGTCGTAGGCGTCGCCGAAAGCGGCGTCGAACGTGACTTCTTCCAGGTCGAGGCGGATGCCGTCGGGGGTCTGCGGGTGCAGTTCCAGCAGTTCGAGCAGCTCATCGTGCGGGCGGCCGGCGTCGATGTCGTCGGCGCGCAGCCAGTGCAAGCCTTCCGGGGGCAGGACCGGACGGTGGCCCTCGGCGTCGAAGTCCTGCTCGGCCCACAGCTCGTCGCGAGGTCGCCGGTGCACCGTCTCGGGCGCGGTGCGTACGCGGTGCAGGCCATCCACGTACGGGTAGGGCCACCAGCGGTCCTGCGGCTGCACGGCCACCGGGCGGACGATCCAGTCGAGGTCGGCCGGTTCGCGGGCCTGCGGTCCGGCCCACGCCAGCATCGTGACGCTGCCCCGCAGCACCAGCGCGTCCGCCAGCGGCGAGTCGGCCACGACGGCGAGGATGTGGTCGATCACCGACCGGTGCGGGTTCACCCGGTGATCCAACCCGCGTCCACCGCCGGATTGCTGTCGAGTACGACGTACTCCTGCTCGACCTCGACGACCGTGAGCCCGGTCAGGTCGGCGAGCAGCGCGTCGAGGCGACGGCGGGCCTCCGGCAACCCGCAGTCGTAGCAGCGCTGGGTGACGAACCGCTCGTGGTGTCCGTCCGGGTCGCCGCGGCGGGCGTTACGGGAGACGTGCGCGTCGTGTCTCGAGCTGACGTGCCGGGCCAGCTCGATGCCGTCGGTGTCGACGACCAGCTTGATGTGGTGCTCGAAGTAGCGGTCGGGGCTGGCCTGCGCTTCGTGCTGAGGCACGTCGGCGTTGAACGGCGACGCCTCCACCTTCACCCGCGTCACCGTGAACCCCTCAGCGACCAACCGCGCCTGCCATTCGTGAGCCTCGGCGGCGACCGCGGCGAACGGGCCGTGAGCACGCGCCGTCAGCATCGGCTGGTCCGGTGTCGTACCGCGGTCGAGCACGATCCGGGTGTACTTCAGCCCGTGCGCCTCGGCGTATCCGGCCGGCCCCGGATCGGCCCGTACCGTCAGATGGATCTCGAACTCCCCGTCGAACACGCCGCCCAGGCTAACCCGGGATCAGCCGGGCCAGGAAAGCCCGCTGGGCATCGTTGAAAACCTTTTCCTGGTACGCCGTGAGCAGCGCCCCGGTCCGGTCGTCGACCCCGTCGAAACCGTCGTAGGTCAGGTGGCCCAGCGCGACGTGATAGTCGGCGACCAGCCGGTCGACCTCCTCGTCCGGCGTGTCCGGCCCGAGCGCGGCGAACCGGGCCGTCAGGGCGGTCGTGGCCGCCAGCAGATCCGGTTCGGCGACCTGGCCGAGCAGACCCGCCAGCGCGGTCCGGCCCTCCTCGTCGAGCCGATGATGTAGCAAAAGCATCATCTCGCGGTCGTGCCGCAGCATCTCGGCCGACAGGTGGTCCGGGCTGCTGCCCGCGTTCGTGAGCAGTTCGGCCAGCTCGGGCGGCGTGTCCGGGCTGGCCCCGGCCGCCCGCAGCCGGGCGATCACCTCGCGGCGGGCGGCGAGCCGCGCGATCTGGCCGGCCAGTTCCCGGTCGAGCTCGTCGAGCACGGCGTCGGCCCGCCCCTCGGATTCCAGCA
The DNA here is from genome assembly GCF_024137025.1 of Paractinoplanes aksuensis. Lineage (GTDB taxonomy): Bacteria > Actinomycetota > Actinomycetes > Mycobacteriales > Micromonosporaceae > Actinoplanes > Actinoplanes aksuensis. Next base: position 4,625 of record NZ_JAMYJR010000064.1, read on the forward strand.
GCGGCGGGATCTCCTCGAGCGGCAGCCCCAGCTCGGCCAGCCGCCGGATGCGCAGCAACAGCACCAGATCGCTGACCGAGTACTCGCGGTAGCCGTTGCCCCGCCGCGCCGGCTCGGGCAGCACCCCGACCTGGTGGTAGTGGCGCAGCGTACGCACGCTGACCCCGGCCAAGCGGGCGATCTCGCCGCTGTTCATCCGCGCCTCCCGCCCTCAGCCTACGAGCTCCGGCTCGGCGGTCGGCCGTGGTTCCAGGTCGCGCAGGGAGCGGGCGACGATCGCGAAGACGCCGGTGGCGAGCCAGACCACGGCCAGGACGATCGCCCCGGTGCGAGCGCCGGACCCGTCGACCAGCAGCGCCGCGCCGCCCATGCCGATGGCCGGGGCCAGGGTGAGGATCGAGTTCTGCAGGCCCATCACCCGTCCCCGCATCGCGTCCGGGATGCGTTCCACCATGAGTACGCCCATCAGGCTCCCGAACAGGCCGTTGCCCAGCCCGACCAGGGCGGCCGCGGCGAGCACGAGCCATGGATCGGCCAGCGTCGCCATCAGGCCGAAGCCGGCGATCGTGATCAGCATCCCGGTCGTGAACCAGGTGCGCCGCCGTCCCCGGCCACCCGCCGCGGCGTACGTGCCGCCCCCGATCAGCAGCCCGACGGCGAGCGCGCTGAGCACCAGGCCGAGCAGTTCGGGCCGCTCCTGCAGGGTGAAATAGACCGGCAGGACCAGCGCCTGGAAGCCGGCCAGCACAACGACCAGGCCCACGCTGAGCAGCGTGGTGGTCAACAGGAAGGGCGACCGGACGAGCGTGTGCCAGCCGTCGCGCAACACCACCCGCTGCCGTCCGGGGCCGGTGGCCGGGATCGCCCCGGCCGAGCGCGGAATGATCATCGTGACCGCGGCTGCCGCGGCTGAGGTGGCTGCAGTCACCCACAGCACGGTGACTCCGTCGAATGACGCGATCAGCACCGCGCCGGCCGCCGGGCCGATCAGCATGACCACCGCGCCGAGCGATTCCCGCAGCCCGAGCAAGCGCTCGGCGCTCATCCGGCCCGCGCGGACCACGCCGGGAATCATCGCCTCGCGCGCGGTCAGCCCCGGCACGTCACCGAACGAGCCGATCACCGCGAACAGAACGAACCACCCGAGCGCCAGTCCGACCGTGGCGTCGACCAGGGGTAGCGCCGCGACCGCGAGCGCGGAGATCACATCGGTCAGCACGGACGCCGTACGCCGGTTGATGCGGTCGATGACCACGCCCATGACCAGCCCGGCTACGGCGGCCGGCAACGCCGATGCCACAGCAACGGCGCCGGTGGCGAGCACACTCCCGGTGATCTGCAGGACGAGCAGCGGCAGCACCACGCCCGCGATGGAATTGCCCAGCATGGAGAGGACGTAGGAGGCCAGGTAGGCCGACGAGACGCGGTTCATGCCCCCTATGGCAAACCATGACGTCGCGTCGGGGTCAAGCGCGCCGCCGGCGCCACAGCCACCGCCCGCCGCGCGGGACGACCGTCAGCAGGAGTGGGCCGGCGGCGGTCAGGGCGACGAGACCCCAGAAGTGCGCGTCGCCCGGGTCGGCGATGTAGTGGAAGACGATCAGCGCGGCCAGCACGGACCAGAGGCCGTCCAACACCCATACGCGTACGGCCTTCGGGCGCTCCGGCGTGTCCGGGAACTCGCCGTTGCGGAGTTGGCCCCGCCAGCCGCGTGGGGCGGCGACCAGGATGTACGCGAGCACCATGGGCAGCCGCAGCAGCGCGACCCAGGTGGCGAAGACGACCGGCCGGTCGGCGACCGCTCCCGCCGCGGCCGGAGCGATCCAGCCGAACGCCAGATAGGTGAGCTGCAGGAGGACGAAGTCCACGGCCACGGCGAACACGCCGAACCCGGCCACCATCAGCAGACCGGCCCGTCGGGGCAGACCGGAGCTCAGCTCAGCCATGAGTTGATTATGGCGATCGCCGTCAACGGTCGTCGCCGCTGCCACCGAGGACGCCGCGGCCCTGGCGGCTGGCCAGTTTGGCCAGGTTGGTGGTGGCGATGTCGTCCATCGAGAGGTCCAGGTAGTCGGCCAGAACCGCCACGTACCACAGCACATCGCCCAGCTCCTTGGCGATGTCGGCGCGGTCGATGCGGGTCTCGTCGCTGTCGGAATCGCGAACCCACTTCTTGAACTTCTCGGCGACCTCCCCGGACTCGCCGACCAGGCCCAGCACCAGGTGCAGCAGTTCGTTCTTCTTGTCCCGGGGCGCCGCCGTCCGCAGGGCGCCGCGCTGGTAGTCGTCGAAGTCCATGGCTCAGGAGTATGGCGACTGCCAGAATCGCCGGCATGACTGAGGGACCGGTCCGTGCGTGAGGCCGCGCGTCGGGCGATTACGCGAGTTCGTGGCCCGCGGCGCGGGCCCAGGCGAGCAGGGCCGGGTCGGCGAGGCTGGGGACGGTGACGTCGGCGGCGAGGTCGACGCCGGGCAGGGAGGGCACACCGACGACGAAGGTGCCGGCCGCCCGGGCCGAGGTGGCACCGGTGCGGGAATCTTCGAACGCCACCGTACGGGCCGGGTCGGCCTGCAAACGGGCGCAGGCGGCCAGATAGAGGTCAGGGGCCGGCTTGGGGTGCTCTACGTCGTCGGCGCTGAGCACGACGGTGAACAGGTCGTCGAGCCCGGCCGAGACCAGCGCGGCGTCGACGAAGGCACGCGGGCTGTTGCTGGCCACCGCGATCGGCACCCGGCCGCGCAGCAGCGACACCAGCTCGCGGGCGCCGGGCAGCGGATCGGCGCCGGCTGCGAGTTCGACCGCCACGAGGTCGTGCAGGCGCTGCGCCAGCGCCGGGCCCTCGCCGGGCCGCCCGAAATAGCCGGCCATGGCCAGCCCGGCCGCGGCCAGCGTCTTACCGATGACGATCTGCTTCTGCTCGACCCCGAAGCCGTGCCCGTGCTCGGCGAAGATCGTCGTCTCGGCCCGGGTCCAGCACACCTCGGTGTCGACGAGCAGACCGTCGTTGTCGAAAACCACGGCATTCACGCACGAGGGAAGTTCCACCCGCCCGATCTTGCCATCACGGCCACAGCAGGGTCCGCGCCCATCCCGATGCCGTACGCGTGTAGCGGAGGCGGGTGTGTTTGCGCTCCCGGTCGCCCTGCCAGAACTCGACCTCGTCGGCATCGAGGTTGTAGAGCGTCCACCGTGGCACTACAGCGTCGGTTCGTTCCCGGGTCTCGTGCAGGTCCTGGTCTCGGACTCTGGCGAGAGCTTCTTCGAGGGCGACGTCGAGGATCCGGCGGTCCGGTAGATCCTGGCTCTGCCGGCCCGGGGACGCCTCGGCCCGCGATCCGGCCGGACGGGCCCGGAAGTCCGCGGCACTGAGGTGGGCGGGTTCAGAGCCCAGGTTCCCCGCGAACACAGGCAAAGCCCGCAGGTAATCCCGCATGACCTTCCGACCATCAGTCGCGGCGGGCCGTGGAGCGTCCGGGTTGTCCCTCATGGCCGTTCCCTCACGGTTGTACGACTGTCTGATTGTCCGGCGGTCGGCCGCTTCGAGCTGTGGAGTGCGCAGGTTGTTGCTCATGGCTGTCCCGCCAGTAGCCGTAAGGAGCCGTGGAATTCGGGCTGGGTGCGCAGGTGCCCGTGGCGTGCGTCCCAGGCTCCGGATGCGAGGCCGGCGCGGAGTTGCTCGACCGCCCGGTGATTGGCCTGCTCGTCGACGAAGTCCCAGGCCGACTGGGCGGCCCGCACCCGCGGATCGAGGAACTGCTCAGGCCGGGCGTAATAGGTTTCGGTGAACCCGTCGACACAATCGATCGGGATCGGCACTTCACGAACATCGACCCGCTTACCGATTATCGAAGAAAGATAATCGATCAGCGGGTATCGACGGCGCTCGGCCGCGATCAGCTCCGGGACGTACTCGGCCGGCCAGAGCCGATCGAGCGCATCCCCGTCGAAGGTCAGCACGACGACCGCCTCCCGCGCGACGCGGCGCAGCTCACTGAGCCCGCGCCCGACGTCCGCCCATTGGTGCACGGTCACGGTGGCCATCACCGCATCGAACGAGTCGTCGTCGAACGGCAGCTGCTCGGCCATCGCGTCCAGGGCCGGCGCGACGTCGAGCGCTCGCTGCGCTCGGATCCGGGCCGACGGTTCCACGGCCAGCACGGACCGATCGTCCGGCTCGCACGGGCTACGAGGCCGGGGTGCGGGAAGCGCGGGGGGCTACCAGGCCAGGGTGTGGGAAGCGCCGGCGAGCCACGAGGCCGAAGTGGGGGACGCGCGGCCGGCTACTGGGCTGGGGCGCGGAGTTCGGTGGCGGCCCAGGAGGCCAGCAGCGACAGGGCCTCGGCGGTCGGCGAGGCGGGCTCGGCCGCATAGATGGTCAGCGTGAGGTCGGCGTCGGCGCGAAGATCCATGCTTTCGTACGCCAGCACGAGCTCACCCACGACGTGGTGATAGAAGATCTTGGTGCCGGTTCCGTGCGTACGCACATTGTGCGCACCCCACCGGCGGCGGAACTCGTCGCTGCGGGTCGACAACTCGCCGACCAGGTCGTGGATGCCCTTGTCGTGCGGGTCCTTGCCGGCCGCCGTCCGCAGGTTGGCCACGAACATGTCGGCGAACAGGTTCCAGTCGGGATAGAAGCGGCGGGCCGCGCTGTCGAGGAACGTGAACCGCCCGAAGTTGGGCACGACGCCCGGCTCGGTGTACAGGTCGCTGTGCATGGCCCGGCCCAGGTGGTTGGTGGCCACCACGTCCTGCCGGTTGTTGACCAGGATGGCCGGTGTGTGAATGGCGTCCAGCGACCACTGCAGGTTCGGCCGCACGGCTCCCGGTTTGGACAGCCGGCTCGGCCGGACCAGCGCGCTGCTGCCGTTGGCCGAGCCGGCCAGCCGGAACAGGTGGGCCCGCTCGGCCTCGTCGAGCTGCAGCGCCCGGGCGATCGCCTCGAGCACGCCCGCGGAGACCCCGGCCAGCGAACCCCGCTCGAGCTTGGCGTAGTACTCGACGCTCATCCCGGCCAGCGCGGCCACCTCGCTGCGGCGCAGGCCCGGCACCCGGCGCTGCCCCGAGGTGGGGATGCCGGCCCGATCCGGCGTGATCTTCGCCCGGCGGGTCGTCAGGAAGTCGCGTACCTCGGCTCGATTGTCCACCCGTCCGACGGTACGACGCCTCCCGGCCGAGTGGGATGCCCTGCGGGTACACCCCTGTCCCGGTCGAATTGGCGTAACAGTGGGTATCGATCGCCACTTGCTCTATCGCGCGGCGCTGATCGGCTTTAGCCTCGGATCCGGGGGAGGGATTGAGCCATGACCGGCGGTGCTGCGGCGCGCGAGGTTCGTGGACGGCGTGCGGAATGCGCGGCCCTGGACCAGTTGGTCAGCGAAGTGCGCTCCGGCCGGGGTCAGGCCTTGCTTCTGCACGGCGAGGCCGGCATCGGGAAGTCGGCTCTGCTGCGGTATGTCGGCCGCCGGTCGGCGGGGTTCCGGGTGGCCCGGGCGGCGGGGGCCGAGTCCGAGGTCGAACTGCCGTTCGCCGGGCTGCACCAGCTGTGCGGGCCCATGCTGGATCAACGCGGGCGCCTGCCCGGCCCGCAACGCGATGCGCTGGCCGTCGTCTTCGGCTACAGCGCCGGCGCCCCGCCGGACCGCCTGCTGGTCGGGGTGGCCGTGCTCAGCCTGTTGGCCGCGGTGGCCGAGGACAGACCGCTGCTGTGCCTGATCGACGACGCGCAGTGGCTGGACGACATGTCGGTGCAGACGATGACCTTCGTGGCCCGGCGGCTGCTGGCGGAGCGGGTGGGCGTGGTCTTCGCCATCCGGGAGCCGGCCGCCGGTCTGGCCTGGCGCAGTCTGCCGAACCGGGCCGTCGAAGGACTGAGCAGCGACGACGCGCGGGCCCTGCTCGAGTCGGCGGTGCCCGGGCGATTGGACGAGCGGGTCCGGGACAGGATCGTGGCCGAGAGCCGCGGCAACCCCCTGGCCCTGCTCGAGTTGCCGCGCGGGCTGACCGCGGCCGAACTGGCCGGCGGCTTCGGGCGTCCGGATGCCCGCCCGCTGGCCGGCAAGATCGAGCGGAGTTTCGCCCAGCGGGTCGGGGTGCTGCCCGCGGCCACCCGCAAGCTGTTGCTGACGGCGGCGGCCGAGCCGCTCGGCGACGCCGGGCTGCTGCGCTCGGCCGCCGCCCGGCTGGGCCTGCCGATGAGCGCCATCGCCCAGGCGGTGGAGGCCGGGTTGATCGACCTCGACTCCCGGGTGCGGTTCCGGCATCCGCTGGTGCGGACGGCGGTCTATCGGGCGGCGTCGCCCCACGACCGGCGTGAAGTCCACCGCGCGCTGGCCGAGGCCACCGATCCGGTGGCCGACCCCGACCGGCGGGCCTGGCACCGGGCCCACGCGGCCGACGAGGCCGACGAACCGATCGCGGCCGACCTGGTCGGTTCGGCCGAGCGGGCCCAGCTCCGCGGCGGGGTGGCGGCCGCCGCCGAGTTCCTGCGACGGGCCACCGAGCTCACCCCCGATCCGGCGATCCGGGCCTTCCGGGCCCTGGCCGCAGCCGAGGCTGAGCTGAGATGCGGCGCCTTCGAGGTCGCGTCCAAACTCCTGCTCACGGCCGAGGGGCCGGCCGACGAGCTCCATCAGGCCCGGATCACCCTGTTGCGAGCGCAGATCGCCTTCGCGTCCGGCCACGACATGGCCGCGCCCCGGCTGCTGCTGGACGCGGCCCGCCGCCTCGAACCGCTCGACCTGGAGCTGGCCCGCGACACGTACCGGGACGCTCTGGGCGCGGCGCTGCTGGCGGGTGGGATGGCCGGTGGCGCCGATGTCGCCGAGGTGGGGCGGGCCGTGCTGGCGGCTCCCGTCCCCGTCCGCCGTCGCCCCGGCGACCTGCTGCTCAACGCCCTCGCCGTGCTCTGGACCGAGGGTTACGAAGCCGCCGCGCCGCTGGCCCACGAGGCGGTCCGGGCCTTCCGGGCCGACGGCGAGTCGGATCAGCCCTGGCTGTGGCTGGCCCTGGTCACCAGCGCCATGGTCTGGGACGAGGAGGCGTGGGCGGTCCTGAACCAGCGACACGTCCGCACCGCCCGGGCCCTCGGCGACCTCAGCGTGTTGCCGCTCACTCTCAACTCGCTCGTCTGCCTGCAGATGTTCCGGGGCGAGCAGTCGGCGGCGGCCGCGGTGATCGCCGAGATCCACGCCATCGGGGACGCCACCGCCGTCGCCCTCGCGCCCTACGGTGCATTAACTGTGGCCGCCTTCAAGGGCGATGAGAACGTGGCCCTCCCGCTGATCGAGGCGACCACCGCCGACGTGCTGGCCCGGGGCGAGGACAGCGCGGTCATGGTCACCCACTGGACGTGGGCGGTGTTGATGAACGGGCTGGCTCGCTATCACGAGGCGTTGCCCGCGGCCCGCTCCGCGATCGAGCATCCGAACGAGTCGGGCGTCTGGTACTGGTCGCACGCCGAGCTGATCGAGGCGGCCGTCCGGGCCGACCGCCCGGAGGACGCTGCCGGGGCCTACGACAGTCTGGCGCCGAGACTGCGCGCGGCCGGAACCGACTGGGCCTTGGGCGTCCTGGCCCGGTGCACCGCGCTGCTGCGCGCCGGGCCGGACGCCGAATCGTGCTACCGGCAGGCGGTCGACCACCTGGGCCGGACCGGGCTCCGGCTGGAACTGGCCCGCACTCACCTGCTGTACGGCGAATGGCTGCGCCGCGAGGGCCGCCGTCGCGATGCCCGGGGCCAGTTGCGCACCGCCCACGACATGCTCACCGCGGCCGGCGCCGACGCGTTCGCCGAGCGCGCCCGGCGCGAACTGGCCGCCGCCGGCGAGGTGGTGGCCGGTCCGGTCGCGAGGGCCAGCGACAGCCTCACCGTGCAGGAGGCGAACATCGCCGCGCTGGCCGGCAGCGGCCTGACCAACGCCGAGATCGGCGCCCAGCTGTTCCTGAGCCAGCACACCGTCGAGTGGCACCTGCGCAAGGTCTTCACCAAGCTCGGCATCAGTTCCCGCAAACAGCTCCGCCCGCTGTCACAGAACGGGTGATCACCCGGTCAGGCTGACATGGGTCCGATCCGGCTTCCCCGGCCCGTCGCTGTGGCGGTGGGCGGCGGTGGTGTGCTCGGCGCGGCCCACGTGGGCGCCGGCTACGCCCTGGAGGAGCGCGGCTTCGTACCGGATCTGATCGTCGGCACCTCGGTCGGCGCCCTCACCGGGGCGATCGCCGCTGCTCACCCCGACGACGCGGCGCCCTGGCTCGACCAGGTGTGGAGCCGGTTGCGCCGCCGCGACGTCTTCCCGCTGGGTTATCCGTCCTCGCGGGCCAGTGTCTTCGCCGACCGCGGCCTGCGCCGGTTGATCGCCCGGGCCGGGCTGCCCGAGCGGATCGAGCAGCTGCCGATCCCGTTCACGGCGGTCGCCATGGACCTGGCCAGCGGCGACCCGGTGCTGCTGGATCACGGTGACCTCGAGTCGGCCCTGCTCGCCAGCGCGGCCATTCCGGGGGTGCTGCCTCCGGTCGTACGGGATGGAAGGACCTTGGTCGACGGCGGGGTGGTGGCCTATGTCCCGGTGCTGGCGGCCTGGCAGGCCGGGGCGGCCAGCGTGCTCGCGCTGTCGATCGGACCGGAGAGCAGCCCGCTGCCCGCGTCGGTGCCGCACCGGCGGGCGGGCGCCATCGCGGCCCGGGCCGGAGTGCTGATGTTCCGGCACCAGATCGAGCGTGACCTGCTCGAAGTGTCCCGGCACATCCCGACCGTCGTGCTGCCGAACGGGATCGAGGCCTGGCCCGCGCCGTGGGACCTCGGGCAGACGCGGCGACTGATCACCACCGCCGCCGGCGCGGCCGGGCGGTTCCTGGATCGGCTGGACATCGACGGGCCCGGCCTCTACCGGGCCACGACGCAAGCAACGGAGGTCGAACGATGAGCACCATCGCGTTCCTCAACATCGCCATGCACGGGCGGGTCAATCCGACGCTGCCGGTCGTGGCCGAGCTGGTCCGGCGTGGACACACCGTGACCTACCACACGTCACCCGCCTTCGCGGCCAAGGTCGAGGCGGCCGGCGCGACAGTGCACCTTTATCCCGGTGGGGACCAGCCGCTGCCCGATCCGCCGACGCCGTTGTCGCTGGTGCGCGGGCTGGCCGAGGCGACCATCCGGTTGCTGCCGCCGCTGCTGGCCGATCTGCGCCGCATCCGGCCCGACCTGATCGTCCACGATTCCGCCTGCCCGTGGGGCCTGGTCGCGGCGCGGGAGCTCGGTGTGCCCGCGGTGTCGTCGTTCACCACGTTCGCCTTCAATCGGCAGGCGCTCAGTCCCACCCGGGCCTCGTGGGAGCTGGCGGGTGAGGCGCTGTCCCGCCCGGGCGCCGCGCTCGGCTATCTGCGGGCCCGGTCGCAGCTGGGGCGGGGGCTGCCGCTGACCGATCTGGGCAACCTGCGCCAGCCGCTCAATCTCGTCTACACCTCGCGGGCGTTCCAGATCGGGGCGGACGGCTTCGGCGAGTCCTACCGTTTCGTGGGCCCGAGTATCGGCGCTCGCCCGGCCGACCCGTCGTTCCCGCTCGACGAGCTGAAGGACCCGGTTCTGTACGCCTCGTTGGGCACCGTGTTCGATGCCGACCCCCGCCTGCTGCGGACGTTCGCGGCCGCGCTCGCCCCGCTCGGCGGCACCGTGGTGATCGCGACCGGCTCCCACGATCCGGCCGAGCTGGGCCCGCTGCCGGGCAACGTGATCGCCCGCCGGTCCGTGCCGCAGCTCGAGGTGCTGGGCCGGGCGGCCATGTTCATCACCCACGGCGGCATGAACGGCACCAACGAGGCCCTGCTGGCCGGGGTCCCGATGCTGGTCGTGCCCCAGGGCGCCGACCAGCCGCTGGTGGCCTCGCGGGTGGTCGCCCTCGGGGCCGGGCTGTCGATCACCAACGACGAGGTCCGGGAGGACGTCGTGCGGGCGCTGGCCCGGCGGCTGCTCGACGAGCCGGGGTTCCGCGAAGCCGCGCAGACCGTGCGCGACGCTCAGCAGCGGGCGGGCGGGTTCGGCCGGGCCGTGGACGAGATCGAGCGCTACCTGAAGATCGTGCCGGCCGGGCGATGACCGCCGGGATCGTGGTGCTGCTCGTGCTGGCCGGGCTGTCCGAGGCCGCCGGGCGGGTGCTGCCCCTGGTCGCGGGGCGCTCCGGGGCGACGCGGGCCGGGACGGTCGGGCTGCTGTTCACCGGCACTGTGGTCGACGGGACGGTGTTCGCGCTGTGGCCGTTCCTCGCCGGCCTGGCCGCGGGCGCTGCCCTGGACTGGACTCCGACCCTGCTGGCGCCGCTGCTGCTCTCCGCCGTGCTCGCGTTTCCGCTGCTGGGGCCCGCGCTGCACGGATTGCTGCTGGTCGGCGTGGGCGCTGGGCTGGCCGGGGTACTGGCCGGTTCGGCCGGGATCGGGTGGTGGACCGCGGCCGGGTGGGTGGCCGTGACCGGCATCGTGCTGGCAGCGGCCGTCGACGGGATCCGCCGGTTGGTCGTACGGCTGCACCGGCGGCCGGCGGTGCTCGCATGATCCAGGCTTGGCTTCTGCTGGTGCTGGCCGGGATCGGCGGCGTGCTGCTCGTGGAGGGTCTGCTGGCCCGGTACGAGCTGCTGGCCTACGCGGCCGGCTGGCGGTCCCCGGCCACCGTGTTGCCGGACGGGATGCCGTACGCCCGGGGAGCGGAGGCGGACCGGCCGCCGGACGCCTATCTGGTCTATCTGGACGGCATCGGCAAGCGGCGATTCCGCGACACGCGCGACGGCGGCCGGCTGGTCCAGGCCGTGCTCGCCGGCGCGCCCGAGCTGCGCGTGCTGGGTCAGGTGCTGCCGTACTCACCGCTGGCCGACCCGCTCGCCGACCGCCGGATCTGGGCCTGGCTGCGGCGGCGGGCCGGGTTGGTGCTGTTCCTGCACAATGTCATGCAGATCTTCATCGCCGCCGACCGCCGCTACCGCCCGCACTACAACCGGGCCGTCGGCTCGCAGATCGCCGAGCACCTGCTGCTCGCGGGTTACCGGCCGGACAGTGGCGTGCCGGTGGTGCTGCTCAGCTACAGCGGTGGCGCGCAGCTGGCGACGGGCGCGGTCGACGGGCTGTGGACGCGGCTGCGGTGCCCGTTGCACCTGATCTCGATCGGCGGCTTCCACAACGGCGCCAACGACCTGAGCCACGCCCGGCGCCTCGACGTGATCACCAGCTCGGCCGACTGGATCGAGCACCTGGGCGGCCGGATCTTCCCGCCGCGCTGGCCCCTGCTGCGGGCCAGCGGGTGGAACCGGGCCGTCCGGGCCGGAAAGGTCGCCGTGCACCGTCTCGACCCGGCCACCCACGTCGGGCCGCGCAGCTACATCAGCCCGGAGGCGTTCCTGCCCCGGACGACCGGGACGGTGATCGCGCTGATCCGCGAGAACGTCAGCGACGGCCGATTCGCGGCGGGATAGACACGCCCGGCGAAAATTGCCGTCCGACAACGACCCCGCTGCGGGGGTGCGCCATACTTCGGTGCCTTTGTCGTGAGGAGAGCCGATGTTCCGTGCACGCCTTCGGGGGTGGACGCTGCGCCGCCGGGTCGCGGTGCTGTTCACCGTGGCCGGAATTCTGCTGGCCGGGATCGGTGCGCTGGCCGCGGTGACGGCGGTCGACAGCAACGACAACCTCGACGTGATCCTCGAGAAGACCGGGCCGATGCGCATCGCCGGCCAGGAGCTGTACTCGGCCTATCTGGATCAGGAGACCGGCGTACGGGGATATGCGCTCAGCCGGTCGGCGAAGAACCTGCAGCCGTACGAGCAAGGGGTGAGGACCGAGGGTGAGCTGCTCACCCAGATCGAGACCCTGAACGACGCCAACGGCACCGCGGCCATCGCGACCAGCCTGCGGACCGTGCGGGAGAAGTCGGCCGACTGGCGCCGCACGGTGGCCGAGCCGGTCATCGACGGGGACGCCGAGACGATCGGCACCGCCCAGTTCGATGCTCTGCGGGCCGCCGTCGACCAGCTGCAGGCCGACATCCTCGACCTGCGCAACGAGGCGGTGGCCGCGGCCCGCCGGACCGGGTCCACCCTGGTCGCGCTCGAGATCGGCGCCGCCTTCATCGTCATCGTGGTCGGCGCCCTGATGCTCATCCTGCTCAACCGGCTGGTCGCCCGACCGGTCACCCAGCTCGCGGCCCAGGTGCGCCAGGTGGCCGAGGGCGATTACGAGCGGCCGATCACCAGCGGCGGCTCGCCCGAGCTGCGCAGCCTGGCCACCGACGTCGACGCCATGCGCCGGCAGATCGCCCAGGAACTCACCCTGGTCCGCGAGGCGCGGGCCGAGGTCGAGCTGGCCAACGAGCGGCTGGAGGCCAAGGCCGAGGAGCTCACCCGGTCCAACCGCGACCTCGAGCAGTTCGCCTACGTCGCCTCGCACGACCTGCAGGAGCCGCTGCGCAAGGTGGCCAGCTTCTGCCAGTTGCTGCAGCGGCGGTACGGGGGTCAGCTCGACGCGCGGGCGGACCAGTACATCGGGTTCGCGGTGGACGGCGCCGAGCGGATGCAGCGCCTGATCAACGACCTGCTGGCGTTCTCGCGGATCGGGCGGATCACGACCGGGTTCAAGCGGGTCGAGCTCGACCAGGTGCTGCCCGAGGTGAAGTCGCAGCTGGCCGCGCGGGCCGGGGCCGAGGCGGCGATCAGCTGGGGCGAGCTGCCGGCCGTGGAGGGGGAGGAGCCGCTGCTGACGACGCTGTTCGTCAACCTGATCGGCAACTCGCTGAAGTTCCGCCGGCCCGACGTGCCGCCCGAGGTGCGGGTGACGGCCGAGCGCGACGGCGACCAGTGGAAGATCAACGTGCGCGACAACGGCATCGGCATCGAGCGCGAGTTCGCCGAGAAGGTCTTCGTGATCTTCCAGCGGCTGCACCCGCGCGACGCGTACGAGGGCACCGGCATCGGCCTGGCCATCGTCAAGAAGATCATCGAGTATCACGGCGGGCGGATCTGGCTCGACCTCGACGTCGAGCAGGGCGCGTCGGTCTGGTTCACCCTCCCCGCCCTGCCCGACGCTGACTTCAGCGAGCGTGGGTGAGGGCCCAGTCGAGGGCCTTGTCAGCGACCTGCTCCCAGCCCGGCTCGGCGCAGGTCCAGTGCGAACGGCCGGGGAACTCGTGATATTCGGTGATCGTGTTGGGTGCGAGCACGTCGGTGTGCTGGGCCCGAACGGCCATCGCGGCCGCGATCGGGTTGGAGAAGCCCCACGCCCGGCCACGGCCGCGATCGACGAGTGGCGGCGCCGGGACGAGGTCAGCTCGGTCCGCGCGCCCTGCAAGAACCCGACCGTAACGATCTTCAGCGCGGGGTAATTTGCTCAGCGTACAGCGTTGTCGGCCTACTGTGCACGCCGCCATTGCGAGGGCGTGACGCCGTACCGGGCCTTGAACCGGCGGGTGAAATGGGTGGGATCGCGGAAACCCCAGCGGGCGGCGACGGCGGCGATCGGCTGGTGCCGCCGGTCGGGCCGGGTGAGTTCCTGGCGGACCCGGTCCAGGCGCTCGTTGATGATCCACTGCTCCAGGCTGAGGCCGGCGTCGGCGTACAGCTTGTAGAGCTGCCGCACCGAGATGCCGTGGGCCGCGGCGATCATCGTGGGGCTCAGCTCCGGGTCGGCCAGGCGCAGCCGGGTGAACGTGCGGATCCGGGTCAGCAGCGTCTCGGCGAACACCTGCCGGGCGTGCCGCCGGGTGTGATCGGCCGAGGCCAGCAGGGCCCGGGCCAGATCGATGCTGGCGGCGGCCGCGGCGGCCCCGGCCGCCGGGTCCTCGGTGATGCCGGCCGGGTCGCGCCCGAGCTGCGCGATGTGCTCGGTGACCAGCCGGTAGAGCGGGCTCGCGGTCAGCTCGGCCGCGGCCCGGCGCACGACGTCGAGCGGAAGACCCAGCCGGTCGTACGGGATCTGCAGCGCTCCGGCCCCGCCGTCGCCCGACCACGAGTAGTCGTACGGCGCCGAGAGATCGACCACGACCAGCTCGCCCGGCGTGACGACCCGCTGATGCCCGCCCTGCTCGATCCGCCCTTCGCCGCGCTGCTGCACGGCCAGCGCCACCACCGGCATCGCGTCCTGCCGGGCCAGCTTGGCCGTGCGCAGCAGCCGGATCCCCGACGACCGGTGCGTGAAGATGTTGGCGTCCCCGAAGTCCCACACCTCGAGCCGCGCGTGCACCGCCCCGGCCGGATCCTCGTGCAGCACGTGACAGGGCGCCGAGGCATAGAGCATCGCCGTGTTCACGGCGTCCACCCGCGTCTCCGCGGGCAGCTCAGCGGTGTCGAGCACGTACCCCATGGGCGACAGTCTGGCACCGTGGGAGCGCGGCCGGAATCAGCCGTCCAGTACGGGCAGCGTGATGTGGGACGAGCGGGCAGGGTCGTGGAAGAGCTCGAAGTGGCAGGGGCGGCCGGCGGTGGCGGTGGCGAACGGCTCGTCGGTGCCCATGTTGCGGGCGTAGCGCGGGAAGGCGCCCCCACTGACCTGCACCCGCAGGCGATGCCCGGCCTGGAATCGGTAAGCGGTGGGGAAGAGCTCGACCCGCACCGCCAGCACACCGTCGGAGCCCTGCTCGATGTCGGGGGCGTCGACCGTGCGCGGATCGAGCCGGCGGATGCCATCCACGACGTTGCGCGAGACGCCCCTCTCGTCGACGTCGCACAGGCGGACGAAGACATCGGCGTACGGGATGGAAGTGCGCACGTGGATGGTCGCGCTCACCGGGCCGACGACGTCGAGGTCCTCGGAAAGCAGCGGCCCGGTGAAGACCAGGACGTCGTCGCGTGCCTCGACCAGTCGGTTGTCGGCCTGCTTGCCCGGCGGCTGCAGCATCGGGCCGCCCACGGTCGGGGTCGGGCGGGCCGGGTCGAAGGTGAAGCGGCTCGGCTCGCCACTCTCCGGCTCTGCGACCAGGCCGCCGCCACTGCTGAGGTTCAACACCTTTTCCCGTACGGCGTTCGGGGGCCATTCCTCGAACTCGAGCCACTTGTTCGCCCGCTGCAGGTGGACGCGCACCGGAGCCCCTGAAGGAGCCGGGCCGCCGTTCAGGTGGTGGTCGAACCACACCGCGTCGGTCTGCGCGATGGTCCGGATCTCGCCCGGCTCGCCGTGCAGCCACGGCCCGACGACCAGCCGGGCCGGCACCCCGGCCGCGCGCAACGCCGTGTAGTCGGCCAGGTTGCCGCCCAGGAACAGATCCCACCAGCCGGTGACCATGCTGACCGGCGGCATCCGGGTCAGGTCGGCCCCGTCGTGGTCGGCCTGGGCCCAGAAATCGTCGCCCGGCTCGGCGTGCCCGGCGAAGTCCCGCCAGAACGGCACCGGCGCCTCGGCCACCCGGACGTCGACCGCCTGCAGCGGCAGCTTGCCCAGCGCGCGGCGCACCTTGGTCCGCACCCGCGGATCGGGCACCGCGTTCAGCAGCCCCGGCCGCTCCTGCCGCCCGATCGTCGTCGACCAGCTCAGCGCGGTGTGGATCGACGGCGCGCCGTGCTCGTAGAACAACCGGTGGGTGATGTTGGCCGAGGTGATGTGCGGGGCGACGCAGGTCAGCGGCGGATCGACATAGGGGGCGACGGCCCACTGGGTGTGCCCGAAGTAGCTGCCACCGGCCATGGCGATCCGCCCGTCGCACCACTCCTGCTTCCGCAGCCAATCGACCGTGGCCAGGCCGTCGTCGCGCTCGGTGGTGAACGGCCGGAACTGCCCGCCGGAGCCGAACGTGCCCCGGGTGGCCTGCATGAACACCTGCAACCCGCGCCGGGCCAGGGGCGCCGCGAAGAGCTGCCCGAACGCCCCGTCCCGCCCGTACGGCACCCGGATCAGCACCACCGGCCGCGGCCCCTCCGCCCCGACCGGGCGGTAGTGGTTGGCCAGCAGCGCCACCCCGTCCGGCATCGGCACGGGCACGTCCCGGCGGATCTCGTACGGCACCGCCTTTGTCGGCAGTCCGAGCGCGACGTCCGCCACCAGGCCGGTCAACCGGCTGATCTTCGCCATTCCGGCAACGTAACCCATGGTGGCGGACGGCGCTCAGCTCAGGACCGGGCAGCCTTCTCGATGAACGCCGCGGTGATGCCCGGCTCCGAGACGAAGACGGCGTGCGAGCCGCTCCTCACGGTGCGGACGGCGGCCGCCTTGGCCCGCTTGGCCTCGAAGTACTGCACAGCCGGCGGGATGTTCTTGTCGCCCCCGGCGACCAGGAAGTACGAGGGGACCTTCTGCCAGGCCTGCGGTCCGGCCGCCTTCTCGTCGAGCGCGGCCGCGGTGATCGGGCGCTGGGCCACCGCCATCAGGGCGGCGTCACGGGCCGGCACGTCGGCCGCGAACTGCTGGTGGAACTTGGCCGGGTCGACGTACAGGTCCTGCTGACCGCCGGGCAGCTTCACCGGGCGCAGCGTCGCGGCCAGCGTGCTGCCGGGGAACTTGGCCGACAGGTCGCCCGCGCTCTCCCCGGCCAGCGGGGCGAACGCGGCCACGTAGACCAGGGCCTTGACGTCCTTGTCGCCGGCCGCGGCCTTGCTGATGACCATGCCGCCGTACGAGTGACCGACCAGGACGATCGGGCCCTTGATGCTGTCCAGGAGCGCCTTGACCTGGGCCGCGTCCGAAGCCACCCCGCGCAGCGGGTTGGCCGCCGAGATCACCGGATACCCGTCCCGGGCGAGCCGGCTCACCACCCCGTTCCAGCCGCTCGAATCCGCGAACGCCCCGTGCACCAGCACGACGGTCGGTTTCGCCTTCTTGCCACCGCCGGCCTGGGCCGCGGGCCCGACCCCGATCAGCGTGCCGGCCGTCAGCACCAGGGCCGCGGCCACGGCGATCAGTCGTGATCTGGTTCGTACCATCGGATCCTCCTCAGGATGCGTCTTCACCGTCGGACGCTAGGAGGGGGCGGTGCCGATTCAGTTCCTATCGAGTGCGGATGCCAGCTGGCCGCGGCCGTTGATGCCGAGCCGGTGGAAGACGTGTGAGAGGTGCGATCCGACGGTCCGGTGCGAGATGAACAGCCGCCGGCCGATCTCGCGGTTGCTCAGGCCCTGCGCGGCCAGCATCGCCACCTGCAACTCCTGGGCCGACAAGCGGTCCTGGGCGGCGTGGCTGCGGCGGCTGCTGGCCTCGCCGGTCGCCTGCAACTGGCTGTGGGCCTCGTCGGCCCACGGGCGGGCGCCCAGCCGGTCGCATTCGTCACGGGCCGACCGCAACGGCGTTCGGGCGTCCACATAGCGTCGGCGGCGGCGCAACCATCGTCCGTACTGGAGGGTCAGTCGCGCCCGCAACAGCGGCCACTCGGCCGGCACCGTGCGCAAGGCTTCGGCGTACGTCGATTCGCCGTTCTCATCGGGGCCGAGCGCTGCCCGGGCGTAGGCCGCGGAGGTCACCATCATCTCGGACGGCAGCCGCCGGGCCTGGTCGGGCAGCCCGGCGAGAATCTCGCGCGCCTGCTCCTCGAGCCCGGCCGCCACCGCCGCGTCGGCCAGATCGGGCACCACGGCCCACTGCAGCACCGAGTGGTGATGCGGGTCGGCCGGGTCGAAGATGCGGGCCAGGAGCGCGAACGCCTCGGCCGGACGCCCCTCGATCATCGCCGCCAGACCGTCGACCTGGGCCGCCAGCATCACCGCGAACCCGCGCATTCCGGGGAACTGAGGATGCGCCCGCAGGTCCCGCACCCGCTCGGCGGCCTGACCGGTGTCGCCCCGCAGCACGGCCACCATCGCGGCCGTGGCCTTGGCGGCCAGCAGGGCGATGACGCTGCCGGTCTCCTCGGCCAGCGCGCACGCTTCCTCGGCCTCGGTGCGGGCCCGGTCGATCTCGCCGATCGTCGCCGTCGGCCAGGCCCCGGCCAGCGCCCGGGCCAGCATCCCGAGCCGGCCCTGCACCCGCCACGCCGCCGCCGCGGCCGCCATCAGCCGGGAGCTGACCGAGAACTCACCCAGGCACAACGCCGCGCTGCCGAGCAGGTGCAGGGAGCGACCCTCGTCCGGCGGATCCGAAGGCAGCCGGGCCAGCACGTCGGCGCCATGACCGTACGGGTCGGCGTAGGACCACACCGCCAGCGTGTGCGGATCGTCCGGGTCGAACTCCGACCGGTGCAGCTCGGCCGCCACCGCGGCCCGCGCCGACGGCCCGGCGTCCTGATAGAAACAGCGCGCCGCGGCCCGCCACAGCAGGTTGAGCGCCACGTCGGCCGCCCCCGCCTGCCGCGCCGCGGCCACCGCCGCCACCAGCTCGTGCACCCGGCGGTCGGGGTCGTCGGTGGCGAACAGGGCGATCTCGGCCACGTTCAGCAGCCGCGCCCGCTCCACCGGCCCCAGCGCGGTGAGGTCGGCCCGATCGAGCAGGGCCCGGGTCTGTGCGTGATCGTTCAACTCGGCCGACAGCTCGGCCGCCCGCAGCAGCAGCGCGGTGCGCCGAGGGGCGGACCCGGTCAGCCGCGCGGCCTGCCGCAGCGCGGTCACCGCGGCCGGTCCCCGATTCTTCCCGTACGCATCGTCGGCCACCCGCTCCAGCCGGTCGGCCAGCCCGTCGTCCGGGCCCAGGGCCGCCGCCACCTCGTGGATCAGCCGCCGCTCGGGTTGCCCGGCCAGGGCCGCGGCCAGCTCCCGGTGGGCGGCGAGGCGCTCGGCGACCGTGGCCCGCTGATAGATCGCCGACCGCATCAGCGGGTGCCGGAACTGCAGGCCGGCCCGGTCGCCGTCGGTCAGACCGGCCTCGAAGGACTCCCGGACGACGTCTTTGCTGATCTCGGCGCCGACCAGCCCGGCGGTGGCCGTCAGCAGCACGTCGACCGGCGCCACGGGCTCGGCCGCGAGCAGCAGCAGAAGAGCTCGGCAGGCCGGGCTGACCGCCGCCGTCCGGTCGGCGAACGCGGCCTCGAGGCGCTGGGTCAGCGGCAGATCGGCCGGGTCCTCGGGGACACTTCGCAGCACCTTGGGCAGCTCGACCAGGGCCAGCGGGTTGCCCGCCGCCCGGTCCAGGATCAGCCGCCGTACGGGCGGGGCCAGCCCCGGACGGCCGGAGTCCAGCAGTTCGGCCGCCTCGGGCG
Organism: Paractinoplanes aksuensis; assembly: GCF_024137025.1. Lineage (GTDB taxonomy): Bacteria > Actinomycetota > Actinomycetes > Mycobacteriales > Micromonosporaceae > Actinoplanes > Actinoplanes aksuensis. The sequence continues at coordinate 23,713 of NZ_JAMYJR010000064.1, forward strand.
GCCCGAGCGGCCCGAGCAACAACTCGGGGTGGTCGTCGGCGCACCGCCACCCGGAATGCTCGGTGCGGGCGGCACAGACGATCAAGATCGGGTGTTCCCGCGTACGCCGGGCGATGAACCCGACCACGTCCCGGCTCGACGAATCGAGCCACTGCAGGTCGTCGACGATCAGCAGGACGGGTTGCCGCTCGGCCGCATCGGCGACCAGTTCGAGGGCGGCCAGCGCGACCCGCGCGACGTCCGGGTGGGCCTGAGTAGCGCCGAAGGCCGCCCGTAAGGCTTCCGGGAGCTCGCCGGCCGACCGCACCAGCGGCTGAAGCAGCAGGTGGAGGGCGGCGAAGGGGAACCAGCGCTCGGTCTCGACACCGGCTGCGAACAGGACCCGGAAGTTGCGGGCCCGAGCCTCGTCAGCGAACTGCCGCAGCAGGGCCGTCTTGCCGACGCCCGCCGACCCGTGCACGAGCCGGGACGCCCCTCGCCCCTCGACGACGGCCGCCAGCATCGCGCGGAGCAGATCAAGCTCCCGACCCCGTCCGACAAGCGCGTCCACACGAACACCTTTCCACCGCCCGGCCCCGATGGTCGCGCTCCCATCCCGACTCTGCGCGAACGCGCACACTTGATCGTCACTCCACCCCACTACGGTCGTGACACGACGCCCGATGGGTCGCGAATCGGTGGGCAACCCGGCCCCCTGGAGCGGCGCGACCGGCCACGCGGACGGTAGGTCGCGTTCGTGGCCGGGCCGGGTCGTTCGGTGGGGCGGGAAGAGGTGAGGCTGTGTCACTCGTCGGAGTCGCCGGTCCGGGGGAGCCGGCGCGGGCGCTGGCCGCCAACCTGGCTGGCCACGGCTATCGGGGGGCGACGCCGCAGGAGCGCCCGGACGTGATCTTCCTGCTCGACGAGGAGGCCGACGCGGCGATCGTCGTGGACGGCGCTCACGTGCTGAGCTGCGGCCTTCCCCGGCGGGCGGCGACCCTGCGCGACGGCCCGGCCTATGTCGTCGGCGGGAATCATGCCGCCTACCTGCGCGTACGTCCGATCCTGCGGGCCACCGCGGCCCGCGAGCAGAACGTGCCGTGCGTTGCCTATGCCGGCACCGGCGCCGCCGGCCACAACGCCCAGCGGGTGCACGACGACCTGGCCGCCACCGACGTCCGCCTGGCCACCGAGGCGTACCAGCTGATCGTGACCGGGCTGGGCCGCAAGCCCGAGCAGGCCGGCGAGATCTTCGCCGCCTGGAACACCGGCGAACTGAGCTCGGCCCTGATGGAGACGGCCGCCCGGATTCTCGACCGGCCCGACGACCGCCCCTTCGCGGCCCGCCTCACCGCCGAACTCGGCATCGAGCGTTCATCCGCGACAACCCCACCGGGGCTTGGTGTCGGGCATTCGCTCTTTGCCGAGTCCGGCGATCGTTCCGCGGGGCCGGGTGCGGGGAGTTCGGCTGCTGTGGAGTCCGGCGATAGTGCGCTCGGGCTGGGCGCCGGGCATTCACTCGCTGTCGGGCTCGGCGATTCGCTGCCGGCGCAGGGGAGTGAGCACTCGCCTGGTGCCGAGCGGGGTGTCAGTGGGCCGGGGCAGATCGGCAGGCGTTCGCTTCCAAGCGAGCTGGACGTCAGCGTGGCGCAGATTTTCGAGGCGGTTTATGTGGCGCGGATCGCGGCCTATGCGCGGGGGTTCGAGCGGCTGCCGGGGGAGCACCGGGGCGAGATCGCGTCGGCGTGGCGGGCCGGGAGTGCTGTTGGCGGGCGCTTCCTCACTTATGTGCGGGAGGCGTTCGAGCTGGAGCCCGTCCCGGGCCGGCTGGACGACGATATCTACTTCGCGGGGACGGTCCGTCACTATCGGCCGACCTGGCGGCGGGTCGTGGCCGAGGCCACGCGCGTCGGCCTCGAGGTGCCGGTGCTGCGCGGCCTAGGCTGATCTTGTGGCCGGGCTGATCGATGCGCATCTGCACCTGTGGGATCCGGACGTGCTGGACTATCCGTGGCTGACCGGCCCCCTCGACCGAGCCTTCCGGCCCGCGGACCTGGACACGGGTGGGCTGGAACTGGCCGGGGCGGTCTTCGTCGAGGCCGGGGTGCGGGCCGATCAGTCGCTGGCCGAGGTGTCCTGGGTGGAGTCGCTGGCCCAGGACTGGCCGGTGCTGGCCGCCATCGTCGCCCAGGCGCCGCTCGACCAGGGGCAGGCGGCCGCGCCGCTGCTGCGCGAGTTGGCAGGCCGGCCCCTGGTGCGCGGCGTGCGCCACAACGTGCAGGGCGCGCCGGCGGGACGCGTGCTCTGCAGTGAGCACGTCACCGGCGTACGCCTGCTGGCCGACCTCGGCCTGACCGCCGACCTCTCGATCGACGGCGTCCAGCTGCCCGAGGTCACCGAGCTGGTGCGGCTGGTCCCCGAGGTCACGTTCGTGCTCGACCACGTGGGCAAGCCCTCGGCACAGTGGCAACCGTGGGCCGACGACCTGGCCCGGCTGGCCGCCCACCCCAACGTGACGGTCAAGCTCTCCGGCCTGGCCACAACGGCCGGCGCCGATCTCGAGCGCATCCGCGCCCAGCTGTCCCATGCGGTAGCGACGTTCGGCGTCGACCGTTGCCTGGCCGGCAGCGACTGGCCCATTTCCTCATCGACTATCGATTATCGAGTTTGGATGGCCGAAGTCTCCACAGCCGCCGGCGGCCTGGACCACCTCTCCGACACCGCCCGCCGCGTCTACCGCCTGCCTTGAGTCGGTTGTTGCTGGGCTGCGCTGGTGGGTGGGGAGTGTTAGCCTCGCGAAACCACTTGCGGTTTGCAATCGGTTCTGGAGGCATGATGAAGCTGCTGCTCACGTCGGCCGGCGTCAACAACGCGAGCATTCACGAGGCGCTGCTCGGGCTGCTGGGCAAGCCGATCGCCGAGGCCACCGCCCTCTGTATCCCGACCGGCATGTACGGCAGCCCGTGGGCCCGGCCCGCGGGCGCGTGGGAGTTCATCGCCGGCAAGTCCGGGCAGCCGATGACCGAGCTGGGCTGGAAGTCGGTCGGCATTCTCGAGCTGACCGCGCTGCCCGGCATCGACCGTGACCGCTGGACGTCCTGGGTCGAGCAGGCCGACGTCCTGCTGGCCGGTGGCGGCGACGGCCTGTTCATGGCCCACTGGATGTGCGAGTCCGGCCTGGCCGCCCTGTTGCCCTCGTTGAACGACAAGGTCTGGCTCAGCTACAGCGGCGGCAGCATGGCGATGACCCCCGGCATCGGCGACGAGTTCATCGGCTGGAAGCCGCCGTCCGGCGCCGACGAGGCCCTCGGTGTCGTCGGCTTCTCGATCTTCCCGCACGTCGACCATCCCGACCTGCCCGAGAACACCATGGCCGCCGCCGAGACCTGGGCCGCCGCCCTCCCCAACCCGGCCTACGCCATCGACGACGCCACCGCGATCCGGGTCGTCGACGGCGCCGTCGACGTCATCACCGAGGGCCACTGGCGGCTGTTCGCGCCGGTGGCCCCGGTCGACGGCCTCCCGGTGCTGGAACTCGCCGCCCCCGGGCCTCTGCGTGATTCCGGCCTCGCCGCCATCCTCGACGGCACCAAGACGGCGATGACCGGCCTGCCTGCCCTCCACGAGTCGCTGCCCGCGGCCGGCGACCGCTTCTGCGTGGTCGACTCGAACGGCGATCCTGCCGCCGTCATCGAGATGACCCGGGTCGCCACCGAGCCGCTGGGCTCCGTGACCGCCGCGTACGTCCACGCGGAAGGCCGCGGCTACCCCGGCATCGCCGCCTGGCGAGCCGCCCACGAGGAGTTCTTCCGCAGCGACATCGTCACCGAGACCCTCGGCCACACCCCCGACCTCACCGACGAGACCCCCGTACTGACCCAGCGCTTCGTCCTGATCGGACGCGTCTGAGACGTGCGCTGGACGTCGCCGCAGGCCGACCCCGGTTATGAAGCTCGCCCGGCGTTGAGGTCGGACCACAGTTCGTCGGGGATGGGCAGGCGCCAGTGGTGCAGGTTCTCGGTGAGCTGGGCGCGGTCGGCCGGGCCCAGCAGCACGGCCCGCACTGCCGGGTGCCGGGCCGGGAACTGCAGGGCCGCGGCGGCCAGCGGGATCCCGTACTCGGCGCAGCGGTAGCGCAAGGCCTTGGCCCGGGCCAGGATCTGCGGCGAGGCGGGCGCGTAGTCGTAGTGCGCTCCGGGCTCCGGCACGGCCAGCACGCCCGTGTTGAAGACTCCGCCCGCCCACACCTCGACGCCACGTTCGCGGCACAGCGGCAGCAGTTCGTCGCCGGCGCTGCGGTCGAGCAGCGTGTAGCGGCCGGCGATCAGCACCACATCCAGGTCGGTCTCGCGCACGAAGCGCAGCGGGCCGGCCACCTCGTTCATGCCGACACCGATAGCTCGCACCACACCCTCGGACCGCAGCCGGTGCAGCACCGGGTAGGCGCCCTCGAGCGCCTCACGCATGTGGTTCTCGGGGTCGTGGATGAGCACGGTGTCGATCGCCGTCACGCCCAGCCGGTTCAGGCTGGCCTCGAGCGACCGCAGGACGGCGTCGCCGCTGAAGTCCTGGCGGCGGTCGCCGGGCGGATCGACGACGTAGCCGACCTTGGTCGAGACCGTCACGTCGTGCGGCAGCCCGGCCAGCGCGCGGCCGACCCGGCGTTCCGCGGCGCCCCGGCCGTACCAGGGCGAGGTGTCCAGGCCGCAGACGCCGTCGCGGGCGGCCGCGAGCACCGTCGCGACCGCCTCGTCCTCGTCGGGCCGGTCGCCCAGTGCGGCCGTGCCCAGGATGGTGCGCGCGTCAATTGCGCTCATGGCCGCCCCGGGTCGAGAGCCACGTCTCGTACTCGTCCCGGCTGTCCGAGGTCAGCGGGTAGTAGTCGGCCAGGCGGGCGCCCTCATCGATCCGCGATCGGCTGAACACCTCCCAGCTCTCGTGGTCGCGGGCCCGCTCGACGACGGCGGCTGCCCGCTGCCGCGGCACCACCACCGGGCCGTCGTCGTCGGCCACCATGAGGTCACCGGGCAGGCACAGGGTTCCGCCGACGGCGACCGGCACGTCGTACGCCCAGGGGAACAGTTCGGACTGGGAGGCGTAGTGCGGCGTGGTGCCGGTGCACCAGATCGGCACGCCCAGCGCCCGCACCCGCGGCGCGTCCCGGATCCGGCCGTCGACGACGATGCCCGCGCCGCCCTTGCGCTTGAAATAGCGCACCAGCATGTCGCCCAGACATCCGGTGAACTGGCTGCCGTAGGCCTGGATGACCAGCACGTCACCGGGCTGGATGGTCTCGAGCACCGCCCACAGGGCGGTCGTGCGCTCGACGTACTCCTGGGCGACGCCGCTGGCCACGTCCTCACGCTGGGGCATGAACTGCAGCGTCACGCTCGGGCCGACCACCCGGCTGCCGGCCACCAGCGGCCGTGGTCCGGCCACGAAGCTGCGTGTGATGCCCATCTGGTGCAGTTGCGCGCAGGCCGTGGCCGAGCTGACCGGTTCCATGGCTTCGACCAGCGATTTGTCGGCCCGTTGGAAATCCGGGCCCCGCTGCGGCAGCGGCCAGACAGTGTTGATCTCGGTGGTCATCAGGTGCTCCTTCTCTGGTGGTGCGCGAGCGCTCCGAACCGGTCGACGGTCAGCCGCACGGTGGTGGCGGTGCGGGGCGGCAGGTGCAGGTGGCCGTCGGACGGTCCGATGGTGTGTTCGCCGTACATTCCGCCGGTCAGCACGACGTCGTGCTCGGTGCCGGGGCTGAGGTTGACGACCTCCACGGTGAGTCCGTCGTTGTCGATCGTGGACACCAGCGCGGCCACGTCCGGCGGCAGGCCGGGCCGGCCCCGCCCGGCGTCGGTCCACCGCAGCAGGGTCAGGGGCAGGCCGCCGTTGTAGAGCTGCTGGGGCGCGCCGCCGATCAACTGGGTCAGCACCTCGGTCACGACCGGGTTGAGGTTCTGCCACCAGTGGATGTCGTCGCCGGGTGGGGGAGTGGGCCGGTCCGCCATCGCGGCGAGCCGGGTGCGCACCTGGTCCAGGGCCATTTCGAGCGCCCGTACGGGGTAATCCGGGTTGTCCCCGGCCAGATACCGGAGCCAGGGCGGCTCGTGACCGCCCTCCTCCTTCTCGCGGAAGGCGCGCACCCGGCGCCAGTCGTAGCCGGACCGGGCGGCCAGGTCGTCCAGCCGCTGGCGGTCGGCCGGGTCGCGTCCGGCCCACCACAACCAGGCCGGGTAGGCCGGTGGCAGCGGCTGGTGGTCGAACCAGCCGTCGAGGTCGCGACGGTAGGGCACCACCAGCAGGTCCGACCCGGTCTCGGCGCCGAGACGGTCGTGCCAGTGGTCGAAGAACGTGCAGTCGTCCGGGTCGAGCGGGCCGAGGCGGGCCCGGGACAGCGCCGCGTCGACCGTGGCCCGGGGCAGGCCCAGGCTGTCCGGATGACCGGTGACGAGCGTGTGGTTGAGCGCGGCCACCAGCGCCGGCGCGACCACGCTGTACAGGCCGTGGGGCCAGGTCCAGCCGTAGTGCCCGCCGTACCAGCGGCCGTCGTGCAGCTCGCCGACCCGCCCCGACGGGCCCACGTTGTCGGGCAGCAGGCCGCCGTTGGCCGCGGCCCGCACCTGCCAGGCCGCCACGTAGTCGAGCACGAAGGCGGCGTACCGCTCGTCGTGGTCGTACAGCCAGGCGTTGGTCACGAGCGAGGTGGCGGCCAGGTTGAGCGGGATGTCACCGGTGCCCAGCCGCGTGTTCATCGCGTCGGCCATCCGCTGGGCGTTGCCCTCGTCGGCCAGATCTTCCCAGGTACGGATGCCGTCCAGGTCTCGCAGAGGCAGGCCGTACTTACGCATGCCGAGGTTGCCGGCCGAGTACGGCCGATCCTCGCCGAGCCCCGGGCGCGGGCCGAGCGCGCCCACGTGCGGCGCCCGCATCATGTGCCGCCCGCCGTCGTAGTTGCCGGTCGGCGAGCCCGGCAGGAACAGGTCGGCGAACCGCAGCGCCTGCTCGCGGAACGTCGCCGGATCGGCCGCGCACAGGTTGTAGAAGAACAGCAGCGACTCGCCCTGATGGAACCAGTCGTAGCCGTTCTCGTAGCCGCCGGTCAGCATTCCACGCTGTTCGAGCTGGCCCGTCACGCCGTTCCAGTGCCGCTTGCAGGCGTCGAGCAGGTCGTCGGCGCCGCCCAGCGTGTAGAGCGCCGGCCAGTTGAAGAACGGCTCGTAGAAGTCGTCGACACCATCTCGCCCGACGGTCTGACCGTCATACACAAGCGACCCGTCGGGCGCGCAGTACAGGTCTTCGAACTGCCGCCACGCGGCGTCCAGCGCGTCGAACAACTCGCGCTGCAACACGGCCCAGCGGGGCGGCTCGGTGAAGGTGCTGGTGATGGGGGTGGAACTCATCCCTTGGTCGCTCCCGCGGTGAGTCCGGACACGATGTTGCGCTGCAGGAGGACGAAGAAGATCAGCACCGGGGCGACCGCCATGAGCAGGTTCGGATAGACCACGGTGAAGTCGGTCGAGTACCGGCCGATCGCCGCGTAGACGCTGGTCGTCACGGTATAGAGGGCCGAGCCCGGACCGAGGATGATCTGCGGATTCACGAAGTCGGTCCACACGCCGATCGTGTGCAGCACGACCGCGGTGGCCACGGCCGGGCGCATCAACGGCAGGATCACCCGCCAGAACGTGACGATCGGCCCCGCCCCGTCGACCCGGGCGGCTTCGTCCAGCTCCCGCGGCAGCGTCTTGATGTACGCCACGTACAGGAACATCGAGACGGGCAGGGTGAGCGTGGTCTCGTACAGCAGGAAGCCTGTGACCGTGCCCATCAGCCCGAGGAACTTGAGCACGTAGATCACCGGGATCACCAGCACCTGGCTCGGGATGAACAGGCCGAGCAGGAACAGGCCCAGCAGCGCCCGGTGCCGCACCCGGGTGCCGCGGGCGATGACGTACGCGGCCGGAGCGCTCACCGCCAGCGAGAGCACGTTGACGGCTATCGCGAACAGCGCCGTGACCAGATACGCCCGCACCAGTGAGTAGTTGGGGTCGGACAACGTCGCCGTGAGATAGCTGATCGACAATCGATCGAAGGGGATCCCGAACGGGTTGCCGGTGATGTCGTCCTGGCTCTTGAAGGCGTTGACGACGAGCAGGTACCCGGGGACCAGCATGATCAGGGCGACCAGGGCCTTGAGGACGTTCTTCATGCGCTCACCGCGTCCTCGGCCCGGCGGCGCAGCGCGGTCAGCCCGAGGGCGAGCGCGGCGATGACCACCATCAGCGTGATCGCCTGAGCGGCGCCGTAGCCCAGATGGTTGGTCCGGAACGACTCGCTGAGAATGAGGAAGGCGAACGTGTTCGTCCGGCCCGCGGGTCCGCCGTTGGTCAGCGCCAGCACGATCTCGTAGACCCGCAGCAGCCCGACCAGCACGAGCACCAGGTTGACCGTCACCGACGGCGCGAGCATCGGCCACGTCACCGACCGGAACGTCTGCCAGCGCCCGGCCCCGTCGACCCGGGCCGCCTCGTGCAGGGCCGGCGGCACCGTCTGCAGTCCGGCCAGATAGAGCACCACGTTCACGCCGAACTGCGACCACACCACGACGGCCACGATGCTGCCTACGGCCCAGGTCGGGTCGGACAGGAACGGCAGCGGACTGTGCCCGGCGTTGCCCAGCACGTGGGCGATCGCGCCGTTGGCGCCGAGGATGGCCGACCACAGGAAGCCGATGATGATCGGGCCGATGACGTACGGATAGAAGACCACGGCCCGCAGTACGCCGTTCAACCGTCCCGGGCCGTTGAGCAGCAGGGCCAGGCCGAGGCCGGCGATGTTGCAGGTCAGCGTGCCGACGACGGTGACGATCAGGGTCACCACGGCCGCGTGCCCGACGTCGGAGTCGCGCAACAGCTGGGCGTAGTTGTCCCAGCCGACCGACTGCGGGTTCGGCGACAGCCCGTCCCAGTCGGTGAAGCTCAGATAGGCGGCGAGCGCGATCGGCGCGAGCATGAACAGCGCGATCATCACGGTCGCCGGGGTGAGGAGAACCGCGTGCGACACCCCGATCCGGAGTGCCGCACGCGAGCGGATGCTACTTGGCATTCGAGGTGTACCAGCTGTCGATCGACTTGAGCACGCCCTCGGGCTTCTGGTCCAGATAGAGGCCCTGCACCAGTTTGTTGAACTCGTCGTTGAAGCCGGTCGGGGCGGAGTTGTCGCCCTGGCCGTTGGAGGCGACGACCGTGGCCGGGGCGGCCGACACGATCGCCGCGACCTCCTTGTTGAGCGGGGTGGCGTCGTACTCGAAGCCCTTGCGGAAGTTGCCCTCGGCCTTGAGCTCCTTGGTGACCGCGTCCTTGTCGGTGACCAGGAACTTGAGCAGGTCGACGGCGGCGGCCCGGTTCTTCGAGGACTTGGTGACCGACCACGGGATCGACGGGTTGCCGGCGACCGGGGCGGGGGAGCCGTCGACGGTCGGCATGGCGAAGACGCCGACGCCGTCCTTGGCGGTGGGGATGTACCAGCCGCCCATGATGAACGTGGCCGATTTGCCCGCCGCGAACTGGTCCATGGCGTCCTGGTACTTCAGGCCCATCGCGTCGCGCGGGGTCAGGCCCTGCTCGATCCAGCTCTGGTACGTGTCGAGCACCTTGCGCCACGGGCTGTCGGCGAAGCTGACGCCGCCGGTGTTGCGCCGGGTGAACCAGTCCGGGGTCGGGCCCAGCACGTTGACGTTGCCCATCATCTGCACCTGGGCCCCGGTGACCCACTCGCCGGCGGTCTGGGTCGGCACGAAGCCCGCGCCCTTGAGCTTGACCAGGGCGGCGGTGAACTCGTCGAGCGACTTGGGCGGGGCGGTGATGCCCGCCTTCGTGAACGCGGCCTTGTTGTAGTAGACAATCGATTGCACCTGGTTGCCGCTGCCGGCCTGCCACATCACGCCGCCGACCCGTGACTGCTCGGCGTACGGGGCGTCCTTGACCCACTGCTCCTCGGGGAGCGCGGCCAGCTGGGGCACGGTGTCGCGGCCGAGGCTGCCCGAGACCAGGTCGGGGGCCGAGCCCGCGGCCAGCTGCTGCTGCAGGGTGGCGCTGACGTCGCTGCCGGTGGGGGCCTCGATCGTCACCGTGATGCCGGGATGGGCGTCGGTATAGGGCTTGACCAGGTCTTGGTAGAACTCCTTGGTCAGCACCGGGGTGATGTTGACCAGCAGGCGGAGGCTCGCCGAGGTGGTGGAGCCGGTGTCGCCCGACTCCTGGAAGCCGCCGCCGGACGAGGAACAGGCGGTCAGCAAGAGCGCGGTGGCGGCAGCACACGTAGCCGCGAGCGCTTTGAGGCTCTTCGTTGGTTGGCTGAACATCGGGGCACCCTTTCCGGGTCCAATCGACTATCGATTAGCGATAGAGGCGATCATCACCGTCGCGAAAGACGGTGTCAATAGCGTGTTACGGACGAGTGACCGGCCGGCTGCGCCGCAGGTCAGCGGCCTTTTTCCGAGGCCCGCCGGCCGTCGTCGGGCAGCCTGAAGGGCCGCCGCCGCGCAGGGCGGCGACGGCAGTGATCTTCGGGTCTTAAGCCTCGATACCGGTGGCGTGGTTGAGGAAGGCGGCGGCCGCCCGACCTCGGTTGCCGTCGGCCAGCACCTCGATCAGGCGCTGGTGGGACACGGCCATCTCGTTCCAGTCGCCCTTGAAGCCCGGGTCGCCGACTATCCGCAGGCTCATCAGGCTGGGCTCCATGACATCCCACAGGCGGGGCAGGTAGCTGTTGCCGCTCATCAGCACCACGGCCCGGTGGAAGGCCATGTCGGCCTGCCGGAAGCCGGCCAGGTCGAGGATCGCGGCCGACTCCTGCATCAGGCCGACGAAGGTCTCGAGGATGACCCGGTCGGCCCCCGTGAAGTGCAGCACCGCGTCCCGGGCGGCCGCCTCTTCGAGCAGGCCACGCACCTCACGGGCATCGGCGGCCTCGTCCTCCGAGATCTGGCGCACGTAGCTGCCCCGCCGCGCCACGGAGACCACCAGACCCTCGTGCACGAGGCGTTTCACGGCCTCGCGGACCGGGGCCTGACTGACCCCGAGCTGACGGGCCATCTCCGACTCGACGATGCGGGCGCCGGGCTGGAGCGTGCCCTCGAGGATCGAGCGCCGCACCAGGTCGTACGCCTGGTCGGAGAGCAGCGTGCGCGACAGCGAGCCGTTGTCGGCGCTCTCGTAGGGGATGGACAAGGACCGCTCCTATCGTTTATCGCTAAACGATAGCGGAGCGGGTGCCGGCGCGGTGAACGCGAAGTGGTCGATGTTCGCCACCCCCGGCGACGAGCCCAGGGCGATCAGAAACACGCTGTGCACGCCCGTCGTGGGCGTGATGGGCGTGGACTGCGCGATGTAGTCGTCGAAGCCGTCGCTGGGCAGCACCGTGTGGCGCCCGATCACCGGGCCGGTCAGCGCGTCGAGACGGATCTCGAACGTACGGCCGGCGTATTGGCGGTCGGCGCCGATGCTAGCGGTGAACACCGTACGGCCGGCGCCGAAATCCACAGCGTCGTAACGCGCCCAGTCGCCGCCGTCGAAGCTGCCCAGCACCTGGCCGGTGCCCGCCGCGTGCCGGGCGACGCCACTGTCGGCCGCGTACCGCTCGGCCTGCACTTTTGTCGCCGCCAGCGGGGCACCGGCCGACCACTTCGGGGCCCCGTACTGATATGCCCCGGCCGTCGGCTGCCGGTCCCGGTAGCCGTCGGTGGCCGGCTTGCGCACCACCGCGGCGTTGCGGGCCGGCGACTCGGCACGCACCGAATAGTCCTGCGTCCGCGGCTCGGTGAAGAGCGGATCCACGGCGTACGCGAGGTTGTTGCGCACGGTCGCGCCGGGCTTGGTGTCGACGTCGCCGATGTTGTTGGCGATCTCGGTGTCCGGATAGCTCGGCCCGTTGAGGCTGACCGACTTGCGGTCGGTGCCCGACGTGTTGTTCCAGATCTTGTTGCCGGGCGCGGGCTGGTCGCCGTTGAGCAGCACGACGCCGTAGCTCGTGCCGTTCCAGGCCACGTTGTTGTGGACGGTGGCGTTGAACGCGTTGTTGTCCAGGTACACGCCGGGCGCGGGTGCCTGGGCGGCCAGCGGTGCCGGGTCGTGCATCAGGTTGTGGTGCACGGTCGTGCCGGCCATGTCGATGTTGCAGCAGATGTAGACAGCGCCACCGTCGTTGACCAGGTGGTTGTAGCTGGAGATGTCGTTGTACGCGATCTCGTGTCCCGGCGCCTTGGCCCCGGCCACCTTGTCGTCGATGTTGATGCCGCTGCGCCCGGTGGTCGTGACCGTGTTGCGCAAGACCTTGTGGCCCGAGCCGATGATGTTGATCCCGGCCGCGTAGCTACCCATGTAATCGATATTCGATAGCGTGGTGCCGGCGACCGTGTTGCCGGTGCCGGTGAGCACGACGCCGTTGCCGGCGCTCCACTCGACCGAGCTGTCCCGCAGCACGTTGCCGGTACCGCCGAGCTGCAGACCCGAGGTGGTCTCACCGGCCGTGAGCAGGCCACAAGCGTCCGGGTCGCGCACCATGTTCGGGTCGCGCTCGAGGTTGTCGTAGGACGAGACGTACCGGGCGACGGTCCGCTCGACGATGTTGTTGGTCGAACCGGCCGCGGTCCGCAGCGAGGTGGCCCGCAGACCGAGGCCGCTGACCGCGATGTACGACCGGCCGGTCAGGTCGAGGCCGAGCTCGCGCTGCTTGGCCTCGACGGTGTGGCCGGCCGGGCTGTCGCCGTCGCGGGTCCACAGGTAGAGGCGGTGCGCGGTCTCGTCATAGAACCACTGGCCGGGGTGGCCCAACAGGCGCAATTTGCCGGACAGGGCGTAGCTGGTGCGCTGGTTGGGGTTCAGGCTGATGCAGCTGGGCAGGGCGGCCGCGGTGACCTGGCCCGGCTGCGACGCGGTGACCGTGCCCGTCTCGCTGACGAACCAGTTGCGGGCCAGCAGGCGGGCCCCGGTCCAGTAGCCGGCGGGCTGGTCCAGGGCGGGGTCGTCGATGCTCGTGTAGGTGCCGGAGCGGGCCGACGCCATCAGCGGGCGCATCGGGTTGTCGCCGGGGTGCGGCCACTGGGCCTGCGGGGTGAGCGAACCGTCGACGAAGACCTGGTTCCCGGGGAGGTCGGGGTCGAGGGTGACATCGGCGCGGTAGATACGGCCGTCCCGCACGCCCTTCGCGAAGGGGGAGCCGGTCATGAACTGGTCCTGCCCGGAGAGGGCTTCGAGGTCGGACCCGGTGACCTGCTGCCACCCGGTGACCGGGTCGGTGCCGTCGACGATGACCTGGGCGTTCGGGGCGGCGGCGTACGTGATGCGGGCCTTGGCGGTGCCGTCGCGCTTGGGGGTGACCCGCTCGCGATAGACGCCGGCTGCGATCCGGCAGGTGTCGCCGGGGACGGCCTTGTCGGCGCACTTCTGGATGGTCCGGAAGGGGGCGGTGGCAGAGCCGGGCGCGGTGTCCGATCCGGTGGTGGCGACGTGGTAGGTGGTGGCCTTGGCGGCGGCGGCCTCGGCCGGGGTCATGGCCAGGGGCACGGTCAGGCTGACAAGAGCGGAAAGGGCAAAAAGTCGGGAAGGTCGGTGGCGCATCCCCACATCCAATCGCCTATCGATTATCAATTACCGATTGCGGAGGCACGCTAGCGGTCAAGATCGCGTTCGGTCAATCAGTCGCCAAGCCACATATCGAAGATCAACTGGATCGGCGAGCGCACGCAGGCCGCCGGCCGCCCGAGCGGGGGCGGTGGGTGGCCGTCAGCCGGCGAGCAGCTGGGCCTGGAAGAGGCGTGAGAGGGGCGGCAGGTGGTGGCTTCCGTCGGCGGCGACCTCGAGGAAGCTCGTCTCGACCAGCTCGTCGAGCGCGTCCTCGGCGTCGGGCCGAGAAGTGATCACCGACGTGAGCGAGAGGAACACCTGAGCGGCGCTGGGGGAGAGCCTGGCATAGGAAGGGCCGAGCGCCTCCGCCGCCAACTGCCCCGGCGCCCGCTCGGTCTGTGCGGTCAACCGGTCGGCGGCGGCGCGCAGGAGGAGGGGGACGCCGTGGCATTCGCGGGCGGCTTCGGCGATCTCGGCTTCGGGGAAGCCGCCGGGGAGCATTGCGGTCAGGGCGGCGACCGCCTCGGGTGGGGGCAGGGCGTTCAGGTGCAGGCGGTGGACGCCCTCCAGGCCGGTGAGAAGGCGCCGGCTGGTGACGATCGTGAAGCTGGGGCCGGATGCCGGGAGCAGCGGCCGGATCTGGGCCTCGTTCGCCACGTCGTCGAGGATCGTCACGCCGGTCCGCCGTTCCAGCCGGGCCCGGAAGAGCGCAGCCCGATCCTCGGCCCCGCTCGGTACCTCGGCCGCCGGCACGCCCAGGGCCGGCAGCGCCGAAGGCACTGGATCGGCAGGTTCAGCCATGGACGAGCGGAACGGCAGAATCAGGGGCGCGCCCGCAAAAGCAAGGGCCAGGGCGGTCTTGCCCACGCCGGCCGTCCCGCAGATCACCATCACCGGCGCGTCACCGGCCACACCGCGCAATCGCGCTAGTTCCCCATCACGCCCGGCGAAGCCGCCGACATCCTGTTCCGGCTGCGACTGCCACGTCGGCAGCACCGCAGCCAGCGCAGCCACGGTGCTACGCCGGGGCGCGCGGCTGTGCCCCCGCTCCATGTCGCTGATGGCCCGCGGGCTGATGCCCGAAGCCGCGGCCAGCTCGGCGATGGTCAGGCCGGCGTCCTGGCGGGCCCGGCGCAGCGTGGCGCCGAACGCGTCCTGGCTCATCGCACCGCCCGCCCGTCGGCGGGCGTACCGGGAACACGCCTGGCTCCGCCGCCGCCGTGACCGGAACAGGCTGGTCACATCGTCGCACGGCGGCCGGCTACCGCATCGCCGGCATCTGCTCGAAGGACGGAGCGACCGCCGCCGGCTCACCGCATTGCCGGGACCTGTTCGAGGGGCGGGGCGGCCGCGGCCAGGGCCGTCGCCAGTTGGCCGCGGCTGGTCACGCCCAGCCGTGGGAACACCCGGTACAGGTGGGAGCTGACCGTCCGCGGCGAGATGAACAGGCGCTGCCCGATCTCGCGGTTGCTCAAGCCCTGCGCGGCCAGCACCGCGACCTGCAGTTCCTGGGCCGACAGGCTTTCGGTGGCCACCGGCCGCCGGCTCGTGGCGGCACCGCTCGCCCGCAGCTGCTCGCGCGCGGCCTCGGCCCACGGCGCCGCGCCGCAATGTTCGAACTCGTCGCGGGCGATCCGCAGCGGTTCGCGCGCGTCCACGTAGCGGCGCCGGCGGCGCAGCCACCGACCGTGGTGCAGGTGCAGCCGGGCCCGCAGCAGCACGGCCGCCGTCGGCAGCGCGGCCAGCGACGTCAGGTACCGCTGCTCGGCATCCCCGTCGTCGGCCAGCACCGCCTCGGTGTAGGTGAGCGCCGACAGCATCATCTCCGACGGCAACCGGCGGGCCAGCGACGGCAGTTCGCTCAGCAGCGCTCGCGCCGGTTCGACCGCGTCGGCGGCCACGGCGGCGTCGGCGAGGTCGGCCGCGACCTGCCAGCGACTCACCGAGTGGTAGTGGCGGTCGCCCGGCAGGAAGACCCGCCGCAGCAACGCGTACGCCTCGTCGGGCCGCCCGTCGAAGAGCGCCAGAAGCCCCTCGGCCTGCTGGGCCCGGACGGTGGCGAACGTCGTACGCGGGAACAAGCCCGCACCCCGCAGCTCGCGCACCAGGTCGTGGGCGGCCGTCAGGTCGCCCACGGTGGCCGCGGCCACCGCGGCCTTGGCGGTCAGGTTGAGCCAGACGATCCGCTCGCCGGTGTCGACCGCCAGGGCCCGGCCCTCGTCGGCCTCGGCCCGGGCCCGGTCGAGCTCGCCCAGCCACATCCGCGGCCCGGCGCTGGTGAGGGCCCGGGCCAGCATGAACAGCCGCCCTTGCCGCCGCCAGACACCGGCCGCGTGGCTGAGCAGCCGCGCGCTGTTCGAGAAGTCGCCCAGGACCATCGCCGCCGCGCCCAGGTAGTGCGCGGTCCGGCCGTCGCCCGCAGCAGTCGGGCCGAGCCGGTCGAGCAGGTCCACCCCGTACCGGTAGGGCTCGGCGAACGCCCGCACCGACAGCGCGACCGGGTCGTCGGAGGGCGGCGCCCACCGGATCAGGTCGGCCCGGGCCTGCTGGTCGGGTTCCTGGAAGGCGCAGCGGGCGCCGGCCGTCCAGAGCAGACCGTCGGCGACGTCGGGGGCGCCGTCCTGGCGGGCGGTTTCCGCGGCCCGCACCAGGTCGCCGACGGCGAAGGCCGGGCCGGCGTCGATCAGCATCAGCCGGGCCCGTTCCATCGGTCCGGCCAGGTCGAGGTCGGCCTGGTCGAGCAGGGCCAGGGCCTGCGGCCGGTCGCCGATCTCGGCCGACAGCTGGGCCGCCCGGATCAGCGCGGCGGTACGCCGGCGGGCCGAGCCGTGCAGCGCCGCGGCCTGGCGCAGCGGCGCGATCGCCGCGGCCGGCCGGCCTTCGCCCACGGCTGCGTCGGCGACGGCCTCGAGCTGGGCCGCGAGCGTGTCGTCGGGCCCGAAGGCCGCCTTGGCCCGGTGCATCAGTTCCCGCTCGGGCGTCCCGGCCAGGGCGACCGCGAACGCGTGGTGGGTGGCCAGGCGGTCGGCCACGGCGGCCCGCGAATAGACCGCGGCCCGCATCAGCGGGTGGCGGAACCGCAGGCCGGTGCCGGACGCGACGACCAGACCGGCGTCCAGGGCCTCCTGCAGCGCCTCGGTGACCGAGGCCGAGCCGGTCAGCGTGCCGGTGACCGTGAGCAGCAGGCCGAGCCGGGCGCCGGGTTCGGCCGCCAGGGCCAGCAGCAGGCTCCGGCCGGCCGGGCCGATCAGGTCGGTGCGGGCCGCGAACGCGTCGGCCAGGCGGTGGGTGAGCGGCAGGTCGTCGACGAGGCCGGCGCTGGTCCGGGCCACCTTGGGCAGTTCGATCAGGGCCAGCGGGTTGCCGGCGGCCCGGTCGGCCAGCAGCGACCGGGCCGACGCCGGCAGGTCGGGCGCCTCGGCCTCGATCAGCGCGGCCGACGCCGCCGCGTCGAGCGGCCCGAGGTGCAGGTCGGTGTGGTCGCCGTCCTCGGGCCATTCGTAGCCCGCGTGCTCGCTGCGGGCCGCGCCCGCGATCAGCACGGCGTGGCTGCGGGTCCGGCGGGCGGCGAACGCCAGCACGTCCCGGCTGGGCCGGTCGACCCACGGCAGGTCATCCACCAGCACCAGCAGCGGCCGGCGGGCGGCCGCCTCGGTCAGCCGCGCGAACAGGGCCAGCCCGGCCCGGTAGACGTCTCCGTCACCGGCGGATGCGCCCAGCAGCCGTTGCAGCGCGGCGAACGGGAACTCCCGCTCGTCCTCGACCCCGGATGCCGCCAGCACTCGGAAGCCACGGTCCTCGGCCCGGCCCCGCAAAGTCCGCAACAGCGCCGACTTGCCCACCCCCGCGAAGCCCCGGATCAGCAACGAGGTGCCCCGCCCGGCCACCACGTCGTCCAGCATCCGGTCCATCAGGCGAAGCTCGCCGTCCCTTCCAACGATCATCGAGTCCTCCTGTCCCCAGGAGCCCAGACAACCGTTCAGCAGGAACAACAGCCAGGCAGAACCGTATGCAGAATCAACGCCGGCGGCCCGGGGCACTGGAAACGCACTGCCCTGCTGTCGAATGGTAGGGCGTGATCATCATCTGTTCGGACATGTCAGGACAGCCGTTCGGCTGAATGGCGTCCTCCGATTGTGCGATCCGGGAAACCGGTCTATGTTTCGATTCAAACCGGTTTAGTAAATCCGAAGAGGGGTCATGACCAGGGCAGACAGGCCGACGATCCGCGACGTCGCCCGCGCCGCCGGGGTCTCCAAGGGCACCGTCTCGTTCGCACTGAACGGGCGGCCCGGGGTCTCGGAGGACACGCGCGAGCGAATCCTGACCGCGGCGCTGGAGCTGGGCTGGACGCCGAGCACGAAGGCCCGCGCGCTGTCGGTCTCGCGCTCGTTCGCCGTCGGCCTGGTGCTCGCCCGCGAGCCCGAACTGCTCGGCGCCGACCCCTTCTTCCCGGCCTTCATCGCCGGCGTCGAACGCACGCTCTCCGACCGCGGGCAGGCCCTGGTGCTGCAGGTGGTGCCCGAGTCCGAAGAGGAGGCGGGCTACCGGCGGCTGGCCGGCACCGGGCGGGTCGACGGGGTGTTCCTGCTCGACCTGCGCGTCGACGACCCGCGGATCGCGCTGCTGGAAGAGCTGGGTCTGCCCGCCGTCTCGATCGCGCGGCCCGACGGGCCCAGCGAGTTCCCGGCCGTGCTGGTCGACGACCGGCCCGGCATCGCGGCCGCCGTGCGCCACCTGGCCGAGCTCGGTCATCGCCACATCGCCCACATCGCCGGCCCGGCCCACTTCCTGCACGGCTCCCGCCGCCGCCGGGCCTTCGAGGAGGCGCTGGCCGAGGCCGGGCTGCCCGCCGGCCCGGTCGTCGAGGCCGACTTCTCGGCGGCCGGGGGAGCGGCGGCCACCCGTGAGGTGCTGGCGACCGGGGTGACCGCGATCGTCTATTCCAACGACCTCATGGCCATCGCCGGGCTGTCCGTGGCGGTCGAGCTCGGCGTGGCCGTGCCGGCCGAGCTGTCGGTCACCGGGTTTGACAACACCGATCTTGCGGCATACGTGACACCACCTCTGACCAGCGTCCGCACCGACCCGTACCTGTGGGGCCGGAAAGCTTCCGAAGCCCTTCTCGACCTCATCGACGGACGCACGGTGGACGACGTTCCCGTGCCCGCCGCTCAGCTTGTGATCCGGGCGTCCACCGCGCCCCCACCCCCTGGAGTTCGAACGGAGACACCATGAAACGCACCCTCCCGGCCGCGCTTCTCGCCCTTTCCCTCGCTGTCGTCGCCGGGTGCGACGGCAGCGGCGGGGGCGGGGACGCCGACCAGGCCAACGCCGCCACCGGCCCGATCACCATCTGGCTCTCGAACAACCAGGAGGAACTGGCCTGGGGCAAGGCCATGGTCGAGTCGTGGAACGGCCAGCACGCCGACCAGAAGATCACCGCCCAGGAGATCCCGGCCGGCAAGAGCTCGGAAGAGGTCATCGGGGCCGCCATCACCGCCGGCAACGCGCCCTGCCTGATCTGGAACACCGCGCCGGCCGCCATCCCGCAGTTCCAGAAGCAGGGCGGCCTGGTCGCCCTCGACTCGTTCGACGGTGGCGCGCAGTACATCGCCGACCGCACGGGCGACACGGCCGAGCAGTACAAGTCGCCGGACGGCAAGTTCTACCAGCTGCCGTGGAAGTCCAACCCGGTCCGGATCATCTACAACAAGGACATCTTCGCCAAGGCGGGGCTCGACCCGGAGAAGCCCGCCCTGGCCACGTACGACGAATTCCTCACCGCCGCCCGCAAGATCAAGTCATCCGGGGCGGCGCAGGCCGCGATCTACCCGGCGCCTTCCAGCGAGTTCTTCCAGTCCTGGTTCGACTTCTACCCGCTGTTCGCCGCCGAGACCGACGGCAACCAGCTCGTGAAGGACAACAAGGCCCAGTTCAACACCCCGCAGGGGCAGGCCGTGGCCGGCTTCTGGAAGACCCTGTACGACGAGGGCCTGGCCCCCAAGGAGATGTACAACGGCGACTCGTTCGCCGACAAGAAGGCAGCCATGGCCATCGTCGGCCCGTGGGCGATCAAGGTCTACGGCGACAAGGTGAAGTGGGGCACGGTGCCCGTCCCGACCAGCACCGGCAAGCCGGCCGACCAGATCAAGACGTTCAGCGACGCCAAGAACGTGGCCATGTACAGCGCCTGCCAGAACCGCGCCACCGCCTGGGAGGTCATCAAGTTCGCCACCAGCCAGGAGCAGGACGGCAAGCTGCTCGACGCGACCGGTCAGATGCCGCTGCGCAAGGACCTGCAGACCGCGTACCCCGACTACTTCAGCAAGAACGCGGCCTACACGCCCTTCGCCGAGCAGGCCGCGCGCACGGTCGAGGTGCCCAACGTGCCCAACTCCGTGGCCATCTGGCAGGCGTTCCGGGACGCGTACTCGGAATCGGTGATCTTCGGTAAGACACCGGTGGCCGACGCGTTCACCGGCGCCGCCGAGAAGGTCGACCAGCTGGCCAGCGGGTCGTGACCACGGCCGCTCCCGCGGCCACCAAGCGCAACCGGGCGGCGGGCCTCCTCGGCCGCCACCCGGTGGGCATGATCCTGGCCGCCCCGTACGCCGTCTATCTCGCGGTCATCTTCGCCTACCCGTTCGGGTTCTCGGTGTGGATGAGCTTCCACGACTACTTCTTCGCCGCGCCCGGCGCCGTCGTCGACCACCCGTTCGTCGGGCTCGACAACTACAAGGCGGCGCTGACCGACCCCGCGGTCGGCCAGGCGTTCAAGAACATCGTGATCTTCCTGGTCATCAACGTGCCGCTCACGACCGGGCTCGCCCTCGTGCTGGCGGTCGCGCTGAACCGGGTGGTCCATGCCCGTACGTTCCTGCGGGTCTCCTTCTATGTCCCGTACGTGACGGCCAGCGTGGCCGTGGTCGGCGTGTGGCTGTTCCTGTTCAACTCGGGCGGCCTGGTCAACTCGCTGCTCGGCCCGCTCGCGCCCGACCCGTCGTGGCTGGTCAACGAGGGCTGGGCGATGCCGGTCATCGCGTTCTTCGTGACCTGGAAGCAGCTCGGCTTCTTCATCCTGCTCTACCTGGCCGCGCTGCAGAACGTGCCCAACGCGCTGTACGAGCAGGCCTCGGTCGACGGGGCCAACGGCTGGCAGAAATTCTGGTCGGTGACCGTGCCCGCGGTGCGGTCGTCGACGGCCCTCGTGGTGATCCTGGCCCTGATCACCGGGGCCAACCTGTTCACCGAGCCCTACCTGCTGACCGGGGGCGGCGGCCCGAACGGGGCCTCGGCCTCGCCCGTCCTGATCATGTATCAGCGCGGCATCCAGCAGGGCGAGCCCGACTTCGCGGCCGCGCTGGGCGTGATCCTGGTGCTCGGCACGCTGGTCGTCGCGTACATCAACCGCCGGTTCATCGAAGGGCGGGACTGACATGAGGCGCTGGCCCAATGTGGTGCGCTATTTCCTCTTGTTCCTGGGCGCACTGATCTTCCTGTTCCCGTTCTATTACATGCTGATCGGCTCCCTGCAGTCGTCGCCCGACACCTCGGTCAAGGGCGCGTTCCCGACCTCGGGGCTGACCCTCGACAACTACAAGGACATCAACGAGCGGGTCGACCTGCTCGGCTCGCTGGTCAACTCGGGCATCTTCACCGGTGGCGTGCTGCTGGGGACGGTCGTCTTCGGCACGGTGGCCGGCTACGCGCTGGCCCGGCTGCAGTGGCGGGGCCGGGGCGTGCTGTTCGCGCTCGTGCTGCTGGTGCAGGTGATCCCGTTCCAACTGCTGCTGATCCCCCTCTACGTGCTGATCGTGCGCGGCTACGGGCTGGCCGACAACTACCTCGGCATGATCCTGCCGTTCGCCATCAACACGACAGCGGTTTTCGTGTTCCGCCAGTTCTTCCTGCAACTGCCGGACGACCTGTTCGCGGCCGCGCGGCTCGACGGCGCGGGCGAGGTGCGGATCCTGTGGTCGGTCGCGCTGCCGCTGGTGCGACCGGCCCTGCTGACCGCGGTGCTGCTCACGTTCATCGGGCCGTGGAACGAGTTCCTGTGGCCGTTCCTGGTCACCAAGGACGCGGACCTGCAACCGCTGGCGGTCTCGCTGGCCAACTACATCAGCAACGTGTCCGCGCGGGCGGCCAACCCGTTCGGCGCGATCCTGGCCGGCGCCTGTGTGCTGGCCGCCCCTGCGGTGGCGCTGTTCATCGCGTTCCAGCGGCAGTTCATCTCCTCCGACATCGGTTCCGGCGTGAAAGGCTGACATGGTTCCGTACACCCTGACCCGGATGGGCGTCGTGATGGCGCCCGAGACCGGCGATCCCCTCGAGGCCGAGGGGGTTCTCAACCCCGCCAGCGGGCGTACGCCCGACGGCCGTCTGTTCCTGCTGCCGCGCCTGGTGGCCACGGGCAACGTGTCGCGGGTCGGCCTGGCCGAAGTGAAGCTCGAGGGCGGCGTACCGGTGGGGGTCGAACGCCGGGGCATCGTGCTCTCGCCCGACGAGGGCTGGGAGCGTGGGCTCAACAACGCCGGCGTCGAGGACCCCCGGACGACGTGGGTGCCCAGCCTGGGCCGGCACCTCATGACGTACGTGGCCTACGGTCCGCTCGGGCCGCGGCTGGCCCTGGCCGTCAGCGAGGATCTGGAGCACTGGACGCGGCTGGGGCCGGTCCAGTTCACTTACCAGCCCGACCTCGACACCGACCTGAACCTGTTCCCGAACAAGGACGCGGTGTTCTTCCCCGAGCCGGTGCCCGACCCGGACGGGCGGCCGAGCTACGCGATGATCCACCGGCCGATGTGGGACCTGGGCTGGTTCCGGCCCGGCGAGGGTGTGCACCTGCCGGCCGGGATCACCGACGAGCGGGCCGGGATCTGGATCTCGTACGTGCCGGTCGACGAGGTGCAGGCCGACCTGAGCGCTCTGGTGCGGCCGCGCAACCACCGGTGCGTCGCCCTCCCTTCGTTTGAGTACGAGGCCTTGAAGATCGGGGCTGGGCCGCCGCCGCTGCGGGTGCCCGAGGGCTGGCTGCTTCTGCATCACGGGGTCACCGGCTACATCCCGCCCGGCTTCGACCCGACCAACCAGCGGGTCACGTACGCGGCCGGGGCGATGATCCTGGACCCGGCCGACCCGAGCCACGTGCTCGACCGGACGAGCGAGGCGATCTTCGTCCCGGAGACGGCCGACGAGCAGTCCGGGACCGTGCCCAACGTCGTCTTCCCGACCGCCATCGAAGAGGTCGACGGCGTGCACTACGTCTTCTACGGCATGGCCGACAGCAAGATCGGCGTAGCCCGTCTCGACCGCGTCCCGTCCTCTCCCGAAGGAGCCAGCCATGAAGCGCCGATCCGTGTTGCTGGGCAGCGGACTAGCCCTGACAGCGCCCCTGCTCAGCTCGACTCCTAGTTCCGCCGCGACGTCCCGGCTGACCAACACGGCCCATCTCGACTTCCTGCGCGACTCGGTGACGCCGCCCGCGCAGGCCGGCCACACCACCTATCGATCGTCGAGCGGCCTCGGCGTGCTGTGGACGTACGCCGAACCGAACGCGGACGGCACCTACCGCCGGATCGGCGGCGGCCCGTACGACGCGGCCACCGACACGTACGGGCAGGGCGCCTTCAACTCGGACGACATCGCGCGAGCGGCCGTGGTCTACATCCGCCACTGGAAGCAGACGGGGTCGGCGGCCAGCCGGA
Source organism: Paractinoplanes aksuensis (assembly GCF_024137025.1). Lineage (GTDB taxonomy): Bacteria > Actinomycetota > Actinomycetes > Mycobacteriales > Micromonosporaceae > Actinoplanes > Actinoplanes aksuensis. Next base: position 47,024 of record NZ_JAMYJR010000064.1, read on the forward strand.
CCGCGGCCTACGAGTTGCTGCGCGGGCTGACGTACTTCCAGACGTTGTCGTCCGGCTATTTCGTGCTGTGGATGCAGCCGGACGGCACGTTCAACGTGAGCCCCGAGCCGGTCGAGCTGCCCGACCCGTCCGACAGCGGGCCGTCGTACTGGCTGGCCCGGGCCATCTGGGCGCTGGGGGAGGGTTACGCGGCGTTCCGCACCGCCGACAAGGGGTTCGCGACGTTCCTCAAGGAGCGGCTCGATCTGGCCCTCGGGGCGCTCGACCTTTCCGAGTACGGCCGATGGCAGATCATCGACGGCGTCCGGGTGCCCGCCTGGCTGGTGGTGGACGGCGCGGACGCCAGCGCCGAGGCCGTGCTGGGCCTGGCCGCGTACGTGTCGGCCGGCGGCCCTTCGAGCGCGCGGCGCGTGCTGCGGCAACTGTCGGAGGGCATCGCGGCCTTGTCGGACGGCTCGGCCCGCGAATGGCCGTTCGGTGCGGTGCTGCCGTGGGCGTTGTCCCGGTCCGACTGGCACGCGTGGGCTTCACAGATGCCGGCCGCATTGGCCCGAGCCGGTCAGGTGCTGGGGTCCGAGCATTTCGTACGACCGGCGGTCACCGATTCGGCCGTGTTCACGCCGTGGCTGCTCACCTCGGGCGGCCCCGACAACGGCCGGCTGCCCGCGCGGATCGACAAGAACCAGATCGCGTACGGGGTGGACTCCCGCATCCAGTCGTTGATCGCGGTGGCCGGGGCGACCGGCCGCACCGGTTTCCGGCAGCTGGCCGGCATCGTGGCCGCCTGGTATTTCGGGGCCAACGCGGCGGGCGCGGCCGCCTACGACCCGGCCACCGGTCGTACGGTCGACGGCATCGCGGCCGACGGCACGGTCAACCGGAACGCGGGGGCCGAGTCCACGATTCACGGCCTGCTCAGCATGCTGGTGCTGGACGCCCAGCCCGACGTGGCGGCCCAGGCTCGGCAGGGCAACATCGTGGCCCGGGTCGGCTCGACCACCGTCGAGGCCGAGTCGGCGAGGCTGGCCGGCGGGGCCGCCGTGGTGACGCCACCGTCACCGTGGACGGGGGAATCGCAGTACAGCGGGGACAAATACGTGCGGATGCCGGCCGGGGCGACCGCCCGCTTCACGGTGCCGGCCACGGCCCAACCCCAGCTGGTGCTGCCGGTGGTGGACCTACGACCCGGCAGTGCGGCCGTCACCCGGTGGACTTCGTCGGGGCGGCCGTTGGGCGACGTGCGGCACGGAGACGTCGGCGCGCAGGGGAACTCGCCGGCGCCCGGGGCGTTGCTGCCGGTCACGCTGGCGAGCGAACTGCCGTCCGGCCGCACCGAACTGGTGGCCACGGCCGCCGGGGGAGAGGCCGTGGTGGACGCGGTCATCCTCGAACCGCTGGTGTCCCGCTACACCATCGGCGGCGGCGGTCACACGACGACGGTGTTGCGCAGCGCCGCCCGCACACCCCAGACCGTCACCGTCGACGGCCCGGCCACCATCGAGTCGTACGACGCCACCGGCGTTCGCCGCGCCCGCACCACGGGTTCCCGCGCGCTGGTGTTGCCCGGCGGCTTCACGATCGCCCGCCGCTAGGTCACTGGGCCGCGCGCAGCTTTCGGGCTGTGCGCGGCCCGGTCTCAGCTTCGCGTTTAACATCGGTTTCGTCGTTTTGGGGTCTTGACGTTGGTCTTCTTGATCGCTGGATGGCGTTGGGCG
>NZ_JAMYJR010000065.1 GCF_024137025.1 Paractinoplanes aksuensis
CGACAGCGATGCGCCACGGCCGTCCCCGGGGCAGCCGGCGAAGCTGGTCGTGCATCAGCTCGCCCAGGTCGGAGGCGTCGCGGCCCGGTGGCGTCCGGTCCGCGACGACCGGGTCGGCTGGCGCGACCACCACGAGCAGGCCGTCCTTGGTCGCCACCAGGACGTCCCGGTCACCGAGGCGGTCGAAGATCACCGCCTCGAGGGCGGTGATCGCGGCGTCGGCGTCGGGCAGCCGGCGGTTGGGCGCGGCCAGGGCGACCTGGTGCGAGCGGGCCAGGTCGAGGCCGAACGGCTCGGCCCGGTCGGCCAGCGCGCCCGGGTCGGAGTCGCCGCGCAACAGGTCGTCGACCAGCTCGCGGCGCAGGGTCTCCTCCCGTCGGACGAGGTCGCGCCGAGCCGCCGCGTACCCGTCGGCCAGGGTCGCCACCGCGTCGTCGATCACCTGCAGCACTGCTGCGGCCGCGGCCCGCACGACCTCGCTGTCGCGGCTGCGCACCACGGCCGGCAGGTCCTGCCACAACCGGCGAGCGGCCGACAGATAGAGCTGCACCACCCGTCCGGCCGACACTCCTTGCTCGGCGGCGCGGCGCCCCAGGCTCTCCACCGCGTCGAGCTCGGCCCGCTTGGGCCGGCGGCCGGTGATGGCGGCATCGGCCAGCAGCGGCAGATAGTCACCGAGCAACTCGACCGGCACACCGCCGGCATCCCGCCCGGCGGCGGACGCGACGTCGGCGAGCCATCGGTCCTCGGGTTGCCCCGCCGCACGCTTCACCATCACCGGCCCTCATCTCCGCCGACGCCGGCGTACAGGTCGACGAGCCGGCGCCGCCGACGCTACCGCACGCCGGGCGGCCGGGCCGCTTGCCGCTCAGGGTGGCCGTCACCGTCAACGGCCTCCTCTGCCGCGAGGGCGGCACGGGTACCTTGAGAATCGCCAGTCCCGAAGGGCGGCGACGCCGACCGAGTGTCTCGCACCGGGTTTGATGGAGTCCGCCGCACTCATCCCCTCCACCCGCCCCCTGTCGCGAGGCGCCACGGGGTGAGCTCGGCTTGAACCTCCAGCCGATGAAAGATCTACGCGCTGCCCAGGGACCGGCCGTCCCGCCCGGGCCGGCATCCTCTACACCGGGGTCGACGAGGTCCCGTTCGTCAGCGGCCCGGCCCAACCCTGCCGACCGGCTGGGCGGCTACGCCGACCACTCGTAGCCGCCCTGGTTCTCGATCCAGAAGTCCATCTTGCCGTCGGGACGCCGCCGAAGCTCCTCAGGCGGCAGCGGATAGCCCTGGAACGCGATGCCCTGCTCCCACCCGGCCGCGTCGCGGTGCCAGGTCGCGAGCTCGTCGGGGACGGCCGGATCCAGCTCGCCGGTCCTCCGGTCCCGGTCCGGTTCGCCGTACCACCTAGTCAGGAACGCTGAGAGAGATTCACCTCGATCGAACAGATTCCGCATGCACTGCAGTGCAGGAGGGCGGCGAGGGACTGTTTCGGCGGTCTCGAGCGCGGTGCTGGGTGGCCGAGGCGCATCAGCGCACCGCGGTGTCCTTCCCGGCGGTGGACCATTCGCTCGCGGTGGGCGGGGACGCGGTCGGAAGGCCGGCCCGAAGGAGTGCGCCACCGCGGGTGGAGCGGGCGACCGTGACCCGGCCGCCGTGGGCGTCAACGACCGCTGCACGATGGACAGCCTGAGACCGGATCCCGGCCGGGCCCGGGCGCTGTCGGCCCGGTAGAACCGGTCGAACACCCGCGGCGGGTCGACGGCGTCGATGCCTGGTCCGGCGTCGTCGACCTCGAGCACCGCCGACGCGCCGACGGCATGGAGGCCGACCTGGACCGGCTGGTCCGCGGGAGACCACTTGCCGGCGTTGTCGATGAGGTCGAGCACAGCCCGCTGCAGCGCGGCGGGACGCCCGCTCACCCACACGGAGCTCCTCACGTCGAGCGCGACCGCTATATCGGGGATGCGCGAACGCGCCCGGGCCGCGGCTTGCTTGCTGCGGGTGGCGGTCGGTGCCGAGGCGAGCTCTGCTGTATTCCTCCTGTGTAGGCGACTGCGCTCGCCTGCGCATACATTCGCAGCGTCATAGACAAACAACACATCGTTGCCGGCACTTCGCTTGACGCACTGCTGATCGTGCTGGCCGATCGATGATCTATAGGCCCGGTGAGAGTTCGAGGCGGAGAAAGCCAAGAACGCGATGGTCGAACTCGGCGGGGCGGTTTGGTTTGCCTGTGCCGATGTCGGCATGCTCAGGGATGGCCGGCACGGTCGCCAAGCCTATCGAGGCCAAGCATCCATTGCTGACTGTCGGTGTGCGAGCTTGACCATGAAGAACCCCGCTCGGGTGAAGTAGTCCCGAGCGGGGGTTCCGGGGAAGCTATTTAAGCGAAATGATAGTATGTAGGATGGAATGGGTATTGGTCTGAGTCAATCTCCGGACACAACCTCGTCGCATCCGTGCATTATTCAACGTACTGGTGGTCAGGTATGCCTGACCACGCCAATCACTCTTGCGTGACATGGTCAGAACCGGTCACCCTGGTGGGCGGCGCTCGCCATGACAACGGGGCCGCATCGCTGACCGCGATCATGGAAGCACTCGGCTGGGACCCGGATAGGCGTTTGTACATCCTCGTAAGCCGCGGGCTGATCGCGGTGTTCGCCGACAGCCGCGGCATCTTCCGGCGCACCCGTGCGTCCCAAGGCTCCGATGTTCGCCGAGTATGTGCCCATGGTTTCGGCGTCGGTCTCACCGGGGCTGCGCCGGGCCTACGGCACGTACTGGAATCGCGCCGTTCAGCGCTGGGGCACCCGCGCTCCCGGCCGAGGTGATCGCACCACCCGTCAGCGAGGTGGGGGCGGCTCTTCCGGGTGGACCGGTGCTTCCGACCGAACGGCGAGCAGTCGGCTGGGCACGGCGACCAGCGCGTACAGGGCGGCCACCCGGATGGCCAGGGCCCGGTGCGGATGAGGGTGGCCGTTCCGGGTGAGGCGGGCCAGCCAGCGCCGTTCCAGATAACGGCTCGCCATGGTGGTGCCGACCGTCACCGCGGCGGCGGCGGTCAGTGCGGTGCCGACCGCGACGGCCCGCCGGCGGGATGAGCCGTCGTTGTCGGGCGGTTCGGCGGCGGGAAGTCGAATGCCCACGTCGACGTAAGGGAGGCGGGGGCTGTCCGTTGGGGTCACCGCTGCGGAGCGATCGGCGCGAAGACCCGGGATCGTCGTGGCGGCGATCGCCGCGGCCAGCGCGGTCCGGGCGAGGCGGCGGCGGGCCGGTGGCAGTTCGGCGGCGGCGATCCAGCCGGCTGCGGACGCCACGTCGAGGCCGGCCTCGACGAGTGCGCGCAGGTAGGGGCGCCACGGGACGCCGTTCGGGTGGCTCGTCATCAATTCACGATACGGACCACGGTCAACTGCCCGGGCCAGGATCGGCGGCTGGGGCGCGTTCTTTCCACCGGGATCAGGGGGCCGATGTGCGAACCGCGCGCAGGATCACGTCGGTGACGTGATGAGTGCTGATCGCGCCGGTGGGCCGGGCCCGGGTCTCGTGCACGTCGATCCGCCAGTCCTTGGAGCTTTCGAGTGCGGCGCGGATCTCGTCGATGCCTACGTATGCGTCCGGGTCGAAGATCCAGGTTTGCTCGGCGGGGTTGTGTTCGGTCGGGCGGTGGGTCAGGTCGTGCCCGACGACGAGCAGCGTGCCGCCGACGGCGACGGCTGCGAGCAGGTTGTGCAGGCCGCGCTGGTCGGGTGTGCGGTGGAACGAGCCGTACTGGAGCGACACGAGGTCGTAGGTCTCATTGCCGTACGGTGTGATGTCGTTGGCGTCGCTCCGGAGCGTGCGTACGTCGAGTCCTCGGCGTTCGGCTTCGGTGCGGATCCGGGCCAGCGCGTTGCCGGAGATGTCGGTCGCGGTCACCTGCCACCCGTGCTCGGCGAGCCAGATCGCGTCCGCGCCTTCGCCGGCGCCGACGTCCAGCGCGCGTCCGGCCGGCAGTTCGCTTGTCTCGGCGGTCATCGTGCCGTTCGGGTTCGCGCTCCACATCCGTTCCTGCTCGGCGTAGCGCGCGTCCCATTCCTGTTCCCGGCCGGACGGGCGGGCGTGGGCGGCGATGTCTTCGGCGGCCAGGCTGAAGGCGACCTGCGCGCCGACGAAGGCGCCGTGGGCGGCCGCCGCGATGACCTGCTGCCCGGCGCCGGTGAGATTGCCGGCGGCGAAGAATCCGTCGACGTTCGTACGCCCGGTGGGGTCGGCCGCGACGATGTCGCCGAGCCCGCTCGGATGCGGTGCCGTGGCGACGTCGAGACCGCGGAACGCCTCGGTCCGGGCGTGGAACGTCGTACCCGTGAGCACGGCGTCGGCCGGCAGGGCGCGCCCGTCGTCGAGTTCGACGGACAGTGGTGCGTCCGTGCCGTCGGACACCCGCCGGACCCGGGTGGTGAGCACGGTGACGCCGGTTGCGGCGAGGTTGTCGGCGGTCGTCTGGTCGATGCCGGTGGCGTCGTGGATGACGATGGTGAGCCGGTCGGTCAGGTGGCGCATGAGCGACGCGGGGTGCAGGCCGATCGGCGTGCTGACGATGTGCACGACGCGTTGATCGCGGACCTCGTAGCCGTGGCAGAACGGGCAGTGGATGACCTGGCGTCCCCATCGTTCGGCGAGTCCGGGGATGTCGGGCAGGTCGTCGGCCACCCCGGTGGCGGCGACGACCCGGCGGGCGACGAGTGTGTGCCCGCCGGTCAGGTCCAGGTGGAACCCGTCGTCCTTGCGGCGGACGTCGACGACTCGGCCGGCGAGGATCTCACCGCCATAGCTGCGCACCTCGTCGCGGCCGATGGCGCGCATCCCGGCCGGGGGTGTGCCTTCCCGGCCGAGGTAGCCGTGCATGTGTTCGGCGGGGGCGTTCTGGGGTGTGTCGTCATCGACGACGAGGACGGAGCGCTGCTGCCGGACGAGCTGCAAAGCGGCGGCGAGGCCGGCGGCCGAGCCGCCGATCACGGCGACGTCACAGGTGCGGACGAGGGTGGGTGTCTCGGTCATGATGCTCAGCCTAGGAGCGCCTTTCTAAAACTGACAGGCGTCTTGCGGAAATAGCAAAGTGTGTCAGGGTGGGAGGGTGTTTGACGCAGACGTCGTGGAGCATCTGGTTCGCGCCCGGCTCCGAAGCCTCCGGACCACGCTCGGGTACTCGCTCGACGATCTCGCGGCGCGGGCGAACCTCAGCGCGTCGACGATCAGCCGGGTCGAGACGGGCAAGCGGGCGCTGAGCCTCGATGTGCTCCTCCCGCTCGCCAATGCGCTCCAGCTGAGCCTGGACGCACTGTTCGAGTCGGCGGCCGACGACGATGTCGTGATCCGGCCGGTGCAGCACCGGTCCAAGTCCGTGACGACGTGGCAACTGAACCGCATCGACGGGCGCACCCTGGCCGTGAAGACCCGGCTCGAACCCGACGACTCGCCGCCGTCGCAGCGGGTGCACCCGGGCCACGACTGGTTCTTCGTACTCGAAGGGCGGGTGCTGCTGTGGCTCGGTGACCGCCGGATCGAGGTCGTCGCGGGCGAGGCGGCCGAGTTCTCGACGATGACCCCGCACTCGAAGGCCGCGATCGGCGGGCCGGCCGAGCTGATCGAGGTGTTCGACCGCGAGGGGCAGCGCGCCCACGTCCACCACTGAACCCCGGATCGGGATGGCGCCATGATCGGCGTGACCGCTGAGGAGCATGCTGCCCGCGCCGCCGAACTCGTCGGCGAAGCCGAACGTCTTTACCAGATTTGCCTGGTCGATTATCAGACCAACATCAACGTGGACGACCGTGACCTGCGCTCGGTCCCGGTAGTGCGCGCGGCCGGGCTGGAGCCGACGATAGCGACGCAGATTCCTTGCTGAGGTGAACGTGATCCTCGCCGGTCCCCGACGGACCGCGGCTCTCCGATCTTGCTGCCCGAGCCGCGATTCGTCGGGACGGTGATCAGTGCTCGTCGTAGTGGCCCTGATGGGCTACGTGCCGGTGCCCGTCGTGGACGTAGTCGATGTGGTCGCCGTGGGTGACCGACTCGTGCCCGCAGTCGGTGCCGTGGACGTGGTCGTGAGCTTCGGCGGTCACGTGCGCCTCGGTGCTGCACTCGTCGTAGTGTCCGCCGTGGTCGGCGTGCACGTGGCCGTCGTGCAGGTAGTCGACGTGGCCGTCATGGGTGACCGCCACGTGGCCGCAGTCGTCGCCGTGGCGGTGCTGGTGCTCCTCGGCGGTCGTGTGGGAGCCGGTCTGACACTCGTCGTAGTGGCCGTCGTGGGCGAAGTGCCGGTGGCCGTCGTGGACGTAATCCACGTGGCCGACGTGCACGGCGGCAGGGTGGCCGCACTCGGTGCCGTGGACGTGTCCGTGAGTCTGGTGAATTTCGTGCAAGGTGTCGGTCATCATTTTCCCGTCGTCGTGGATCGAGCAAACCCTAACATGCAACCATCCGCATATTGCAAGACGCGCATATTATGAGATCGCTCCGATCCCGGGCGGTCTTCGTGGTGACCAGGGGTATCGGACGTTTGCTGTGCGGATGTGGTTTCCGGTTGAGGCCGGCTGTTGCGCCCTGCGGGGTTCATCGCCGCTTCACCCGGCTGCCCAAGCGATCCATGGTCCGTCAGTGCTGGTGAGTGTGGGCAGAGACGGGAGCCTCGCTGCGGTGTACCGGACCGCAGCGCTCGAGTCCGGCCGATTCGGTGATGTCGGCGACGTGGTCCACCTGCAAGGTGGTGTGCTGGATGTCGTGCCGGACCCGCAGCAACTCCTCCAGGCGGATGCGGCTGGTATGGCAGTCCGCGTGGTCGGCGACGATCACGTGTGCGGACAGCGCCGCCTGCTCGGAGGTGATCTGCCACAGGTGCAGGTCATGTATCTCGTCGACGGCGGGGACGGCCGCCAGCTCGGCGCCGAGGGCGTCGACGTCCGTACCGGCCGGCGCTGCTTCGAGCAGGATGCGCCCGGAGTCACGGATGAGCCGGGCCCCGGCGGTCACCATGAGCACGACGACGACCAGCGTCGCGATCGCGTCGGCGCGGGTGAACCCGGTGAGCACGACGACCACGCCGCCGATGAGGGTGGCGACGAAGGCGAACAGGTCGTTGAGCAGGTGCTGGAATGCACCCTCCACGTTCAGGCTCGTCCGGTTCGCCCGCGACATGCTCCAGGCCGCAGCGATGTTGACCACGACGCCGATCGAGGCGGTGATGAGAACGAGCTCGCCGGCGATCGGCGGCGGATGCACCAGGCGCTCGACGGCTTCGTAGGCGAGCCAGCAGCCCAGCAGCACGAGAGTCAGACCATTGGCCTGCGCGGAGAGGATCTCGGCCCGCTGGAGACCGAAAGTGAAGCCTCCCTGGGGCGGGCGCGCGGCCAGCCTCATCGCGATCAGAGCCAGGATGATCGCGGCGACGTCGGTCAGCAGGTGCGCCGCATCGGACAGCAGGGCCAGGGAGCCGGAGACGATTCCGGCCACGACCTCACCGGCCATCAGCAACGAGATGAGGACCAGCGCGATGACCAGCCAGCGCCGGTCGGCATCGGCGCGGACGCTGTGGTCATGCGCGCCGTGACTGCCATGGTGGTGGTGAAGGTGGCCGGCCATGTCCCTCCTCGGACCCCGTACGCCCTCATGTTTTCACCTTTGCGGCGGGTATGCGGCGATCTCGCGCGAGCCGGTTCCGGGTGAGCGTCCCGCGAAGGGGCCGCTCACCCGGACTCGTCAGATTGCGGTCAGGGTGAGTGTGCCGGTGTACGTGCCGGCCGCTGTCTCGGTCGGCACGCTCAACTTCAGTTCGGCGTCGAGCTGCGCGGTGCCGCGCCCGGCTCCGCCCGGGGCGGTCGCCAGCACAGCACTGCTCCCGAGTCCGGATCCGGACGGGGCGCTGACCCGCCCGGCGACGACGCCCTGCCGCTCACCCTGCCGGACCACGGTGGGTGTCCCTCCACGACATCGGCCTTCGAGGCCAGGGTCAGCCGGCCGTCGTCGAGGAAGGTCGACACGGCGTCGGTGTGCACACCGGCAACGATGCGGAGCTCTTTCGGCTGCGGCGCCGGACCGTCAGCCGCTGCCGCGGGCGCGGTGGGTGTCAGCACGGCGCCGATGCCCACAGCGATCAACGCCAGCGCTACCGCTTTCCGGCGTGGTCGTGGCGTCGTTCGACGCCGCGGAGAAATGACGGTCACAGAAGGCCTTTCAGGCGAGCCGGGCGATGAGGCCGTGGCGGGGGGCGAAAAGGTGAGCCAGCAGGAACGCGGCAGTCAGCGTGAGCACGATGGTGCCGCCGACGGGGAAGTCCCAGGACCAGGAGACGTAGAGGCCGATCAGGGCGCCGCCGGCCCCGACGGCCGGGGCGAGCAGCATCATGACCGCGAGCCGGTCGGTGAGCAGGCGGGCAGTGGCCGCGGGCGTCACCAGCAGGGCCAGCACCAGGATGTTGCCGATCGTCTGCACGGCCATCACGACGGCCAGAGTGACCAGCACGTAGAGGATCAGATCGAGCCAGAACGCGCGCAGGCCCAGGGCCCGGGCCATCTCGCGGTCCAGAGTGACAGCGACGAACTCCTTGTGCAGCAGGTACACCGCCAGCAGGACGACGATGGTGGTGCCCCCGACGATGTAGAGGTCACGGTCGGGGATGCCGGTGATGGAGCCGAAGAGGAACTGCTGCAGTGAGCCGGCGTAGCCGGGGGCGCGGGAGATGACGACGATGCCGAGGGCGAACGCGGCGACGAAGAAGATCCCGATGACCGAGTCCTCCTTGAGCCGCCGGTTCTGCGCGAACACCGAGACCAGCAGGGCGGTCACGATCCCGGCGATCGTGCCGCCGAGGACGAGGCTGCCGGAGAACAGGAACGCGATGGCCAGTCCTGGGAAAACGGCGTGGGCGACGGCGTCGCCGATGAAGGCCATGCCGCGCAGGACGACGTAGCAGCCGACGACGCCGCACATGACCGCCGACAGCACGGCGATGGTCAGGGCCTTGGGCAGGAACGCCAGATCGGGGTTGGCGAGGTCGGCCACGAACTGCCAGGGGGACACGTCAGGCTCCGACCGGCTCGGTGGGTACGGGCAGGGCGAGCGCCTTGAGCAGGTGACTGCCCGGGCCGACGTCGAAGGTCCGCATCCAGATCGCCGGGTCGCGCAGCTCCGCGGTCCGGCCGGCGGCAACGACGGTCCGATTTAGTAGCACCAGGCGGTCGCAGGTGTAGGCGGCTGCGGCCAGATCGTGCGTCGCCATCAGCACGGCCCGCTCGCGGGCGATGTGGGTGAACAGTTCGGTCAGCGTCTCCTGGGCGGGCATGTCGAGGCCGGTGAACGGTTCGTCGAGCAGCAGCACGGCCGGTTCCAGGACCAGGGCGCGGGCCACCAGGACCCGCTGGCGCTGCCCGCCGGAGAGCTCACCCACGGGCCGCTTTCGCAGGTCGGCCAGGTGCACCTGGTCGAGGGCGTGCCAGGCGGCCTGCCAGTGCGCGACCCGCGGGCGGCGGAACAGCCCGATTCGGCCGACCAGGCCGCTGAGCACAGCGTCCTCCACCGAGGCCGGAAAATCCCAGGTGAAATCGTGCCGTTGCGGCACGTAGCCGGCGCTGCCGGTGGTGACCGTGCCGGCGCGCAGCGGGATCAGGCCGAGAGCCGCGCGCATCAGGGTGGTCTTGCCGGCGCCGTTGGGGCCGAGCAGGGCGGCGAACTCGCCGGCGTCCACGCGCAGGTTCACGTCGCGCAGCACCGGTCGCCCGCCGAGATCGGCCGCGACACCAGTCATCTCGAGGGCGGCAGTCACCGGGCCGCCTCACGTTCGGCGCGGCGGCGCACTCCGGCCTGGCGCAGTACCAGGATCACGACGACGAGGACGGCCAGGAGGCCCGCCCCGGCCAGCACGACCACACCGTTCCGGGTCGGTGCGGCCGGCTCGGCCACGGCAGCGATAGAAGCGGACGGCAGGGGAGCGGTGAACGCGGCATCGAAGTCGGGCTCGGCCGAGTCGCCGACCGCGAGTCGCAGCACGGTGCTCGCGGTAGCGGTGGAGCCGTCGGCGAGGTCGGCGGATATGTCGACGGCGACCTGGTAGTTGCCCGGCCGGCCGAAGACCCAGTTCGCATGAGTGTGCGTGTTGGTCTCGACCCACATCGGCTGCGGGTACGGCTTGGCCGAGCTCCACAGCACCTGCGGGGCGCCCAGGTTGCCGGACTGCAGGAAGACGGTGACACGGCCTGGACCCTGCACGCCACGCAGGCTCATCGTGACGCCCCGGACGATCGCCTTCAGCACGCCCGGGTCCTGGGTGTTCCAGCCGATCCAGACCACCCCCGGCTTCTCGGTCTGGGGAACCACGTGCACCTCGGTTCCCGGCTTCTCGCCGAGGAAGGCATAGGCCTCGTCATCCGGGACCGGTTGACGGGCGGTGTCGCGGATGCGCAGCACTGTGTCGTCCGGCTCGCGCCAGACCGAGGGCACGGCATGGTCGTCGTGGATCTGGATCGTCCACTTGCCGTCGCGCAGCCGCGGCCCGATGTCGACATGGCCGGTCTCCAGCACGGCCCGGCCGGTCGCCTGGGACTGGCCGGCGTCCAGGGTCTGGTCGAGGCCGCCGGAGGGGGTGGGCGCCACCGCGAGGGTGAGGGCCAGAAGTGCGTTGATCACAGGTGAGTCCTCGTCAGGTCAGGCAGTCGTGCAGGGAGTCGGCGTTGAACCGCATCAGGGCGACGTAGCTGGTGACCCGGTCGTCGAAGGCGTCGCCGTAGATGTCACAGACCCGCACCCGCTCCTGCTTGGCCACCTCGACCAGAGTCGAGGAGCGGGCCCGCAGGTTGGGCTCCAGGAACACCGCTTTGATGTGCAGGTTGCGCAGGGTCTCGGTGAGGCGGCGGCGGTCGGTCAGGCTCGGCTCGACCGCCGGGTTGGGGGTGACGAAGCCGGCCACCGGAATTGCGTACGCCCGGGCCAGGTAGGCGAAGGCGTCGTGGGTGCTCACCAGGTGCCGGGCGGCGGCCGGGATGGCGTCGATGCGGTTCCTGACGTACGCGTCCAAGGTGCTGAGCTCGGTCAGGTAGCGCTCGGTGTTGGTGCGGTAAGTGGTGGTGCCGACCGGGTCGGTGGCGATCAGGCTGTCGCGGATCAGTTCGACGTACGCCTGGGCGTTGCCCACGTCCTGCCACAGGTGCGGGTCGATCTCGCCGTGCACGTGCCGGCCGAGCACCGCCTGCGGCAGCTGGTAGATCCGGGTGCCGGGCCGGCCGAGAAACCGCAGTCCGGGTCCGGCGGGAACGTCGCGCAAGGCCTTGGCGGGGACTTCGATCACCGTACGGGCGGGGTCGTGCCGTTTCTGCTCGGCCCCGCCCTCGCCGTCGGTGTAGAGGTAGAGCCGGCCGGTGTCGATGTCGGCCGTGACATCGGTGTGGCCGTCGCGCAGCACCAGGGCGCCGGCCATCCCGCGTACGGAATGCGGGTCGACACCCACCGCGAAGGTGAACGTCTGCTCGCCCAGCGGCACGGGCTTGGTGTCGGCGGCGACGGCCAGTTCGGCCCGCAGGGTGAGCCGGTAGACCCCGGGCTCGGTGAAGGCCCAGCTCATGTGGGTGTGCGCATCCGGCGGCAGCGTCACGGTGTCGTCCCGGTAGCCGTTGGCCGGGTTCAGACCGTCACCGGAGTCGAAGGCGATGTCGGGCCGGCCGAACGATTCGGTCAGATAGGCGGCCAGCCGACCAGGACCCTCTACTGTGGTCGCTGAGAGCCGGACGTCCGACGAGCGATCGACCCCGTGCTCGGCGCCCTCGCCGCGGGCGCGCAGGCCGAGCCAGACGGTGTCGAGGGAGACGTCCTCGACCAGGGGGATGATCTCGGCCGCGTACTTGGTGGCGCCTTCGGCCAGGGAGATCTGCCGCACTCCGTCGGGCAGGTTCGCGTCGAGAGTCTTGATGACGCTTTGCGCCTCGAGGAGTAGGTAGTTGCTGAAGGCGAGGTCGGCGTAGACGACGTTGCGCACGTCGCGCAGGGTGGGTTCGTAGGCATGCGCGTCGGCGTTGTCAGGCACGATCGAGTCGACCAGCACCCGGTCGCCGCCGACGTTGCGGACCAGGTCGGCCAGGATGCCGGTGGTGGTGACGACCTGGACGCGGCTGTCGTCGTCGCTGAGGGCGGGCGGCGGTGTGCAGCCGGCCACCGCGGCCAGCAGGATCGTGGCGGCGAGCAGGCGTTTCATGGGTCTCCGGGTACGGTGGGGCGTGGGTCCGCTCCAATTCCGGTGGAGCGGACCCACTCGTCGGTGACTACGGCAGAACGGTGAAGGTGAACGCCTTGGCGCCGGTGCTGACGGTGGCGCCGGTGCTCGCGAGGCGGGCCGTCACCTCGAAGGTGACGGTGTAGGTGCCGGACTGGGTGAAGCCCCAGTTGGCGTGGGTGTGGGCGTTACGGGCGACGGTGCGGGTGTCGGGCAGCCCGTCACTGGAGTCGAACAGCTTGGCCGGGGTGCCGGCCGAGACGGTGTAGACGCTGACCCGGCCCGGACCGCTGACGCTGCTGAGCTTGAACGTGAGCGAGTTGTTCTGCAGGACGTTGGCCGGGATCTCCTCGGTGTTCCAGCCGGCCCACAGCAGTCCGCTGACGTTCGTCTGCGGCAGCACCCATGCCGTGCTGCCCGCGGTGCCGAGGAATGACCATGCGCTTCCGCTGGGCACCGTGACTTTTGCTGCGGCCGGCACCTGGAAGATGACGTCGGCCGGGTTGCGCTCGACCGGGGTGGTTCCGGTGCCGTCGTTGACGTTCAGCGTGAGCGTGCCCGGCGCGGCGTAGTCGACGTCGAGGACGTCGACGTGGCCGCTGGTGAGCGTGACCGGTGCGGCCAGCGCCGGCGTGCCGGTGATCAGCGTGACGGCGACGGCAGTCACGACCGCCAGGGCGGCCCTCACGGCTGGACCACGAACTTGTAGACGACCGGCTCGGAGGTGACGGTCGTGCCCGTGCCGGCGAGCTTGGCCGTGGCCCGGACCTTGATGAGGTAGACGCCGGCCTTCTGGAAGGCCCAGCTGGCGTGCTGGTGGGTGCCGGCGGCCAGGGTGAGGGCGTCGGGCAGGCCGTCGCCGCTGTTGACCAGGATCTGGGGCGTGCCCACGGCGTCCTCGGTGAACACGGCGAACCGGCCGGGGCCGATCACCTTCTCGACCTTGACGGTGACCGTGTCACCGGCGAAGACGCCGGCCTCGATCTCCTCGGCGGCCAGGCCGGGCCAGAGCAGGTTCTCGTTCTGGATCTCGGGCAGGATCCAGACCGGCGCGCCGGGAGAGCCGAGGAAGCCGAACGCCGGGGCGGCCGGGACGATGGTCTTGGCCGCCCGCTTGACCAGCAGGACGACGTCGTCGACCGCGCGTTCGACATCGGGCTCGACGGTCTCGTCGTGGACGCCGATCCCGAGTTCGCCGTCCTCGTACGCGACGTCGACCACGTCCACGTGGCCGGCGCTGAGCACGACCGGGGCGGCTGGAACGGTGTGGGCCTGAGCGGGAACGGTTGTTCCCACCAGGGCAGCGGCCAGGATGCCGCTGCCGAGCAGCAGGCGGAGCGGTTTACGCAACGAATTCTCCTTGTGATCGGTTCGGCCGTGCTCGGCCGGATCGATCATCATGGTAATGAAACTCATTGTCATTAGGAAGGGTCCGTTGTGGAGCGATTCCGCCGGCGCGTCAGAACCAGGGTGAGCGCGCCGACCGTGAGCAGCAGTCCTCCGCCGGCGGCGATCGACATGATGTCGGTGCCGGTCTTCGCGAGGTTGCCGCCGCCTTTCGCGTTTCCGGAGCCTGCACCGGGACCGGAGCTGGAGCCGCTTCCGTCGCTCGCCGTACCACCGCTGGTGTCTGTCGAGTTGCCCACCGCGAGCGTCAACGTCCTGGTGTCCGACACCCGGGTGCCCCCGGTGGTGGTGGCGGCCATGTCGACGGTCAGCCGGTAGGTGCCGGCCTTGGTGAAGGCCCAGTTGCCGTGCGCATGAGTGTTCGGCGCGATGGCGAGCTGCTGGGGCAGCGACTTGTCCGAATCGAAGACGACCTCGGGTGTTCCGAAGGAACCGGTGAGGAAGAGCTTGAACTCGCCCGGGCCGCTGACCTTTGTGAGCCGCCAGGTGACGTTGCCCCGCGTGCCCTTGACCACCGACTCGTGCTGGGTGTTCCAGCCCGGCCACACGATGCCGGCCTGCTGGGACTGCGGCAGGAGGTAGGCCTTCTCGCCGGCTTGGCCGAGGAACGCGTATCCGGGGCCGGACGGCACGTCGATGCGGGCCTTGTCGGTGACCCGCAGAGTGACGTCGGACAGCTCTCGCCAGGTCGGAGGAGTCGTCGAGTCGTCCTTGAGGCGGATCCTGAGCTTCCCTCCGGCGAGCTGCGGACCCATGTCGACGTGTCCGTCGGAGATCACTTTTCGGCCGGCTGCGGCTGCGGGCGCCGCGTTGGCTGTCACGGCCGCGGACGGTGCTTCGTTCGCCGCGGCGCGAGGAGCGGCCGGTGCTGCGGCATCGGGTGCGGCCGCCGGTGGGGTCGACGTTGCGGCCGGGGCGCGGCCCGGGACTCGTACCCGATAGGTCGTCTCGTCGCTGACCGGCCCGGTCCCGGTGCGGGCGGAAGCGCGCAGGGTCAGCCGGTAGTCGCCGGCCGCGCCGAACAGCCAGGCGAGGCCGCCGATGCGCCGACCGGCGGGCAGCCGAGCGCTTCTCGGGCCGTCGCTGTCGAGCAGCAGGGAAGGGCGGCCCCACGACGACAGGGAGTAGGCCGCGAAGGTGCCGGGTCCGTCGACCGAGACCAGCTCGAGCGTGACCGAGCCGTCGGCGACCTGACCGCGATCCACGCCGGTGGTGTCCAGGGCGGGCAGGCGTGAGCCGTCGTCCATCAGCGACCACACGGGGGCGCCCGGCTTGCCGAGGAAGGCGAAGGCAGCATCGTCGGGCACGGCTCCGACCGGACCGTCCTGGGCGGTGAACCGCAATGTCTCCGGATCCACAGCGCCGGAGCCGCCCCGGAAGGCAAGTCGCAGCGCCCCGGATTCCAGCGACAGCGAGACCAGGTCCGCGCCGTCGACGTGGGGATCGGCCGGGTTGGCTGTGGCGGGGGCCGTCGCGGGCAGAAGCGCGGTGAACGACGCGGTGGCGGCGACCATGGTGAGGCGAACGGTCTTTAGCAGGGTCCGGCGCGTCATGAGCTTCCTTCCTTGACGGGTTCGGTGGCCTGCTCCCGGCCGCGCTGCTCGGCGGCGGCCAGGGCGGCCTGCATCCGTTGTCGGCGGCGGCGCCGGCTCGCGATGCCGGCGGAGACGAGGACGGCGGCGAGCGCCAGCAGGGCGAGCTGGGGCCAGGGGAGGAGCCAGAGCGAGTGATGCGACTCCGTGCGGCCGTCTGCACCGTTCGGGTGCACACTCAGGGTCAGTTGCTCGCGGAACAGTGGCGGCACGTCGCTCAGCCGGATCGACGTCCGCACTGATCCGCCGGGAAGAATCTCCGGTGCGGCCGTGGCGGTTCCGACCTTTCGGCCCCACCCGAAGGGGCCGCTCGCCTCGGCCGACAGGGCTCCGCTGAGCCGTGCGTTCCCGGTGTTGCTGATCGTGAAGTCGGCGGTGATCTGCGGCAGTCGCAGCGGATTCCACGACGTGTCGGTCCGCAGCCGCACATCGGTGATGCTCAGCGCCGGCCGCAGCGGTCCGGTGACCCGCAGATAGACCCGGGTGCCCACCCGGTGGTCCACCGAGACCTGATTACCGTTGCTGTCGTCGGTACCGGCCACCACGGAGGCCACCACTCCGGCCGCATGATCGCCCGGCGTGGCGTCGTCCGGCACGGAGAGGGTGAACGGCACGACAACCCGCGACGACTTCGGCAGAGTGAGCCGGGTCCGGGAGAGTGTGATCCAGCTGCCCGCGTCGGTGGGCTCGGCCCCACCGGCGCGCAGATCGAAACCGCCACCCGGGGTGGTGAACGCGTCGTTCGCGTAGAGGCGCAGGGTCAGCGGACGCTGCGAGTGGTTGGTGACCGCCACGTGATCGGTGACGGTGGCGCCGGGGTCGAGCTTGTAGTCCAGGGCCGGGCGCCCGTTGGGTCCCTTCGGGCCCGACGGGGCGACCGACCAGGTCAGCGAGTCGTCCGCGGGGGCTGCCCGCGCGGACGTGGGGGTGGGAAGGACGAGCACGGCGGCGAGGGCCGTGGCGGCGGCGGTTCGCATGAGGGTTCTCCGGGACGTGGGGCAGCCGGGGCTGCCCCACGTCCTTCATCAGATAGCGGTCAGGGTGAGCGTGCCGGTATAGGTGCCGGCCGCCGTGTCCGTCGGGACGCTGAGCTTCAGCGCCGCATCGAGCTCAGCCGTGCCCAGACCCTGGCCGTTCGGGGCCGACGCGAGCGCCGCGCTGTCGCCCAGGCCGGTGCCCGGCTGACCGGCGACGTACGGGGCGGCCACCGGCCCGGCCACCACGCCCTGCTCGTCGCCCTGCTGCGTGATGCTGGGCGTCCATCCCAGGTAGCCGCCCGCGAAAGACTGGCCGTCCTCGGTGCGGAAGCCGTCGGCGACCTGGCCGGAGGCCGTCCACCCGGGCTTGGCCGCCCGGGTGTCGGTCACCGTGACCGGCCGGAGAGCTCCGGAGCTCTCCCACCGGTCGCCGGCGGCCGCGAGCGTGGCGGCGGGCAGAGTCACCGTGCGGTCCTCGGGATCCACGCTGATCACGAGTGCGCCCTCGGACGCCTGGATGGTGGCCGTCACCGACTTGGCGGCGCTGCTGCCCGACGAGGGCGGAGCGACCCACAGGGTGACCGGATTGCTCTCGGCCGCAACGGTTTCGCCGTCGTAGAGCCGGACGACGTAGTCGGTGGCGTTCAGTGCACGCGTCGCGGTGAAGCTGTACGACGCGCCGGTCTCCCCTTGGATCGGGGTGTAGTCGTCCTCGCCTGCCTTTTTGGCGAACCACTGGTACTTCGTCAGAGGGCCCTGCGGGGACTGCACCGCCTGCAGCGTGACGGTGGTGCCCGGCTGATAGTCGCCTTCGGCCATGCCCGAGACGCTGAGACCGACGTCGCCACCGCCGGACTGACGGTCGCCGACGACGAACCTGTAGTCGATCGGCCCGGTGCTGACCGTCGTGCCGTTGGTCAGCGCGGCGTCCGCCTGGAACTTCAGTGTGTAGGCACCCTGCGCGGAGAAGACCCAACTGGCGTGGGCGTGGGTGTGCACCGGCACGTCGAGCCGGTCCGGCAGTCCGTCGCTGCTGCGGAACTTGACGTTCGGTGTGCCGAGCGAGTTGGTGTCGAACAGGGTCACGTCGCCGGGTCCGTCCACCCCGATCAAGCTGATGACGACCTTGTTCCCGGCGAAGACGCCCGAATCCAGCTGGCCGGTGTTCCATCCCGGCCACAGCAGCGCGGCGTCCTGCACCTGGGGCAGCATCCAGATCTTGCTGCCCGCCTGTCCCAGGAAGGAGAAGGCGGGCAGGTCCGGAACCGTCGTCTCGGCGGCGGGCAGGACCTGGAAGGTCACGTCGGCCGGGTCGCGTTCCACCGCGGGGCTCACGGTGTCGTCCTTGACCTTCAGCTTCAGGGCGCCGCCCTCGTAGTGCACGTCGATGGCGTCGGTGTGGCCCTTGGCCAGCACCACCGCCTCGGCGGCCAGGGCGGGGGAGGGGTCGAGCAGGGCGACGGCGGACAGGGTGAGACCGGCGACGACCGACGCAACGCGTATGTCAGGTCTCGGCACGCGTTGTCTCCTTTCTGGATGGCGACTAGATGAAAACGACTTCCATTTGCAGGTCGGGACGTTAGCACGAGATCCCGAGGGAAAGCGATGGCCGTCGGTACCGTCTTTCGCGAACGCGGACAGCACGACGGCTTCGGGCTCGATGGCGGGGCAGTGCCAGGATCAGGTCGCTGCCCGGGTGCCGCCGGCTCATCCGGACGAAGGTGGGGGGCGGGCATCCGCAAGGCTTCGTGGTGACGCAACGCATTGCTGCACTGAAGTGCGCATGAAAGCATGTGAGCATGCAAGACGGCGCGATCGGGCAGTACGAGGCGGCCGGTGAGCTGTTCAAAGCGCTGTCCTCGCCGATTCGGCTGGCGATCGTCGACCTGCTCGCGACGGAGCCGCGTTACGTTCATCAGCTGGTCGAGCTGACCGGCTTGACCCAGCCGCTCGTATCGCAGCATCTGCGGGTGTTGCGCATGGCCGGGCTGGTGCGCGGGGTGCGGCAGCGCCGCGAGATCGCGTACGGCCTGGTCGATGACCATGTGGCCCATATCGTGCGGGACGCTTTGACTCACAGCCGTGAGGATTGGCACCACACTGCGGATCGCGGCTCGGGCTCTGCCGCTTGAGTCGCGGTCCCGCGTGGGGTTACAAGTCGATGTGGCCTAGCCGCCGTACCGGAGAGAAGAGAAGGATGCCCAGGCCCAGGGCCACGGGGGCAGCAAGCAGCGCGTAGGCGGTGGCAACGCCGTGCGTGTCGGCGATGAGGCCGCCGAGAGCGGCTCCGACCGGTGTCCCGCCCCAGGCGATCATCCGCCCGGTGGTGTTGACGCGCCCCTGCAGATGGTCGGGGGTGAGCTGCTGGCGGACGGTGATGCCGTTGGTGATGGCGGTCGCACTGGCGAAGTCGCACGCCGCCCAGAGAAGCAGGGCTGCCCATACCTGTTCGGTTCCGGCCAGCGCGAGAACAGCGAGCAGGAACATCAGGTAGCCGGCGATCGACAGGCGTCCCACGCCCACGGCGCGACTCAGCCGTGGCAACGCCAGTGCGGACAGGAGGGCACCGACGGCGGCAGCGGTGTAGAGCAGACCGACACGACGGTCGCCGGTATCCAGTCCGAGTTGCTCGCGGGCGTGGACGACCAGCAACGCCAGAGTGCCCCCGGCGGTGGTCGACAGGCAGAAGCCGGTGAGGCTGAGGGTGCGGATGACCGGTTGGCGCCACAGGTACGACAGCCCCGCGACGATGTCCGATCGCAGGGAGTGGCCGTCGCGGCGAGGTTCGTCCGGTTCGAGGCCGCCGCCGATGCGCCGGAGCAACACGATCGAGGCCAGATAGCTCAGCGCGTCCACGATGAGCACCTGGGCGGGACTCCAAACCGTCGCCGCGACACCGGCGACGGCGGGTACAGCGATCCCGGTGACGGTGGCGGTGGCCCAGATGAGGCTGTTCGCCTCGACGAGGCGGTCGCGACCGGCCACCCGGGTCAGGGCGCCCCAGGCGGCGGCGTCGAACCAGCAGAAGGCGGTGCCGATCGCGGCGGCCACGCCGACGATGTGCAGGTCGTTCAGGTGCCCGAACGCGTGGGCGACCGGTGCTGAGAGCACCAGGGTCGCGGCCAGCAGCTCAGCGATGATCATGAGTCGCAGCCGGGAGCTGCGGTCGGCGACCGCGCCGGCGGGCAGGCCGAACAAGAGGTACGGAAGTGCTTCGGCGGCGGCGACGGCCCCGGTCAGCGCAGCCGACCCGGACTGCTGGTAGGCGAGCATGGGCAGGGCGACCGCAGTGGCTGCGGTGCCGGCGTAGCTGATCGACCGGGCCAGGTACCACCGTCTGAAGTTGGTGTCCCGCAGCAGGCCCCGAGCGGGACGGTCGCTGGTCGCGGTCGAGGATTCGGCCATGCGGCCATCTTGTTGGAAACGATTTCCATTGTAAAGTGCTCCCGTGTCGTCTCCTCCTGTCCGCGGGCTGTCCCCGGTGCGCTCAACGACGGTCGCCCCGGCCGGGCCCGAAGCGGTCCGGCGCCGTCCAGCCGTCCGGTACGCCGGTGTGCTCGGCGTGCTGGTCGCGCTGATCCCGATCGTGCTGGTGGTGGCGGCCGGTACCGGCGCTGTGTGGATCCCGCCCGACCAGATCTGGTCAGTCGTGTCCGCGCGGCTGAGCGCAGCGCCGGTCGGCGACGCACTGACCGACCAGATCGTGTGGCAGGTCCGCATCCCCCGGGTCCTTCTGGCTTTTCTGGTCGGCGCCGGTCTCGCGGTGGCCGGCACGGTGCTGCAGGCCGTCGTCCGCAACCCTCTGGCCGACCCCTATGTTCTCGGCGTCTCCTCCGGCGCCTCCCTGGCCGCGGTGGGCCTGCTGACGCTCGGCACGGCCGCCGGCGCCGGACTCGGTGCAACGATCGGCGTGTCCG
Source organism: Paractinoplanes aksuensis (assembly GCF_024137025.1). Lineage (GTDB taxonomy): Bacteria > Actinomycetota > Actinomycetes > Mycobacteriales > Micromonosporaceae > Actinoplanes > Actinoplanes aksuensis. The sequence goes on from NZ_JAMYJR010000065.1 coordinate 20,129, forward strand.
GCGCGGCCTTCGGCGGTGCCGTCCTGACTCTCGCGCTCGTGCTGCTGCTCGGCCGCCGACGCGGCGTGCTCGACCCGTCGCGGCTGCTGCTGGCCGGAGTGGCGCTGTCGTATCTGTTCCAGGCCGCGACCACGTTCCTGCAACTTCGCGTGAGCAGCAACCAGCTGGCGGCCGTCCTGTTCTGGCTGCTCGGCACCGTGGCCGGGGCGGAATGGGGCAAACTTCTGTTGCCGCTGGTGCTGGTCAGCGCCTCGTTCGCGTGGCTGCTCGGGCAAGCCCGCCGGCTCAACGCGCTGCACCTCGGCGACGATGCCGCCGCCTCCCTCGGCATCGACGTGCACCGCCTGCGGCTGTGGCTGCTCGTCGTGGCCGCTGCCCTGACCGCGGCGGTGATCGCGGTCGCCGGCGGAGTCGGTTTCGTCGGCCTGGTCGCGCCCCACGCGATACGGCTGTTGATCGGCGCCGACCATCGCAAGCTGCTGCCCGCGGCGGCGCTGGCCGGCGGCCTTTTCCTGGTGCTCGCCGACCTGGTCGGCCGCGTTGTGGTGCAACCGCTCGAACTGCCCCTCGGCGTGGTGACCGCGGTGGCCGGCGTGCCGTTCTTCCTGATCCTGCTGCGCCGGGCCGGGGGATCGGCATGACCGGGGCGGTACTACGCCTCGACAACGTCGGCGTGCGTATCGGCTCGGCGCAGCTCGTCCGCGACGTCACCATCGATTGCCCAGCCGGCACCTTCGTCGGCCTGCTCGGGCCGAACGGCAGTGGCAAGTCTTCGCTGCTGCGCACCGTCTACCGGGCGCTACCCCCCGATTCCGGTGCGGTGTTGCTCGACGGGCAGGACCTGCTGCGCGAGCTGTCCGCCCGGCAGGCCGCCCGCCGGGTCGCCGTGCTGGCCCAGGAGCCGGCGCACGAAATCGGCTTCACCGTCGAAGAAGTCATCGCCGCCGGCCGCACGCCGCATCACGGCGCCTGGGCCCGATGGGCGAGTGCGGACCGTGCGATCGTCACGCAGGCCGTCGCCACCGTGGGTCTGACCGGCCACGAACACCGGCCGTTCAGCGCGCTCTCCGGAGGGGAGAAGCAGCGCGTTCTGCTCGCCCGCGCCCTCGCCCAGCAGCCTTCGGTGCTCATCCTCGACGAGCCGACCAACCACCTCGACATCGGCACCCAGCTGGGCCTGCTCGCCCTGGTCCGCGGTCTCGGCATCACCGTCCTCGCCGCACTGCACGACCTCAACCTCGCTGCCGCGTACTGCGACCGGGTGCACCTGTTGCAAGACGGTGCCCTGGTCGCCCACGGCACTCCCGGCGAGGTGCTCACGCCCGCGCTGATCGCAGACGTCTTCGGCGTCACCGCGCACCGCGTCGCCCACCCCGACACCGGACGCCCGCACCTCATCTTCGCCGACCCTGTTTCACCCTCCCGAGAGGACAACTCATGAAAAGGTTCCGGCCTGTCGCGATGGCGGTGGCCATTCTGAGCGTAGTTGCGGCCTGCGGATCGGGCTCTGCGACCGCCGACCCGGCGCCTGCCTCGTCGGCCGCCGACCCGGCGCCTGCCTCGTCGGCCGCCGGATTTCCGGTCGATGTGACGAACTGCGGCCGCACCCTGCACTTCGACGGCCCGCCGACCCGTGTCGTCTCGGGCTGGTCGTCCAGCACCGAACTCCTGCTCGCACTGGGCGCGGGCGACACTCTCGTGGGGCAGTACAACACCAGCACCGGTACGGTCACCGGCCAGTACGCCGATGCTGCGGCCCGGATCCCGGTGCTGGGCGAGAACGCCCCCGGCCGGGAACAGTTGCTGGCCGCCCGCCCGCAACTCGTCTGGGCCGACGGCGAGTACCTGTTCGACGGCAAGCAGCTGCCCACCATCGCCGACCTGGCCGAACAGGGAGTGCAGGTCATGGTGCTGAGCGGGTTCTGCGGCGACGATGCCACCAGGGCCAAGGTGCTTGACGTCGACACCGATCTCGACGCGCTGGGCCGCATCCTCGGCCGTCCGGCCGACGCCCAGCGGCTGCGCGCCGACCTCGACCGGCGCCTGGACGCCGTGGCCGAGCGCGTCGGTGATCAGCCGGCCACTCCGGTCGCGTTCCTCAGCACCTTCGACCGTCAGCTCTACACCTACGAAGGCGTCTACAGCGACATGGCCCGACTGGCCGGCGCCACGAACGTCTACGCAGGTGTTCTGCCCGAGAAGTCGTACTACGGGCAAGTGTCGGTGGAGGATGTGACCAGACGGAATCCCGGCACGTTGGTCTATCTGCTCCGTGCGGGCGAGAGCGAAGCCACCGCCCGGACTCAGCTCACGAAGACCCTGCCGACTGTGGCCGCGATCCGTGACAACCGCATCGTCTACCTCCCGCAGAACGACTCGACCAACCTGGCCGGAGTCGCGGGTGTCGAGAAGCTGGTGGCTGGGCTCCATTCGTGAGCGAAGTACGCCCGCCAGTCCACTTCATCGAAAACGATTTTCATTGTACGGTGATGTGCGCGCCCGATGTCCACGACTGACAGCGGGAAGCGGGCGCCGATGCGGACCCGGCCGGGAAGCGACGAGGCCCCCGGCCGGGCTTGCGTCCGAGGGACGAGCCCGACGCGCCGGAAGGGGAGCGTCATGAGTCCCGTGCCCACTGCTCCGGCCGGGGTCACGGTCGTAGTGTGCGACGGTCAACGCTGTCATGCCTTGCGAGACCGTACCGACACCGGTGTCGCTGACAGTGAGTCAGCCAGTCTGCTGGGTGCTCTGCGGGAGCGGGTCTGCGGCAGCCAGTACGGTGTCTTGACTCGCAGTGGCTGCTTGGGTGTCTGCGCGCAAGCTCCGGCAGTGCTACTGGTTCATCGGACTCACTTCGGTGCCGTAGGCACACTTTCGATCGCGTGGATCCACATTGACGCCTGTCTAAAAGCCCACGTAATCTGACGTTCGTTCCGAACCCGGTGGGCAGGGGTGTGCATGGCGCGAAAGATCAGCAGGCCGCAGTCAAACAGGGCGACGCCCCGGAACTCCGCAACCGGTCAGCCTTCCGCCGGGCCGCTTCGCGCTGTGATCGCACTGATGGTGGCGGCGGCAGTGGGTCTGTTCATCGGAGTACTCATAGCCAGCCCCACCGATACCGATACCGACACGGCAGTCGCGTCGCTGCAAGAGGCTGAGGCCAAGCGGGACGCCGCTCAAGTCGTCGAGCTGACCGCGCTGGCACGTAGCACCGCACAGCAGGTCAAGCCGGTGGTGGCCGGCTTGAAGGCCGGGCTCCCGAACACGGATGGCGGCAGTGCGAGCACCGCGGTTACGGACAAGCAACTGGCCGTCTGGAAACAGATCATGGTGCAGCAGGTGGAGCGGCACAAAGACACACCGTCGGGCAGCACCGCCACTAACGTCGCGCGCAACGGTCTGCGCAACGCGGTCAGCCAGCTGTCAATCGCCCTCGACACGTTCGCCGCTGCCCGTGCCCTGCCGTCCGGCCATCAACCGCCACTCTTCGCTGTGGCATCGCGCCAGCGACTACTCGCGGTCAACGACTGGTCGGTGGCGGCCACGCAGCTCGACCAGATCAACATCGACGCCGGTCATGGACACCAACACGTCTACCTCACGGACGCACCCGAAGGCGGCGCAAGCGTCGGCGACGGCGCACCCGAGGGCAGCTGACTCCGGGTTGTCTCGAGCGTGCCGATGACCACGCCCGACTAACGCCCCAGAGCATCACCCGGGCACGCACCACCAACTACAAGTGCCGTTGCAGTACTAGTAGGACTTTGTTAGGTCGTTGTGGCGTGTCGCTTGTGACGGTTGTGCTGTGGTGGTTGGCTGCTCGGTGTGGATGAGGGCGGGTTGGAGCAGGTCCGGGTGCAGCTCCAGGAGTTCGCTGCTGAGGTGTTCGCTGGGCTGAGGCGGATCGATCAACGGGAGACCGGGGTTCGATATCTGCGTGGGTTGATGCTCGACGGGCAGCGTAAGTCGATGCAGCCGATGGCTGCCCGTCTGGGCGTGGATCACCAGCAGCTGCAACAGTTTCTGACGTCGTCGACGTGGGACGTGACCGGTGTCCGGCGCCGGGTTGCGACGTCCGCAGTCGGTGTGGTCTCGCCGACGGTGTGGGTGGTCGACGACACCGGCTTCGCGAAAGACGGGCCGGCGTCGGCGTGTGTGGCCCGGCAGTACTCCGGCACCCTCGGCAAGGTCGGCAACTGCCAGATCGCGGTCAGCGTTCACGCCGCCTGTGATGCGGCGTCGGCGGTGCTGAACTGGCGGTTGTTCGTCCCGGAGTCCTGGGACGAGACCTGCGTTCCTGACGAGACAGGCAAGGTCGCCAACACCCACGCCCGACGTCTGCGGCGGCAGCCGGTCACCCTGGACGAGGCCGGCAAGAAGAAACCTCACCTGCGTAAAGAGGTCCCGCGTGAAGAGCTGATCGCCCAGATTCTCGCCCGGCGGGCGGCGTCGAAGGTTCCGGCCGATGAACGGTACCGGCCGAAATGGCTGATGGCCCTGGAAATGATCGACGAGCTGGCCGGCTGGGAGCTGTATCCACCGCTGTTGACCGCTGACGCCGGTTACGGGCAGGTCGCCGAGTTCCGGCAAGGTCTCACCGACCGCGGCATCAGCTTCGTCGTGGCGACCACCTCGAGCACCACCGCCCAGCCCGGTCACGCCGAGCCCACCCCGGTCGCCTACGCCGGCGTCGGGAAATATCCCACCCCGCGCTATCCGGACCCGGCCCGCAGCATCAAAGACCTCGCCCTCGACCACGGCGCCGGCCAGGCCGCCCTCGTGCACTGGCGTGAACGCCTGCCCGCAGCCGAGGGCGGCGATCGACCCAACGGCACCTTATCCGGGCACTTCTTCGCCCTGCGGGTCCGCCCCGCAGGCAGAAGCGTCCGTGAAGGCCTGCCACCGGCCGATGACGGGGTCCTGCCCGACTGCTGGCTGCTGGTGCAATGGCCGCCTGGACAGGCCGAGCCCAGCGACTACTGGCTGTCCGACCTGCCCACCGACACCAGCCTCACCGACCTGGTCCAGCTGGCGAAAAGCCGCTGGCGCATCGAACACGACTACCGCGAACTCAAAACCGGCCTCGGCCTCGACCACTTCGAAGGACGTTCCTGGATCGGCTGGCACCGCCACGTCACCCTCGTCACCACCGCCCAACTGTTCCTCACCCAGCTACGGGCGGCCGTCCCAAAAGCAGCAGGGCAGCCCTGAGCCTCTACGCCGTCCTACGGCACCGGCAATACCAACTCGCCACCTGGCTCGGCTTCTGCCCACACTGCCACCAACCCGTCCCCACCTAACAAAGTCCTACTAGGCCGGTGCCGGGACCGCCGACCAGATCAAGGAAACTGGTCAGACGCTACTACTTTCGAGGACGCGGTCAGTACTGACGGTAGGCCGGTGCGGCCCGGAACGAGCTGATCTGCTTGTAGAGCCAGTTTTCGTTCCCGAGGTCGGGGATCGCTGCGCCCGCTGCCAGCTAGATGCGTCGACCGTCCGGACGCCGATGATCGTCGTGGTCGCCTCCGCCCGGTGAGCTCTGCTCCAGATCCGCGGTGCGGGAGCCGAGTGCGGCCGGGGTGACGATGGCAGCATCAGCACCGACTTGGCAGCCCGGCCGGGACGGACCAGTGGCCGAGCAGGAGGACCAGGACGAGGGGCCGCACCGGCCCGGAGAAACCTTTGCGGGATCACGAAGACGCCGACGGACGCCGGGACTCGAAGTTCACCGGCCGGTGGTACCAAGGGCATTGCCGACCGGAGGACACCGAAAGCGGCGTCGGCCTGCGATTGCCCGGGCCGGATCCATCTCGGGCTCAAGGCGAACTTGCTCATCGAACTGAACTTCGCGTCCCACCGTCCGCTGTAGCGGGTATGACTATCAACTGGGCGTCAACCTTCCGCAAATCACCGACTATGACCTCGCCACCGACATCACGACGCGGCCCGCACGGCTGAGCAGATCGGGTACGACAGTGTGTGGGCGTTCGAACGGGTTCTCCTCCCGCACGACCAGTCCGGGACCCACGGGCTGTACGGCGTATCGGATCTACCTTGGCCGGCCTTGTACGGGATCGTCGCCGACCCCCTGATCACGCTGGCCTTGGCGGCGGCTGTCACGAGCCGGGTCGAGCTCGGCACCGGCGTGCTCGTGGCCCCACTGCACCTGCCGGTCAAGCCGGCCAAGACGCTGGCCAACCTCGACCACGTCAGCCGCGGCCGGGTCATCGCCGGTCTGGGGACCGGCTGGTCGGTCGACGAGTTCGTTGCTGCGGTGCCCCGGCCATTCGCCGAGCGAGGTGCCGCCTTGGACGAGTTCCTCGACGTCGCCGCGGCGATCTGGGGCCCAACCCGGTCACCGTGGACACCGGCCGATACCGCATCGACCCGGCCGACGTGAACCCGAAATCAGCCCGGCCCATCCCGGTCTACCTGGCCGGCAGCAACCGGACCGCGTTCCGGCGCATCGCCCGGCGGGCCGACGGTTGGTTGCCGACCGGCATCTCTGCGGCCGAGACGCTGGCCGGTCTGGCCCAGATCCGCCGGATGGCCGAGGAGGAGGGTCGAGACCCGGCCCAGATCCGCTGCGTCTATCAGGTCAGCCTGTACGCGCTGCTGGCCGAGGTTGCCGAGGGCGACCGCAAGCCGTTCACCGGCAGTGCCAGGCAGCTGGCGGCTGACATCGCCGAGCTGGCTGAGGGCGGCGTCGACCATGTCTACGCCACGCTGCCGTACGTCGTGCGCGACCGCAACGAGTACTACGACCGGCTGGCCGAGCTCCACGCCGCGGTGCGCGCGACCACCGAGTGAATAGGACGATGGCTGTGCATGGCGTGACGCCCGGCATGAAATCCAAAAGATAACTCCCCGTCGATGGCGAAGAAGGAAGCGAAGCGAAAGGAGCAGCTGACAATTCTCGGGTCCATCTCGGATCGCACCCCGTACCGCATCAATCACAAAATCACTGGGCTTAACCGTGCGGGGCGGATGTTGGCGGAAGCTACACCGGAGCCTCGGTAAGGTGCGGCCCTCCCGAGGTTCAACCGACGGATTGAACGGCAGCGTTGTATCCATAGCTCTGTCAGTGAGATCGTGAGTCGATGGTGACGTGTGGCTGTTCCTCGACACCGAGGGACAGCCACACCGAGTTCGTCAAGCTGTAGTTCGGGTCGAACCCGCGCACTGCAGCAAGGTGGCCGCTCTGGCCGGCGTGGGCGTGGAGTATCTGGCCAAACTGAGCCCGGTTCGCTGACCCGGGTCCTCGACGCTCTCACCCGCGCGCTGCAGCTCAACGACACCGAGCGTGTGCGCCTGCTGCGGCCGGCCCACGAAGCTGACGATGTGTCCTCGTGCCAGGTAGTTTTCGAGCGCGTCGCGTTGCTGCCGGAGGTGGGGAGACGGCGAAGTTCATTTGGTGACGTTAAGTGTCAGCAAGTCCACACTATGTCAGTTGTGCCTGGTGTGGGGGTTTGACCTGGGCTACGTTCCTCGCCTAGCGGCGGGAGAGGTGCCTGGTCGACCGTGGACTTGTGCCCCCGCATCGCTTCGTACGGGGAGGAACATGCGAATCAATCAGCTTGCGCGACATCGGAGTATGCGCGCAGTCGTACGCCTCGGAGTACTGGCGGGAGCGGTCGGTGTGGCGGCACTCGCGGGCGGTCAAGCGGCCGGCGCGACTACCGACTCGGCCGCCCCTCGGGGGCCTGCGATTGTCGCTGAACAACGGGCCGGTACTGACGCCACCAAGGACGAAAAGGTTCCGGGGGACGACGAAGCAGGCAGCGGCACACCGGAGGACGGCACGCCTGAACAAGGCGGTGACGGCGGAGACGCCCCGCCTGGTGATGGTGGGGGTACTCCGCCTGGTGATGGCGGGGGTACTCCGCCTGACGACGGTGGGGGTACTCCGCCTGGTGATGGCGGGGGTACTCCGCCTGACGACGGTGGGGGTACTCCGCCTAGTGATGGCGGGGGTACTCCGCCTGGTGACGGTGGGGGTAATCCTCCTGACGACGGCGACCAGCCGGGTAGCGGAGGCGGCGAGGCCCCGCCCGGCGACGACGGGCCGGGACGAACTCCACCCACGACCGAACCCGGCACGGGTGGAGGCACTGGGGCCGAGGACGGGCTGGAGGATGGCGACGACGGTACCGGCGGCACCGGGGGTTCCGGTAGCAGCAGCCTGCCGGTGACCGGGATGAATGTGTTCGGCGTGGCCGGGCTGGGGGCAGTCGCCGCCGCCGGTGGTGTCGGGCTGGTCCTCGTGACCCGGCGCCGCAGGCCCGTGGGTGAGACACCCGTGTGATTCGCTGTCAGCTCGGCCGCGGCAGAGGTGTTGTGGCCGAGCTGACGATTTCTCGCCGGACATCGGCGTTCGTCACTGATTGGTAGCGTGTGAGCTAGTGACCTATTACTCGCAGAGCGGCATTCTGGGACACGGTCCCTTCTCGAAGGTAGCCGAGGCGACCGTCCCGATCGGTGCCCAGCGACCGGCCGAGCCGGGTGCCGAAGCGAACCCGTCCTCGGCCGCCGAGTCCCCTCATCAATGCGGATCAAAGACGACAGTGACCGGCAGCGAACCGCATCCCTTCGACATCCCTCGCGACGACGACTATCCGGCCATCGCGGGGAACCCGCATCCGACCAGCAGTGGCCCACAGCCTGGTGGCAACCAAGGCCTGGCGGGCGGCGCCCCATATGCGGTCAGCGACTCGTATCAGAGCAGGGATCCGTACCCCGGTAGCGGCCTGTACCCGGACAGCCGCCCGCAAACCGCCGGAGTCACGCCCAGCGGCGGCAGCCTGGGCTACGGCCCATTCCGGATCGGAACCGACAGCCCGGACGACTGGACCGGCAACCCGCACGGCCTCACCTCGTCCTCCGGCTGGCCTGTCGAACCCGCGCCGCCTCCGCGGCGCAGCCGCCTCGTGGTCGGCGTGCTGGCCGGACTCATTGCCGGATCGCTGTTCTTCGGTACCGGCGGCTACTTCGCCGGACGGGCCACTGTGCCTCCCGCGGCCGGTCCGACCGCACCGGCTCCCAGCGCTGGCTCCCTCGGCGTCTTCGAGCAGAGCCAGGTCGCCGTCAATCAACCGGAGTTCGTTGACAGCAACCTCACCGCCCTGGCCTCAAGCTGGCTGCCCTACCTGTCAACCTGTTCGCGCAGCGGCGACGCGGGCGGCCCCAAGCTCAACGTGGGTGAGAAGGTTCGCGTCCGCTGCACGCTGGACGGCATGAGCGCGATCTTCGTCGAGTACGACTCGGTCGCCGAACGGGACAAGGCCCGGTTCAAAGCCCTGGGGCAGGCCGTCGACGCCCGTACGCTGACCCCGGGAGTCGCTCCGGCGGCGGATCGGGTCACCCCTTCGGGCCGCGTCACCGGAACCTACCTGGAGTACGCGTTCCGTCTTGCCGAGCGTGGGGTAACCCGGACGGTGAGCGGCATCTGGTGGGACGACGCCGAGACTCCGGTCGCTGGCTATCTGCTGGCTTACTGGAAGGATGGCCTGGGCGAGAAATGGGAGCCGATGCGCGATCTATGGTCCAGGTACGCCTGAATTGCTCGGTGCCATCATCAAGATCATCATCGTTGCGGCCGGACTCGCGGCACACCCCCGGCCCCGGACTTGGTCAACCGCAAGTTCACCGCGGACCGCCCGAACCGGCTCTGGGTCGCCGACGTCACCAGAATCCTGACCGGCGAGGGCGCGTTCTGACTGGCCGCCGCCCGCGACGTGTTCTCCCGCCGAATCGTCGGCCGGAAACCTCTGAATGCCCAGAATGGATGCGAGGGCGGGACGAAACGCCCCCGGTTCACGCCTACCGTCCGAGCGAGCTCGGTGGTGAGCATGGCCCGCTTACCGACCTGGCCTTCGAGATCGCCGACCAACTTTCCGCGCTGCTCGGCCGGGACACGGTGCTTGATCTCCGGGTGCCGTTCGGCTGATCACGACGCCGTTGGCATCGAGCATTTGATAGCGCGGACGCAATTGGCGGGTTCCGCAGTGGCCGTCGCCGCGCCCGCTGACTCCCTGGAGCTCCGGCAGCGAAGCCGATGCGGCCAGCCGATGATCCGGTGCCACGGCGGTGGCGGAGGCATCGGCCGTCAGTTCAGACTGCGGACGGTGGCGCTGAGTCGCCGGCGACGACCACCCATGCGGTGACGCTCGGTGACGCAATCACCAGCACAGTCCCGGGCCGTCACCATCAGCACGGGCAGCAGCGCTCCCTTGGCCGAGGCGTGACCGGGCAAAGCCCAGGCGGCACAACCGATCCCGGAAAGTTCATTCCCGTTTGGGTTATCAATCGCACCCTCTCTATTCATTGATGTTTTCGTTCTTGGACGCGATGGTCGACATCCATCCATCCATCCATCGAGAGGTGCGGCAGTGCAAAGAGGTAGATGGTTGACGGCGGCGGTTGCCCTGTTGACCGCGGCCGTTGTCGTCCCCACGTCACCCGCCTTGGCCAAGGCTGCCCCCACGACATCCGCCCCGGCCGAACGAGCCGCCGACGGCTGGGTCGGAACGTGGTCGGCTTCCCCGGCGCCGACTGGGAACCGGGGGTTCAAGAACCAGACGCTGCGACAGACGCTGCGGACGAGCATCGGCGGAGACGCGGCGCGGGTTCAGCTCTCCAACGCGTTCGGCACCGAAGCCGTGACCATTGCCGACGTCCATATCGCCGACCAACTCGCGGGTCCGGCTATCGACCCGTCCACTGACCGTAGCGTCACTTTCGGCGGAAAGAGCTCGGTCACCATTCCCGCGGGCGGGAAGGCAGTCAGCGACGAGGTCGGCTACCCGGTCAAGCCGCTGTCCGACGTGGCGATCAGCTTCTACAGCCCGAACGAGGTCGTCAACGCCACTCAGCACTGGGACGCGTGGCAGACCAACTACATCGCGGACGGCAACGTCGCTGGTGAGGCCACGCTGACCAACTACACGACCAACGGCAGTTATACGTTGCTGGCCAACCTCGACGTCCGGAACAGCGCGGCGGTCGGCTCCGTGGTGGCCCTCGGGGCATCCATCACCGACGCGTTCAACTCGCCGTTCGGCGCGAATCTGCGCTGGACCAACGCTCTCGCCACGCGGCTGGGCGGTCGCGGTCAGGTGGTCGGTGTGCTCAATCAGGGCATCAGCGGTCAGGGATTGATCGGCGGCGACCGGACGAGCGCCGTGAATCGGTTCCAGCGCGACGTGCTCGATCAAGCCGGCGTCCGCTGGGTTGTCATCGCCGACATGCCCATCAACGACCTGAACAATTTCAACCCGTCCAGCGCCGAGCTGATCGCTGCCCTCAGAGGGCTGATCGGTACCGCGCACGACAAGGGCGTTCAGGTTCTGTGTGCCACCCTGACGCCGTTCGCCGGGTGGCCGACCTGGAGTCAGGACAGGGAAGAATCCCGGAAGGCGTACAACGCGTTTGTCCGCGGGTCGGCCAGCGGCTGCGACGCGGTGGCCGACTTCGCCACCGCGACGCAGGATCCGGCGGCCCCGGAGCGCTTCCTCGGGGCCTTCGATGCCGGTGATCACCTCCACCCCAACCGGGCTGGCCTGCAGGCCATGGCCGACGTCATCAACCTGGACACCTTCGGAGCGCCGACCGGCCCGGTCGTCGCTCCGGCCAAGGTGATCGGCCTTCGGTCGCTGGAGAACATGCAGATCGTCGGTACGACGCCGGACGGCGCCCAGCTGATCGCCGACCGCTCGCAGCTCGGAGTGTGGGAGCAGTTCGACAAGATCCCTCAGGCTGACGGTAGTTTCGCGTTGCGGTCGCATGCCAATGGCAAGTTCGTCACCGCTACCACCGATGTTCCGCTCACCCCGTCGGCCACGAAGGTCGGCCTCGAGGAAAAGTTCATCTTCGTGGCCAACGGCAACGGCAGCACCAGCCTCAGGTCGGTGGCCAACGGCCGCTACGTCGCGGCCGAGGACGCTGGCGCCAAGCCCCTGATCGCCAACCGCGACAGCATCGGCCCGTGGGAGCAATTCGCGGAGCTGACCCCACAGTAGGCCAGCCCTGACCGGTGAGATACTCGCCGATGGACGTGGACTGCTCTTGGGCGAGTATCTCAACCTCGACGCCGGCCCTTCGCGACAGCTCCTGGCAGTAAGTTCCCCGGGCTTGGTGGAGCGGCTGCCAAGCCCGGGGAACCTCAGGGTGGTAGGCCCATGCCGACGGCGAGCGCTCCTCTCGGCCGCTGACCAACCCGTGCAGAGCGTGCCGGTAGCGGGGCCCACGCCGAGCGGCAATCCCAACGGAGAGTCGGTTGAACTGGTGTCACGGGTTGTCTGGGCGGAGCGGTCGCCGGTCAGCGCTGTCTGACTTTTTCGACTCCGTGTGAACTCCTCTGGATCAAGTGCGTCGACACGGAGAGAAGCACCGACCCGTGGGTGAAACCGTGCTCCACGAACTTTTGATCGGTCGGCCGGTGGTGGCATCGGCTCGTCGGCGCCTCCGGGTCGGCCGTCTGCAGAGGAGACAAAATGCGAACTGCTCGAGTCATCACACCGGTCGCCATCCTGGCGATGGCTGCTGTGTTCGCCGGGACGCCAGCGTCAGCTGCACCCCCGGCCTGGGGCGACGGGCCGGCTACGTCGGCGTCGGTCAACAGCTCGACCGGTCTGGCCCGAGACATGGTGTTCCGGGCGCCGGTAGAGCTGTACGAGCACGCGGATTTTCAGGGGCGGCGGATCGACGCCTGGAACGACAGGTACGACATGAGGGATGGAGGTAATTTCGACAACCGTGTGTCCTCAATCAAGAACTTCGGCACTGGCGTCGACATCTGCCTTTACCCCAACTACGGATACCAGGGGTGGCCTCTCAGAATTCCGCACAACACCGCGAACAACAACCTCGCCAATGTGAGCCTTCCCATGAACGACAATGTCAGTTCCCTTCGCGGGGTTGCTCCGGGCACGAGTTGCGGGTAATGGACCGCGAGTCACCAAACCCTTGATGCGCCGGTCCGAGTTTCATGCGCCCCCAGTTCCCGCTCCAACGGAATCGGGGGCGCTCCGGCAAGCAAGCCGCTGATCAGTGCAAAGGCGACGACCATCGCCGCCAGGGACTGTCGAGGAGCCTGCGCTAGCGCACACATCCCCGCGGCGCCGTTCCGGCCGAAGCTGACAGGCCTGCAGAGGGCCGTCGACCGGGCCCACACGAAGATCCGCGCCCGCTGCCAACGTGCGATCGCCGCTCTCAAGACCAGGAAGATACTCGCCAACCTACGCTGCTGCTTCCGTCGGGCACCATGATCGTGCAGGCAAACCTCGTCATGCACCACGTTGAAGTCAATCGTCGCGCAGGACGAAAAGGCTGATTGGGATGGCTGCCGGATGCGGTTCGCCTGCCGTGTGGTCACGGCCTTCCTCGGGCGGGACGGCGGGGTTCCTGAGCCGTCAGTGGTCCGGCGAGCACCGTCGTACGCTCGTTGAGCCCGAGCTACCGACCGCCCTCACGTCCGATACGGAGACGAAAACGATTGCGGCTGGTAGCGCCCGGTAGGCGTCAGTCCTGGACGCGCGCCGGCCAGTCGCTCTGGTCGCTCGCACCTCCAGCACCACCAAATTTTCGAGGTGGCGAATGAGACGAGCAGCACTTGAACCGTCTGCAGGGTGTAAGCGAGGTTACAGACCGCCCGATCTGGTCGGTCGGACAAAGGAGCTAGAGCAGTGAAGAAGTCTATCCGCGCGGCTGCTGTCGCGGTCGCTGCCATGGTCGCGACCGTGCTGGGGTCGGTAGCCGTCCCCACCTCAGCGCAGGCAGCGCAATCAAACTGTAAGGACTATAGGTACGGGCGGCTGTGCGCATACGCGTACGCAAATGGCTACCTGGCATACATGACGAGGGGCGCTGGTGGCCCCAGCTACGCGAACATGAGGTTCAGCCTTCACTGTACCTCGGGGTACACGGCACAAGACCACGGCGCGTTCTCGACCTCGCCGTACCTTGACTATTCCTTCTTTTTCAGCGTCGGGAATCGCGGCCTTTGCGAGGTCCAGCTTACGTATTTCACAGGCGGGGAGGTGTACTACAGCGGGCTTGTGGCCGCATGACCGAAGCGATGCGGTGACGTTCTCACCGATCGGCAACATCCAGAAACGCATCACCTCTTAGAATGAAATTCGACGGGTTCCCCCCGCTGCACCGGAGCGCGGGGGGAACACGAAGTCGGAACCCACGATGAGAGTACGGCGGGGCCGGACCAGAGTTCACCCGCCGTATGAGCCGCGAGACTGTCCGCCTTGGGCCGGATCAATCATGTTGGTTGTCGGCCCGCCGTCCCACCGAGCCCGATTCGCGGCGGGACGTGTGCCGACCATCGGTACCGCTACCGAATGCAGGTCTTGATCCGATGGTTCAACCGTACGGCCACAGCTGCTCCCGCACTTGGATGTCATCGAGCCCTCGGCAAAGCGTGCAGCCTCGCAAGCGGGTAAGGCGAAGGGGATCTCTGCGGAGGAAATCTGAATCTGTTCGACGATGTTCTCGCTGCTGTTCGCATAAATTCTTTTGATGAATGAGACTCTGCATCGCCCGCGTCGATGGCGTCCGGTCTCGGACATGGCCGGGCCTGATCCGGGCCGCGACGGCGCTGCACCGTTTTGCGGATCCGGGCGGACAATATTCGGGCCTATGCTAGCGACAGCGGCCAGCTGGATGTCGACTACGGCCAGAGGCATCCCCATCGAGGAGCCGGTGGCGGGCTGGTTAACAAGGGTATGGATCTTTCCCGGCAGATTCGACTGCGACAGGTGAGCCGCGGCCCGGGGCAATACCTCGTTCTCCCATTTGAGGACCTGTTGCGACGTCGCGGCTTACGCAGTTCCGCCAACTCGCTCCTGGTCGAGCCCGGCTTGACGCCGGAGTCGATGTGGACCTGGCGCAGCGCTTCAAAGGTCATCGCGTGAACCCGATGTCTTCTGCGAACTGCTCGACCGGTCCATCGGGCTCGCGGTCACGGGCCACCCGCACAACATAACCGCGAGCTCACGAGCACAGGCTTGGCTCAGCCTGACCGCCTCGGCGGGGCTGGAGATCTCTACCAGATCGGCGCGAAATTGGGGCGGCCGGCAGGGTGAACCTGGCCGCGTTGGCGATTTCCAGGATCCGCTCAGCGGCCAAGGCATCCCAGTTTCCTCCGCGGCTGACGGCGACGAAACGTGTCTCGCATCGACGTCTATCTCAGACGATCGTTCAATCGGATTCAAGTAAATTTACCATGACGTTCTTTTGGCGGCCGTCTTGAGACCAACGTACGAGCAGGGTGATATTTCAGATCAGCGTCGAAGTGTGGCGAAGAAGCCATGTCGCGTTGCACCATTGTGGACTCGCGGCGAGCGAACTAGCCTTCTGGCATGGCTACCTCAAACTACATCAAAAAGCTGCGCGAGAAGATCGGGCACGATCTCGTCTGGGTTCCGGGCGCCATTGCCGTCATCATGAACGACAATAATGAGGTGTTGCTTGGCCGGCGGGCCGACGACGAGACCTGGGGTCTTGTCGGCGGTTTCGTCGAGCCGAATGAGCAGCCCGCGGATACGGCCGTACGAGAGGCGCTCGAAGAGACCGGTCTGACTGTCGCGCCGCAGCGGATCGCGAGCGTCATCGCGTACGAGCGGACCTACAGCAACGGCGACCAGTGCCGTTACCTCGATACGGCCTTCCTGTGCAAGGTCGTCAGCGGCTCCATCGTCGGTGGAAACGACGAAAGCAGCGGGTTCGAGTGGTTCGCGAAGGACCGGCTCCCCAAGCTGGGCCACCACGACACGCAGGTGATCGAGGCCGCCTTCGGAGGTTCCGCAGAGGCGTGGTTCGTTCCGGCGGCCTAGAGCAATCAGTTTGATTCCTGGCCGGAGTATACGGTCGGGTAAAAGTTGCCGATGTTGCTCATAAAGTGGTTGCCGCCGACGGACTGTGCTCCGTCAGGAGCTCTTCCGTGAGCTGGTTTATGGACGATAGGCAGGTATCGTCGCACTTAAGGTCGGCGAGTGCCAGCAAAAGGTGCGGCGGTAACTAATTTTCTAGGCGTTCCTGTTGCTGTGACGGAGTGGCCGGCTCAACGTCTGGCCACCCCGTACCTTCTATCTCAGTCAGACTGCGGATTTGATCCAGCATGGGGAAGCCGAGAAGGGGCCTAATCGAACCGGCCGACTCCGGCCCTGATGAAAGTTCGCTGAATCGCGCGCACGTTCCTCTTGTGCATATGTATGGATCTTGACGCTCTTGCCCGCGACCACGATTGTCAGGGCGGTTGATCGGAAATGGCGGTCGGGCAACCAGATGTCAGACCCATTCAGCAAAGGCCTCCGACATGCAGAACGTGTTCATCCAGGACTACTGTCCGCCTGCTGGCCGCTTGATTGAGTTCCGTCCGACGGCGGCAGGCGTGACGGCCCAGGTCAGCGCTGACCCGCTCACCTACGTCCAAGAGAACCATCTCCGGCGGATCCTCGCCAACAAGCGGGCCGGCCGGCCACAGTCACCCTGGCTGGCTGTCGCCTTCGACCTGCCCGGAGCGTTGGATGTACCGGCGATGACCGCCGCCCTGGAGATCTGGGTGGCGCGCCATTCCAGCCTGCTCAGCTGGTTCTCCTCAGACGACGACGGTCGTTTAAACCGGCACGTCACTGGTCCGGTCACCATGACCGATGTCGCGGTGGAGGCGGGTGAGGATGTCAGGGGCTACTTGAAACGACGGTTTGACGAGGGAACCGATCCTTTCCAATGGCCGCCCTTCGTGAGTGGCGCCATCCTGGGCGAATCGACCACCACGTTCTACTATGCCGTCGACCACACCCATACCGACGCCACGTCCATGCTGCTGCTCTTCCATGAATTGCGAATGATCTACCAATCGTCGGCGATCGGCGTCGAGCTGGCACTTCCTGAGGTCGGTAGTTATGCCGAAACGGCCGCGCGGGAGAGGAAACGGGTCGCTGACCTCACCCGCGACTCGCCGGAGGCCCGCGAGTGGCTGGATATCTGGCGGTCCGGTCCGCCGCCCTCCTTTGCGTTGGACATCGGGGTTCGTCCCGGCCAGATGTACACCAGCGCCATCCTGCACCGGGAGATGCTGGAGCCGGACCTGAGTGAGCGCTTCACTCAGGTGTGCAGGGAACAGGGCGCCGGATTCACCGCAGGTTGGCTGACGGCGCTCGCCATCACCGATTACGAGATGACCGGAAGGAGCCGTTACACCGCCCTCACCATCGTGAGCACTCGCGGTGAGCCGCGGTGGCAGTCAGCCCAGGGATGGTTCATCAATCTTCTGCCCATCTCCTTCACGGTGGACGAACAAAACTTCGAGGGTTTGCTCAAGACCGCTCAGAGCGGGTTCGATCGAGGCCGAAAGTTGTCAGGGGTGCCGATGTGGAAGATCATGGAGCTTCTGCCGCAACTCGACCCCCAAAGGGGTTCCGCCGCGGCGATCGCGCCGGTCGTGTCCTACCTCGACTTCCGGCATGCGCCACACGCGGAAGAATGGACGAGTCTCAATTTTACCGGGCTCGCCGCTCCGAGCCCGACCAGCGAAGTGTCGATGTGGCTCAGCCGTTTCCCGGAATCGACCGACATACACGTGCAGTACCCCGACACAGGGTCCGCGCAGGCCCCGCTGGAGCTGTATGTCAATCATCTACGCGAGGTCCTGCGGGAGATCGCGAGTGCTGGTTCCTACAGCCTCAAACAGCCCGTCACCCCGACTCAGGTATCCGCCGAATGACCGTGGCACTCGTTAGCTGTGACCGCACAACTCCGGCTCCGGGGCGAGTGTAGGAGAACCTGGGAGCGTCGTGTGAGTAGCGCATCGTGGTCGCCGACAAATCCGCCGACAGTAGTGGTGACTGGCATGGGCGTCGTCGCCCCCAACGGATCTGGCCAACAGGAGTTCTGGGAATCGCAAGTTGCCGGCCGCAGCGGAATACGCAAGCTCACCCGGTTCGACGCGACCTTGCACAACGTGCGCATCGCGGGCGAGGCACTGATCCCGGAAAGCCTGGCCGATCCCCAGATGGATCTGACCCGCACGGATCGCTGTACGCAGTTGGCCGCAGCTGCGGCCAAGATGGCCATCGTCGACGGCGGCTTGGACGGCTTCGATCTCTCCGACGCCGGCATCGTTTCGGGTACCGGTTGGGGATGCGTCGAGTCTCTCGAGGGCAGCCATCGCAACTTCGTGACGGACGGTCCGGAGGCGGTACAGGCCAGGTTTGCGCCTATGGCCATGAACAACAACACGCCTGCCTGGCTGGCTATCCGCTACGGATTTGGCGGGCCGGCCACGGTGACGACCAGCGCATGCTGTTCGGCGGCCGACGCGCTGATTGTGGCCCATCAGATGATTTCCAGCGGCGAAGCAGATCTGGTCATGGCCGGCGGCGCCGAAGCCCCCCTCACGCCGCACATCGTGGCTGGCTTCGATCGGCTCGGCGTGTTGTCACGTGACAACGACATACCCGAACAGGCGTGCCGGCCGTTCCGCGCGACCCGCACCGGTATGGTTTTGGCCGAGGGCGCGGCCTACCTCATTCTCGAGTCGGCGTCGCACGCCGCGGCGCGCGGCCGGGCTCCAGTAGCGAAATTTGCTGGATACGGGCGTTCCAGCGATGCCCACCATATGCTCCGGTTGCATCCCGACGCGGCCGGTGCCGAGCGGGCGATCCGAAGTGCTCTGCGCTCGGCCGGCCTTCGCCCGGATGAGGTCGGCTACGTCAACGCGCACGGCACCGGGACCGCCGGAAACGACGCACACGAGGCGCTGGCTCTCCGCAAGGTCTTCGCGGACCGGGCTACCCGCCCAGCAATCGCCGGGATCAAGTCACTGACGGGCCATACTTTGGGTGCTGCCGGGGCCATCGAGGCCGTGGCGACGATTCAGGCGATCGCACATGGGACCATCCCGCTCTCTGCCGGGGCGGGTCCGCTCGATGCCGCACTCGATATTGATGTCGTACTGGGAGAACCGCGGAACGTCGATCTGCGTGCGGCACTCAGCAACTCATTCGGATTCGGCGGGCACAATTGCGTACTCGCGTTCACCCGCCCTTGATTTCGCCGGCCAGGACGTCTGCCAGTAACCCGCCGGACAGCCGGGCAGGGGGAGTCGCTCGTTGGACACCATGGATTAGGTCGACGAACTATTCGAGTAAATCCTCGCTGAGGGCATCGATATGGCGGGTGATCTTCCGCCAACAAGGCTTGGATCAGTCTCCGAAGGCAAGAGCCGGCACGCCCGATCGCGATCGGCACCGCGACGGTGCGCGTGCTACGAGGGAACAAGGAACGCCAGAACGACGAGCTCGGGAGGTCTACACCCATGCCCTTGCTGAGAGTGAACGTATGGACGCGGAGCTGATGGACTCGGCTGTCTGAAAGAATGCCGCCTGATCGGCCCTGAGGTCAGCTCGGAACAGGCTCGGTCCGAATATGCGGTATCGCCGTCCGGCGGCGTGAACAAGGACTGAACCGATGGCAGACGTCTCGCGCGCCCAGTAATTCAAAGTCCGGGCGAATTTCACTATCACTTCACAGGGGAGATTCTGGTTGCCATCATGATAAGGCCCCGCGGTCGGAATGTCGTGGAGAACGGTACGGATGTTTGATGATTCACTCGGGTGAATGGAGCGCACGCAAGCATCGCAGAGATGTGATTTCGCCTGGCTCGCATCCTGCGTACCGCGATATTTCGGTCGAAAGGTACTCCTATCGAACGAAGGGTCAAGATGAACGTGAAGAGAAGTGTCCAAGCGGCAGTCATGACGATGGTCGCGGTCCTGGGGGGACTGGGAATTTCGTCGCCCGCCTTCGCTGCGAGAGGCGATGTCGACCAACTCTTTGTCGACTTCGAGCCCCCGGTGCCGGACAGGAGTTTCACAGCCGGGGTCTATAACTGGAACAAGCAGATTGTACTCGTGGTACAAGGGCCGGGTCGGGGCTGGGTCGAATTCCGACTGTTCGGCAGTGCCGGTGTCCTCCGGCACGCCGATGTCCCGGCGAACAGTACTGGTTCCTTCGGCTTCAGCCGGGGGATTCAAACTTACCGTGTCTGCGGGGATGCGGGACCCTTGGTCGGCGCCACTTGCAAGAATTGGCGGTTCTTGGACGAGTAAGGCTCCGGCTCCGGCCTCCGGGTCGTGATGATCAAGCGGGAGTCTTTCTGACCTGCGGTGACGTACGGTCGCTGCCCGTGGGCGTCAAGCAGCCACCGCCGACCAGAAGTTCGTAAGGACCGGCGGTGGCTGCCACCAGCGGATCAGATTTCAGAGAGGCGTTTGCCGCCGCACTGTTGACACTTATCATCGCCATCGCTTGCTCTCCTTCCAAGTAAAGCAAGACCGCGATCTCACAGCGATATCGACCGGGCCTCGATGAGTGTTCCCATCGATGGCTCATCGTGATCGCGCGTTCACCTCGGGCGCGGATCTTCGCGTGAACTCGAAGTTGACCTTGGCGCCGCGCAGTGCCGCGAACACGGCGGGTCGTCGACCGCGCTGAGGGTCCGGAGGGCGCAGTCCGCGGTGATGTCTGACGACCGGACGTAGCCGTGCAGCCGGCTGAAGGTCGTGCTCTGGCGCCGCCGAGGGCTTATGCGGGGCTGGCGTGGTGGTCGACGACCAGCTCATCGGCGCCAGCCCGTACCGTGTGGTCTGCTCGATGACCTCCGACCGGCGGGCGGCGCCGGTCACCCGCGCCCGGGCGCCGGTGGGGTCGACCGTCACGCCTTGGAACCGGTCGAGCGTTATCAGCACCACGGCAACCCCCGGCGGTGTAAACGGCTACGGGGTCAGCAAGTTTTAGGTGGAGCACTCGGTGACGTAGCCGGGGTCTGCGGGTAGTGAACGGGGCCGTCCACCTCGTTGGCCGGCAGGGAGAGGCCGATCAGTGAGGTCTTGTTCAGTGCGATGGACTTCGAGTCGGAAGTTTACCGGCAACAGATTCTGTGCCGGTCGTCCCGGCCGAGTGGGCCACCCGGCCGGGACGCTGGTCAGGACCGCTTAGGCAGCTGGACGCGAAGCCGGTACATCCGGGTGATCTGCTTCTCGCTGGCGTTGTCATCGGTGGCCAGCAGGACCCGCATCTCGCCGTCCGGGCCACCGTCGGTGACCACCATGGCCTCGATGTTGCCCAGCAGCGGGTTGACCTGAGGCTGCTTGCTGACCGCGCCGGAGTCGGGCAGATCCGCCAGGTCCAGCAGGAGCTGCTTGGCGAGGACGGGCGAGTCCGCGTCGAGGTGCTCGACGGCGCTCACGTCGGCCGCGCCGTTCAGGTCGGCCAGGTGGAGCTGCACCTGGTTGCCGGTGCTGTCGAAGCCCCGCTCGATCACCAGGAGCCGGCCGTCGCCGGTCGCTGCGATGTCGGAGACCATCAGGCCGGGTTCGATCCGGTACGCGTACTGGGCGCCGGGCTTGAAGTCGTCATCGGGGTCACTGCGCTCCCAACTCTGGAACCGCGCGATGCCGTCCTCATCGCCCAGCAGCGAGTTCTCCATCGAGGCGAGCAGAGTCCGCTCGTCCAGCATGGTCATGCCCTCGAACGACTCGTTGAGCTTTGCCCGGCCCAGCGGCGTCACCCGGAACTGCGCGGGCATCGGCAGGGCGCCGACGAGCTTGCCGGCCCGGTCGTAGCGGAAGATCTCCGGTCGCTCGGTCACGACCAGGATGGTGTCGTTGTCGAAGACGATGGCCTCGCCGTCGAGGGGGTGCCGCAGCTCGTCCTTAAACCTGATGATCTCGGTCGGGTCAAGGCTCTCGGGATCGAGGTAGTACATCACGGAACGGTCCGACAGCGCGGCGATCCGGCCGTCGTGATCCCTACCCAGACCGGAGAAGTTGCCGACGAACTCCCCTTCGAAAGTCGTCTTGTCCAGGTGGTCGGTAAAGCCCTCGAGCGTTACGCGACCCGATTCCGAAATTGTCATTCGACTGCCTCTCTCGTGGAACCAGGAAGTGGTTCTTCTGTCCACGACGGACAGTCCAAAGGAGGGTTCAGTAACTAAGACGCCGGAATGAGAAAGTATCCCTCTGAGAAATGAAGTGATCTCACTAATGACGCCATGGTTGATGGAGGCGGGAGCACCGAGACTGCCGGCACGGCGCTCCCGCCGTTCACGACGATTACGGCAGGCGGGTGTCCATCAACAGAACCCGGGTCTTCTGGTTGGCGTTGAAATTGTCGTCGCTGATCAGCCGGAGGCGGTGCCGGGCACCGTGGGCCCCGGGCTCGACCGCGAGACCTTCGAAGTTGTCGAGCAGGGGGTTCAGCTGCGGCTGCGGGCTCGTTGCGCCCAGGGTCGGGCAGTTCGCGAGATCAGCGACGGGCTGCTTCCCGGCCAGGTTGCGGTAGCTGACGGTCGAGAGGTTGGGCACGGCGCTGACGTCGGGGGCCCGGTTGACCCCGGAGACCGCGTACAGCCGGACGGTGTTGCCGACTCCTGAAGTGAAGGCCGCCTCGAGGAACAGCAGCCGCCCGTCGCCGTAGGCCGTCACCTCGGCGATCCGGTTGCCCCGGTCGGCCTGGTAACCGAACTGGCGCGCGAGCCGGTAGCCGCCACGACCGTCGTTCCGGTAGACCAGCACGCGGTGCCGGGCCACCGTGCCGTCGGCCGGCGCGTCGCCGGCCAGGGAACCCTCCATCGCCGCGTAGACGTACTTGCCGTCGGGCGAGATCGTCAGGCTCTCGAGGGTGGCGTTCTCCACCGCCTCGCCGGTCGGCGCGACCCGGAAACGGTCCGGCACCGGGAGCTCGCCCCGTTGCACGCCGTCGCGGCCGAAGATGCGGATCGACGGCTCGGCCTCGGAGCTGATCAGGAAGTTGCCGTTCGGCAGGACGGCCAGTCCTTCGCCGTCGAAGTTCGTGCCGTCGTAGGCGGTGCCGTCAGCCCGCTTCAACAGCGTCGTCGCGGTTGCTCGCGGTGTGCGGCCGGTGCTGAGGAAGACCAGACGGGCTGGTTGCGTGCCGCTGCGGTCGACCACCGTCGCGTACGAGCGGCTGAACCTGTCGTACGCGATGGCGGAGAGCCCGCCGACGGCGACACCGTCGGCGGTCGTCGTCTTGTCCAGACTGTCGCTGTACGAGACCGCCTCGGCCTGCGGTGAGCAGTTGCCCCCGCTCGGCGCCGCGGCGGCGTGGGCTGCCGGAACAGCGAGCAGCGGCACCAGAACGCCGGCCGCTACCGCAGGCCCCATCAGGCGCCCGCGCAGTGTGTAGGCCACCTTCATGAATCGCTCCTTTGGTGGATGGTCCCGTCGAAGGACCCGTGGCTGGGATGTACGGCAGCCGAGAGACATCCGGTTGCCGCCCGACTGTCCCGACGAGATGCCGACCGCGATGTTCAGCAGGCCCATTCGCCGAGGCAAAATCTTGATCTCTCGCGGACGGCCGGGATCAGTGACCTCAGGCGCCGGATCCCGTTCGTGGTGCAGCGACGGGCCGGGCGGCGCTCGTCGGAGCGGCACCGCCCGGCCCGTTTGCACGACTGCGGTCGGGAGCTACTTGTGATCAGTGCGGGCTGACTTCGACCCGTGCACCCGACCAGTCCGCGGCGCGCAGTGTGGCGATGATCCGGTCCTGGTTCGCCTTGTCCCGCCGGTCGATGAACAGGACGCCGTCGAGGTGGTCGTTCTCGTGCTGGATGCAGCGGGCCAGAAGCCCGGACCCGACCACTTGTACCGGGTCACCGTGTTTGGTCATTCCCCGGGCGACGACATTCATCCTCCGCTTGGTGTCGAGGTAGATCCCCGGAATGGACAGGCAGCCTTCCGGGCCGTCCTGTTCTTCCTCGTCGGGGAACTCGACGCCGGGGTTGACGAGGTGGTCGAGCTTTCCGTCGTTCCCGGGAAGGGCTGGATTGATGGCGAAGACCCGCAGGCCGACACCGATTTGCGGGGCTGCGAGGCCGGCGCCCCCGGAGGCCGCGAGCGTCTGCCTCAGGTTCTTGACCAGCTTGCCCAGCTGCGCGTCGAAAGTGGTCACTGGCTCGGCGACCTGACGCAGAGCAGGGTCGCCGATCTTCCGGATCGGAACAATGGTCATACGGACCTCCGTAGCGGTCATGGCGTTGACGGGCCGGTGTTCACGCGGTGAGGGGCAGCGTCCCGGGTGATGGGATGTCGGTGCTGAACGCCAGTTCCCGGCCGGTCACCGGGCTCGGGAGTCCGTTTAGTACGGGCGGGTGCCGACGGCCACCCACATGGTGAAGGCGAGCAGGAAGGTGCCGTCGTCGACGGCTTCGTCGATGGTGT
>NZ_JAMYJR010000066.1 GCF_024137025.1 Paractinoplanes aksuensis
CGACCGCGAGCTCGAACGCGGCCTGCGCGGCCTCGTCGGCTCGGGGTCGTCGCAGGTCAGCGTGGGCGCCGCGCTGCGCGCCCGTGACGCCGCCCGCCCGAGCGAGCAAGACCTGGCCGAGGCCGACCGCAACCTCACGATCGTCCGCCGCAACTGGGTGCCGCGCGAGGAACTGCCCCGCAACCGCTAGTTCAGCTGGCCGGGAGCTCCGGCAGGGCGGGGCGGCCGGCCTCGTACTCGGCCAGCTGGGCGATCCGGCGGGCGTGGCGCGGGTTGCCCGAGAACGGGGTGGCCAGGAACGTCTCGACGAAACCGGTGGCCTCGTCGAGCGTGTGCTCGCGGGCGCCGATGGCGATGACGTTGGCGTCGTTGTGCTGACGGGCCAGCTGGGCGATCTCGGTGCGCCAGACCAGCGCCGCCCGCACGCCGTCGATCAGGTTGGCCGCGATCTGCTCGCCGTTGCCCGAGCCGCCGATCACGATGCCCAGCGAGCCCGCGTCGGCCACCACCTTGGCCCCGGTGTGCAGGCAGAAGGCCGGGTAGTCGTCGTCCGGGTCGTAGACGTGCGGCCCCACGTCGACGACGTCGTGCCCCTGCTTGATCAGGTGGTTCACGAGGTGCATCTTCAGCTCGTAACCGGCGTGGTCGGAACCCAGATAGACGCGCATGGTCTCACTCTCTCAGAAATGTCAGAAGCACAAGGCCGCACGCAGGTAGGAGGCGACCTGATCGGTGGCCACCCGCGCGTCGTCGATCACCGCGAGCTTGCGGGCGAATCCATGATTCACCCCCATGTAGCGGGTGTGCACGACGGGCACGCCCGCCGCCAGCAGCGCGTCGGCGTAGTCGGCGCCCTCGTCGCGCAGGGCGTCGTACTGGGCCGTGATGATCAGCGTGGGCGGCAGGCCGGCCAGGCTCTCGGCGGCCAGCGGGGCCACGTCGGGCGTGAACCGGGTCATCGGGTCCGGGGCGTACGTCTCCCAGGCCACTTTCATCGAGGCCCGGTCGAGGCCGTACGAGCCGACCTCGTCGTACGACTCGGAGGCGGTCATCGGGTCGATCGCGGGGTAGATGAGCACCTGCAGGTCGAGCGGGGTGGCCGCGTCGCGCTGGCGCCGGGCGACGACAGTGGCGAGCTGGCCGCCCGCGCTGTCGCCGCCGATGGCCAGCCGGGACGGGTCGACACCGAGCTCGGCGCCCGCCTTCCGGACGTACGCAATGACCGTCTCCACGTCGTCCAGAGCGGCCGGGAAGACGTGTTCCGGGGCGAGCCGGTAGCCGACGGAGAGCACCGCGCAGCCGGACCGGTCGGCGATCCGCCGGCACGCGCGGTCGACGGTCTCGATGCTGCCGTAGCACCAGCCACCGCCGTGCACGTAGACGAAGACGGGCGCGTCGACCTTGGCGGCGTAGAGCCGGCACGGCACTCCCCCGGCGTCCACGTCGACCACTACCGGCAGCGGCAGGGCGGGGCCGCACTCGTCCTCGTTCGAGTCCTCCATCGCCTGCCGCATGAAATACAGCATTTCGTACGGATCGGTGAGATCGGCCGGCGGCTGGGCTCGCAACCAAGCCGCCGCCGTGATCTGAGGGTTGAGCATGATCAGTCGAGCTGGCTGAGGACGAGGCCGCCCCGCGCCTTGGGCGTGAACCAGGTGCTCTTGCGGGGCAGCTTCTGGCGTTCCAGATTCACCCGGACGAAGTCGTCCACGGTGACCGGAGCGATCAGCACGGCCAGTTCGGACCGGCCCGCCTCGACCTCGCCCCGCAGCCACTCGGCCGGATAGTCGCCGCCCACGTAGTTGATCCGCTTGTCGCCCGGGTCGAGCCCGAGCACGTCGCGCAGCAGCACCCGCTCGACCAGCGCGTGGTCGAGGTTGTCGACGTCGGGCAGGTTGACGTTGACCGGCAGCCCGACGGTGAAGGACCGCCCGGCCGCGTACAGCTCGACGGTGCCCTTGCTGGGAACCTGGGCCGGCCGCGGCACCTCGGTGACCGTGGCGCCGGCCTCGCGCAGCCGCGCCAGCATCTCGTCGAGAGCCAGGGGCAGCTCGCTGACCAGGCGGTTGTAGGGCTGGATGGCGACCGAGGCGGGCGTGGTGACCACGGCCAGGAAGCGCGACAGGCCGGCCGTCTGCGCGGCCAGGCTGCGGTGGTTGCCGTCGGCCACGACCAGCTCGCCCCCGCCGGCCAGGGCCAGCAACTCGTCCTGCTGGGGGCCCGGGCCGAGCACCCAGATGGCGTGGGTGCGGCCGGTCTGGTCGACGTCGGTGGCGGCCGGGGCGCCGGCCGCGTCGGTGGCGGCGGCCAGGGCCGCGTGCAGCTGCTCACCCTGGCCGGTCTGCAGCAGCAGGACCGGCGACAGCAGCGTCCCCACTGCCTCGGCCAGGGCGACGCGCTCGCGGACCTTTTCCAGGAAGACGTCCTCGTTGCGGATGACCAGGCCCGGCTCGTCGGCCCGGGTGGAGATCTGGTCGGTGTCGACCAGGCTCCAGAGCCCGTACGCCGGGGACTCGCCGGCCGCGGTGATGCGGTAGAGCACGACGACCGAGTCGGCCGGCGTGTAGAGACCCTCGGCCCGCTGCAGCGCGAGCCGGGCCACCGCGTCGGGCAGCGAGGCGGCGAAGGTCTGGCCCAGCGACTCGGGTGCCAGGTGCGGCATCTCGACAGCGAGTGAACTATGCGGATTGTCGGCGATGATGGACGTGATTTCGGCGTCGTCGGCGAATTCGTCGTAGTTCTGGGCGCCCGTGCCACCAGTGGTGACCCAGGCCCGGCTGATCGGATGCGCGACCGTCATGACTCAAGAAGCTACCGGGCGGCCCGGCGGTGCCGTCCGACGGGCATGTTGCCCCGTGACCTGGCCTGCTGACCGCGGCGCCAGGGGCCGACGGGCCGTTCGAACGGCACCGCCGAGACCGTGACCGGCGGCGCGACCAGCGCGGCCAGCTCGGGCGCCAGATTTGTCCAGTCGTCGCGGTGGACCGAGATGACCGATGGAGCGACGGCTTCCGAGTCCGCCATTTCCGCCTCCGCGTGGGATGAGGTGTGTATCACCCTCATCCAACGACGGGCCGGAGGCGCCGGTGGCGCTTTTCCCGCGATCAGTCGAATACCGGACCGACGTCACGTGTGCGCTTGATCTCGTAGAAGCCGGGGGTGCCGGCGACCAGCATCACGCCGTCCCAGAGCCGGCCGGCGGCCTCGCCCTTGGGGGCCGGGGTGACGACCGGGCCGAAGAAGGCGATCTTGTCGTCGCCGCCGCCGGGGCCGGGGGCGTGGATGACCGGGGTCCCGACGTCCAGCCCGACCGGCTTCATGCCGGCGTCGTGACTGCCGCGCAGCGCGTCGTCCCAGGCGTTGCTGCCGGCCGCGTCGGCCAGCGCCGGGTCGAGGCCGACCTCGGTCAGGGCCTCGGTGTAGAGCTGCTCGCCGAACTCGTACTTACGCAGGTGGATCCGGGTGCCGAGGGCGGTGTAGAGATCACGCAGCACCTGCGGGCCGGCGGCCTCCTCGGCGGCGATGCAGACCCGTACGGGCCCCCAGGCCTTCTCGAGGAAGCCGGTGTATTCCGGCGAGAGGTCGCGGCCCTGGTTGAGCACGGCCAGGCTCATCACGTTGAACCGGATGTCGAGCGGGCGGACCTGCTCGACCTCGAGCAGCCAGCGCGAAGTAATCCAGGCCCAGGGGCAGGCGGGGTCGAACCACATGTCGACCGTGGCGCGTTCAGTCATGAACCAGATACTCCTCCACGCAACTATCTCGTGTCGCTACCGGCGCGGGTTACGGTCCGGGTGAGGTGGGACACCTGGCTGCCGCCTAGGCTGGCGAGGAAAGCTTGTGCGCTCAGAGGAGAGTGACTGTGGCCGGAGTTCGTAATTTGACCCAGGTGGAGGCGGCCGAGCGGGCCCGCCTGCTGGAGGTCGCCGGATACGACATCACCTTGGATCTGACCGACGGCTACGGCAACCCCGGCGACGGCACCTTCCGCTCCACCACGGTCGTGACGTTCACCTGCCGCGAGCCCGGTGCGGAGACCTTCATCGAGACCGCGGCCTCGTCGGTGCGGTCCGCGACCCTGAACGGCGAACCGGTCGACCTGACCGGCTTCTCGGCCGAGAAGGGCCTGACCCTGACCGGCCTGGCCGCCGAGAACGAACTGGTGGTCGACGCCGACTTCTTCTACTCGGCCAGCGGCCAGGGCCTGCAGCGCAGCCTCGACCCGGTCGACAAGGAGATCTACCTCTACAGCCAGTTCGAGACGGCGGACGCCCAGCGGGTGTACGCGTGCTTCGACCAGCCCGACCTCAAGAGCGTCTACACCTGGCACGTCACGGTGCCGAAGCACTGGAAGGCCATCTCGAACATGCCGGCCGAGCGCGACGAGGCCGCGGGCCCCGGCGCCAAGACCGTGCACTTCGAGAAGTCGGCCCGGATGAGCACCTACATCACGGCGATCTGCGCCGGGCCGTACCACGAGGTGCGCGACTCGCACGACGGCATCGAGCTCGGCGTCTTCTGCCGCGCCTCGATGGCGCAGTACCTCGACCCGGACGACCTGTTCCTGATCACCAAGCAGGGCTTCGACTTCTTCCACCAGCAGTTCGGCGTGCGCTACCCGCTGCCCAAGTACGACCAGCTCTGGGTGCCCGACTTCAACGCCGGCGCGATGGAGAACTTCGGCTGCGTGACGCACGCCGAGTCGCACTACATCTACCGGTCGCAGGTCACCGATTTCGAGTACGAGCAGCGCGCCAACACGATCCTGCACGAGATGGCCCACATGTGGTTCGGCGACCTCGTGACCATGCGCTGGTGGAACGACCTGTGGTTGAACGAGTCGTTCGCCGAGTGGGCCAGCCACTGGTGCAGCTCGCACGCCACCCGCTTCACCGACGCCTGGACGACGTTCCTGTCCGTCCGCAAGAGCTGGGGCTACCGCCAGGACCAGCTGTCCTCGACCCACCCGGTCTACACCGAGATGCCCGACCTCGAGGCGGTGGAGGTCAACTTCGACGGCATCACCTACGCCAAGGGCGCGAGTGTCATCAAGCAATTGGTGGCGTACGTGGGTCTCGACTCGTTCGTGACCGGCCTGCGCGCCTACTTCGGGCGGCACGCCTGGGGCAACGCCACCTTCGACGACCTGCTCACCGAGCTCGAGACGGCGTCCGGCCGCGAGCTGCGCAAGTTCGCGGCTCAGTGGCTCGAGACGGCCCAGGTCAACACGCTGCGCCCGATCGTCGAGGTCGGGCCGGACGGCACGTACGCCAAGGTGGTCGTGCTGCAGGAGGCCCCGGCCGACTACCCGACGCTGCGCACCCACCGGATCGGGGTCGGCCTGTACGACCTCGACGGCGAGCGCCTCGTGCGGCGCGACCTGCTCGAGATCGACGTGACCGGGGAGCGCACCGAGATCCCGGCCCTCGCCGGTGTGCGCGCGGCCGATGTCGTGCTGCTCAACGACGACGACCTGTCGTACACGAAGCTGCGGCTCGACGAGGGTTCGCTGGCCGTCGTCGTGCGGCACATCGCCGGGCTCGACTCGTCGCTGTCCCGCGCGCTTGTCTGGAACGCGGCGTGGGACATGCTGCGCGACGGTGAGATGGCCACGCGCGACTACGTGACGCTGGTCTGCTCGGGCCTGCCCGCCGAGACCGACATCAACCTCACCACCTGGACGGCCCGGCAGGCGGCGACCGCTGTCGCGCAGTACGCCGACCCTGCCTGGACGCCGACCGGCTGGGCCCAGCTGGCCGAGCTGGCCCGGACGTCGCTGGCCGCGGCCGAGCCCGGCAGCGGCTGGCAGCTGAGCTGGGCCCGCTCGCTGATCACGGCCTCCCGCACGCCCGAGGAGCAGGCCGTGCTGCGTGGCTGGCTGGCCGGCGAGGGAGTGCCCGCGGGCCTGGTCGTCGACACCGAGCTGCGCTGGTCGCTGCTGCAGTCGCTGGCCTCGCTGGGCGCGGCGACCGAGGAGCAGATCTCCGACGAGCTCAACTCGGACCGTACGGCCAGCGGCGAGCGCGAGGCGGCCGTGGCCCGGGCGCTGATCCCCACCATCGAGAACAAGGCCCGGGTGTGGGGCGAGCTGACCGGCGAGGCCGACCTGCCCAACTGGCTCAACCGTTCGCTGCTGAGCGGCTTCCAGAGCGCCAAGCAGGCCGAGCTGACCGCGCCCTACGCCGAGAAGTACTTCGACGTGGTGGGCGACGTGTGGGCCCGCTCGGACAGCGAGCCGGCGCAGGAGTTCGTGCAGATGGGTTACCCGGTCTACCAGGTCAGCGAGCGCACGGTCGAGCTGACCGACGCCTGGCTGACCCGGGACGGGCAGCCGGCCTCGCTGCGGCGCCTGGTCGCCGAGGGCCGCGACGGCATCGTCCGCGCCCTCAAGGCCCGCGCGAAGGACAAAGCAGCTGGTTAAAGCCAGGTAGCCGGAGCCACACGGACCGGATAGGGGGCGTCGAGCTTGACCGGCTCGGCGCCCTCGATGCTGTGCACGGCCCGGTAGCGGGCGGCGCCCAGCTCGTACGTCCTCAGCATCGGACTGACCCGGCCGGGCTCGACCCGCCAGAGAGCCGGGATGCCGCCCTCGGCGTAGAGGGAGGGCTTGAGCAGCCGGTCGAAGCGGCGGGTGGCGCTCGTCTCGACCTCGACGACCAGAGCCACGTCGGCCGGGTCGCACCAGACCGCCCCGGACGAGCGGGGCCGCAGCACGGTGACGTCGGGCACCAGATTGCTCGGGCCGATCTCGATCCCCAGCCGGTCGCAGACCCACCAGCCGGGCGGCGCGGCCGCGCGCAGCGTGGTGACGACGGCGCGCACGAGGGCTTCGTGCGACTCGGGCTCGGGCGGCGCGACGTGCAGGCTGCCGTCGACGATCTCGTAGCGGTGCCCGTCTTGCGGGAAAAGGTGGAGGTCGGGCTCGGTCCACTGCCCCTCGGGGGCCGTGAACCAGGTCGTCATCACCAACCGGACCACCTCCACGGCGCTTCGTCGCACGGGGTGATCAGACTATCGGCACAGTGTTGTTACCGCCCGGTTTCCGATCCCGCACAACGACAGGAACCCTCGCCCCACCAGCGGTGGGGCGAGGGCTCTGTCCTAGATCTGACTAAGAGCGGCCGGCGTGGGTGGCCAGCTGGTCGAGACCGGCGACCACGCCGCCGGCCAGGTCGCCGCCCGCGAACGCGGCCGCCATGGACAGGCCGGCCAGCTTGGCGTCCCGGTCGGAGATGCGCTTGCGCGCCTCGTTGCCGGTGACGATCTCGAGCTTGCGCTGGTTGGGCGAGACCGCGATCAGGACCGCCCGCTCGGCCCGCTCGACCTGCTTGTGCAGCTTCTCGGCGAACTCGCGGGCCGGCGTCTCGAACTCGCCGAGGTAGACGCTGAAGGTCAGGCCCGTCTCGTCGTTGGCCACGCGCAGCGCGTGGTCGAGCCGCAGCAGCTGCCGGGTCGTGAAAGGACCGTCGGCGGCGTGGTTGTGGGCCACGATGGTGTCGCCACCGGGGTGGTCGAGCTCGGTCAGGGGCTGCTCGTGCGCGCCCTGAGCGGCCAGGTCACCAGCTGTCACTTGCGCCTCCTGTCGGACCGGCCTTGACCCGGGCGCCGGTGCTGTCCTCGAGCACGGGACCGGTGAGGGCCGGGGCGGGCCCGGAGCCGGCCAGAGCCGGCTGGTCGTGCCCGGTGACCTGTTCCGGCGCGGCCAGGAACCAGATCGGCTGGAACGTGTACGGACGGCCCGGCCGGTAACGGCGGTCGGGCTTCTCGCTGCGGCTGCCCGCCAGTACGAGCGCGGCGACCAGCGCGATCACGGCCGCCGGAATGATCAGATAGATCAGCACGGTGCTCAGAATTGACAACCTCAACGCCCCCAGGCGCCTGAATTCCCTGATGAAACGAACACCAGTCACGGTAGCGGAGCGCGGAGCGTCCCGGACCGTCGGGTGTCGAACCAGAGGCTCACGCCGTCGGGATCTACGCGGAAATGGCCGCGGGGTGCGAAAATCACCCACACGCGCCGTTCGTGCCCACGCGCCCTCGAACGGCAGGAGGGGGAATCGATGCGCTTGTCCGTCCCCGCCGCCCTGGCGGCGCTCGCTCTGGGCCTTTCTGTCCTGTTCATCCCCTTGACCGCTCAGCCCGCGGCCGCGGCCCGGGCCGCGGTCTTCCTCGAGCTGAGCCCGAGCACGGTCCCGGCGGGCGACGAGGTCGGGCTCCGCGCCTCGTGTGACGACAATCTCAAGGCGGCGACGGTCACGTCCGGGCTGTTCGGCACGGTCACCGTGGCCCCGCGCTACGGCTTCCTGACCGCGACGGCCCGGGTGCCGTCGAGCACCCGCCCCGGCGACTACCGGATCGACCTGCGCTGCCCCGACGGCGCCACCGCGCCGGCCACCCTGCACGTGGTGGCCAAGGTGCAGCCGGCCCGCGGTCCGGCCACCGGCGGGGGCGGCACTGCTCCCGGGCGCGACGCTCCCCTGCTGATAGGCAGCGGCCTCGCCGTCATCGCGGCGGCCATCGGTCTCGGCGTGGTGTCGCTGCGCCGGCGGCGGCTCGGCTGAGGCGCGCGTGGCCACCCGACAGCCGCCCCGGAACACCGCCGACGGCACGGCCGAGCGGATAGTGGGCGGGCCGCGCATGCCGGAGTCGGTGCTGCGCAAACGCCCGGCCCAGATCGTGGCGCCGCCGCCCGGCACCATCACGGGCCCGCTGCCACCACCGCCGCGCACCCGCGGCCGTCCGCCCTTTCGCGCCCCCAGCCCCCGGCCGCAGCCCCGGCAGCCACCCCGGCCGATGCGCGGCAAGAAGCCGTGGCCGATCGGCATGGTCGCGCTCGCCCTGCTCTTCCTGGGCCTGTTCGTGGTCGCGATGGGACTCGGGGCGGCGACCAACCTCGACCTGGGCAACCTGTTCGGCGGGGCGGACAGGAACCAGCCCCCGCCGCGCGCGTTCCCGGTGCTCGACCCGAGCCGCCCGGAAAGGCTGAGCATCCCGGCCATCAACGTGCAGGCCCCGATCCTCGAGGTGGGGCAGGCGTCGGACGGGTCGGTCGACGTGCCGCCGCTGCAGCGGCACAACGAGGCCGGTTGGTTCGACGGCGGGCCGACCCCGGGACAGTTCGGGCCGGCCCTGATCGTCGGGCACGCTGACACGCGTACGGGACCCTCGGTCTTTCATGCCCTGCCCAAGCTCAGGGCCGGGCAGCGGATCGAGGTGACGCGGGCTGACAACTCGGTCGCGGTCTTCGAGGTGAACTCGGTCGAGAAGTTCGACAAGGGCAAGCTGCCGGTGCAGCGGGTCTACGGCGACTACAGCCGGCCGTCGCTGCGCCTGGTGACGTGCGGCGGCCGCTGGGTCGGCGGCAGCACCGGCTACTCCGACAACATCGTGGTCTTCGCGTCGCTGGTCTCGGCCAAGAAGACCTGAGAAAAAATCAAGCCGCCTCAGCCGTGACGGCCGGGGCGGCGGGGAGGTCGAGCCAGTCAGCCCAACGGGGGTCGGGCGTGCGGTGCCCGAGCACCCGCCAGGCCACGCCCCGGGGCGCCGCCGGTATCTGGTGCAGCCGCCAGCCGAGCTCGGCCGGGGTCTTGTCGCCCTTGCTGTGGTTGCACTTGGCGCAGGCCGCCACGACGTTGTCCCAGGCGTGCAGGCCACCACGACTGCGCGGGAACACGTGGTCGATGGTCTCGGCCGAGCCCCGGCAGTAGGCGCACCGGCCCCCGTCACGCGCGAAGATCGCCCGGCGCGACAGGCCGACGTGGGTGCGGTACGGAACCTTCACGTACCTGGTCAGGCGGACCACGGACGGGACGGGGAGGGTGGTGTGCGCACTGTGGAGCAGGCCGTCACCGTCGGAGACGCACTCTGCCTTGGCGGTCAGCACCAGGATGGTCGCCCGACGCACGGATACGACGCACAGCGGCTCGTATGTGGCGTTCAGAACCAACGCGGAAGAGCCCACTGTAGGTCGTATGTCAGGCATCGCTGTCACCCTTCGGTGTAAGTGCTGTCACCGCTCCTGATGGTGTCCAAGGTCAGATAGCGAGGCCTCAGCAACGAGGTCCCGTGCGCCAATAGTCCCTGACGAATGACCAAATTGCGAGCACAATCCGTGGCCGGACGGTAAACGTCTGAGGTCACATCGCTGTGCGGTGCCTGGGAGCCGGTTCAACCGCGCCCGGTACGGTGGCTCCCCGTGTTGTTGCTAGCCCCCAACCCCGGTCCGAGCTCGTCCACCCCCGCCGACTACTTCCAGTCGCCCGACGTGTCGGCGATCTGCGACACCGACGTCGTGTGCAGCCGGGTCTTCGAGTGGACGAACAACCAGTGGCTCGCCAACAGCAGCTACGTGGTCATCGTGAAGCCGCTGCGCATCATCGGCATCATCCTGATCGCGATAGTCGTCCGGTGGCTGCTGCACCGCGCGATCGACCGGCTGACCCACACCTCGAGCCGGGCCTCGATGCCCGCGCTGCTGCGGCCGCTGCGCGAGAAGGTCACGGCGACGGCCGAGGACGGCCAGTTCATCCCCGAGCGCCGGCGGCAGCGGGCCGAGGCGATCGGGTCGGTGCTGCGCAGCTTCGTCAGCGCGGTGGTCTACACCATGGCCGCCCTGCTGGTCTTCGGTGAGCTCGGCTTCAACCTCGGGCCGCTGCTGGCCAGCGCCGGCATCGTCGGCGTGGCCCTCGGCTTCGGGGCCCAGAGCCTCGTCAAGGACCTGATCGCCGGTCTCTTCATGCTGCTCGAGGATCAGTACGGCGTGGGCGACACGGTCGATGTGGGCGAAGCGACCGGCGTGGTCGAGACGGTCGGCCTGCGCATCACCACGATCCGCGACGCACGCGGCGTGCTCTGGTACATCCGCAACGGCGAGATCATCCGGGTCGGCAACAAGAGCCAGGGCTGGGCCATGGTCGTGATCGACATCCCGATCGGCTTCGTCAACTCGGAGCAGGCCATCGCCGTGCTGCGCGAGGCGGCCGCGGCCGTGGCCGAGCAGCCCGACCACCAGACCGAGTTCCTGGAGCCGCCGGACGTGGTCGGCGTCGAGCAACTGACCGTCGACGGCGCGACGATCCGGACCATCGCCAAGACCACGGCCGACGGCCAGGTGACCGTTCAGCGCGAGCTGAGGCGAGCGCTGACCGAGTCGCTGGAGACCTCCGGGCTCTCCGAACGCATCGCCGCCTCTCGATTGCTCCCGCGCGGCGCCGTGCCCCCGCCGTACCTCGGAAATTCCGTACCCGACGAGCGGCCGGGCGGGGCGACCTGAGCTGGGATTAGTTCTTCCGGGTGATGTCCGCCCTCGACCGAATGGCCGACATTCCGCCCGTACGCCCTAGCATCGGCTCGGACGATCGGGCAGAATCCGCTTGAGCATTCGCACATGCGGCATCACGTTCCTCCTCGGGCGCCGGCCCCACGGGGGCGTGCCCCGGTGACCGCCTGAACAGGCGGAATGCCGAGATCGATGGAGGGCCTGGTGTCCGAAAACCCGGATGCGCGTACGACACCCAGTGTCGACGCGCCTACGGAGAGCGAGCGGCTGATCACATTCCGTGATCTCTTTGCCAATCGCGAATATCGGGCGCTCCACCTCTCGCTCGTCACCAACTGGGTCGGCGACTACCTGGCCCGGGCCGCGATCACGGTGCTGGTCTACGAGCAGAGCAAGTCGGTGCTGCTGTCGGCGGCGGCGTTCGCGGTCACGTTCCTGCCCTGGGTCATCGGTGGCACCGTGCTCTCGGCCCTGGTCGAGCGCTACCCGTACCGCCGGGTGCTGATCGCCGCCGACATCTACCGCATGGTCCTGATCTCGCTGCTGCTCGTCCCGCACACGCCGATCCCGGTCATGCTGCTGATCGTCTTCCTGGCCAGCCTGGGCACACCACCGACCCAGGCTGCCCGCTCGGCGCTGCAGCCGCTGGTAGTGGGGCGCGAGATGCTGCCCATCGCGGTCGCCACCAACGCCACCAGCGTGCAGGCGGCCCAGGTCTTCGGCTACCTGGCCGGCGCGGCCCTGGCCACCGCCATCAACCCGCAGGTGGCCCTGGTCATCGACGTGTTCACGTTCGCGGTCTCGGCCCTGCTGATCGCCGCCTACGTGCGGCCGCGGCCGTCCGCGCACAACCGGGCCCAGCGCCGCCACCTGCTGCGCGAGTCGGCCGAGGGCTACCGCCTGGTGTTCGGCTCGACCACGCTGCGGGCCATCGCGATCATGGTCTTCGTCCTCACCATGTTCGCGATCGTGCCCGAGGGCCTGGCCGCCGCCTGGGCCGCCGAGGGCAGCACCGATCCGGCCGCCCGCGGCCTCAACCAGGGCCTGATCATGGCGGCCGGACCGATCGGCTTCGTGGTCGGCGGCCTGCTGATCAACCGGCTGGCCGGGCCCGCGCTGCGCGACCGGCTGGTGCGCCCGCTGGCCGTGCTGTCGGCCCTCGTGCTGGTGCCCGCGCTGGCCGCGCCCCCGCCGCCGATCGTGGCCATCATGGTGGCCCTGTCCGGCATCGCCCAGGGCGGCGTGGTGCCCACCCTGAACGGCAAGTTCGTGCTGATCCTGCCGCACGGCTACCGTGCCCGGGCGTACGGCGTGATGCAGACCGGGCTGCAGTTCAGCCAGTTCGGCGCCGTGATGGTGACCGGCCTGCTGGCCGACCACTTCTGGCTGCCGATGGTCGTCGGACTGTGGAGCGTGGGCGGCACGATCGCCCTGGGCCTGCTCGCCTACCGCTGGCCCAGCGCCGCCACGTTCACCGCGGCCACCGACGCGGCCACCCGCAGCGAGCCGCCGGCCACGCCCCCGCCGCCGGCCTCGCCCCCGCCGGCCACGCTCCCGGCGCCGGTTCGGCCGACCGTGGCGACGACCAGCGTCACACCCGAGCGGCCCTGACCGCGGCGGTCGCCGCTCCTTACACCTGGCAGGATGGAACGGTGACCGCACCGACCTTCTTCGACGCCGTCGGCGGCGAACCCACCTTCCGGCGCCTCGTCAACCGCTTCTACGAGGGCATCGCCGACGACCCCCTGCTGCGGCCCATGTACCCCGAGGACGACCTGGGCCCCGCCACCGAGCGGATGACGCTGTTCCTCATGCAGTACTGGGGCGGCCCCAACACCTACTCGGCCACCCGCGGCCACCCGCGCCTGCGCATGCGGCACGCGCCCTTCGTCGTCGACGCCGCCGCCCGCGACGCCTGGCTCACGCACATGCGCGCCGCCGTCGATTCCCTCGAGCTCCCCCAGGAGCAGCACGACCAGTTGTGGGACTACCTGGAGCGGGCCGCGTACTTCATGGTCAACGCCTGAGATCGTTTCCGGCGGCCGCGCTAGGTCGTTGAGCGGGTGACCTACCCGCTCATCACCTGATATTTCGGGTGCAACGATCAGGAGCTCCGCCATGCGCCGCCGCCTGCTCGCCGCCGTCACCGCCGCCGCCGCTGTCGTGGCGTGCGCGCACCCCGCCGCGGCCGACATGGCCCACTCCACCGTGGTGTCCCCCAACCCCGTCGACTTCACCCCGCACGTGCTGGACGGGACCGTCTGGTCGATGGCCGTGGTGGGTGACACCGTCGTCGTCGGGGGTGCGTTCACCAAGGTCACCGACGCCGCCCGGCGGACCACCTTCGCCCGCAAGAACCTGTTCGCCTACGGCCTGCGCGACGGCGCCATCCGCACCTTCGCCCCGCAGGTCGACGGCGCGGTCTACGCGCTCACGGCCGGCGCCGAGGGCACGGTGTACGCCGGTGGCGCCTTCAAGACCGTCAACGGCACGGCCCAGCGCGGCGTCACCAAGCTCACGCTCGGCGGCCAGCGGGTCAGCTCGTTCACGGCCCGGATCGGGTGGGGCGACGTCCGGGCCCTGCAGGCGCGCGGCACCCGGCTGTACGCGGCGGGGACGTTCCAGAACATCAACGGGGTGAACCGGACCGGCCTGGCCCGGCTCAGCTCGGCCACGGGCGCGGTGGACACCGGCTTCGACGCCCGGCTGAGCGCGCCCGGCCTGAGCCGGACCCGGGTCGAGCACTTCGACATCTCGCCCGACGGCCGCAAGCTGGTCGCGGTGGGGGCGCTGCTGCGGGCGAGCGGCTACGACCGTACGCAGATCGCGATGTTCGACGTGGCCGGCCCGTCGGCCCAGCTGATGAACTGGTACACCGACGCCTACAAGCCGCAGTGCATGAAGGGCTTCGACACGTACCTGCGCCAGGTGAAGTTCTCGCCGGACGGGTCGTACATCGTGGTCGCGGCGACCGGGCGGGCCTCGTCGCCCGACCGGCTGTGCGACTCGGCGGCCCGGTTCGAGACCACGGCCACGGGGCGGCGCAACCCGACGTGGGTGCAGCGGACCGGTGGGGACTCGCTGTACGCGGTCGCGGTGACGGGCTCGGCGGTCTACCTCGGCGGGCACCAGCGGTACTTCGACAACCCGCACGGCACCGACGCCAAGGGGCCGGGGCCGGGCGCGGTGTCGCGGGTGGGGATCGGCGCGGTCAGCCCGAGCACGGGGCGCGCGCTCTCGTGGAACCCGACCCGCAAGCGCGGGGTCGGCGTCCGCGTCTTCGTCGCCACCCCGCAGGGCCTGCTCGTGGGCTCGGACACCGACCAGCTGGGCAAGGAGT
The DNA here is from genome assembly GCF_024137025.1 of Paractinoplanes aksuensis. Taxonomy (GTDB): domain Bacteria; phylum Actinomycetota; class Actinomycetes; order Mycobacteriales; family Micromonosporaceae; genus Actinoplanes; species Actinoplanes aksuensis. The sequence continues at coordinate 14,619 of NZ_JAMYJR010000066.1, forward strand.
ACCACGGCAGAATCGGAATGTTCCCGCTCTGACGTTCTACTTATACGAGAGCCATCACCGACGAGAGCAACCCGCGATTTGCCCGTCGATGAGCTGACGTGCGATTTTGCGACGCCGCGGGGTTTGCGGCGGCGGAAAATCGTGCGTCAGCTCATCGGCCTCTCGGGGCAAATCGCCGCGGAGCGAAGCGGAGCCGTGTTACAGCAGGGCGCCCTCGTCGTGGAGCCAGTCGACGAAGCTCGTGGCTACGGCTGCGCCGCAGTCCAGGAGTTCTGTCAAGAGGGCGTCATGGGTGCCGGCGGCCAGGGGGACCTGGAGTTCGGCGTAGATGGGGAGTTGGCCGCGTTCGGTGGGGTCGCCCACGTAGGCCTTGCAGAAGCGGCGGGTGTGGTTCCACTCGTTGACCACGCGGTAGGCGCGGTCGGCCCAGTCGGGCGGGACCGTCGAGTGCGGGCGGGCGCGCATGACGAGAATTTCGTCGTCAGGGCCCTCGAGGGTGAACAGCACGGCGTGCCGTTCCCACATCGCCAGCAGGCTCCCGCCGCCGTCGGCCAGGAACCGGATGTCGAGCAGATCGAGCGCCTTGCCGATGCGCGTGAGCGTCACCGGAGCGACGACGTCGGGCTCCTCGGTCGCGGCGCTTTCCACCGGGACCGGCAATCGGCTCGGTTCGCGCTGCGTCGGAACACCGACACGCAGCGTGCCGCGCGCCGCCGACGATTCATCCTCGGCCTCCGGCGCGTTACCTGCCGCCGAGCCCGGACGCCATGACCACCACGGCATCTTTGTGCACCTCACTCCCCAGCGAACCCACTGCCGGACGTAGCGAGTGGATCCGAGGGCCGACGGTACCCGTACCGGTCGCGGAGGTCATCCCCCCAACGGGAGGGCGGGACCGCTCGTACGACCATGCATCACCCTTTCGGGTGACCACCTATAGGCATAACGGTCAATTTCTTGACGGCCTGTAGCCACGCCACTCCATATGGTGCTGAAAGGCCCACCCAATTTCCGGCCACCCGAACCCGCGTATCCGGAGCCTCAGTCTCCCCCGGGCCGAGGAAACCCATCCGGGAGATCGCCTGAACGAGTCGCTGGGAGACCTCGACCGAGCGCCCGGCGGGTGACGTGACGACAAGGGCCACGTGATCGAGGAGGGCGTCGCGGACGGCCCGCCGGCCGACGTTGCGTCCGGCCAGCCCGCCCGCCGAGACCTCGCGCAGGGTGCCGGCCGCGGCCTCGGCCAGCCGGCTCAGCTCGGCCCCGGAGACCGCCTCGACCGTCTCGCCGCCGGGCGGGGGCAACGGCCAGCGCCAGTCGGCGTCGCGCAGCGTGGGTAGCTCGTCGCCCCCACGGGCCAGCACGGCGAGCAGCTGGGCGGCCGCGACCGTGGCGTCGCCCGGACCGTGCCCGGCCACCTCACGGGTGACCAGCACGTCCCACGGGAGCTTGCCCCACAGGGCGACCCGCCCGCCGGTGTTGCGCAGGCGCACGGGGGCGGCCGGGTCGAGCCGGGTCAGACGGGCCAGGAAGGCGCCGGCGTCGGGGACGCCGAGCAGCCCGTGGGCGCTCATGAGGCCAGGTACGGTCGCAGGAACTCGCGCTCGGCCTCGCTGAGCCGGCGTGGATGGCCGTTGGCCAGGTTGTACGGGACGCACACGGACTTGGCCCGGCTGGCCAGCACGCCGTCGTCGAACAGCTCGTAGGCGACGGTGAACGAGGCGGCTCGCTGCTCCGAGATCCACATCTCGATGCGCACGGGGTCTCCATAGTCGACCGGGCGCAGGTAGTCGACCTCGTGGCGGGCGATCACGATGCCCTCCTCGAAGGAGCCCAGACCGTGCTCGCGCGCGCCGACGAAGAACATGGCGACGCGCGCCTCCTCGTACAGGGTGAGGAAGCGCGCGTTGTTCACGTGCCCGTACGCGTCCATGTCGGACCACCGTACGGGCACGTCGTGCACAAATTTCTCAGTCACGAGTGAGCTTGCGGTACGTCACCCGGTGCGGACGAGCGGCTTCGGCGCCGAGACGGTCGACCTTGTTCTTCTCGTACGCCTCGAAGTTGCCCTCGAACCAGAACCACTTGTCCGGGTCCTCGTCGGTGCCCTCCCACGCGAGCATGTGGGTGGCCACCCGGTCGAGGAACATGCGGTCGTGGCTGATGACCACGGCACAGCCCGGGAACTCGAGCAGCGCGTTCTCGAGGCTGCCCAGGGTCTCGACGTCGAGGTCGTTGGTCGGCTCGTCGAGCAGGATCACGTTGCCGCCGATCTTCAGCGTCAGCGCGAGGTTGAGCCGGTTGCGCTCGCCGCCGGAGAGCACCTTGACCGGCTTCTGCTGGTCCGGCCCCTTGAAGCCGAACGCGGCCACGTACGCCCGGGACGGCATCTCGACCTTGCCGACCATCAGGTGGTCGAGACCGTCGGAGACGACCTCCCACACCGTCTGGTCGCCCATCAGGCCCTCGCGGCTCTGGTCCACGTACGACAGCTGGACGGTCTCCCCGACCCGGACCGTGCCGTCGTCCGGCTGCTCGAGCCCGACGATGGTCTTGAACAGGGTGGTCTTGCCGACGCCGTTGGGGCCGATGATGCCGACGATCCCGTTGCGGGGCAACGAGAACGACAGGTGGTCGATGAGCGTACGGCCGTCGAAGCCCTTGGTCAGGTCCTTGGTCTCGATGACCGTGCTGCCCAGGCGCGGGCCCGGCGGGATCTGGATCTCTTCGAAGTCGAGCTTGCGGGTCTTCTCGGCCTCGGTCGCCATCTCGTCGTACCGGTCGAGGCGGGCCTTGCTCTTGGTCTGGCGGGCCTTGGCGTTCGACCGCACCCACTCGAGCTCCTCGGTGAGGCGTCGCTTGAGCTTGGCGTCCTTGCGACCCTCGACCGCCAGGCGCTGGGCCTTCTTGTCGAGATAGGTCGAGTAGTTACCCTCGTACGGGTAGGTGCGCCCGCGGTCGAGCTCGAGGATCCAGTTGGCCACGTTGTCGAGGAAGTACCGGTCGTGCGTGATGGCGATGACGGTGCCGGCGTACTTGGCCAGGTGCTGCTCCAGCCAGCTCACGCTCTCGGCGTCGAGGTGGTTGGTGGGCTCGTCGAGCAGCAGCAGGTCGGGCGCCTCGAGCAGCAGCTTGCAGAGCGCGACGCGGCGGCGCTCACCACCGGAGAGCTGGGTGACGTCGGCGTCCGGGGGCGGGCAGCGCAGCGCGTCCATCGCCAGCTCGAGCTGGGCGTCGAGGTCCCAGGCGTTGACGTTGTCGAGCTGCTCCTGCAGCTGACCCATCTCTTCCATGAGCTCGTCGGTGTAGTCGGTCGCCATCTCTTCGGCGATCTTGTTGAACCGCTCCAGCTTGGCCTTGGTCTCGGCCACCGCTTCCTCGATGTTGCCGAGGACGGTCTTCTCCTCGTTCAGCGGGGGTTCCTGCGCGAGCATGCCGACGGTGTAGCCGGGCATCAGCCGGGCCTCGCCGTTGCTCAGCGTCTCGATGCCGGCCATGACCTTGAGCAGCGTCGACTTACCGGCGCCGTTCGGGCCGACGACGCCGATCTTGACGCCGGGCAGGAAGTTCAGCGTCACGTTGTCGAGCACGACCTTGTCGCCGTGCGCCTTGCGCGCCTTTTCCAGGACGTAAATGAACTGGGCCACGGTGCGCCCTACCTCCGTGATCGATAGGTGGAGCCTTTAGTCCGCTCAAGGGTGGCGGGTGGGGCGGTTGGATGGCAGCCGGCATAGCAGCGCCGGATGAATTGCAGAATGCAGGGGCAATCTTTCCAGGTCGCCCAGTTGCCACTGTCAACAACCCCGGTGGCGGCGGAAGGATTCCCCCTCAGCCCGCCAGCCGGGCCTCGTTGCGCTGCGTCTTGCCGGTCTTGGCGAACGTCAGCTCGAAGAGGCTGGGGGTGATCACGAAGCGGTTCTCGTTCTGGTCGAACACCTCGTACGTGTCGGTGCCGATCCGGCGGACGTCCTTCAGAAAGAGCCCGTTCCTGCCCTCGACCAACTCGGCGTCGATGCCGCCGGTCTTGCTCTGGTAGAAGAGCTTGCCCGCGACGTCCTGGCAGATCCAGTAGGTGCTGTCGTTGTCGGTGTAGATCTTGAGAACCTGCCACAGGTCGCCGCTGAAGCCGAGTTTCCGGGCGGTGATCTCGGTCTGATCCGGGCAGAACGGGCCGGGAGGGGTGAAAGCCGGCGCCGGCGACTCCGACTGCGAGCCGACGTTGGTCGCCCCGTCCCCGTTCGCCCGCTGGCGTTCGGCCAGGACGTAGCCCCCCACCATGGCCATGATCGTCAAGAAAACCGTGGCAATGACCACAGGGAAGAAGATCGGCCGCCGGGGCGGGGAAAGATCAGCGGACGGTGTCACGCGCTCAGGATGGCACCCGGCCGCCAGTCCGGTCCACGGGCGGCGGCGCAGACTGGGCACGCCTCCTGCTGCTACGCACAGTAGGCTCACAAGTGGGAACAGAAACGACCCGGAGGTGCACTCAGCGTGGCCGAACGAAGTTCCTTCGTCGTTGTCGCCAACCGTCTGCCCGTCGATGAAGTCACCACCCCGGACGGGGAGCGGCAGTGGCGCACCAGTCCGGGTGGCCTGGTCACCGCGCTGCACCCGGTGCTGACCGAGCACGGCGGCACGTGGATCGGGTGGGCCGGCGGCACCGGTGAGGCGCCCGAGCCGTTCGACCTCGAGGGCATCCACATCCACCCGGTGCCGTTGAGCGCCGAGGAGCTGGAGCGCTATTACGAGGGCCAGTCCAACGCGACGATCTGGCCGCTCTACCACGACGCTGTCGAGACACCGGTGTACAAGCGCCGCTGGCGCGAGACCTACCGGCTGGTCAATCAGCGTTTCGCCCAGGCCGCAGCCGAGGTCGCCGCCGAGGGGGCCACCGTCTGGGTGCAGGACTATCAGCTCCAGCTGGTGCCGGCCCTGCTGCGTGACCTGCGGCCCGACCTCAAGATCGGGTTCTTCCTGCACATCCCGTTCCCGCCGATCGAGCTGTTCATGCAGATGCCGTTCCGGGCCGAGGTGCTGCGCGGCCTGCTCGGCTCCGATCTGGTGGGCTTCCAGCAGCGGCTGGCCGCCCAGAACTTCGTACGCCTGGCCCGGCATCTTCTGGGTCTGCGCTACGAGGGCCAGTCGATCCAGGTCGACGGGCGCAAGGTCAAGGCGGGCGCCTTCCCGATCAGCATCGACACCAAAGAGATGGAACGCCTGGCGGCCGACCCCAAGGTGCAGGCGCGGGCCAAAGAGATCCGGGCCGAGCTGGGCGACCCCAAGACGATCATCCTGGGCGTCGACCGGCTCGACTACACCAAGGGCATCGAGCTGCGCCTCAAGGCGTTCCGCGAGCTGCTGGCCGACGGCAAGCTCAAGGTCGGCGACGCGGTGATGGTGCAGGTGGCCACCCCGAGCCGGGAGCGGGTCGAGCACTACCAGACGCTGCGGGTCAAGGTCGAGCGTGAGGTCGGGCGGATCAACGGCGAGTTCGGCCGGGTCGGTGTGCCCGCGGTGCACTACCTGCACCAGTCGTACAGCAAGCAAGAGCTGGCCGCGATGTACGTGGCGGCCGACGTCATGATGGTGACCCCGCTCCGCGACGGCATGAACCTGGTGGCCAAGGAGTACGTCGCGTGCCGGGCCGACACCGGCGGGGCGCTGGTGCTCAGCGAGTTCGCGGGCGCCGCGACCGAGATGCGCCAGTCGTTCCTGTGCAACCCGCACGACCCCGACGGCGTGAAGGACGCGCTGATGCGGGCCGTGGCGGCCGAGCCGGCCGAGCTGAAGCGGCGGATGCGGGTCATGCAGCGGCACCTGCGCACGCACGACGTGGCCCAGTGGGCCCAGACGTTCCTCGAGGCGCTCGAGGTGGCGGCCGAGGGCCGCGAACCGGAGCAGCCGAAGCCGGTTCAGTCCACGTAGAGGCAGAAGGGGTGACCGGCCGGGTCGAGGAAGACCCGGACGGTCTCCTGGGGCTGGAAGTCGGCGAGCGTGGCACCCGCCTTGGTGGCGTGCTCGCACGCCGCTTCCAGATCCTCGACCCGGATGTCCAGGTGCATGCTCATCTGGGGCTGCCCGGGCTGGGCGGGCCACACGGGCCGCACGTACTGCTTCTCGGTCTGGAAAGAGAGGCCGGCCCCGCCACCCGGAGCGCCGAGCACCACCCAGTCGTCCTCGTCCTGGGTCGCGCTCCACCCGAGAAGCCGCCGGTAGAAGCCGGCCAGCTCGCGAGCATCGGGCGCGTCCAACACCGTCGCGGTCAGTGTGATCTGCGGCCGTCCGTCCATGCCGAACGACCTACCCAGACAGTGACGCTTCTATACCGCTGCGTCGACCACGTCTCCGATCACCACGACGGCCGGCGGGCGGATGCCGGCCGCGACGACCGCGTCGGTGACCTCGCCCAGCGTGCTCCGCAGTGATCGCTGATGGCTGGTCGAGCCCTCCTGCACCACGGCGGCCGGGGTGCCGGGAGCGCGCCCGTCGGCGATGAGCCGGGCGGTGATCTTGCCCAGGTTCTTCAGGCCCATGAGTACGACCACCGTGCCCCGCAATTGGGCAAGTGCCGCCCAGTCGACCAGCGAGTCGGGGTGGCCGGGCGGGATGTGCCCGCTGACGACGGTGAACTCGTGGGCGACGCCGCGGTGGGTGACCGGGATGCCGGCCAGCGCGGGGGCGGCGATCGAACTGGTCACGCCGGGCACGACGGTCACCGGGACGCCGGCCTCGGCGCAGGCGATGGCCTCTTCACCGCCGCGGCCGAAGACGAACGGGTCGCCGCCCTTGAGCCGCACCACGAACTTCCCCTCGAGCGCGCGCTCGACCAGGATGCGGTTGATCTCTTCCTGGGCCGCGGCCGGGCCGTACGGGATCTTGGCCGCGTCGACGAACTCGACCTCGGGCCGCAGGTCGCCCAGCAACAGACCGGGCACGAGGCGGTCGGCCACCACGACGTCGGCCGCGGCCAGCAGCCGGCGGCCCTTCACGGTGATCAGTTCGGGGTCGCCCGGGCCGGCCCCGACCAGGGCCACGCCCTTGTGCTCGGGCGCGATCGGCGGGCTGCTCTCGAGGGCGTGCGCGACCAGGTCGCGGACGGCCATGGCCCGCCGCCGGTCGCCGCCGTCGGTGACGGCCACCGTCACCTGGCCGTGCCGGGTCACGGCCGGGGTCCAGGCCGTCGCGGCCGCGCGGTCATCAGCGCGTACGCAGAAGACCCGGCGCTCCTCGGCGGCCGCGCTCACCTGCTCGGCCGCGGCCGGGTCGTCGACCGCGACGTGCACCAGCCAGGCGCCGTCGACGTCGGCCGGTTCGAACCGGCGCGCGCTCCAGGTGGCCCGGCCCGCGTCGACCTGGCCGTGCAGGGCCGGGCTGAGCTCGGGCGACACGATCTCGACGACGGCCCCCGCGGCCAGCAGGGCCGGCACCCGGCGGGTGGCCACCGCGCCGCCGCCGACCACCAGCACGCGGCGACCGGCCAGCTTGAGTCCGAGGGGATACACACTGCTCACTTCTCGGACACTCCCGCCGAGTCGAACGTGGCGACCTCGTGCAGCACCCGCACGGCGGCCGTGACGACCGGCAGGGCGAGCGCGGCGCCGCTGCCCTCACCCAGGCGCATGCCCAGGTCGAGCAGGGGTTCGAGGCCGAGGTGGGCCAGCGCCACGGTGGCCCCGGGTTCGGCCGAGCGGTGCCCGGCGACCATCGCGGCCACGGCGTCGGGCGCGAACGCGGCGGCGGCCAGGGCGGCCGAGGCGGCGATCACCCCGTCGATGATCACGGGCACCCGGTGGGCCGCCGCGCCCAGGATGAAGCCGGTCAGCGCCGCGTGCTCGAGGCCGCCGACGGCGGCCAGCACGCCGAGCGGGTCGGCCGGGTCGGGGCGGTGCCGGGCCAGCGCCCGGGCCACGACCTCGATCTTGCGCTCGAGCATGGCGTCGTCGATGCCGGTGCCGCGGCCCGTCGCGGCGGCCGCGTCGCTGCCGGTGAAGACAGCGATCAGGGCGGCCGCGGGCGTGGTGTTGGCGATGCCCATGTCCCCGGTGAGCAGGCACTTCGCGCCGGACTCGACGAGCGCGGCGGCGACCCCGAGCCCGACCTCGACCGCGGCCCGGGCCTCGTCGCGGGTCAGCGCCGGGCCGACCGACAGGTCGTTCGTGCCGCGGCGGACGTTGGCGTCGAGCAGGGTGGAGCCGCCGTGCAGCGGGATGGCCACGCCGACGTCGACCACCATCACGTCGGCCCCGGCCTGCCGCGCGAACGTGTTGACGACCGCGCCGCCGGCCACGAAGTTCGCCACCATCTGGGCCGTTACCTCTTGCGGCCACGGCGAGACACCCTGGGCGTGAACGCCGTGGTCACCGGCGAAGACGGCGACGGTGGCCGGGGTGGGCGGGGGCGGCGGACAGACCCCGGCCAGGCCGGCCAGGCGTACCGAAAGCTCTTCGAGCGCGCCCAGCGAGCCGGCCGGCTTGGTCAGCCGGGCCTGGAGGTCGCGGGCGGCGGCCATGGCCGTCTCGTCGGCGGGCCGGATGGCGGCGATCGTCGCTTCCAGATCGGCGGTCATGGGCGCTCCTCGAGTACAGCGGTCAGGACGTCGACGAATGCGTCGGTAGTGGCAGTGTCGCGCACCGCGACGCGCAGCCAATCGGGACCCAGCCCGGGGAAGGTGTCGCCACGGCGGACGGCATAACCCCGTTCACGCAGCTCGAGGCGGGTCTTGTCGGCGCCGGGAAAGCGTACGGCCACGAACGCGCTCGCCGGCTCGCCGAGAACCGTGAGGTTCGGCACGTGCCGCAGCCGCCGCACCAGGTGCTCGCGCTCCGCGGCCAGCCGGGCCGCGATCTCGCGCTCCGCCGCGACCGCGACCGCGGAGGCACAGGCGGTGGCGGCGGCCAGCGCGGGCGTGGAGACCGCCCACAGCGGCTGGGCGGCGGCCAGTTCGGGCACCAGCTCGGCCGGGCCCAGCAGATAGCCGATGCGCAGGCCGGCCAGGCCCCAGGTCTTGGTCAGGCTGCGCAGCACGACCAGGCCCGGCAGGTCCGACCGGCCGGCCAGGGACTCGGGCTCGCCGGCCACACCCGCGCGGTAGGTCGTGTCGGAGAACGCCTCGTCGACGACCAGCACCCGGCCCGGCCGGGCCAGCGCGGCGATCTCGCGCGCCGGGTGCAGCACCGAGGTCGGATTGGTGGGGTTGCCGACGAACACCAGGTCGGAGTCTTGCGGTACGAGCGTGGCGTCGAGCCGGAAGCCGTCCTCGGCCCGCAGTAGCACCCGCTCGACCGGGTGACCGGCGTGGCGCAGCGCGGCCTCGGGCTCGGTGAACTGCGGGTGCACGACCACCGGGCGGCGGGCCCCGCGCAGGGCCTGGGCCAGCAGCACGAAGGCCTGGGCGGCGCCGGCCGTGAGCAGGACCTCGGACGGATCGCGGCCGTGCCGGGCAGCCACGGCGGCGGTGGCCGCGGTCGCGTCGGGGTAGGCCGCGAGATCGTCCAGCGCGGCCCGCAGGGGCTCCGCGAGCCAGGCCGGCCGGGGTTCGCGGCGCACGTTGACCGCCAGATCGACGAGCCCGGCGCCCACCTCCGTGTCGCCGTGGTGGCCGAGGTCGATCGTCATGGGATCAGGATGCCCGACCACGATCGGCGTCTCACTTTCGGCTGATCCATGCTGATATGAACAATTTTGTCTTACCTTCATGGGGTGGCAGCCGGAAAAGTCGCACCCCTCCTCCGTACCGGCCTGATCGCGGGTCTCGTGATCGCCGGTCTCGCCTACCCCCTGGCCGCCGTGGCCGGACTCGGCGTCAAGGCCGGCACCGAAGCTCTTCAGGCCATGCCGGAAGAGCTGATCGAGGTGCCGAGCGCCCAGACCACGTACGTGTACGCCAACGACGGCAAGACGCTGCTGACGATGTTCTACGAGGAGCACCGGCGGCCGATCAAGATCACGGACATGTCCCCGTACGTCACCCAGGCGATCGTGGCCTCCGAGGACAGCCGCTTCTACGACCACAACGGCGTCGACGCCAAGGGCGTGGCCCGCGCGTTCGTGGCCAACCAGCAGGCCGGTGGCGTTTCCCAGGGCGCGTCCACGCTGACCATGCAGTACGTGCGGATGGCCCTGCGGGACAGCGCGCGGACGCCGAAGGAGGCGCTGGAGGCGACCGAGCAGACCACCCAGCGCAAGCTGCGCGAGATGCGGCTGGCCATCGAGCTCGAGAAGCGGCTGAGCAAGCAGCAGATCCTCGAGCGTTATCTGAACACGGCGTACTACGGCCATCGGGCGTACGGGATCTACGCGGCCTCTCAGGTCTTCTTCTCGAAGCTGCCGAGGGATCTCAACCTGACCGAGGCCGCCCTGCTCGCGGGCCTGGTCAAGGCACCCTCGGCGTACGACCCGGCCACCAACGACCGCAAGGCGGCCACCGATCGCCGCAACTACGTGATCGACCAGATGCTCAAGATCAAGGCGATCACGCCGCTGCAGGCCACCCAGGCCAAGCGCGAGAAGATCAAGCTCAAGCTGAGCTCACCCGCCAACGACTGCATCGGGGTCGACAGCAAGCACAACAACTGGGGCTTCTTCTGCGACTACTTCCGCTCGTGGTGGAAGGAGCAGGCCGCCTTCGGCCCCAACCCGCAGGAGCGGGAGGCCAACCTGCGGCGCGGCGGCTACCGGGTGATCACGTCGCTCGACCCGAAGATCCAGGCGTCGGCCATGAAGCACATCCTGGACAAGGAGAAGCGGCGCAGCCGGATCGCCCACGGTCAGGTGATCATCGAGCCCGGCACCGGGCGGGTGCTGAGCCTGGCCGTGAACCGGCGCTACTCGCTCGACCAGAAGGGCAACGCGAAGCACAGCCGCTTCAAGGGCATCAAGGGCAACTACCCCAACACGGTGAACCCGCTGCTCGGCGGCGGCGACATGGCCGGTTACCAGGCCGGGTCGACTTTCAAGATCTTCACGATGCTGGCCGCGCTGGACGAGGGGATGCCGCTGAGCACCTCGTACTACAGCCCGCCGCGGTTCTATTCGAAGTACATCACCGCGCCCGGGCCGGCGACCTGCGGCGTGCACTGGTGCCCCAAGAACTCGACCCCGTCGATGACCGGCCGGCAGACCATGTGGAGCGGCTTCGGCAAGTCGGTGAACACGTACTTCGTCCAGCTCGAACAGAAGGTCGGCGCCGAGAAGGCGGTCAAGATGGCCGAACGGCTCGGGCTGCGCTGGCGCACCGAGGTCGACCGCCGGCTGGCCTCACCCGAGCACGCCAGCGGCTGGGGAGCGTTCACCCTCGGGGTCAGCGACGTGACCCCGGTCGAGATGGCCAACGTCTTCGCCACCCTGGCCGCCGACGGCACCTACTGCCGGCCGCTGCCGGTCGAAGCGATCAAGACCAGGGACGGTACGGACGCCGCGTACCAGGGCAAGCCGGTGGCGACGCCGCGCTGCCACCGGGCGGTCAGCCCCGACGTGGCCCGGGCGGCCACCGACGCGGCCCGGTGCGTGACCGGATACGGCGCGGCCCGCGGGGGCTGCGGCGGGTGGGGCACCTCCGAGATGGTCTATGCCACGTTGAAACGGCCGGTCGCGGGCAAGAGCGGCACGACCGACAGCAACAAGTCGGCCTGGTTCTGCGGCTTCACGCCCCAGCTGGCCGCGGCCGCCTTCGTCGCCGACCCGGACAACCCGGAGATGAACGTGGGCTCGAACCGCTCGACGACCTCGAAGTTCACGGTCGCCGAGACCCTCAAGGACGCGCTCAAGGGCCAGCCCAAGGCCAAGTTCACCCCGCCCTCGGACGACATGGTCGACCGGTATCGGGACCGGGACCGGGATCGCGACCGGGACGAGGACGACTAGGCCGCCACGGGCCGGCGGCGCGGTGGGCGCCACTTGGCGTCGCGGCCGGCCAGGGCCAGCGCCTGGTCGAGCAGGGTGGACTCGTCGTCGGTGGGCACGACCGGGCCGAACTGGCCGGGCGGGGCCTCGGCCAGGAAATCGACCAGGATCTCGAGGGTGCGCGGGTCGGTGAAGTATTCCTGGCCGGTGGCTCGGGCCAGGTCCCACCCGTGCATGATCACCTCGGTCATGGCGACGTGGCCCAGGGTGGCGGCGGGCATGGTGACCCCGCCCGCCTGGGACGTGCCGGTCCAGGCGGCCGGGTCTTTCCACGACGTGGCCAGGTCTTCGAGCAGGACCGGCAGCCGGCTGCGCCAATGGCGGGTCAGGTGGTGGGCGGAGGGCTCGGGCGCGGAATCGTCGACCCGCTTGTGGGCGCCCTGGGTGAAGGCCACGGACAGACCCATCAGATGGTCGAGCAGAGTGGCGACGCTCCACCCGGGGCAGGGCGTCGGATTGGCCAGCTCGCCGTTGTCGACGCCGAGCAGAAGAGCCCGCAGCACCCGCACCGGCGGGTCGAAATCCAGAGGAACACGATCGGCCACGGCCATCCTCCTTGCGTCGTGCTTGTTAACCCCACGTTACGGGTGGGGTGCGACACTTCGGCGCTCGGCGGAGGGCGTTTTCACGGATGCTTCCCGGAGTCAGGCATTCCGACATTTCGATCTTGCGAAGCGTCGTTTTCCGGATTGACGATCCGGGTCAGGACGTGGTGATGTCCACGGTGTCGTTCAGGTTCGGCGCGACCTTCTGGGGCGGCGGCGTGGGCTGGGGCGACGCCGGGGGCACCGGTCGCAGCGAGACGGGCGGCAACAGTTGCGCCGGGCCGGCCGCCGCGGCCGCGACGACCCGCTTGGCGATCTCGGGCGCGGCCGCCCAGTGCAGGCCCAGCTGCGAGGCGTGCACCTGCCGCCACACGAAGCCCTCCGGGTTGCCGCCCGACCAGGTCCAGGCGGGCACCGCTCCGGCACGCGGCGTGACGATGGCCCGATGCTGTTTGTAGCCGGTGATGCGGGCGCCGGTCGGGGCCAGGGGCGAGGTGGCCGGGGCGGTGGCCTCGCGGTACCCGGCCACGGTCTGGTCGCCGGTCTCCGACGTGGCGTCGAGCACCCCGCACATCGGGCGGCCGTCCAGGTCGCGGCCCAGCCACGGCAGGGCCACCCCCTCGGCGATCACCGGCCAGCCGTCGGCGGCGAACTGGGCCACCGAGGAACACAGGCGGCGGTTGGCCGACAACTCCTCGGCGTACGACTCGGGCAGTCCCGCCCCCACCACCAGGGCCCGGGTGCCGGCGGGCAGGCACTCGTCGCGCAGCGGGTCGACCACGGCCACGTCGGCGCCGGCCGCGGTCAGCAGTTCGGCCGTCTCGACGTACGTGTAGGGCGCACCCGGACCACCAGCCAGCGCGACCACCGGACGCGGCTCGAAGACCTCGGCCCCGGCCGCCTCGGCCGGGGTCCACAGCGGGCCCGGCAGCGCGGGCGCGGAACCGGCGAGGGCCACGATCCGGTCGAGGTCGAGACCGGCGGCCACAGCTTCACCCAGGCGGCGTACGGCCCGGGTGGCCTCGACCGTGCGGTGCGCGACCGGCACCGGGCCGTGCGGCCGGGCCGGCAGGACGTTGGGCAGGTCGCCGCGGCGCAGCGCGCCCAGCACGGGCATGCCGATGTCGTCGAGGGCGGTCCGCAGCATCTGCTCGTGGCGGGGCGAGGCGACCCGGTTCAGGATGACGCCGCCCAGGTGGACCATCTCGTCGAACATGCGGAAGCCGTGCACCAGCGCGGCCAGCGAATGCCCCATCGAAGCGACGTCGACGACCAGCACGACCGGCGCCCGCAGCACGGCGGCCACGGCGGCGGTGCCGTCGATCTCGGGCTGGCCGGTCAGCGAGTCGAACAGGCCCATCGCGCCCTCGACCACCGACAGCTGGGTGCCGGAGGCGCCGTGCTGGAAGAGCGGGGCGATGCGCTGCGCGCCGACCAGCCGGGGATCCAGGTTGCGGCCGGGGCGGCCGGCGGCGAGACCCAGGTACGCGGCGTCGGTGTGATCCGGGCCGACCTTGAACCCGGCCACCGGGAGGCCGCGAGCCGCGACCGCCGCCAGCAGGCCGACCGCGATCGCGGTCTTGCCGTGCCCCGAGGCGGGGGCGCTGACGACCAGGCGGGGCTGGGCGCTCATCGTGTCTTCCCGGGCCTTTCTGCTGCCGGTCCGGGCTTGCCCCGCCGGCCTCGTGCCAAGTCGCCGGCGGGGCTTCTCCCCCACCGGCCTCACGCCGATCACCGGCCGGGATACCTCCCGGCCGGTCCTTGCCTCGGCCCGGGCACTCACCCAGCCGATCTTGCATCTGGCTCCGGCCACGATGATTCCTGGGCCGGCGTGCCGCTGATCTTGAAGTTCCCGCGCCGGCCCGGGTCAATCGTCGGCCGGGAGTGATCCCGGCCCACTTCGCATCCTCGTCGGCCCCGTCGTTCCCGCGCCGACAGCCTGTGTGTCGCCGGTGCGAGCTTTCCGGTGTTTCCCCCCGCCCGGCCTCGTGGTTCGCACGGGCCGGAGCCTCGAGCGCACTCGATGTTTCCGATGCCGGACAGGGACAGTACCCGGCTCCGGCCGCCGGCGATCGTGCGACGGGTAGCCTCGTTGCGTGTACCGCTTCCTGCTGAGCCCGCGCTGGCTGGCCGCGGCCGCGCTCGCGGTGGCCGCCGCGCTGGTCATGGTGATGCTCGGCAATTGGCAATTGCGACGGTACGAGGAACGCAGCGCGACCAACGACCGGATCGACGCCGCTGATTCGATCGCGGCCGTTCCGCTCGCCTCGGTGTTGAGCCGCCCGACCGCTCCGGGCACGGCCGGGGCCTATCCGGGCAAGGAATTAGCCTGGACAAAGGTGACTGTTTCCGGGCAATACGACCCGTCCCGCGAGATCCAGGCCCGGGGCCGCACGGTCAACGGCGACGTCGGCTTCGAGATCGTGACCCCGCTCGTGCTGGCCGACGGCACAGCAGTGCTGATCGACCGGGGCTGGGTGCCGGCGCCGCCCGGGGGTGCGCTGGCCGCGCCCGTGGTGCCACCCGCACCGACCGGCCCGGTGACGGTGGTCGGCCAGATCCACCTGTCGGAAAGCCGACCCGTGGCAGTGGAACGCCGGGACGGCCGCCTGGACACCCGCCGCATCTCCCTGCCCCGCCTGGCGCCCGAAATGCCCTACCCGGTGTACGGCGCCTACGTGCTCCTGACCGAGCAGACTCCCGCCTCGGACGCCGCTTTCGTCAGGATCCCGATCGACCACGAGGACGCGTGGCAGAACGGCGGGTATGCCGTTCAGTGGTGGTTGTTCGCGCTCATGGCCCTGGCGGCTTACGTCTACTACGCCCGCAAAGAGGCCCACGGCACCGGCGAACCCGCACGTGAACGCTCGCCCGCTCACCCGGACCCCGACCATCCAGCCGCAGCAGACCGCCGACCAGCCCCGACAGGCGACCGCGTCGAAGACACCGACCGTCGCCGCGGCGGGGGCGACCGCGTCGAAGAGGCCGACCGTCGCCGCGGCGGGGGCGACCGGGTGGAGGACGCGGACCGCAAGCGCGCCGCCGCCAGGGAGCGGATCGAACCCGGCGACCGGGTCGACGAAGCTGACCGCCGGGCCGCAGCCCGGGAGGCGGCGCGCCAACGGGCCGATCCGGGTGACCGCCTCGAGGAAGCAGACCGCAAGCGAGCTGCAGCGGCAGCTACCCAGGGTGACCGCGTGTCCGATGCCGACCGTGCTCGCGAGGCCGCCAGCCAGGCCCGCTCAGCTCAGGACTGACGACCTCAGCGCTCGCCGGACACCGGACGTGCCCGTCCGCCGCGGTCCGCTGCCCGTTCTTACCAGTCGGGCCCCGCAGGCATCAGCGTGAGAATGTCCGCACGCCAATCCTGGCGGGCGCTGCTGGCTTGCTGCATGTGTGCTGCGCGAAGCGCTGTGCGGCAGACGGTCAGCCGCGTGAACGTCTCCGGCCCCGGGAGTTCGGCCTGCCGAACCGCCGCGTCCAGCCCCGCGGCCGGGTTTCACCGCTTGCGGGCCGAGCCGGCGAGGTCGAGGCGCGGCCCCGAACGGCAGCGTCGGGCACGACCAGACCGTTCTGCGGTCAGGGCGGCAGTCGGGCCAGGCCCGGGCCCGAACTCGACGTGCTCCAGCGCGCGACCCGGCGACACTGACCGCCGGCGGATTGCTTTCGTTGGCTCGCCGGGCCTCGTGCGGCGGCGACCACAGGCAGCGGCGCGGGTTGCCGGTGCGGTCAGTCTGGGTGGGGGAAGCTGCCGATCTTGCGGACCATGTCGATGGTGTCGGCTTCGGAGGCGGGTTTGTCGTCGCGGTAGCGCAGGACGCGGGCGAAGCGCAGGGCCACGCCGCCGGGGTAGCGCGGGGACGTCTGGACGCCGTCGAAGGCGATCTCGACGACCTGTTCGGGGCGTACTCGAACGACCCAGCCGTCGTCGGCGGTGGCCAGCTCTTGGAAGCGTTCGGTCTGCCAGCGCAGCAGCTCGTCGGTGAGGCCCTTGAAGGTCTTGCCGAGCATGACGAAGCCGCCCGACTCGGGGTCGCGGGCGCCCAGGTGGAGGTTGGACAGCCAGCCCTTGCGACGGCCGTGACCCCACTCGACGGCCAGCACGACCAGGTCGAGGGTGTGCCGGGGTTTGACCTTGACCCAGGCCGAACCGCGGCGGCCCACGTCGTAGGGGGCCTCGCTCGCCTTGATGACTACGCCCTCCTGCCCGGCCGCCAGCGCCGCCGCGAACGCTGCGGCCGCCTCTTCTTCGCTGGTCACAGTGGTGCGGCCGACCAGGAGCTCGGGCGGCAACGCGTCGGCCAGCGCCGCCCACCGGACCCGGCCCGGCTCGTCGAGCAGGTCAACGCCATCGAGATGCAGAATGTCGAAGAAGAACGGCACCAACGCGAGGTGGCCCGCTGCCCCGCCCGCAGCGGCGGCGGGTGCCCTGCGGGAAGCGGCAGCGCCGCGGGTGGCGGCGCGGCTCGAGGTCTCTTGGAACGGGCGGGGGCGGCCGGTCGCGTCGAGTGTCATGGCCTCGCCGTCAAGGACTACGTCGCGCAGCGGCAGTTGGCGGACTGCCTCGACCACCTCGGGCATGCGGGCGGTGATGTCGTCGAGGCTGCGGGTGAAGACTGCCACCTCGTCGCCCGAGCGGTGGACCTGAATGCGAATGCCGTCGAGCTTCATGTCGACCGTGGCCGGGGTGCCCGTGGCCAGCAGCGCGGCGCCCACGTCGGGAGCGCTCTGGGCCAGCATCGGCGTCAGCGGGGTGCCGACCCGCAGGTTGATCTCGGCCAGGGCGACGGCCCCACCGGCCAGCGCCGCCACCGCGACCTGCTTCAGATCGCCCGACAGCAGCAGCGCGCGACGAACGGCGGTCAGCGGCACCTCGGCCGCCTTGGCGATCGCGTCGGCCAGCAGCCCGGCCTGGGCGCCCTGGCGCAACTCGCCGCCGAACAGCCCCACCAGCAAACGTTGCTCTTCGGCCGTGGCCGCCCCGAACAGCGCCGTCACCAGGTCGCGCCGCCGGGCCTGGGACCCGGCCCCGGCCACCACCGAGATCTCGGCGATCAGCGCGTCGACCGAGCCGACGGTGAGGCTCGGCGATTCCGCGGGGGCCGGCCGGTCGCGCAGGCTCGCATAGCCCACCCCCGTCTGCCGCTGCCGCAGCTCACCAGCCAGGTAGGCCGAGCCCGCAGCAACCTCGCCGGGATCGAGCCCGCGCAGGGCGCCGGCCAGCAGCTCGACCTTTGCCTTACGCCCCGAGGTGGCGGCGACGGCGGCTGAGGTCGCCGCCAGATCTACGAATAACACCCTCACATCGTGGCAGCACCCTCTGACACTTTTCGGTCCGAAGCCCGACCGATCCCCCAGCTCAAGGGCGGCAGCGTCGCCCCGGCGAGGGAGTGCCGCGCCAAGGGGGGAAGGGAGGCGACGGCACGTCGGGCCGGGGAAGGAGGCAGAGGCCGGGGTCAGGCAGCCCGGGGTTCGGCGATGCGGAAGCCCCGGGCCCGAACCGCCTCGGCCACACGGGTGACCTGCGCGTCGATGGCGCAGAGGGTGGCCGAGAGCTCGTCCAGATGATCGTTGAGGGCACCGTCGTCCCAGTCGGCGACATCCACCTGGTCCATCGCCAGGACCGCGGAGCGCAGGCGGGCGATGGATTCCAGACGGTCTCGTGAGTGGAGACGGTCGATCGCGTTACGCGGCCCGACGGGCATCGGCCGCACGAGGAGAGAAACCGAAGCAGGCTCATTGTTCGAACGCATGTTCTAATCCTAACAGGACGAGATCGCCGCCCGCACCGGTTTGCTCTGCGTGACGGCCAGCTCGAAACGCTCAGCCACCGAGCAACATGACGCTCAGCCGCGCATGAGCGCGGGGAAGACCCCGGCCGCTTCCGACACGGCGGCTTCGGCGGCCACGAATCCGTCGGGGCGCACGAGATACAGCTGCCCCGGCTGCAAGCCTGTGCCCGGCGCGGGCGGGAAGACGTGCACCGCGAGGCCGAGGTCCGGCACGTCGGTCGCCACCACCCCGCCGTACGCGTGAATCTGCCACCGCAGGTCGCGCAGCACCTCGAAGTTGCCACCGGCCCACGGCAGCCGCCGCCCCACCACCGGATCGCGCCGCCCACCGGCCCGGGCCCGCGCGTTCGGCGTCATCCAGTAGTGCACGCGGATCTGCGACACGTACTGGAACAGCCGCCCGCCACCCGACAGCCGCGGCGCGAGGCGCACCCCGAGCGGCATCGCCAGTGGAATGAGGAACCGTCGCAACACCCGTGAGACCGGCCGCTGCGAGGTGATCGCGCCGAAGATCCGGTCGGTGGTGGCGACCAGCGTGCGCGCCACCGGGCGGCGTTCGGCCTCGTAGCGGTCGAGCCACGCGTCCTTGCGGCGGCCCTGCAGCACGTCGGCCAGCTTGAAGGCGAGATTATGGGCGTCCTGCATGCCGGTGTTCATGCCCTGGCCGCCGACCGGCGAGTGCACGTGCGCGGCGTCCCCGGCCAGGAAGAACGGCCCGTCGCGGAACGTGGCGGCGACCCGGTGGTGCACCTTGTACGTCGCGAACCACCGTGACTCGCCGTAGGTGACAGCGAACTGCTTGATCCGCGGGCGCACGTCGTCCTCGGTGAGCCGCGAGTCGCCGTCCTCGTCGCGCACGAGGCCGAGCAGGCGCCACGCGTGCCGCCCGCGCATCGGGAAGCCGAGCAGGAAGTCCGACCCGCCCGGGCGTACGTTGATCGCGTTCCCGACCAGGCCGGCCACCCCGACCGCGTCGATCACGTAGAACCGGTGCGGGTTGGTGACCCCCTCGTACGCGATGCGCCGCGCCTTGCGGACGGCCGAGTTCGACCCGTCGCAGCCGACACAGAACCGGGCCCGCACGGTGTCGTTGCCGACCTTGGCCTCGATGCCGTCCTCGACCTGTTTGACCGCCGTCACCGGAGTTTCCCAGCGGACGCCGGCCCCCAGCTTCTGCAGGTTCTCGTACAGAATCTCTTCGTTGCGGCTCTGCTCGAGGACCTCGATGAACGGATACGGCGTGAGGGTGCCGCCGAGGGGGCCGAGCGGGATGCGCCCGAAGACCCGGTCGAGGAAGCCGGGCGCCACCGCGTCGGCCCGCTCGGCCGCGTCGAGCACCTGGTCGGCCAGGCCGAGCTGGTCGTAGATCTCCAGGCTGCGGGCCTGGACGACGAGCGCCCGCGACTCGCGGGTCGGGCCCTCCTTGCCGTCGGCCACGATCACGTCGACCCCGAGTTTGACCAGCCAGTTGGCGAGCATCAGCCCGGTCGGGCCGGCCCCCACCACCAGCACGTCACACGACAGCTCGGCCATCGGCCGCCCCTTACTTCGTCGACAAAGTCTCCGCCACGTTCTTGAGGAGCAGGGCCTCGGCCAGGCACACGCGCTCGAACTCGCCGAGGTGCAGGCTCTCGTCGGGTCCGTGGGCGGCCGAGTACGGATCCTCGACGCCGGTGACCAGGATGGCGGCCTGCGGCAGCAGCTGCTGGAAGGTGGCGATGAACGGGATCGACCCGCCCACGCCCATGTCGACCGGGTCGGTGCCGTCCCAGGCCGAGCGGAAGGCGGCCCGGGCGGCGTCGTACGCGGGACCGGTCGCGTCGATCACGCAGGGCTCACCATCAGCCTCCAGCGTGACCTCGACCTGCGCGCCCCACGGCACGTGCTTCTCGAGGTGGGCCTTCACGGCCGAGTACGCGGCCTTCGGGTCGTCGCCCGGCGCCAGACGTACGGAAATCTTGGCCTTGGCCGCAGGCTGCAGTGCGTTGGCCGCCTCGAAAGTGCGGGGCGCGTCGATGCCCAGCACCGAGATCGAGGGCTTGGTCCAGATGCGGTCGGTGATCGAGCCCTTGCCGATCAGTTCGACGCCGTCGAGCATGCCCGCCTCGTGCCGGAACCGGTCGGCCGGGTAGTCGACGCTCGCGCCCTCGCGGCCGACCAGCCCGTCGACCGCGACCTCGCCGCTCTCGTCGTGCAGGGTCGACAGCAGGCGGGCCAGGGTGGTCAGCGCGTCGGGCACGGGGCCGCCGAACATGCCGCTGTGCACAGCCGACTTGAGCACCTTGACCTCGGCGAACAGGTTGACCAGGCCACGCAGCGAGGTGGTCAGCGCGGGCCGGCCGATGTCCCAGTTGCCGGAGTCGGCGATCAGGATCACGTCGGACCGCAGCTCCTCGCGGAACTCCTCGATGATCGCGTCGAGCGAGACGGAGCCGTACTCCTCCTCGCCCTCGACGAAGACGACCACGCCGACCGGCAGCTGGTCGCCGAAGGCGCGCAGCGCGGCCACGTGGGCCATGACCCCGGCCTTGTCGTCGGCGGCGCCGCGCCCGTACAGGCGGCCGTCCCGCTCGACCGGCTCGAACGGGTCGCTGGTCCAGAGCGCGACGTCGCCGGTCGGCTGCACGTCGTGGTGGGCGTACAGCAGCACCGTCGGCGCACCCTCGGGGGCTGCCTTGCGACCGATCACAGCGGGCTGGCCGCCGCGCACCACGATCTGCGTGTCGAGGCCACAGCCGCGCAGCAGCTCGGCCACGGCCTCGGCCGACCGTTCGACGTGGGAGTGGTCGAAACCCTCGAACGCGATGCCGGGGATGCGGACCAGCCGCTCCAGGTCGGCGCGGACTCCGGGGAACTCCCGCGCGACGGCCGCGCGCAGATCGGTCTCACTCAAGCTCATAGGAGTGATCCTATGACTGATCGCCGTCCTGGCGACCACGCCGGGAGGCATCCCCCATCCAGCCGCGGGCGCCCCGCACGGCCGATCCGGCCAGGTCACCGGCGCCATCACCGAGCTTGCGGAGCAGACCGACCAACGGATCCTGCGAATTGTTGAAAGTCTCGCGGTACGACTGGGCGGCCGACTTCACGTCCTCACTGACCGAGGCGTCGCCGTCGGAGTCGCGGCGCGGGTAGTCGCCGCCGATGATCCCGGCGTACGCACCCGAGTCGACCCACTTGCGCAGCTCGGAGGCCCGGGCCACGGGGACCGGGTGGGTGCTGCCCAGGGTCATGCCGATCTTGTGGATGCTGTCGCGCAGGTCGCCGCCGCTCTCGTACTCGGCCGCCTGCTCGAGGAACGCGGCCGTGTCGATCTGCGACAGGTCGCCGCCGCCGGCCAGCTTCATCAGCAGGCGCAGCGAGGCGGCCGGGTCCTGACCGGCGAGCAGCCCGGCGCGGTCGGCCGACAGCTCGGCCTTGCGCCACCACTCGAGCATGGCCGCGATGATGGCCCGCAGCGCGATCGCCCCGACCGGCAGCCAGCTCAGGTTGGCGGCCCAGCGGGTCAGGATCATCATGATCGTCTTGTAGACGGCGTGGCCGCTGCGCACGTGGCCGATCTCGTGGCCCAGCATGGCCCGCAACTCGTCGTCGTCCAGCTTCTCGACGGCGCCGGTGGTGATCACGATGAACGGCTTGTCGAGGCCGATCGCCGAGCCGTTGATGATCGGATCCTGCGAGACGTAGAGCTCGGGCAGCTCGACCACGTCGAGCGTGGTCGCGGCCTCGGTGAAGCGCTGGTAGACGCGCGGGTACTGCCGGTGGTCGACGCGGATGGCGCCGGCCAGGAACTGCAGCCGGAAGCCGCGCTCGTTCCACATGCCGAAGAACGCCTTGACCACGTCGTCGAAGCCGCGCAGTTCGCGCAGGGCGGTCAGCGCGCCGCGGTCGGCCGGATGCTCCCAGGCCCGCGAGCTGATGCCGGTCAGGGTCACACGCCTGCGTACCGGGCGGTTCTCTTCGTCGGTCATCGTGCCCACCTTCCCGTCGCGCCGTCGACGATCAGATCCGCGTACGCGGCTGTCTCGTCCGTGGCGAAGTGCCTGTCCTCGGCGGCCCGCCAGCGCCCAAGGTACTTGCGATACGCAACGCTGTCGTCCCCGTCGCGGCTGATCGCGCGCTCCCAGCGAAGTTCGGGCGGCGCGTCGACAAAGACAGCGAAGGTCAACTCGGGACGAATCTCGCGCCGGGCGGCGCTCACCCCTTCCAGCAGTACGGCGGTCCGGGGTTCGATCATCAAATGCTGGCCAGAAAAGTCTTGTTCATCCCAGTCGTAGCGTTGATACACCGCGGCCTCACCTCGCCGCAGCGGGGTCAGCACGAACTCCTCCAGCCGCGTCCAGAAGGTGAACTGGTCGTCCCAGCCGTTGAGCAGGTCGTCGGTGTGCACGACGGGCGCGTCGCCGAGCGCGGCGGCCAGCCGATCGGCGAACCTCGTCTTGCCGGCCCCGCTGGGCCCGTCGACGGCGATGAGGCGCACGTCACCCAGGCGGGGTGGCAGGCCCATGACGTACGAGGCCAGGTCGTCGATCAAATTCGCGGAGCTCCCGGTGGCAGGAACGGCGGCGGCGCCGGCGGTCCGGTCTCGATCAGCTGCCACAGGGCGTCGGTGTCGAGGTGCTGTTCGACCAGGTCGCCCAAAACGTCGAGCGCGTGGTCGCGTACGCCCGCGAATTCGATGTCGTCGGCCACGAGGAAGCCGCGCCGGCCGGCCTGGCGCGCGGCCGTCGTCAGGAAGCGGCGGCGGAACGCGTCGGATTCGAAGGCGCCGTGCCAGTGCGTGCCGTAGACGTGGTCACGGACTGCTCCCTCGGGCTGCCCGTCGGCGTACCGAAGGAAAGGCTCTTGATCGCTCGTGGTGACCGTGCCGTGGTGGATCTCGTAGCCCGACACGGGCGCGCCGAGACCGTGGCCGGTCGGCCGGCCCAGGTGCTTGCGCGGCTCGAAGGCGATGCGGACGGGTAGAAGACCCAGGCCGGGTACGGTGCCACGGCGGCTCTCGACCTCGTCGGTGATCGTCTCGGCCAGCATCTGGAAGCCGCCGCAGATACCCAGCACTGGCTTGCCGGCCGCGGCGTGGGTGAGGACCGCGTCGGCCAGCCCGGTCTCGCGTAGCCAGGCGAGGTCACTCACGGTGGCCTTCGAACCGGGGACGACCACCAGATCGGCGTCGGCGATCTCGGCCGGCTCGACCGTGAGCCGCACCTGGACGCCCGGCTCGGTGGCCAGCGCCTCGGCGTCGGTCGCGTTGGACAGCCGCGGCAGGCGGACGACGGCCACCCGCAGCCACTCGGTGCCGCGCGGCCCCTTCGGCCGGCCCAGAACCTTCCCGTACGCGAGGGAGTCCTCGCCGTCGAGCCAGATCTCCGGATGGAACGGCAGCACGCCGTAGACGGGTCGCCGGGTCACCGACGTGATCATGTCGAGGCCGGGCCGGAGCAGTCCCAGGTCGCCCCGGAACTTGTTGACGACGAAGCCCGCGACGAGGGCCTGGTCCTCCGGGCTGAGCAGCGCGACCGTGCCGAACAGGGCCGCGAACACGCCGCCGCGGTCGATGTCGCCGACCACGATCGCCGGGAGGCCGGCCTGGCGCGCGAGGCCCATGTTGACGAAGTCGCCGTCGCGCAGGTTGATCTCGGCCGGGCTGCCCGCGCCCTCGCAGATGACGGCGTCGTACTCCGCGCGCAGCTCGGCCAGCGCGGCGTGCGCGGTCTCGGCCAGGCGGGGTCGCAGCGAGCGGTAGTTGCCGGCGGTGACGGTGTCGACGGCCTCGCCGAGCAGCACCACCTGGCTCGAGAAGTCGCTGCCGGGCTTGAGCAGCACGGGGTTGAACCGCAGGTCGGGGGCCAGGCCGGCCGCGGCCGCCTGCATCGCCTGGGCCCGGCCGATCTCGCCGCCCCGGCCGTCCGGGCCGACGACGACCACCGAGTTGTTGGACATGTTCTGGGCCTTGAACGGCGCGACCTTGACTCCGCGGCGATGCAACCACCGGCAGATGCCCGCGGTCAGGATGCTCTTGCCGGCGTCCGACGTGGTGCCGGCGACCAGGAGACCGCCGCTCACCGCTGGATCCGGCCTCTGAGCAGCGCTGCTCCGACGGCGAGGGCGGCCGCGGCCAGGCCGACGGCACCCGAGACCCGGGCCGCCCGGCGCAAGTGTTCGGCCGACGGGCGCGGGCCGTCACCCAGGAAAGGCCTGGTCTCGCTGCGTCCGAAGTAGACGTTGCGCCCGCCGAGGCGTACGCCCAGAGCGCCGGCCATGGCCGACTCGCACTGGCCGGCATTGGGCGAGGGGTGATCGTTGCGGTCACGCCGCCATACCCGCAGCGTCTCTTTCGGATTGCCGCCCGCGATCGGCGACACCGCGATCGTCAGCAGACCGGTCAGCCGGGCCGGTAGCAGGTTGAGACCGTCGTCGAGCCGGGCCGATGCGGTGCCGAAGCGTGCGTACCGCGGTGACCGATGCCCGACCATGGCGTCGAGCGTGTTGGCGGCCCGATAGGCCAGCAGCCCCGGCAGCCCGAGCAGACCGCCCCACACCAGCGGGGCCACCACCGCGTCGGACGTGTTCTCGGCGACGGACTCGACAGTGGCTCGCGCCAGCTCGGATTCGTCGAGGCCGGACGGGTCGCGTCCGCAGAGGTGGTTGAGCCGGCCCCGCGCCGACTCGAGATCGTCGCCGTCGAGGTGCTCGGCCATGATCCGCGATTCCCGCCGGAGGGTCCGCCCGCCCAGCACGGTCCAGGTGGTGGCAGCCACGATGGCCGCCCGCACGATCGGCCGTCGCTTGGTCGCATACGCCGCTGCAGCCCCGGCCAGAGCCGGGGCCGCCACCGCGATCGTGGCGAAGGCCGCGCCCGCCGCCCGGTCGGGTGCGTAGATCCGCTTTTCCAGCGCCCCGGCCGCCGTGCCGAATCCCGCGACCGGGTGGAACTGCCGCGGATCGCCGAACACCGCGTCGAGCAGGTAGCCCGCCGCTATCCCGGCTGCGTCCGCCGCCCCAGGCCGTTCCGCCGCGCGCTGGATCAGGCTCGCCGCCGTCGTCACGTACTTGACCCCTTCGATCGACCGAACCGCCCTGACGATCATCGGCGCAGGTCGCACACCCAGACCGGGATCTCCTGAATGTCAGGTTCCGGCCCGTCCGGCAGTGGCACCGGGTCGAACTCGCCCCAGACGATCGCGCCCGGTGCGCGGTCCTCCAGAAACTCGACGACGATCGCCCGCAGGTCGTCCGTCGTCCGGTACTTCTCGGTGAACGGCAGCTCGTCGCGCCCGCACGACCCGGTCGAGCAACGCAACTGCCCGGCCTGCAGGTCGTGCCACACGTAGAAAGTGACGGCCCCTTGGTGCGACATCGCGACTACCTGCTCCCGCAGCAGCTCGATCGTCTCCTCGAAGGCGGTGACCACCTCATCGGCCGACAGGCCCATACGCTCGTGCGGCGGTGCGCCGAACCAGCTGGTGTTGGCGGTCTCGGTGTCCTGGTCGTGCGGGGCGAGCACGAGTGTCTCGCCCGCGATCGCGCGGATCTCCTTCAACAGCACGCCGCCCAGTCTGCCGGTCCGGCCCCACCCGCAACCAATCGGGCAGGTCGGCCGGGCGGCCCCTTCCCCCGAGACGATCGGACCACCCCATTCGGGGCCGATGTCAGCCATCCCGGTGACGGCGGCCCGGACGAACAACGCACGGACAGGCCGAAAAACGCACGGTGACCTGCCCTTACGCCGCCACACCGGCGATTGCGCATTGGGTGAGTTCAACCGGTCGTCGCAACACTTCGACATTGGAGGTTGCGGTGGGTCGGCCAGCGGGTTGGATGAAGGCGC
>NZ_JAMYJR010000067.1 GCF_024137025.1 Paractinoplanes aksuensis
AGAGTGAGCAGGTGGCCGCTTGCTGCCAGTCCCTCAACAGGGCGACTGATCACCCAACCGACGTTAAACGCGAAGCTGAGGTCTTGGCTGTTCTGCTCGACCGCCGCCTCCCCCGCCCATGAGGGAGGGAAGCGGGGCGACCCTACCTCTGCGCCGTTGAGCGCCAACTCCGCCGTCCACAGGCGGCCACTCTTGACTTTCGGCAGTAGTGACGGGCCGGGCGCGTCGATAGCCTGGCCGGATGCGGGGACGGCGGGAGTGGGTGGCCGACGGGCTGATCGGGTCGTCGCTCCTGGGCCCGGTGCTGATCCATCAGGTGATGAACGGCGACGCGCTCCGGATCGTGGCCGCGCTGGCGGTGACGGCCGGGCTGGTGCTGACCCTGCGACGGCGGCCCCTGGTGGGACTGCTGGTGGTGCTGCTGGGCACGCTGGCCGACGGGAACTTCGTGTTCGCCCTGCCGGTGATGAGCTACCTGGTCGGGCTGCGGACCGAACGGATCCGGGCCGTCGCGGCCACGTTCGCGGTGATCGCGGCCGGGGGCACCGCGCTCAACTTCACCGTGTTCGACACCGCCCTGGGCCAGTGGTTCTTCCTGGCCATGGCCCTGTTGCTGCTCGGCGTGTTCCCGTGGCTGGCCGGGCGCTACCGGGCCCAGCACGCGCGGCTCGTCTCGGCCGGGTGGGAACGGGCGGCCCGCCTCGAGTACGAACGCCGCCTGGTCGTCCGCGAGGCCCGGCTGCGCGAGCGGGCCCGGATCGCGCAGGAGATGCACGACTCGCTCGGGCACGAGCTGAGCCTGATCGCGCTCAACGCGGGCGCCCTCGAGACCACGCCGGGGCTGCCCGGGAAGCAGAGCGCGGCCGCCGGGCGGATCCGGGAGTCGGCCGCCAACGCCACCGATCGGCTGCGCGACATCATCGGGGTGCTGCGCGACGACGACGAGACGGACACCGGGACGGTCGAGCAACTGGTGGACCGGGCCCGCGCGGCCGGGATGACCATTCTGCTGCAACGCGACGGCGAGCCCTCGGCCGTGGCCTACCCCGTCGTGCGGGAGGCGCTGACCAACGCCGGCGTGCACGCGCCCGGCGCCACGGTGCGGATCACCCTCACCGCCGACGCCGTCGAGGTGGTGACCGACGCCGCCGACCGGCCGCCGGTCCACGGGACCACGGGGCTCGGCCTGATCGGGTTGAAGGAGCGCGTACGCCGGGCCGGCGGAACCCTGACCGCCGGGCCCACGCCCGACGGGGCTTTCCGCACCGCCGCCGTCCTGGACCGGGCCGCCCCGCAGCAACCGACGGTGGACGCCGAACTGCACGACGCCCGCCGCCGCACCCGCCGCAGCCTGGCCGCTGCGATCCTCACCCCGCTCGTGCTGGTCGTCGTCACCGCGATCGGCTACTACCCGTTCGCCGTCGCCGGTTCGGTGCTCGACGAGGCCACCTTCGACGCCCTGACCACCGGCACGCCCCGCGCCGACCTGGCCGACCGCCTGCCCGACCGGCAGACGCCGGGCGACAAACCGCGCGGCTGCGAGCTCTACACCGACGGCAACTTCCCGATGGCCGAAGCGGCCTATCGGCTGTGCTTCACCGACGGCCGCCTGACCAGTAAGGAACGACTGAAGTGAAGGTGCTGATCGCCGACGACGAGGCGATGATCCGGGCCGGTATCCGGGCCATCCTCGACAACGACGCCGGCATCGAGGTGATCGCCGAGGCCGCGGACGGGATCGAGGCGGTCGACCTGGTGCGCCGGCACCGGCCCGCGGTGGTGCTGCTGGACATCCGGATGCCGCGCCGCGACGGGCTGGCGGCCGCGGCCGAGATCCGCCGGGTCGCGCCCGATACCGGGGTGCTCATGCTGACCACGTTCGGCGAGGACGAATACATCGTGCGGGCCATCGCGGCCGGAGCGGCCGGCTTCCTGCTCAAGTCGAGCGATCCGCGCGAGCTGACCGCGGCCATCCGGGCGGTGGCGGCGGGCGCGGCCTACCTGTCGCCCCGGGTGGCCCACCGGGTCATCACCGAGCTGGCCGGGGTGAAGCTCGGAGCCGGGGCCACCGCCCGGTCCAAGGTGGACGTCCTCACCGACCGCGAGCGTGAGGTGCTGGCCCTGATCGGTGAGGGACTGTCCAATGCGGAGATCGGGCGGCGGCTGTTCCTGGTCGAGGGCACAGTCAAGGCGTACGTGAGCAGCCTGCTCAGCCGGCTCGGCGCTCGCAACCGGGTGCAGGCGGCGATCGTCGCCTACGAGGCCGGCCTGGTCTAGGCATCGCGCCTTCTCAGCACGCGCGCCCCGATCAGGAAAGCGGCTGTGGCCCAAGCGGCAACGATCACCAGCCCACCGTACGAGTTCTCCAGCAGGAACCGCTGGCCGGCCACCCCGGGCAGGGCGTCGGCGATGGTGTTGAGCACGGCCAGATCCGGCACCTGCAACAGTGGCGGCACGACCACGACCAGCATCAGCAGCACGACCAGACTGACCACCGGCCCGCGCAGCGCCGCCCCCAGCCCGACCGCGAAGACCCCGAGCAACGCCAGGTAGAGCCCCATCTTCGGCGCCACGGCGCCCATCGAGCTGTTGCCGAGGATCGGGGCGGCCACCGCCACGCCGACAAAACCGGCCACCGTGCCCGCGACCAGCGTGACCCCGGCGATCACGGCGCTCTTGGCCAGCAGCAGCCGGGACCGCACCGGGGTCCAGGTCAGCGTGGCCCGCATCGTGCCGGTCGAGTACTCGCTGGTCATCACGATGGTGGCCAGCGCCAGAAAGGCCAGCTGGGCGAAGCTCAGGCCGAGCACGGCGATCTCGCCCGCCCCCGTCTGGTCGATGTCGCCGTTCTCGGCGTAGAGCGCGTACTGCCCGGCCCCGGCGGCCATCAGCACGAGAGCGGCCGTCAAGGCCCACCACACCGTACGGGTCGTCCAGAGCTTGATCCATTCGGCGCCGATCGTGGCTCGGAGCATGGTCATCGCAGCGCGGTCCCCTCGGTCAGCGTGTAGTAGGCGTCCTCGAGCGAGGCGTGCCCGGACAGGATCTCGTCGAGCGGCGCGTCGGCCAGCAGCCGCCCGTGACCGATGACGATCAGGTGGTCGGCGGTCATCTGCATCTCGCTGAGCAGGTGACTCGAGACGAGCACCGTGCGCCCCTCGGCGGCCAGGTCGCGCATCAGCCCCCGGATCCAGCGCACCCCGTCCGGATCGAGGCCGTTGACCGGCTCGTCGAGGATCAGCACCGGCGGGTCGCCGAGCAGCGCACCCGCGATCCCCAGCCGCTGCCCCATGCCGAGCGAGTACGTGCCGGTCCGCTTCCTGGCATTTTTCGACAGTCCGACCAGTTCCAGCACTTCGTCGACCCGGGCGGGCGCGATGGCGTTGCTACGCGCCATGGCGAGCAGGTGATTTCTTCCCGTACGCCCGGGGTGCGCGGCCTTGGCCTCGAGCACTGCCCCGACCTTGCGCAGAGGCAAGGCGTACGAGGAGTAGGGGCGCCCGCCCAGCAGCGCGCGCCCCGACGTCGGGCGGTCGAGGTCGAGGATCATGCGCAGTGTGGTCGACTTGCCGGCGCCGTTGGGACCGAGGAACCCGGTGACCCGGCCCGGCCGCACCTCGAGATCGAGCCCGTCGACGGCCGTGGTGGCGCCGAACCGCTTGGTGAGTTTCTCCAGGGTTATCAGCATGGGCCGGACGGTAGAACCGCAGGTGCCGTCGCCACCCGACCCGAACGGCAGTCGCCCGTACTGACGAAAGTCATGCTTGATACATCGCCTGTTGATCTATCGCCGCGAATGTGTGCTGGAGTCCGCATGCATCGATCTGTGGGAGATCACCGATATGGGTCACGGCCACGACCACCATCACCACCACGACGAGGTACACCAGGGCAGCGACGTCTCGCCGGCCCTCGACCTGTCCATCCCGGACAGCGAGCTCTCGCCGTCCGACGTGTCCCGCCGCGGCTTCCTGCGAGGCGCCGGGCTGCTCGGCGCCGGCGCGGCCGCTTCCGTGCTGGCCAACCCGTCCCCGGCGGCGGCCCACGGCTCCGGCCCGGGTTCGTCCGGCGCGGGGCTGACCTGGCTCTCGGGCGACCACCACATCCACACGCAGTACAGCTCGGACGCCCAGTACCGGGTGATCGACCAGGCCCGCCACGGCCGCGCGTTCGGCCTGGACTGGGTCGTGATCACCGACCACGGCAGCGCCACCCACGCCAAGATCGGCGTCGACCTGGTCAACCCGGACATCCGGAAGACCCGCGAGGAACTGCGCGACCTGCTGACCTTCCAGGGTCTGGAGTGGAACATCCCGGGCGCCGAGCACGCGACCGTGTTCGTGACCCCGAGCAAGAACGAGGTCGAGGTCCTCAAGAAGTTCGAGCAGAACTACGACGGCTCGGCGCTGCCCGCGACCAACACCAACGAGCAGAACGAGGCGGCCGCGATCGCCGGCATCAAGTTCCTCGCCTCGCAGGTCAAGGCGCGCAAGGTGGACGGTGCCCTGTTCTTCGCCAACCACCCGGCCCGGCGCGGCATCGACTCGCCGCACGAGATCCGCAACTGGCGCGACGCCGACCCGACCGTAGCCGTCGGCTTCGAGGGCGCGCCCGGCCACCAGGCCGCCGGCATCCCCGCCCCCAACGGCCGGGGCGGCGCCCGCGGCTACTACGACAACAACCCGTCGGCCGCCTCGTTCCCCGGCTACCCGCTGGAGAGCTACCGCACCTGGGGCGGCTTCGACTGGATGACCGCCACCGTCGGCGGCCTCTGGGACAGCCTGCTGGCCGAGGGCAAGGCGTGGTGGATCACCGTCAACTCGGACTCGCACGTCAACTACCTGGACCAGTCGGACCGGGGGCCGGACAGCAACTTCGAGGTCAACGGCAAGTACAACGACCCGGTGTACACCGGCAAGACGCTGACCACGGCAGGCGACTTCTGGCCCGGCTTCTACGGCCGGACCACGGTCGGCGCCACCTCGTGGGGCTACAAGCAGGTCATGGACGGCCTGCGCGCGGGCCGGGTCTGGGTCGACCACGGCCGCCTGGTCAAGGGCGTGGACGCACGCGTCCGCGTGGCCGGCGACCGCCGCGGTTCCAGCGGCACCGGCCTCGGCGGGGTGCTGCACGTCAAGCGGGGCACGTCGACCGAGATCACCCTCGACATCGACCTGCAGGACGTGCCCAACTGGGCGCAGTTCGTGCCGGTGCTCAAGCGGGTCGACCTCATCGTCGGCACGGTCACCGGCCCGGTCGCCGACGAGGACGCCTACACCGCCCCGAACACCAAGGTGGTCAAGTCGTTCGAGATCTCCAAGAAGTCGGGCCGGGCGTCGATCACCTACTCGTTCGGGCGTCTCGACAAGCCGTTCTACGTGCGGGTGCGCGGCACCGACGGCAACCGGACCCAGCCCGGCCTGATGGGGCCCGGCGTGGACCCGTACGGCCCGAAGCTCGACGTCATCGGCGACGCCGACCCGTGGGGTGACCTGTGGTTCTACACCAACCCGATCTGGGTGCTGCCTCGGTGAGTGCGGTCGGGGTCTCGCTCGGGCATCGGGACGTCGGGGCGGCCGATCACTGGATCCTCTTGCTCGACCCGGCGCCGTTGCTGGCCTGCACCCACCTGGTGCGGGCGCCGTTCCCGCACGTGGCGATCAGCCTCGTCGGCTTCACCGGTGAGATGCCGGCCGGAGCGGAGGCAGCCACCACGGGCGACCTCGGGCGCGCCGTCGTCTTCGCGGGTTCGTCGGAACTGACGGGCACGCTGACGGTCGGCGAGGTGCTCGACCGCAGCGCGATCGACCGGGTCGAGGTGCTGGGCGCCGGCCCGGCCGACCCGGCGACGGAGCTCGACACGCGCGACTTCGTCCGTCCCCAGTTCCGCGGGAGTGACCTCGTTCTGGTGACCATGCCGGCCGTGGGCGGAGTGCTCGTGCCGTTCGAAACGCGGGACCCGACCCCCTGCTGCGCCGACCACGCGTAGTCACTTCTCTACGCTGGGCCCGTGTCTGGTAACTCACTGCAGTCCAAACTGGCCGGGGCGCAGAGCGGGGTGATGCTGTTCAGCATCACCCCGCCGCGCCGCAACACCGCTCCCGAGCGGGTCAAAGAGATCGCCGAGGTCACCGTGCGCCGGTTGTCCGGCCTGGACCTCGACGGGCTGATCCTCTACGACATCGACGACGAGTCCGACCGCGTCGCCGAGGAACGCCCGTTCCCGTACCTGCCGACCCTCGACCCGGCCTCGTACCACGCCGACCACCTCGGCGACTGGGACCGGCCCACGGTGATCTACCGCTGCGTCGGCAAGTACTCCGAGGACGACCTGCGCGGCTGGCTGGACACCGCCGACACCGCCCGCACGCTGGGCGTGTTCGTGGGCGCTTCCTCCGGCGGCAAGCCCGTGCAGACGTCGCTGCGCCGGGCCCAGCAACTGCACGCCGACGTACGCCCGCTGCTGCCGCTGGGCGCGGTGGTGATCGGCGAACGGCACGCCCGCCACGGCGACGAGCACCTGCGCATGCTGACCAAGCAGGAGCGCGGCTGCACATACTTCATCTCCCAGGTCGTCTACGACCTCAACGAGACGAAGAATCTGGTCTCCGACTACTTCTACGCCTGCCGCGAGGCCGGCATCACCCCGCGGCCGCTCATCTTCACCCTGTCGCTGTGCGGCTCGGCCAAGACGCTCGAGTTCCTGGGCTGGCTGGGCGTGCAGGTCCCGTCCTGGCTGGCCACCGAGCTGCGCGAGTCCCCGGACCCGCTGGCCACGTCCCGCCGCGAGGCCCTGGCCATCGCCGCCGACCTGAAGGACTACTGCGAACGCCTCGGCATGCCGTACGGCTTCAACGTCGAAAGCGTCTCCATCCGCAAGGCCGAGATCGAAGCCTCGACCGACCTGGCCCGTGAAGTGGCCGCCCTGCTCCGCTCCTAGGCCAGGCGGGCCAGTTCCTCCTCGCTGAATCTCCGGGCGCCGGCGGCGATGTTGTCGAGCAGGTGCTGTTCGTCGCCGGTGCCGGGGATGGCGAGCACGTTGTCACCCTGGTGCAGGGTCCAGGCCAGCCGCACCTGATGCTCACTGACGTGGTGGGTGAGGGCGATTTCCCGTACGGCATCAGGGGTGGCCGTTGTCGGGCCGTCCTCGCGGCCGGGGCCCGCGATGGCGAAGAACGGCACGAAGGCGATGCCTCGCTCGGTCATCTCGGCCACGAGTGAAGCGTCCCGCTGCAGGTCGACAGCGAAGCTGTTCTGGACGCTGACGAGCGGGGCGACGGCAGCGGCCTCGTCGATCTGGGCCAGGGTGGCGTTGGAGATGCCCAGATGGCGGATCAAGCCCTCGTCGCGCAGGCTGGCCAAGGCCTCGAAGCGCGGGCCGACGGGCGCGGTGCGGCTGGTCAGGCGCAGGTTGACCAGATCGAGGCGGTCGACCTGGAGGCGGCGCAGGTTCTCCTCGACCTGAGCCCGCAGCTGGGAAAGTGTGACGGCCGTCTCCCACTCGCCGTCGGGGCGCAGACCGGGGCCCACCTTTGTGGCGAGGAACAGGCTTTTGTCGTACGGGAAAAGAGCCTCTCGAATCAGCTCGGTGGCATACCTCTTCGGGCCGGTGCCGTGGTCGAGGATGCCGCCCGGCGTGACGTAGAAGGCGGCCGTGTCGATGTGGTTGACGCCCAGTTCAACGGCCCGCCGTAGCACCCGGATGGCCGCGTCGCGGTCGGCGTTGGGGGTGAGCCGCATCGAGCCGAAGCCCATCCGGTTGACGACCTGATCGCCCAGTTTCCACGTGCCCGCGGCCTCTGCAGTAATCACTGCGGCAACGCTAGGCCCGGTCCGCCCCGGTGGCACTCGGTCGTCCGCTCGATACCGGTATATACACACCTTTGCTAGCTTGTTAATCACGGAATGATGCGCGCACGGCCGAGGTTGTCGCGGTCATGACGACGATCGGATTCATCGGTAGCGGGAACATCGGCGGCACGGTGGCGCGGCTTGCGGTCGCAGCCGGTTACGACGTGGTGGTGAGCAACTCCCGCGGTCCCGAGACCCTCAAGGAATTCACCGATTCGCTCGGTTCCTCGGCGCGGGCGGCCACAGCGGCCGAGGCTGCGGCGGCCGGTGACATCGTGGTGGTGAGCGTACCGTTCAAGGCCTTCCCGCAGCTGCCGGTGGCCGAACTGGCGGGCAAGGTCGTGCTCGACACGAACAACTACTACCCGCAGCGCGACGGCAACTTCGAGGAGCTCGACAAGGGCGAGAAGACCAGCGCGGCGCTCGAGCAGGAGGCGCTCGGCTCGGCGCAGGTAGTGAAGGTGTTCAACAACATCTACTCCGGCCACCTGGCCAACCTGCCCCGCCCGTCGGGCGCGGCGGACCGCTCGGCCCTGCCCATCGCGGGCGACGACCCGACGGCCAAGCAGACCGCCACGGAGTTCCTCGACAAGATCGGCTACGACGCGGTGGATGCCGGGACGCTGGCCGACAGCTGGCGTCAGGAGCCGGGGACGCCGGTTTACGGTCCCCCCTACGGCACGTACGGCGTGGAGGCCGGCACCCCGGCGAGTGCCGACCAGATCCGCCAAGCCCTGGCCGAAGCCAAGCGCTAATCGATTGAGCCCGGTTTCGCCACCCACCGCGTCGGCTGACCGGTGACGGCGGCGACCTGCTCGAAGTCAGCGTCGTAGTGCAGCAGCCCCAGACGATGTCTCTGAGCTGTCGCCGCCGTCAGCAAATCGATCGGCCCTGCCGACCGGTGCGTGCCTTTCTCGATCAACGCCGCCTGCACCTCAGCCGCGTATTCGAAAACATGCTGCGGCATCACCACCCAGCTGAACGTCTCGCGCAGTCTGGCCGCCTGCTGTTCGTGGTCGGCCTTGGAACGCACCCCGAAATAGTGTTCGAGTTCAGTAATAGGACAGACCGCGACAGCACCGTCACCGATCGCATCTACCCACTGAGCGAGCAGCTCTTCACTGCGAAGCATGCGAACTACCGCGCTGGTGTCAGCCAGATACTTGATGTCGTTCATCGGCGGTAGTTGCTCTTGTCGAGCAGCTCGTCGAATTCGCCCGCCTGAGCGTTCGCCGACAACTCGTCGAGCGCCTTCAACCGGCGGGCCCGCGCGACAGCCTCGCGGATCGCCGTGCTGACCGTCTCCTCGTTGGTGCCGGTTCCCAGTTCCTTCGCGGCTTCGGCCAGCGCTGCGGCGTCCACCTCCACTTGGATCTTTTCCACCAGGGTCTCCATCCGCTCCACTCCCCTTCACAGTATCCGAGGCGCTTCATGCGCCTAGTTGATATGCGACAAGGCTAGTCATTCGACCACGAGGTTGCAACATAGGTACAGCCCTGAATTTCGCGGGAGCGCGATCTGATTCTCTTCACAATGACCGTCGCGTGAACCCCACCTGAGCTGCGCAGATACGCTCTGAGAGCGCTCTCAGGCCATGTTCCCGGCATCGACGAGATTGCCCGCCGGGT
Source organism: Paractinoplanes aksuensis (assembly GCF_024137025.1). Taxonomy (GTDB): domain Bacteria; phylum Actinomycetota; class Actinomycetes; order Mycobacteriales; family Micromonosporaceae; genus Actinoplanes; species Actinoplanes aksuensis. The sequence continues at coordinate 9,480 of NZ_JAMYJR010000067.1, forward strand.
CTTGCCGGAAAGCGGGTCGGAGCTGCGACTATGTGATCGTGCTGGTTGCTTTCTCTGTGACGCCGCTGGGCGTCGGTGACTCCGTCGGTGATCTCGTGGCCGAGGCGGTGCGCGTGGTGCGCGCCTCCGGGCTGCCCAACCGCACCGACGCCATGTTCACCACCATCGAGGGCGAATGGGACGAGGTGATGGCCGTCGTCAAGCAGGCCGTCGACGCGGTGGCCGCGCACGCGCCCCGGGTCAGCGTCTCGATCAAGGCCGACGTCCGCCCCGGCGTCACCGGGGCCCTCGACGCCAAGGTCGAACACATAGAACGGGCGCTGAGCGAATGAGACGCCTGATCATGTGGGACATCGACTACACCCTGCTGCGCGGCGGCGGGGTCGCGTCCGTCGCCTGGCGCACCGCCTTCACCGAGCTGACCGGCGTGGCCTGGCGCGAGTCGCCCGTCTTCGGCGGCCGCACCGACATGGACATCTGCGCCGAGGTCTTCGCCACCCACGGCGTCACCGACTGCACACCCGAGAAGTTCTTTCCCCGGTACGTGGCCGAGGTCCACCGCACCCAGCATCTGTTCGCCGAACAGGGCGAGTTGATGCCGGGCGTACGGGAGGTGCTCGACCGTCTCGGCGAAGACCCCGACGTGGTGCAGACCCTGGTCACCGGCAACGTCGGAGAGGTTGCGGCAGCCAAGGTGGCCGCCTTCGGCCTGACCGCCGCGTTCGACGCCGAGGTCGGCGGCTACGGCACCGACGACAGCGTGCGCGCCACCCTGGTCCGCCGCAGCCTGGAACGAGCCGGGGCCAAATACGGCGAGCCCTTCCAGCCGGTAGTCATCGGCGACACCGAGCACGACGTGACGGCAGCCCTGGCCAACGGCGCCTTCGCCGTGGCCGTAGCCACCGGCGCCACCAAAATGGCCGACCTGGCCCTGGCCGGCGCCCACGCCGTGCTGCCCGACCTCTCCGACGTGGACGCAGTGGTCGACATCCTGCTGGCCGACGCCTGGCCCCTGGGAGCAGTCCTGGCGAAATAGCCCAGCCCGCGACAACGCCGGCAACCACCCACTCGCACGAGTGAGTCAGGTCGGTTACCGGTCTGACCGCCGTTGTCGTCGGCATCGGCACAGCAACGTCCAACTCGGACGTCGGCGCTTCGGCTTTCAACCCCACGCTGAAGACGTTCCGGAATTCGGTCGGCGGACGGGATTGCGGCAAGATCCGCCGGTCGGCGTTCACCGCAATCAGGACCCCTCAGCCACACCGCTAGGTCTGTGAGGATCCGCCGGTCAGGGCACGTGCAGCTCGGGCGGGAAACCGGTCCAGCGCAACTCGGGCGGCAGGTGGGTCAGGTCGTTGAAGACCAGGGGTGAGACCGGGACGCCGGGGGTGTCGCTCCAGCGCAGCACGGTCACGCCGGTGTTGGCCGAGTTGAGGGCGGACCAGCGGGCAGCCGGCGCGTCCAGCACGGCGCGTACGAACCAGCCGACCTGGAACATGTGAGTGATGCACAGCTCGTCGGCCGGTGGGTCGGCGAAGCGCGCGACCATGGCTTCCGCGGCCGCGGGGTCGTCGGTGGGGTCGGAGTCGGTCAGCTCGTCGGCCGCCACGAGCGGCACGCCGGGCAGGGCCGCGGACACGATCGAGGCGGTTTCGACAGCTCGCGGTAGCGGGCTGTGGCTGATGCGGGTGATGCCCGCGCCGGCCAGCCGCGCGCCGAGCAGTTCGGCCTGACGCCGCCCCCGCGCCGACAGCGAAAGGCCGCCGGGCGCCGCCTCGGCGTGCCGGGCCAGCCACAGCCGGCTCATCGGGCAACTCCCGCGCGCACGCAGCCGCCGGTCATGTCGGGCTGACCGGGTTCGGCACGGCCCCGCCGAAGCGGCGGTCGCGGCTGGCGTAGAGCTCGCACGCGTACCACAAATGGCGGCGGTCGAAGTCGGGCCAGAGCGTGTCGAGGAAGACCAACTCCGCGTACGCCGTCTGCCAGAGCAGGAAGTTCGACGTACGCTGCTCGCCCGAAGGCCGCAGGAACAGGTCGACCTCGGGCACCTCGGGGTGGTAGAGGTACTTGGCGATCGTCTTCTCATTGACCTTCGACGGGTCGAGTTTGCCCGCGGCGACCTCGCGTGCGATCGCGGCCGTGGCGTCGGCGATCTCGGCCTGGCCGCCGTAGTTGACGCAGAACTGCAGCGTGAGCTTCTTGTTCTTCTGCGACATCTGCTCGGCCGTCTCGAGCTCGGAGATCACGCTCTTCCACAGCCGGCCCCGGCGGCCCGACCACACGACCCGTACGCCCAGGTCGACCAGCTGGTCGCGGCGGCGGCGGATGACGTCGCGGTTGAACCCCATGAGGAACCGCACCTCTTCGGGCGACCGCTTCCAGTTCTCGGTCGAGAAGGCGTACGCCGAAAGGTAGGGGATGCCGAGCTCGATGGCGCCCTCGATGGTGTCGAACAGCGAGTGTTCGCCCTGCTCGTGGCCCTTGGTGCGGGACAGGCCACGCTCCTTGGCCCAGCGGCCGTTGCCGTCCATCACGAGCGCCACGTGCTTGGGCAGCGCCGCCTTGGGCAGCTCGGGCGGCTTCACCCCGCTGATGTGCGGGGTGGGTGGACGCGGCGTCATGGGTTCTCCCGTCGATCGACCAGCGGCAGCGAGCGCAACGCCCGCTCCATGTGCCATTGCAGGTGGGCGGCGACCAGTCCGCTGCACTCGCGGCGCACCGGGACCTCGGACGCGTCGGCCACCCCCCAGTCCCCCACGGTCAGCGCGTTCATGAGGCCGATCGTGGCCGGACTGGGGTGGGCCGCGCCGGGCGGCCGGCAGTCGGGGCAGACCGCGCCCCCGGCCGGCACCGAGAAGGCGGCGTGCTGCCCGGGGGTGCCGCAGACCGCGCACTCGGTGATCGCCGGCGCCCAGCCCGCCACCGCCATGCCGCGTAGCAGGTAGGCGTCGAGCACCAGACTGCCCGCGTGCTCGGCCTTGGCCAGCGCCTTGAGCGCGCCCAGAGTCAACTGGAACAGGCGCAGCGACGGCTCCCGCTCGACCGGCGTGAGCCGCTCGGCGGTCTCGGCGATGGCGCTGGCCGCCGTGTAGCGCGGATAGTCGCCCAGGAAGTCCTTGCCGTAGAGCGCCACCGCCTCGACCTGGCTCACCGAGTGCAGGCTGCTGCCGACGCCTTCGGGCGAACCGGCGAACTGCAGGTCGATGTGCCCGAACGGCTCCAGCCGGGCGCCGAAGCGCGAGGTGGTCCGGCGTACGCCCCGGGCCACCGCCCGCAACCGGCCGTGACGCCGGGTGAGCAGGGTGATGATGCGGTCGCTCTCGCCCAGCTTCTGCACACGCAGCACCACCGCGTCGTCGCGGTAGAGGTGGCGGCGGTATCCGGGGTTCGGCACCCAGTCATTCTGCCTCGCGGGCGCGAGCGACCCTGACCCGGATCTCAGGGTCATCTAGGGGGCCGGTCAGTGACAGGACCGATGGTGCCCGTACGGCCTCCGGCAATAGCGTCGACACCATGACCGCGACACTCACCCGGCGCGCCGGAGTTCTCGTCCTCATCGCCGCCACGACGGCGGCCACCCTGACCGGGTGCGCCGGGGTGGTCGGGGCCAAGATGACGTACGAGGACACCGAGAAGACGAAGATCACCGACATCCGCCTCGAGGGCGGCAGCGGCGACGTCGCGATCCGCGCGGCCTCGGTCACCGAGACCAGCATCAAGCGGATCATCCGCCGCAGCGGCGACCCCGGGCCTTCGTACACGCTCGACGGCAGCACCCTGGTCATCGACGCCTCGTGCGGACACAACTGCTCGGTGTCGTACGAGATCGTCGCCCCGGCCGGGGTGAAGGTGAACGGCGAGCTCGACTCGGGCGACATCATCTTCGACTCCGTCGGTGACACAGACGTCAAGCTCACCTCCGGCGACCTGATGATGACCGACCCGGTCGGCACCGTGAAGCTGCGCGGCACGTCGGGCAACATCCGGGTCGTCAACGCCAAGAAGCCGGTCGAGGTGCAGGTCACCTCGGGCGACGTCGAGGCCATGAACATCGACGCCCCGGTCAAGCTCAAGGTCACCTCGGGCGACGTCGACGCCGTCCTGACCTCGGTCCACTCGGTCGACGCCCAGACCACCAGCGGTGACGTCCAGGTGCAGGTGCCCCAGGGCAACTACAAGATCTCCACGCACGCCGGCTCGGGCGACGCCGGCGTGCAGGGCCTGACCAGCGATCCCACGTCCAAGAACGAGATCAACCTGCGCACGGCGAGCGGAAATGCGGTAGTCATCGGTTCATGAGTTTTTATCTCCCGCTCGGCGACGACCACTACCGCCCGACCCGGTCGACCGAGAGCCCCTGGGACACCGAGATGCAGCACGGCGGCCCGCCCGCCGCGCTGCTGGGCCGGGTGCTGACAGTCGACGGGCTACGCCTGGCCCGCATCTCGGTCGACTTCCTCGGCCCGATCCCCCGCCGCGACTTCCGCCTCGAGGTCGCGCCGCTCAAACCGGGCCGGCTCACCACGCTCAACGAGGCCCGCATGATCGTCGACGGCCGGGTCGCGGTGACCGCCCGGGCCTGGCACATCGCCCCCGGCCCGCCGCCCCCGGTGACCACCCCGCCCGAGCACGCCGACCCGCTGCCCCCGAGCGACGGCCGCGACGGCTTCCCGAACTACGACGGCTGGGGCTACGGCGAGGCCATCGAATGGCGGGCGACCAAGGGCGAGCTGGGCGTGGCCGACGGCGAGACCCACGTCTGGACCCGGGTGCGGATGCCCCTCATCGACGACCGCCCGCTGGACGGCCAGGACAGAGCCCTGATCGTGGCCGACTCGGCCAACGGCATCTCAGCGGTGCTGCCGATGGACAAGTGGCTCTCGATCCCACCCACGATGACCACCACGCTGCTGCGCCCGGCGGCCGGCGAGTGGGTCCACCTGGCGTGCCGCACAGCCCTGACCACGGACGGCCTGGGACTGACCTCGGGCGCCCTCTACGACGTCGACGGCCGCATCGGCGAGGTCGCCCAGCCCCTGGTCATCCGAGCCCGCTGACACGTTCAGGCCGACTGCAACCAGTCCTCGATGATCGGAGGCTCAGGCGGGCCAGTTTTCAGCCAGGCGTCAAGCGCGTCGACCAGCGGGCCGATCTGCTGCCGAGAGCGAGGGAACGTTCGGCTGCTAGTGAACAAGAGCCCGGCGATCGATGCATTTGCCTGGAGAGCTCTCAGCTTTATCGGCTGGAAGTCCTTCACGTTTTCGGTCAGAAGCCAGCATCGACGCGCAGCAGCCCAGGCGAAGACCTCGTCGTCGGGCACGGCTCGCATCTCTGGCCTCTCGACCAAGGCGACTACGGCGTGCCCCTGCGCTCGAAGCGCCTCGGCGGCCATCGGCGAGAACATCTCATCCAGCAATAGCTGAAGCGCCTGCTCAGTCACGCGATCAGCTTCCGCTGGACCGCCCAAGCGCGCTCCGCACGCACTGATGCATCCTCAGCGGCTTCGATCTCTCCGTCGATCTCGGCACTGTATTCGCTGTAGTAACTGACGGCTGACGTGATGCGGCTGACGTCGACGCCGAAGGTCTCAGCAGCCGCTACAAGGGCAGCCGGACCACGCTCATCGATCTCTCGAAGAAACTTGACGACTTCCCAGACGTCAGGCCCGTACGCGAGAGCCGCCCGACGGCCGGAAGGGCCCGGCTTGAAAATGACGCCTGGGTGCTCGGCCATACGCAAACCCTCGTCGACCAGTCGGTGAGCTAGCGCAGACACATTGTTGCCAACCTCGGTGGAAGCTTGGTGGCGAAGCCGGGCGAGCACCGCGTCATCGAATCGTATGGACCGGGGTGTCGTCGTCATGGCTACATCGTAGCTATCTCGCTACACGAGGCGCCATGGGAGATGCGGGCCCCAGCCACGGAAGTGCCACCGGCTCAACTTTTGACGCGTTGCAGGTCGGCGGCGCCGGCCGGGGCCGGTGAGACCGGGGCTGCGCGGCGGGTGGCGCCGGGGATCAACGACGGGCGGCGGCCCGCGGAGATGTCTTCGACCCAGCCGACCAGTATGACGACGATGGCCAGCAGGACGGTGACCACGGCCAGGCGCCAGGTGATGCCGACCCAGCCGTGTACCGGCAGGCCGGTCGCCTCGGCGAAGCGGACCACCAAAATGATCAGCGGGACGTGCCAGAGGTAGATCGACAGGGCCCGGGCGTTGAGGACGGTCAGGGTGCGGCGCGGGGCCACCCGCGGGGACACGCTGAGCACGATCAGGATGAAGGCGGCCGACCACAGGGCGTTGGCCAGCGGGATGTCGTTGAGGTCGTAGCCGCGCGGGCCGGGGTGGGTCAGGGCCCAGGCGGCGGCGGTCGCGGTGAGCACGCCGACGATCCACCAGCGGTAGCGGGCCAGCGCCGCCCCGCGGGCCAGCGCCACCGGGCGGCGGGCCAGCAGGCCGTCGTGGTGGGCGAAGCCGAGGAGCCAGGCGCCGCCGTAGAGGGCCAGGTCGCGGACGATCACGTGCGGCGTAAGGCCGGCCAGCGTGATCACGGTCAGGGCGGCGTACGGGAAAGCCAGGGTGGTCAGCGGGAAACGGCGGAACAAAGGCAGCAGCAGGGGCGACAGCAGGACGAACCACAGGAAGTCCCGTAAGTACCACATCGCGGCCAAGCCGTTGAGCCAGAAGCCCTCGGCCGGGGGGTCCTCGAGCGGGAACGCCCACAGCAGCACCTGCCACTCCCAGGCCATGCCGCCGATCAGCATCATCGGCACGGCCACGGCGACCAGCACCCACAACGCGGGCAGCAGGCGGTGCAGGCGGCGCTCGACCGCGAACGGGCCGTAGCGGTCGAGCGAGGCCGCCATCATCGAGCCGGCCAGCGCGAACATCACCGACATGGCCGGGAAGACAATCGTCAATGCCGCCCAGCCGGACGAGTGATAGACCACGACCCGGACGGTTGCGGCAGCGCGCAGCAGATCCAGGTACCGGTTTCGCATAGGGTTCGTTGTTACCCAACTCGCCGCTATGGTCGCAAACCGTCGTGAACTATCCCATAATCCATATATCGTGACGTTTAGATCTGGCGGGATCGGGCACGAGCGAAATCAAAAGCCAAGTTTCCGCAGCTGACGAGGGTCACGCTGCCACTCTTTGGCTACCCGCACATGAAGATCGAGATACACGCGGGCGCCGATTAATTGCTCGATCTCGGCCCGGGCCTTGCTGCCGACCTCTTTGAGCCGGACCCCCTTGGCCCCGATCACGATCGACTTCTGACTGTCGCGCTCCACGTAAAGATCCGCATAAATCTTGGTGACACCACCGTCGACCATCATCTCTTCGACGAGGACCGCGATCGAGTGCGGCAGTTCGTCGCGGACGCCCTCCAGCGCCGACTCGCGGATCAGTTCCGCGATCAGCACCTGCTCGGGCTCGTCGGTCAGCACGTCGTCCGGGTAGAGCTGCGGCGACTCCGGCAGGTGCTTGACCAGCACGTCGACCAGTGTGCGGACCTGATGCCCGGACACCGCGCTGACCGGGACGATCTCGGCGAAGTCGTACAACTCGCTCACCGCGAGCAGGTGTTTGGCCAGCGTCGCCGAATCGACCAGGTCGACCTTGGTCACCACCGCGATCACTGTCGCCTTGAGCTCGGCCAGCTCGGACGAGATGAACCGGTCGCCCCGCCCCACCGGCTCGTCGGCCGGGAAACAGACGCCGATCACGTCGGTCTCGCTCCACACCTCGCGCACCAGGTCGTTGAGACGCTCACCGAGCAGTGTGCGCGGCCGGTGCAGACCCGGCGTGTCCACCAGCACGAGCTGCGCGTTGTCCCGGTGCACAATGCCCCGGATCACGTGCCGCGTCGTCTGCGGCTTGTTCGACGTGATGGCGATCTTCTGCCCGATGATCGCATTGGTCAGCGTGCTCTTACCGGCGTTGGGCCGACCGACGAAGCACGCGAACCCGGCGCGATAAACGCCGTCCCCCGCCGCAGCAACTGTGGCTTCCCGATGCTTGTGGACGCGCCGACCCGGGCCGACGCCAGGGACAACGGCCGACGACTGGCCCTCGACCGGCTGCGCGACCTGGTCCCGCTGGACGCCGCCCCGCCTGGCGTCCTGTCCGGTCCGGGCGCCGGCGGGCCTCGTGTCCGGACCGCTCTGCCTCAGCCGCTGCTTGTTCCGGGCCCCGCCGCGATCCGGCAGCGCCTCACCATCAGCCCCGACCCGCTTCGGCCGCTGATCACGACCAGCCGCAGCCTGCTTGAATCGCTGATCCCGATCGGCGACCGACCTCGATCTCCGGTCACCCCGAGCGACGACGTCGCGCTCTTCAGACGTACGCGCCATAGCTGAATCGCCGGAACCCGGCCGTCCCGACCTACCGCGTGACTCGTCGCGAACCCATTCCTGCCGGCCACCGGCCCGGCGACCCGGCTCGCCGCCGGCTCCCGGAGTCTCCCGCCGTCCTGCGGACGGGCTCTCAGCTCGCCGCGCCGCCCGACGCTCCTGTCGCCGCAGCTCGTTCCGCTCGCCCGCGGTCATCCGCCGCTGACTGCCCGACGAGGTTCCGCCCGCAGCTCCACCCGGCGCCGAGCGTCCCGCCCGATCGCTACCGCCACGGGCCGCCGCGTTCCGGCCATCGCCGGCACCCCGGGATTCACCCGCCGAACGAGAAGCGGCATTCTCGCCGGTCTGGGCCGGGTCCGGAGTGGCGCCGGCCTTGGCCGCACCTCGGGTACGCGGTTTGCGAGGCGAGGAAGCGCCCCCGGAAGTGGAGTCGCTCATGCCGTGACCGTGCCGCACAGGCTGCCCGTCGGGTCGGCCACGTGGATCGGGGCGTCGGCCGCCAGGTCGCGCACCGCCGCCTGCCCCGCCGCCTCGAGCTCCGCCGTCTCGGTCACGACCGCCGCCGCCTCGATCAGCTTGGCCCCCGACGCCACCGCCGACGCCACGGCCAGCTGCAACGCCGTCACCGACAGGCTGGGCAGCGACACCGTGGCCGCCGCGTACGTGCGGCCGTCCTGGTCGCGGACCGCCGCTCCCTCGGCCGCACCGACCCGGGCGCGTGCGCTCCGCGCCAGGGTGACCAGCTTGGTGTCCTCGGCGCTCAAGGTGTCGATGTCAGGCATCCGCGGTCAGTTTCTCCTCGTTCTCGGTCGTGTTGCCGGGCGGTGTGTCCACCGCGGGCTCGGGCGGTTCGATCCGGCGCACCAGCACCGAGTCGATCCGGTTGCGCCGGCCGGTCGTGCCCTCGGCGACCAGGTGCAGGCCGCCGACGTCGACCGTGGCGCCGGGGATCGGCACCCGGCCCAGCGTCTGGGCCAGCAGGCCGCCGACCGTCTCGACCTCGTCGGCGGGCAGCTCGACCCCGAACTGCTCGCCCAGGTCCTCGATCGGCAGGCGGGCCGTGACCCGCACCGCGCCGTCCTCCAGGTGTTCCACCGGCGGGCGTTCGACGTCGTACTCGTCGGTGATCTCGCCGACGATCTCTTCCAGGATGTCCTCGATCGTGACCAGGCCGGCCGTGCCACCGTACTCGTCGACGACGATCACCAGGTGGGTGCGGGCGGCCTGCATCTCGGAGAGCAGGTCGTCGACCGGCTTCGACTCGGGCACGAAGGTCGCGGGCCGCATCAGGTCGGCCACCGCCTGCGCGGTCGAGGCCGGGTCGCCGTTCTGGGTGCGGCGGATCACGTCCTTGAGGTAGACCACGCCGAGCACGTCGTCGACGCTCTCGCCGATCACCGGGATGCGCGAGAAGCCCGACCGCAGGAACAGGTAGAGCGCCTGTTGCAGGGTCTTCGAGGCCTCTATCCACACCATCTCGGTGCGCGGCACCATCACCTCGCGGGCGATCGTGTCACCCAGTGCGAAGACCGAGTGAATCATCTCGCGTTCGCCGTGCTCGACGACGCCGCGCTGCTCGGCCAGGTCGACCAGTTCGCGCAGCTCGACCTGGCTGCCGAACGGCCCCTCGGGGAAGCCCTTGCCCGGCGTCACCGCGTTGCCGATGAGGATCAGCAGCGAGGCCAGCGGGTTGAGCACCCGCCCGAGCCAGCGCACCAGCGGGGCCGAGGCCTTGCCCACGGCGTACGCGTGCTGGCGCCCCACCGTGCGCGGCGCGACACCGACCACGACGAAGCTGACCACGGTCATCGTGCCCGCGGTGACCAGCGCCGCCGTCCAGCCGATGCCCCAGCTGTCCACGGCGACCAGCGCGACCAGGGTCGTCGCGGTCAGCTCGCACAGCAGTCGCAGCAGCAACAGCAGGTTGAGGTGGCGGACCACGTTGGAGGCGACGGCGGCCAGCGCCGAGGCGCCGCGTTCACCCTCACGGGCCATCTCGGCCGCGCGGGCCGCGGACACGCTGCCCAGCGCCGCGTCGGCCATGGAGGCGAGCCCGGCCAGGAACACCAGCAGGACGGCGAAGACGATGAGTTGCACGTCGGGCAGGCCCGCCGAAGCGGAACCTGCCGCGAGTAGATCAGCCGGGTCCACGACTCAGCCGCCGGCCCGTCCGGCCCGCCAGCTCTGGAGGAGCCTGTTCTGCAGGGCGAACATCTCGCGCTCCTCCTCGGGCTCGGCGTGGTCGTAACCGAGCAGGTGCAGCGCGCCGTGCACGGTCAGCAGGTGCAGCTCGTCGGCGGCCGAGTGCCCGGCCGCGACGGCCTGTTTGGCCGCCACCTCGGGAGCGAGCACGATGTCGCCGAGCAGCGCCGGCTCACCCGCGCCGGCCTCCCCGGGGCCGTGGTCGACGCTGCCCTCGTCCATGGGGAACGCGAGCACGTCGGTGGGGCCGTCACCGCCCATCCAGCGGTGGTTGAGCTCGGCCATGTAGTCGATGTCGACGAGCAGGATCGACAGCTCGGCGAGGGGATTGACCCCCATCTCGTCGAGGGCGTGCCGGGCCACCGCGAGGATCGCGTCGGTGTCGACCTCGACTCCCGACTCGTTGGCGATCTCGATGGACATAGTGGTGCTTTTACCCCTTGGGATCAGCGCCGGCGCCCCGAGCGGCCACCGCTGGCGGCGCGGTCGGGGACGGCGTGGACGGTTTGAGTGGCCCGTTCCTGCTCGTCGTCGTAACGCGCGTACGCGTCGACGATCTCAGCCACGAGCCGGTGGCGCACGACGTCGGAGCTGGACAGCTCGGCGAAGTGCACATCTTCGACATTCTGCAGGATCTCACGGACGACCTTGAGACCGCTGCTGGTGCCGCCGGGCAGGTCGACCTGCGTCACGTCGCCGGTGACCACGATCTTGGCCCCGAACCCGAGCCGGGTCAGGAACATCTTCATCTGTTCCGGCGTGGTATTTTGAGCCTCATCTAAGATGATAAAAGCGTCATTAAGGGTGCGACCCCTCATATAGGCCAAGGGGGCGACCTCGATCGTGCCCGCGGCCATCAGGCGCGGGATCGACTCGGGGTCGAGCATGTCGTGCAGCGCGTCGTAGAGCGGGCGCAGGTAGGGGTCGATCTTTTCGTTGAGCGTGCCGGGCAGGAAGCCCAGCCGCTCGCCCGCCTCGACCGCGGGCCGGGTCAGGATGATGCGGCTGACCTGCTTGGCCGTCAGCGCCTGGACCGCCTTGGCCATGGCCAGGTAGGTCTTGCCGGTGCCGGCCGGGCCGATGCCGAAGACGATGGTGTTCTCGTCGATGGCGTCGACGTAGCGCTTCTGGCCCAGCGTCTTGGGCCGGATGGTCTTGCCCCGGCGGGACAGGATGTTGAGCGTCAGCACCTCGGCCGGGCGCTCGGCGGTCGCGTCCTCGAGCATCGCCGCGGTGCGGCGCACCGAGTCGACGCTGAGCGTCTCGCCGCGCTCGATCAGCTCGATCAGCTCGGAGAAGAGACGCTCGGCGGTGGCGTTCTCGCCGGGGTCACCGGTGATGGTGATCTCGTTGCCGCGGACGTGCACGTCGCTGGCGAGGGTTCGCTCGATGAGCCGCAGGATCTCGTCCTTGGCACCCAGCAGGTTCACCATGATCTTCGGGTCGTTCACCGAGATCTTGGTCTGCACCCGCGCCGCGCCGTTGGAGCCCGCGCTGGAAGGGTTCGGCGTACCGGTCATAGGGCGGCCCAGAGGGCCTCCGCCACCTGCTCTCGTTCTCGTCGTCGCCCGAGCCGGGCGGCGTCCTGGAGGATCGTGCCATCGTATCCGCTCGGCGGGGTGAGCGCCGATGCCATTATCGCCGCGTCAGGCGTCGAAACCGCCGTCCGAGGCCGCCCCTCCGTCGAAGCCCTCCTGGACCCGGGTGACCCGGTAGGTGGCCCAGTGCATCCGCACCACCACGCCCGCCTCGTCCCGGGTCAGTCGCAGCAGCTCACCGGCTTCCCGGCCACTGACCGTACGCAGCACGTCGGGCTGCCCCGGCACGGGTTCGAAGATCGCCGGCGGGACGTCCGCGGCCGACTCGGCCAGCCGCGCCCGCAAGGCGCCGTCGTGCCACGAGAACACGAACGGTGTGCCCTCGCTGAACCACGGGCCGAGGATCGAGCGGTACGGCTGCGGGGCCGGCGGCGCGATCCGCCACGGTTCGATCCCGGCCGGGTCGAGCTCGACGGCCAGGCCCAGCAGCTCGTGCACGAGCTCGTTGGTGACGCGGGCGGTGCCGGAGGAGCCGAGGACGCCGCAGCCGAGCCCGGCCGGCAGCCCGGGGCCACCCCGGCGGCCGTACGCCGAAGCCAGGAAGCCGGGCATCGCGCCGTCATGGCCGACGTGGGTGACGAACCTGTCCTGGGGCTCGATGATCAGCCCGAGCCCGAACCCGGCCAGCCACAGCGCCTCGTTGGTCACGGTGGCCGGGAAGCGCATCTCGTCGAGGGTGGCCGCGGCCAGCACCCGGCCCCGCGGATCGGCCGTGGCCGGATCGGCCAGGAACGCGCCCCAGGTCGCCATGTCCTCCGCCGTGCTCCAGAGCTGAGCGGCCGGGGCGGCGCCACCCATCCGGGTCTGCGGCTCGGGCCGGGCCGCGTCGGAGAACTCGTCGACGACGTAACCGACCGCGGCCTGGGGCGGCGCGTCGAGCGTGGTGGCGCCCAGGCCGAGCGGGGTGATCACACGCTCGGAGACGACCTCGGCCCAGCTGCCGCCGCGCAGTTTGGCCACGAGCTGCCCGAGCACGGCGAAGCCCAGGTTCGAGTAGTGGTAGCGGCGGCCGTTGGGCAGCACCCGCTCGGCCCGGTCGAGCTGGGCCAGCACCTCCTCGTCGCCGGGGGCCTGCAGCGTGTCCCAGATGTCGCCGTACGGCTCCCGCTGGAACCCGGCCGTGTGCGAGAGCAGCCGCCGGATCGTCGCGTCACCGTGGGCCGGCACCGACAGGTGCTGGGCGATCGGGTCGTCCAGGTCGAGCAGTCCGTCGTCGCGGGCCTGCAGCACCAGCACGGCGGTGAACGTCTTGGTGATCGACCCGATCCGGAACCGGGTGTCCGGCCCGAGCGGGTGCTCGGGGTTGCCCGAGTCGCCGACGGTGAGCACCCAGGGCTCGCGGTCGGCGCGGTGGAGCGCGACGGCGAGCGCCGGGATGCGGCCGTCGGCCTGGGCCTTGCGGACAGCCCGTTCGTAGCGGGCCGGGGGATGGTTCTCCATCTCCATGATCCTAAGGTGGCAGCGACGGGCACGAAGAATGGGAGCGTTTCCATGACCGATGTCGAGCACCTCCTCGGGCAGTTGAGCCTGGAGGAGAAGGTCTCGCTGCTGGCCGGGCAGGACTTCTGGTCGCTGCCGGCGATCGAGCGGATCGGGTTGCGCTCGCTGGTGATGTCGGACGGGCCGATCGGCGTCCGCGGGGTCGGCTGGGCTCCGGACGACCCGTCGATCGCGCTGCCGAGCCCGACCGCGCTGGCCGCGGCCTGGGACGTCGAGCTGGCCGAGCGGGCCGGGCAGCTGCTGGGCCAGGAGTCACGGCGCAAGGGCGTGCACCTGCTGCTGGGCCCCACGGTCAACCTGCAGCGCACGCCGCTGGGCGGCCGCCACTTCGAGTGCTACTCCGAGGATCCCCTGCTCAGCGGCGAGATCGCGGTCGGCTTCGTGCGGGGCGTGCAGCAGCACGGCGTCGGCACGACGGTCAAGCACCTGGTCGGCAACGACTTCGAGACCGACCGCATGGAGGTCGACGTCCGGATCGGCGAGCGGGCGCTGCGCGAGATCTACCTGGCCCCGTTCGAGCGGGTCGTGGCCGAGGGCGGCTGGGGCGTGATGAGCGCCTACAACAGCGTGAACGGGCAGTCGATGGCCCGGAACGGCCCGATCCAGGACGAGATCCTCAAGCGGGAGTGGGGCTTCGACGGGATCGTGGTGTCGGACTGGCGGGCCGCGCGCTCGACCGTCGGCAGTGCGCTGGGCGGCCTCGACATCGCGATGCCGGCCCTGGAGAGCCCGTGGGGCGACAAGCTGGTGGCCGCCGTCCGGGCCGGTGACGTGCCCGAGGACGTCGTCGACGACAAGGTGCGGCGCGTTCTGCGACTGGCCCGGCGGGTCGGTGTGCTCGACGGCGGGCCGGCCGTGACCCCGCCCGGCGACCTCGACGGCGACGCGGTCGCGCACGAGGTGGCGGCGCGCTCGTTCGTCCTCGTACGCAATGAGAATTTCGCTCTTCCGCTGGAGCCGGCCGCGCTGACCAAGGTCGCGGTGATCGGCGCCCTGGCCACCGACGCCCGGGTGCTCGGCGGGGGCAGCGCCCAGGTCTCGCCGCCGCACGTGATCTCGCCGCTCGACGGGCTGAAGGAACGCCTGTCCGGGGTGGACGTCGAGTACACGATCGGCGCCGACCCCCGCCCGTTCCTGCCGGCCGCCCACGGCCCCGGCTGGGAGCCGGCAAAGGTGACGATCGGCCGCCACGACTTCCTCGTCGACCCCGCGGCCGTCCGGTGGATCGGCTCGCTGCCCGGCGGCCTCGACCCGGCCGACGTCGAGGAGATCCGCCTCGAGACCACCTTCACCCCCGACACCGCGGGCGAGCACACGTTCGCCGTCTCCGGATTCGGCACGTTCGAGCTCCGGGTGGGCGACGAGCTTCTGTACGAAGGCACGCTGCACCCACCGGGGGCCACCCGGGCCGACCTGCTGCTCTCCCCGCGGGAGCAGCGGGTCACGGCCACGCTCGAGGCCGGGGTGGCGGTGCCGGTGGTGATCCGCCAGAGCATCGCGCGCGGCATGGCCCACACCGTGTCGACAACGCTCGGTCACCGCGGACCCGGCCCCGACGACGAGGGCATGATCGCCGAGGCGGTGCGGCTGGCCGCCGGCTCGGACGTCGCCGTGGTCGTCGTCGGCACCACCGAGCAGACCGAGTCCGAGGGCTTCGACCGCACGTCGCTGGCCCTGCCCGGTCGCCAGGACGAGCTCGTGTCGCGGGTGGCCGCGGCCAATCCCCGTACGGTCGTGGTCGTCAACGCCGGCTCGCCGGTGCTCATGCCGTGGGCCGAGGAGGTGGCGGCGACGCTGCTGACCTGGTTCCCGGGCCAGGAGGCGGGGGCCGCGCTGGCCGACGTGCTGCTCGGCGTGACCGAGCCCGGCGGGCGGCTGCCCACGACGTGGCCACGGCTCGAGGAGGACTGCCCGGTGCTCGCGGTGGAGCCGCGCGACGGCGTGGTGTCGTACGAGGAAGGGGTTTTTGTCGGTTATCGCGGTTGGCTCCGCTCCGGCGTGGCGCCGCTGTACGCCTTCGGGCACGGCTCCGGCTACACGTCCTGGCAGTACGACGAGCTGACCGTCAACGAGACCGAGGCCGTGGTGACGCTGACCAACACGGGCGCGCGGGCCGGACGCGAGGTCGTGCAGATCTACGTCGGACCGTCGCCGGTCGACCCCGACCGCCCGGAGCGCTGGCTGGCCGGCTTCGCCAACGTCGAGGCGCGGCCGGAGGAGACGGTGACCGTGCGGATCCCGCTGCCACCACGGACGTTCGAGACCTGGGCCGACGGCGGCTGGCAGCGCCGGACGGGCGGATACCGCGTGATCGCCGCGCACGCGCTCGACGACCCCCGCCTCACCGCCGCCCTCGAGGTGTAGACAGGCTCACAAGAAGTCCCCTGTGGACAACGCGTTCGGCCCACTCCGCCCGGTGTAGTTTGGGCCCGCCCCCTGGTCGGGCGGGGTGGGCTGGTTGCGGGAGCGCCAAGCCGACCACAAGGTCGCATAACGGCCGCCCTCGGCGACCAGGCCGTCGTGGGTTCCCTCCTCGACGACGGCTCCGTGCTCGAGCACCACGACGCGATCGGCCCCGGCCGCCTGGGTCAACCGGTGTGCCACCAGCAACGTGGTGCGGCCCTTGGTGGCGGCCAGCGCCGACTCCTCCAGTTCGCGCGCACCCGCGCTGCCGGCCTCCGCGGTGGCCTCGTCGAGAATGGCGATCGCCGGGTCGAGCAACACGAGCCGGGCCAGCGCCAGCTGCTGGGCCTGGGCCGCGGTCAACGGGTGCCCGCCCTCACCGACCACGGTGGTCAGGCCGTCCGGCAACGCGCGGGCCCAGTGCAGCGCGCCGACCCGGGCCAGCGCGGCCTCGGCCGCCTCGGCCGTCGCGGCCGGGCGGGCCAGACGCAGATCCTCGATCAGCGGGCCGGCGAAGACGTGCGTCTCCTGGCTGACGATGGCCACGATGCCCGGCGCCAGCTGGTCGACCGGCACGCCGCCGGCGGTGGCCGTGCCGGTGAGCGGGCGCAGGATGCCGGCCGCGATCGAGGCGACAGTCGTCTTGCCGGCGCCGGTCGAGCCGACCAACGCCACCCGCTCCCCCGGCGCCACGCGCAGAGTGATCCCGCGCAGCACCGGCACCCGCTCGTCGTACTCGAAGGTCACGTCGCGCAGGGTCAGGTCGGCCGCGGCCAGCGGGCGGACGCCGGGCGGGGTCACCGGCAACGTGCCCACCCCGACCAGGCGGGCCAGTCCGGCCCCGGCCGCCTGGATCTCGTCGAAGGTGAACAGGATCATCGAGACCGGGTTGAACAGGCGGTGGAACAGCACCGCGGCCGCGGCGGTCTCGCCCACCGTCACCCAGCCCGAGCGCACGAACCAGAAACCGGCGATCAGGATCGTGGCCAGGCCCAGCAGCTCGGCCCGGTTGATCCGCCCCACGAACCGGGTGAACAGGGCGAACACCCCCACCGAGAGGTCCCGGGCCCGCACCGAGGCCCCGTCGATCGCATGCAGGTGGCGACCTTCCAACCGGTACGCATGGACAGTGCGCACCCCCTGCAGGCTCTCCATCAGCAGCTGGGAGCGGGCGCCGACCGCGGCCCGCTCGGCGGCGTAGATCGGCGCCGAGCGGGGCAGATACCAGCGCAGCGCCAGCAGATAGGCCGGCATGGCGGCGAGCCCGGCCAGGCCCAGCCGCCAGTCCAGGCCGAACATGGCGGTCACGCTGAGCAGGGCCAGGAACAGGGCCGAGATGACGGTCGGCAGCACCTCGGCCGCCGCCGCCCCGACCGCGGCCACGTCCGCGCCGACCCGGGCCAGCAGGTCCCCCCGCCCGACCCGGTCGAGCGTGGTGACCGGCAGGCGCAGCGCGACCCCGACGGTCTGCTCGCGCAGGTGGGCCAGGATGCGCTCGCCGAGCCGGCTGACCATGGTGGTGGTGGCCCCGGCGGCGATGCCCCCGAGCAGGGCGATCGCGGCCACGACGAGACCGATGGGCACGAGCGCGGCCGAGGCGGCGCCGTCCCGTACGAGATCGACCAGGAAGCCCAGCGCGGTGACCGGCACCACCGAGGCCCCGGCCGCGCCCAGCCCCGTGGCCACCGTGAACGCCAGTTCGAGCCGGCGGGCGCGCAGCTGCGTGCAGAGCCAGCGCCAGGTCTGCCGCGGGGTCGCGATCGGAAGAGCGGCGGTCACCGCAGCACCGCCGCCCGGTAGGTGTCGTCGGTGGCGGCCAGCGCGGCGTGCGTCCCGGTGGCCACCACCGTGCCGTCGCGCACCACGATCACCCGGTCGGTCACGGCCAGCAGGGCGGGACTGGTGGTGATCAGCAGCGTGCCCAGCGTCGAGCCGGGCCGGTGCCGCAGGTCGCGAATGCCGCGGGCGATGGCGTGCTCGGTCACCGCGTCGACGGCCGTGGTCGGTTCGTGCAGGACCAGCAGCCGGGGCCGGGCCAGCAGCGCCCGGGCCAGGGCTAGCCGCTGCCGCTGACCGCCGGACAGGGCCGCGCCGCGGTCGGCGATGGCGTGGTCGAGCCCGTCCGGGTGGGCCGCCACCACGTCGTCGGCGGCCGACGCGCGCAACACCTCGCCCAGTTGCTCGGAGCTGTCCGGGTCGAGCAGGTTCTCGCGGATCGTGCCGCTGAACAGCTCGGGCAGGTGGGGCGCCACCAGCACGTCCGGGGAGCCGTCGTCGAGCAGGGCCACCAGCGCGCCCGCGTCCGGCTCGACCACCACCCCGACGCACTCGCCGGCCACCGGCGGCACCGGGTTGTCCCCGCCGGGTGGGGCGGCCGGGCGCAGGGCCAGCACGGCCTCGATCCGCTCGGCCGAGGCCCGCGACGAGGCGAACCAGCCGGGCGCGGCCGACAGCGTGGCGAACGGTTCGCCCAGAAAGGCGGCGAGCCCGATCACCGTCACCAGTTCGCCGGCCGAGATGCGCCCGCTCAGCGCGAACCACCCGGCCAGGATCGCGATGCCGCAGGCGACCAGCGTGCTGACGGTGTCGGAGGCGGCCTGGAACCAGCCCAGTGTCTTGGCCGCCCGCAGTGTGGCGGCCAGCGACTCGCGGCTGGCGTCGCGGTAGCGGCGGGCAGCGGCGTCCTGGGCGCCTATCCCCCGCAGCGGGCGCAGGCCGGTGACCAGGTCGGTGGCCAGCGAGGCGGCCCGGCCCGCGACCTCCTGCCGGGCCGCGATCCGGCGGGTGATCCGGGGCGCCGCCCGCTGCAGCCCGATCAGCACGACCGGGGTGCCGATCAACACCACCAGGCCCAGGGGTACGGAGATCAGGCAGAGCCCGATCGCGCTGATGGCCGTGGCGACCAGGGCTCCGAACAGCCTCGGCAGATAGTCGAGCAGATACGACGTGGTGTCGGCGTCGGTCGTCGAGATGGTCAGCACGTCACCGGTGCGCACCTCGCTCCGCGGGTCGAGCACCTTGGCCGCCACCTCGAGCCGCAGCCGGTGGGCCTCGTCGGCGATCGCCCGCATCAGCTGGCGGGTGCCCGTGCGGTAGGCGACGGTCAGCACCAGGAAGAGCACGCCCAGGACGCCGGTCCACAGGGCCAGCCGGCCGAGGCTGCCGGTGGCCACGGCCCGGTCGACGATCACCCCGATGAGGATCGGCACGACCGCCTGGCACCCCTGGTGCAGCCCGATCAGCAGGCTTCCGGACGCGACCCGGCCACGGTTGCGGAGCAACGTCCGCCACAGGAGGTTCACGCCCGCTCGTCATCGAAACTCATCGACTATTGACCTTGGCCCGGCGCCACCGGCAGATCAAGACCGGAGAGCACTCGGGCAACTTCCCGCAGTGACCACCGGGACGGTCGGAAGCCCGGCTCCGACCTCAGCCTTTACTTCAAGATCTAACTCATTGTGACTAACGTCGCTGACACGTAGAGTAGTTCAAGCCTAAAGTGCGTGGGTCCGGTTGATCCGTTACGCCCGTTAGGACGCCTCGCATGCCGCGGATTCCTGAGCTCGACGCCAAGGCGCTGGCCCGGCACTGCGCCGCCGCGCTCGCGGCCCATCCGACCGGCGGACGCTTCGCCGCACTGGCCGTCGGACCGACCGACCCGACCGCCGACGTGGCTCGCACAGTGGCGCCTTCGAGCACCGCCGAACACGACGTGAACAGCATCTTTCTGCTCGTTCTGGACAGGCGGAGCGGACTTCCGGCCGGGGTCGGCCAGGTGGTCCGGGGCGGCGGCCGCGCGCTGGACGACGGCCCCGAGCGGATCGGGCGCGACCTGTCGGCGGTGGTCGAGGCGCACGGCCTGCACGACGGCGGCACGATCTGGGATCTGGCTACGCTGAGTGTTCTTCCCGACTACCGTAACGATCGTTCGGCCGTTACTGTGAGTGCCCTTCTGTATCGCTCGCTGCTGCGGGCGGGGCAGCGGGCGGGCGTACGCCATCTGGTGGCCCTGCTCGACCAGCCGGCCCACCGCGACCTGATGCTGCTCGGGCTCCCGTTCGTGCCGATGGCCGGGGCCGGGCCGGTCGACGGGGTGCACGCGGTCTACGCGCCCTTCGCCGCCGCCGAGACCACGATCGCCGACCAGGGCCGCCGCCTGCGCCGCCTCACCGGCCCGTTCGCCGGCGAGCTGCCCGCGCGCGGCCTGCGCCGGCTGCCCGCCCGCCGTCTCGCCGCGCGTCTGTCCGAGCAGGTCGCCACCGGCCGCGACCTCGACGAGCACATCCTGCTGCCCGGTCTGGAACGCCGCCGTTACCGCGGACTCCGGGCGCGCGGCTGAATCCACTACCGCTTGTCCGCAGTTGGGCCGCCGACCGGCCGCGGCGCGCGGTATCCGTGGTTGTACCACTGATGGTCCCGCCCGGCGCCGTAGGCACAAAGAACGGGAAGAACGACGTAGGCGATAAGGCGCCAGGCGCCACTGTTACCGATCGGCATGCATCAACCCTGGAATGGCGCGGCGCCCGGAAAACATATCGCCCCGGCCCGTCCGGCCTCGACTTTCGTGCGGCCCGGCCGACCGATCATCCGAGCATTCCGGCCCATTCGATTCAGGAGCGGCCGCTTCTGCGATAAGCGCCGGCCCGCGCCACCGCCGGAATCGGTCGGCCTGTCATTGCGCCTTGTGCCGGTGGACTGTGTTCACCGGCGGCGGCGAAGCAGACAGGCCTTCGCCAGCCCTCGCCGCGGCCGGACGCCGGACGGTGGACGTCTCGGGGCCGGGACACGGGCGACCCGCCGGCTGAGCACGAAGAGACAGAACAGAAGCGCGAGAAGGAACTCGGTCGTCCGCACAGCTTTCTTCCGTGGCCTTTCCACTTCAACTCATGCAGGTTTCAACCAGGGAATCCCAAGGTTCCTGAGCTCGGGATTCCCCGGCCGGGTCACGCCGCGATTTCGGAGGATCGGCGCGCCGCCGGCAACGCTGCCGGTTGCGGGCGTGCCGATTCCTTTCCGATCGCCGGGCGAACCGCTTCTTGCAAGAGGTAGAACTGCCGGCCGGCGACGGACGACTTCGGTCGCCGGGCTACCGCCAGTGGCAAAAAGGATCGCCCCGGGCTGACCGATCGGCGGATCCCCGGCGTAGGGACGGTTCCCCTTTTCCGGGCAGCAGTCACCATCAAGACCGGTGGTCGTTTCAAAACGCAGCCGGACCTGGCGTGACGCGAGGATCAGGAAGGTTCCACCATGTATCGAAGAGACGCTGTCCGGACCGGAGAAGGTCGTGGGTGACAAGCAGATGATCGGACGCGTCAAGGTGTCCGCCGTCGGCGGGCCGATCGGGAGCACGACGCTCGTCCTCCCACTGAGGTTGCCGGCGCCTGAGGCGACGCCGCCGCCCGTGGCCACGCCGCCCGAGGTCGCGCCGCCCGTGGACGCGCCGGCCGAGGCCGCGCAAGCTGAGGTCGCGCCGGCCGAGGCGGGCATGCCACCCGACAAAGCGCTCGAGGTGCTGACCCTGGCTCAGCGCACGGCCGCGGCTCATGTCGCCGACGCGACCGACCAGGCGCGCCGCATGCTGGCCGAGGCCGAGGCCCGCGTCGAGCAGATGGATCGGGAGGCCCGGTCCCGGGCCGAGAAGATTCGGGCCGAGGCGGAGATGATGGTGGCCGGGGCACGCAGTGAGGCCGAGACCATCGTGGCCGCCGGGCACGACCACGCCGAACAGTTACGACGCCAGGCGCAGCAACGCTACGAGGATGCCGTGGGTGGTCTGTCGATCAAGCGGGAGGCCCTGCAGAAACAGATCGAGACGCTGGAGTCCTTCAACTCCGACTACCGGCACCAGCTGACGGTCTTCGTGCAGAAGCAGATGCGAGCCCTCTGGACCGAACAGCCGGACGTGGAGGGCGAGCCTTCGAGCTGACCTCCCGAGTTCTCGACGCGGCGGGCCCCCCCCCCCCCCGCGGGGGGGGGGCCCCCCCCGGCCCGCCCCCCCCCGCGGGGGGGGGCCCCCCCCGCCGCGCCGGGGGGCGGGGGGGGGGGGGGCGGGCC
>NZ_JAMYJR010000068.1 GCF_024137025.1 Paractinoplanes aksuensis
TCACCCAAGCCAGAACTCACCCTGATAAGAAAAACCCCAACCCCGCCCTCGCCACACCGCTCGCGGACAGACGTACCGCCCCGACGGCATCTGCGAACACAGGCAAGGCCCAGCCGGCCCACGCCGCAGCTACCACTCCAGCTGCACCTGAACGGCGGGCAGAAACGATGTCCGCTCGGCCCGTCCCGCGCGCCGGCTGCAACCAATCCAGTTGCACCCGACCGGCGGGCAGAGCCGATGTCCGCCCGCGCCGTCCCGCGCACCGGCTACGACCACTCCAGCTGCACCTGACCGACGGGCAAGACGACGTCCGCCCACGCCGTCCCGCGCACCGGCTACGACCACTTCTGTTGCACCTGACAGCGAAGAAACCACCGTCTCAAGACCCCCGGCTGCACACCAACTGCAAAGCCGCGCACCTGAAAGCCACCCCCCAAATACGGAGCCCGCCCACCCCTCCCATACCCACCGCAAAGCGCAACCGGCACGGTGCGAACGCGCACCCCACCACAAAGCCCGGCCTGAGTGCGAGAAAGTCCCAGCCCACCCCCAACGCGGAAGCCAGATCCCCCACCCGCACGGATTCCCCCACCCCAGCCACGCACGAAGAGAAGCGCCAACCACTCCCTCAGGGCGAGGTGAACCCCACGCAAGGCTGAGGCCGAGGGTGACCATGCAGGGCGTGCGCTTCATCAGCCCAGCATGGTCACCCTCGGCCTCAGCCGTCCCAGCGCAAGCGAGTCCACCCCACAAACCGAAAAGATCCCGCGCCCAGAACGGACGCGGGATCAAGTGGCCGACCGCAAAAGCGGCGATCAGGCAAAACCCCGGATCAGGGGTTGTCGGTAGCCTCAGCAGTCAGAAGCCCAGCGTTGATCTCGCGCATGGCGATCGAGAGCGGCTTCTCCTGCGGCGTGGTCTCGACCAGCGGGCCGACGTATTCCAGCAGACCTTCGCCGAGCTGGCTGTAGTAAGCGTTGACCTGGCGGGCGCGCTTAGCCGCGAAGATCACCAGCGAGTACTTCGACGAGGTCTTGTCGAGCAGCTCGTCGATCGGCGGGTTGGTGATGCCCTCGGGGTTCGCGATGGTTCCCACAGTTTTAAGATCCTTAATGCTCTGGGGCTTGCGCTGGCGTCAGAAATGACGAACCGAGCAATCCTACCAGCTCATCGGCGGCCCGCTCGACGAAGTCGTTGACCACCGTGCGGTCGAATTCTTTCTCGGCGGCCAGTTCCTCGTCGGCGTGGGCCAGGCGACGGCGGATGGTTTCCTCGTCGTCGGTGCCTCGGCCGATCAGGCGGCGGCGCAGCTCTTCGACGCTGGGCGGGGCCAGGAAGACGAGTTGCGCGTCGGGCATGGTGGCCCGCACCTGGCGGGCGCCCTGCAAGTCGATCTTGAGCAGGACGGGCCGGCCCTGGCTGATCCACCCCTCGACCTGGGCCCGGGGCGTGCCGTAGAGGTTGCCGGCGAACTCGGCCCATTCGAGCAGCTGACCGCCGTCGATCAGTCGCTGGAAATCTTGCCGGGTCACGAAGTGGTAGTGCTCGCCGTCGGTCTCGTAGTCGCGTTTCTTCCGGGTCGTCACCGACACGGACAACTTGATCCAAGGCGAGCGCGCCCGGATCAGCTCGATCACACTGTCTTTCCCGACCCCGGAGGGGCCGGAAAGGACCGTGAGGCGGGCTGCCGGGCGCGCGTCGTCATCCATGCTCACAAGGCTCATTCAACACGAGCCCGTGAGTCAGTTCGCAGCGAACTCCCCCAGGAGGGCCTTGCGCTGCTGGTCGCCGAGACCGCGCAGCCGACGGCTGTCGGCGATCTTCAGCTTCTCCATGATCTGGGTCGCGCGAATCTTGCCGATGCCCGGCAGCGCCTGGAGCACGGCCGAGACCTTCAGCTTGCCGACGACCTCGTCCTCCTCCGCGCGGTCAAGCACAGCGGCGAGGGTGGTCTTGCCGGACTTGAGCTGTTCCTTCAGCTCAGCCCGAGCCTTGCGTACTTCCGCGGCCTTCTCCAGCGCTGCAGCGCGCTGCTCGGGGCTCAGTGACGGGAGCGGCACCAGTTCTCCTCAGGTCCCTATCGCGGCGGTAGTTCAATACCGGCGCTTCTGTGAAACGTGGTGTGCCAGGGAACCAAAGGGGCATGTGGTCCACCGGCGACCGGAAAACTAGCGGTCAACCGCGCTTTCGGCAACGTGGGGGTACCCCGCCGACCGCTTGGTCACGCCCTGATAAGCAGGGCCGTTTCACCCGAGAGCGGCCCGGCATTCGTCCGCGGCGCGGTCCGCGGCGTCCCTCAGGCCGGCCACTGAAGGTCCCGCTGTGAGGACTTCCCGTGAGTACGACGGCAGCACGTTGCGCAGGCTTTCGCCGAAGACGGACCGCAGGTCGGAGGCGGTTGCGCCCTGCGCTCCGAGGCCCGGCGCGAGCAGCGGACCGTTCACTCGGGACAGATCGTGCCCGGTTTCACCGATCGTCGCTCCGATTACGAGACCGAGGCTTCCGAGCGGCTCAAAACCCTTGTTGAGCAGGGAAATTTCGTCGATCACGTTTTGTGCCACGGTCTTTTTGTCCGTTGCGACAGCATGCTGGACGGAGGGTCCCTCCGGATTGGACGTCAGCGCCAGAACGAAGACGCCGCCGCCGTGACGAGCGGCGACGTCGAATGCCGGCTGCAACGAGCCCACGCCGAGATAGGGACTCACAGTAATCGCGTCGGCACGCAGAGGACTGGCCGGATCGAGGTACGCGTCGGCGTACGCGGCCATCGTCGAGCCGATGTCGCCGCGCTTCACGTCGAGCAGGACCAGCGCGCCGGCCTCCCGGGACTGTCGGATAGTTGACTCAAGAATTTGGATGCCACGTGACCCAAATCTCTCGAAAAAAGCCGACTGCGGCTTGAGCACGGCCACCCGATCGGCCAGGGCTTCGACCACCGTACGGGCGAAGCGTTCCAGGCCGGCGACGTCGTCGGTGAGGCCCCAGCGGGCCAGGAGAGCGGCGTGCGGGTCGATGCCCACGCACAGCCGGCCGCGCTTGTCCATGGCCTCCGCGAGGCGCTTGCCGAAGGTCTCCACAGGGACTCCCTCTTCCGTGTCGTCAGTCAAGTGATCAGTCAGGTCGCGACCCGTCCGCGGGGCCGGGTCGGTCAAGTGGTCAGTCAGGTTCGGGACGCCGGAACGAACCCGGACGCTGATCAAGGTCAACAGTGCGGACGTCGCGGGCCGCATCGTGTGTGCACGAGTTCAGTGGCGGCCCCTGGCGTCGGCTCGGGATCTTCAGGTCGCCGATACCGCGGCGGCGATACCGGCCGCGATCCGGGCGACGTCGTCCGGTTCGGCCGCATACGGCGGCATCGTGTAGATCAGGTCGCGGAAGGGCCGGAGCCACACCCCTGCCTCGACGGCCGCCGCGGTCGCCCGGGCGATGTCCACGTCGTGGTCCAACTGCACGACCCCGATCGCCCCCAGGACCCGCACGTCCGCGACGCCGGGCGCCGTTCGCAGCGGCTCCAGGCCCGCGCGGAGACCGATTTCGATCACCCGCACGCGATCCCGCCAGTCACCCGTGCGCAGGAGCCCCAGCGAGGCGTTGGCGACCGCGCACGCCAGCGGGTTGCCCATGAACGTCGGGCCGTGGGCCAGACCGCCGCCCGCCCCGGCCGAGATCGCCGCCGCGACCTCGCTCGTGCACAGCGTGGCCGCCAGGGTCAGATAGCCGCCCGTGAGCGCCTTGCCGACGCACATGATGTCGGGGCTGACCCCGGCGTGCGCGGCCGCGAAGAACTCGCCGGTGCGGCCGAAGCCGGTGGCGATCTCATCGAAGATCAGGAAGATGCCGTGCGCGGCCGTGATGTCGCGCAGGACGCGCAGATACTCCGGATGGTGGAACCGCATGCCCCCGGCGCCCTGCACGACCGGCTCGACGATCACGGCGGCGATCTCGTCGGCGTGCTTCTCGACCATCTCGACGAGCTCGGCCGCGTACGCCTCGTCGTATGCGGCGGGCGGCGGGCCGGCGAAGACCTGGGCCGGCAGCACCCCGGTCCACAGCGAGTGCATACCGCCGACCGGGTCGCACACGCTCATCGGGTGGAACGTGTCGCCGTGGTACCCGCCGCGCCACGTGGCGAGTTTCCGGCGACCGTCGTGGCCGAGCGCCAGCTGGGCCTGCAACGCCATCTTGATCGCCACCTCGACACCGACCGAGCCGGAGTCGGCCAGGAAGACGTGCTCCAGACCGTCGGGGGCCAGATCGACCAGGGTCGTGGCCAGCTCGATCGCCGGTTCGTGGGTGAGCCCGCCGAACATCACGTGGCTCATTCGCCCGGCCTGCTCAGCCAGCGCGGCATCGAGCACCGGGTGCCGATACCCGTGAATGGCTGCCCACCACGACGACATGCCGTCGACCAGTTCCCGGCCGTCGGCGAGCTTCAGCCGTACGCCGGACGCGCTCTCGACGAGGTAGGGCTCGCTGCGCCCGGGCATCGGCCCGTACGGATGCCACACGTGCCGCCGGTCGCGGGCGACCAACTCCTCCGCCCGCGAGCCGTTCATCGCACGGCCGCCGGCGGGAAAGGCACTGCTGCCCAGAAAGAAGGAACCCAGAAGAGGCGCCCCGCCCAGAAGGAAGACACCCGGAGGAAGGAAGCCGCTGCCCGGAAGGAAGGCACCCGCAGGAAGAACGGCGAGGGGAACGAGGCCGTCGGCCGGACCGGGCGGGCCCGGAGGCGAAGAGGTCTGGAAGCGGCCGGCGCTCGCCCGCTCATCGCGCCACCGCAGTCGAGGTGACCGGGCGGACCGAGGCGGCCGCCCGTACCAGCGCCGGGCCCCGGTAGATGAAGCCGCTGTAGAGCTGGACCAGTGCGGCGCCCGCGTCGAAGAGCCGGGCCGCGTCGTCGGCGCCCATGATGCCGCCCACCCCGATGATCGGCAGCTTGCCGCCGGTCTCGGTGTGCACGAAGTGGACGACCTGGCGGGCCTTCTCGGTCAGTGGCCGCCCCGACAACCCGCCGGACTCCCCCGCCCGGGACCGGTCGCCCTCGGCGATCCCGTCGCGCGACAGCGTCGTGTTGGTGGCGATCACCCCGGCCGCGCCGTGGCTGAGGCAGACCTCGAGCAGTTCGGCGATGGCCGGCTCGGTGAGGTCGGGAGCGATCTTCACGAGCACCGGTTTGGGGCCGACCAGCGCGGTCAGCAGGTCGGCGATCGCGGACTTGTCCTGCAGCGTGCGCAGGCCCGGCGTGTTGGGCGACGAGACGTTGACCGCGATGTAGTCCGCGTACGGGTGCAGCAGCTTGTGCGAGGTGAGGTAGTCGTCGACCGCCTCCTCGAGCGGGGTCACCTTCGACTTGCCGAGCGAGACGCCCAGCGGCACCCCGATCGGGCCGAGCTGCTCGAGCCGGTCGGCCAGGGCGGCCGCGCCCGCGTTGTTGAAGCCCATCCGGTTGATGATCGCCTCGCTGTCGCGCAGGCGGAACAGGCGCGGCTTGTCGTTGCCGGGCTGGGCGTGCGCGGTGACCGTGCCGACCTCGACGAAGCCGAAGCCGAGGGCCGGCCACGCGGGCAGGGCCAGACCGTTCTTGTCCATGCCGGCGGCCAGACCGACCGCGTTGGGGAAGCGCACACCGAACGCCTCGACCGGGGCGTCGACCGCATACCGGGCCTTCATAGCCGCGCGCACCGGGCCGGGCAGCTTGGCCAGGCGGTTCAGCGTGAACTCGTGGGCCTTCTCGGCGTCCCCGCCGCCCACCCGGAACAGGACCGGGCGGACGGCGGACTCGAACAACGTCACTTCGTACCCCGCAGGACCGCGTGCAGCTCTTGCAGGGGCCGCACGGTCATGTCGCCGCGCATGAGCGCCTCGATGCCCATGACCGCAGCCGCCGCGCCCGGCACCGTGGTGATGCTCGGGATGTCGGCCGTGACCGCCGCGCTGCGGATCTCGTACCCGTCGGAGCGGGCGCTGGCCCCCGAGCCCTGCGGCGTGTTGATGATCATCGCGATCTCGCCGGCCAGGATGAGCTCTACCGCGTTCTGGCCGGGGCTCTCGAAGTGCTTGGGCACGATCTCGCAGACGACGCCGTAGCGGCGCAGCACCTCGCCGGTGCCGGCCGTGGTGACGATCGTGAAGCCGAGGTCGGCCAGCCGCTTGATCGGGAAGACCATCGCCCGCTTGTCGCGATTGGCGACCGAGACGAAGATCTTGCCCGAGGTCGGCAGCGAGCCGTACGCGGCGGCCTGCGACTTGGCGAACGCCTGGCCGAAGCCGGCGTCGATGCCCATCACCTCGCCGGTCGACTTCATCTCGGGGCCGAGCAGGCTGTCGACGCCCTTACCGGCCGGGGTGCGGAACCGCTTGAACGGCAGCACCGCCTCTTTGATGGCGATCGGCGCGTTCTCGGGCACCGTGCCGCCGTCGCTGTCGGCCAGCAGCATGCCCTCGGCCCGCAGCTCGGCGATGGTGGCGCCGAGCATGATCCGGGCCGCCGCCTTGGCCAGCGGCACCGCGGTCGCCTTGCTGACGAACGGCACGGTCCGCGACGCGCGCGGGTTGGCCTCGAGCACGTAGAGCGTGTCGTCCTTGAGCGCGTACTGCACGTTGAGCAGGCCACGCACCCCGACGCCGCGGGCGATGGCCTCGGTGTAGCGGCGCACCTCGGCCAGGTGCGAGCCGGCCAGGGTGATCGGCGGCAGCGAGCACGACGAGTCGCCGGAGTGGATTCCGGCCTCCTCGATGTGCTCCATGACGCCGCCCAGGTAGACCTCGCCGGTCGCGTCGCACAGCGCGTCGACGTCGATCTCGATCGCGTCGTCGAGGAACCGGTCGACCAGCACCGGGTGGTCGGGCGAGATCTCGGTGGCCCGCTCGATGTAGCCCTTCAGCGTGGGCTCGTCGTAGACGATCTCCATGCCGCGGCCGCCGAGCACGTAGGACGGGCGGACCAGCACCGGGTAGCCGATCGTGTCGGCGATCGCCTTGGCCTCGTCGAAGCTGGTCGCGGTGCCGTGGTCGGGCGAGCGCAGGCCGGCCTTGGCCAGCACGGCGCCGAACAGGCCGCGGTCCTCGGCCAGGTCGATCGACTCGGGCGAGGTGCCGACGATGGGTACGCCGGCCGCCTTGAGCCGGTTGGCCAGGCCGAGCGGGGTCTGGCCGCCGAGCTGCACGATCACGCCGATCACACCGGGCCCGCCGGCCGCCTTGCCGCTGGAGTCCTCCGATCCGAAGACCTCGAAGACGTCCTCGAAGGTCAGCGGTTCGAAGTAGAGCCGGTCGGCCGTGTCGTAGTCGGTCGAGACCGTCTCCGGGTTGCAGTTGACCATGACGGTCTCGTAGTCGACGCCGCGCAGAGCCATGACCGCGTGCACGCAGGAGTAGTCGAACTCGATGCCCTGGCCGATGCGGTTCGGACCCGAGCCGAGGATGAGCACCTTGGGCCGGGCCGACGGCGCGACCTCGGTCTCCTCGTCGTACGTCGAGTAGTGGTACGGGGTGTCGGCCTCGAACTCGGCCGCGCAGGTGTCGACGGTCTTGTAGACCGGGCGGATGCCGAGCCGGTGCCGCAGCGTGCGTACGCCGTCCTCCCCCGCGAGCTCGGGGCGCAGGGCGGCGAGCTGCTTGTCGGAGACGCCCGAGCGCTTGGCCCGGCGCAGCAGCTCCTCGTCGAGCACGGGGGCGTCGATGATCTCCGTACGGAGGTCGACCAGCGCCTTGATCTCGTCGAGGAACCACGGGTCGATCCGCCCGCTGGCCTCGTGCACCTGCTCGACGGTCGCGCCGAGCCGCAGCGCGCGCTCGACCGTGTAAAGCCGGCCGTCGTGCGGAATGCGCAAATCATCCAGAACGGACGCAAGATCACCAGAAGGATCCGGACGCGTCCAGAACCCCGCGGCTGACGTCTCCAAGGAACGCATCGCCTTGTTGAGCGCCTCGGCGAAGTTCCGGCCGATCGACATGGCCTCGCCGACCGACTTCATCGTGGTGGTCAGCTCGGGGTCGGCCCCCGGGAACTTCTCGAAGGCGAACCGCGGGATCTTCACGACCACGTAGTCGAGGGCGGGCTCGAAGGCGGCCGGCGTCTTCAGCGTGATGTCGTTGGGGATCTCGTCGAGCGTGTAGCCGATGGCCAGCTTGGCCGCGATCTTGGCGATCGGGAAGCCGGTGGCCTTGGAGGCGAGCGCCGACGAGCGCGACACGCGCGGGTTCATCTCGATGACGACCAGGCGGCCGTTGTCGGGGTTGATCGCGAACTGGATGTTGCAGCCGCCGGTGTCGACGCCGACCTCGCGCAGCACGGCGAGGCCGAGGTCGCGCAGGTTCTGGTACTCGCGGTCGGTCAGGGTCATGGCCGGGGCCACGGTCACCGAGTCGCCGGTGTGCACGCCCATCGGGTCGACGTTCTCGATCGAGCAGACGACCACGACGTTGTCGTGCTTGTCGCGCATCAGCTCGAGCTCGTACTCCTTCCAGCCGAGCACGCTCTCCTCGATGAGCACCTCGTGCACCGGGGAGGCGGCCAGGCCGGAGCCGGCGATCCGGTTCAGGTCGTCGTCGGTGTGGGCCATGCCCGAGCCGAGACCGCCCATGGTGAACGACGGCCGGATGACGACCGGCAGGCCGAGCTCGGCCACCGTCGCGTGCACCTCGTCCATCGAGTGGCAGACGCGCGAGCGCGGGGTCTCACCGCCGGCCTTGGCCACGATCTCTTTGAACAGCTGGCGGTCCTCGCCGCGGCGGATCGCGTCGACGTCGGCGCCGATCAGCTCGACGCCGTACTTCTCGAGGACGCCGCTCTCGTGCAGCGCGATCGCGGTGTTGAGCGCGGTCTGGCCGCCGAGGGTGGGCAGGATCGCGTCCGGGCGCTCCTTGGCGATGATCAGCTCGACGAACTCCGGGGTGATCGGCTCGACGTAGGTGGCGTCGGCGAACTCGGGGTCGGTCATGATCGTGGCCGGATTGGAGTTGACCAGCGAGACCCGGATGCCCTCGGCCCGCAGGACGCGGCAGGCCTGGGTGCCCGAGTAGTCGAACTCGCAGGCCTGGCCGATGACGATCGGGCCCGAGCCGATCACCATCACATGCTTGAGATCTTCACGCTTCGGCATGCGATCAGCCCTTCTTTTCCACAAGCTCAACAAACCGGTCGAACAAGTAGTCCGCGTCATGCGGGCCGGCTGCCGCCTCGGGGTGGTACTGGACGGTGAAGGCGGGGACCTCGAGGCCGCGCAGGCCCTCGACCACGTTGTCGTTGAGGCAGACGTGCGAGACCTCGACGCCGCCGAAGTCGGTGTCGATCACGGTGTTGAGCGGCGCGTCGACCGCGAAGCCGTGGTTGTGGCTGGTCACCTCGACCTTGCCGGTGGTCTTGTCGAGCACCGGCTGGTTGATGCCGCGGTGGCCGTACCCCAGCTTGTAAGTGCCGAAGCCGAGCGCCCGGCCCAGGATCTGACTGCCGAAACAGATGCCGAACAGCGGCTTCTGCCGGCGCATGACCTCGCGGGCCAGCGCGACCGGGCCGTCGGCGGTGGCCGGGTCGCCGGGGCCGGGCGAGAAGAACACCGCGTCGGGCGACACCGCGAGCAGGTCTTCGATCGACGACGAGGCCGGGAAGATGTGCGTGGTCACGCCGCGAGCGGCGAGGCGCTGCGAGACGTTGCGCTTGATGCCGAGGTCGAGCGCGGCAACTGTATACCTATGTTCGCCGATAGCGGACACAGTGTATTTATCCGATGTGCTGACTTCCGCCGACAAGTCCGCGCCCACCATCTGGGGCGCGGCCTGAACACGTGCGAGAAGGGAGACCGGGTCGAGATCCACGCTGGAAATGCCCACCCGCATGGCGCCCCGCGACCGGAGGTGCCGGGTCAGTGCGCGGGTGTCGATGCCGCTGATGCCGACGACACCCTCGGCGGCCAGCCGCTCCCCCAGGTCACCGGTGGAGCGCCAGTTGGAGGGGCGACGAGCCGGGTCGCGTACGACGTAACCCGCGACCCAGATCTTGGACGACTCGTCGTCCTCGTCGTTGACGCCGGTGTTGCCGATCTGCGGCGCGGTCTGCACCACGACCTGCCGGTGGTACGACGGGTCGGTCAAAGTCTCTTGGTAACCGGTCATGCCGGTGGTGAAGACGGCCTCGCCGAACGTCTCGCCGAGCGCGCCGTAAGCGAGACCGGTGAACGTCCTGCCGTCCTCGAGCACGAGGATCGCTGGGCTGGCCAAACGGCTTCGCCGTACTGCATCAAAAGGGGGGGTGCTCATTTAACAGCCTTCCCATCGAGGACCGTCGGCTCTCCCCGGAGGAAGGTCGCGACGATGCGACCCGGCAGGGTGGTGCCCGCGTACGGTGTGTTGCGGCTGCGGCTCGCCAGCTCGGACGGGTCGACGACCCGCCGGGCGGACGGGTCCACCAGCGTGAGGTTGGCCGGCTGCCCCACCGCGAGGTCGGTGCCGTGGCCGGTCAGGCCCGCGATGCGCGCGGGCGTCCGGGACATGCGCTCGGCGATCAGGTCCCACCGCTCACCCAGCACGGAGAGCACGACCGGCAGGGCGGTCTCGAGACCGACCATGCCCGGGCGGGCGTACGCCCACTCGCACTCCTTGTCCTCCGTCGCGTGCGGCGCGTGGTCCGTGGCGACGATGTCGATCACACCCTCGACCAGCGCGGCCCGCAGCGCCTCGACGTCGGCCGCCGTACGCAACGGGGGGTTGACCTTGTAGACCGGGTCGTAGGACGCGGCCAGTTCGTCGGTGAGCAGCAGGTGGTGCGGGGTGACCTCGGCCGTCAC
Source organism: Paractinoplanes aksuensis (assembly GCF_024137025.1). GTDB lineage: Bacteria > Actinomycetota > Actinomycetes > Mycobacteriales > Micromonosporaceae > Actinoplanes > Actinoplanes aksuensis. The sequence goes on from NZ_JAMYJR010000068.1 coordinate 10,785, forward strand.
GCGCACGCCGCGGGCCTTGGCCTGGCGCAGCACCTCGACCGAGCCCGCCGTGGACACGTGGCAGATGTGCAGGCGGCTGCCGACGTGCTCGGCCAGCAGCACGTCGCGCGCGATGATCGCTTCTTCGGCCACCGCGGGCCAGCCGGTGAGGCCGAGCCGGGTGCTGACCTCGCCCTCGTGCATCTGGGCGCCCTCGGTGAGCCGCGGCTCCTCGGCGTGCTGGGCGATGATGCCGTCGAACGCCTTGACGTATTCGAGCGCGCGGCGCATCAGGCGCGGGTCGGCGACGCAGTGGCCGTCGTCGGAGAAGATGCGCACGTTGGCGGCGGAGGTGGCCATCGCGCCCAGCTCGGCCAGCTGCTTGCCGGCCAGCCCGACGGTGACCGCGCCGATCGGCTGCACGTCGACCAGCCCGGCCTCGCGGCCCAGCCGCCAGACCTGCTCGACCACGCCGGCCGTGTCGGCCACCGGCGAGGTGTTGGCCATCGCGAAGACCGCGGTGTAGCCGCCGAGCGCGGCCGACCGGGAGCCGGTCTCGACCGTCTCGGCGTCCTCGCGGCCCGGCTCGCGCAGGTGGGTGTGCAGGTCGACCAGGCCGGGCAGCGCCACCAGCCCGGCGGCGTCGATGATCTCGGCGTCCGCCGGAGCTTTGTCGGAAATGAGCCCGTCGACGATCGCCAGATCTCGCGACTCGGCACCGAGCACCGAGACACCGCGCAACAGATAAGAGGTCATGCCTTGCCCCCAAGCAGCAGATAGAGAACCGCCATGCGGGCGCTGACGCCGTTGGCGACCTGTTCGACGATCGTGGAGCGGGAGGAGTCGGCCACCTCGGGCGTGATCTCCATGCCGCGGTTCATCGGGCCGGGGTGCATGACGATCGCGTGTTCCGGCAGTTTGCGCATGCGCGCGAGGTCGAGACCGTAGCGGCGGCTGTATTCCCGGGCGGACGGGAAGAACGAGTCCTGCATGCGCTCGGTCTGCACTCGAAGCATCATCACGACGTCCATGTCGGGCAGGACGCTATCCAGGTCGTACGACACTTTGGTCGCCGGTGACAACGCGGCGGCGATGTCGACCGGGATGAGCGTGGGCGGGCCGACCAGCGTGACCTGGGCCCCCAGCGTCGTGAGCAGCAGGACGTTGGAGCGGGCGACCCGGCTGTGAAGCACATCACCCACGATGGCGACCTTGAGGCCGTCGATCCGGCCCAGCCGCGACCGCATCGTGTAGGCGTCGAGCAGCGCCTGCGTCGGGTGCTCGTGCGTCCCGTCGCCGGCGTTGACGACCGACCCGTCGACCCACGCGGCCAGCCGGTGCGGCGCGCCCGAGGCGGGGTGCCGGATGACGACCGCGTCGGCTCCCATGGCCTGCAGGGTGAGCGCGGTGTCCTTCAGGCTCTCACCCTTTGAGACGCTGGAGCCCTTGGCCGAGAAATTGATGACATCGGCCGACAGGCGCTTGGCCGCGGCCTCGAACGAGATGCGGGTGCGGGTCGAGTCCTCGTAGAACAGGTTGACCACGGTGCGGCCGCGCAGCGTCGGCAGCTTCTTGACCTCACGCCCGGCCAGAGCGGCCATCTCGCCCGCGGTGTCCAGGATCAGGGTGGCGGTGGGCGCGTCCAGGTCGGCCGCGGAACGCAGGTGTTTGATCATTGGTCCTCACCCCCGGTCAGCTTGACCTCGTCGAGGCCGTCGGACTCGGTCAGCGAGACGCGGACGCTCTCGGAGAGCGAGGTCGGAATGTTCTTGCCCACGTAGTCGGCGCGGATCGGCAGCTGGCGGTGACCACGGTCGACCAGCACCGCGAGCTGCACCGAGCTGGGGCGGCCCTCGTCGTTCAGGGCGTCGAGCGCGGCCCGCACGGTACGGCCGCTGAACAGCACGTCGTCGACCAGGACGACCCGCCGGCCGTCGATGCCGCCGCCGGGCAGCTCGGTCTTGCCGAGCGCGCGGGTGGCGTGCAGCCGCAGGTCGTCGCGGTAGAGGGTGATGTCGAGGGAGCCGACCGGGACGTCGATGCCCTCGAAGGCGTGAATGCGGGCGGCCAGGCGCTGGGCCAGCGGGACGCCGCGGGTGGGAATGCCGAGAAGGACGGTGCCGGTGGCGCCCGAGGTCTTCTCGAGAATCTGGTGAGCGATGCGGTCGACGACCCGATGCAGGTCGGACGCACTAAGAATGATCTTGCTAGGCGCGTCGGCGCGTGGCGATGCCACGGCGGACCTCCTTCCCCGCCTCACGGGACGGGTCGTTAAAGGACGTCTGGCGGAACGGCCCCGGAGGGAGCCGGCCCGATGGCTGACGCTACGTTACCAGTGGACGCGGCGATGACCATGGTGACGTGCCTGACGGGCGAACACGACGGACTATTCCGACAACTCTCCCCGTCGCGACGCGACTCATAGGTAAACGACACTTGACCGGGGGTCGCTCACTGCGTACCGTCACGCTGCGTAGCGATCGCGGAGGGGAACCCCCTCCGGGCCAGCACAGTGGGAGTGTTCCGAATGCCGTCTGAGTACGCCAAGTCGCTGGGTGCGCGCCTGCGCTCCATCCGGCAGCAGCAGGGCCTGTCCCTGCAGGGTGTGGAAGAGAAGTCGAACGGCCGATGGAAGGCCGTCGTGGTGGGCTCGTACGAGCGTGGCGACCGTGCCGTCACCGTCTCGCGCCTGGCCGAGCTGGCCGACTTCTACCGGGTGCCCGTCTCGGAACTGCTGCCCGACGGCAGCGGTGTCCGCCTCGAGGCCACCAACAAGATCGTGCTGGACCTCGAGAAGCTCTACGACACCACCGGCGAGGACCTCGCCTACGTGGCGCGTTACGCCCGGGCCATCCAGCAGCAGCGCGGTGACTACAACGGCCGCGTCCTCTCGATCCGGGCCGACGACCTGCGGGCCCTGGCCATCGTGTACGACATCTCGCCGTCCGGCCTCATCGAGCGCCTGACCGAGCAGGGTGTGCTGGTGGCCGACCCCCGGGCCTTCTTCGCCAGCTGATTTTCCCGCCTCATCCCCCTTCCCCCCGACCGCGCCGCACTCCACATCCGGCCGTGGTCCCGAGACCGAAAAGCCCGCGCCCCGCGCGGGCTTTTTCGCGTCCGGAGTCCGTCGGCCGACATCACCCATCGTGGCCGCCGCATCTACGATGATCGACTTCGTTGCCGGAATTGGCGCGATCAGTGAGCGTTGCTCAGCACACGGTAAGTTTTTGAGCAGCGAAAACCCCGATCACCATCAGCGATCGGGGCTCTCACGATGACACCTAGCGGGTGGCGAATTCCGCGATCCGCCCGAGGATGCCGTTGAGGAAGCGCGGGCTGTCGTCCGTGGACATCTGCTTGGCCAGCTCGACCGCCTCGGTGATCGCGACCGGGTCGTCGATCTCGGAGACGTAGAGCAGCTCGTAGACGGCGATGCGGGCCAGGTTGCGGTCGATCACCGGCATGCGGTCGATCGTCCAGCCCTCGGCGTAGCTGGCGATCAGCTCGTCGATGCGGTCGAGGTGTTCGGCCACGCCCTCGACCAGGCCGACCGTGTAGTCGAGGTGGTCGGGGCGGGGCTTCGCGATGCGCTCGAGGTAGGTCGCCAGCACCTGCCGCGGGGGCAGGTCGCGCAGGTCGGCCTCGTAGAGCACGTCGAGGGCCCGCTTGCGGGCCTTGCGGCGCGCGGGCATCTGCGTCGTCTTGGGACCTTCCGACATCTCAGGAACGACCGAGGTAACGGCCGTCGCGGGTGTCGACCTTGATCTTCTCGCCGGTGGTGATGAACAGCGGCACGTTGACCGTGGCGCCGGTCTCGACCGTGGCCGGCTTGGTGCCGCCGGTCGAGCGGTCGCCCTGCAGACCCGGCTCGGTGTAGGTGACCTCGAGGAAGACGCTGGTCGGCAGCTCGATGTAGAGCGGGACACCCTCGTGGGTGGCGACCGTGGCCTCGGCCTCGGGCAGCAGGTAGTTGGCGTTCTCACCGACCGTGCCGGCCTGCACCGTGATCTGGTCGAACGTGTCCAGGTCCATGAAGACGAAGTCTTCGCCGTCCTGGTAGAGGTACTGCATCGTGCGCTTGTCGACCGTCGCGGTCTCGACCTTGGTGCCGGCGTTGAAGGTCTTGTCGACGACCTTGCCGGAGAGCACGTTCTTGAGCGTGGTGCGCACGAACGCCCCACCCTTACCCGGCTTGACGTGCTGGAACTCCACGACGGACCAGAGGTCGCCGTCGAGGTTGAGCACCAGGCCGTTCTTCAGGTCGTTCGTGGAAGCCATGTCCTGCCCTGCTGTTGTGGAATTGAGGTGGGTGACCGACCGAGTTTACCGACGTCGCGGCCTAACCGACGAATCGGGCCAGGTGCTCGAGCGCCAGACGGTAACCATCGACACCCAGGCCCGCGACGACTCCGGTGGCAACGGCCGAGATGACCGAATGGTGCCGGAACTCCTCGCGGGAGTGGATGTTGCTGATGTGCACTTCGACGAGGCGGCCGCGGAGCAGAGCCGCCGCGTCGCGGATGGCGATGTTGTAGTGACTCCACGCCGCCGGATTGAGCACCACGTCGGCGCCCTCGTCGGCCGCCCGGTGCAGCCACTTGATCATTTCGAACTCGGCGTCGGTCTGGCGCACCTCGACCTCGAGGCCCAGCCGTTTGCCCGTCACCAGGCAGAGATCAACCAGGTCCGCGTACGTCGTGGAGCCGTAGATCTCGGGCTGCCGGGTGCCCAGCCGGCCCAGGTTGGGGCCGTTCAACACGTAGATCATCGCGCCACCTCGGCGTACGCCGAGCGCAGCAACGCCTCGTCGGGCCCGCTCAGGATCCCGGGTTCGGCCAGGTCGTCGAGCACCACGAAGCGCAGCGTGGCGGCCCGGGTCTTCTTGTCGACCCGCATGGCGCTGAGCAGCTCGGGCCAGGCCTCGGCTGAGTAAGAGGTCGGCAGCCCGAGCGATTCCAGGATCGCGCGGTGCCGGGCCGCGGTCTGCTCGTCGAGCCGCCCGGACAGGTGTGACAGGGCGGCCGCGAAGATCATGCCGACCGAGACGGCGTGGCCGTGCTTCCAGGTGTACTTCTCACGCTTCTCGATCGCGTGGCCCAGCGTGTGGCCGTAGTTGAGGATCTCGCGCAGGCCGGACTCCTTGAGGTCGGCGCCCACCACCTCGGCCTTGACCCGGATCGCGCGTTCGGCCAGCTCACGCAGCATCGGCCCGTCGGGGTCGACAGCGGCGGCGGGGTCACTCTCGATCTCCTCGAGGATGACCGGGTCGGCGATGAACCCGCACTTGACCACCTCGGCCAGGCCGGCCAGCAGGTCGTCGGCGGGCAGGGTACGCAGCGAGTCGAGGTCGCACAGCACGCCGGCCGGCGGGTGGAACGCGCCGACCAGGTTCTTGCCGGCGGCGATGTTGACCCCGGTCTTGCCGCCGACCGACGCGTCGACCATGCCGAGCAGCGAGGTCGAGACGGGCACCCAGCGCACCCCGCGCAGCCAGCTCGCGGCGACCCAGCCGGCCAGGTCGGTGACCGCGCCGCCGCCGACGCCGATCACGACATCCGTCCGGGTGAAGTTGTTCCGGCCCAGCTCGTCCCAGCACTGGGCGGCGACCTCGACGGTCTTGCCCCGCTCGGCGTCGGGCACCTCGATCATCACCGTCGGCACGCCGGCCGCGGCGGCCACGCGGGCCGCCTGATCACGCAGCGGGGCGGCGAACAGCACCGCCGCCCGGGCCGCGCCCTCGATCAACGACGGCAGCTCGCCCGCCAGGTCCCGGCCGACGAGGACCTCGTACGGACGGTCACCACTCACCGAAATACGTGTAACCACGGCGCAGACTTTATCGGCACCCGATCGTACGAAAATGGGGTTATATCTTTATGCCCCCATCGGGGTTACAACTGAGCCATGCCGAAAATCAACGTGTACCTGCCCGATGATCTGGCCGAGGCCGTCCGCGAGACGGGGGTGCCGGTCAGCGCGGTCTGCCAGCGCGCGCTCGACCAGGCGGTCCGCCGCATCACCACGATCCGCCAGGCCGTGCTGACCGACGTCGACGCGGCGGTCCTGGCCGAGCAGTTCCCGAGCCTCACCGGGCGCCTGATCACCGTGCTCACGCTGGCCGCCGAGCGAGCCCGGACGGCCGGCGCGGCCACGGTCAGCACCGGCGATCTGCTGCACGGCGTCCTGGCCGAGGGCAGCAACCTGGCGCTGCAGCTGCTCACGGCGATGGATGTCAGCCCGGGTTCGCTGATCGCGCCGACCACGCCCGAGCCGGGGGCCCAGGCCGAGGGTCTGCGGTTCAGCCCGAAGGCCGCGGCGGCGCTGGAACTGGCGGCGGGTGAGGCGCTGGGGCTGGGCAACAACTACGTCGGGTGTGAGCATCTGCTGATCGCGCTGGCGGCCGAGCCCGACGGCGCGGCCGGTGAGCTGCTGCGGGCGCGGGGCATCGAGGCCAAGGCGACCCGGCGTGCGGTGGCGGCGGCGCTGACCGGCTATGCCCACCTGCGCAAGAACACCGGGCCGGCCCCGGACCTGCTGACCGCCGTACGCCAGGAATTGGCGCCTTTGATCGAACGCATCGAACGCCTGGAGGGTCAGGCCTGATCGTGCAGCGCGCGCAGGTAGGGGCCGAGGTCGTCGAGGGCGGCGGACAGGCGGGCGACCTCGGCGTCCTGCTCGGCGCGGGCTCGGCGTAGGGTGTCGCCCCAGGCCCGTACGAGCATGAGGTGGGCCAGTTCGTCAGCGATCGCAGTGTCGCCCAAGCGGTCGGCGATCGCCCGCAGCAGCCGCAGGCCGTCGACGGCCGGGGTGGCCAGTAACACGTCGCGGGCCTCGGACAGCGCGCCCGTCTCGACCAGCTCGGCCGCCTCCACCTGCGCTCGGAGGGCTCGGGCGGTCTGCCGTTCGAGGTCGGATCCGGCCGTGGCCAGCAGTCCGTCGGCGAGCCGGGCGGCCTCGGCCAGATCACCGTCCTCGGCGATGGCGATGTGGCACGACGCCAGGACGACCTGGGCGGGCCGGTGGGCGCCGGCCCGAGCCGCGTACGTCCGGGCCTCGGCGAAGCGATCGAGCTGCCATAAGGTCTCGGCCACCGCGACCAGCGACCGCGTGACGGTGTCGGCCGAACCGGAGCGCTCCGCCTCGCGCAGCGCCTGCCGGCTCAACTCCACCGCCTGCCATGGGTCCTCGGCGGCCCGGCGCATCAGATGCTCGGCGTGGAGGCGGTGATCCAGCGGGCCGGCCGCCTCGGCCCGCATCAGCCCGCGCCGGCGCCGGTCGGTCAGCTCCGGAGCGGCGTACGCCGGACCCAGCGCCGCGGCCCAGCGCCGGCGCTCCTCGTCGTCCAGCCCGAAGCGGCGTAGCGCCTCCGCGTGCCCCGGCCGGGTGAAGCGGGCGCGATAGACGAACCGGGCGACGTCGTCCACTTCGAGCAGGTCGGGGCCGGCGAGCACGTCGTCGATGAAGTCGACCACCCCGTCCGGGTCGTCACACCCGGCGACGCCGAGGCGGTGCAGCGCGGCGGCCACCGCGGAGGGGGTGAACTCGACACCTTCGAGAGCGGCCATCCGGAGTACGGCCCAGGCCAGTTCGCGCTGCTGCGGGGTCGCGCAGCACTCGCGGATGCGGCGGTCGAACACGGTGCGGACGAAGTCGGCGCAGTTCTCGGGGCCACCCCAGCGCCAGTTCCACTCGTCCGGGCCGGCCTCGATCGCGCCGTCGTCGAGCAACTCGTGCCACAGGTCCTCGACCCGGCCCGCGGCCCCGCCGACCAGCTCGAACACGTGGGTGCGGAGCGGCTCGGCGATCCGGCTGCCGACCGTCTTCTCGAGCTCGGCCGGTAGCACCGGGTCCATCCGGACGGTCGAGGCGAACCACGATTCGAGCCCGGCGACCAGATCCTGGTGGCGGACGTCCGGGCCGTCGACGGCGTCGAGGGCGGCCACGATCAGCAGGGGCATCCGGGCCAGCTCGGCCTCGCCGTCACGCAGGAACAGCCGCCACCAGACCAGGTCGGACCGCGAGAAGTCGTCGAGCAGGAACACCACGGGCCGTTCGCGGGTGGCGATCCGCAGCAGGGCCAGCAGGTCGCCCGGCTCGTCCAGGTGCCGTCCCGCCAGCGGTCCCACGGCCTGCGGACACTGGTCGAGCAGGGCCGCGACCATGTGCGCGGGCGGCTCGCCGGCGAACCGGTGGGTCAGCACGGCGGGCGGCTCGTCGTCCCGGCGCAGTTCGGCCGCGAACGCGGTCAGGGTGGCCGTGCGACCGCTGCCGTGCTCGCCCACGACGAAGATCAGCCCGCTCGCGCGGCGGCGGAGTGCTCTGAGCACCGCCGGCCGCACGCGCGTCACGTCGATCAGCTCTGCAGCAGGGCGGCGGCCTCGGTGGCGATCTCGTCGGGCTCGCGGCCGTCGGTCTTTATCGTGTACGTGGCCACCTCGGCATACAGCGGGCGGCGCTGGTCGAGCAGGTATTTCAGGGTCGCGCGCGGGTTGATGGCCAGCAGTGGGCGGCCCGCGCCGAGACCGACCCGCTTGACCGCGTCGCTCAGGTCGACCGACAGGTAGACCACGGTGTGCTTCCTCAGCAGCTCACGGGTGCCGTCGTGCAGGATCGCGCCGCCGCCCAGGGCCAGGATGCCGTCGAACTCCTCGAGCGCGGTGGCGATCGTCTCGCGTTCCAGGGCGCGGAAGGTGTCCTCGCCGTCGTCGATGAAGATCTCGGGGATGGGCTTGCCGGCCCGGCCCTCGATGATCGTGTCGGCGTCGGCGAACTCTGTTTCCAGAAGCTCCGCTGTCAAAAGCCCGATCGTCGACTTGCCGGCGCCGGGGGCGCCCACGAAGACGGCCCGCGGCGCCATCAGCGGATGACCAGGGCGTCGAGGTAGCCGGCCAGGTTGCGCTTGATCTCGGCCACCGAGTCGCCACCGAACTTCTCGACCGCGGCCTCGGCCAGCACCAGCGCGACCATGGCCTCGGCCACGATGGCCCCGGCGGGCACGGCGACCACGTCGGAGCGCTGGTTGATCGCCGTCGTCGCCTCGCCCGTCACCACGTCGATCGTCTGCAGCGCGCGGTTGAGCGACGAGATCGGCTTGAGCGCGGCCCGCACCCGCAGCGGCTCGCCGTTGGTGATGCCGCCCTCGAGGCCGCCGGCCCGGTCGGTCACCCGCTTCACGCCGTCGGCGGTGGGGACGATCTCGTCGTGGGCCACCGAACCGCGCGAGCGGGCCTGGGTGAAACCGTCGCCGATCTCGACACCCTTGACCGACTGGATCGACATGAGGGCGGCGGCCAGCCGGGAGTCGAGCTTGCGGTCCCACTGCACGTGCGAACCCAGGCCCGGGGGTACGCCGTACGCCAGCACCTCGACGATGCCGCCGAGCGTGTCGGCGTCGCTCTTGGCCGCGTCGACCTCGGCCACCATGCGCGCGCTGGCCTCGGGGTCGAGGCAGCGCAGCGGGTCGGCGTCGATGCGCTCGGCGTCCTCGGGGGTGGGGATCAGGCCGGACTTGGCCGCGACCGAGCCCAGCTCGATCACGTGCGAGACGACCTCGATGCCGAGCGCCTGCTTGATCAGGTTCTTGGCGACCACACCGACGGCGACGCGGGCCGCGGTCTCGCGGGCGCTGGCCCGCTCGAGGATCGGGCGGGCGTCGGTGTGCCCGTACTTCTGCATGCCGGCCAGGTCGGCGTGGCCCGGGCGGGGGCGGGTCAGCGGGGCGTTGCGGGCCTGCGCGGCCAGCTCGTCCTCGGGCACGGGGTCGGCCGCCATGACGGTCTCCCACTTGGGCCACTCGGAGTTGGCCACCCGGATCGCGACGGGGCTGCCCAGCGTGAGCCCGTGCCGGATGCCGCCGATGACCTCGACGACGTCCTGCTCGAACTTCATGCGGGCGCCGCGGCCGTAACCCAGACGGCGGCGCGCGAGGTCGCGCCCGATCTCGGCCGTCGTCACCTCGACACCGGCGGGCACCCCCTCGAGCAACGCGACGAGGGCGGGTCCGTGCGATTCACCTGCGGTCAGCCAGCGCAACACGGGTCACAGTCTGGCACGTCGCGGATACCGGCCGCCGCAGGCCTGCCGCCGTCCCGCTTTCCGGAATTCCGGCGGCGCTGTTGGTTCGAGGACAGATGGCTGGACGCTCCCGACTCCCCCGGCGCACGGTGAGCGCTGAGATCGTCGTGGCCGGGCTGTTCGCCGCGTTCTGGATGGTGCAGACGGTGGAGCAGTACTCCGCGCCGGTGCTCGCGGTGGCCGACTGATTCAGCTCGCGACCCGGGCGGCGGCCGCCTCGAACAGGGCGCTGCGCATGGCTTGTTCGGGGGCCGGGGTGACGCCCGTGAACTGCTCGAACTGGCTCAGGGCTTGGGCCAGGAGCAGATCCAGACCGGAGAGCACGGGTACGCCGTGGGTCTGGGCCGAGGCGGCCAGGGGTGTCGGCCAGGGGTCGTAGATGGCGTCGAACAGCACGGTGCCGTCGCGCCAGGCAACCTCGGTGGCCAGGCGGTCGGCGGCGCCCTTGGGGACGGTGGAGATGACGGCGTCGGCCGAGAACGCCTCGGGGGCGCGGCTCCAGGGGACGCCGAGCAGGGTGATGCCCAGCGCGTCGGCCACCGGCAGCAGTTCGGTGAACGCCTCGGGGCGGCGGGTCACCATCGACACGGCCGAGCCGCCGAGCTGGGCCGCCGCGGCCAGGGCGGCGCGGGCGGTGCCGCCGCCGCCGAGCACGGTCACCGCAGGGGCGGGTTTGAGGCCGGCCTCGCGCAGCACGCGCACCATGCCGGTCACGTCGGTGTTGTCGGCCTGCCAGGTGCCGTCGTCCCGCCGTACCAGCGTGTTGGCCGCGCCGATCGCGACCGCGACCGGAGTCGCGGCCGCGGCCAGCCGCAGGGCTTCTTCCTTGAGCGGCATGGTCAGCGACAGGCCGGCCCACTCGGGGCCGAGGCCATCGATCAGGCCGGCCAGATCGGCCGAGCCGCACTCGAAGGACGTGTACGACCAGCCCGACAGCCCGGCCGCCGCGAAGCCGGCGTTGTGGATCACCGGCGACAGCGAGTGGGCGATCGGCCGGCCGCACACAGCCGCGCGGCGGCGGGACAGGGGCGTGGTCACGCCGACCAGGCTAGTCCTTGCAGTTCAGGTCGATGCCGTTGGCGCACGCCTTGTTGATGTTGGCCTCGTGCTGGGCGTCGGTGACGGCGAAGGCTGAGTTGCCCTTTTTGTCGACGGCCACGAAGAACAGCCACGGGCCGGTGGCCGGCTTCATCGCGGCCTCGAGCGCCTTGCGGCCCGGGTTGTCGATCGGGCCGGGGGTCAGGCCGGCCTGGCTCACCGAGTTGTACGGGTTCTTCGGATCGTTCAGCTCGGTCTTGGAGAGCTGGCCCGAGTGCTTGGCCGCGCTGCCCTTGAGCTGCAGCCAGTAGTTGGCCGTCACGTCGAACTGGAGCGGCATGGCCGGCTTCTGCTTGTACGTGCGGTTGTAGGCGACCCGGGCGATCTTCGGGGTGTCGGGGTCGGCGCCCGACTCGGCCTGGGCCAGCGAGGCCACGATGAGCGCCTCGAACGGCGAGACCGAGAGGTTCTTCTGCACGGTGTCGACGAAGCCGAGCTCCTCGACCGTGCCCAGGAACTTGGCCACCATGACCTCGAGGACGCCCTTGGCGTCGAGCTTGGGGTCGAACTCGTACGTGTCGGGGAACAGGAAACCCTCGACCGTCTTCTTGGCCTGCTTGCCGTCGCGGCGGTTGAACCAGAAGTCGGGCACGCCCAGGGCTTCCGGGTCTTTCGCGGCCTCGACGAAGTCGTCGTACGGGATCTTCGTGCCCTTGGCCAGCAGGTCGAACGTCTGCATCATCGTGAGACCCTCACGCAGCGTGACACCACGGGTGACGCGCGTCTTGGGGTCGAGCAGCAGGGTCACGGCGTTCTCGGCCGACATCTGCTTCTTCATGTTGTACGTGCCGGACTGGATGTTCTTGCCCTTGGGGTTCTCGTCCGCCGCGTTCACGAAGGCTTTGGTGCTCTTGACGACGTCGACCTCGACCAGCGCGTTGCCGATATCGGTCAGCGTCGCGTTCTTCTCGATGTTCACCTGGACCGGGTCGCCGCCCGCACCGTCGTAATCGGCCGCGGTGAAGAAGTCTTTGACCTTGTTGTAGCCGAAGAAGGCACCACCGCCGAGCGCGGCCAACAGGACAAATGCCATGACGAAGGCGATGCCGGACTTGCCCGAGCCCTTCTTGCCACCACGGGCGCCCCGCCGGTGGCGGGGCTTGCCTTTCTCGGCGTGCTCGTCGAAAGCCAGGTCCAGCTCGTCGATCATCTCTGCCTCCGCTGCGCGTCCAGCCAGCTCTGCAGGATCTCCACCGCGGCCGCCTGGTCGACGACCGCCCGTTGGCGCTTGCCCCGGACGCCTCGCTCGGCCAGCCTACGGGTCGCGACCACGGTCGACATCCTTTCGTCCGCCAGCGCGACCGGCACCTCGCCGACCGCGGACACCAGTCGCCCAGCGTACGCACGAATGTCGATGGCGGCAGGTCCCTCGGCCCCGTTCAGGCGAACCGGGAGTCCCACCACGATCTGCACCACCTCGTGTTCCCCCACGAGGCGGACGAGCTCTGCTATGTCGCCGGGCACGGCATCGGCTGCCGCGCCCATGTCACGGGGCACCGTGACCAGGGGGGTGGCCAGGATCCCGTCAGGGTCACTGATCGCGACCCCGACGCGCACCTTACCTACATCGACGCCCAGTCGCCTACCCCGCGACAGTGCGCTCACCTGACCACCCTCCGTAGTCACAATCAACCGGCGGCTTCGTCCACCGCCTTCTCCACCGCCGCCAAAAGTACCGGCACCTGGTCGGCCGGCAAGCCACCACCCTGAGCCAGATCGGCGTTGCCGCCACCCCGGCCGGACAGCGCGCCCTTGACCAGATCGGCCGCGGACAGCCCGCGGCTCTTGGCGGCGCCGTTGATCGCCACGATGAGCGACGCCTTGCCGTTGGACCGGGCCGCCACCGCGACCACCGCGGGCCGGGCCGCGTCGATCTTGCCGCGAACTTCCTGGGCCAGCGTACGCACGTCGTTGCCGGCCGCGCCCTCGGGCGCTTCGGTGCCGACGAACGCCACCCCGCGCAGGTCCTTGGCCTGCGCGGCCAGCGTGCCGGCGCCGCCCAGCACCATCTGGGCCCGCATCTTCTCGAGCTCCTTCTCGGCGTCGCGCAGCGCGGTGACCGTCTGCTCGACCCTGTCCGCGACCTGGTCGCCGGGCACCCGGAACAGCTCGGCCAGCCGGCTGACCAGCAGGTGCTCCTTGGCCAGGAAGCCGAACGCGTCGATGCCGACCAGGGCCTCGACCCGGCGCACGCCGGAGCCGATCGACGACTCGTTGAGGATCTTCACGAGCCCCAGCTGACCCGAGCGGGCGACGTGCGTGCCACCGCACAACTCACGTGCGTAGTCGCCGACTTCAACCACACGGACCTCATCGCCGTACTTCTCACCGAACAGCGCCATCGCACCCAGCCGGCGCGCTTCCTCCTGCGAGGTGACGAACGCGTGAACTTCCAGGTCACGCAGCAGCACCTCGTTGACCTGCTGCTCCACGTCGTTCAGCACCGCGGGCGAGACGGCCCCCGGCGTGTTGAAGTCGAACCGCAGGCGGCCCGGGGCGTTCAACGAGCCGGCCTGGGTCGCCGACTCGCCCAGGAACGCGCGCATCGTCTGGTGGATCAGGTGGGTCGCCGTGTGCGAGCGCGAGATCGCCTTGCGCCGGGTCACGTCGATCTCGGCCTCGGCCGATTCGCCCGTACGAACCTCGCCCCGGATCACCCGCGCCTTGTGCACGATCAGACCCGGCAGCGGCTGCTGCACGTCGACGATCTCGAGCTGCCCGCCGCCGACCTTGATGATGCCGGTGTCGGCCTGCTGGCCACCGCCCTCGGCATAGAACGGCGTGGTGTCGAGCACCAGCTCGACGAAGTCGCCCTCGCCGGCCACCTCGACCGCGCCGCTGCCACCGATCAGGGCGCGGACACGCGACTCACGCTGCACCTCTTGGTAGCCGGTGAACTCGACCGGACCGCCAAGATCAAGGGCGTTCCGGTACGCCGAGAGGTCCGCGTGACCGGTCTTGCGGGCCGCCGCGTCCGCCTTCGCCCGCGACCGCTGGTCGGCCATGAGCCGGCGGAAGCCGTCCTGGTCGACCTCGAGGCCCTGCTCCTGCGCGATCTCGAGGGTCAGGTCGATCGGGAAGCCGTACGTGTCGTGCAGCTGGAAGGCCTGGTCGCCGCTGAGCGCTTTGCCGCCCTTGGCGCGGGTGTCGGTGATCGCCGTGTCCAGGATCGTCGTGCCCGCGCGCAGCGTGGACAGGAACGCGTCCTCCTCGGCGTACGCGTACGTCGAGATCCGGCCGAACTCCTCGGCCAGCTCGGGGTACGACGGTGCCATGCAGTCGCGCGCCACCGGCAGCAGCTCGGGCAGCGCCGGCGCCTGCCAGCCCAGCAGGCGGATCGACCGGATGGCCCGGCGCATGATCCGCCGCAGCACGTAACCGCGGCCCTCGTTGCTGGGCGTGACACCGTCACCGATGAGCATCAGCGCCGTGCGCACGTGGTCGGCGATGACCCGCAGGCGTACGTCGTCGGGGTGCGACTCCCCGGCCACGTGCCCGGAGCGGGCGCCGTAGACCTTGCCGGTCATCTCGGCCGCGCGCTGCAGGATCGGGCGGACCTCGTCGATCTCGTACAGGTTGTCGACGTTCTGCAGGACCGACGCGACGCGCTCGAGGCCCATGCCGGTGTCGATGTTCTTGTTGGGCAGGTCCGAGACGATCCGGAAGTCGGTCTTCGACTTCACGTCGGCGATGTCGTACTGCATGAAGACCAGGTTCCAGATCTCCATGTAACGGTCCTCGTCGACCGCCGGGCCACCCTCGCGGCCGTACTCGGGGCCGCGGTCGTAGAAGATCTCGGAGCACGGGCCGGCCGGACCGGGGATGCCCATCGACCAGAAGTTGTCCTTCTCGTCGCGGCGCACGATGCGCGCCTCGGGCACCCCGATCGCCTTCCAGAACGCGTACGCCTCGTCGTCGGTCTGATAGACCGTCGGCCAGATGCGCTCCGGGTCGAGGCCGTAACCGCCCTCGGCGACCGGGTTGGTGACCAGCTCCCAGGCGAGCTTGATCGCGCCCTCTTTGAAGTAGTCGCCGAACGAGAAGTTGCCGTTCATCTGGAAGAACGTGCCGTGCCGCGACGTCTTGCCGACCTCGTCGATGTCGGGCGTGCGGATGCACTTCTGCACGCTGACCGCGCGCTTGAAGGCCGGGGTGCGCTGACCCAGGAAGTACGGCACGAACTGGACCATGCCGGCGTTGATGAACAGCAGGTTGGGGTCGTCGATAGCGGGCAGCGGGGCACTCGGCACGACCGTGTGCCCGTTGGCCTCGAAATGCGCCAGGTAGCGCCGCTTGATCTCCGCCGTCTTCATCGGTTCCCCTTCCGGCCGCCCGGGCCGCCTTCGTCCTCGTCGTCCTCGTCGTTCACGTACAGCTCACCCTCGGCGAAAGCCTTGTTGATCTGTTCCTCGCGGTCAGCCGCGAGCACGCGGACGTCATCCACGAAGCTACGCACCGACTCGACCAGCCCGCCAGCGGATTGCGACACGGAGGTGGCAATGCCGGTGGGGGTGAACTCGTTGGCCTTCTGAGTGAGCTTGCGGACGACGATCGCGCCGACGGCCAGGCCCACGCCCAGCCAGAGCAGCCGCTTCATAGCGGGTGGTTCCCTTCTGAAGAAGAACTAGCGGCGGGCGGCCTTGCGGCGCTGCTTGAGGGTCTCGCGCACCTCGCGCGCCTCCTCGGCGTTGCGGCGGGCGGCGACCGTCTTGCGCAGGCCGTACCCGAACGAGGCCACCTTGACCAGCGGGTTGGCGGCCGCGGCGGCCACGACCGTGGACAGGTTGGCCACGTTGGCGGTGACGTGCGCGGCGTGCTCGGTGATCGTGTCGACCTTGGCCAGCTGGACGTTGACACCGTCCAAAGAGACCTGCACCTGACCCAGGGTGGCATTCACACCACGAACGGTCTCGTTCACGTCGGTCAGCAGCGGGCCGGTGCGGTCGGTCACGTCGTTGATCGCCCGGGTGGCGGCGTCGACCGTGCGGCCGAGCTTGAGGATCGGCACGGCGAGCACGATGACGAGCATCAGAAAGGCGCCCGCCGCGATCAGGCCTGCGATTTCTCCGGCGTCCATCAGGCGCTTCTCCCTTACAAGGTCACTATTCGGCGGGGCAACGTGCAGACCCTACCGTCCGTGACCGCAGCCCGCGTCACGACGCCGAGGGTGTCGGCTCCAGGAGCGGATCCTCGGTGACCACAGTGTCGGGCGTCTCGCCGGTGAACTGGCTCTCCTGCGGTTGGGGCTTGCCCCGGGTGTCGGCGATGGCGTTCTGCACCTTGATGCTCACGGCCGACCCGACACACTCGCCCGCGGCCGGCACCGGAGGCGCGGTCGCCCCGGCCAGCGACGGGTCGTTCGCCGCGACCTGGTCGACCTCGCACTCGGGCACGCTGACCCGCAGATCCAGTGTGAACTCGTCCCGCTTGAAGCAGCTGTAGGTGGTGGGGTCGTCCTTGGCGATCTGCACCTCGGGGCACTCGCCGACCTTCCAGGGCGCCCAGCCGGCGCTGGTCAGGGCCGAGGTGTACGCCGCGGTGGTCTCCTTGATGGGCTGCTGCGACTGGGCGGTGCGCTCCCGGAACGTGCAGTCGATGAAGCACCACCGGCTGCCGTCGCTCTTGTCGTCGACCTTCTGCTCGGCCCACGCCGGCACCGACAGCGAGTCGAGCGAGCCGAAGACCGGGTCGTTGCCGGCCGCCCGCACCCCGAAGAACGCGGGCAGCACGACCAGCACCACGATCGCGAGGGAGACCAGGGTCACCAGGCGCATCTTGCGCTGGGTCCGCAGTTGTTCGCGGAAGCCACCACGCTTGTTGTCGTCGTCCTCGTCCGCCGAGGCGGCCGCCTTGGCCGCGGCGGCCTTGGCCCCGATCACGGGCGAGCTCATCCGGGTCGCGCCGGCTTCACCCCGCGGGGGTACGCCGTCCGCGCCCCCGTCGATGCCGGCCCGGCCCGGTGCCTCGGGGCGCGCGGCCCCCACCCGGGCGGCGGCCTTGGCCACACCCGGAACACTCACGGAGGCCGCCCCGACCGACGCCGCACCGGCCGCACCTCGCACCGGGCCACTCCGAGCCGCCCCCACTTCAGCCGGATCACCGGTCGCGGGGCCGCCCACGGTTGCCCCGCCCCGAGCCGCCGGGCCGCCTACAGCCGCACCACCCACTGCCGCCCCGCCTCGGGCCGCCGGGCCGCTGCCGTCGGGGCCACCGACCACCGCGCCGCCTCGGGCCGCCGGGCCGCCTACTGCTG
>NZ_JAMYJR010000069.1 GCF_024137025.1 Paractinoplanes aksuensis
AGTGAGCAGGTGGCCGCTTGCTGCCAGTCCCTCAACAGGGCGACTGATCACCCAACCGACGTTAAACGCGAAGCTGACATCCGGCACCGCATCGGCGTCAAAGACGCGACCCCGCACCAGGTCTACGAGTCCCTCACCACAGTCGACGGCCTCGCCGCGTGGTGGACCACCGACACGAAAGAGGCCGGCGGCGTACTTCAGTTCCGTTTCCTGCAGGGCGGCTTCGACATGAAGGTGCTCGAGGCGAGGCCGGGCGAACACGTGCGCTGGGAAGTGGTCGACGGCCCCGAGGAATGGATCGGCACCACCGTCGACTGGCGGCTGCGTCAGGACGGTGACTACACGATCGTCCTGTTCGAACATCAGGGTTGGCGCGAACCCGTCGAATTCATGTCGCACTGCAGCACCAAATGGGCGTCGTATCTGCTCAGCCTCAAGTCACTCGGGGAGACCGGCCGCAGCGCTCCCGCCCCCGACGACGTACAGATCAGCAACTGGCACTGACGAGGCCGCCACCGAGCCCAGCAACGCCAGGGCCTCGGCCGCGGCGGTGCCGGGCTCGGCCTGGTAGACGATGAGCTGCTGGCCCCCGGCGCCGTCGACGGTGAGCGAGTCGTAGGTGAGGGTCAGCTCGCCGACCTCGGAATGGTGCAACCGCTTGGCCTCGTGCGATTTTCCCCGTACGTCATGACGGGCCCACAGACGGCGGAACTCCGGGCTTTCCGCGGCGAGCTCGTCGACCAGCTCGGCGTCGGTGAGCCCACCGGCGGCCGCGCGCAACGCGCCCAGGCTCGAGCGGGCGACCTGCTCCCACTCCGGATAGAAGGTCCGCGCGTGCGGGCTGAGGAACACGAAGCGTACGAGATTGGGCTGGTCCTGCTCGAACACCGGGGCGAACAG
The DNA here is from genome assembly GCF_024137025.1 of Paractinoplanes aksuensis. Taxonomy (GTDB): domain Bacteria; phylum Actinomycetota; class Actinomycetes; order Mycobacteriales; family Micromonosporaceae; genus Actinoplanes; species Actinoplanes aksuensis. The sequence continues at coordinate 901 of NZ_JAMYJR010000069.1, forward strand.
GGCCCGGCCCAGCGGGTTGGCGGCCAGCACGTCCATCCGCCCGTCGACGATCAGGGCCGGCGTGTGCAGCCAGCCCTCCATCAGGCGCAGCAGGCTCGGCCGGACGGTCTCACGAGCCGCCGGGCGTACGCGCTCGGGGCGGGCCAAACGGTGCAGATGCGCCCGCTCCTGATCGTCGAGGCGCAGGGTGCGGGCCAGCGCATCCAGCACCTGCTCCGACGGATGCTGCTCGCGCCCCTGCTCGAGCCGCGTGTAGTAGTCGGTGCTCACTCCGGACAACTGCGCCACCTCTTCGCGGCGCAGCCCCGGGGTGCGGCGCCGGCCCGACGAGCTCACCCCGGCCTGCTGCGGGCTGGTCAGCTCGCGCCGGGCCCGCAGGAACGCGCCGAGCGGGTGGGTGCCGTGCATAGGACCAACTTACCCAGGGTGTGACTCACCCTGCCTGGGCGCCGCCGGAACCAGGACCGTGGATCCTATGGAAACCACACCCAAGGTCGTCCTGGTCACCGGGGCCAGCAGCGGGATCGGCGAGGCCGTCGCGCTGCGCCTGGCCGGCGAAGGACATCAGGTGGTCGCGGGCGCCCGCCGCCGCGACCGGCTCGAAGCGCTGGCCGACAAGCACGACAACATCCGCGTACGGCATCTCGACGTCACCGACCGGGCCGGCGTCGCCGCGTTCGTCGACGAGGCCGGGGCCGAGTTCGGCCGGGTCGACGTGCTGGTCAACAACGCGGGCCTCATGCCGCTGTCCCGCCTCGACGCGCTGCTGGTCGACGAGTGGGACCGGATGCTCGACGTCAACGTGCGGGGCCTGCTGCACGGCATCGCGGCCGTGCTGCCCGTCTTCCATCGTCAGGGCGGCGGCCACCTGGTCACCGTCGCCTCGGTCGGCGCGCACGAGGTGGTGCCGACCTCCGCCGTGTACTCGGCGACGAAGTTCGCGGCGTGGGCGATCACCGAGGGCCTGCGCCTGGAGGCCGACCCGAGCCTGCGCGTCACCACGATCACGCCGGGCGTCGTCGAGTCCGAACTGGCCGAGACGATCAGCGACCCGGTCGCCCGCGACGCGATGAAGCACTACCGCCGCAACTCGATCCCGCCCGACGCGATCGCCCGCGCCATCTCGTACGCCCTGGACCAGCCCGCGGACGTCGACGTCAACGAGATCATCGTCCGCCCGACCCGACAGCGAGGCTGACATGACCAACCCGTACGTCGGCATGTGGGTGACCGCCGACAACCATATCCGCCAGGAGCTGCTGCCCACCGGCCGCTACGACGAGGCCCGCGGCCGCCGCTCCAGCGCCTACACCGGCCGCTACGAGATAACCGGCACCCACATCAACTACTGGGACGACACCGGCTTCACCGCCGACGGCCACTTCGACGGCGACATCCTGCACCACGGCGGCTACGTCTTCTACCGCGAGGGCAGCCCGGCCCACCGAGGAGCCGGTTCAGGACCGCGGCGCTGATTCGGCGCGTCACCGCCACCAGTCGTCGAGCGGGGTGACGGGAAGGGCCCTCTTGTGCCGGGTGGCCCGGAACGTCGCTTCGATCCGGGCCGCCACCTCCGGTGTCACCCCGGCGCCTTCGAGATAGTCGTCGATCTCGTCGTAGGTCAGTCCCAGGGCCACCTCGTCGGGCAGGGCGGGCCGGTCGTCCTCCAGGTCGGCCGTCGGAACCTTCTCCCAGGTGCTGCGAGGAGCGCCCAGCTCGCGCAGCAACGCGGCGCCCTGCCGCTTCGTCAGTCCGGTCAGCGGTGTCACGTCGGCCCCGCCGTCGCCGTACTTGGTGAAGAACCCGGTCACTGCCTCGGCGGCGTGGTCGGTGCCTACGACCAGCATGTTGAGCTGGCCGGCCAGGGCGTACTGGGCCACCATCCGCTCGCGGGCCTTGATGTTGCCGCGCACGAAATCGCGCAACTGATCCTGGCCCAGGGCGGCTGCCGTACGGGCGGCTATCGCGTCCGAGCTGGGCTTCACGTCCAGCGTGAGGGAGCGGTCGGGCTGGATGAAGGTGAGCGCGATCTGAGCATCGGCCTCGTCGGCCTGCACGCCGTAGGGCAGCCGGACCGCGACGAAGGTCGCCGGCGTCCCGTCGGCCCGCAGTTCGGCGCAGGCCATCTGGCACAGCCGGCCGGCCAGAGTGCTGTCCTGGCCACCGCTGATCCCGAGGACGTATCCGGTGCCCGGGGTGGACCGCAGGTACTCCTTCAGGAAGCTGACTCGGCGCCGGATCTCCTCCGCGACGTCGATGGACGCCTTGACGCCGAGCTCGGCCGTGATCCGTTCACGTAGATGGCCCATCGACGTACTGTATGTGGGGATTACTGCGCGCCCGAACGGGGAGAGCGGAGCGACGCGACCAGCTGCCAGAAGGCTGGACCGCGGCGGGCGGACGAGGTGAACATCCGGATGACTCCGGCGATCAGCAGCAGGTCGGCCAGTGGGTAGGCGATGGTGACCAGCCGGGCCTCGACCGGCATGTCCGGGCTGATCAGGTCGCGCAGGAACAGCAGCCAGATGCCGAGCCCCAGCCCGGCCGTGACCATGAGCGTGTCCAGGATGCCGGCCCGGTCCCGCCGCCACGACAGGCCGTCGACCAGCCGCATCAAGCCGATCAGCAGCAGCGGATAGCACAGCAGCCACAGGGCGTCGGCCGCCGACGGGAAAGGCACCGCGCCCCGGGTCAGATAGGCCGACATGATCACGTTGCCGGCCCCGCCGGCCGCGCTCATGATCAGCAGCAGGATCCAGGGCAGCGTACGGGCCGGCCGGTTGAACCGGACACCGAGCGCGACAGCGGTGATAGTCAGCGCCGGGTAGATGTACGTCACCGACCCGGCGCCCAGCGACCCTTCCGGGACGATGATCCGCGCTATCGTCAGCCCGACGGCGATGATGCCGTATCCGATCCACACCCTGCGGATCACGGAAGTCACCACATCATCGTTATCGGTGCCCACCCGCCGAAACTGAGACCGGGGCGCGTCAGTTGGTGCCGAGACCTTTGTCGAGCACGGTGGCTGAGACCTTGACGGTCTTGGAACGGACCGGCCCTTGGCCGCCTACCGTGTAGAGCGCGTAGGTGTGGGTCTCCTTGCTGCCCACCTCGCCGCTGCACGAGAACTGGAACTCCTGCGAGCCCGTGAGCTCGACCGGCCCGTACGTGCCGGGGGTGTTGGTCGGGTCGTCGACCGAGAGAGCTCCGCCGGTCGCCCCGGTGATCTTCCACTCGATGATCAGCGGAACCGGGTCGGCGCGGAAGACGGCCGTGCCCTCCGCGCATTTCGGCTTCTGGGCGATGCGCAGATAGACGATCCGAGCTTTGCGTACGGCCGGCTTCTTGGCCACCGGCGACTTGGCGACAGCGGGGGTGGTGCCGGGAACCGGCGACGACCCGGCGGCCGAGCGGACGACGTCGTCGGAAGCGATGGGGGCTGCGCATCCGGACAGCGTCAAGACGCCGAGCAGAAGGGCAGAGGCGGCGGTCGACTTACGATATCGGTTCACATCGAGAAGGGTGAGCGGGACCGCCAAAGAAACGCTAAAGACTCGGAGCACGTCCAGGGCTACGAGCCGATGTCATACCCCGCCGTTACCCTGGGTCAACGGCAACGCGAGGATAAGACTGCACATGATTGATGTCCAAGAATTCGCCCGGCGGCTCAGCAGCCTGGGGGCCGAGGCGTTCACCAGCGACGACGTCGTGGATCTGGCCACGGCGGCCGACGTCCGCATGAGCGCCGACCTAGAGATCGATGCCGCTCTGGCGCAGCGCCTGCTCGACCAGGTCTCGCCCCCGCCGGCGGTCACGGGAGCGCAGATCGTGGCTTCGCAGTGGCCGCCACCCGTGTCGTCGCGGCCGGCCGCACCGGCGGTGTCGTTCTCGAGTCCCGGCGCGGTCGACGGCCCGGCTGATCAGCCGGGCCGCCCCCGTCGTTCCGGGCCGGTCCGCAACGGCCGGCGCCCCACCTCTCGACGGCCCGGCCGGTAAGCGTTCCTGGCCGGGGTTACCCAGACCCCTGATCAGCTCGCGGTGACAGTGCCCAGCGGGCGCGTGCGCAAGGTCTCGGCCCGGCGCTTCTCGCCCTCGCGGTCCAGGTTCAGCCCGGACCGGGTCGACGCCGCGCAGTTGGTGTCGGGCGGCAGAACGCCGTCGACCAGCCAGGCGGTGCCGATGTCGAGGGCGCACGGGTTGTCGCCGAAGACGTAGACGCCGTGCTGGTTCTCGTCGACGGTGACCAGGCGGGACCGGTGCGCGAACTTCTCCCGGATGATCTGCCCGCCCCGCAGCGGCGTGCCGGCGTCCCGCCGGTTCTGCAGGATCAGGACGTTGGCCGGCCCCCGGTCGTTCACGGCGACCTGCGGTTCACCCGGTCCGAGCGACCAGAAGGCGCACGCGTTGATGTTGGCCGCGGCCGCGCCGAACATCGGGTACTTCACGCGGTCCTGGGCAACGCTGCGCCGGTAGACCCCGACGTTGCTCGGCCACTCACTGTCGTTGCAGGTCACGGCCAGGAACGCTGAATAGAAATTGGAGTACGGGCTGGGCGTCGCCGCCGGCTGCGGGCCGGCTGTCACCGCGCCGGCGTTCTTCACCTGCTGCCAGGCCCGGGCCAGCGCCGGGTAGCTGGACTCGCTGTACAGCGCCCCGAAGGTGTTGACCCGGAACAGGGAGCCGTCCACACCGGGCAGCGGCTGCTTGTCGAGTCGCTCGGCCAGCGTGAAGTAGGTCGCGCGGACCTGTGCCGGCGTGCGGCCCAGGCCGTACGAGGTGTGCCGGCTCGCCGCCCACCGGGCGAAGCCCGGGAACGCCTGCTCGAAGCCCAGCCCGAAGCGGCGCACCCCGGCCCGGGTCAGGGCGGTGTCACCGGCGTTGCTGTCGATGATGACCCGGTCGGTGGTGCGCGGGAACATCGAGGCGTAGGCGGCGCCGAGCGCCGACCCGTACGAGTAGCCGAGGAAGCTGGCCTTCCGCTCGCCCAGCGCGGCCCGGATCCGGTCCAGGTCGCGAGCGGTGTTGGCCGTCGAGATGTGCGCCATCCGGCCATCGGTGTCGTGGGCCGCGCACTGCTCGGCGACGGCTCGGGCGGCGGCGGCCTGCTCGAGCACCGCCGCGTCGTCCTCGGCCCACGGCGGCACGTTGCCCGGGTAGCCCTGCTCGTTGGTGAATCCGCAGTCGACCCGGGCCGAGTAGCCGACACCCCGGGGATCCATGCCGATCAGGTCGTACGCGTCGGTGACGCCGGCCGGAACACCCAGGCTGACCAGGTCGTGCGGCATGGTCAGGCCCGAGCCGCCCGGGCCGCCCGGGTTGAGCAGCAGCACACCGCGCCGCTTCTGGGGGTTCGTGCTGGGGATGCGCGACACCGTCAGGTCGATCTGCGTGCCGTCCGGTTCCTGGTAGTCCAGCGGCACCGTCACGGTTCCGCACTGCACCTCGGGGGCGGCCGCCGCGATCGGAGCCGGGCAGGCGCCCCACTCCACCGGCCCGGTGTCGCCGCCGACGGCTACGGCGGGCGCTGCCGCCAGCGACCCGGTGAGTCCGAGCGCGACGGCCAGAGCCAGTCCACGTCGCATGCCATTTCGTCGATTCATTCCTGCAGTGCAGCCCGTGTTCCCTGCACATGGTCAAGAGGGCCCACCCAGGTGTCGCCGTCACCAGTATTAGCGTTTGATGGTGTCGGCTACCTGTGGGAGGAAGCTGTGAGTCACGAAGCTGCACCGGAAAGCGTCGCTCAGGACGTCCTCGACGATCTGCGGGCCCGCCTGCGGGCGTTCCGGCCGGTTCCCCTGCCGGGCGGGCACGGCTGGGAGCGGGGCGTCGACCCGGACTACCTGGCCGAGGTCGTCGCCTACTGGGCGGAGTCGTACGACTGGCGCGTCCACGAGGAGCGGATCCGGCAGTTGCCCTGGACAGTGACCGCCACCCGGGCGATTCACCAGCGTTCCGAGCGCGCCGATGCCACGGCCGTGCTGCTGCTGCACGGCTGGCCCGACTCGGTGCTCCGTTTCGAGCGCGTCCTGCCGCTGCTCAGCGACCACCACGTGGTCGCGCCGGCCCTGCCCGGCTACCCGTTCGCCACCCCCGTTGCCGAACAGGGCATGTCATCCGACGAGATGGCCGGCGCGGTCGCCGGCACCATGGCCGCCCTCGGCTACGACCGGTACGTGGTCTCGGCCGGTGACGTGGGCGCCAACGTCGCCGAGGCGCTGACCGCCCGCCACCCCGACCGCGTCGCCGCGCTGCATTTCACCGACGTGCCCCAGCAGCACTTCCGGTTGGATCCGCCCACCGACCTCTCGGAGACCGAGCGGGCCTACGTCGAGCGCGGCCGTGACTGGCAGGCCCGCGAAGGCGGCTATTCCCACGAGCAGGCCACCAAGCCGCACACGCTGGCCGTTGCTCTGGGTGACTCGCCCGCCGGGCTGGCCGCTTGGATCGTGGAGAAGCTGCGCGGCTGGACCGACTGCGCCGGCGACGTCGAGTCCGTCTTCACCCGCGACGAGCTGCTCACCTGGATCACCGCCTACTGGGTCACGGGCGCGATCGGGACGTCCTTCACCCCGTACGCGACCGCGCGCGCCCGATCCACCCGCCTGACCCCACCCGCGGTCTTCACGATCTATCCGCACGATCTGGTCAACGCCCCGCGCGAGTTCGCCGAACGCTTCTTCACCGTCCACACGTGGCGGGACGAGCCGGCGGGCGGCCACTTCGCCGCGTGGGAGCAGCCGGCCCGCTACGCCGCCGCCATCCACGAGGCCACCCAGCTGGCCGAACCGTAGTCCGGATCCCTGCGTAGCGGTTGGCGATCGCGCAACGAGTGCAGTGGGAGGTTTTGTTCCGGCGCTCCGAGGTCAAAACTGGGTGATGCCCTCCGTCACCTCGCACGCCCGGGGCGCGGCCTCTCGCGCCGCCGGCAACACCTGGCTCGAACGGCTGACCCGTGCGGGTTTCCTCGGGTACGGCGTACTCCATCTCCTGTTCGCCTACGTGATCGTGCAGATCGCCTTCGGCAGTCCGGCCGCCGACGGCGACCAATCCGGCGCGATGCACAAGGTCGCCGAGGAGCCCTTCGGTGCGGCGCTGATCGCGATCATGGTGATCGGCCTGGTCGCGATGGCGGTCTGGCAGATCCTCGAGATCTTCACGGTGCGCCGCCACCTCGAACGGGCCGCCTCTGCCGTCCGTGCCGCGTTCTATCTCTATCTGGGCTGGAACGGTGTGAAGGTGCTGCGCGGCAAGAACACGTCCAGCGCGGACACCCAGCAGAACGCGACCGAGGGCCTGCTCGGCTCCGGCCCGGGCCGGCTCACCGTCGTCGGTGCCGGGCTGGTGGTCGCCGGGATCGGCATCGGCCTGGCGATCGTCGGCCTGACCCGGAGGTTCGAGAAGCACCTGAAGGTCGGACAGATGACTGCCGCGATGCGTCGGCTCATCGTTCGGCTGGGCATGCTGGGCTACATCGCGAAGGGAATCGCGTACGCCATCGCCGGTGTGCTGTTCGTGGTGGCTGCCGTGCAGTACGACTCGGACAAGGCGCGGGGTCTGGACGCCGCGCTGCGGGCATTGTCCGATCGTAGTTATGGCATGTGGCTGCTGCTGCTGGCCGCGATCGGCTTCGCCGCGTACGGATTGTTCGCGGTAGCGGAGGCCCGCTACCGCAAGGTCTGAGGCCCCTTCGCCGCCCGCGACGGACTGAGCGCGAGCCGGCAAGTCCGGTGCGGAATTCATGGCAGCCAGCGCAAGGGGCCTGGGCGGATGTCCCACCACATTCGGCGCCACCATGAGCGGCGGGCGCGAAGTTCGCCGGCGTACGCGACGGCCTGCTCCCCGGCCTTGGTGGCCTGGGTGTCGTCAGCCGAGCCGGGCGCGAAGCCGACCGTATTGATGCCGGCCACCAGCTCGTCCAGCGGCGGCATCTCGCCTGCGGCGGGCTCCGGCACCGCCTTGCGCAGCCGCTTGCGGGGTGGTTCCGGTTTGCCCGCGTACGCCGCCGCCTCCGTCGCCGCCAGATGCGGGGGCACCGGCTGCCCGGCCAGCCGCAGCGCGTCCCGGAATTCGGCCCACGCCCCCGCGATCCGGTCGTCGGGACTGCCCGCGAACAGCCGCCGCCGGCGCAACGACCGCCGCATGACCACGACCGCCCCCGCCGCCGCGACCAGCAACAGCAGCACCGACCCCGACGCCCCGCCCGCCACCACCACCGCGGACGGCCCCTGGCCCGGCTGGGCCGCTAGTGCCGCCGGCGGCCCCGACGATGCGGGAGTCTCCGAGGGCGGCGGCGGCTCCGACGGCGGCGTCGGCGGCTTGGTCGGTTTGGGGGTGAAGTCCTCCTCGACCGGTCGCGGGTTCTTGTCCTTGGGCATCGGGTCGAACGCCACCCACCCCAGCCCCTCGAACAGCACCTCGGGCCACGCGATCGCACTGCCCGCGGTCACGATCCCGCCCGCCGCCGGGGCGTCGAACCCGACCACGACCCGGCTCGGCAGCCCGGTCAGCCGGGCCAGCAGCGCGAACGACGCCGCGAACTGCTCCGACGTGCCCACCTGACCGCCCTGCTGGCGCGGACCGAACAGGAAGAAGTTGAGGTTGGGGAACGCATGCCCGCTCGGCGCGTCCGCGACTTTGCGGTAGTGCTCGGCCAGGAACTCCTCGATCGTGATGGCCCGGTCGAACGCGGCCCCGTTGTCCTCGGCCAGCTGGTCGGCCAGCCGCTGGATCTGCTCCGGGATCTCCGTGCCGCCCACGGTGAGATAGCGGGCCACCGCGTCGCCCGAGGGCACGTCCGCGGTCGGCAGCAGGTTGAGGTCCGGCATCTGCAGTTCGGACGTCACCGCGTACCGCAAACCTGGTTGTAGCCCCTCGGGGCGGATCATCGTGCCGGTGGCCGCGTCGAACGCCACCCGCGCCCCGTCGACGCCGGTCGGGGTGGGCACGACGGGCAACAGCCGCCCGGTCAGCCCGTCGACGATGACGGTCTGGCGCACCTCGGTGATCTGCGCGTCCGGCATGCGCGGCTGAGCGGGCAGGATGCGTCCCGCGTTGCGATACGTCGCCCCGACCCGCCACGTGATGCCGTCGTAGTCGGGCAGCACCGCGAGTCGCAGCCGCAGTCGTTTGCCGGGCGAGGCGGACGCCTTCGACACCTTGAGCAGCGGTTCCTTCGGCGTGAGGGCCCAGCCCGAGATGCGGTTGAGCGGGCTCTCGTCGAGGCTGTCGACCTGCGGCGGCTCGACGTACTGCCGCGGATCCACCGGCGTCGACCCGACCCGCCCACCGATCCACGGCCCGACCGCCACGATCAGCACCAGCACCGCCGCGAGTCCCGCTCCGGCACTCATCAGCGCCCGGCCCCGGACCTTGGTCGGTGGGGCGCCGTCCGGCGCGACGGCGTCGACCGTTGGGGTGCCGTCCTGCGTGCCGGCAACGTCGGTCGGTGGGGTGCTGCCGCGCGCGCTGGCGGCGAGGGCCACCACCGCCAGCGCCGTGAAGATCAGGGTGGTGGTGCCCGCCGCGTCCGCGTTCGGCCCGACGACGTACAGGGCGCCGCCGTAAAGGCCGGCTACCGGTACGAGTCCCAGCAGCACCCGCCCGGCCCGGACCGCCACCTCGGCCGCCGTCAGCCCGACCAGCCAGGCCGCGACCACCGGGACGACCACGGTGTCAGGGGTCGGGTCGACCGGGATCAGCGCCGTGAGCAGCCGCGGGATCCCGTTCTCGAGGCTGTCCCGGATGATCTTGGTCAGCGGGCCGGTCAGCTCGGCCTGATCGGCTGCGATGCGCAGCGCCAGCGCGGTGTAACCGGCCAGCAGCAGCGCCGACAGCGGCGCCACCACCCAGTTGGGCAGCCGCCGGCAGGCCAGGCTGAGCCCGACCGACCCCACGGCGGCCCCGGCCATCAGCTCGAGCAGCAGCGGCCCGGCGAAGATCCGCCCCAGCACCACCCCGGCCAGCGAGATCATCCCGGCCAGCGCCGCCGCGACAACGGCAGCCCGGATCCACCTCACCATCCGCGACCGCCGTCCCGGGCGGGCGTCCGCTTCACCATCCGCGGACTCCGTCCCAGGCCACGGCGAACTCGGCGCCGTCGGCCGCCTCGATGACGATCAGGCCCTCGCCGGACGAGACGGGCGCGCCGTCGCGGTCGCCGAACAGCCCCGCCATCACCACCGGATACGGCCCGCGCAGTGCGCTGACCGCGCCGAGATCGCCCCGCCCGCCCGGTCCGGTGAGGAACACGAGCGTGTCGCCGAGCCGCTGGGCCCGTACGCGTCGCAAGGTCGCGGCCAGATCACCCGGCCGCAGCGTCGCCTGCGCGAGAACGTCGAGGTAAGGCCCACTGGCCACATCGGTGACCAGGTGCAGGCTGACCGGGATGTCCTCACGCGCCGCCGCGGCCACGATGGAGGCCGCCGCCTCGCACGCCACCTCGAACGAGTCGGCCGTCCCGTCCTTGTGCTCGGGGTGCGCGGCGGCGCGATCGTCGAGCAGCACGACGATCGTCGGCTCCGAGGTGTCGAGCTGCTCGCGCACCATCAGCTCACCGACCTTGGCGCTCGACCGCCAGTGCACCCGCCGCAGCTCGTCCCCGATCACGTACTCGCGCAGCGCGTCGAACGTGATCGTCCCGTGCGGCACCTTGTCGATCCGCCCGTCGAGGCTGCGGGCCATCCCGGCCGGCACCGCCCGCAGCAGGTGGATCCGGGGATGCACCCACACTTCAGCCGGCCCACCGTACGTACGGGACAGTGTGACCAGCCCCAGCGGGTCGCCCCGGTTGACCCGCAACGGCCCGACCGCCACGATGCCGCGCCGGCTGGTCGGCACCGGGTAGCCGACGGTGGTGTCCCGCCCCGGCCGCAAGCGCAGCAACGGCACCGGAACCGTTCGGTTCCCGCACCGATCCGTGGCGACGAGGTTGGCCGCCCGCAGCCGGCTGGTGTTGCGCACGGTGAGCGTCATCCGAGCGGCTTCACCCCGTGCGACCCGGTCCGGCTCGGCAACCCGCTCGACACCCAGCCCAGGCCGCCACGAAGCGAACGCCACCGCACAGACGAGCGCGACCCCCGCCGCCGCCCCCAGCACCGCCAGATCCGGGTAGCCGTAACGGAATCCCGCGGCCAACAACCCCAGTGCCGCCACCACGATCCCGAATCCGCGAGCCGTGACCCCCGTCAGCTCACGCCACCGACGGATCCCATCCCTGACCCCGGCCGAAGTCCCGCTCGTCATTTTCAGAACTGCGTCGGCTCGACCTTGCCGTCCGGATTGCGGCCCGCGGGCGGCTTTCGCGTTCGACCGGCGGGCCGCCGCCCCAGTGCCAGGCGCGGCCGCACCACCGCCGGGCTCGGTTTGTCTCGCGCCAGGGCCGGCCCCCGCGCCGACGTCGTCCGGTGACCGGAAGCTGTCGCCGCCGGTGGGGGAGGGGCCGCCGCCGGTCGGCGGAGCGCTGCCGACCGGCAGCGGCGGCTCTCCGGGGGCGGCGGACGTGCTCACGCCCCGGCCGTGACTCGGGTGGTGTCGGGCAGCGGCACCGGGACCGACCGCACCGCGTCCGCCAGCACCTCGGCTGCTGTCACCCCGCGCAGCTGCGCGTCGGCCGACAGCAGAACGCGGTGCGCGAACACCGGCTCGATCAGCGTCTTGAAGTCTTCCGGCAGCACGTACCCGCGCGCGTTGATCAGCGCGTACGCGCAGGCGGCCCGGGTCAACGCGATCACCCCACGCGGACTGACCCCGACCCGCACCTGTGGATGGTTCCGGGTGGCGGCAGCCAGCCTCACCGCGTACGTATAAAGCGGGTCGGCGATATGCACCCGGGTCGCCATCCGCACCATCTGGCCGACCACGTCGGTGTCGGTGATCGGCTCGATCGCGTCGGGGGAGCGCAGGGCCGCCCCGCGCAGCACCTCGACCTCGACGTCCTCGCTCGGATAGCCCACCGACAGCTTGACCAGGAACCGGTCGAGCTGCGCCTCGGGCAGCCGGTAGGTGCCGTCCATCTCGACCGGGTTCTGCGTGGCCACCACCAGGAACGGCTGCGGCACCGGGTGCGGCACGCCGTCCACGGTGACCCGGCGTTCCTCCATGACCTCGAGCAGCGCCGACTGCGTCTTGGGCGAGGCCCGGTTGATCTCGTCGGCGATGACGATGTTGGCGAACACCGGCCCCGGGTGGAACTCGAACCCGCGCGAGGCCTGGTTGAAGATCGTCACGCCGGACACGTCGGAGGGCAGCAGGTCGGGCGTGAACTGGATGCGCCGCCACTGCCCCTGGATGGACGCCGCGAGTGCCCGGGCGAGGGTCGTCTTGCCCACGCCGGGCACGTCTTCGAGCAGCACGTGCCCCTGCGCGAACAGCGCGGTGAGCGCGAGCCGCACCACGTCCGGCTTGCCCAGCACGACCGCGCCGATTCTCTCGGCCAGCGCGGCCGCCACCTCGGCGAAGCCGTGAATGTGCTGCGGTGGCAGTGGTTCCGTCACTTTCGATACCCCGTAGATCGGCTCAGCAGGTCGGCAGGTTGTTCAGGTTGTCCCCGCCCTCGAGGTTCAGCCACGCCCACGGGATGTAGTTCTTGCCCTCGTAGTTGACCTGCACCCACCAGGTGCTGCGCTTGTCGCTGTTGTAGATGTAGGCGTACACCGACTCGCCGGACTTCTTGCAGTACGCCTGCAGCCGCGTCCCCGGTTTGGCCCAGCCGACCTGCCGGTCGTCGTCCTGCTTGGCCACGCTGAAGATCTCGTTGCCGTTGCGCCCGTCGCGGTCCTTGTCGCAGTACGTGGCGGTCTCGCCGTTCTCACCGTTCTTGCAGGTCGCCACGCCGAACAGCGCGTCCGTGGTGGCCGTGGTGGTCGCCTTGACCGTGCCCGCCGCGTTCTTGGCCGTGACCGTGAACGTGTACTTGGTGCTCGGCTTCATCCCCGACAGCTTGATCCCGGTGCAGGAACCCGCCACCGCGGCGATGCCGTTGGCCGAGGCCGAGCAGCTGGCCGTGCCGCCGCCGGCGTCCACGCTGAACCGCACCGTGGCCGTGTTGAACGTCGGGTCCACCCCGGTGACCGTGATCCGCGGCAGCGCGACGGTCTTGGCGGTGGCCGTACCCGGTTCGCTCTCGCCGGCCTCGTTGACCGCGCGCACCTCGACCGCGACCGTGGCCCCGGAGTCGAACCCGGTCAGCGTGGCCGCCGTGCCGTCGGTGACGTCCAGGCTCTTGTCGCCCGCGCTGACCACGTACTTGGTGATCGGCCGCCCGTTGTCGGCCGACGGCTGCCACGCCACCGAGATCGAGCCGGCCTGGTCGCCCGCGGTGGCCGCGTCGGTGCCCTCGGGCTTGCCCGGCTTGGTGAACGGCACGACGCTGCCGCTGACCGGCGACGCTTTCGATCCGGCGCCGCGCTCGTTGACCGACACCACCATGAACGCGTACTGCTTGCCGTACTCGAGCTCGCCGTCCTTGATGGTCAGCGACGCCTCGGTGGCCTCGCCGACCGGGGCGCTGCCGCCCTCGCTGATCGCCGTCACCGTGTAGCGGCGGATCTCGAGCCCCTGCCCGTTGGCCGGCGGCCAGCTGACCACGACCGACCCGTCCGGCTTGGCCTCGGCGGTCACCGCGGTCGGCGCATCGGGCACCTCGGACGTCGGCTTCACCGCGTTGCTCGTACGGGCCGGGCCCTGACCCTTTTTGTTGACCGCACGCACCGCGAACTCGTAGGTCTCGCCGTTGACCAGCCCCGTCACGGTCAGCGCGCGCTGGTCGGCGCCGACCTGGAAGGTGCGCCCCGCTCCCGCCACGACGTACCGGGTGATGGTCGCGCCGTTGTCCCGCGCCGCCTGCCACGTCACCCGCGCCTCGGCGTTGCCGGCCGCGGCCCGCACGTTGCGCGGCGCGCTCGGCTTGGTGACCACCGGCTTCTTCGGCTTGGGCGGCGGCGGGGGAGCCTCCGGCGGAGCGGGCGGCGCGTCCCCGCCGAGCACGTCATCGGCGTACTTGTCGACGGTCCGCACCCCGTGCGAGCCGTCCACGACGCGCGCCGTCGACGAGCCCGGCGCGTTGATGAACAGGTAACCCTCGCGGACCTCGAGCTCGAGCGGCCAGCCCGGGTTCTTGAAGCCGATGTCCTTCTGCCGCTTGCCCGCCGAGTCGAACACGCGCACCGAGCCGGTCGCGTCGGCCACGTAGAAGAAGCCCTCCCAGGCCACGGCCGGCTGCAGGTTCTCGCCGTCACCGGGGACGGCGAAGTCGCTGCGGAACCCGTCGTCGCCGGCCACATAGACGTGCCGCGCGTCGGGCACGGTCACCGGCACGCGATTGCCGTCGGTGTGCGGGGCGAGAGTGCCCGGCCCCGACAACGGCAGCGTGACGCTGGTGGGAGCTGGTTCGCCGCCCAGCACGGTGTGCAGCTTGTTGTTGGTGCGGTCGAGCACGGCCACACCGTCCTCGAGGGTCGACAGCGTGAGGTCGTGCGACGGCTCGGCGACGGTCTCCGTACGCACGCGCTGGGGTTCGGTCTTGACCGGCCCCGACGGTGAGGTGGCGGCCGGTTTGATCCCGGTCACCGTGCCCTCGCTCGGCGACGCCACCCACAGCGTGCCCTTACCGTCGAACACGCCACCCGCGACACCCGGCGCGAACCGCAGCGGATTGCCCACTTTGTTCAGCGTGCCCGGGTCGAGCTGCTGCACCTGCCCCTGCACGGTGTCGATCACGAACACGGAGTCCTCGTGCAGCGCCACCCGCACCCCGATGCCCGAAGTGGAGGACGCGCTCCAGAACTCCTGCAGAGTCGTCAGATCCATCGACCCGATCGCCCCGGTGTTGACGTCGCGCAGAATCACGAACCGGTCGTTCTGCACTATCTGCACCTGATGCCCGCGGGCTTTAGGAACATCGACACGCGTGTCGACCTTGGCCGTGACCCCGTTGATGCGCGCGATCTCGCCCTTGGCCTTGCTCCAGACCCACGACGCGGAGTCGAAACTGGCCACGGCCTGATCGGCCGACCCCAGCCCCAGCACGGTCAGCGCGAGACCCCCGGCCAGACTCAGGACAGTGCCCATCGTGACCAGATAGCCCCGGCGCCGACGGCGCTTCGGCTGGTCGATAGTCACCTCGTCTGCGCTGGTCACTGCCGTTTCCTCCCCGTTGGAACCCGGAACGCAGGCCATCATAGGGGAGTGCGGCAGGCGTCGATACCCGCTGTGGATAAGTCCGGTAGCACTGAGTGATCATCCTCTCCGGAGAGTCACGGAGATCTATCGTGGAGTAGCCGAAGCCCGACTCGTGCAGGCCTGAGGCGATGTAGCGAACTTGTCGCCGCTGTACACGGCGACAACCGCGAAGCAGTAGTTCACGGTGGAGTTCAGCCCAGTCATCTCGAACGATGTCTGCCCAGGTCCCAGCGTCCCCACCGGCTTCAATTCCTGCCCCGGCCGCCCCATGATGACCATGAAGGACACCGAAGACTCCGTCGGATCCTCCCACCCCACGGTGATCACCGCCCCTGAATCCCGCAGCCGCACATCAGTAGGAGCCGGCCCCGCCAGAGTTGGCACATTGTCAGTGTCAGACGAGTCACCCGAACGGCTGGCCAGCACGAACACCAACGCCGCCACAGCAATCACAGCCGCCAGAACCGCGGCGACAGCCGCAAAAACCCCGAGCCCCTTACGCCCCGTCGCTGGGGAGTACGGGCCAGAACCCTCAGACGGGTACGCAGGCGCGAACACTTCCCGAGTCCCCGGCACCTCGTAGTGCCCCGACCCGCCGCCCGAAGCCGCCCCCGGGCCGAACCCCGCATAGGGATCCCCCGTGCTCGGCCCACTCGGATACCCCACTTCCCCACGCAGCGTCCCGCCATAGGCGTCGCCGGCCACCGGGGGATAGGTGTGCCCCTCGCCGTAGGGCTGGCCAAGCTCGCCAGCAGGCGCCACACCTCTCTGAAGCGGCGCCGCCAGTCCGCCCTGACCAGGGCCAGCATGAGGTCCATACGTGGAGGCCGGCCCGTGGCCGTCGAAGGGTGCCCCCGGATAGGACGGCGGGCCGCCGGACTGTGGGTCGCTGAACGGCCGGCCACTGGACGGCAAGGCGCTGGACGGGTAGCCGCTGGACGGCGGGGCGCTGGACGGCAAGGCGCTGGACGGGTAGCCGCTGGACGGCGGGGCGCTGGACGGCGGGGCGCTGGACGGGTGGCCACTGGACGGGTGGCCATTGAATGGCGAGGCGCTGGAAGGCGGGGGGCTGGATGGCTGGGCGCTCGGCTCGGACCGCTGGGTCGGCACCGCAGGCCCAGGCGTCGGCATCTCCGCCGGATGAGTCGGCCCAGGCTGCTGCCGCGCGCCCCACAGCCCTCCGTCAGCCGCCCGCGGACTATCGACCGGCGGCGTAACCCCCGGCTCCCTGCCCGCCACCCGGGCGGTTGGCGGCACAGCCTGAAACACCGTCGTCGGCGCATCCCCCGGCCCACGCGGAGCCGGCACCCCCGAGCCGCCCAGTTCCGGTCCTAGATAGGCCTGAGCACGAGCAACCGCCCAGTGCCCTGCCCCCAACACCCCCGGCCCCAGCTCAGCAACTCGCGAGAACGCTTTACGAGCTTCATGCCGATTCCCGAGCTCCTCAGCCACAACCCCGATGTCATGCGAGATCTGCAGCATGAGCGGATCAGAATCCCCCAGCCGCCACTGT
Source organism: Paractinoplanes aksuensis (assembly GCF_024137025.1). Classification (GTDB taxonomy): domain Bacteria; phylum Actinomycetota; class Actinomycetes; order Mycobacteriales; family Micromonosporaceae; genus Actinoplanes; species Actinoplanes aksuensis. Next base: position 17,594 of record NZ_JAMYJR010000069.1, read on the forward strand.
CCCGCAGCGAACGCATCCTCGAGCACCCGCCGAGCACCCATCGGATCGTCACCCTGCTGAAGCACTTTCCCCAGCTCATAAGCAGTGACCAGAACATCCGGATCATCCTCAGCCAGGTTGATCTTCCCCAGCTCAACCGCCTGCTCAAGCAGTTGTCGAGCCCCCGCCCAATCCCCAGAAGCAAGAAGAGCGGAGGCCCGCTGCCGAGCAGGCGCAAGAGGCGAAGGCTGAGACACGAAAGCCATGCTGCCCGCAACACACCCCCCAGGCCACCCCACCCCACCCAATCCGGGCGTATGCCCCCTTTTGTCCCCACCCCCACCCTCCCTGCAACCCCCACCGAAGGCCGTGTAAAGTTCTCTCCTGTGCGGCCCGCTGGGACGCCGACCAAGGTCGGCCCTCAACAGGCAGCAATGCAGGTCCGGGTGGCGGAATGGCAGACGCGCTAGCTTGAGGTGCTAGTGCCCTTTATCGGGCGTGGGGGTTCAAGTCCCCCTCCGGACACATCACAGTTACACGATCGATGTCAGTCGATCGAATCTCGGCCAGGACCGTTCGGGTTCCTGGCCGGTACTGCATCTGGAGCCCGATCCGCGCGTAGACCTCGGCGCGGTCGTGCTGGTCGGCTTGCCTGAGCAAGCCGAGGAGCCCGCCCAGGGCCTCGACGATCGCGGCGATCCGCTCCTCGCTCATCCGTTCGGGTAGCGCTTCGGTAAAGCCGAGCCGTGCCTGCGCTGCCTTTTTGATCGCGGTTGTCTCGCTGATCCAGCCGGCCACAAGTGTCGGGTCCCCTCCGGCATCGAGGGTGGCCCTGTATCGGGCGATCTTGGCGTCGCAGTCGTTGATCGTCTCGCGCAGCTTGGGCGCTTCGTCGTGCTGTTGATGCTGGGCGAGCGCGGCGCGGTGGCTGGCATCGGCGATGCGGTGAAGCATCTTGGTCAAGTTGTCGCCTCTTAGCTCTTCGCTGAGGAATCGGTCGACCGGGTCCGTGATCGACTCTTGTCGGAGGTAGAGGACGGGTGGGTGCGCGATGCCGTGCTGGCCCATCTACCTGGAAGAACAGAACACCGCCGCCCACACTCTGCAGCAAGCCTTGCTGACCAGGCTGCCCCAGACGGAGCAGATCCGGCTGGCCGCCCGCTACCTGCCCGCCCACCACGGCGACCTCATCGGCGGAGACTGGTACGACGCGATCGCCCTCCCGGGCGGCCGGCTCGCCCTGGTCATCGGCGACGTGTCCGGGCACAACCTCATCGCCGCCGCCTCGATGAGCGAGCTACGCAGCATGCTGCGCGGATTCCTGATCGAGCGCGTCGACACCCCGTCGGCCATGCTGGAGCGCCTCGACCGTGCCAGCCATGCTGGAGCGCCTCAACCGTGCCAGCCATGCTCTGGGCGCGAACACCATCGCTACCGTGTTGCTGGCCTATCTCGACCGGCAGAACGACGGGAGTCATGTCCTGCAATGGTCCAACGCCGGACACCCTTCCCCGAGCGTGCTGACCGCCGATGGCCGTGTCATCGAACTGCCGGGCACTGACCCGCTGCTCGGTGCCCGGCACCGTCACCCCCGGAACACCCATCATCACCAGCTGGCGCCCGGTGCCACGCTGCTGATGCATACCGATGGACTTGTGGAGACCCGCGACGGCGTCATCGACGACGGGTTCGCCCGGTTGCGACAGTTCCTCAGCGGCCAAAACGATGTCACTCCCGCCACTCTGGCTGACCAACTCGTCGATTACGCCGACACCCGCATCCGCGAGGACGACGTCGCCTTGATCATCGCACGACCGCGCTGACCGATGCCCACACCGATCATCCAGAATCAGCCCTCCGCACCAGCACCGCCTAGTTCGCGCCGAAGGGGTGTGAACGGGCGATCCAGTGGGACGAGGACGTGACGGTCTCCCCACGCCGGCTCACCCGCTTCATCGGCCCGCTGGTGTCGATCGCGGGCCGGTTCGGCTTCAGCGCCACCTTGCGATCGTCCGCCGAGGATGTCGGAAAGCATCGGTAGCTGTCACCGCAGCACATGCCGATATCATCGGCGGCGCGGTGCCAGCAGTCCGCGTGCCGGGACTGAGAAGACCTGGGCCGGGCGGGCGCCGTGCCGGCGCAGGATGGCGTTCGCGGCGATGGTGGCTGAGGCGGCCGAGCGTTCCATCAGGGCGCACGGGAACGGCATGCGAACCCAGTCGCCGGCCAGGAACAAGCCATCGGAGGCGGTGGTCACGCCGGGGCGTGTGGCGTCGCTCCCCACTCCGAACGACGGAGCGTCGTAGCCGATCCGGCTGTCGCGGTCGACCGTTGCCAGCCGGCCCGCCTCCGGCCAGATCCCGGACAGCTGCGACCACATGTCATCGGCCGCGGTGTCCGCGTCGATGCCGGGCTTGGCGGCGTACGCGTGCAGCTCCACTACTGCGCCGCCGGTGCGCTGGGCCCACTGGGCCGCGCCGCGTTCGACGCGGTGGAACAGGCTCACCGAGTCCAGCAGGGGCTCGCCGCCGACACCGCTGAAGACGGCCCTGCTCGCGGCGACGTCCCGGTCGGTCCAGAACCGGCTGACCGCGTACGGGGCGGTGGTCGTCACGGTTTTCATCCGGCTCGTCAGATCGCCGGGCAGGTCGGGGGAGGCAGCGATGATGCTGCTCGCGGACGCCGGGTCGGTGGCCAGCACCACGTGGTCGGCCCGGATCTCGGCGCCGCCGGTGAGGGTGACGGTCCAGCCGGGTTCGATGCGGTCGACGGTGGCGCCGGTGCGGATCTCGCCGCCCAGAGCTTGCAGCCGCGCGCTCAAGGGCCCCCAGATAGCCGTCTGGTAGTCGTCGTCCGGCGCGTCGAAGTCCAGGCCCTCCGGGTTGCGCAGGAAGTAGAAGTGGAACTGCATGATCATTTCTGCGGCGGACATCTCGGTCGCCGGGTTGAAGAACGAATGGGCGAACACGTCGAACAGCAGTGCCCGGGCCCGGGCGGGCATCGCCAGGCGGTCGAGGAACTCCGCCGCCGACAGGTGGTCGAACTCGCGGTAGGTCGCGGCCCGGGAAAATCGCACCAGCGCCAGCGAGGCCGGTCCGTCGGCGCCCCGCAGCTCGGACAACGGCAGGCTGGGGGAGCGGGCCATCAGGGCGAACAGATTCCATGGTGGGCGGCCCGGCAGTCCGCCGAAGTTCTCCTCGGGCCAGGCCCGCGACAGCACGGGATAGCCATCAGCTGGGCGTAGGAACGACAGCGACGGGTCAATGCGTCGCAGAATGTTGCGCCAGTTGTAGTACTGCCGGAAGAAGGCGTGGAACCCGTGGCCGACCATCTGGGTCGAGCCGTCGGACAGCCGCTTCGGCCACGCCGCCAGCCGCCCGCCCAGCCGCTCGTCACGTTCGAGCAGTGTCACGGCGACGCCACGCTCGGCCAGCAACAATGCTGCCGTCATGCCGGCAATGCCACCGCCGGCCACCACCGTACGCACCGGGTGGCCGATCACACGTGGCAACGAGCGGTCGACACGGACCAGACGACGGGCGTGGCGGCTGGTCAGGGCGGTTCGTCGGAGGAAATGCATGCCTCAAGATTCCCAGGCGGTCCGGTTCCAAGCACCGGATGCGCGGCGATCTTGCGCGCTCGAGGTCAGGGTCAGATTGCCGCCCTGCACGCCGAACAGGGAGCCGTCGGTGAGCGTGAGCCAGCCGTCGGTGCCGCGCAGCCCGAAGCGGAACGTGGCGTCCTCGGGTGCGATACCGCCGAGGACGTCGGCTGCAACCACGGCCCCGGAGGTGGTCCGGGCGAGCACGTCGACGTGATCGGGGACCTCCCGCGTCGCCTTCCCGCCGGTGTCGGCCAGGGCGGGGTACGGCCACAGCGTCTCGGCGCGCGCGTCGACTTCCGTGATGTCGCCGAGCAGGGCCTCCACGATGTCGAGGGTGTGGGCGGACGTGATCGTGAGCAGGTTGGCCCCGGACGCCGGCATCTCGAAATACTCATATGACGAGGCGGTCACCGGGCCGAAGCCGACGAGGTGGCCACCATCCGGGCGTTTCAACGGTCGGCCGATGCCGCCCTCGGCGATCACCTGCGCGGCCCGCCGCACGGACGGGTCGGGCCAGCCCTGCAAGCCGATCGCGCTGGGCGGGAACCGGCGGCCGAGGCAAGCGTGCGGGTCTCGGCGGGTGACACCCCGAGCGGCGCCTCGCAGTAGACGACCTTCCCGGCGTCGAGGGCGGCCAGGCCAGCAACGCGTTGCTCGACGCGGTCCTGGGCGACGTGTTCGAGCCGGGCACCTCGTTCGCGCTGTGGCTCCTGCTCGATCCGGCCGCCGGCGAACGGATCCTCAACGGGGATGACTTTGCCCGTGCGGCGGTGGGTGGGCTGCGTTACGAGACCGGCCAGCATCCGCAGGACCGCCGGCTCACCGAGCTCGTCGCGGAACTGCGCGACCGGGCCCCGTACGTGGCTCGGTGGTGGGACGACCAGAGCGTCACCGACTGATCGTCGGTGACCAAGCGCTTGGTCCACCCGTCGGCCGCCCGCTCAAGTTCGACATCGAAGCGGTCACCCTGTCCCACTGTCCCGATCAGCGGCTGGTGATTTACACCGTACAGGTCGGTACCTCCACCGCCCGCGTCCTCGCGCTGCTCAGCAGCTGGCCCGTCGAGCCGCTGCCTGGGTCTGAACCAGGATTCTGCCCGGGGGCGGCCGGGCGAGCCTAGAGTCACGACGGCCAACTTCCGCTGCGAGTCTCCGTCCTTTCTGTCTCCGACTTCGGTTGTTGGGGGCTGTCGTCGCGGAGGCGGAGGCCATCGACCGCCCGCACCGCCCAGCTGGGACTCGACGATCAGGCGAGCAGGCCGGCCGTTCATCACCCGCTGGGCGCCGGACAGTTCGTCCGGTAGTGCGTCGATGCGCCGGCCGCCGCTTTCGGCACCGCTGGCCAGGACGTCGTTCTGGGTCTGTAATGCGTCACGCGCGTGCCGGGGTATGAAGCCCGGACTGGGTAGGACCGAGTTCAGCGCGATCGTCGGCGAGGCCGGTGGCCTCGGCGGCCCGGAAGACTTCGGCGCTCGACAAGTTCCAGCAATTCGCTAATAGACCGGGCGCGTAGGTGGCGATCTGGCTCGTCACCGGGCCGAGCATGGGCCGCGTGGCGCCGACGGCCCGGCCGCCGACCACCAGCAGGCCGGCGTCGGCCGCGGCCCCGAGCAGGACAGGCACGGGACTGCCGACCACTGCCGTGCCGTGGGTCCGCGCGTCAGGCGCGGCCGACTGCGCCTGCAGCACGGCCGCGTCCAGGACCACCGCGGCCCGCTCCTCGGCGGTCCGCAGCAGGTCGCTGCGG
>NZ_JAMYJR010000007.1 GCF_024137025.1 Paractinoplanes aksuensis
GCGGGCGGCCCCCCGCCCGCCCCGCCCCCCCCCCCGGGGCCCCCCCCCGCCCCCCGCGCCGCCCCCCCCCCCCCCGCCGCCCCGCCCCCCCCCCCCCCCCCCCCCCCCCCCCCCCCGGGGGGGGGGCCCCCCCGCTTCGTCGTCGCTGGAACCACAAGACGTTGCCCCGGGTCGCATGCAAGCAGAGGCGAATCCCGGAGCCCACAACAAGCCACTTTACCGTAACACTAGGCAGGAGACTAGAGTGCATGCGACCAGTTTTCCAGTGACCAGGTTTGAGGAGGTGCCGGCGATGTGTTCACACGAATCGCCGCCGTCTGGTGCCACGCACTCAAGTACTCGCGGGATAGACAGCTCGCCAGAAATAGCTATGCCCCGGGCCGCTTGCAAGCAGAGGCGGGTCCCGGGGCGTACGCGAAGAAGGGTAGCACAGCTTCGGCCCAACCTGATCCTGCCGGAGGACTCCCGTGCTCACGTCTGAGGCCGAAGTCGAGTGGGTCAAGAGCTTCTTCTCCGTGCCGCGATTCGCGCCCTACGTTCAAAGCTGCGGAGGTGACGAATCGGCGGCAGTGCGCCTCTACTGGTGGAACGTCGAAGCCTCGGCTGCCTTCTACGCGGCGCTGCACTGTCTGGAAATCGTCTTGCGCAACGCTCTGCACGAGGAGCTGACCCTCTACTACGCGCGATCCGACTGGTGGACGACAGCCCGGCCGGCCGGCGACGGTACCCACCTGATCACCGATGCCTACCAGAAGCTCAGACGGACGAACGGTCGTCCTCCCAATGAGGACGACATCGTGGCGGCGATGCCGTTCGGCTTCTGGGTTTCCCTCACCAGCCGCAGCAACGAGGCGGCCATGTGGCGGCCGGCTCTGTATCGCGCCTTCCGACCGGGCTATCGCAGGTCGCGCCGCGAGATGTACACCCACCTGAACAGCCTCAGGCTGTTCCGCAACCGCATCATGCACCACGAGCCGATTCATATGCGTCATCTTGAGGCGGACCTGCACCGCGTCTGCGAGCTTGCGGAATACCTGGCGCCTGGGGTCACCAAGATTTTGGCGCGGGTGAGCACGATCGAGCGTGTCCTCGCGCGCCGGCCCACACCGAGCAGCGGAGGACGAAGGCGCGTGGCCGGTAGTGGCGGCTAGACGGTGATGTGGGCGAGCAGGTTGTCGACGATTTCGTCGAAGTTGGCTATCAGGGAGAGGTGGCCCTCGTCGGGGCTCAGGTGGACCTCGGCGCCGGGGACGTGGTGGGCCAGCCAGTGGCCGTGGGCGGGTGGGACCATGCGGTCCTGGTCGCCTTGCCAGATGGCTACCGGGACTCGGATGTCGGAAAGGGCAAAACCCCAGTCGGCCAGGAAGGCCAGGTCGTCCTCGCGCCAGCCGGCGATTCCGGCCGAGACGGCGTAGCGGGTCGACTCGGCCAGGTACTCGGCGAAGCCGCCGGTCAGGGCGCGCTTGTCCACCTCGGACAGCAGGTCGCCGAAGGCCGCTACCACGTCGGCTGCGGTTACCCGGGACAGGTCGTCGGCCATGCCGGAGAGGAACTTGTCCAGGGGCTGTACGCCCGTGGCCGCGGCCTGGAACTCGGCGATGTTCTCTTCGCCCATGCCGTCGAGCCAGTCCAGGCCGGAGGCGTCGTAGGGGGCCACGCCGGCGATGGTGGCGGCGCCGACGCAGCGGCCGGGGAGCAGGGCCGCGCAGGCCAGGGCGTGGGGGCCGCCGCCGGACCAGCCGACCGTCACGAAGTGGGCCGCCTCGAGGCCGTCGAGCAGGGCGGCGGTGTCGCCGGCGACGTCGGCCACGCGGCGGCCGGGGTGCGGGGTGGAGCCGCCGTAGCCGGGGCGGCTGGCCTCGACGAAGCGCAGGCCGTGGCGCAGGGCGGACTCGATGAGGGGCTCGTAGCGGACGGCTCCGCTCGGGGTGCCGTGATGCAGCACCAGGGGCAGGCCGCCGGGTGGGCCCTCGACCAGGTATTCGAGCGTGCGGCCGTCAGGCAGGACGATGCGTTCCACGGCACGAATGTACGCATGCGGACGCGTCGCCGCCGCCCAACCGACGGAGCACGACACGAAGGGGCCCGCGTACGGCGTACGCGGGCCCCGAAAGGAGTGACTGGTCAGTTGCGGATGATCGTGAAGGTGGAGGTCGGGTTCTCGATGTCGCGGTAGTTGTTGCTCATCTGCAGGTTGGTGAAGGTGGCCGAGCCCACCGCGGGCCCCTGACCGGCCTCGGGCAGCGGGTTGGCCCAGATGCCGTAGCCGGACTTGGCGTCGTACTCGTCACCGCTCTTACGCGCCCCGGTGATCGTCACGTTGGTGAAGATCGTGTCCTTGACGATGTTCTGCGGCTGCCCGCCCACGTAGTTGGTCTGGAACATGATTCCGGAGTAGGTCGGGTCGACGATGTCGACGTTCGAGACCCGGATGCCCTGAAAGACCTTCGACGCGCTGAACACCCAGATCGCCGGGAAGACCTGCGCGCCCCAGAAGTGGCCGCCGGCCCGGACGATCGAGATGTTGTCGAAGACCGTCGGCGGGTTGGCGCCGAACCCGTTCATCGGGTAGCCGAAGTCGAGCGAGCTGATCGTGATGCCCGAGTAGACCAGGGTGTCCGCGATGTAGATGTTCTTGAACGTGTTGGCGTACCCGCCGTAGACCGCGATGCCCGCGGCCCGCCAGGTCAGGATCGACGTGAGGTTGGAGTAGACGTTGTTGATCTCGTCGGCCCCGCCCGCGTCGATCGCCGAGAACAGCGCGAAGCTGTCGTCGCCGGTGGCCCGGGCCTCGTTGTTGTCGACCAGGTTGCCGACGCTGCCGTTGGTCATGTTGACGCCGTCGGCGAACGTGTTCCGGATCCGGTTGTTCTTGATCACCATGTTGTCGGTGTTGGCGCCCCAGTAGAGGCACACCACGTGCTCGGCCCAGATGTTGTCGATGGTGATGTTGGCCGTGTTGGCGAAGTCGAAGACCTTGCCGGGGCCGTCGATGCGGATCGTGTAGTTGCCGAAGAACGCGAAGTCGGCGAACGTCGACCCGTTGGCCGTGCTGTCGGCCCGGAAGCCGGCGTCCGTCTCGGTCTGCGACGACGGGGTGTTGAAGCGGGTGTACCAGGGCCCGGCCCCGACGACCCGGATCGACTTGCCGTACACCTGGAACTTCGACGACGTCTGGTACTCACCGGCGGGCAGGTAGACGCCGAGCTTCGACGAGTCCTGACGGGCCGTGTCCAGCGCGTTCTGCACCGACTGCTGATCGAAGCCGGAGGGCACGACGTAACGGGCGGCATCCGGGTTGGCCTTCGGCGCGACCTGCTCCAGGTTGATGAAGTCGATCGCGATGCTGCCCGAGTTGGCGCCATCCTTCTGCAGCTTGATCGTGCTGCCGGCCGGGAACGAGCCGGTGAGCAGGATGTTGGCCTCGTCGTAGATGTGCCGCGGCCCGGTGCCCGAGTTCTGCGGGGCCGCCTCGTTGCCGTAGAGCCACGCGTACTTCGAGGTCAGCGGCAGGGTCTTGTTGAGCGTGCCGTTGACGTAGACGTTGATCGAGCTGGTCGTGCCGTCCGGGATCGAGAAGCGCGCGACCACGGTGTTCGTCGCGGCCCGGCTGGTCCACTGCACGTACGCCCCGGTCTGGTTGAGCGTCACGGCCCGCCGCCCCGACGCCTCGCCGGCCAGGTCGCCGACCGTCCGGTTGGGCCCGATCACGGCCGCGCCGCCACCGGTCTGGCCGTCCTCGGCCTCGTACATGTCGAACGGCATGTTCGCGCCCCGGCCCACGAAGAACGGCTTCTCACTCGTGTTGTTGGCCTGCTTCACGGGCAGCTCGTTGGCGTCGTTGGCAATTACTGTACGTACGGTGTAGCGCCCGTTCGCGGCCGTCCACGTGCCCATGTTGATGGCCGGGGACGACGCGCCCGCGGCCAGTGTGCCGGTCCACGAGCCGGTCAGCGTGCGCACCACCGACGACCCGTTGAGCACGGTCAGCGTGACCCCGTGGGCGCCACCGGCCGAGGCCGCCGAGCCCTGGTTCTTCAGCGTGACCGAGAAGGTGACCGTGTTGCCCGCGGCCGGCGTGCCCGGCGACCAGCTGACCGCGGAGGCGACCAGGTCGGAGCTGCTGACCGGGGTCACCACCAGGGCCGAAGGGCTGGTGTACGAGTTGTTGGCCTCGTTGGACTCGATGACCGTGTTCGCCTCGTCGACCTTGGCCACGACCTGGTACGACCCGGCGTCGCGAGCCCCGATGTTGGCCGAGACGGTCGCCTGGGCGCCCGCCGCGAGCGCGCTGACGTTCGCGGTGCCGACTTTGGTCGTACCCAAGTAGAAGTTGACGTTGGAAGCCGGGCCGGCCACGCCGCCCGCGTTGCGCACGGTGGCCGACAGCGTGACGGAATCGGTCTCGACCGGGGAGGCCGGCGAGGCCGTGGTGCCGGTGATCGTCAGGTCCGGGTTGGGGGCCGCGGTGCCGATCGCCTGCAGCTCGGCGACCTGACCGCTGGGCGCGCCCGAGTTCGCGGTGAACGACAACCGCAGATCGGCCGCCGTCGCGCTGACCGGAATGGTCACCGTGTTGCCCGAGGCCGGGTTGAACGAGTACGAGGCCGAGCCCACGATCGTCGTGAACGTGCTCGAGCTCTGCTCACGGCCGAGGATCGAGAACGTCTGCTGCCGGGCGCCCCACGAGCTGTCCGGGTTGAGCTTGACCACGACCGACGACAGGGCCGCGTTCGCGCCGAGCTTGACCGTCAGCGTGGCCGGGTAGGCACTGCCTTCCCAGTACGTGGCGGTGTTGTTGTCGTTCGCGTTGGTGGCCGCGAACGTGTGGATCGTCGACGACGCCTCGATCGGCTTGCCCTGGGCCAGGTTGCTGCCCGGACCGGAGGTGCCGTTGCGGGTGACCGCGGTGCCGAGCGCCGAGGTGTTGCCCGCAGCGTCCTTGGCCCGCACCTGATAGGTGACGGTGGCACTGGCCGGCTGCGTGTCGGTGTAGGTCAGCACATTGCCGGCCACGCTGGTGCGCAGCACGCCGTTGGCGAACACGTCGTAGCCGGTGACGCCGACGTTGTCGGTCGAGGCCGACCAGGTGAGCCGGATCTGGTCGCTACCGGGCTGGGTGAAGGCCAGGTTGCCGGGCACGGACGGGGCCTGGGTGTCGCCACCCGAGACGGGGCCGTAGACCTCGAGCTCGGAGAGTTGCGCCGCGGGCCAGCCGGTGTTGCCGGTGACGTTGACCCGCACGAAGCGCGCGCTGGCGGCGGTGAAATCGATGGTCACGGTGTTGGCGCTCGCCGGGTTGAAGGCGTACCCGGCGCTGGCCTTGAGGGTGTCGTACGACGTGCCGTTGGTGCTGCCCTGCACCGAGAGGGTCTGCGTGCGGGCGGCCCAGGCGGTGGCCGGCGGCAGCTTGAGGACCACCTGGTTGACCTGGGTGGCGGTGCCCAGGTCGACCTGGAGCCACTGCGGGAAGGCGTTGTTGTTGCTTTCCCAGTACGAGCTGGCGTTGCCGTCACCGGCGTTGCCGGCCGAGTAGACGTCGTTGAAGCTACTTGCGCTGAAGGTCTTGCCGGCGGCCAGGTTCGGGCCGGCGGCGTTCGCGGCCGGAGCGTGGACGAGGGCGGCGACCACACCCGCGGCGACGGCCGCCGCGAGGAATCTTCTTCTCAATCTGGACATGCGGGAGCGCACCTTTCTTCGAGGCAGAGCGGGGACGGGCTCAGGAGGGATGGACCTCGAACTCGGAGAGCTGGCCGGCGGGCCAGCCGGTGTTACCGGTGATGGTCACTCGCACGTAGCGCGCGGTGGCCGCGGGGAAGGTGACGGTGGCGGTGTTGCCGGATGCGGGGTTGAAGGAGTAACCGGCGCTCGCCTTCAGGGTGGAGAACGAGCCGCCGTCGGTGCTGCCCAGAACCGACAGGGTCTGGGTGCGGGTGGCCCACGCCGTGGCCGGCGGGAGCTTGAGTACGAGCCGCGCGATCGACCGTGAAGAGCCGAGGTCGACCGTGATGGACTGGGGGAAGGCGTTGTTGCGGCTCTCCCAGTAGGTGTTGGCGTTGCCGTCGGTGACGTTGGCCGGGGCGTAAACATCGGTCTGGCTCGTCGCCGCGGCAGGCCGACCAGCCGCGAGGTTTCCGGCAGGCGGCGTAGTGGGGGGCGTGGTCGGCGGCGTCGTGGGAGGCGTGGTCGGATTGTTGTTGTACTGCGGCGCCGGCCACGGGCCGCAGTACGAGTTGGCGGTCGACCAGCCGGAGTTGCCGCCACCGTCGGCGATCTGCAGACCGGATCCCGCGCAGTTGTAGACGGTCTGGCTCTGCGCGATCCCCGAGGCCCGGACGTTGGTGAACCGGGCCGAAGCCGGCGCCTGGGCCTGCAACGCGAACGTCCCCGCCCCGGCGATGGTCACGTTGGTCAGGTTCAACCCGGTGGTCTGGTTGCCGATCCACTGGATGCCCGCGTACGAGCTGTCGAGGATGTCGGTATCGGTGACGTTGATCGTGGCCCCCGTGATCGGCCCCTGATCACCCCAGAACCACAGCGCCCCGATCCCGAAATTCCAGTTGTAGTCGGAGTTCCCGGCCCGGATCAGCGTGTTCCGGGCCAGCGTCCAGGTGCCCGCGACCGCGGTCGGCCCGGTCACCCCCGGATACCGGTTGCCCACGTGGATCCCGCCGCCGTTGGAGACCGACTCGCTGACCACGTTGTCGGTCATCACGATGTCCCGGCCGCCATAGCTGACGAGGTGGTTGGCCAGGATCGGGGCCACGATCGTGTTGCGGGTGAACGAGTTGCCGACGTTGGGCACGTTCTCGGCCCACATGGCCAACGCGTCGTCCCCGGTGTTGCGTACGAAAGTGTTGGTGACGGTCGAATTGGTGACGCCGATGTGGAAGTTGACGCCGTCGGCCGTCTGGTCCAGGATCCGGCTGTTCCTGATGGTGAACCGGTCCATGGGCCCGTCCATCCACGCCCCGACCTTGGTGTGCTGCATCCACACGTTGTCGATGGTCGAGTTCGACATGGCCCCGCCGAACGCGTTGACCTGGTCGTTGTCGACCCGCTCGCGGATGTCGCCGATCACGGCCAGATCGCGCACCACGACGTTCTGGCTCGGGCCGCCCTCCCCCACGTACTTGCCGTAGATGCCGGCGGCCAGATTGCGTTGCGTCGGGTGCCGCCCGCCGAGCACGCTGTACCAGGGTCCGGCGCCGGCCAGCGTGACCCGGTCGACGATGACGTGGCTGTAGAGCGTGAAGGTGCCGGGCGGAACGTAGACGACCCGGCCCGAGGAGGCGCCCGCGTTCACCGCCGCCTGGAACTTGGCCGTCGAGTCGGTGGCGCCGCTCGGGTCGGCCCCGTAGTCGGCCACCACGTCGATGGCCCCGGACGGCTTGGCGATCGGGCCCGGCACGTTCTCGAAGTCGGCCAGGTCGATGGTGAACGACGGCGACTGCGCGGTCGACGAGACCTGCAGCCGGATCTTGGTGCCCGCCGCATAGGTGGTGCCGAACATTGCCCGCGCCTCGTCGTAGAAGTGGTGCGGCAGCGGGTCACCCGGGTTGTTGGAGAACGGGTAGTAACCGTAGTACCAGCTGTACTTCGAGGTCACCGGGACCGTCTTGATCAGCGTAGAGCCGGTCCGCAGATCGAGCGAGGCGTCGCGACCGGTGCCGGCCGCGTTGTCCGGGATGCTGTAGCGAAAGGTCACCGCGTTGGCCGGCTTGGTCAGCGTGAACTCGACGTACTCGCCGGCCGCGTCGAGGGTGATCGCCTCGCGGCCGGACGCCTCCGACGACAGCCGGCCGTAGACGCGGCTGGTGCCGGTGGAGGTGCCGTTGTGCGCGGCCTTCTCGGCCTCGATCTCGACGAAGGGAACCGTCGCGCCGCGACCGGCGATGTCGAACGGGGACAGTCCGGCCGCCTCGGCCGGGTGAGCGATCCACAGAGAAACTGCGACGGTGGCGCCCGCTGTGAGGGCAGCGAGCGCACGCCGAGTGAAGCGGTTGGCCATGGGGAACCCTTTCTCAGGTGGCCAGCCCCCGAGGTTTCAGGAAAGGCGCATCCAAACGGCGGTGTCCGGGGGGAGGCGGTCACCGTCGAGAGGGCCACTGGCGAGCAGAACGGTCCGGTGCGGCGGGAGGGCGATGGGGGCGCCCGACATGTTGAGAACACAGGCGAAGTCGTGGCCGCGGCAGAACGCGAGCACCGACGACCCGAGGTCGAGCCACGAGAACTCCGGCCCCAGCGAGGCATGGCGCAGCTTGATGGCCGAACGGTAGAGCTCGAGCATCGAGTTCGGGTCGCCGGTCTGGGCCTGGGCCGTGCGGTCCTTCCACTCGGCCGGCTGGGGCAGCCAGGGCGTGGCGGTGGTGAAGCCGAACGGCGCCTCGTCGCCGGTCCACGGCAGCGGCACCCGGCAGCCGTCCCGGCTGTGCCCGCGGCGGCCCCACATCGGATCCTGGAACTGCTCGGGCGGGATGTTCTCGTTCTCCCAGAGCCCGAGCTCCTCACCCTGGTAGATGTAGGCAGCGCCGGGCAGCGACAGCGAGAGCAGCGCCGCCGCACGGGCCCGGCGGGTGCCCAGCTCGAGGTCGACCGGGGTGCCGTCGAGGTTGTTCTCGAAGCTGAACGTGGTGTTCTCGCGGCCATAACGGGTGACGTGCCGGGTGACGTCGTGGTTGGACAGCACCCAGGTGGCCGGGGCGCCGATCGCCTTGTGGGCGAGCAGGGTGCGGTCGACGCTCTCGCGCATCAGCTCCGGGTCCCAGGCGCAGCCGAGCAGGTCGAAGTTGAAGGCCGCGTGCAGCTCGTCGGGCCGCAGGTAGTTGGCGAAGCGCTCGATGTCGGGCATCCACACCTCGCCGATGAGGGCGCGGTCCCCACCGTACGAGTCGGAAACGCGCCGCCACGCCCGGTAGACCTCGTGCACACCGTCGAGGTCGTGGAACGGATGCGGAGTGTCCTCCAGCACCTCGGGCAGTTCGGGGTCCTTGAGCAGCAGCGCGGCCGAGTCGATCCGGATGCCGTCGACCCCGCGGTCGAACCAGAAGCGCAGAATGCTCTCGAACTCGGCCCGCACGTCCGGGTGGTCCCAGTTCAGGTCCGGCTGCTCGGGCGTGAACAAATGCAAATACCAAGAGCCGTCCGGCGTACGGGTCCAGGTGGTGCCGCCGAACTCCCCTCGCCAGTCCGTCGGCATCTCGTCGCCGTTCTCACCTCGCCCCGGGCGGAACCAGAAGTAGTCGCGCTCCTTCGCTTCTTTACTTTTGAGAGCGGCTTTGAACCACGGGTGCTCGCTGGAGATGTGGTTGGGCACGATGTCGACGATCATGCGGATGCCGGCCGCGTGCGCCTCCTCGATCAGCGCCTCGGCCTCGGCCAGCGACCCGAACACGGGGTCGATGTCGCGGAAGTCGGCCACGTCGTAGCCGGCGTCGGCCATCGGCGACGGGTACCACGGGCTCATCCAGATCGCGTCGACGCCGAGGTCACGCAGATGTCCCAGCCGGGCCCGGATGCCCGCGATGTCGCCCACGCCGTCGCCGTTCGCGTCGGCGTAGCTGCGCGGATAGACCTGGTAGATCACCGCGTCGCGCCACCACTGGGAGTCTTTGTCAGACACTGGAAACCCGCTTTCTGTGCACAGTGGGTTCGACGACCTGTCGCAGGCCGCCCGATTTGTGTATTAAGTCAGCCCTTGAGGCTGCCGGTCGTGAGGCCGGACATGATGTTGCGCTGGAAGAGCAGGAAGATGATCACCGTGGGGACGGCGGCGATGACACTGGCCGCGATGACGACGTTCTGCGGCGTGCCCCCGCTGAAGGCGTAGATGCCGACGCTGAGCGTGCGCGTCTCCGGTGACGGCATCACCAGCTTCGGCCACAGGAAGTCCTTCCAGACCGCGGTCACCGCGAAGATCGAGACCACGCCGAGGATCGGCCGCGACATCGGCAGGATGATCGACCACAGCGTGCGCAGCGGCGACGCGCCGTCCACCTGGGCCGCCGCGATCAGGTCCTCCGGGATCGAGTCGAAGAACCGCTTGAGCAGGAAGATGTTGAACGCGTTGGCGATCAGCGGCAGCCAGATGGCCCACGGCGAGTCGAGCAGATTCACGTGGATGATCGGCAGGTCGATGGCCGTCACGTACTGCGGCACGATCAGCACCATGGCCGGGATCATCAGCGTGGCCAGCATCAACCCCAGAATTACGTTGCCGAAGGCCGGGCGGAGCTTCGACAGGGCGTACGCCGCCGCGGTGTCGAAGACGAGCTGGAAGAAGACCGCGCCGGCCGCGTAATAGAACGTGTTGAACATCAGCTTGGCCAGGTCGAGGTTGTTCCAGGCGTCGACGTAGTTCTGCGTCTGCGGGTCCTGGGGCCACAGCGTCGGCGGGGTCTGCGCGATCTCTTGCCCCGACTTGAGCGCGCCCGTGACCATCCAGTAGAGCGGCCCCAGGAAGACGAGCGTGAAGCCGGCGACCACGACTGCGAGCAGCGTCCAGTAGAGGTACTTGCCGCGTCCGCGCCGCAACTGGGCTTGCGAGATGAGGGTTCGGGACATCGTCTCAGTCCTGTTTCGTCGTCAGTCGCACGTACACGGCGGAGAAGGCGGCCAGGACGATCAACATGATCACGCCGAGCGCGGCCGCGCCGTTGAGATCGTTCTGGAAGAAGCCGTGCTGATAGATCAGGTAGGCCACCGAGGTCGCCGAGTCCTGGGTGCCGGCCCCGTTGGCCAGGATCAGCGGCTCGATGAAGAGCTGCATGGTGGCGACGATCTGCAACATGGCCAGCAACGCGAGGATCAGGCGGGTCTGCGGGATCGTGACGCTCCAGATGCGGCGCCAGATGCCCGCGCCGTCGAGTTCGGCCGCCTCGTACAGCTCGCCCGGGATGTTCTGCAGCGAGGCGAGGTAGATCAGCACCGCGCTGCCCATGTTCATCCAGGTCGAGGCGATCACCATGGCCGGGATCGTCATCGTCGGCGACTGCATCCACTCCGAGGTCGGCAGGTGCAGGAACTTCAGGATCGCGTTGAACAGGCCGGCGTCGCTGGGGTCGTACGCGTAGTACTTGAAGAGAAAGAGCGCGGACGCCGGGGGCAGCATCACCGGCAGGTAGACCAGGATCCGCAGATAGCCCTTGGCGTGCCGGAACTCGTTGAGCAGGATCGCCACGAAGAACGGGAGCACGTAGCCGACGACCAGAGCCATGATCGTGAAGATGAACGTGTTCTTCCAGGCGACCCAGAAGCTGGGGTCGGCGATGATGCGGGTGTAGTTGTCCCAGCCGACCCAGGTCGTCTCGCCGCGCCGGGTGCGCTGGAAGCTCATCACGACGCCGCGGATCATCGGGTACCACATGAAGAGGGCGAAGCAGACGACCGCCCCGATCAGGAACGCGTGGCCGGTGAGGTTGTCCCTCAGCTTGCGGCCGCGTTTGGAGACTGTGGGCGCGGGCGTGGGCTTCGTGGTGACGGCCGGCGCTGTCATGATCGCCAACTTTGGCTCCTGTGTTGATGGCGCGGGAGCCGCTTTCCGGCTCCCGCGCGCTCTCGATTAGCTGCCGGCGGCCTGGAGCTGGTTGACCTTGGTCTCGGCCGTCTTGAGCAGGGAGTCGATGTTGGCGTTGGGGTTGGTCAGCACACCCGACATCGCCGAGTCGAGGACCGCGTAGATGGCCTGGGCGTTGCGGGGCTCGCCCACGATCGGCACCGGGTTGTCCTCGAACACCTTGAAGTTGGCGGTGTCGACGTTGGCGTTGGCCTTGCGCAGCTCGAGCTCCTGCTTCTGCGCGTCGCTGCCGTTGGTGAACAGCAGCGGCTGGGGCAGGCCGACCGGGTAGTTCTGCGGCTTGGCCCGGGCGTAGTCGAGCTGGCCCTTGCCCGGCGTCAGCTTCTGGTAGGCGATCCACTTCAGACCGGCCTTGACCTGCTCGGGGGTGAGGTCCTTCTTGAAGAAGTAGCCCTCGCCGCCGCCCAGCGTGCCCTTGGCCGGACCGTCCTGACCCGGCATCGGGCCCATCGCCCAGTCCTCGTACTTGCCCTGGAACTGGCTGACGATGGCCTGCGTGGCGTCGGGGGCGCCGATGAACATGCCCACCTTGCCCGCGCCGGCGTTGGTCAGCAGGTCGCCCCACTGCAGCAGCTGACGGGTGCCCATGCTGTTGTCGCCGTACCGCATGTCCTTGAGGTTCTGCAGCACCTGCTTGCCCGCGGCGTCGTTGAAGGCGGCCTTCTTGCCGTCCTCACCAAGGATCTTGCCGCCCTGCGAGTAGGTCATCGCGGTGAAGTGCCAGCCGCCGGTGTTGCCCGCGCTGTACTCCGAGTAGCCCGCGATGCCGCTGCCGGTCGCGGCGATCTTCTTGGCCGCTTCCCGCACCTCGGCCCAGGTCTTGGGCGGGTTCTCGGCGTCGAGGCCGGCCTTCTTGAACAGCGCCTTGTTGTAGACCAGGCCCATCGAGTAGTTCTTCACCGGGACGGCGTAGAGCTTGCCCTCCTCGGTGAAGACCTCCTTGAGCGCGGGGTCGACGCTGTCCCAGGTCGGGACGGTGTCCTTGGTCGCGTACTGGGTGATGTCCATGGCCTGGCCGCTGTCGAGCACCTGCTGCAGGTCGGTCATGTAGCCGTAGAAGACGTCGGTCATCGTGCCGCCGGCCAGGCGGGCCGTGAAGTCCGGCGGGTTGTTGCACTGCTCGCCGACGCTGACGCTCTTGATCGTGATGTCGGGGTTCTGCTTCTGGAACTCGGCGACGTCGGCGTTCCAGTTGGCCAGCAGCTCTTTCTGCGCGCCGACCGGCTGGCAGTCGACCGTGATGGTGACCTTGCCGGCGGCGTCTGTCCCGCCGTTGTCGTCGCTGCTCTTCGTGGAGCACGCCGTGAGGCTGAGCCCCAGGCCGGCCACGAGCGCGAGCGCCGCTGCCTTCCGGTACTGCGGTACGGACATCTGTCCATCCCTTCGGGAACGGGTATCCATGGCCATCGCTGATAGGCGTGATCTTGTGACTTGGGTCTCGCATGTTTCGTGGACGTGACGATACAAAGTCCAACGGCATCACCGCAAGAAGCCGACTGTAGAAAGAAAAAACGCGACCGCTTGACGATTGGGCCCGCACGACGAAGGGCGGGCCAGTTGGCCCGCCCTTCAGGAAGAAACTTGCTGGTCAGTAGCGCTTACGCGCGGGCGCGGTCGAACCGCGCACCACCAACTCCGGCTCGAAAAGAAGCTCGTCGGGCTCGACGCCGCTGCCCTCGATCTGGTTGACGAGCAGGTCGACGGCCGACTGGCCCATCAGCTCGATGGGCTGCCGCACGGTCGTCAGCGGCGGATCGGTGCAGGTCATGAGGGCCGAATCGTCGAAGCCGACGACCGAGACGTCACCCGGCACGTCGAGGCCGAGCCGGCGCGCGGCCCGGATCGACCCCAGCGCGAGCACGTCGGACGCGCAGATCATGCCGGTGACGCCGCGGTCGATCAGTTTGGCCGCGGCCAGGCGGGCGCTCTCCATCGAGAAGTTGGTCCGCTCGACCTGGATCTCCTTGCCCTCCAAGGCGGCCAGCTTGCGGCGCGAAGGCACGTGATCCTCCGGGCCCATGACCATGCCGATGCGTTCGTGCCCCAGCGACCGCAGATGCCCGTACGCCTGCTCGACCGCCACCGCGTCGTCCGTGGAGATGTGCGGGAAGCCCAGGTCGGAGACGCCGGCGTTGACCATGACGACCGGCATGCGGCGGTCGGTCAGCGCCCGGTAGTGCCCGTGCTCGGCGTCGGCCAGCGCATAAGAACCACCGGCGAAGACGACCCCGGAGACCTGATGGTCGAGCAGCATCTCGATGTAGTCGCGCTCGGGGACACCGCCTATGGTGCGGGCGGCCAGCAGCGGTGTGAAGCCGCGCTGGGCCAGCGAGGCCGTGACCACCTCGGCCAGCGCCGGGAAGATCGGATTCTGCAGCTCGGGCAGGACGAGACCGACCAGGCGGCCGCGCTCACCGCGCAGCTTGGTCGGGCGCTCGTAGCCCAGGACGTCGAGCGCGGTCAGGACGGACGCGCGGGTCGCCTCGCTCACGCCGTTGCGACCGTTGAGCACCCGGCTGACGGTCGCCTCGCTGACGCCCGCCTTCTTGGCCACCTCGGCCAGACGTTTGGTCATTCGGCAATACTAGGGCAGATTGCTGCAATTTTCGAACTAGGTCTTGCAGCGCAGCCGCGCACTTGCTTCGACCTTGCAAGAGCCAGCGGAGCGGTCCGACCGGACTACGGCCCGAAGTCGCACGCTGTCGCCGGCCACCCCCGATGAAACGATTAAGTCGTCGCTCACCGCAATGACGCACCGGACATCGACTTGCGCCACGGTTCCATAACGCCGTCCGCCGAAATCCGACGCCGCTCGCCCTCCGCCCTCCGCCCTCCTTCGCTGGAAACTCGGCAGACGGGAACTTCGCCCGACGGGGAACGATGGCGCGATGGCATTGGTGGAGGAGGCTGCCCGGGGCGGCGGGCCAGCGCTCGACGCGCTGTAGGAGTCACTGGCGTTCGGCCGGACCGAACTGGCCGTACTGATCGACCGCCCTCGGCTCACGGTCCGGCTCGACCAGGATCGCCGGCGCCGGCCGCCCGCTCCGGCCGAGCGCGACTTCTGGTTCGACCGGTTGCCGGCGGCGGGCCGCCCCGAGCCGGACCCGATGCCCCCGGTCGTGGCCGCGCGGCGGCCGATCGCGCGGCGACTCGCCTACACCGTCGGCGCCGAGCAAGGCCGATGGAACCAGGCTGACCTGCTGCAGTTCGCCCGGCGCGACCCCGACTCGGTGATCCGGCTGCGCGCGGCCGAACGGATCGGGCCCGAGGTGGCCGACCGTGTGCGTGCGATGCGGGTCGGCTGAGAGGATGAGCCCATGGCGTCGACGAAGCTTTGTCCCTGTGGCCGCGGGCTGCCCTACGCCGAGTGCTGCGAGCCGGCCCACCTGGGTCAACCCCCGGCCACGGCCGAGGCGCTGATGCGATCGCGCTACACGGCCTTCGCCCTCGACGACGACGCGTACGTGCTGAAGTCGTGGCACCCGAAGACCCGGCCGGCCCGCATCGAGCCCGACTCGAAACTGCGCTGGACGGGTCTCGACATCATCGGGACCAGCGGTGGCGGCCTGTTCGACGCCGAGGGCATCGTCGAGTTCCGCGCCCACTACAAAGATCACGGCAAGCCCGGCGACATGGTCGAGCGCAGTCGTTTCGTCCGGTCCGACGGACAATGGGCGTACTGGGGCCCGATCCTGGCCGACGGCTCGCTGAGCAACGTCTGACCAGGTGTGCTTCCCTTCAAGGGATGATCCGAGGAGGGATTTCGGCGTGGAGGAGAACCAACGGCCGATCGAGGACTCCGTGGTCCGCGATTTCAGGGTCAACCTGTCGTACGGCGCCTACCTGCACCTGGACGAGCTGCTGAACGCGCAACACCCGGTCAGCGTGCCCGAGCATCACGACGAGCTGCTGTTCATCCTGCAGCACCAGACCTCCGAGCTGTGGCTCAAGCTGGTGCTGCACGAACTGCGCGAGGTCACCCGCCGCCTGGCCAAGGACGAGTTGCGCCCCGCGCTGAAGGGCCTGGCCCGGGTCAAGCACATCCAGCGCACGCTCACCGAACAGTGGTCGGTGCTGGCCACGCTGACCCCCAGCGAGTACGCCGAGTTCCGCAGCTTCCTCGGCACGTCCTCAGGCTTCCAGTCGTATCAATATCGCGCCGTCGAATTCCTCCTGGGCAACAAAGACCGGCGCATGCTGTCGCTGTTCGAAGACGACCAGAGCGCTCTCGAAATGCTGACCGAAGCCCTGGAAGCCCCCAGCGTGTACGACGAGTTCCTGCGCTTCCTGCACCGCCACGGCCACGACGTGCCGGTCGAACTGTTGCAGCGCGACGTGACCTTGCCCTACCGCTACAACGACGACCTGGTCCCGGTGTTCGTCCGCATCTACAGCGACCCGGAGCAGTTCTGGGAGGCCTACGAGGCCTGCGAAGAACTGGTCGACATCGAGGAGAACTTCCAGCTGTGGCGGTTCCGCCACCTCAAAACGGTGGAACGCACCATCGGCTTCAAACGCGGCACCGGCGGTTCGAGCGGCGTCGCCTTCCTCAAGGCAGCGCTGGACCTCACGTTCTTCCCCGAGCTCTACGCCGTACGCACAGAAATCGGAACCCGCCACTGACCGTCACCCTCAACAACACGGCGGCCGCGGCCCGGGCATCACGGCCCCGCCGTCACGGCGCGGCGGTCATCAGTGAGCGCAGGGCGGGGACGAGTTCGTCGAAATCCGACGGGCGCCCGGTGAAGAACTCGGCATAGAAAAACGCCCCGACCATACGCACGTAGAGAAAAGCGAGATGCGGCAAATCGGTACCCGGCGGCAAATCGTCGGCCAGACCGGTCTCGCGGAAAATCTGAATCTGATTCGCAACAGCGCTCTCGTGCACCCCACCGGCCGGCGTGAACAATACTCGCGATGCCGCCTCGGGCTCTTGCCACAGAAAAGTCTCCAGCACCGGCGAGCGCAGCTGCTCCCCGAAATGCCGTGAAATCTCGACCACTCCGTCGAAACCCGCCGCCCGGCGAGCCGCCCGCGACTCGGCGAACATCACCTCGGTGAGCGCCCGCAGAACGTCGTCGAGCAGCGCATCCCTGCTACCCGCGACGCGATACAAGGTGGCCCGGCTGATCGCCATCCCGGCCGCCAGCGCCTCCATGTCTATTGTCGATCGCCCCAGGAATTGATCGACCCCGGCCCGCACGACCTGATCATGCGTGACCACCCGGCGGCTCGCCTTTTCCTCGCCCACTACCGCCGCCATGACTCGCATCCGATCCGATGCTCACCCCGTCCAGCACGGTGCAGTTTTCCTCTGCCGAATCTCATCCCCCACCGGCCCCTCTGTCCGCAATACCGTCGGACATCGAAGGCTGCCGCTACAGCCGCCGCCTCGCGATTCCCGCTCGCCGGTGAATACGGATCGGACCGTCCTCAGGATCGATTCCCCCGCGATTCGATCCCGCTCTCCCCTCGCTCCGCCCTCCCCGTTGCGCCCTGCTCTCGTCGTGCCGGCGCCTCGCACTCCCTCTTCCCGCGGGCCCCCGCTCGCTTCCGATGCCCCACTCTGCACCGGTCGGCGGCTGTCCGGAATGAGGCCAGCACCCGTTCCAGGGGTGTGGTTTTCCGCAGCAGAGCTCGGCGGCCGGCTTCATGGCCGGGTGCCTCCCCGATCCCTAGGGCGTATCTGGTCCACCTTCCAAAAGGCCGTGATCGTCGTCTGCGGCGTGGCCGTGGCCGCCTTCTCCGCCGTCCGCCTGACCCGGCGCCATCGCGTACGGTGACCGAGATGCTTTCTCGCGCTCGCCCACCCGGGCCGGGGGCCGGCGATGTGGCCGCTCGCCCGGGCCGGCCCGCGACGGCCCGGGCGCTCCGCCTGGTCATGCGAGCCGGGCGACCGCTGCCCGTGGTGTCGCTCGGTGCGCTGAGCGGGGTCGTCGAGGCGGTGTTCCTGGTCATCGCGGGCCTGGTGTGGGCGACGCGAGGGCGAGCCGGTGTGCTCGAGAGCGCGCGCGGCATCGTCGCGTGGGAGATGCGACGGCTGTCGCTCCCGCCCGTGAGCACCGACGGCCCGCGGATGCTGGGATTCACGGCCTTCGTCGCTCTGGCCCTTCGCGCTGATCGCCTGGCCGACTTCAGCTTTGCGGGTTCGGTCAGGCGACCTTCGTCCAGGTGGTGCAGCTGCTGGTCTTGAACACGCCGCCGGGCTTGATCGTGACCAGCAGCTGCCCCTGGGCGATCTCGTTGGCGATGATGTTGCTGGAGGCGCCGTCGGCCGAGCGGGAACGTTCCCAGTAGCAGAACTCCTTGTTGGCCGTTGAGCGGTAGGTGCCGGGGGTGAAGTCGGCTCCTACGAAGTAGACGCCGTTGCCGGGGATCGTCGTCCTGGTGGACTTAGCGGTCATCGCGGCGGGGGTCACGCGGGTGAAGGTCTTGCAGCCGCTGGTCTTGAAGACCTTGTCGGTGGGCTTGACGTAGACGAGCCGCTGGCCGTCGCCGATGTCGTTGGCGATGATGCTGCTGGTGGCGCCGGTGGCATCGGTCGCACGCTGCCAGTAGCAGGCGCTGTTGCCGACCGAGCGGTAGACGCCGGCCTGAAAGTCCTTGTTCACCAGGTACGTGCCGGTGCCCGGGATCGTGGCCTTGGGCGCGGCGGCCGCGGGAGCCAGGCCCGTCGACAGGCCGGCGATCCCGCCCACCAGGTACACGGCCGCCACGACGACCTGCCGCGTCGCCATCCCACGCCGAAGTGAAGCGCTCATCATGTTCCTTCGTTCTTGCCGGTAGCCGAGCCCGCACCACCGCCTTTGCCGGACGCGGAGAGCGTGCCGACAAATGCCCATTAACGGTCAAGCTAACCAAATCGGATTGCGCGGCCTCCTGCGCCCCGAACAGGCCCGGATCGACCATCCGCGTCCAAGATCGGCCCGAACGACCGACACCGTTCAGGTTCCGCGAGTCGACCCACGAACGAGCCTTTCCGGCAAGGCCCAAGCCTGGGGAGAGACAGCGCGTAACGCGCCCAGAAAACAGCACAGCTGGACAGCGGCGCGCAGCACGACGACAGCAGGGCCAGATGAAGGCACGGCAGCGCGGCTTGACGATTGGACGGCGTGGGAGCCAGACGGCGAGGGACGTCCGTGGGGTGGTGGGTGGCTGGGCCGCGTACAAAGGGGGGATGGGTTTGATCGTGATCACGGGTGCCAGTGGGCGTCTGGGCGGGCGGGTTGCTCGGAGGCTGGGCGGGGCGAAGCGGCTGATGGTGCGGAATGCCGCGCGGGCGCCGGAGGTGGCGGGGGCCGAAGTCGTCGTGGCCGAGTACCGGGACGGGGAGGCCGTGCGGCGCGGGCTGGAGGGGGCCGAGACCGTGTTCATGGTTTCGGCGGCCGAGACGCCGGAACGGGTGGATGAGCACCGGAGCTTTGTGGATGCGGCCGTGCGGGCGGGGGTTCAACGGCTCGTCTACACGTCGTTCATGGGGGCGGCGCCGGATGCCTCCTTCACGCTCGCGCGCGATCACTGGGCGACCGAGGAGCACATTCGGGGCAGCGGACTCGACTTCACGTTTCTGCGGGACAACCTCTATGCCGACTTCCTGCCGTTCATGGTGGGTGAGGACGGTGTCATCCGCGGGCCGGCGGGGGACGGGCGGGCGGCCGTCGTGGCTCAGGACGACATCGCGGACGCGGCTTTGGCGGTGCTGCGCGATCCGAGGGCGCATTCCGGGCGTACGTATGACCTGACCGGGCCGATCGCGCTGAGCCTGACCGAGGTGGCGGCGGCGATCACCGCGGCCACCGGGCGGACGGCCCGCTTCCACAACGAGACCCTTCCCGAGGCGTACGCGTCGAGGGCCTCCTACGGCGCTCCGGAGTGGCAGGTCGAAGCGTGGGTGAGCACCTACACCGCGATCGCCGACGGCGAACTGGAAGCAGTGAGCACGGCGATCCCCGACCTCACCGGCCACCCCGCCACGAGCCTCACCGAACTCTTGAAGCTGAACTCGACGACCCAGGCGTGACATGACATCATTGTTGTCATGTCTAGAGGGGCTTCGCTTTACGAGGTGCTGCGGAATGTGCGGCCGCTCGTGCTCAACTCGGTGCGGGTGGTCGAGGCGGACAGTGGGCTGACCGCCGGCACCCGGGCCGTGCTGGAAGTGCTGGCCGAACACGGCCCGGCCACCGCGCCGGCCATCGGCGAGCGGCTCGACCTCGCGCGGCAGGGCATCCAGCGGCACGTCAACGATCTTGTCGCGCTCGGGCTGGCCGTGGCTCGGGAGAATCCGGCGCACCGGCGGTCGGTGCTGATCGAGCTGACCGACACCGGCGCGAAGCGGTTCGAGCGCATCCGCGCCGATGAGCTCGGGCACCTCGACGCGATGGCCGCCGACTGCACGGACGACGAGATCGCCACCGCGCTCAAAGTGCTCCGCAGCCTCAACCGCGATGTGCGACGCCGGGCCGAGCGATGATCTACGAGCTCACCCGTCAGAACCGGCTCATGATCGCCGACCTGCTCGACACCCTCGACGACACGCAATGGGAGGCGGCGACCTTGTGCCGCGGGTGGACCGTACGCCATCTCGCCGCCCACTTCGTGCAACCGATGCTGGTCGGGTTCGGGCAGTTCTTCGTGGCCTCGATCCGGTTCCGGGGCGACACCGACCGGACGGTCGACCACTTCACTCGTAAGCTGGCCCGGCGTCCGCGGGCGGAACTGATCGCCCTGTTGCGCGCGCATGCCGGTGACCACGTCGATCCGCCGCGGGTCGGGCCGATGGGGCCGTTCGCCGAGACGTGCGTGCACCTGCGCGACATCGCCCGGCCGCTGGGCCTGACCGCCGACGTGCCGATCGAGCATTGGCGCCGGCTGCTCGACTACCTCTGTTCGCCCGGCGTCGCACCCGCACTGGTCCCGCCCGGCCGCCTGATCGGGCTGCACCTGGTCGCCACCGACACGGATTGGACCAGCGGCGCCGGCCCGACGACGGTGACCGGCCCGATCGAAGCCCTGGGCATGGCAGTAACCGGCCGCCGCGCCGCCCTACCCGACCTCAGCGGCCCGGGAGTCGAGCAACTCGCTTGAGGGGACGGGTTCGGCGGGCGACGGCTCCAAGCGTTGTCCACAAACGCGGTCTGTCCACAGGACGCCCGCGTGATCATGCAGAACCCGACGATAATGTCGAGCGGGGGCCTACCCCCTTGGGTGGGCGGGTTCTGGCCGGTTGGGCGTGCACTGGTTCGGACGTCGACGAATCACCAGCGCTGAAAGCTGGGCCAAGCCCGGCGTCTGACTACGTTGCGTTCACAGGCAACGGCTCGCGAACCCGGCGGTCCGGATCGACCGTGTACATGCGCGCCTCGGCCAGGTCGAAGTAGAGCCCGGTCAAATTCAACCTGCCCTCCGCCTCGGCCGAACGCACCACCGGATACGTCCGCAGATTGACCAGCTGCTGGGCCACGTTGGCCGTTACGCAGTGCTCTTCGTCGTCGCAGTCCGCGAAATCCACCCCCGACTGCGCCAGCCAGCGCCCCAGATCCTGGTCCTTCGCGAACCCGCCCTCCATCAGCGCCCGCACCGCCCCGCACCCCGAGTGCCCGCACACCGTGATCGCGCCGACCCCCAGCACTCCCACCGCGAACTCGATGGCCGCCCCCACCGACGAGTCCCCCGTCCCGTGCGGCGGCACGATGTTGCCCACGTTCCGCACGCAGAACAGGTCGCCCGGCCCGCTGGTCGTGATCAGGTTCGGCACCAGCCGTGAGTCAGCGCAGGTGATGAAGAGTTGTTCCGGCTGCTGCCCGTCGCGGGCCAGCCCGGCCAGGTGCGGCCGCACCAGTGGCGCCACGCTGCGTTCGAACTCGCGGATCCCGGTTTCCATCGCGTCGCGGCGCTGACGGTCGCGGCGCTGCCACTGCGTCCACGAGCCGAACCGGCGGGCGGGGGTGGTCTTGCCGTCGCCGAGGCGATCGTGGGTGGCTCGGGAGAACCAGCCGTCGTTGGTCTCGCGCATGGTCACGGTTCCGCCCGCACGCGTGTAGGCGGCGCGCCAGTCGTCGATCACCTGGAAGGCGCCGTGGTCGAGGTAGTCGAGGTGCAGTTCGACAGTGACCTTCTCGCCCGCCGGCACCAGGGCCAGCGCCTTCGCGACCCGGCCCGAGCCGACGAAGGCGAGCGAGCCGCTGATCGTGACCGTCCACTCGCCGGGGCCGCCCGCCAGCACCCGGGTTTCGCAGCGGGCGAGCCGCCACAGCATGACCAGCACCGCCGCGCCGAGGCCGAGCGCGACCCCGGTGAGCAGGTCCGTGGCCACCACGCCGGCCGCGGTGATCAGGTACGTCGGCAGTTCGCGGTGCCGGACGTAGGTGCGGATCTGAGCCAGGCTGATCAGCCGCAACCCGACCACGACCAGCACCGCGGCCAGCGCCGCCATGGGGATGGTCTCGAGCAGCGGCGCGCACAGCAGCACGAAGACCGCGATCCACAAGCCGTGCAGAACGGCCGACGTGCGGGTGCGGGCACCCGCGGCCACGTTGGTCGAGCTGCGCACGATGACGCCGGTGATCGGCAGGCCGCCGAGCAGGCCGGAGACGGTGTTGCCGGCGCCCTGGGCGACCAGTTCGCGGTTGAGGTCGGCCCGGGGGCCGTCGTGCATGCGGTCGACGGCCACGGCCGAGAGCAGGGATTCGACGCTGGCCACGAGGGCGATGGTCAGCACGGCCAGGGCGATCGCGCCCGGTCCGGCGTCGGGCCAGCGGGGGAAGATCAGTTCGTCGAGCGGCCGGTCGGGCAGGTCGACCCGTTTGACGTCGGCCCCGAGGGCGGCGGCCAGGGCGGTGGTGACCACGACGGCGGCCAGCGCAGCCGGCAGCAGCGAGGTTCTCACCAGGCGGGGCCAGACCAGCAGGATGGCGATGGCCAGCACGCCGAGCAGGGTCGAGACGCCGTGACCGCCGACGATCTGGGCCGGCAGGTCGCGCAGGTTCTTCCAGGCCTCGCTCTGGGCGTCGCCGCCGAGCAGCACGTGGATCTGGCTGAGCGCGATGACCAGGCCGATGCCGGCCAGCATGCCGTGGACGACGGCGGGTGAGAGAGCCAGGGCGGCGCGACCCAGGCGGGCCACACCAAGAATTATCTGTACGCCACCAGCCAGCGCGACGACGGCCGCAGTCCCCGCGAAGCCGAACTCGGCGATGGTCCCGGCGACGATCACCGTGAGCCCCGCCGCGGGCCCGCTGACCTGCAACGGCGCCCCACTGAGCAGGCCCACCACGACGCCCCCGACCACCGCCGCTATGAGGCCGGCCAGCAGCGGGGCGCCCGAGGCGGCCGCGATGCCGAGCGAGAGCGGGATGGCGATCAGGAAGACGACGATGGACGCCGGTACGTCATGCCGGAATGCCTTCAAGACGGACATTCCGGCAATGTACCCATATTGAGTTAACGCGCAGTTACGCCACCCGCACGCTCAGGAAGCTGCCCGGTAGTTCTAAGAAACCTTCCAGACGTCCTGGTTCGCCTCGTACATCTCGCGCAGGATGGCCGGGACGTCGTAGGTCAGCTTCCAGTCCGGGTAGTGCTGCTCGAACCGAGCCGTGCTGCTGATCCACCACTGGTGGTCACCGGTGCGGGCCTGGTCGACGTAGTCGGTGCGCGCCTCGAGCCCGGTGATCTCCGACGCGATCTGGAACGCCTCGATGTGGCTGCAGTTCGAGAAGCGCCCGCCGCCCATGTTGTAGACCTCGGCCACCCGCGGCGCCTTGTGGAAGGCCTCGAACGCCGACACCAGGTCGTGCGAGTGAATGGCGTCGCGCACCATTTTGCCCTTGTAGCCGTAGATGTGGTAGAGCCGCTGCTCCATCACACACCGCATCACGTACGCCAGGAAGCCGTGCAACTCCGCGGCCGAGTGACCCGGCCCGGTCAGCGTGCCCCCGCGGAACACGGCCGTCGGCATGTCGAAGTACCGGCCGTACTCCTGAACCAGCACGTCGGCCGCGACCTTGGACGCGCCGAACACCGAGTGCAGCGTCTGGTCGATCGACATCTCCTCGTCGATCCCCGCGTGCCACTGGTGGCCCTCGGGCAGCTCGTACCGCGTCTCCTGCTCGACCAGCGGCAGCCGGTTCGGGGTGTCGCCGTAGACCTTGTTGGTCGAGGTGAAGATGAACGGCGCGCTCGGCGCATGAGCCCGGGCCGCCTCGAGCATGTTGAGCGTGCCGACCGCGTTGACGTCGAAGTCGGTGAACGGCTCCTTGGCCGCCCAGTCGTGCGAGGGCTGCGCGGCGGCGTGGATGACCAGGCCGATGTTCTTACCGAGCGAGGCGAAGAGCTTGGCCAGCCCGTCCCGGTCGCGGATGTCGATCTCGTGGTGGGTATAGCGGTCGCCGACCTCCTTGGTCAGGCGGTCCAGGTTCCACCGGGTGGAGCCGTCCTTACCGAAGAAGTAGCTGCGCATGTCGTTGTCGATGCCGACGACATCCATGCCCAGACCGGCGAAGTGCCTCACGGACTCGGAGCCGATCAAACCGGCGGATCCGGTCACCACGACGACATTGCTCATCAAACAACCTCCTGGTGAGAGTTCGGCCCGAGGTTACAGCGTGTGTGCACAGACCCGGGTCACCGGCCGCTGTGTCGTCACAGTCATGCATGGCACTGATGTGAAACGGGCACGTGACAGATTCGGCACATGTGATGGCAAGGCTCCGACGAGGGCCACATGAGAGGCGGTCGGAATGACGGAGTCCCTGAGCGTCACGCCGGAACAGAACACGGCCGTCAACGGCCTCGACCTCGGCGTCGAGGAGGAGTTGCACGTCGTCGACCTGGTCACCCGCGAGCTCGTGCCGCGGGCCCAGGAGATCCTCGACCAGCTCGATCCGGCCCACTTCTCGGCCGAACTGCACCGGTCGGTGGTCGAGACGAACACCCCGGTGGCGCTGACGCTGGACGGCCTGCGCGACGCCATCGTCGGGCGCCGCCGCACCGCGATCACCGTGGCCGAGTCGCTCGGGCTGGGCCTGGTCGCCGCGGGCACGGTCCCGTTGGTCGACCTGGAGTCACTGCCCGTGACGCCGACCTCGCGCTATCGGCGGATGCTCGACGACTACCAGATGCTGGCCCGGGAGCAGCTGATCTGCGGCGCCCAGGTCCACGTCGGCGTCCACGACCGGGACGAGGCAGTGGCCGTCACGCAGCGGGTCGCCTCCGCGCTGCCGACCCTGCTCTCGCTGAGCACCAGTTCGCCGTACTGGATGGGTGAGGACTCGGGGTACGCCAGCGTGCGCTCGCTGGTCTGGCTGCGCTGGCCCACCGCGGGCGACCCGGGCGGGCTGAACAGCGCGGCCGAGTTCGACGAGCTGGTGGCCGAGCTGATCGCCTCGGGCACCATCACCGACCCCAAGATGGTCTATTTCGACGTCCGCCCGTCGGCCCATGTGCCCACCGTCGAGCTGCGCGTCACCGACTCCAGCCCCGACGTCGACACCGTCGTGCTGATCGCCGGCCTGTTCCGGGGCCTGGTGCTGCGGGCCCAGCAGGACTACCGCGCCGGGAAGCCGAACACCGCGACCCGGCCGCCGCTGCACCGCGCGGCCATGTGGCGGGCCGCCCGCTCCGGGCTCGAGGGTGAGCTGCTCGACCTGCCCCGCTCCCCCCAGCCGGTGCCGGCCGCGGTCGCCGTCGAGCAGCTCGTCGGCGACCTGCGCCCGCAGCTGGAGGAGCTGGGCGACTGGGAGCAGGTGTTCGACCTGTCGGTGCGGGCGCTGAGCCGGGGCAGCTCGGCCGCCCGCCAGCGCCGCGCCCTGGCCCGCCGCGGCCGCATCTCGGACGTGGTCGACCTGCTGGTGGCCGATACGCGCGGCGGCGCCACCGGCATCGGCCCCGAGGGGCAGAGCGTGCCGGCCGGGCTCTTCCCGTACGCCGCCGCTGGTGACGAGGCCTTCCCCTCCGGTGAGGTCGACCCGGCGTACACGGGAATCGCCCAGGTTCTGACCGCGCTCGGCTCGGCCGGTCTGCGGCGGCGGGAGGACGCCCGGGACGACGAGCAGCGCTCGCGGGGCATCACGTTCAGCGTGGCCGGCGAGGCCGCGACCCGGCTCTTCCCGTTCGACCTGGTGCCGCGCATCGTGCCCGCGGCCGACTGGGCGGCGCTGCGGATCGGGCTGGTGCAGCGGGTGCGCGCGCTCGACCTGTTCATCCAGGACGTCTACGGCGACCGCAACGTCGTGCGCGACGGCATCGTGCCCGAATGGGTGCTCGACGGCTCGCCCGAGCTGCGGCCCAGCGGCGCTCTGGTCACCCATGAGGGCGTACGGGCCCAGGTGGCCGGCGTCGACCTCGTGCGCGACGCCGACGGGGGCTGGTGCGTGCTCGAGGACAACCTGCGCGTGCCGTCGGGCATCGCGTACGCCATGCAGAACCGCCGCCTCACCCACAGCGTGCTGCCCGAGCTGCCCGAACCGGACGGCCTGATCTCGGTCGAGCGCACCCCCGAGCTGCTGCGCCGCGCGCTGGTCGAGGCGGCCCGCCCGGCCGCCGGCGACGATCCCGAGCTGGTCGTGCTCAGCCAGGGCCCGGACGACTCGGCCTGGTTCGAGCACCGGATGCTGGCCGAGGAGATGGGCGTCCCGGTCGTGCGCAGCACCGAGCTGTTCGTCGACGACACCCGGGTGTTCCGGATCCGGGACGGCAAGCGCTACCCGGTCGACGTGATCTATCTGCGGATGGGCGAGGACAGCCTGGTCCACTCCCCCGGCGCCGACGGCATGCCGCTGGGTCCGAGCCTGGTCACCGCCCTGCACGCCGACACCGTGGTGCTGGCCAACGCGCTGGGCAACGGCATCGGCGACGACAAGGCCGTCTACGCCTACGTGCCCCAGCTGATCGAGTACTACCTGGGCGAGAAGCCGCTGCTGGCCGACGTGAAGACCTATCTGTGCGGCATCCCCGAGCAGCGGGCCGAGGTGCTCGACCGCCTCGACGAGCTGGTCTGCAAGCCGGTCGACGGCTACGGCGGCGACCGCATCGTGATCGGTCCCCACGCGACACCGGAAGACCTTTCGGCCGTACGACGCCAGATCCGCACGGCCCCGCACCGGTGGGTCGCCCAGGAGGTCGTCAACCTGTCGACCCACCCGGTCTTCGACGGTCACCAGCTCGGCCCGCGGCACGTCGACCTGCGCGCCTTCGTCTTCACCGGCGCGGAGTCGGTGGTGGCCCCGGCCGCGCTGACCCGGGTCGCCCCGGCCGGCTCGATGATCGTCAACTCGTCGCGCGGAGGCGGCTCCAAGGACACCTGGTTGCTGGGGTGATCGGCGCGTTACGGCCCGGTGACCTGATCGAAACCGTCAACAGGGAGGTTCGGTAAATCATGTGCGGAATCGCGGGCGAACTGCGGTACGACGGCCACCTCGCGGACCCCGAGGCGGTCCGCCGGATGCTGCCGTGCCTCCAGACGCGCGGCCCCGACGGCGAAGGCCTGTGGGCCCGTGGCCCGGTCGCGTTCGGCCACCGCCGCCTCAAGATCATCGACCTCTCCGAGGCCGGCGGCCAGCCCATGACCGACGACGAGCTGGGTCTCACGCTGGTCTTCAACGGCTGCATCTACAACTACAAGCAGCTGCGGGAAGAGCTTCAGGGGTACG
Organism: Paractinoplanes aksuensis; assembly: GCF_024137025.1. GTDB lineage: Bacteria > Actinomycetota > Actinomycetes > Mycobacteriales > Micromonosporaceae > Actinoplanes > Actinoplanes aksuensis. The sequence continues at coordinate 27,226 of NZ_JAMYJR010000007.1, forward strand.
GCTACAAGTTCTTCTCCACGTCGGACACCGAGGTCATCATCAAGGCGTACCACCGCTGGGGCGCCGACTGCGTGCAGCACTTTCTGGGCATGTTCGCCTTCGCCATCGTCGAGCACGACACCGGAACGGTGACGCTGGCCCGCGACCGCCTCGGCATCAAGCCGCTGTATCTGACCGAGACCCGGGGCCGGCTGCGGTTCGCGTCGACGCTGCCCGCCCTGCTGGCCGCGGGTGACGTCGACAAGTCGATCGACAAGGTCGCGCTGCAGCACTACATGACATTCCACTCGGTGGTGCCGGCCCCGCGCACGATCGTCAACGGCGTCCGCAAGCTGCCCCCGGCCACCGTCCGGGTGATCCGCACCGACGGCACCACGACCGACCAGGTGTACTGGGAGGCCTCGCACACGCGACGGCCCGAGATCGCCGACGCCGAGTGGCCCGAGCTGATCCACGAGAAGCTCAAGCTCGCGGTCGAGCGCCGGATGGTGGCCGACGTGCCGGTCGGCGTGCTGCTCTCGGGCGGCATCGACTCGAGCTACATCGTGGCCCTGCTGGCCGAGCAGGGGCAGCGCGGGCTGACGACGTTCAGCATCGGCTTCGAGGCGGCCGGCGGCGAGACCGGCGACGAATTCGCGTACTCCGATATCGTCGCGAAACAGTTCGACACCGTGCATCATCAGATCCGGATCGGGAAAGACCGCTTCCTGCCCGCAGTCGACCGCACCGTGGCGGCGATGAGCGAGCCGATGGTGTCGCACGACTGCATCGCGTTCAACCTGTTGAGTGAAGACGTTTCGAAATCCGTCAAGGTCGTGCAATCTGGTCAGGGAGCGGACGAGATCCTGGCCGGCTACAGCTGGTATCCGCCGCTCGCGCACGTGACCTACGACGAAGCCGTGGATGCGTACGCGCAAGAATTTTTCGACCGCCCGCACAGCGACCTGGCCCGGCAGCTGAGCCCGGAGTGGCTGATCGGTGACGACGTCAGCCGGGAGTTCGTGGCGGCGAGTTTCGGCCGGTCCGGGGCCGAGACCGCGGTCGACGCGGCGTTGCGGCTCGACTCGCAGGTGATGCTGGTCGACGATCCGGTCAAACGGGTCGACAACATGACTATGGCGTGGGGCCTGGAGGCTCGCGTACCGTTCCTCGATCACGAGTTGGTGGAACTGGCCGCGGCCTGTCCGCCCGCACTGAAACTGGCGCACGGCGGCAAGGGGGTGCTCAAGCAGGCGGCCCGCGGGGTGGTGCCCGACGAGGTGATCGACCGCACCAAGGGTTACTTCCCGGTTCCGGGCATCCGGCACCTCGAAGGAGCCATGCTCGAGAAGGTGCGGGACGCGCTCCACGCACCGGCCGCCCGCCAGCGGGGGCTGTTCCGGCCCGAGTACGTCGACGCGCTGCTGGCCGACCCGAACACGCCGCGCACCACGCTCGGCGCCAACCAGTTGTGGCAGCTCGCCCTGCTGGAGATGTGGTTGCAGGACAAAGGAATCTAGACAACGAGGGAGGACCCGTATGACCGGTCAGTTCAACCGTGTCGACGTCACCGTGCTGCCGATGGGCTGGACGAATCGCGAGACGGGCTCCTTCCCCTCGGAAGTGTCGGGCAGCTGGTCGCCGGCGTTGTCGCCGGACGGCCGGCACGCCGCGTACGTCTCGGACCGCAGCGGCCGCCCCCAGGTGTGGGTCCAGCCGGTCGGCAGCGACCTGACCTTCCTGGTCGACACGGGCGAGGCCCCGGTGGCCGCCGTGCAGTGGTCGAGCGGCGGCGGCTGGCTGGCCTGCCTGGTCGCCCCGGGCGGCGCCCCCCGGCACGAGATCTGGCTGGTCCGGCCGGACGGCTCCGAGCTGCACCAGATCGCCGGGTTCGCCGACGGCACCGCCGACAACATGCGCTGGCTGCCGGGACGGCCGCTGCTGGCCCTCACCGAGAACCTGAACACCGCCCTGCTGGTCGACGCGGTCTCGGGCGAGCGGTCGGTGATCGCCCGGGGCGAGCTGATCTCACTGCTCGACGTCTCCCCCGGCCGCGAGCGCGCGCTGCTGCGGATCGGCCCGCGCGGCGACCGCCACATCGTGGTGCGCGACCTGCTGACCGGCGCCGACGAGTTCGTCACGGCGGGCGAGCAGGCGGTCTTCGGTCCGGACGGCGAGACCGTGTACGCCCGCAGCGAGTCCGGTGAGCTGCCGGTGCTCGTGCGCGTGAGCAAGGGCAGCGTGGAGGTGCTCGCCGCGTCCGCGACCGACGAGGTCGAGTCGTTCACGGTGACGGCCGACGGGCGTACGGCCGCCGTGTTGTGGAACGTGCGGGGCGGACTGTCCGAACTGAGCCTGCTCGACCTCGACTCGGGCGCGGCCCGGCCCGTCACCCCGCTGCCGGGCCTGGTCGTCAGTGGCCCGTCCTGGTCGTTCGACGCCTCGGCCCTGACCTTCACGGCCGAGGGACCGGGTCAGCCCCACGGCGTCTGGGTGTCGACCGCGTCCGGCGTGGAGGCGGTCGCGGCCGAACCGGCGGCGCCGAACGCGGTGCGGCCCACCCTCGAGACGTTCGCCGCGCACGACGGGCTGACACTGACCGGCTGGCTGTTCCGGCCGGCCGGCCCGGGCCCGCACCCGACCGTGCTGTGGTTCCACGGTGGCCCCGAGGCGCAGGAGAGGCCGGGTCACGGGCCGCTCTTCCAGTCGCTGACCGACCGCGGCATCGCCGTCTTCGCGCCCAACGTGCGCGGGTCGTCGGGCTTCGGGCGCAGCTTCGTCAACGCCGACAACCTGGCGTTGCGCTACGCGGCGATCGAGGACGTGCGGTCATGTGCTGTTTTTTTGGTGGAAACCGGCGTCGCTGCTGAAACAAAGCTGGGCGTCATGGGCCGCTCGTACGGCGGATACCTCACGCTGGCCGCGCTCACGACGTTCCCCGACCTGTTCGCGGTCGGCATCGACGTCTGCGGCATGTCCAACTTCGCCACGTTCTACGAGCACACCGAGCCGTGGATCGCCGCCGCCGCCGTCTCGAAGTACGGCGACCCGGTGGCCGACCACGACCTGCTGGCCGACCTGTCGCCGATGACCCGCATCGACCGGCTGCGGACGCCGCTGATGATCGTGCACGGCGAGAACGACAGCAACGTCCCGGTCATCGAGGCCGAGCAGGTGGTGGCCGCCCTGGCCGAGCGCGGCGTGCCGCACCGCTACCTGCTCTTCCCGGGCGAGGGCCACGAACTGCTGCACCGCTCGTCTCGGGCCGACTATCTGCGCGAGACCGTCGACTGGCTCACGACACACCTGTTCAAGTAAGAGGAAGCGCCGGCCCCGCGCGGTCCCCTCCCGCTGCGGTGCCGGCGCTCCCGTTCCATTCATCTGCGTGGCCGCCGCCCCGAACCCCACGCTCGGGACGGCATCGCAGACGTCTCTATCCGGTCAGACGTCTCTGTTCGGTCAGACGTCTCTGTTCGGTCAGAACGGCGAGAGCGTGATCCCGGCCTGACGCGGGTCGCCGCTGTGCACGAGCGACTCCTGGGCCTGCACGTCGTCGAAGGCGAACGCGTACGCCTTGCCGTCCACCATGTTCTCGTGGATGACCTTGCCGTACAGGTTGGCCGGGTTGCCCTGGTAGAAGTCGGCCGCCGTGCCGCTGGGCTGGGTGTCGAGCCGGCCCAGCGTGGTGCGGGTCAGCGCCGCGCACAAAGTGCGGGCGATCGGCCCCACGACCAGGTCGTTCGGTGCGCCCAGGGCGCCGTCGCAACCCCACACGTTCGCGGTGGACGGTTTGGTGAAGGAGGCGACCGTCTTGCCCGAGCCGTCGGTGAAGTTCATGACGTTGCCGCTGGTGCGACCCAGGAACTTCGTGTCCGGCCGATCGGTGAACGGCACGACAGTCAAAGTCTTTCCCGCGTACGCGGACCAAGCGCTCGAGATGTAGGAGTCCAGGTACGTGGGGCTCATCAGGCCCGCGTCGGCCGCCTTGCCCGGCGCCAGCACCCGCAGCACGGTCCCGTCGCCCCGAGTGACCACGCTCTTCGCGAAGTCGGGCGAGGCCTTGATCGCGTTGATGACCCGCTGCCGGCCGCCCGCCTTGACCTCGCCGGTCTTCGCGGTGCGCCCGTCGCCCCCGGTCACGCTGACCACGTGCGGCACGGCGAACATGTCGACCTGCGAGCTGTTGAGCCACAGGCCGGAGTCGTTGAGCGTGAACTCGCTCCAGTCGAACAGGATGTCGCGGTTGGGGTCGCCGCCCGCCCACGGGGCCGGCTGCACCAGGCCGTCGGTGGTGAGCCGGAAGTCCAGCTTCTGCCCGAACGACATGTAGATGCGGCCGGACAGGTTCTTCGGCACCTTGATGGTCGTGGTCGCGCCGTTGGCCGGGCCGCCGATCGACACGTCGGGCGCCGGCACCGGGACGGGCCCGCCGCCGGTCCACGCGGTGAAGGCGCCGGCCGCGTTGACGTAGCCGAGCTTGCCGGTGCTCAGGTTGGTGCCCAGCACGTACAGGAAGACGTTGTCGCCGCGGCCCGTCTCGTTCTTGACCGCCACCGGCAGCGTGCTGCCGGCCGGAGGCACCTCGGCTGGCTTTGTCGGCGTCGGCGCGGTGGTCGGCGCTTTGGTCGTCGGCGCGACCGTGGGCGCCTTTGTGGTGGGCGCGGTGGTCGGCTGCGTCGTCGGGGTACTCGCCCCGCCCTCGCACGACACGCCGTTGAGCTTGCAGTTCGTCGGCTTGCCGCCCGAACCCACGAAGCCGAACGTCACGCTGCCGCCGACCGGGACGCTGCCGTTCCAGCCCCGGTTGGTGAAGGTGCGGTGGTTGCCCGCGGTGACCAGGTCAGCGTCCCAGTAACTGCCGATCGCGCCGCCGGCCGGGAGGTCGACCTCGACCTTCCACGACGACATCACGTCCGCGCCGGTGTTCTTGATCGTGACTTCGCTCTGCCAGCCCGATCCCCAGTCGGAGACCACGCGCAGCGAGGCGGTCGGCGCGGCGGCCGACGCCGGCAGGGCGATCCAGGTGGTGACCCCGACCACCGCCGCGACCACGGCGGACAGGATGAAACTTCGTTGGCGACGCATGGGCCCCATTTTTTGGAGCCGCCCGCCGATCCACCCCATCAGAGTTGATCTTTAAGGTCTGTTTAAGGTCGGATTGCCCCTAAGACCTGCCCGCCCTGCCCGCCGGCCCCTCAGCCCAGTTCTTTGAGCTGCGCCTCGATGCGCTCGCGGCGCTGCTCGAGGACGTCGATGACGGCCTCGGTCTCGGCCAGACCGGTCAGCTCGGTCGCGACCTCCTCCGGCTCCTGCAGCTCGATCGAGGTGTCACTGCTGCGCCCCCGCCGAGCGGTGACGTCACCGGTCAGCCGGCGCAGCTCGGCCAGCTCCTCGTCGACGTCCTTGAGTTCCTGGCGCAGCTGGTCAGCCGTCTTGTCACTGGTCATGACGGCCATCCTAGGCGCGCGCCTCAGGAGTCGCGCAGGGACGGCTCGGTACCCGCTCAACGACTGCCTCGCACCCCCGCGGCACTGCTCAGGCCCCGCGCAGGGACTCGTAGTACGGCTTCATTGACGGGTAGTAGTCGTTGAAGTCGGGCAACGGCGCGTCGTCGCGGGCGGCGACCAGGTTGTCGAGGTAGTACTCCCAGCCCGGCCCGACGTCGCCCACGCCCTCGGTGGTCGTGAGGTGATGGATGAACTGCAACTCGGTCCCGCCGCCGGCCGTGGTGAGCAGCAACTCCATGTGCCACGCACCGGCCTCGTCGACCGTCGAGAGCACCAGCCGGTGCGGCGGCTCGCAGGCGTCGATCCGCGCCTCCATCCAGGGCGTACCTTCCTCGTACGCCATCTGGACCTTGATCGTGCGGCCGGGCCCCGCCTCGCCGCTCCACTGGCCGAACCACCGCGCGGTGCGGCTCGACTCGGTGACACTGGCCCAGACATCGTCGATGCCGGCCCGGAACGTACGGCTGAGAATGAGGTCGTTGCCGTCGAGCCGGCCGGTGGGTGCGTTGGTCATGCCGTTCGCTCCTCTTGGTCTGCGTCCTTGGGCGTTGCTGGGCTGAGTGCCGCTTCCCGGTGGTCGCGGCGGGTGCGGTAGACCTCGGTCTCGAGAGCGTCGAGCCGGCGGCTCCACACGTCGGCCGCGGAATCGGGGAACCCGGCCAGCCAGGTCTTGACCGCGGTCAGCGGCGCGGGGTCGAGCCGGTAGACGCGCTCGCGCCCCTCGGCCGTGTCGTGCACCAGCCCGCACTCGCGCAGCACCCGCAGGTGCCGGCTGACCGCGGGCCGGCTGATCGGGAAACGCCCGGCGATCAGCCGCGCGGGCAGAGGCCCGCCCCGCAACACCTCGAGAATCACCCGGCGCACCGGGTCGGCGAGGGCTGCCACGACGTCGTCCACCCCGGAAGCGTAACTCATCGGTTACGCTTCCGGCCATGACAGAACGCTTCCCGGCCCTGCGCGATCGCTTCCACGCCCTGCATCAGAGCGGCACCTTCCTGCTGCCGAACCCGTGGGACGTCGGCTCGGCCCGCCTGCTCGAATCCCTGGGCTTCGTCGCCCTGGCCACCACGTCCTCCGGCCTGGCCGCCACCCTGGGCAAGCAGGACCAGCAGGTGACCCGGGGCGAACTGCTGACCCACGTGGCCGCCGTCACCGCCGCGATCGGCATCCCGCTCAACGTCGACGCCGAGCGTTGCTTCGCCGATACCCCCGAGGGCATAGCCCAGACGGTCGACCTGCTGGCTGAGGCGGGCGCGGCCGGAATCTCCATCGAGGACTACGACCCCACCACCGCGCGCATAGAGACCCTGGAGGCGGGAATCGAGCGGGTCGCCGCGGCGGCCGAGGCGTGTGCCCGCCACAACATCGTGCTCACGGCCCGGGCCGAGAACCACCTTTACGGGTACGACAACCTGGACGACACTATCGAGCGGCTCCGCGCCTACCGGGCCGCCGGCGCCGACGTCGTCTACGCCCCCGGCCTGCGCACCCCCGACGAGATCGGACGCCTGGTGACCGAGGTCGCCTGCCCGGTCAACGTCCTGGCCGTGGCCGGCGCCCCGACAGTGGCCGAGCTGGCCGAACTGGGCGTCCGCCGGGTCTCCACCGGCGGCGCCCTGGCCTGGGCCGCCTACGGCGCCCTACGCGACGCAGCCCGCGAGCTGCTGGACACCGGCACTACAACCTTTCGCACCCGCTCGATGACCGAGGAAGAAATCGAGAACGCGCTGGGCTGAGGCCGCCGCTGTCGCGGGTTGCCGGGCCTCAATCTCCTCTTGCAGCCCGGCGGCCAACCCGTTGCGACAACCGACCAGGCAGCCCAACCGAGTGGGATCGTCACGATCCGAGGCAGGCTGGACATCTCCCCTCGCAAGCGGCCTCGCGGCCCGGCCGAGTGCAGCCGGGGTCTGGGCAGCTCACCACTCAAGCCCAGCGGGGCACCACGCGAGCCCAGCTGGGTGGAGCCGTTGCGCTGCGAGACGGGCCGGGCAGCTCCCCGTACGAGCAGCGTCGTGGCCCAGCGGAGCGCAGCCCGTCGCTACAAGGGGGCTGAGCAGTCCACCAAGCAGGCGGCGTCGCAGCCCAGCCAAGTACAGCCCGTCACGCCATAAACAGCGACCAGCTCACCACGCCGGCACCGTCGCAGCCCAGCCAAGTACAGTCCGTCACGCCACAAACAGCCGACCAATTCGCCATGGGCCGCGTCGCAGCCCGTCGCGCCACCAGAGGGCCCCGCAGGTCACCACGCGAGCAGCCTTCAGACCTAGCTGAATGAGGCCGCCCCCGCTATGAGACAGCTGGCAGCTCACCATGCCAGTGCCGTCGCGGGCCGGCCGAGCGCAGCCCTTTCCCGCTCGGAGGCGGCAGGGCAGCTCACCAAGACTGGTCGGCGGCGCCTGCCGGAGTTCTGAGTGCCACCGGCTGCGAGGCAGGCGAGTTCTATATGCCAAGCCCGGAACTTTCGAAAGACAATCCAGGCACAGAATCTTAGCCCGAGTCGATTTCGAATATAGCGCGGAGCCAGGTGGCCGCCTACGCTTCGCGTCCAATCTTCTGTCCTTCAATTAAAGGGTGGCCGGCGCCTTTCCAGTTGCAATGGAAGGGCGACACTAAGTCGATACAAAACCGCGACCCGGCCTCAAACTCAATCAAACGAGCGATCCGACTAATCCCGACCGGCCCGACCAGCCCCAACCGGCACGGCCAGCGCCAGCGGCTGCTGCAGCAGCGGCTGCTGCAGCAGCGGCTGCTGCAGCGGCGGCGGCAGCGGCAGCAGCGGCAGCAGCGGCAGCAGCGGCAGCAGCGGCAGCAGCGGCAGCAGCGACGGCAGCGACGGCAGCGACGGCAGCGACGGCAGCGGCAGCAGCGGCAGCAGCGGCAGCGGCAGCGGAGCAGCGGCAGCGGCAGCGGCAGCGGAGCAGCGGCAGCGGCAGCGGCAGCGGCAGCGGCAGCGGCAGCGGAGCAGCGGCAGCGGCGGACCAATAGCCCAAACACCCCATCTAGCCCAAGCGCGGGCACCGGATGGTGCAGTTCGTCGGTAGTCAGCCCAACCAGCCGCCCCGCCCAACCAGGCTGCTCAGCTAGGCCGAGCAGCCTCAGCCGGGCCAGCCAGCCCGCAAGCTGCTTGAGCACGTAACCGGACGCGCCGGCCATGACCCATCAACCCGCGCCCGCCAACCCGGCCAACCCGGCAACCCGCGCCCGCCAAACCGGCCAACCCCATCAACCCGCGCCCGCCAACCCGGCCAACCCGGCAACCCGGCAACCCGCGCCCGCCAACCCGGCCAGCCCGGTTGCTCTGATTTGGCTGCCGAATCCCGCTGATCAGAACTGACAATAATCGACTCGATTTAATCCTGGACCGAACGGTGGGTGCTCCGAATTGGCATGATCGACACTCCCGGCGAGTTAGCGTTTCGCCCTTCCGGGCGGGACAATATTGGCATGCGGCAGCTTCAGTTGTTCAGCACGTCAGAGTTGGCGAAAATGCGCGACCGGCCTCGGCGCCGGAACTATTCTGTCGCTGGTGAAGAATTTCGTCGTGAGCACGAGCGGCATCGGGCTTGGGGCTTGCAGCAGAGGCACGCCGCCAAGTTGAGCCGTCTTCGCCGAGCCGCCGCTGAAGATCCGAAGACCGCCTCCGCGGCGCGGCTCGCACTGATCGACCGTCTCGTGTCCGACCGCGACGACAGCCCCGCGCCGCCTCAGGTTCCCACCGCCACCGTCGCGGAACGCCGACCCGTCCTGGCCTCGGCGTCGCGACTGGCCGAAGCGCGGACCGCTCCCCCGACCGACACCGTTTCCGTCGCTCGACCCTCAGCGCCACCATCCGTAACAGCTCGGCCGGGCGGATCAGGTGAGGCGTGGCCAGTACCTTCGAACCCGCCACCTACCGCAGTCCACAAGTCGGGCAGCTCTACCCTGACGGCATCCGCCTCGTGCCCATGTGCCCGTTTCCTGCAGTCGGCCACAACCTCAGGTCAGCCGCGACACCACCGACCCGGGGCTGCGACAGCCAGCCAGGCCACGGCAACCCTCGCCCCGCCGGCAGCCCGGACTTCCCGTTACCGGAACCCGACGGAAACACCCCGCCTGCGGCAGCCCGCTCCGGCCGGCAGCCCGACTCTGTGCTGGAACCAACGGAAGCGCCCCCGCCCGCGACAGCCCGCACTTGCCACTCGTCAAGCGCCCCGGCGCATGGGCGGCGCGACTCCCAGGACCGACTACGGCCTGGAGTCGTACGTCAAGGAAATGAACATCCGCGGCGCGCGTCTGACGCCACAACGCCGGCACCCCGCCCCCGACACCCGGCCGATTCAACTACACACCGGCAACCGACCGCACCTCACACCAGCAGCCCCTCCCGAAAGCCCAGCCCAGCCCCGTCACCGACACTCACGACCGACCGCACCCAGCCCGATCACCCACACACGACCGCACCCAGCCCGGTCACTCACACACACGAGCGACCGCAGCCAGCCCGACACCGCAGCGCTGCCAGGTCGATAAGCCCTCAACCCCAAAAGGTGGCACCCCACCCAGCGGGCGGGATGCCACCGAAAGCTCGGCTCAGCCGGAACCCCAGGCGAGGCGCAGCCCACTGCGCCCGGTCCCGATGGGAGGCGTGGTGCCGCTGCCGCGACGGCACCACGCCGGATCAGGGGTGGGTCAGCCGCGGCGCCACTTCTGGTTGGCTCCGCCGGTGCACTCCCAGAGGACGAGTACGGCGCCCTCGTTGGCGTTCCAGGCGTCGATGTCGACGCACTTGTTGGCCTGGGGGTTGACCAGGTCGCCGGCGGCCGAGAGGACGAACTGCTGGGCGGGGTTGCCGCTGCAGTTCACGATCTGGATGGCGGCGCCGTTGGCTGTTGAGCCCCACGCCACGTCCAGGCACTTGTTGTTCGAGGTCTGCAGGGTGCCGTTCACGAAGTTCCAGCGCTGGGCGGCCGTGCCGTTGCAGTTCCACATCTGGACGCGTACGCCGTCGGAGAAGTTGCTGTTGGGGACGTCGAGGCATTTGCCGTTGAGGTTGCTGATCACGGCCGAACCGCCTGAGCCGCCGCCGGTGGTGGTCAGGGACAGGCCGTAGACCGACAGGATCTCGTTGACCGGCTGGAACCACATCGTGCCGCCGCTGGAGCAGTTGCCGGTGCCGCCCGAGGTGACACCCTGGGCCTGGTTGCCCGAGATCCAGCTGCCGCCGGAGTCGCCCGGCTCGGCGCACGCGTTGCTGCGGGACAGGCCTGACACCGCGCCCTGCGAGTACACGATCGTCTCGTTGCGGCCCAGCAGCGTGCCGCAGCGCCAACCCGTCGTGCGACCGGAGCGGCAGATCGAGCTGCCGATGGCCGCGTCCTGCGAGCCGGCGACCGTCACGTTGCCGCCCGAGTAGTTGTTGACCCAGGGCTGGGAGGTCCAGTTGCCGTTCGTACGCACCCAGGCGTAGTCGTTGCCGGGGAACGAGGACCCGGCGAAGTTGCCCTGCGACACGTTGTTGTACCCGAGTGTCGGGCTACCCGTGCCGCCGCAGTGGCCGGCCGTGACGAAGCCGCCCGCGACCGAGAAGCCGACCGAGCACAGCGTGTTGCCGTTGATCACGTACTGGTCGCCGCCGCGGGTGTCGTACATCGGGCGGGGCTGCTCGGCCGACGTGACCACCGTCACGTCACCGGCGCCCGCCGCAAAGTCACGGGCCGCCGAGGACGAACCCGGCGCGGCCATGACGACGACCCGGTTGTTCGGGGTGTCCACATACCAGCCGCGCACCACCGACGAATTGGCCGATTTGGCCCGTTTGTCAAGAGAAGCCCGCGTCGCGGCCAGTGAGGCGCCGCTGTGGGCCACGACACGAGCGTCAGCCCCTTCCGCCCGTACGGTCGAAGCAGCGGAAGCGTCGGTGACCGCGACCGTCAGTCGCGACGCGCCGGCGGGGATCCAGGCGCCGGCGAAGGACGAGCCGAGCTTGGTCCTGAGGCGCTTCTCGACCACGGGGGCCGCCGCCTCGGTGCGAAGCCGGGCCGCGATCTCGCCGTTGTCGATCTTGAGGTCCCGGCGCATCGCGCTGAGCATGCCGGGGTCGAGATCGATCGAGGGGTCGGCAGCGTACGCGGGCACGGGACTGAGGGTGCCGATCGTGATCGCCGCTGAGGCGACCGCGAGCCAACGAAGGCGCATGTCGGGGGTCCTTTCAGTGCGCCGGAACTTCGGGGATACATCGGAGGCTGTCTATGTGTGACAACGCTGTCAAGAAACAGGAAGGAACCCTGCCCGAACGAACCACGTGTGCTCCGTCGCCTGCCCTCGCCGATCGGGCGCCCGGCGTGCAAGGCTGTGCTCGGACAAAAAAGACGAGGACGGGGTAACACCGGATGGGCATGGTCAAGGTCGTCGGCCTGGTGCTGCACCCGAGGCGCGACTGCGGGTCGGCCATAGAGGCCATCGTGAAGTGGGCCGAGCGCCGCGACGTCACCGTATTGGGCCTGCACGACGAGATCGACCGGATCGACTGCGAGGCCGTCGCGGTCACCTCGGAAGAGATGGTCGAGCGGGCCGGTCTGCTGGTCAGCCTGGGCGGCGACGGCACCATGCTGCGCACCATGCGGCTGGTCGAGGGGCGCAAGACCCCGGTGCTGGGCGTCAACGTGGGCCGGCTGGGCTTCCTGGCCGAGGTCGACCTGCCCGATCTGCCGGCCGCCCTCACCGCGATCGACGAGCACAAGTTCACGATCGAGGCCCGCACCGCCGTCCGCACCACGCTGCCCGACGGCCGCGAGGTCTCGGCCTTCAACGACATCGCGATGGTGCGGGTGCCCGGCGAGGGGCTGGCCGCGATCGGCATCTCGGTCGAGAAGAAGAACTTCGTCAACTACGCGGCCGACGCGGTCATCGTGGCCACCCCGACCGGCTCGACGGCCTACAGCTTCTCGGCCGGTGGCCCGATCGTCTCGCCCAACGTCGAGGGCCTGATCGTCACGGCCGCGGCCGCACATTCCTCGTTCAACCGCCCGCTCATGCTGGCCCTGCAAGAGCAGCTCGACCTCGACGTCCTGCCGACCAGCGGCCGCCTCGCCATCGAGGTCGACGGCATCGTCGAGGGCTACGCCAGCCCCGACGACCGGCTCTGCATCGAGCCCGTCCCGGCGGCGGCCCAGGTCATCCGGCTCGGCCGCACCAGCTTCTACGAGCGGGCCCGGCGCAAGCTACGGGTCGAGGGCAGCGCCCAGGTCGGCGTGCCCGACGCGGACGACGCCGTCGTGGTCGACAGCTTCGAGCACCAGCGCTACGAGCTGCTGCTCGGCGGCGAGGTGGCCGGTGTGCTGCACTACCGCCGCCACGGCGACACCATCGAGCTCATGCACACCGACGTCGAACAGTCCTTCTCCGGCCGCGGTCTGGCCGGCCGGCTCGCGTCGGCCGCGCTCGAGGACGCCCGCGGCCGCGGCACCCCCGTCGTCCCCTCCTGCCCCTTCGTCATCGGATATCTGGACCGCCACCCCGAATACGCCGACCTGCTGGCCACGCCACCTGCCGATAGCTGAGGTATCTGCCATGGGCCACCCCGCGATCCTGACCGTCGACGACGACCCCGCGGTCTCCCGGGCCATCGCCCGCGACCTGCGCCGCCGCTACGGCGACTCCTACCGCATCGTCCGCGCCTCCTCGGCCGCCGAGGCCCTCGAGGCGCTGCGCGAGCTCAAGCTGCGCGGCGGGCGGGTCGCCGTCATCCTCGCCGACTACCGCATGCCCCAGGTCAACGGCATCGAGTTCCTCGAGCAGGCGATGGACCTGTTCCCCAACGCGCGGCGGGCCCTGCTCACCGCGTACGCCGACACCGACGCCGCCATCCAGGCCATCAACGTCGTCGACGTCGACCACTACCTGCTCAAGCCCTGGGACCCGCCGGAAGAGAAGCTCTACCCGGTGCTCGACGCGCTGATCGACGCCTGGCAGGCCACCGGCGACCGCGAGACCGAGGACATCCGCGTCGTCGGCCACCGCTGGAGCGAGCCGTCGTACGAGATCCGCGACTTCCTGGCCCGCAACCTGGTGCCGTACAAGTGGCTCGGCGCCGACGAGCCCGAGGGCCGGCGCCTGCTCGAGGCCGCGAGCGTCGGGCCCGAGTCGATCCCGCTGGTGGTGACGGCCGACGGGCGCGCCATGGCCCAGCCCACCACGACCGAGGTGGCCGAGGCGGTCGGCCTGTCCACCGCCCCCGGGCGCGACTTCTACGACCTGATCATCGTGGGCGGTGGCCCGGCCGGGCTGGGCGCGGCCGTCTATGGCGCCTCCGAGGGCCTCAAGACGCTGCTGGTCGAGCGGCGCGCGGTCGGCGGCCAAGCCGGGCAGAGCTCGCGCATCGAGAACTACCTGGGCTTCCCCGACGGCATCTCGGGCGCGCAGCTGACCGACCGGGCCCGCCGCCAGGCCGGTAAGTTCTCGGCCGAGGTGCTGACCACGCGCGACGTCACCGGCCTGCGACCGGACGGCTCGGCCCGCACGCTGACCTTCGCCGACGGCGGCGAGATCTCGGCCCACTCGATCGTGCTGGCCACCGGCGTCTCGTACCGGCCGCTGATCGCCGACGGCGTGGCCGAGCTGACCGGTTCCGGCGTCTACTACGGCTCGGCCTCGACCGAGGGCCCGTCCTGCGCCGGCACCGACGTCTACATCGTGGGCGGGGCCAACTCGGCCGGTCAGGCCGCGCTTTTCTTCTCGCGCTACGCGAAAACCGTCACCCTTCTCGTACGGGGTGATTCGCTCGAGTCATCGATGTCGTACTACCTGATCCAGCAGCTCAACAAGATCGACAACATCCGGGTCCGCACCCGGTGCGAGGTGCTCAGCGCCCAGGGCAACGGGCACCTCGAAGCCATCACCATCTGCGACAGCAAGGAAGGCGTGAGCACCACCGTCGAGTGCGGTTACCTCTTCGTCTTCATCGGCGCCGAGCCCCGCACCGACTGGCTGGGCCAGGCCGTCGCCCGCGACGAGAAGGGCTTCGTCTACACCGGGCCGGACCTGCTCTCGAACGGCACCCGTCCGAAGGGATGGAATCGCGAGCGGGATCCGTTCTACCTGGAGTGCAGTGTTCCCGGCATCTTCGCGGCCGGCGACGTCCGGGCCAACTCGGTCAAACGGGTGGCCTCGGCGGTCGGCGAGGGCGCGATGGCCGTCACGCTGGTCCACCGCTACCTGGAGGCTCAGTAAGCCATGGCTGACCCGACCGACGAAGTCCGCCTCGTCCCCTGCGAGCCCGGCGCTCTCACCCCCGACGAGCTGCGCACCCTGTTCCTGTTCGAGAAGCTGACCGACGAGCAGCTCACCTGGATCTCGCAGCACGGCTGCACCATGAGCATGCCCGCCGGCGGCGTCGTGATCCGCGAGGGCGACCCCGCCGAACAGTTCTTCGTGCTGCTCAGCGGCACGATCGCGCTGACCCGGCGGATCGGCCAGGACGACGTCGAGACGACCCGCACCGAGCAGCGCGGCGTCTACATGGGCGCCACGCAGTCCTACCTGCGCGACGACGGCGTCGAGCGCAAGTACATGGCGTCGATGCGCGCGCTCGACGACTCCGAGTTCTTCGTGCTGACCGCCGACGACTTCAGCCACATCATGCGCGAGTGGTTCCCGATGGCCCTGCACCTGCTCGAGGGGCTGACCCTGGGCATGCGCAGCACCCAGGCCGCGGTCAGCGAGCGGCAGCGCCTGACCGCACTCGGCGCGCTCTCGGCCGGTCTGATGCACGAGCTCAACAACCCGGCCGCGGCGGCCGGGCGGGCCACCAGCGCGCTGCGCCAGCGGGTGGCCGGCATGCGGCACAAGCTGGCCATGCTGGCCGCGGGCAAGGTCGACCCGGAACGCCTGGTGGCGCTGGTCGAGCTGCAGGAAGACGTGATCGAGCGGGCGGCCAAGGCCAAAGTGCTGACCGCGATGGAGATGTCCGACCGCGAGGACGAGCTCGGCGACTGGATGGACGAGCGCAACGTCACCGGCGGCTGGGACCTGGCCCCCGTCTTCGCCCAGGGCGGCATCGACATCGAATGCCTCACCCTGATCGAGGAGCGGGTCGGCGGCCGTGAGCTGCTCGACCAGGCCATCCACTGGATCGGCTACGCGCTCGAGACCGAGCAGCTGATGACCGACATCGAGGACGCCACGAGCCGGGTGTCGTCGCTGGTGTCGGCGGCCAAGCAGTACTCGCAGATGGACCGGGCGGCCCACCAGTGGATCGACGTGCACACCGGCCTCGACAGCACGCTGGTCATGCTCACCCACAAGATCGGTGACGGGGTCAAGGTCGTGAAGGACTACGACCGCTCGTTGCCGCAGGTGCCGGCCCACCCGGCCGAGCTCAACCAGGTCTGGACCAACCTGATCGACAACGCGGTGCAGGCCATGAGCGGCGCCGGCACGCTGACGGTCAAGACGTACCGCGAGGACGACCACGTCGTCGTCGCGATCGGCGACACCGGCCCGGGCGTGCCCGACGAGTTGAAGAAGCGGGTGTTCGAGCCGTTCTTCACGACCAAGCCGGTGGGCGAGGGCACGGGGCTAGGCCTCGACATCTCGTACCGGATCGTGGTCAACGGGCACGGTGGGGACATCCGGCTCGAGTCGAAGCCGGGCGACACCAGGTTCCTGGTGCGGCTGCCGCTCACCGAGCCGTCGTCGGCCTGAGAACAGCGGGCGGGGACATTCCCCGCCCGCTCAACTACAACAACCCTCGTAGGTACGCGGCCTGGCCCGCGTGCTGCGCGTCGTCGTCGTACACGCTGATCAGCCGCACCCCCAGGGTGACCGGCGGATCCCAGTTGTCGTCGACCACCCGGTCGAGGTCGTCGCCGGTGAGGCCGGCCAGATAGCCCACCGTGCGGTCGTGGACCGCCCGGTAGTAGTCGAGCAGGACCTGCGCGCTCTCCGGGGCCACGGCCGCCACCTGCGCGGCATCGTGGCCGTACCCGGTCTCGCTCGCGTCCTTCAGCCCGAACCGGGCCGGCCAGTCACCGCTCGCGTAGACCTGCTCGGTCCCCATCACCTCGGCCACGTGGTCGTCCTGGACCCGGGTCAGGTGCCAGACCAGCCAGCCGATCGAGTTGGCGCCCTTGGCCGGCTGATAACGCAGTTGCTCGGGCGTGAGGCCCTGCACCGCCGTCTCGACCAGCTCCGGGAGCCGTCCGAAGGCCTCGGCCAGTACGTCTTTCGCGTCCATCCGTCACTCCCCGCTCTGCTGCTGGGTCGAGCCGTCCTGGGTCGAGCCGTCCTGGGTCGAGCCGTCCGTCGTCGACCCGTCCGGCTGATCCGGCCCGTCAGTGGGCTGGTCGGTGGGCGCTGTGCCGGGGTCGGTCCCCCCGGTCTGCTGCGGGTCGGCGGGCTCGGTCGTCGGGGTCGGTGTGGCCGAAGGAGCGCCGGTGGGCTCGCCGGTCGGCGCCTCGGTCGGCTCGGTGGCCGGACCGGGCCCCTCGGAAGGCTCGGTCGACGCGGACTCCGAGGGGGTCGGAGTGGTCGCGTCCCGCTTGCCGTTGTCGCCGCTGAACGCGGAGCCGAGTGTCGTGCTCGAACTGGTCTTCACCCCGACCGCGTCGGCCATCGAGCGCTGGGTCAGCAGCTCGAAGGTGGTCAGCGTGCCCACGGCCAGCACGAAGACCGCGCCCGCGACGGCGGCGATCCGCCCCCAGCGCATCTTCTTCGGGCCCGTGGGGGCCGGCGCCGGCTCGTCGGACGGAACCTCGTCCTCGGCCGCCACCACTGCCGGGGTGCCGACGGCAGCCGGCGCGGTCACGAAGGTGGACGCGATGGTCTTGGTCCCGCGATTGATGAACCGGGTGTAGAGCTCAGTGCCGACCGATCCGATGACGCTCGCGACGGCCGCGCCGATCAGCGTTCCTGCGACGCCGAGAAAGGAACCCACGACCGCGGCCGAGACCGCGGCGAGTGTTCCGGCGATGGTCTTGGGGATGTCGATGCCGGACCACAGACGATCCGGTGCGTGCTCGGTCATGTCCTCCTCAGCCTCTTACTTCGGTCCCGTGGAAGCCTTGGCCTTCTCCGCACGGGCGATTTGTAAACCCCGCCGATGCGCCCATACCTCGCGCAGGGGACGGACGACGACACCCTCCTCGGCCATGCGCCGCCGGGCCAACCTGCGGGTTCGCAGGATTCCGACGACGCCGATCACGATGAAGGTGTATTGCACCGACATGGCCACTTTGAAGTCGGCGATGTCATAGTTCGTGCCGCCGCCGGTGCGCGCGTCGAGAATCAGGCCGATCAATTCGATCGACAGCAACGAGGCGACGAACCCGCCCACGTTGACGACGCCGGTGGCCGTGCCCAGCCGATGCGGCGGGTTGAACGTCCGCGCGTAGTCGAAGCCGATCATCGAACCCGGCCCGCCCAGACCCAGCGCCACGATCAGCAGCACCAGCACCGGCAGCGGCGCCTGTCCGGGCCAGGCCAGCACCAGGGCCCAGCCGGCCGAGTTGACCGCGATCACCCCCAGCACCAGCCACGAGCGGCGCAGCGGGTGCCGCTGCACGAGGATCCCGATCAGCGGGCCGGCCGCCATGCCGACCAGGACGAAAAGGGTGAGCAGCACGCTCGCCGTCTCGCGGGGCAGCCCCTGCCCGGCGACCAGGAACGGGAAGCCCCACATGAGCGCGAACACCGTGCCCATGAACTGGGTGGTGAAGTGCGTCCACAGACCGAGCCGGGTGCCCGGGTGCCGCCAGGCGCTGCCCAGGCTCTCGGCGAGCTGGCCCATCGTCATCGACTCGCCCCGGTTCATCCGCCGGTCCGGGCTGTCGTGCAGGGCGGCGAACGCGGCCACGGCCACGAAGACCCCGGCCCCCGCGGTCGCGAAGAACGCGGTGCTCCAGCCCGGGCCGGCCAGCAGGATCGCCAGCGGCACGGCCGACAGCACCTGCCCGGCCTGACCGACGATGCCGGTCATCTGGGTCAGCACCGGCACCCGCTTGGCCGGGAACCACTGCGGCACCAGGCGCAGCACGCTGATGAAGGTCATCGCGTCACCCGCACCGACCAGGACGCGGGCCAGGACGGCGCCACCGACATGATCGGTGGTTGCCATGATCGCCTGGCCGGCCGCCATCAGCACACCGCCGCTGACCACCAGTCGCAGTGACCCGAAGCGGTCGAGCAGCAGCCCGACCGGCACCTGAAGACCGGCGTACACGAGAAGTTGCAGCACGGCGAACGAGGCGAGCGCTCCGGCGCCGATGCCGAAGCGGTGCTGCGC
This sequence comes from Paractinoplanes aksuensis, assembly GCF_024137025.1. Classification (GTDB taxonomy): domain Bacteria; phylum Actinomycetota; class Actinomycetes; order Mycobacteriales; family Micromonosporaceae; genus Actinoplanes; species Actinoplanes aksuensis. Next base: position 45,970 of record NZ_JAMYJR010000007.1, read on the forward strand.
ATCCAGCCCGGCCACGCCGAGCGAGGTGCGGTGCAGCACTGCGACGATGTACGCGGCGAGGCCGACGGCCCAGACCGCCCAGGCCCTCGTTGAGGGACGCAGGGGCATGAGACGCCTTCCACTCGCTTTCTTGCACGTACGGATCCCAGCCTTGTCCGCCGGGCCGCCGATCAGCAACCGAATCCGGCCGAAACCACACGTGCGTCCGGTCACTGATGGACTGAGCAGGGCGTCAAGCCCATTTCCGCGATTCGAGCAGGTTGTGACCACTATTACCGGGCGGAAGAAAGCCGCCCGACGGAGGCTTGAACACGAATATGCGCCAAGACCCTGCCGGCCGCCGCTTAGGCGTGGTCCTCGTCCTCGGTTTTCTGTCCGCTCTCGGGCCGTTGACCATCGACATGTACCTTCCGTCCCTCCCCACGATCACCACTGACCTGCAGACCACCGAGGCCGCGGTGCAGCTCACGCTCACCGGCACGCTCCTCGGTCTGGCGCTCGGCCAGTTGCTGATCGGCCCGCTGTCCGACGCCATCGGCCGCCGGACACCGCTGCTCATCGGGGTCGGCGTGCACGTGCTGGCCTCGGTCCTGTGCGTCATCGCGCCCAACCTGGCCGTCCTCGGCACCCTGCGCGTGCTGCAGGGCCTGGGCGCCGCGGCGGCCGCGGTCGTCGCCATGGCGATCGTGCGCGACCTGTTCAGCGGGTTCGCCGCGGCCAAGCTGCTCTCCCGGCTGATGCTGGTCATCGGCGTGGCCCCGATCCTCGCGCCGACCATCGGCGGCACCGTGCTGCACTGGACGTCCTGGCGCGGCGTCTTCGTCGTGCTGACCGTGGTCGCGATCGCGATCCTGACCGCCACGGCGCTGTTCCTGCCCGAGACGCTGCCGGTCGAGCGCCGGCGCAACGGCGGGGTCGTGGGCACGCTGAAGGACTACGGCACGCTGTTCACCGACCGTACGTACGTGGGTCTGATCGTGGTCGCCGCGCTCGCCTTCTCGGCCCTGTTCGCCTACGTGAGCGGCTCCTCCTTCGTCTTCCAGGAGGAGTTCGGGATGAGCGAGCAGCAGTTCGCGTACGTCTTCGCCGGCGGCGCGATCGGGCTCATCGGCGCCACCCAGCTCAACGTGCGGCTGCTCCGCCGCTGGTCGCCGGCCCGCATCCTGGGCTCGGCGCTGATCGCGGGGGCCGGCTTCGGCGTCCTGCTGCTGATCACCGCCACCACCGGCTTCGGCGGCCTGGCCGGCATCCTGGTGCCGCTGTGGCTGGTGCTGGCCACCGTCGGCCTGGCCATGCCGAACGCGCCCGCGCTGGCCCTGTCCCGCCACGGCGAGGCCGCCGGCACCGCGGCCGCCCTGCTCGGCGCGGTGCAGTTCGGCGTCGGTGCGCTGGCCGCCCCGCTGGTCGGTGTGCTCGGCAACAGCTCGACGGCCATGGCCATCGTGGTCGCGGGCGGCATGAGCGGCGCGGTGGTCGTGCTGTGGACCGTCGTCCGCCCCAGCCGGCTGCCGGCTGAGGTCGAGACGGGCGAGCCCGTGATGGCTGTCGCACACTGAGCGACGCGCGTCGCATTACCGTGAGTCGATCCCGGCGGTGGGGTAGCAGCGTGCCATGCGCGAACACACCCCCCGCCGGTGGGCCTGGCTCGGCGTCCTGGTCACCGGTCTTGCCCTGTACGCCGTCGTGCTGTGGACGCTGGTCCACACGCAGAACCCCAACTTCGTGCCGGCCCTGATCCTGCTCGGCGCGACCGTCGTACCCCTCGCCTTCCTCACCTTCGCCCAGGCCCGCACCGGCCGCTGGCAGGTGCCGACCTCGGCCCTGGTGATCTCCGCGTTCTTCGGCGGGGTCATCGGCATCGTGGTCGCGGGCACCCTCGAGTACGACACGTTGCGCGGCCTCGGCGTGCTGCCGATGGTGCTGGTCGCGGTCATCGAGGAGTCGGCCAAGCTCATCGTGCCGCTGATCCTGCTGCTCACGATCATGAGCCGGCACGAGCGCCGCCTCCCGTCGGACGGCCTGATCATCGGCGTCGCGTCGGGCATGGGCTTCGCCGCCCTGGAAACCATGGGGTACGGCTTCACGGCGCTGCTCGCCTCGGGCGGCAACATCGGCAGCGTCGAGCAGACCCTGTTCCTGCGCGGGCTGACCTCGCCGGCCGGGCACACAGCGTGGACCGGGCTGACCGCCGGGGCGCTGTGGGCCCTGATCGCGGCGCCCAGCCTGCGGCGAGCGCTCGCCTTCATCGGCACCTTCGCCGGGGCCGTCGTCCTGCACACCTGCTGGGACACGTTCGGCGCGCCGATCCCGTACGTCATCCTGGCCGCCATCAGCCTCGGCTGGCTGTTCCTGGCCCTGCGCCACTACCGCACCTTCGCCGAGCACTCCCCCGCCGCCGTCTCGCTACGGCCCCTCACGATCTAGATCTTTTCGCTACGGTCTCCCCCATGCGCAGTCCTACCCAACCACTGATCGACGTCGATGACATCGCCGGGATCGTCCACGACGGTCTCGGTGTCGGCGTGACCGGGGCGTCGGAGCTGAGCGGGGGCGGGTTCGCCGCAGTCTGGCGAGCTTCGCTCACCGACGGGCGCGAGGTGGTGGTCAAGGTGGGGCCGCCGGCGTCGGCTCGACTACTGGCGTACGAACGGAAGTTGATCCCGGCCGAGGCCGTGTACTACTCCCTCGTACGCGAAAAAGCCCCCGTGCCGGCCGTGCTCGCCCACAGCGACAACTGGATCATCTCGACGCTGCTGCCCGGCGAGCCGCTCACGGCGGTCGAGTCGGCCGTGGCCCGGCAGCAGCTGGGCGCGGCGGTCGCGCGGGTCCACACGATCACCGGGCCGTTGTTCGGCTACACCGGCGACCGCCCGTCCGGGCCGGACTGGCCCACCGCCTTCCACGCGATGATCGAATCGCTGCGCTCCGACGCGGCCGACTGGGACGTGCCGCTGCCCCCGCTGGACGGACTGGTCGACCGGCACCGCACCCTGCTGGCCGAGGCGACCCGGCCGGCGCTGCTGCACTTCGACCTGTGGGACGGCAACGTGCTGGTGGCCGACGACGGCTCGCTCAGCGGCCTGGTCGACGGCGAGCGCTACCTGTACGGCGACCCGCTGCTCGACTTCGTGTCGCCCGCGCTGTTCCGGCGCATCGACGAATCGCATCCGTTCGCCCAGGGGTACGGGGCCGGGCCGTTCACCGCGGCCGAGCTCACCCGCATCGCCCTGTACCGCGTGCACCTCTACGTGCTGATGCTGGCCGAGGGGCCGAGCCGGGGCATCGCGCTCGACGCCGACCGCCAGCAGCTGGTGACGTCCCTGCTCGAGGCCGAACTGGCGGACCTCTGATGCAGATCACCTGGACGACGGACGTGGCCCGGGTGGCCGTGCTGTTCGACGAGTACCGGGTCCACTACGGTCAGCCGGCCGACGTCGCGCGCACCCACGCCTGGCTGACCGACCAGGTCACGGCCGGTCACCTGCGCCTGGCCGACGCCGGCGACGACGGCTTCGTCACGGTCGCGGTGCTGCCCGCCTCGCTGACGCTGGGGCAGGCCTGGCTCGTCCGCGATCTGTACGTCCCGCCGCGGGCCCGCCGCCGTGGCGTGGCCCGGGCGCTGCTGAACCACGTCGTCGAGGAGGCCCGGGCGGGCGGCGCGCGGCGCGTCTCCCTGCAGACCGAGAGCGACAACGGGTCGGCGCTGGCCCTCTATGCGTCGGCCGGCTTCCGCCCGGTCCCCGGCCTCGAGATGCTCAACCTGACTCTCTGACCCGATCCAGGCTCCAGTCGCCTGGTCGAGGCTGGTCGGCCGATCGTTCGGGCCGTCGCGGGGTCGAGGCCGCCCGCCGGCCGCTGGTTCGCGCCGTCACGGAATCGGGGCCGCCCGCCGGCCGCTGGTTCGCGCCGTCACGGAGTCGAGGCCGCCCGCCGGCCGCTGGTTCGCGCCGTCACGGGGACGGGGCCGTTCGTGCCGTCACGGGGACGAGGACGGCCTGCTGGCCGTTCGTTTGGGCCTCTTGTCCGTCCGGACCAAGGCGCCCCTTGCGCCCAACTGGTTGAGTAGAGTGCGGCCGAGTTCTGTCGACCGGGGACCGCCGCTGCTCATCCGCCACCGGTCTGCTCGGAGCGCTCGTGTCCAACCCGCCGCCCCCGTACGGTCAGCCGCAACCTCCGTACGAGCCGCCGCCGTACGGTCATGAGCCGTCCCCTTACGGTCAGCAGCCGCTTTACAACGGCCAGCCCCACCCCCCGGTGCAGCCGTACGCCCCGGTGCAGCCGTACGCCCCGGTGCAGCCCTACGGCGCGCCGCCGCCCGGCCATCCGGCGCCGCCGCTCGGTTCTGTGCCGCCGCCCGGCAATGTGCCGCCGCCCGGTTGGGTGCCACCGCCCGGGTTTGTGGCGCCGCCGCCGCGGAAGCCCGACAAGACTCTGCGGGCCGTACTGATCGGCATCGCCTGTCTCTTGGTCTTCTGCTCGGGTGCCGCCGTCATCGCGGGCATCACCACCAACTCGGTGCCCGACATCGACGCCGCCCCGACCGAGGCTGCTGAGGTCGGCCAGTTCGACCTGGAGCTGGGCGCGACCGCGAAGTTCTCGGACAGCGACGGCGCCCAGTCGGTGACCGTCAAGTCGGTCAAGTCGTTCAAGGAACCCTGCAACATGTTCGCGCCGGAGCCGGACAACGACCTCTACGTCGTCGTCGACGTGGTCGTTTCGGTGACGGCGGGCACGGCCTCGGTCAGCTCGATGAACTTCGAGTGGATCGGCGACGACGGCGTCGCGGTCAGCGCCCTGTCGGGCGCTCTTTCCGGCTGCGCCAAGAACAGTCTGAGCTCGGCCAACGACGTCCGCGCGGGTCAGAAACGGGCCGGCCAGGTCGTCTTCGACGTGCCGTCGGCCCGGGGCTCGATCGAGTTCACCCCCAAGACGTTCGGGCCCGCCAAAGCGTCCTGGAAGGCTTAGCCGACGCCCCGCTGATCATGCGGAACGGCAGCACGGCCCGCACGGCAGCACGGCCCGGACAGCAGCACGGCCCGGACAGCAGCACGGCCCGGACAGCAGCACGGCCCGGACAGCAGCACGGCCCGGACAGCAGCGCGGGCGCGGCCGGGCCCGCGGCTGAGGGCACGGCGCGGGGCGCGAACTAGGTCCGGTGGGTGCGGTGGCGGCGTTCGATGTCCTGCTGGATCTCGGGGTCCCAGGCCGAGGCGTCCCAGTCGCGGGGCTGGATCTCGACCGGTGGCAGCAGCGGGCGATGGAACGGCTGGGCCCCGGCCCCCGGCGGCTCGGCGCGGACCTCACCCGGGGTGTGCGGCTCGGCCAGCCAGCGCTGCAGCTTGGCCCGGCTGATCAGCACGCCGACGAGGAACAGCAGCGCACCGGTGGCCCGGCCGACGTGGAACACCGCCGAGGTGCTCGCGGTCAGGAAGACCGACAGCAGAAGGACAACAGACCCGCAGTACATGGCCCAGTTGCGGATCACCGTGCCCCGCCCGCCGTAGGTCTCGACGACCCGTTTTGTGAGCCGGGCCCACACGATGATCGACACACCCAGGGCCACCGACACGACCAACGACAGCACGATCACGAGCGGCCCGGCCGTGATCACCGCTTGCAGCAACGAGAACGCGGCGAACAGCAGCGTCAGCACCACCACCGCGCCGAGGGCGACCCGCCAGTGTCGCGGCGGCTGCGCCCCGGCAACCGGGCCGTTGTGGCACGGGTGGCCCTGGCCCGCGTGATCGAGCCGGGTGCCGCACCGGGGACAGTTCATAGTGGACGACCTCCGTGCGTGACCGGGCTGCGACGGCACGTTGTCAAGGCGCCGCCGTCCTGGCGACCCCTTCGATCAGGATCGATCGAGCCGAAGCAGCATGGTGTCGGAGTTGCCGACCCGGCCCACCATTGTGAAGCCGGCCCGTTCGTACAGCCGGCGGGCGGTGTTGCCGTCCTCGACGCTGAGGCTCAGCCCGGGCAGTCCACGCTGCCCGGCCGCGTCGATCACAGCAGCCAGCAGACTAGTGGCCACACCGCGCCCCCGGGCCGCAGGCAGCACGCCGAGGGTCAACTCGGGAGTGCTCTCGTCCACAAAGCCGTACCCGGCCCGCTCGGCCGGCAGCGCCCGCCCCCACACGGCACCGACCGGCGCACCGTCGATCAGGGCCAGCACACCCAGGTCACCGAGCGACGGAAACCCTTCGAGATAACGCCGCGCCATCTCATCGGCGCGGATCTCGTCGAGGGTGAAGCGCTCCGCCGACCAGTTGTAGGCCGCCAGCAGGATCTGCTCCAGAAAGAACACGTCGCGGGCGTCGGCCTCCCGTAGTTGCATCCGCCCAAGCTACCGGCCGGTCATCGGCCACCAACTGCCGCCCGGACAGCGGGACGGAGCTCTACTCTGCTGCTGTGATCGACGTTCAGGTGCGTAGCGAGAACGGAAGCATCCTCGAGCACGGAACCCATGGCATCGAGTGGACCCAGGACCTGATCGACCTGGACGCCGCGACCTTTCCGATGCTGGCCGGACTCTGCGCCTATCTCGACACCATCTTCAACCAGCGACAGGTCTATCAGTTGCTGGATGAACTACAGCGACTGCCGACCGGCGTGATCCCGGAGCCGGCCACGACCGAGATCCAGCGGCTCGCCACGAAAGTCGGGGAAGGCCAGCACCTGTACCTGTGGTTCTGTGGCGACTGACGAGCTGAAGGCCAGGTCAGCTGCGGGTGTTGTCGTAGGTCAGGGTGGTGGTGAGGGCGCCGTCGGTGGTGGCGGCGAAGAACATCCGGTCCGTGTTGCCGTAGCTGGTGATAAGGCCTCGCCGACCTCGGCCGGGTCGGGGTGGGCCACCGTGCGGACGGCCCAGGCGGCCAGGACCTCGCACGCCGATGGCATGTCCACTGTGGTGGTCCAGGTGGCGGTGAACCCTGTCTCGGCCTTGCCGTCTCGGTGGATGCCGACCAGGATGCCGTCGCGGGTTTCCGTCCGGCCGGTCGCCGGCGAGGGGGGCGCATCGATCGACATGCCCTCATGGTGCGCCGGGCGTGCAACAGGCCCTACCGGGCCAGCCACGGGCCGGTCACGCTGGCCGGGTTCGCGGCGACCTCGGCCGGGGTGCCCTGGGCGATGATGCGGCCGCCGCCGGGGCCGCCGGTCGGGCCCATGTCGATGATGTGGTCGGCGGCGGCCAGCACGTCCAGGTCGTGGTCGATGACGACGATCGTGGCGCCGGCGTCGAGCAGGCGGTCGAAGACGCCGGCCAGGGTGCCGATGTCGACCGGGTGCAGGCCGGTCGAGGGCTCGTCGAGCACGTACAGCACGTTGCGCTGGCTGCTGCGCAGGCGGGCGGCGATGCGCAGGCGCTGGGACTCGCCGCCGGACAGGGACGGGGTGGGTTCGCCGAGGCGCAGGTAGTCGAGGCCGACGTCGAGGATCGGGCGCAGCGGGCGGACGATCGCGGGCACGTCGGCGAAGTGGTCGAGGGCCTCGCGGACGGTCATCGTGAGCACGTCGGCGATGGTGCGGTCGTCCACGCGTACGGAAAGGGTGTCGTCGTTGAATCTGGCGCCGTGACACGTGGGGCATTCGACGTTGATGTCGGGCAGATATTGCACGTCGAGGTCGATGGAGCCCAGGCCCAGGCAGGTCGGGCACTGGCCCTGCTTGGTGTTGAACGAGAAGTGGCCGGCGGCCCGGCCCGACGCGGCGGCGAAGTGGGCGCGGATCGCGTCGAAGGCGCCCGAGTACGTGCTGGGGGTGGACCGCGCGTTCAGGCCGATCGGGGTGGCGTCGATCTCGACCACCTGGCGCAGCGGGCCCAGGTCGAGCGACTTCACGTGGGCCGGCAGCGGCTCGCCGGCCACCTGGGCCCGGGCCGCCGGCACCAGACTGTCGAGCACCAGTGCGGTCTTGCCCGCGCCGGACGGGCCGGCCACCCCGGTCAGCCGGTTGACCGGGAAGGAAGCGGTCACGCTGCGCAGGTTGTACAGCCGCTCGACGGCAATGTTGATCACCGAGTCGGTGGCCGGCCGCGGCGACCGTGAGACCGCGGGACGGCCGGCCAGGTACGGCCCGATGATCGACCGGGGGTCCCGCGTGACCGCGGACACCGGGCCCTGGGCCAGGATCGTTCCGCCCAGCCGGCCCGCCCCGGGTCCCATCTCGATGAGCCAGTCGGCGGTCCGGATCACGTCCAGGTCGTGTTCGACGATGACCACCGAGTTGCCGTTGGCGGCCAGCGCGTCGATCGTCCTCCACAGCCCTTCGACGTTGCTCGGGTGCAACCCGACCGACGGCTCGTCCAGCACGTAGAGCATGCCCGTGGTGTTCGTCCGCACGGTCGAGGTCAGCTCGATCCGCTGCCGCTCGCCGGTCGACAGCGTGGCCCCGGCCCGGTCGAGCCCCAGATAGCCGAGCCCCAGGTCGAGCAGCGGCTTGATCGACCCGGTCAGCTCCCCGATCAGCCCGGTGGTCAGGCGCGCCAGCTCGGCCGGGAAGGAAAGCCCGGCCGCGAAGTCGACCAGTTCGTCGAGGTCGAGCGCGCTGATCTCGGCCAGGTTCCGGCCGTCGAGCCGCGAGGTCAGCGCCTCGGGCCGCAGCCGGCTGCCGTCGCAGACCGGGCAGGTGTGCGAGTTCAGATACTTGCTGTTCCCGGACTTCTGGGCCGCGGTCACGGCATTGTCGTACGTGACATTGAGCCGGACCGGACGGCCGTCCCGCCCGGACACGGTGACCGTCTGTTTCACCGGCTCACCGGTCATGACCTGCTCTTTCTCGCGGCGCGAGAGTTTTCCGTACGGCACGTCGAGCCGAACCCCGAGCTCGCCCGCCGCGAACAGGCTGAGCCGCCGCCCGCCCACGTTCCAGGGCTGCACCGCCCCCTCGTTGATCGTCTTGCCGGGATCGGGCACGAGCGCTGCCGGGTCGACCTCGTAGACCGTGCCCAGTCCGGTGCAGCGCGGGCAGGCCCCGATCGAGTTGAAGGCGAACGTCTCGGCCCCCGGCGCCTCGAACCGGACGCCGCAGGTCGGGCACTGGATCTCCATGGCCTGGGTGGCGATCGACGGCGGCACTTCGTGCCCGTTGGGACAGCGGTGGGTGCCGAGCCGCGACATGGTCAGCCGCAGCACGTTGAGCACCTCGCTCATCGTGCCGACGGTGCTGCGCGGCCCCGGCACGGGCGGGCGCTGGCGCAGGGCGAGGGCGGGCGGCAGGTTGTCGATGCGGTCGACGTCGGGGCGCTCGGCCTGGATCAGGCGCCGGCGACTGTACGTACTCAAGCCCTCGAGAAACCGGTGCAGGCCCTCGGCGTAGAGCGTGCCCATGGCCAGCGACGTCTTGCCCGAGCCGGACACCCCGGCGATGACGACGGTGCGCCACAGCGGCACATCCACATCGAGGTCGCGCAGGGTGTTGTGCCGGATGCCCCGCGCCTGGATGGCCCGCGGCAGCGAGTCAGGCGGCGGCGGGATCTTGGAGGTGGCCATGACTCCTCTTCATAGCCGCAATCGGCCGCCGATGGCTGTCACTTGCCTCACAGCCGGACGGCGAGCGCGAGAAAGCGGTCGTCGTCGTCCTCGTACCGCGACAGACTCCAGCCAGCGCCGTCGAGCAGCGAGGCGAGGTTGGCGGAATTCAGGGGCTCGTCGGCGGTCAGCGTGCGGCCGTGGCGGGCGGCCAGGGCGGCCCGGCCGCTCGGATGGAAGAGCACCAGCCGCCCGCCGGGCCGGGTCACCCGGGCCAGCTCGGCCAGGCCCGCCGCCGGGTCGGGCAGGTGGTGAACGAGACCGGCCGCGAAGACCACGGCCGCTGTCGCATCGGGCAGCGGCAACCGCCGGGCGTCGGCCTGGATCAGGTCGGCCGAGCGGTCGCGCCCCTGGGCCCGGGCCTCGGCCAGCATGTTCCGCGTGCAGTCGAGCCCGAGCACCCGGCCGGTCGGGCCCACCGCCGCGGCCAGCGCCGGCAGCGCCCGCCCGGTGCCGCAACCGATGTCGAGGACCACGTCGCCCGGCTCCGGCTCGGCCGATTCGACCGCCTCGGCGTACGCGGGCAGGTCGTCACCGAACTTCTTGTCCCAGCCCGCCGCCCGCGGGCCGAAGAAGGCCTGGCTCTCGGCCAGGTGCCAGCGCTCGGGGTCGGCCAGGCGCGGGTGCAGCTCGCGGATCACCGGCCACTGGGGATCGTTGTTGTCGATCACCACCTGGGCCCGCCGCTCACCCACCCCGGCCGGGCCGCGCGGGCCCGAGCGCAGATAGACGATCACCCGGTCGGCCGCCGGTTCGAGCACGTTCAGGGCCGAGTCGAGCACTCCCCCGGACGGCCCGGTGAGGCCGAGCACGGCGTCGACGTTCCAGGCGCGGGCCGAGGGCGGGAACGCCGCCGCCAGCCGCGCCGCGAACCTGGTGGCAGCGCCGTGATCGCCGCCGTCGACGATGACGGTGAGCGGCGCGCGGGGCGTGAGGATCTCGGCCAGGAACGCCGTGACCTCGGTGACTCGCTGGGACACGCCCTCCAGCATGCCGTCGCGGATGTGAGCTCGGCAACGGTTCCGCATCTGCGAGCCCGATCGGGTTCTCAGCCTCGCAGATGCAGGCCTATGGTGATCCCTGTGACGACATACCGCATCGGCGAGGCGGCCGAGCTGCTCGGCGTCAGCGTCGACACTGTCCGGCGCTGGGTCGACGCGGGCCGGCTCGCGGCCGATCGCGACGAGCACGGCCATCGGCACATCGCCGGGGCCGGCCTGGCCGCGTTCGCCCGTTCGATCGCCGACGAGCCCGATCCGGGCATCGGCCGTTCGTCGGCCCGCAACCGGTTGCGCGGCATCGTCACCGCGATCGCCCGCGACTCAGTCATGGCTCAGGTCGACATCCAGGCCGGCCCGTTCCGGGTCGTGTCGCTGATGAGCCGCGAGGCGGTCGACGAGCTGGGGCTCGAGGTGGGTTCGACGGCAGTGGCCGTGATCAAGTCGACGACGGTGGTCGTGGAGCGAGGGGACGACAGATGAAGCGCGCGCTCATCGGTTTGGCGCTGGTCGCCACACTCGCCGCCTGTGGCGGCGAGGCGAGCAACGACGGCGGCCCGTCGAGCGGGGGCAGCGCCGCCGCCGGCGCCACCGGCTCGCTGACGGTGCTGGCCGCGGCGTCGCTGACCGAGTCGTTCAACCAGATCAAAGAAGACTTCCAGGCCCAGAACCCCAACGTCCAGGTCGTCATCTCGTACGGCGGAAGTTCGGGTCTGGCCCAGCAGATCACCTCGGGGGCGCCGGCCGACGTGTTCGCCGCGGCCAGCCCGGCCACCATGAAGACGGTGGTCGACGCGGGCGACGCCAACGGCGAGCCCACCGTGTTCGTCAAGAACCAGCTGGTGATCGCCACCGCCAAGGGCAACCCCGAGGGCATCAAGGCGCTGGCCGACCTCGAGAACACCGACCTCAAGGTCGCGCTGTGCGCCGAGCAGGTGCCGTGCGGGTCCGCGGCCAAGAAGGCGATCGAGGCGGCCGGGGTCGGCATCAAGCCGGTCACCCTCGAGCAGGACGTGAAGGCCGCACTGTCCAAGGTGAAGCTGGGCGAGGTCGACGCCGCGCTGGTCTACCGCACGGACGCCAAGGCGGCCTCGGCCGACGTCGACGGCGTCGAGTTCCCGGAATCGGCGGGCGCGATCAACGACTACCCGATCGTCACCCTCAAGAACGCGCCCAACCCGTCGGCCGCGACCGCGTTCGTCGCGTTCGTGCAGTCCGAGCCCGAGCTGAGGATCCTCACCGACGCAGGGTTCCAGAAGCCCTGAACAAGTTCCGCATCCCGCTCGCGCTGGCCGTTCCGGCCGCGATCGGCCTGACGTTCCTGATCCTGCCCCTGGCCGGGCTGCTGATCCGGGCGCCGTGGGCGACGCTGCCGGAACGCCTGACCGAGCCGGGCATCCTGGCCGCGCTGCGCCTGTCGCTGCTGACCGCGAGCCTGGCCACGGTGGTGTGCCTGATTCTCGGCGTACCTCTGGCCTGGGTTCTGGCCCGCACCGACTTTCCGGGCCGGCGGCTGGTGCGGGCGCTGGTGACCGTGCCGCTGGTGCTGCCGCCGGTGGTGGGCGGGGTGGCGCTGCTGCTCGTCTTCGGCCGGCGCGGGCTGGTGGGCGGCTGGCTCGACCAGAACTTCGGGGTCAGCCTGCCCTTCACCACGGCCGGGGTGGTCGTGGCCGAGGCCTTCGTGGCCATGCCGTTCCTGGTCATCGCCGTCGAGGGGGCGCTGCGCGGGGCCGACGCCCGCTACGAGGAGGCGGCGGCCACGCTCGGCGCGACCCGGTGGACGGCGTTCCGTCGGGTCACGTTGCCGCTGATCGCGCCCGGGGTGGCGGCCGGGGCGGTGCTGTGCTGGGCCCGCGCGCTGGGCGAGTTCGGTGCGACGATCACCTTTGCCGGCAACTTCCCCGGCCGTACGCAGACCATGCCGCTCGCCGTCTATCTCGCGCTCGAACAGGACGTGGACGCGGCCATCGTGCTCAGCCTCGTGCTGCTGGCCGTGTCGGTGGGCATCCTGGCCGCCCTGCGCGACAAGTGGGTGGCGGCATGACCCTGTCCTCCTCGATCAAGATCAAACGGGGCGACTTCACCCTCGACATCGAGCTGACCGCCGCCCCGGGCGAGGTGGTGGCGCTGCTGGGCCCGAACGGCGCCGGCAAGACCACGGCGTTGCGCGCGCTGGCCGGTCTGCTGCCGCTCGACGACGGCCGGATCGACCTGGACGGCATCCGCCTCGACCAGCTCGCCCCCGAGCAGCGGCGCATCGGCGTGGTCTTCCAGGACTACCTGCTGTTCCCGCACCTGACCGCGCTCGACAACGTCGCCTTCGGACCACGCTGCCACGGCGTGCCGCGGGCCGAGGCCCGGCAACAGGCCCAGGGATGGCTGGCCCGGGTGGGTCTGGCCGAGCACGTACGCAAGAAGCCCCGTCAACTCTCGGGCGGTCAGGCCCAGCGGGTGGCGCTGGCCCGGGCGCTGGCCGGCGAGCCTCGCATGTTGCTGCTCGACGAGCCGCTGGCCGCGCTGGACGCCCGCACCCGCCTCGACACCCGGGCCCAGCTGCGCGGCCACCTGACGGCCTTCGGAGGCGCGACGATCCTGGTCACCCACGACCCGCTCGACGCCCTGATGCTGGCCGACCGACTGGTCATCATCGAGGACGGCCGGGTCGTGCAGACCGGCGACGCCGCCACCATCACGGCCCAGCCCCGCACCGACTACGTGGCCCGCCTGGTCGGCCTGAACCTCTACCGCGGCCACGCCTCGGGTTCGACCGTGCGGCTGCCCGGCGGTTTCGACCTGGTGACCGCGGCCGAGGAGTCGGGCGAGGTCTTCGTGGCGTTCCCGCCGTCGGCGGTGGCCCTCTATCCGAGCCGCCCCGACGGCAGCCCCCGCAACACCTGGCCGGCCACGGTGTCCACCGTCTCGCGCCAGGGCGACGCGCTGCGCATCGAGCTGGGCGGCCCGATCCCGGTGGCGGCCGACGTCACGCCGGCCGCCGCCGTCCACCTCGGACTGGAACCGGGCCGCGAGCTCTGGGCCACGGTCAAGGCAACCGAGGTCCGCTCCTACCGCGCCTGAGTCATTCGAGACCGTCCCGCGAGATCGGCGGGCCGACCCGGAAGCCCCGGAAGGTGACCTCGAGCCCGGCCCGCTGCGGCGAGCAGCACATGACCCCCACGTCGACCGTCCCGGGCAGGTCCAGGTGGCCCAGCCGCACCAGATCCCACCCGCCGTTCCCGTCCCCACGGTGCACGCACACCGCCGACCCGAAGCGCGTCAGCCGGAGCGTGACCTCGCTGTGCCCTTGCGGGACCGGCGCCACCGACAGATCGGAGAAATCCCGGGTGAGTACGGTGCTCAGCTGCACCGCGCCCGACGTGACCTCGAGCCCGGTCTTGAGCCAGGTGCGCTCGTCGGCCCGCAGCATCAGACCCGCCTGGTCGAACAGGGCCGCATGCCCGGCCGCGACCACCACCTCGGCCGTGAAGTCGCCCGTCACCGGCCGGTGGTAGAAGTGCCCGTTGTCGGTGACGTACCCGTAGAAGGTGGTGCGCCAGAAATCCGTCTCGAGCCCGGTCACCGCCCGGATCCGACCGCCCTCGTCCGTCCACTGAGGTGGCTCGTTGAGCCAGACCATCGACATCACGCCAGTCTAGGTACCGTCAGGCGACGGCGGTGCCCTCCAGTTCGACCAGTTGGCCCGGGATCGCCAGCCGGGTGACGCCGAGCATCGTGGTGGCGGGGGCGACGCCGGCCGCGCCCAGCCGGACGGCCAGCACCCCGTAGTGCTGGAAGAGCAGGTCGACGTCGGTCGTGTAGACGGTGAGCCGGACCAGGTGGGCCAGAGTCATGTCGGCCGCGGCCAGCGCGGATTCGACGTTGTCGAGGCTCAGGGCCAGCTGGGCGGGCAGGTCGCCGTCGTGCTGGGGTTTGCCGTCGGCGTCCATCGCGGTCTGGCCCGACAGGTAGAGGGTGCGGCCGGCCCCCGAGACGAGTTCGCCCTGGTTGAACCCCAGCGCCACGGACCACGGGACCGGGTTCACCGCCGTGCGTTGAATTGTCATGCGGTCAGCCTGCCGACGAATCACGACAACCTGTGTCGTGTATTCCTGTTAGCTTTCCTCGGGTGCGCGCCGACCGGCTGGTCTCGCTCGTGCTGTTGCTGCGACGGTACGACCGGTTGTCGGCGCCCGCGCTGGCCCGGGAACTCGAGGTGAGCACCCGGACGGTGCTGCGGGACATCGAAGCCCTGTCGGCGGCCGGGGTGCCCGTCTACGCGGAACGCGGGCGACACGGCGGCTTCGCGTTGATGCCGGGGTTCCGTACGGAATTGACCGGCCTCAACCACGACGAGGCGCTGGCTTTGATGATCGCCGGCGCCCGGCACGGCGCCTTCGGCCTGGGCCCCGCGCTCGCGTCGGCCATGCTCAAGGTTGCCGACGCCCTGCCCGAGACCACCCGGGCCGCGGCCGAACGCCTGCTGATCGAGCCCGAGACCGACCTGCTGGCCCGCCGCCGGGCCACCGAGGACCTCGCGGGCCCGCTCGTCGCCGAGATCCGGAACGCGGTGCTGACCGGCCGCAAGCTGCGCCTGAAGTACGCGGCGAGCTGGCGCACGGTCGACCCGATCGGGCTGGTCACCGTCCGGGGCCAGACGTATCTGCTGGCCACCAAAGAGGGCGCCGACCGCACCTACCGCCTGTCGCGGGTGCAGGCCGCCGAGCAACTCGACGAACCGGCCGACCGCCCCGACCACGTCGACCTCGACGCCGTCTGGCGCGACCGCAGCACCCGCTTCCGCACCGGCGGCGACCAGATCACGGTCGAATTGCTGCTCGAGCCGGCCCGTCACGAGGAGCTGCTGGCCACTGCGTTGACCGTTCTCGCCGAAGAGGCCGGCCCGGGCGGCCGGCTGCGGCTGACCGTCACCTTCCAGGACGCGAGACACGCCGAATGGGCGCTGTGGCAGCTGGACGCCGAGGCCCTCACCCCGCAATCTCTGCGTACTGCCCTGCACGACCGGGCCACCGCCATCGCCGCGCGCTACGAACGCCCCATCGACCGCAGGTAGCGGCGGCGGTAGACGCGCTGGGCGACCAGCAGGGCCGGGAAGGCCCAGCGCCAGGCGCCCGGGGCGGGCCGGGTCAGCGAGCGGATGGTCAGCCAGACCCGATCGTCGGCCGACCGGTGCACGATGAAGGCTTCCTCACCGCTGACGGGATGTCCGACCAGAGTTCCGTACGAGAATCCGCGCCGATCCGGCCGGTCGACGACCTCGATCCGCCGGACGGGCTCGGTCACCGTGACCGGCCCGACCCGCGCGGTGAGCTCGAAATCGTCGCCACCGACCGGAGTCACGGTGAAACCGCTGCGGGTCTTCACCTGCCAGTCGAGCACACCGGCCCCGACCCGCTCCCAGTCCTGCGGGCCGCGCCCGACGCCGACCGTCCGCTCGAACGGCCGGTAGCCGGCGGGCCGCTCGTCCCAGACCGCCTGCCCCGGCCGCGTTCGCCCGACCACGTCATAGTTGAGCTCCGGCACCCCACCATGATCGCAAACGGCCGGCGGTGCGGAGGTGCAGCGTGATGACGGGACGTCACAGCCGAAGTCGAGCGCAGCAGCTGGATCGCGATGTGGCCGCGCTGCTGTCGTACATGGCGTTCATCGGGATCCGGAGCTTGACCCGGTCTTCGGTCGAGGAGGTGGCGCCGGCTACGCCTGGGGATGGGCGGCGGCGGACCGTGGCTGCCGGCCCACCTGGACCCCGAGGCCGTCCACTACGTGGTGCCCGACCCGGACAGCTTCTATTGGCCCGGCAACCCGAACGGCTCGGGCGGCACCATCCAGTGGTGGCAGTGCACCACCCTGCTCCGGATGACCGACGGAGAACAGGTGACGACCGGCCTCGCGGTGATGCCGGAAACCTTCACCGCCCTACCCTCGACCCTCCCCCGCCGACAACAACGCCGCCTGCTCCACACCGCCCGAACCACCGAGCGCGACGCATACCTCTGGAGCCGCGACCACAAGCCCGACTGCAGCCCCCAACGCTGCGGCTTCACCCCAGAACCCCGCCCGCAGCGGTCGTGACGGCATGTCCGCGTGGATCGGCGCGGATTCCTGACTGCGCCCCGGCTCACGTCGAGGGGTCGAGCCATTCGCGGGCGGCGGCGGTCAGGGCGGCCACGCCAACCTCGATCGTGGGGTCGGGGATGGGGTGGTAGTGCGGGGAGTGGTTGGAGGGGATCTTGCCGGCCGCCTCTAGGAACTCGGGGATCGTGGTGGCGGCGGCGAACGGGGCCGGGTCGGCGCCACCCAGGAGCCAGTAGGTGATGGGGGCGCCGGTGGCCGAGGCCAGGATGCCGACGTCCTCGCTGCTGGGCAGGGGGCCCGGGTTGAGCACGCGGGCCGCGCCGACCACCGACTCCAGGGCGGGGCGGGTGCGGTCGGTGGCGGGGACGTCGTTGGTCAGCGTGGGGGCCGACTCCTCGATGACGATCGTCGGCTCGCGTGGGGCGCCGGCCGCCGCGGCCTCGGCGGCGACGATGCGGGTGATCGCGGCCAGCACCCGGGTGCGGACCCCCAGGTCGTACGTGCGGATGTTGAGCAGCAGGGTGGCCGAGTCGGGAATGATGTTGTGCTTGGTGCCGGCCTGGACGGCGCCGACGGTGAGCACGGCGGTCTCCGTGGTGGCGATCTCGCGCGCGACGATGGTCTGCAGGCGCAGGACCGTGGCCGCGGCGATGACCACCGGGTCGATCGTCGTTTCGGGGCGCGAGCCGTGGCCGCCCTGGCCGTGGATGGTGACGCGCAGCGAGTCGGAAGCGGCCCACATCGGGCCGGGGGTCAGGCCGATGCTGCCGGCGGGGAGCGGGGCGACGTGCTGGCCGAGCACGATCTCGGGGCGGGGCACGCGGTCGGCCAGGCCGTCGTCGATCATCGCCTGGGCGCCGCGGGCCAGCTCTTCGGCGGGCTGGAAGACGGCGACCACCGTGCCCTGCCGATCCTGGGCCGCGGCCAGTTCGGCGGTGGCGCCCATCAGCCAGGTGACGTGCATGTCGTGGCCGCAGGCGTGCGAGACCCCGTCGACCGTGCTCGCGTAGGGCAGGCCGGTCTCTTCGGTCACCGGCAGCGCGTCCATGTCGGCGCGCAACCACACCGTGGGGCCGGAGCCGCGGCGCAGGACGCCGGCCACTCCGGTGCCACCGAGGCCCTCGATCACCTCGTACGCGTTCTCGCGCAGCCACGCCGCCGCGATGCCGGCCGTCCGATGTTCGTGGAACGACAGCTCGGGGTGACGGTGCAGATCCTTGTATACGGCGCGCAGCTTCGCCGGGTCCATCATCCGGACGTTACGCGGACCGCGAAGCAGGGGATAGTGGGCGGATGCGCGAATGGGTCGACCATGTGATCTGGTGGCACGTCTATCCGCTGGGGTTCGGCGGCGGGTTCCGGCGGCTGACCGGGTGGCTCGACTACGCCGTCGAGCTGGGCGTCAACGGGCTGCAACTCGGGCCGATCTTCGCCTCGGAGACGCACGGCTACGACACCACCGACCACTTCCGGCTCGACCCGCGGCTGGGTGACGACGCCGACTTCGACGCGCTGATCGCCGGCTGCCGGGAGCGCGGGCTGCAGGTCATGCTGGACGGGGTGTTCAACCACGTCGGGCGCAGCTTCCAGGCGCCCGAAAGCTGGTTCAAGCACACGGCTTCGGGCGAGCGGGCGGTGTTCGAGGGGCACGGCGCGCTCGTCGAGCTGAACCACGACGAGCCCGAAGTGCTCGATCATGTCGTACGGGTGATGAACCACTGGCTCGACCGGGGCGCGACGGCCTGGCGGCTCGATGTGGCGTACGGGGTGCCGCCCGCCTTCTGGAAGGCCGCCGTCGACCGGGTGCGGCCCGAGCGGCCCGAGGCCTGGTTCACCGGCGAGATCCTGCAGGGCGACTACGTGACGTTCCTGCGCGACAGCGGGCTCGACTCGATCACCCAGTACGAGTTGTGGAAGGCCACCTGGAGCAGCCTCAACGACGGCAACTTCTTCGAGCTGGCCTGGGCCCTGGAGCGCAACAACGAGGTGCTCGGGGCGGGGCAGCCGCTAACCTTCGTCGGCAACCACGACGTGACCCGCATCGCGAGCAAGCTCACCGACGAGCGGCACCTGGGCCACGCGCTGGCCGTGCTGTTCACCGTGGGCGGGGTGCCGAGCGTGTACTACGGCGACGAGCAGGGCTTCCGCGGCGTCAAGGAGGACCGGGAGGGTGGGGACGACGCCGTGCGGCCGGCCTTTCCCGAGTCGCGTGACGACCTGGCCCCGTACGGCTGGCCGGTCTTCCACCTGCACCAGCGGCTCATCAGCGTGCGGCGGCGGCACCCGTGGCTGGTCCGGTCGCGCACGACGGCCGAGCAGCTCACCAACGAGGCGGTCGCGCTCGTGTCGGCCGACGGCGACAACCGGCTGGTGACGCTGCTGAACGTCGGCGACGAGCCCTACCGCTTCACCGTCGACGGCTCGGAGGTCGAGGTGCCGGCGCACGAATGGAAGATCGTCGGCGAGTGAGGCGTGAGGGATTCATCACCCCGCGCCACACCTGATCCCGGCCTAGATTGACAGGCATGCAGGCACTCGAGCTGACCGACTACCGCGCCACCGTCGCGCGGATGTACCTGGCCGACACGAGCCTCGAGGAGTTCCGCGCCGAACGCGACAAACTGTTCGGCACCCACCCGCAGTCGGCCATCCCCTCCGACGAGCGGGCCGCGTTCACCGGCCTCAACTACCTCCCCCGCAACGACGACTTCATCGTCGAGGCCGACGTGCGCCCCGCGTCCGGCTCGATCGACATCGACACCGGCGGGCCCGACGGGGTGGTGCACTACAACCGGGTCGGCGTCATCGACTCACCGTTCGGCGAGCTGTCGCTGTGGTGGATCGCCGCCTACGGGGGCGGGCTGTTCCTGCCGGTGCGCGACGCCACCTGCGGCAAGGGCGCCTACGGCGGCGGGCGCTACCTCACCGACACCGTCAAGGGCACCCACGGCCGCGGGCTCGAAACCCTGTCCGGCTCGCGGGTCAGGCTCGATTTCAACTATCTCTACAACCCGTCCTGCGCGTACGACGACGCCTGGCTGTGCCCCCTGGCCCCGCCGGAGAACACGATCTCGGCCGCCATCGAGGCGGGCGAGCTCACCTACCACTGACGCCCCGGGTGCGCACCGCTTCATAGGCCGCACGCGCCAGCTTCGCCCCCCAGAACGACCGCGGCCCCGCATAGGCCGCGACCGGCCACTCGGCCGGGCTTTCATTGCGGACCTCGGTCGGGCTTTCGTTGCGGCTTCCGGCCGGGTTTTCTGTACGGGGCCCGGCCGCACTGTCGCTGCCGAGCTCAGCCGAGCTCTCGTGGCGGGGCTCAGCCGGGCACAGCACGCACACGGCGTCGGTCGGGGTGCCGGTGGCGTCCCAGCCGAGGTCGCGGATCGCTTGCGCCTTGGCCTCAGTGATGGTGGCCACGGCATTGACCAGGGCGCCCGCGCTGAGCCGGGCCGGCACCCAGGCCACGAAGTTGACCGTGCCGACGCGCGGCGCGAGCTCGACCGGCGGGGCGGCGGCCCGCACCGGCACGCCCAGCCCCACCGTCGCCCACAACTGCACGCCGCCGTCCGTGGTGGCGATGACCTCGGCCACGTCGACCCCGGTGAGCAGGCCGATGCCCGGGCCGCGCAGGCCCAGCCCCTCGGCCATGCCACGCAGGTGGTCGGCGGGGTCATCGCGGTCGTACGACATGGGCACGGTGGCATTGACAACCCACTCGCAGCGACCGATTCCGCCACCGAGGACGGCCGACGAGATCGCCAGCACCGGCTCGGGCAATTGCCAGACCAGCAGCGGCTCGTCCCGCCCGCCCTCGGCGCGATGCGTGAGAGTGGGCTCGGGCAGCGCAGTCACACCGGGTCTTCGGCGGCGCGAGCGCCAAGGCCGTCGGCGGCGGAAGCGTCAGGCTCTGCGGCAGCGGGGGCATCCGGGTCTTCGCCCGCAGCGTCCGGGTCTTTGCGGCCGGACCATTCCGGGGCCAGGACGGCCCAGATCTCGCTGTCGTGGCGGACGCCCTGCCACGGGAAGTTGGCCCGCAGCGTGCCCTCGTGGGTCATCCCGAGGCGGCGGGCCACGTTCGAGCTGGCCACGTTGTCGGGGCGGCAGTGCCACTCGACCCGGTGGACGCCGCGCTCGGTGATCAGCCAGTCGATCAGCCGCTCGGCGGCCCGGGTGATCAGCCCGCGCCCCGTGCCGGCCGGTTCGAGCCAGCAGCCCACCTCGACCACCCCGCTGTGCGGGTCGAGGTTGAACGCCATCACCCCGCCCACGAGCACGTCCTCGAGCCAGACGCCGAGGATCCGGCCCTCGCCGCCGGCCTGCAGATCGGCGTACCGCTGAAGGGTTTTGCGCGCTGACTCGAGGTCGGTGCTCCGGCTCGCCCACGGGATCCAGGGGTCGACGGTCGCCCGCGCCCTCTCCATGTGTGCGAGGAATTCCTCGGCCTGCCACGGTTCCAGCGGTCGGAGCTCGGCGCTCCCACCCAGATCGACCTTGAACACCGGGCAAGCGTAGCCGCCGCGTCCCGGAAATTTTCCCTTCGCCTCTCGTCCACCCGCCGCCTTTAGATTTACGATCATCGATCTACAGGAGGTAGGGTCATGGGCATTCGTCGCGTGATCGCGTGCGGCGTGGCCGGCGCGCTGACGGCAGTCGGCCTGGCCGCGCCGGCGCAGGCAGCACCGAGCCGGGCCGAGCTGGCTCTGCGCTGGGCGCCGATCCATTATCAGGACGTCGACTCCACCGGCAGTCACGCCCTGGGCGGCAAGAGCGACTTCATTACCCGGTACGACTTCGACGGCAACCTGAACGGCCGCGACAACTGGGACAACACCGGGAAGAACACTGCCGCCGCGGCGTACTACTCGGTGCTCGAGACCGGCACCCACTACTACCTCACGTATTTCTTCTTCCACCCGCGCGACTGGATCGACCACCCGTTCTTCGAGACCGAGCACGAGAACGACGGCGAGGGTGTGCTCGAGATCGTCGAGAAGGACGGATCCGAGTACGGCCAGTTGAAGGCCGCGGTCACTGTCGCGCACAGCGATTTCTTCTCGTACGCCCCGGCCGGCAGCGACTGGACCAACGGCGGCGAGACCATCGACGGCACGCTGCAGTTCAAGGCGTCCCCGCACGACGACTTCCAGCACCCGGTGACGGCGCAGGAGCGGGGTGGCCACGGGCTGAAGGCGTGGCCGCAGTACGACATCAACGGCGACGGCGTCGTCTATTACCCCTCGGCCACCGTGTCGGAGTCGCCCAGCAGCTCGAACGACCGCGACGTGCGCTACGAGCTGATCGACATCTTCGCGAGCGGCGGCCTGTGGGCGCAGCGCAACAACACCAACCTCTTCGCCAACCTGGGCACCTTCGCCGGCGACACGACCGGCGGCTGCGGTGTCGGGACGTTCTCGTGCGGCACCAACTCGGCCAATGCGCCGTGGGGCTGGGACGACGGCAACGACATCCCGGCCCGCGGTGAGATCGCTTCCGACCCGGCCAAGCTGGCCGCCGCCTACTTCACGATCCCGGGAACTCCGGCCCGGACGTACACCTACAACCCGTACGCCGGTGCGGCCGCGGCTCTGAAGGCCGCCCAGAACCTGCCTCCGACGATCGACTAGGTCCCGAGCCGATCGTCAAGGCGCTCCCCGTGGGTCGGCGTGACCCGCGGGGAGCGCCTCGTTCAGGCACGGTCGTGCAGCGTGATCCGGTAGCCGTCGGGGTCGGCGAAGGTGAACGTGCGTCCGAACGGCCCGTCGATGGGCGCCGTGACGATGGTGTGCCCGTCGGCGACCAGGGCGTCGTGGATGGCCTGGACGTCGGTGGCGTGCAGCCAGATCGCGGCGCCGAGGCCGGGCTGAGCGACCGAGTCGAGGTCGGTGCCGGGAACGAGGTCGCGCAGCGCGAACGCGATCGGCTTCGTGTCGAAGACGACGGCGTGGGGCGGACCGACCGGCGAGCGGACGAGCCCGAGATAGCGCTCGTAGAACGCCCGCGAGGCGTCGAGATCGCGGGCCTGCAGGGAAACGAAGTCGGGACCGGTGACCGGCATGGCAGCTCTCCTTCTGTCGTGTCAGTTAACTGACATGCATCAAGGTATGTCAGGATACTGACATGAGTCAAGACGGCATCGACCTGCCGACGTCACTGGGCTACCTGCTAAAGGAGGCGTCGAGCGCCCTGCGCGCGGCCATGGAAGAGGTGTTGCGCCCGCTCGACATGAGCGTGACCCACTACTCCTGCCTCGAACTGCTGGCGCAACGGCCCGGCCTGTCCAACTCCGAGTTGGCGCGCGGCGCGTTCGTCACCCGCCAGACGATGAACGTGCTGCTCCAGGCCCTGGAACGCGACGGCTACGTGACCCGCCCGGCCGCCGCCCCGGTCGGCAAAGCCCTGCCCACGCGCCTGACCCCCCGCGGCCGCCGAAGCCTCGAAAAAGCCAGCGCCGCCGTCCGATCCGTCGAACTCAAGATGCTGGCGGGCATGACCGACGCCGAACAGGCGGCCGCCTTCCAAGCCCTGCAGAGCATGATCACCTCGCTGCGCACCGGCTAGCGGATCTCCAACTCCCAGACGGAAAAGCCGTACTGGTTCGAGCGCTTGGTGCCGTACATCCGCACGTAGCGGGCCACCGCGCTGCCGGTGTCGACGCGGACGGTGCCGCCCTCCCCCGCCGTTGTCGACCAGACTGTGCGCCACTTCTTGCCGTCCAGGGAGACGTCGATGCGGTAGGCGACGGCGTGCGCGTGTTCCCAGATCAGGGTCACCTCGCTGACGATCCGGCGGGAGCCCAGGTCGACCTTGAGCCACTGGGGTTCGGCGAAGCCGCTCGACCAGCGGGTGGCCGGGTCGCCGTCGGCGGCGTCGGCGGCCGGCCACGGGGCACCCTCGCTGCTGCTCGCGGTGACCGTGCTGGTCAGGGCCAGGTTGGCCCGGGACGGGTTGGTGCGGGCGGTGACTTTGGGCGCAGCCGGCTTGACGGTCACCGAAGGTGACGGTGACGGCACTCGGCTGACCGGGGCGGCCACGGCCGACCGAGGCGCCGGGGACTCGATCGGCGCCGGGCCGGAGCCGGCCACCGTCTCGGTCGGGATCGCCACCGGGGGCACCCCGCGGTCGGGGATCGTCGCGTCGGCGGTGGCCCGGTAGGCCACGGCCAGGCCGCCCGCGGCGGCCACCACGACGGCCACGCCCGACGCCACCCACCAGCCCTTACGGGACTTGCGGCGGGGCGGCGGAGGCGGTGGCGCGGGTGGCGGCGGCGCGACCGGCGGGCGGCTGCGCGGCCGCGCCCCGGGCATGTGGGTCAACCTGAGGCTGTCCGCGCGGGACGGCCGCTGACGGTCTTCCACGAGAGACTCCCGTTCGTCCTTGGTGGACGCCCCCTCGCGGCCACCAAGCACGTATCTTGACGGAAGTTGGTTACGGAATGGAGTTACGGACGAGTAGACGGCTGTCGATCATGCGATAGCGATCTACGTCACTCTGCGTTCAGTGAGGCTCCCCTTGCGGGCTGTACGCGGTGAGGAACTTGTCACGGAACTCGTCCATCGGCCACAGCGGCGCGTCGGGCGCCGGCTTCAGGCCGTCGGTCCAGCCCCAGCCGTTGATCCGTTCGAGCACCTTGGGGTCCTTGGCCACGACCGAGATCGGCACGTCCTTGGTCGAATTGGTGCCGACGACGACCGAGGCCGGCTGGTGGTCACCCAGCAGCAGGAGCACCAGATTGTCGTCGCCGAAGTTCTCGACGTACGAGACGAGGCTGTCGACCGAGTAGGCGATCGACCCGGCGTACGCCTGCTTGGCCTTCTTGCCGTCCGACAGCACCTGCTGGGCGGTGGGCTTGCCCTCGATCATCGGCCCGTAGACCCGGCCGTCGCCGATCTTGTCCCACGGCAGCATCGCCGGCACCGGCGTCCACGGGGTGTGGCTCGAGGTCAGCGTCACCTCGGCCAGCAGCGGCGGGCGCTTCGCCTTCCCGAACTCGTACTCGTGGACCTGCTTCATCACGAACTGGTCGGGCATCGTCGACCAGCTCAGCATCGGGCCGTTGTAGCCGAGCGTGTGCGAGTCGTAGATCTGCTGGTAGCCGTAGAACTGCCCCTCGGGCCAGGCGAACGTGACACCCGGCTGGAAGCCGACGGTGCGGAACCCGGCCCGCTTGAACGCCGAGGTCAGCGTCATGCGGTCGGTCGCCACGAGGCTGCGGTAGCGGTTTTGGTTGTCGATCCACAGGCCGGACAGGAACGTCGAGTGGGCCAGCCAGCTGCCGCCGCCGAAGGTGGGCGAGGTCAGGTAGCCGCTGCGCGCGGCGAACCCCTTGGCCGCGAGCTTGGCCTGCCCGGTCTGCAACTGGGCCAGTACGGGTTGATTGAACTCGGGGTTCTCGACGGCGTCACGGCCGTAGCTCTCGACGAAACCGATGATCACGTCCTTGCCCCGCAGCGCGCTCAGCAGCTGGTCGTCGGGCATGTCGGCGAACGCGTCGTCCCGCACCTCGAGGGCGAAGTCCTTGCGGTCCTGGATGTCCTGGGGCACGGCGAGCACGGTGTCGCGGGCCAGCTCGGCGGCGCTCTGGCTGGCCACCGGGATGCCCCCGACGAGCTGGAAGCTCATCACGGCCAGGGTGACCCACGCGGCCGACAGCGTGACCACCGTTCCCCGTACGGGCCAGGGGTGGGCCCCGATGAGCCGGCTCAACCGGCGGACCGAGAAGGTCATCGCGACCAGCGTCACCACGGCCAGCAGCACGGCGGCCGCCGCGGCCAGCAGCGCACCGCCCCGGCCGAAGGAATCGATCATGAAGTTGAAGCCGTCCCGGAACAGCACCCAGTCGAGCACCGGGTCGAACGGGCGGGCCAGCACGGCGAAGAAGCCGATGTCGATGATCTTGAGAATGGTCAGGAGGCCGAGCACCACGCCCAGGACGGTCGCCGTGATCCGGCGGGCCCGGGGCGGCAGGGCCAGCAGCAACGCCACCGCCAGCAGCGCTTCGATGGGCACCCGGACCAGGGCGGTGAGCCAGAAGTTGCCCGGGGCGAGCCGGGTGATCTGATCCGGGAGCACCAGCGCGAGAAAGACGAGGAGGGCGGCGAGGGTGGTGACCACCCCGCCGGCGATCCGGCGCACGTGCTTGTTGACCGACACGGAGATTCCTTACCCGCAGAGTTGCACCTACCAACAGGTACACGCTGGGTGAGGGTAAGCGGTTCAAGCCGAGATGGTGCTCACCCCGTTCAGCAGGGCGCGGATCTGCTCCGGATCGGCCGGCCGGCCGAACAGGTAGCCCTGGCCGTGGTCGATGCCGAGGCGGCGCAGGGTCGCCCACTGGGCATCGGTCTCGATGCCCTCGGCCACCGTCTGCATCTTGAGCGCCTGCCCGAGACCGGCCACGGCGTCGACCAGGGCCACGTCGTCGGCGTCGGTGTCGACGTCGTCCACGAACGTCTTGTCGATCTTGATGACGTCGACCGGGAGCTGTTTGAGGTAGCTGAGCGACGAGTAGCCGGTGCCGAAGTCGTCGATGGCCAGCCGGACGCCGAGCCCGCGCAACGCGTGCAGGGTGCGCTTGGCCGTCTCGATGTCCTCCATCAGCATCGACTCGGTGATCTCGAGGGTCAGCGCGGCGGCGTCGAGGCCGGCGTCGTGCAGGGCGCCGGCGACGTCGTCGACCAGACCGGCGTACTGGAACTGACGGGCTGAGAGGTTGACGTTGATCTTGAGCGTGGCCGCGGCGGGTGACTCGGCGCGCCAGCGGGCGAGCTGGGCGCAGGCCTCCCGCAGCACCCACCGGCCGAGCGGGACGATCAGGCCGTTGGCCTCGGCCGCGGCGATGAAGTGGTAGGGGCCGAGCAGGCCGTCGCGCGGGTGGTTCCAGCGGACCAATGCTTCGACCGAGGTGACACTCTGGGTCTGCATGTCGACGACGGGCTGGTAGAGCACGGCGAACTCTTCGCGCTCCAGCGCCTGCTCGAGGTCGATGCGCAGCTGAGCTTCCTCGAGCACCGACATCGTCATGGTCGGGTCGAACACCGCGTACCCGTTGCGACCGGCCCGCTTGGCCGCGTACATCGCCAGGTCGGCGTTGCCGAGCAGCTGGTCACCCTGGTGGTCGCCGGCCGCGGCGGTCGCGATGCCGATGCTGAGCGAGCAGGTGACGTCCCGGCTGCCCAGGCGGATCGGCTCGCGGATGGTGCGGACCAGGCGTTCGGCCAGCGCGGCGGCGTCACCGGGCTCGAGGTCGCGCATCAGGATGGCGAACTCGTCGCCGCCGAGACGGGCCAGCACGTCGGACGGGCGGACGTGCCGGCGCAGCCGCCCGGCGATCGTGGTCAGCAACTCGTCGCCGGCGCTGTGCCCCAGGTTGTCGTTGACCAGCTTGAAGTCGTCGAGGTCGAGCAGCAGCACGGTGACCGGCCGGTCGTCGTCGGCGCCGGCCACGGCCTCGGCCAGGCGCTGCCGGAACAGGGCGCGGTTGGGCATCCCGGTCAGCGAGTCGGTGAACGCCTGGACGTGCAGCTTGTCCTCCAGCACGCGGCGGGCGCCGATGTCGCGCAGGCTGATCACAGCGGCCTCGATGTCGGGAGCGGCGACCCAGTTCGTCGCCAGCACGTCGACGTAGACCCAGCGACCGTCGGCCGCCTGCAGCTGGGACTCGGACCGCAGGCTCTGCCCGAGCGGGAGCGCCATCAGGTCGTCGAGGAACTTCTGGGCCGGGACGACGCGTTCGGCCGGCATCAGGTCGCTGAAGTTCCGGCCGACCAGCCGCTGCTTCGGCACCCCGAGCATGTGGGTGATCGACTCGGTGGCGTACACGACCATGCCGTCCGGCCCGATGGCGATCACCGCGTCGGCCGAGGCGGCGAGCAGGGTCTCGGCCCGCTGCTCGGCGACCCGGCGCCGGTTGTCCAGGGCCCGGCGGCTCTTGGCGTACAGCGCGGTCAGGCCGACGACGCAGCCCATCATCGCGACCAGCACCAGCGTGGTGCCGGCATTGGCGCCGGCCCGGTACGGCAGCAGCAGGGCGTACCCGCCGACCGACATCACGCCGAGCGTTATGACGAAGCGGGGTGACCAGAGCGCGGCCGCGGTGATCAGCAGCAGCACGACGGCCGGCACGTAGAGCATCCAGCCGTCCGGGTCGACGAACCCGAACAGCAGCATCACCGGCATCTCGCCGAGCCACCAGGCCGTCAGCCACCAGCGGGTCCGCTCCTGGCGGACCAGGCGGGCCCAGGGCAGCGGGAAGATCGCCACCTGAGCGGCCACGGCCAGGAGCACCGGCAGCAGCCACCAGCGGTCGGCGCCCTCCCACTCCAGGGCTATCCGGACGCCACCGATCGCGGTGACCACGGCCGCCATCGCCGCACCGATGCGCAGCTGGCGCGCCCAGTACTCGGCGGTGTGATCGTCCATCTCGACTGACTGCACGGGCGCACCGATCGGCCCGGTCGGCTTCGTCTTTAGTCTTTCGCGCCGGACCGAGGGACCCATGACAAATGTCAGTGGATGAGTGAGTGCTCGCTCAGTAGAGTGGCCGCGTGGAGAACAAGCGACGGCGGGTGCCCGCGCTCGCACCCGAGGAACGCCGCGCGGCCCTGATCGACGCGACCATCCCGCTGCTGCACGAGCACGGGGTGGACGTCAGCACCCGGCAGATCGCCCAGGCCGCCGGCGTGGCCGAGGGCACGATCTTCGGCGTCTTCGAGACGAAGTCGTCGCTGGTCGTGTGCTCGGTGATCAAGGCGCTCGACCCCGAGGAGACGGTGGCCGCGCTCACCGCGATCGACCGGTCCCGGCCGTTGCGCGAGCGGCTGGCCACGGCGGCCGAGCTGATCCACGCCCGGTTCCGCGAGAACGCGCAGCTCATGACGGCCGCCCGCAAGCTCGTCATCACCGGCGAGCTGCCCAGACAGATGATCGCCAACCGCGAGATCCTGCACGCCGCGCTGACCGAGGTGATCACGGAAGGCGCTGATCAACTGCGTCGCCCACCGGCGGCGGTGGCCTCGCTGCTGCTGCTGTTCTGCGGCGCCAACACGTACGGGCCGTTCGGCGACCCGGACAACTTCAGCGGCGAGGAGACGGTCTCCCTGCTGCTCGACGGACTGCTCCGACGGGGGACCCAGTAGTGCTCATCAAACTGCTCAGAATCTACTTACGCCCGTACCGGCGGGAGATCACGCTCGTCGTGCTCTTCCAGTTCCTGCAGACGCTGGCCACGCTCTACCTGCCCACGCTGTTCGCCGACATCATCGACAACGGCGTGGTCAAGGGCGACACCGGCTACGTCATGCAGATCGGCGGGTGGATGCTGGCCATCACCCTGGCCAGCATCGCGGCCCAGGTCGTGGCCGTTTACTTCGGCGCCCGTACGGCCATGGCCGTGGGCCGCGACGTCCGGGGCTCGATCTTCGGGCAGGTGCAGAAGTTCTCGGCCCGCGAGGTGGGCCAGTTCGGCGCCCCGTCGCTGATCACGCGCACCACCAACGACGTCCAGCAGGTGCAGATGCTGGTGCTGATGACCTTCACGCTGATGGTCTCGGCCCCGATCATGTGCGTCGGCGGCATCGTGCTGGCCCTGCGGCAAGACGTTCCGCTGTCCGGCCTGTTGCTGATCATCGTGCCGGTGCTGGTGGCCACGGTGGCCGCGATCATCGTGCGGATGCGGCCGCTGTTCCGCACGATGCAGGTGCGCATCGACCGGGTCAACCAGGTGATGCGCGAGCAGATCACCGGCATCCGGGTGATCCGCGCCTTCGTCCGCGACGAGCGGGAGCAGGAGCGCTACCGCCGTTCCAACGACGAGCTGACCGACGTGTCGCTCAAGGTCGGCAAGCTGATGGCGCTCATGTTCCCGACGGTCATGCTGATCGTGAACCTGTCCAGCGTGGCCGTGATCTGGTTCGGCGGTCACCGGATCGACTCGGGCGCGATGCAGATCGGCGCGCTGACCGCGTTCCTCAGCTACCTGATGCAGATCCTCATGTCGATCATGATGGCGACCTTCATGTTCGTGATGATCCCGCGGGCCGAGGTCTGCGCCGAGCGGATCGATGAGGTGCTGAGCACCGAGTCGAGCGTCGTCACGGCGAAGCAGCCGGTCACCACGGTCACCGAGCACGGCCGGCTCGACCTGCGCGACGTCGGCTTCCACTACCCCGGGGCCGAGGCTCCCGTGCTCAGCGGCATCGACGTGACCGCCCGGCCGGGCCAGGTCACGGCGATCATCGGCAGCACCGGCAGCGGCAAGACGACCCTGCTCAACCTGGTGCCACGGTTGTTCGACGCCACCGCCGGGCAGGTGCTGGTCGACGGCGTCGACGTGCGCGACCTCGACCCCGGCCTGCTGTCGCGGCTGGTCGGGTTCGTGCCCCAGCGTCCGTACCTGTTCTCGGGCACGGTCGGTTCCAATCTGCGGTACGGCAATCCGGACGCGACCGACGAGCAGCTGTGGTCCGCGCTCGAGATCGCCCAGGCCCGGGACTTCGTGGAACGGATGGAGGGCGGGCTGGACGCCCCGATCGCCCAGGGCGGCACCAACGTGTCGGGCGGTCAGCGGCAACGGCTGGCCATCGCCCGGGCCCTGGTCCACCGGCCCGAGATCTACTTGTTCGACGACTCGTTCTCGGCGCTCGACTACGCCACCGACGCCGCGCTGCGCTCGGCCCTCACCGAGAGCATCGCCGACGCCACCGTGGTGATCGTGGCCCAGCGGGTGAGCACCATCCGCGACGCCGACCGGATCGTGGTGCTCGACGACGGCCGGGTGGCCGGCACCGGCACCCACGCCGAGCTCATGTCCGGCAACGAGACCTATCGCGAGATCGTGCTCTCCCAGCTCACCGCGCAGGAGGCGGCCGCATGACCCGTCCCATGGGAGGTCCCCCGGCCGTCCGCGCCATGGCCGGCCCGATGCCCACCGAGAAACTGCAGGACTTCAAGGGCTCGACCAAGCGGCTGCTCGGGCTGCTCAAGCCGCAGCGGGTGCTGGTCGGCTTCGTGCTGCTGGCCGGCGCGGTCAGCGTGGCCCTGTCGGTGATCGGGCCCTACCTGCTCGGTCACGCCACCGACGTGATCTTCCAGGGGGTCGTCGGCCGCATGGTCGACGGCGGCGTGACCAAGGCCGAGGCCGTCGCCGCCCTGCGCGCCCGCGGCGAGAACACGCAGGCCGACCTGCTGTCCGCGGTTGACTTCACGCCCGGTCAGGGCATCGACTTCGACCGGCTGGCCCAGGTGCTCATGTGGGTCGCGATCGTCTACGTCTTCGCCTGGCTGTTCGGCGTGCTGCAGGGCCGCATCACGGCGACGGTCGTGCAGACCGCGGTCTACCGATTGCGCGAAGAGGTCGAGGCCAAGCTGTCGCGGCTGCCGCTGTCGTACTTCGACCAGCAGCCGCGGGGCGAGGTGCTCAGCCGGGCCACCAACGACACCGACAACATCGCCCAGACCCTGCAGCAGACGTTCGCCCAGCTCGTCACGTCGCTGCTGATGATCGTCGGGGTGCTCGGCGCGATGTTCTGGATCTCGCCCCTGCTGGCCCTGATCGCGCTGATCACCGTGCCGGTCTCGTTCCTGGTGACGATGGCCGTGGGCAAGCGCTCACAGCCCAACTTCGTCGCCCAGTGGGCCACCACGGGCCGGCTCAACGGCCACATCGAGGAGATGTTCACCGGGCACTCGCTGGTCAAGGTGTTCGGCCGGCAGGACGAGGCGTCCCGGGTCTTCGCCGAGCACAACGACAAGCTCTACGCGTCGTCGTTCCGGGCCCAGTTCATCAGCGGTCTCATCCAGCCCGCCATGATGTTCATCAGCAACCTCAACTACGTGCTGGTGGCCGTGGTCGGTGGCCTGCGGGTGGCCTCGGGGTCGCTGTCGCTGGGCGAGGTGCAGGCGTTCATCCAGTACTCGCGGCAGTTCAGCCAGCCACTGACCCAGGTCGCCTCGATGGCCAACCTGATCCAGAGCGGCGTGGCCTCCGCCGAGCGGGTGTTCGCCCTGCTCGACGCGCCCGAGCAGTCCCCCTCGGTGCCGCCTGTCGATCTCGGTCGGGTCCGCGGCGAGATCACCTTCGAGGACGTCTCGTTCCGATACCTGCCCGACAAGCCGCTGATCGAACACCTGTCGCTCGACGTCGCGCCGGGCCAGACCGTGGCGATCGTCGGGCCGACCGGGGCCGGCAAGACCACCCTGGTCAACCTGTTGATGCGGTTCTACGACGTGGACTCCGGGCGGATCCGGCTGGACGGGGTCGACATCGCGACCATGCCACGGGAACAGCTGCGCGAAGAGATCGGGATGGTGCTGCAGGACACCTGGCTGTTCGGCGGCACGATCGCCGAGAACATCGCGTACGGGGCTGACTCGTTCGACATGGCGGCCGTGGTCGCGGCGGCTGAGGCGGCGCACGTCGACGCCTTCTGCAAGACGCTGCCCGACGGCTACGACACGGTGATCGACGAGGAGGGCTCGAACGTCAGCGCCGGCCAGAAGCAGCTGATCACCATTGCGAGGGCCTTCCTGGCCGAACCCAGCATCCTGATCCTGGACGAGGCCACGAGCTCGGTCGACACCCGCACCGAGGTGCTGATCCAGCGGGCCATGGCAACGCTGCGCGAGGGCCGCACCTCGTTCGTGATCGCCCACCGCCTGTCCACGATCCGCGACGCCGACGTGATCCTGGTGATGGAACACGGGCAGATCGTCGAACAGGGCACGCACGACTCCCTGATCGCGGCGGGCGGGGCGTACGCGGCGCTGTACTCGGCCCAGTTCGCCCAGGCCGTGGCCGAAGTGGACTGACCCTCTGTCCCGACATGGAAACGGGGGCGGCCAGCTGGCCGCCCCCGTTCTCAATGCTCTTGCTTACTTGATGACGGGACGGACGATGTCCGACCAGCCACCGTTGATGCCCCAGTCCTCGGCACCGTCAACCCAGGCGCGGAGCGCCACGGTGCCCGAGGGCACAACCGTCGTGGCGGTGTACGCACCGTTGACATTGGCCTTGCTCACCAGGATGTTGGTCCAGGTGTTGGGACCGGTCCAGCGCTGAACGACGACCTTGCGGCCGGACGCATTCGGGTTGGTCTTGACGACGACCGAGACGCGGCCCTTCGAGGGCGAGGTGGCGGTGAGCGAAGCCCACTGGTTCACCCAGACCGTCTTCTCGACCGAGTTGACCTCCTGGGACTGCGTGACGAACCGCATGCCCTGGCTGATCGACCGCGAGAAGGAGTACATGCCCATCGCACTGGCCTTGGTGTTCGCGATCCACTTCAGCTCGCCACCGGAGACCGGGGCGCCCCACAGCTCGACCGCAGCGTTGGCCGCGACCTTACCGGTGATCGAGACCGGGCCCGTGCCGTTGACCGACATCGGAGCGTTGATCGTGGGCTTCGGGGCCTCACCGGGCTCGCCCGGCTCGGAACCGTCGTTGGCGGCGATCGTGATGACGCCGTCGGTCACGGTACCCACGTTGCCCAGGCCCACGCCGGTGCCGAGGATCGTCTCGGCCGGCTCAGGCAGCTTGTCGGCGTTGATCCAGATGCTCTGGACCGGCATGACCGTACCTGGGACGGTGCCCGCGGGGATGGTGATGACCTTGGCACCCGGGTTCTCGAAGTCGGCGGCGTCGGCCGCGCGGCTGCCCTTGACCGAGGCGCCGGCGAAGGAGACGGTCAGCGTGGTGCTGGTCGAGGAGCTGCCGGTCACCGTGCCGGTGACCTCAACCTTCTCGCCCTCCTTGGCCATGACGCTGTTGATCTCCAGGTCCGGCGCACCGTCGTCGTTGAGCAGCGTCACCGTGGCCGGGTCGGCCGCCGGCGCGGTCAGCCAGTCGGCGCCGGCCGTGGTCGCGCCCGGCGTAGCGGTCAGGTCGACCGTCTCGTCGGCCTCGTACATGTGATCGCCGTTGACGAGCACAACCGCGTAGCCGTTGCTCATCTCGGGAGCGATCGTCACCGAGGTGTTGAGCAGGTTGTAGTCGTTGTCGCCGATCGTCGTGCCGATCGTGCTCTTCGCCGTGCCCGTGCCGGCGTCGGCGACCGCGAAGGTGATCGGGTGGTCGCTCGAGCCGGTGAGCTTGATCGGCGCGAGCACGGCGCTCGCGTCCGTACCCTCCTTGACCTTCACGTCGTCGAAGGTCGCGGTCGGCATGGCGTCGTCGTCGGCGATGGTGATCACCGCCGTCGCACTGTTGCCGAGGCTGGCCGTCACATCACCCACGACAGCGGACGGGACGATCTGGAACTTCTCGCCCTCGCCGGCCGCGTTGGTGCGCGGAACCGGGCCCTCGTCGATCGTGTCGCCGATGATGTCGACGGTGACGGTCTTGGTGGTCGTGCCCGGCTCGAAGCTGAGCCGACCGTTGGCGGCAACGTAGTCCTTGCCCGCCACGGCGTCGCCGTAGGTCGCACCGGTGGGGTTGGTCTTCCAGTCCACCTGGACGGTCTTGCCGGACTTGGCGCTCAGCGTCGCGGTGAACGTGTGCGTCTTCTTGCCCGAGTTGCCCTCGACGACGGAGGTCGGCGTGAACGTTACGGTCGGCGCGTTGTCACTGTCGGTAATCGTGCTGGTCACCTTGGTGACGGCCCCGAGAACGGCGTTCGTCGGACTGGCCAGCTCGATCGTGTAGTCCTCGTCGAGCTCGTCGGTCTGGTCGGCGATCGTCGGAATAGTGATCGCCGCCGTCGTCGAGCCGGCCGGGATGGTCACGGTGCGGTTGGCCGGGTAGGTGAAATCGTCACCCGGGGTGG
The DNA here is from genome assembly GCF_024137025.1 of Paractinoplanes aksuensis. Lineage (GTDB taxonomy): Bacteria > Actinomycetota > Actinomycetes > Mycobacteriales > Micromonosporaceae > Actinoplanes > Actinoplanes aksuensis. The sequence goes on from NZ_JAMYJR010000007.1 coordinate 80,344, forward strand.
CCTTCCAGTGGCCCGAGACCGGGACGGTCTCGACCGCGTTCCACTGCACGGTGATCGGCAGCTCCGACACGGTGTCGGTGGTGACCGTGAAGGTGGCGTTCTGCCCCTCGGTCGTGGCGCCGCCGCTCGACAGGGTCAGCTTCGGCGTGCTCTGCGCGTCGGTGATGTTCACCGTCGTCGTGGCGGCCGTCGGCGACACGTTGGTCGCCGTGCCGCTGACCGTGAACGACTCCGTGTCGAGCTGGTCCTTCTTGTTGTCGTTGGTGATCAGGATCTCGGCCGTGCCGGTCAGCGAGCCCGCGGCGATCGTGACCGTCTGGTTGGTCAGAGCGGTGTAGTCGGCGCCCGCGATCGCGGTGCCGTTCGCCGTGTTCAGCGTGACGACCGAGTCGAGACCCGAGATGGCGCTGAGCTTCGCGGTGACCGTGGCTTTGGCGTTGACCGCCTCGACAACCGGGTTCGGCGCGGCGGTCAGCGTGTATGACGGCGCCGTGTCGTTGTCGTTGATCGTCGCCGTGGCCTCGGTCCAGTCCGTACCGTTGGCGTTCGTAGCCCGGAGCACGAACGTCTCGTTGGCCTCGTACAGCGAGTCATCTGTGGTCGCGATGGTGATCGTCTGCGGGGCCGTAGTGCTGAACACAGCAGTCTGCTGCTGCACTGTGAGCGCGGTGTAGTCGGTGCCGGCGACGGCACCATTGGGACTGCCGGCGATCGTCGAGATCGTCCAGGTGCCCGGAACGGTCGGGGTCAACGTGAAAGTGACGTTCGCCCCTTCGGCCGCCGCAGCAGAAGCGCTGACAGCCATGGTGGCATCTGGAGCAGCGGAGGCCGGCGACGCCACGTAGGCGACCGGCACGAGGCCGATGGCGCCCGCGACGGCGGTCGCCAGGACCGTCCGCGCGGACTTGGAGCCACGCAGGGCGAACGGAACCGAGCCGCTCGAGTCTGCATGGGCTTTGGGATAGCGCATGTCTTTCGTTCTCCTTCGGCGGCTGGGCTGCCTCCGTCGGGAGGCCCCTGGCTTTGCGTCTCCGCCTCGCGGCGGGTTTGCCTGTTCGGGTACCGCACCGATGGGCGGGGCTCTAAAAGCCGGTTCGGACCGGCCCGAGCAGCGAAAACCGAGAAAGATCCGGCTTATCGCCTTCCGTAATCTAACCGGCACATCACCGCGTTAGCGGCGGAACGCTTTTTTCGGCTCAAATCGGCCTTACCGCTCAAGGCCACCCGAGCGAGCGACCACCGGAGACTGCATCCAGCGCCAGAAGAGTGACCACGAGGCGCGTTGATCGTGTAGGGGTTACTCCACCCAAACCCCCACCCACCCGGGGCGGGACGACCCTACGATTTTTTGCGCCCTTATGGCGGTTATCCACAGGCCGGCAGCGGGTGCCTTGTCCACAGGCAGTCCCCTCGCCCACGCCCGACGCCGCCGCGGCACCGGGCAGGCTAAGGCTGGGCGGTACGGCGACGGCGGAGAGCCGCCCTCAGCAGCCACGGAGACAGGCCCACCGCCAGGAAGAACGTCAGCAGGGGCAGCTGCCACCAGATCGACAGGACTCGGGGCGGCGGTGGAACCGGCGTGGCCACCCACGGGTGGGCGGATTTCGACCAGGCCAGGAAGGCGTCGCCGATGGGGGCCGCGCCGAACGCGTACCTCTTGCTCCACGGGGTGTGGACGGGCAGGCCGGCCACCTCGCCGAAGCGGGCCAGCCCGTCGGCCAGGGACTCGTCGCCGTGGACGTTGGCTGCCCCGATGGTTACCACCGTGGCCGACAGGCTGACGCCCAGTACCAGCGGGCCCGAGTCGACGTTTGACGGGCCGGAAACGCCGACCGGGTATTCGCGGACGGTCGGGCCCAGGCCGAGCGGGGCGGCCAGGAACCACGTACGGAAGCGGGTGTACTGCTGGCGGGCGAAGTCGGGGTCGATCTCGGGCAGGAACCGGTTGATGATGCTCTGCGAGGTGCCCTGCGCGCCCGAGGTCGGCTCGCCGGTTTCGACGTCGGCCGTGTGCGGCATCAGCTGGGTCGCCGGGTCGAGCCGGGCCTGCACGTTGGCCAGCCAGCGGATCACCGTGACGTCGTACGCGGGGGTGCGCAGTTTGTCGTGCAGCCGCAGCGAGGCGATCGCCACCGTGGAGTCGACCGGCCAGGCCTGCCCGGGGTACGAGGCCAGGAACGGCGTCGCCGACGCGTCGAAGGCGGCGGCGATCGCGGCCGAGTCCTCGTCGAAGGCTCGCACCTGGGCCGTGTCGCGGGCAGCCTCGGGCACGCGGGACAGGATGCCACCGCGCAGCCAGTTGACCCAGCCGCGATAGAAGACGCCGTTGGGCAGGGGCATCTCGCCCGTGAACGGCGCCCGCCCGGCGTCCGATTCGAGCCGGCTCAGCGCCCACCGCGCGTCGTCGAGGCGGCCCGCATCGACCGAGGCGAGACCGTACAGCGCGTACGAGAAGAAGTAGCCCTCGGGGAAGAGCTGTTGCGCGTCCTCGGCCGACCCGGATTCGAGCTCGGCCCGCAGAAAGGCCAATTGCTTCCGTACGCCGTGATCGCCGTCGGCCGGGGCCGTGAGCCGGACCACGGCGAGAGCGGCGGCGGCACTCACCAGCACCGCCAGGATCAGCCGCAGCACTCTCACCGGACGAAGCTTAGACAGCGACGCAAACGGGGAGTTTTATCCACTTACGTGTCGCGCTGATCATCGGTGGCGGCGTGACCGACCAGACCGGTCTGTTCTTCACGATGAACCGGGCGCTCGGCCTGCGCTGACCCGGGTCAGCTTCAAGGCCAGGGCCGGGCACCGGTCCACGGCCTGACGTGCCGCCGGCTCCAACGCCGGTGGCACGCTCATCTCCCCGCGTGGCGCCGGGTAGCCCCACTCGTCCTCGACCAGCAGTTCGGGCAGCAGTTCGGCGCAGAGCCCCCGCCCGTCACAAGCCGTCCAGTCGACATGCAGCCGGTTCATCGCTGTCCCTCCTCGGCCAGGCAGCGACCCGCCAGGTGGGCGGCGACGTCCGCCTCGAAAGCGCGCAGGGCGCTGAGGACGAGCCGGGCGGTGCCGTCGGGATGGCGGCAGGCGCCCCGGCCGGTGACCAGCCGGGCCAGCCGGTCGACCTCGGCCGGCAGTCCGGGACGGGCGCGGCGGTGGGCCAGATCGCTGAGCGTGCTCGCGAGCCGGGGCAGGCCGTTGACGCAGGGCCCGCACTGACCGGCGACCTGATCGGCCAGACAGCCCGCGATCCGGGCCGTCTCCAGCAGACCGCACGCGGTCCGCGGCAGCGCGACGATCACACCGGCGCCCGGGCTTATCCCGTACGGGGTGAGAGCGGCCCGGCTCACCGGGAGCGCGGCGTCAGCCGGCACCCAGCCGCCGTGATACCCGCCCACGAGCACGGACCTCAGGGGCGCGGTGGCACCACCGGCGGCCGCGACGAGATCGCCCAGCGCCACGCCGTATCCGGCCTCGACCACGCCCGGTGCGGCGACAGCCCCGCTGACCGTGGCCAGGAAGGTCCCGGGCTCGTCGGGTGTGCCCGCCGCGCGGAACCACCCCGGCCCGTAGCGGGCGATCATCGCGAGGTGGGCCAGGGTCTCGACGTTCTGCACCAGCATGGGGGCGCCGCCCGGCCCGGACTCGGTGATCCGCACCAGCTTGTCGGCGGGGACCGCGGCTCGGCCGGCCACGGCGGCCGCGGCCGCCGACTCCTCCCCCGCCACGAACGCGTCCGGCGCCGCGACCAGCCGCACCGGCACCCGGTCCAGACCCGCCCCGCGCCGGGCGTCTATCAACTCCCGCAGCGCCCGGTGCGCACCAAGGGGTGCATAAAGGACAGCGCTTCGGGTCCCCGACGCCGCGAGCTGCAGACCGTCCAGAACCAGATTCGGTGCGTACGTCAGCAGGGCCCGATCCTTCCCGCTGGCCGGCTCGCCCTCGGCTCCGTTGCCGATGACGACGGCCGGCCGACCGGCTGCGGCCACCGCGCTGAGCTTGCGCCACAACGGAAAGCCGGCCCCGCCGCGCCCGGTGAGCCCGGCGTCGCGCGCCATCCCGATCACCTGGCTGGTGTCGAACGCGGGCAACCGCCCGTGCTGCGCCAGGTGGCTGTCCAGCCGCCCGTCGTTGCTGCCGGCCAGCAGCCGCAACTGCACGCGGCTCCCCGGCGGCGCCTCCACAGTGCTCGTCATCGTGCCTCCTCAGGAAGACCGGGCCGCGCCGCCACTTGGGCGGACGCGGTGGGCGTGCGGGCCGGCGCAGTTGGCGGGGTGGACGTGCGGGCCGGCGCCGTTGACGGGGTGGACGTGCGGGCCGGCGCCGTTGACGGGGTGGACGTGCGGGCCGGCGCCGTTGGTGCGGTGGACGTGCGGGCCGGTGGGGATGGGGTGGGGAGCAGGCGTGGGTTGACCCGGCGCAGGGCGCGGTGGGGGAAGCGGCCGAACGTAGGCGTCAGACGCCAGACGACGGCGGCCAGAACGGTGGCGGCGCAGACGGCCGAGATCGACCAGAGCCAGACCGTGCCGTTGTCCGAGCCGGTGCCCAGGCCGTGCATCAGGGCGATCGGCCAGCTCAGATAGGCCAGCCAGTGCACGATGCGCCAGGTGCGCACGCCGAGCCGGTGCCGCAGCAGGCTCGTGACGACGATCGCCACGATCACGTCGAAGGCCAGCGTGCCCAGGCCCTGCCAGAACGGCCGGTAGTTGCCCACGAACGGCAGCACCAGGTCGAAGACGCGTAGCTGGGCGTACGGGTCGAACAGAAGACTGACCATGTGCCCGGCCAGGAACACCACGGCGAGCAGGGCGGCGTTGCGGTGCAGCAGGTTCACGGCGAAGGCCGGTAATCCGAAGGCGGTGCGGCCGCTGCGGGCGCCGATGCCCAGCGCGACCACCACCGTGAGCAGGATCAGCGAGATCACACCGCTGCCCCGAGCGAAGTACCAGAGCGCGTCATCCATGCCGGCCCACCGAGGCCGATGTGGACGTATGTACTTGACGTGTTGACCGAATCAATATGTACGTCAACACATCAACATGTTGATGACTCGCCCGCCCCGTCATGCCGGCCACCCGCCCCGGCGCACAACGTTCAGGGCCGGGGTGACCAAGCGGCTCGGAGCGTTTCCGAGCAGCGCCGGCGCCCGCTGACCACGGACTATCGCGGCCGTGGTCAGGGTGTTGGCGCGCAGGCACGAAGCGGCGGCGACCGAGACGGTACGCCAGACTCGCGAGGCTGAGCGGCCGGTGCGCGGGTCGACGATGTGGTGCAGCAGCTCACCGGGGCGGCCCCACGTGCGGGACACGGTGCTGGAGGTGGCCAGGGCGGCGCCGCCCGGGAGTCGTACTGTGCAGGAAGGGTCTTCCGGGCCGTCCTGCACGAGGACCCGCCAGCCGCCGTCGGGGGCCGGGCCCGCAGTGGCGATGTCGCCGCCCAGCGCGACCAGCACGCCGACGCCCAGCTCGCGGAAAACCCGCGCGGCGGCCCGATCAGCGGCGACCGCCTTGGCCGTGGCGCCCAGATCGAGCAGCACCCCGTCGGGCACGGTCAGCTCACGGCCACGCAGCCGCACCGACCGCCAGTCGGGCGAGTCGAAGACCCGCACGGAGGGCGAGCCGAACACCCGCACGGCCGGCGCGGCCGGACGACCGGTCAAGGCAGCGAAATCGCGGTCGTAGCCGAGGCCGCACATGGCCGCGCCCACGGTCGGGTCGACATCGCCGCTCGTCTCGCGGGCCGCGGTCAGGGCCGCGCCGACCAGCATCGCCAGCAGCGGGCTGACCACGACCGGCCGCCCGGAGCGACAGGCCACGCTCAGCTCGGAGTCCTCCCGGAACCGGCTGCAGGCCTCGTCGACCGCGGCCAGCTCGGCCCGGACCAGCGCCGCCGCTTCGCCCGATTTGTCGGCCACGACGGTGACCACCCGAGCGGTCGTTCCCCACACCTCCCATTGGGCGGTGTCGGCCCCGACCGGCAAGGTCTCGACCAACGGCATCTCAAGAACCCCCCGAAGTCGCCTGGCCACCGCGGCTGCTCCCACTGTCGTCGGACAACGTCGGCCAGTCGTCGGTCGTGGTGGAGGAGGACGACGAGTCCGAGGTGGCGGAGTCGGTGGTCGTAGCGGAGCTTTCGGACGCGTACGCGGCGGCGGCCACGGCTGCCGTACCGGCCGCGCTCGCCACCACCAGCACTCCGGTGAGCAGCGCGGCCCGGCGCCGGCCGGTTTCCCGTCTCATGGTCTGCCTCCGTTCGTCGGTGCCCCCTCATGGGTGACACCTCAGCAACGGTGCGCGTTCCGCCTCGCCCGGACCTATGGGCAGCCTTGGCGGTTCCTGTGAACATTTCCGGCCCCGACGGCATGCCCGAGACCGGTTCCGGCGGCTACTTTCGCTGGGGGGCGATCAATGAGTGAGCAGGTCATCGGGCGTGCGGGCGAGATCGGGCGGTTACGGGCCGAACTCGACCGGCTGCCGCAGCGGGGTGGCTCGCTCGTGCTGCGGGGCGACGCCGGGGTGGGCAAGTCCACGCTGCTCGAGTGGGCCGCCGGCGAGGCCGGGCGACGGCAGCTGCGGACGGTCACCCTCACCGGGGTGCAGGCCGAGTTCGACCTTCCGTACGCCGGTCTGGACCGCCTCGCGGCCGGCCTCCCCGCGTCGGCGGCGACGGCGGCCGACCGGGACGTCGTGCGCGCGGCCCTCGACGGCGACCTGACCCCCGTACGCGTAGCTCTGGCTCTTCTGACCCTGCTGACCGACGCGGCGGAGACGCTGCTGCTGGTCGACGACGCCCAGTGGCTGGACGCCGCGAGCTGGGACGCGCTGACGTTCGTGGCCCGGCGCCTGTCCGGTGACCCCGTCCTGATCCTGCTGACGATGCGCAACGGCGCCGAGACCACCGCCCGGCTGGCCGGCGCGGCCCTGCCCGAGCTGGCCGTGGAGCCGCTGGCCGCCCCCGACGCCGCCGCCCTGCTCGACCAGCGGGCGCCCGCCCTGCGCGCCGATCTGCGGGACCGCATCCTGACCGAGGCCGCCGGCAACCCGCTGGGCCTGGTCGAGCTGGCCTCGCTGGGCGACCGCTCGGGCCGCGTACCGGATGATCTGCCGTTGCCGGCCCGGCTGGAGCGCTCGTTCGCCCTGTCGGTGTCGGCCCTGCCCGAGGCCACGCAGCTCCTGCTGCAGGTGGCCGCGTTCAACGACGGTTCCGACGGGTACGAGACCGTGGCCGCGGCGGCCGATCTGGCCGGCATCACCCTCGACGACCTCACCCCGGCCGTCGCCGCCGGTCTCGTGCAGGTCAGCGAGTTCGGCGCGTTGCGGTTCCGGCACCCGCTGGTCCGGTCGGCCCTGCGCCAGGCCGTGCCGGCCGGTCGGCGCCGCGACATCCACGCCGCGCTGGCTGCCGTCATCCCCCGGGCGCCGGGCGACGAGCGGCGCATCTGGCACCTGGCCGCGGCCACCACCCGCCCCGACGAGCAGGTCGCGGCCGAGCTGGCCGAGGCCGCTCAGCGGGCCCGTCGCCGGGGCACGCTCGGCGCCGCGATCACCGGCCTGGAACGCGCGGCCCAGCTCACGCCCGACCCCGACGTGCAGGCCCACCGGCTCATGTGGGCGTTGACGACGGCCCACGAACTGGGTGACCACGAGACGCTGCACCGGCTGATCGCCCTGCTGTCGGCCCGCCCGCTGCCACCCACGGTCCAGGCCCGGCTGAGCTGGTTCCGCGAGGTGATGCTGGGCAGCGGCTGGTCGGGCGCCGACCGGCTGGGCTCGTTCATCGAGGCGGTCGACCGGGTGCGGCAGGACGGCGACCCGGAGCTGGCGCTGACCGAGCTGGCCATGAACGCGCTGCGCTGCTACTGGTCCAATGCGGACGACGAGACCCGGATGGCCATGGTCGACGCGGTCGAGCGGTTCGACCTGCCGGCCGACAACGCCGAGCGCATCGCCGTGCTGGCCATGGCGGCCCCGCTCGAGCGCGGCCCGGAGGTGATCGCCCCGATCGAGCGGATGTCGCGCCAGCTCGACGGCACGGCCGACCAGCTCGACCTGCTGGCCGTGTCGGCCTCGGGCATCGGCTCGTGGCGCCGGTCGAACATCCTGGGCCGGGCCGCGGCCGATGCCGCGCGGTCCGAGGGGCGACTCGGCCTGCTGACCCAGACGCTGGTCACCGAGTCCGTCGTGGCCGGTCAGCTCGGCGACGTGCGGCTGGCCGAGCGGGCCGGGACCGAGGCGCTCACGCTGGCCCAGGAGACCCGGCAGCCGCGCTGGGAGCTGACGGCGTCGATCGCGCTCGGCTACGCCGCCGCCCTGCGCGGCGACAGCGCCACCGCTCAACAGCGGGCCGACGAGGCCGAGGGGGCCCTGCTGCCCGTCGGCGCCTACCCGATGCTGGCGCTGGTGCAGCTCGTCCGCGGGGTCGACGCCCTCGCGCAGGGCCGGCACGCGACCGCCTTCGAACGCCTGGCCCCGATCTTCGACCCGGGCGACGTGCCGTTCCACCCGGCGATCCGGCTGTGGGCGGTGAGTCACCTGGCCGACGCCGCGGTCGGCTGCGGGCGGGAGGACGACCTGCGGGCGATCGTCGACGGGCTGCCCGACGTCGACCTGCCGCTGCTGCGGATGGGCCGGGCCTACGTGGCCGCGCTGCTGGAGCCGGGTGAGATCGAGGGGGTCATCGACGCCGACTATCCGTTCGAGCGGGCCCGGTTGCAGCACGCGCACGGCTCCTGGCTGCGCCGCCAGCGCCAGGTCAGCGAGTCCCGCGTGCACCTGCGGGCGGCGATCACGGCCCTGACCGCGCTGGGCGTCACGCCGTGGGCCGAGCGGGCCCGGGCCGAGCTGCGGGCGGCCGGCGAGAGCCAACCGGCCCGCGAGGACGCCCGGGACAGGCTGACCCCGCAGGAGCTGCAGATCGCGATGCTGGCCGCCGACGGGTTGACCAATCGCGACATCGGCGAGCGGTTGTTCCTCTCGCACCGCACGATCAGCACGCACCTGTACCGCATCTTCCCGAAGCTGGGCGTCACCTCGCGCACGGAGTTGGTCCGCACGCTCATCAGCCACCCGAGTTAGATCAGGCCGTGCTCCATGGCCGTAGTTACTGCGGCCGTACGGTCGGCGACGTCGAGCTTGTTGAACGTGCGCAGCAGGTGGGTCTTGACCGTGGCTTCCGAGATGAACAGCTCGCGGCCGATGTCGGCGTTGGTGAGCCCCCGCGCGACCAGGCGCAGCACCTCGGTCTCGCGGGCCGAGAGGGCGGGCGGGGCCGGTCGGCGCACCTGGCGGACGAGGGTGGAGGCCACGCTCGGGGCCAGCACCGTCTCGCCGCGGGCGGCCGCGCGCACGGCGTCGGCCAGCTCCTGCGGCGACGCGTCCTTGAGCAGGTAGCCGTTGGCGCCGGCCTCGATGGCCCGCAGGATGTCGCGGTCGGACTCGTACGTGGTCAGCACCAGAACTCGTACGCCCGGGGCCGACGCCACGATCCGCTCGGTGGCCGACACCCCGTCGCCGCCGGGCATGCGCAGGTCCATCAGCACGACATCCGGCTTCAGCTCGACGGCGCGCTCCACGCCCTCGGCGCCCGACGAGGCTTCGCCGACCACGCTCAGGTCGGGCTCGGCGTCGAGCATGCCGCGCAGCCCGTGCCGCACGACCGGGTGGTCGTCGACCAGCAGGATCGTGATCACGCGGGCACCTCCAGCTCGATCGTCGTGCCGGTGTCGGGGTCGCTGCGCACCGTCACGTTCCCGTTCACCTGTTTCGCCCGTTCCCGCATGCCGGCCAGACCGTAGCCGTCGGCCGCGCCGGGGACGAAGCCGCGGCCGTCGTCGCGCACCACCAGGCGTACCGAATCGGGGGTGTAGGCCAGCAGCACCGCTGCCTCGCGTGCTTCGGCATGCCGCCGCACATTGGTCAAGGCCTCCTGGGCCGCCCGCAGCAACACGACCTCGATCGCAGTCGGCAGCGCCCGTTCGTCGCCGGTGACCCGCAGGCCGGCCTCGACCCCGGACTCCTCGGTGAAGCGGGCCGCCTGACGCCGTACGGCCGAAGTGAGTGACCCCGACGTCAGGTCGGCCGGCGCCAGGGCCGCGACCAGGCTACGGGCCTCGGCCAGGTTCTCCCGGGCCGTCCGCACCGCGAGCGCCACGTCCGGTTCGGGCGCCTGCAGCAGCGTGATGATGCTGGTAAAGCCCTGGGCCAGGGTGTCGTGGATCTCGCCCGCGAGCCGGGTCCGCTCGGCCGTCACACCGGCCTCCCGCGAGAGCCGGGCGACCTCGGCCCGGCTGCTCTCCAGCTCCTCGATCAGGCGGTGCCGCTCCTGGCTCTGCTGCACGACGCGGACGATCCAGGTGCCCAGCCAGACGCCGGCCGCGCTCGAGATCAGCGCGATCACGAGGTCGCCCGCGACGGCATGGGGCCGCAGGAACACGTCCGAGACGGGCAGCACGGCGTTCGTCGCCACCACCGCGATCACCGCCGTCCGCAGCGGCACCATCTGGAAGATCAACGGGTTGACCCCGAAGAGCAGCCAGTTCGCGTTGGGCACCAGCGCGACCGCCAGGCCGAACAGCGCCAGCTGGGCCGCCAGCAGACCCGGCCGCGCCTCGTCACGCTCGATCGCCCGCCGCCCGGCCGCGAAGTGCAGCACGAGAATGCCGGCGATCGCCCCCGTCGCGACGAGTCGCGGGTTCAGGCCGGCGGGTTCCGAGGCGAGGATCACGACCGCCACCGCGACCGTGATCACCACCAGATAGACGTCCCACCAGAAGGTGCGGGACAGATCCGACCTCACCGGTCGGGCCGGGTCCACCGGAACGTCACCAGACACAGGACCAATCCGATCACACACCAGGCGCCCAGCACCAAGGCCACGCGGCCCAGCTCCCATTGGCCGGCGGCCTCGTTGATGCGCATGCCGTCGGGCAGGAAAACGTAGCGGAAGCCCTGGGCCATCCATTTGACCGGAAAGATCGCCGCGACATTGATGAGCCACGACGGCAGCTGGGTCACGGGATAGATGAAGACGCCGGAGATGAATTGCAGCGCCACCACGGGCACGTTCAGAATGGCGCCGGCCGTGCGGGCGTGTTTGACGATCGCGCTGACCGCCATGCCCAGCAGCGAACAGGCGGTGATCGACAGCAGGAAGACCCACGCGAAGGTCAGCCAGTGCGAGGCATCGGGCAACGACATGCCGAAGACCACAGCGCCGAGCGCGATGAGAACAATCGTCTCGACCACGCTGAGAACCAGGACCAGAAAGAGCTTTCCCAGTACGTACGAAGTGGCGCTGATAGGCGTGCCGTGCAACCGCTTGAGCGTGCCGTCCTCGCGGTCCATGGCCAATCCCGCGCCCATCGTCACGAAGGCGGTGGCGAGGATCCCGTACGCGATCATGCTGGCCGAGAAGACGTGGCTGGCGCTGACCCCGGGCTGGTCGTACGAGTCCTGGAAAATGGTGCCGAACAGCAGGAGCAGCATGCCCGGGAAAGCGAACGTGAACACGACGGCCGTGCGGTCCCGGAAGAACTGGAGCAGCTCGACGTGGCCGCGGCTGACTCCCCAGGTGAGAGTGCTCATCGGTGAGCTCCGATCAGGGTCAGGTACGTGTCCTCGAGGGTCGGCCGGGTGACCGTCAGCGAGCTCAGGTCGGTGTCGGCCGCGACCAGTTTGCGGATCAACGGGGTCGGATCGGGCACCTGCTCGCTGTGCAGCACGCCGTCCTCGCGCCAGCTCACCGTGGCCCCGGCCGTGGCCCGCCCGCCCAGCCCGGCCGGGGTGCCCTCGGCCACGATCTCCCCGGCCGCCAGCACGGCCAGCCGGTCGGCCAGCGCCTCCGCCTCCTCCAGGTAGTGCGTGGTCAGCAGGATCGTCGTGCCCTCGGCGGCCAGCGTCCGGATCAGGTCCCAGAAGTGTCGGCGCGCCTCCGGGTCGAACCCGGTCGTCGGCTCGTCCAGGAACAGCAGCTCGGGGCGGCCGACGATGCCGAGCGCGACGTCCAACCGGCGCCGCTGGCCGCCGGAGAGCGTACGGATCCGGGACTTGCTCTTGGGGGTGAGCCCGACCAGGTCGATCACCTCGGCATACGGCCGCGGATCGGGATAGAACCCGGCCAGGTGCCGGACCATCTCGGCCACGGTCAGGTCGGCGGCGTCGTCCGTGTTCTGCAGCACGATGCCGATCCGGGCCCGCCAGTCGCCGCCGGCCGTGCCCGGGTCGGCGTCCAGCACCCGCACCTCGCCGCTGTCCCGGCGGCGGTGGCCCTCCAGGATCTCGGTCGTCGTCGTCTTGCCCGCGCCGTTGGGGCCGAGCAGGGCGAACACCTCGCCCCGGGCCACCTCGAGATCGATGCCGCGGACCACCTCGTGGCCCCGGTAGGCCTTGCGCAGGCCTCGCACCTCAATCGCTGTCATGCCATTGATGGTGCTGGTTGAAGGCGGTGTGGCGCGACGACCGTGCGGTCGTCAGTGGTTGTCCACCGAACGGTGGACAGCCCCTACTCCGCCTTTATTCCCAGCGGAACTTCTTCGCCGCGGCGGTGACCAGCACCAGAGCCCACGCGCCGAGGCTGAGCCAGATCGCGGTGGGCACACTTCCGCCGTACGACAGGGTCTCGCGCAACGCCTCGGCGTGGGCGGCCAGCGGCAGGACGAACCACCCGAAGGTCCCCAGGTCGGGCGCGGCGAACATGATCCCGCCGGCCGCCAGCATGAGCACGTAGATCAGGGTGGCCGCGCCCGTCGTCGCCTCGGGCCGCAGCAGGCTGGCCATGAGCAGAGCCAGCCCCGAGTACGCGGCGGTGGCCAGCACGGTGACGCCGAGCGCGGGCAGCACGGCCTCGAAGTGCGGCCGCCAGCCGACCGCCAGCCCGACCGCGGCCAGCGCGATCAGCTGCACGACGATCAGGCCCAGCACCGCCGCGGTCTTGGCGAAGAGCAGGCCGGGACGGGTCAGCGGGGACGCGCCGAGTCGCTTGAGGACGCCGTAGCTGCGCTCGTAGCCGGTCGTGATCGCCTGACCGGTGAAGGCCGTCGACATCACGGTCAGCGCGAGAACACCGGGCACCACGAAGGCCAGGCGGTCGTCGCCGGGCACGTTGGTGACCTCGGTCAGCCCCGCCCCGAGCAACACCAGCAGGGGTACGCCCATGGCCAGTACGACGGCCTCGCCGCGGCGCGCGGTCAACGTCAGTTCCATCCGGATCTGGCTGGCCACCACGCTGCGCATCGGGGCCCGGCCCGGAGCCGGAGCGAAAACGCCGCTCATCGGGACACCTTGGTCTTCTCTCCGGTGGTCAACGCCAGATACACGTCCTCGAGCGTGCGGCGCCGGGTGTTCACGGCGGTGACCTGCGCGTCCTTGGCCGCGAACCAGCCCAGCACGTCCGAGATGACGGCCGCGTCGAGGGCGCCCGCGATGGCGTACTCACCCGGGGTGGTCTCGGTGACCTTGAGATCGGCCAGCCGGCTGTCGGGCACCAGCCCCGGATCGGCCCGCACCTCGAGCAGGTCGATACCGGCGGCCGCGGTCAGCTCGGCCGGCGTGCCGGTGGCGGCCACCACGCCCGACCGCATGATCACGACCTCGTCGGCCAGCCGCTCGGCCTCGTCGAGCAGATGCGTCGTGAGCAGCACCGACACGCCGTCGGCGCGCAGCTCCTCGATCAGGCGCCAGGTGGTGTGGCGGGCCTCGGTGTCCATGCCGGCCGTCGGCTCGTCGAGAAAGACCAGCTCGGGGCGGCCGACCAGGGCCACGGCCAGGGACAGGCGCTGCTGCTCGCCGCCGGACAGGCGACGCCACCGCGTGCGTTCGAACTTGCGCAGGCCGAGCCGGTCGAGCAGCATCTCGACGTCGAGCGGGGCGGCGGCGAAACTGGCGAACAGCCGCAGGATCTCGCCTGCCGTGGCCCACGGATAGACGCCACCCGACTGCAGCATGATTCCCAGGCGAGGCATCAACGCATCGTGGTCACCGACCGGGTCGAGACCCAGCACCCGGGCCGTGCCGCCGTCGGCCCGGCGGAAGCCCTCGCACACCTGCAACAGGCTCGTCTTGCCGGCGCCGTTGTGCCCGAGCAGGGAAAGCACCCGGCCGCGGGGGACGGTCAGTGACACACCGTCGACGGCTGTGGTGTCGCCGTAGCGCACCACCACGTCCCGTACCTCGACCGCGTCCGTCACGGTCAACCACTCTACGTGGCGCTCGATCCCGCCCGTCCCGTTAGGGTGCTCACATGACCGTCGTGGAGATCTACACCGACGGGGCCTGCGCACCCAATCCCGGCCCCGGCGGATGGGGGGCCGTGCTGCGCTACGGCGCCAAGGAAAAGGACCTGTTCGGCGGCACGGCGGCCTCGACGACGAACAACCGCATGGAACTGATGGCGCCGATCCGGGCCCTCGAAACACTCAACCGGGCGCCGCTGACGGTGAAGCTCTACACCGACAGCATTTACGTACGCGACGGCATCACCAAATGGCTGCCGCGCTGGTCGGCCAACGGCTGGCAGACGTCGGCCAAGCAGCCGGTGAAGAACGTCGACCTGTGGCAGCGGCTCGACGAGGCGGTCAAGCGTCACGACGTGCAATGGCACTGGGTGAAAGGGCACGCCGGCCACCCCGAGAACGAGCGCGCGGACCGTTTGGCCGCCCGCGGCCTGCAGGCGGCGGTCGAGTCGGGGGAAATCGTCGGCGGGGCCTGAACAGTCCCGGTCATTCGAACGGGGTACGTCAAAAGGGCCATAGCTCTCGGTCTATCGACTTCGGAAGAATTGGGCGCATGACCGCGCCCGGCGACCTTGTGCTGATCATTCTTCTCGTGGCCGTATTCGTCGCCTCCTGCGGATATGCGGCGGGCCGCATGCACCAGCGCTACCAGCTGAAGCAAGATCGCGAAGCGGCCTACCGCGACGGCTACGAGACCGCCTCCAGCAAGGTCTTCAGCCTGGCGGCGCGGGTGGCGTCCCGTAAACGCCCGGCCCGGGGCGCCGCCGCCGTCCAGCCTGGGTCGGCTGCGGGCGGCGCTGCATCACCCGGTTCCTCCGGCGCCGGCCTTCCCGGTTCGGGGCGGGTGCGGCCGGGCGCAAGTCCTTCGGGCGCGGCCGCACCCGGCCCGGGGCGGGCGGGATCGGACCTTCCCGGTTCGAGCCTGGCCGGCGCGGGGTCGCCCGGCGCGGGCGTCGATGCCGGGAAGCCGTTCGACCTGAGCCGCGAAGGCGGTGCGGTGACGTCGGCGGCGACCGGCGTCGGTGCGCCCGGCCCTGCCGGTTCGATGGCACATTCCGCCCACAGCGCCGATCCGGGCCGCGCCTTCCGCCACCAGGGCGTCCCCGGGCCCGAGCTGATCATTCCTCGCCGCCGCCGATCAGCCTCGGACGACCTGGTGGAAGAGGCAAACGGACTCGGCTTCCCGGCTCCGCCACCGCCCCCGCGCAACACCGTGGCCGAACCGGCCGCACTCGGCGGCGTCAACTACCAGCTGTTCCGGGACCCCCGCCCGGCCGACGGTTCCGCTCCCGTACTGGGCCGCCGAGACACCCCCGCCGACGCCTCCATGACAGCCGGCGGCAAACACACCTGCCCCACCGACCGTTCATCCGAAGCCGGCGGCAAGCACACGGTCCTCGCCGACGCTTCATCCGCGGCCGATGGCAACCACACCGTGCCTACCGATCCGCCCCCCGCGACCAGTGGCAAACACACCGTCACCACCCACGCCTCTTCAGCGGCCGACGGCCTCCACACCAGCACCGCCAACTCCTCATCCGCGGCTGACGGCCTCCACAGCAGCACCGCCAACTCCTCATCCGCGGCGGGCGGCCGGCACACCGTGCCTGACGAGCTGGTGCAGGCCGCGACCTATCGCCTTCCGCCCGACCGGGTCTTCCGGGCCAAGGTCCCCAACAGCACTCCCCTGCCCGAGCAGACGACAACTCACCTGTCGGTCCCCAAGCCCCGCCGCCGGGCCGACGACAATGTCGTACCCCCGTCGTAGGTTCTCCGCATGGTCACCGTCGAGGACGTCCGGCGGGTGGTCCGCGACCTCCCGCGCAGCTCGGAACACCTGATAGCCGACCGCGTGAAGTTCCGCGTCGGCACCATCGTCTACGTCGCGTTCTCCCGCGACGAGACCACCATGGGCTTCACCTACCCCAAAGAGGAACGCGACGCCCTGATCACCGCCCAGCCGGCCACGTTCCACCTGCCCCGCGAGTCCGACCTGCGCTTCAACTGGGTCCAGGCCTGGCTGTCCGCCCTCGACCACGACCAGATGACCGAACTGATCCGCGACGCCTGGCGCATGGTCGTCCCCAAGAAAGTCTGGTCCGCCCACCTTCGCACCTGATCCACCCCCACCGCACCCGCCCCTCCCGCGCAGACAGCCGAGTGTCATCCGCGGAGCCCAGCAGCCCTCCCGCAGAGACGGCGGCCTCGTTCCCGGGCAAACGTCTCCCACCCGCCCAGCCGGGCAGCCCCGCTTGCACAGGCGCGACCCGCTCGCGCAAGCGGGCGATCACTTTGTGAACGCTCGGCTCTACTCGCGCAAGCGGGCGACCCGCTCACGCAGGCGTGCGACCCCGCTCGCAAGACGTCTCCCACCTGCCCAGCCGGGCGACCCCGCTCGCGCAAGCGGGCGGCTCGCACAGGCGGGCGACCCCGCTCGCACAGGCGGGCGATCACTTTGTGAACGCTCGGCTCTACTCGCGCAAGCGGCGACCCGCTCGCACATGCGCGCGACCCCGCTCGCACAGACGAATCCCACCTGCCCAGCCGGGCGACCCCGCTCGCGCAAGCGGGCGACCCGCTCGCACAGGCGGGCGATCACTTTGTGAACGCTCGGCTCTACTCGCGCAAGCGGGCAGCGATCTCGGCCGGGGTGAGGGTGCGGTCGTCCTCCGGGTCGGCGTCGGCCAGTGGGGTGCGGGCGATGGTGGCGTAGACGTCGGCGATCGCGGTGAACAGGTCCGGGGGTAGGCCGGCGGCCTGCTGGGTCGCGGCCACCTCGCGCATCTCGTCGACGAAGCGGGCGGCCTTGGTGGCCGAGCGGGCCACTCCCGAGACGTCGGCCAAGCCGTTGCGGCCCAGGTCGGCCAGCACTTCGTCCAGCACGCCGTGAGCGTCGGCCATGCGCAGGGACTGGGTGATCAGGGCGGTCAGGCCCTTGTAGACGCTGCCCGTGCACATCTTGAGGGCGCTGGCCGAGCCCATCCGGTCGCCCAGCACGATCGGCTCGACCTGGCCCGACCACGGAAGATCGGCCACCATTGCTGCGTCCGGGCCGGAGAGATAGAGCCGGGCCCCCGGTCGTACGGTGGGCGGTGGGCCTGAGATCGACCCGTCGATCACTCTCACACCGGTCAGCGCCTCGGCCACCTCGACCATCGTCGTCGGGGACACCGCGTTGAGATCGGCCACGATCAAGTCGCCGGTTGGCCGGCGGCGGTTCTGCGCGGCTATCGCTTTCGCGGTGGCGACAGCCGATCCGGGTGGCGTCACCGAGAGCACGATGTCGGCCGCCGCGATCACCTCGGCCAGACTGGGGAGCAGCTCGAGCCCGGCCTGGGTGGCCAAGCGCGCGGTGCGGGCCGACCTCCCCTCGAGCGTGGTGATCACCCGGGCGCCGCCCTCGCGCAGGGCCGCCCCCAGACCTGAACCCATGAACCCCGCGCTGACCAGCCCGACCGTCGACACCGCCCGATCCTCCCCCGCGTGACACGCAACATCAACAACACCGTGCCGAGTGGCCACGCCGCCGCGCCGCCGTGCCACCGCCGCGCCGCCGTGCCACCGCCGCGCCGCCGCCACGCCACCCCGCACCGCCACGCCACCGCACCGCACTGCCACGCCACCCCGCCACGCCACGCCACGCCGCTCAGCACCGCACCGCACCGCACCGCCACGCCGCGCCGCACCGCCACGCCACCCCGCCACGCCGCACCGCCGCACCACTCCACTCCGCCGCACCACCGCGCCGCGCCACCCCGCCACACCGCTGCACCGCCCCGCCACGCCGCACCGCCACCCCGCCGCACCGCCGCACCACCCCGCCCCGCCGCCCCGCCACATCGCTGCACCGCCCCGCACCGCCGCACCGCGCCGCCGCACCGCCCGCTGCGCCACCGCACCACCGCACCGCGCCGCTGCGCCGGGTGGCAACGGCCGACGCGCCGAGACGCCACGCCGTGGACTTAGAAGTTGGTTGATCGGTGTGGTAGCTCTACTAGGGCATGTGCTGGCAGTTGGCCATGTCACAGCCGATGTCATACTTTGGCTGTCCCGCCACTGAGAGTGCTCGGAGCGTTATGCCCGCCGACGATGTGACCGTTCGCCGGCCCACGTTGACTCAGGTGGCCGCGCTGGCCGGTGTCAGCCTCAAGACCGCCTCCCGGGCGCTCAACCAGGAACCCAACGTGGCCCCCGCCACCGGCCGCCGGGTGCGGGACGCGGCCGACCTGCTCGGCTACCGGCTCAACGGGATCGCCCGCGAGCTGCGGCGCGGCGCCACCTCGGCCCTGGTCGGGCTGGTCAGCGGCGACCTGACCAACCCGTTCTATTCGGCCGTGGCCTCGGGGATAGAGCGTGAGCTGCGGCAACACGGGTTGCTGCTGATCACGGCCAACAACGACGAGGACGCCATGCTGGAACGCAGCCTGGTCGACGCCTTCCTCGAACGACGCGTACGGGCCCTGCTGGTGATCCCCAGCGCCGACGACCACGAGTATCTGGCCATCGAGGGCAATCACGGCGTGCCGTTCGTCTTCCTCGACCGGCCGCCGGACGGGCTGGCCGCCGACGCCGTCCTCATAGACAACGTGGGCGGCGCGCGGTCGGCCGGCGAACACCTGCTGGCCGCCGGACATCGGCGGATCGCGCTGGTCGCCGACCTGGTGCGCATGGCCCCGCAGCAGGGCCGGATCGACGGCTTCGTGGGTGCGATGCGGGCCGCCGGCAACAACGCGTGGGAGCCCTACATCCGCACCGATGTCCACGATGTACGGCATGCCGAGCGCACCGTGCGCGAGCTGCTCACGCTCGACCCGCCCCCGACGGCGATCTTCACGACCAACAACCGGCTCACCACCGGCGCCCTGCGCGGCATGCGCGGCCTGGCCGACCCACCGGCCCTGCTCGGCTTCGACGACTTCGACCTGGCCGACGTGCTGGGCACCACCGTCGTCGCCCACGACATGACCGCCCTCGGCCGCGAGGCAGCCCGGCTCGCCTACGAGCGCATCAGCGGCCACACCGGCCCCGCCCGAACCATCGTGATTTCCACATCTATCATTGCCCGCGGCTCGGGCGAGCGTCCTCCCCGCTGACCCACCAAGAACGAACACGAGCGGCGAAGAGATCGACAGTCGGCGAGACGGAGGGTGCCCGAAATGACCGCACCCGCTGCCCGCGCCAGGAGTTCGACAAGTGCCGAAATAAGGCCTCAGAACGGCGTTTTCGCAGGCCAGCTAGGGATCGCTCAGGTAGCGACAATCAGCGCACGTAACGACACGGAAACAGCCGTTGACACTTGTGCGGTTCAGGCGGCACGGTAACCCCCATCGCGTGACAACGATGTCAATATTTCGATGGGAGATAGTCGGGATGGTCTTCAGTCCTGTTAAGGGTGGCGGGCGGGGCGGTCGGATGGGGCTCACTCGACGGGCTGCCGTTGCGGCTGTCGGTGTCGCCGCGCTCCTGACCGCCGGGGCCTGTGGGTCCAGTGACGACAATGGCGGCGGGTCCGGCTCGACAAAGGTAGAAGTCTTCACCTGGTGGGCCGACGGCGGCGAGAAGGCCGGCCTCGACGGCCTGGTCAAGCAGTTCGGCACCGACTGCGCCGGGCAGACCTTCGAGAACGGCGCGGTGGCCGGTGGCGCCGGCGCCAACGCGAAGTCCGTGCTCGCGTCCCGCCTGCAGCAGGGCACCCCGCCCGACACGTTCCAGGCCCACGCCGGCGCCGAGCTGAGCGACTACATCCTGGCCGGTCAGGTCGAGGACATCAGCGCCGACTACGACGCGTGGGGTCTCAAGCAGGCCTTCCCGCAGGGCCTGATCGACAACCTGACCGTCGAGGGCAAGATCTACTCGGTCCCGGCCAACATCCACCGCGCCAACGTCGTGTGGACGAACAAGAAGGTGCTGGCCGACGCCGGTATCACCAAGGACCCGACCGACCTGGCCGGCTTCATCGCCGACCTGGACAAGGTCAAGGCCAAGGGCATCAAGGCGCCGCTCGCGATCGGCAAGGACTGGACGCAGCTGATGCTGTTCGAGTCGGTGCTGATCACCGACCTCGGCCCGGAGAAGTTCACCGGCCTGTGGAACGGCACCACCGACTGGAACGACCCGCTGGTCACCAAGGCCATCAACGACTTCAAGACGCTGCTGACCTACACGAACACCGACCGCGACGCGCTCGACTGGACCGACGCCGAGAAGCTGGTCATGGACGGCAAGGCGGCGTACCAGCTGATGGGTGACTGGGAGGCGGCCGACCTGGACGCCAAGAAGTTCACCGACTACGCGTGGTTCACGTTCCCGGGCAACGGCGACACGTTCCAGTGGCTGGCCGACTCGTTCGTGCTGCCCAAGGGGGCCAACAACCCCGAGGGTACGAAGTGCTGGCTGAAGACCGTCGGCTCGGCCGCCGGCCAGAAGGCGTTCAACACCACCAAGGGCTCGATCCCGGCCCGTACGGACGCCGCGCCGGCCGACTACCCGAAGTACCAGCAGGCCGCCATGGCCGACTGGAAGTCGTTCAAGCAGGTGCCGTCGTGCGCCCACGGTTCGGCCTGCTCGCAGGGCTGGCAGGGGGCGGCCAACTCGGCCCTCGGCGCCTTCTCGACCAAGCAGGACGTCCCCGCGCTGCAGAAGGCCCTGGCCACCGCCGCGTCGCAGTTCGTCAAGAAGTAAGCACCTTCAGGTGATGGGGGCGGCCACCGAGCCGCCCCCATTTTCCGCTTTTCCCAAAAGGAGCCCGGATGCGCAAACTCCGGCACTGGGGACCGGGCCTCTTGCTGCTCTCCCCGTCGCTGATCCTGCTGGCCATCTTTGTCTACGGCCTGATCGCCTGGACGACCAAAGTCTCCGTCTCCGACGAGCACAACGCGCTCGGGTCGAAGGGCTTTGTCGGCCTGGAGAACTACACGAAGCTGTTCACCGAGGACATCAACGACCGGTTCACCCACTCGCTCAAGAACCTGGCCCTCTTCACGATCGTGTTCCTGGTCGGGGCGATGTTCTTCGGTCTGCTCTGGGCCTTCATCCTCGAGCGCGGAGTCAAGGCGGAAGGCTTCTTCCGTACGGTCTATCTGTTCCCCATGGCCGTGTCGTTCGTGGCGTCGGGTGTGGTGTGGCGCTGGTTGATGAATCCGAACAAGGGCGAGAACGCGGGCGGTCTCAACGCCGTACTCGGGGGTCTCGGTCTTGATTTCGCCCAGAGCACCTGGTGGACCAATCCGAACTGGGGCATGGCGTCGATGGCCATTCCCGCCATCTGGCAGCTCGCCGGTTATGTGATGGCGTTGTTCCTGGCCGGCTTCCGGGGCATCCCGGCCGAACTGCGCGAGGCCGCCGCCATGGATGGCGCTTCGACGTACCGGCTGTACCGCAACGTGATCTTCCCGCAGCTGACGCCGGTGGCGCTGTCGGCGCTGATCATCCTCGGCCACATGTCGATGAAGATGTTCGACCTGATCATGAGCGTCTCGGGACCGCAGTGGCTGACCGAGGTGCCCGCCATCTATGTCTGGCAGACGCTGCTGACCAGCGACTACGCCAAGGCCGCGGCCATCTCGATCATCCTGCTGCTGCTCGTCGCCGTCGTCATCGTGCCGTATCTGATCTACACGAACCGGCAGGAGAAGAACGCATGACGACGGTCGCCACTCCCCCGGCCGCGGTCGAGACGCTCGCGCCGAAACGCAAGCCGCGCCAGAAGACCGGACCCGGGTCGATCTTCAAGTACCTGCTGGCGCTGATCTTCCTGATCATCGTGCTCATGCCGATGTACGTGCTGATCGTGACCAGCTTCAAGTCGGGCGCCGACATCGGCGTGACCAGCCAGTGGAACCTGCCCGAGACGTGGACCCTGGCGTCGTGGGAGAAGGCCTGGAACGTCCTGCGCCCGTCCTTCATCCGCACGTTCGAGCTGGCCGTCCCGGTCGCGATCATCTCGTCGCTGATCGGCGCGGCCAACGGCTTCGTGCTCAGCCGCTGGCGCTTCCCCGGCGCCGACGTCGTGTTCACGCTGATCCTGTTCGGCATGTTCATCCCGTACCAGGCCGTCATGATCCCGCTGCGCGAGATCGTCACGACGCTCGGCATCCCGCCCGGCATCACGACGCTGGTCTTCGTGCACTGCGTGTACGGCATCCCGATCTGCACGCTGATCTTCCGGAACTACTACGCCACCACGGTTCCCGAGGAGCTGATCGAGGCGGCCCGGGTCGACGGCGCGGGGCTGCTGCGCACGTTCGGCCGGATCATCCTGCCGATCTCGATCCCCGGCTTCGTGGTCACGATCATCTGGCAGTTCACGTCGGCCTGGAACGACTACCTGTTCGCCATCTTCCTGTCGAACACGCGGAACGGCCCGATCACCATCGCCCTGAACGCTCTGGCCGGGGCCCAGTCCCCCGACTACGCGGCGTCGATGGCCGGCGCGCTCATCACGTCGCTGCCCACGCTGCTCGTCTACGTGTTGCTCGGCCGCTGGTTCATCGGCGGCCTCATGGCGGGGTCGGTCAAAAGCTGACTCGCGGCCCCCGGCTCGCCCGACCGGCGGGCCGGGGGCACAGCACGGAGGATGACGATTCGGACAAATAACCCGTGGCGCAGGAGACGGCGGGGCAAGATCAGCCGTACTCTCTCGCCTGTGACCACCGAGGACGTCCGGCTGCCGCGCACCGCTCAGGGCTTCGCCGAGCGCATGGCGTACGCCTGCCAGAAAGACCCCGCCGAGATCGCGCGCCGCGTTCGGGTGCGCCGCGTGACCACCGCCCTGCTCGTGGGCTGGGCGGTCATCGTCCCCATTCTCGTCGTTTACGGCGTGACCGGCCGCCGGCACGAACCCGAGATCATCTCGATCGCCGCCGCCCTGACCGTGGGGCTGCCCTTCCTGGCCGCCGTCATCGCCACGCACGGCCGCCGGTTCGGGCTCGGTGGAACGTACGTCGTCCTGACGCTCCTGATGGTCCTGCCCGCGATCTGGGTCGCCCAGCTGCGCTAGGTACGGCACGATGGGGCGATGGCGGGCAAGAGTGCTGGTGAGGAGCGGGACGGGGTCGCGCTGACGAACCTCGACCAGGAACTGTTCGAGGACGCGGGCGCCACCAAACGCGACCTGGTCGACTATCTCGACGCGGTGCGCGACTGCATGCTGCCGGTGCTGCACGATCGGCCGCTGTCGGTGATCCGCCTGCTGCGCGGCCAGGACAGATTCATGCAGAAAAATCTTCCGAAATACACGCCGGACTGGGTGCCGCGGACCAAGGTGTGGGCCGAGGCGTCGCACCGCGAGGTCACGTACGGCCTGTGCAACGACCGCCGCACGCTGCTGTGGTTCGGCAACCAGCGCGCGATCGAATACCACCCGGCCCTGATGCTCACCGGCTCCCACGCCCCGACCCACCTGATCATGGATCTGGACCCGCCCGAGGGGGAGCACTTCCGGCTGGCCGTGCAGGCCGCCAAGCTCGTGCGCGAGGCTCTGGCCGGCGCCGGCATGTCCGGGGCGGTGAAGACGAGCGGTTCCAAGGGCGTCCACGTCTTCGTGCCGCTCGACGGCCAGGCCGACGCCGAGCAGGTGGCGGCCGCGACCCGCGCCGTAGCGGCCCGGGCCGAGCGCCTCGACCCCGAGCTGGCCACCACCGCGTTCATCCGCGACGACCGGCACGGCAAGGTCTTCCTCGACGCGACCCGCTCGGGCGGGGCGACGGTGGCCGCCGCGTTCAGCCCGCGCGTCCGCCCCGGCGTGCCCGTCTCGTTCCCGGTGCCGTGGGACGACCTCGACGACGTCACCCCGGCCGACTTCACCGTCCACACCGCACCCGGCCTGCTCGGCGGCGGCGACCCGTGGGCGTCCGCGATGCCGGCGCCACAACCGCTCGACCCGGGCCTGATCGACGAGGGCCGCACCATCCCGGTCGCCCGCGTCCAGGCCATGCACGAGGGCAAACGCCGCGCCAAGGCCCGCCGCGAAGCCGGCTGACCTCGTCCCGTGTCCTTGGCGCGCCGACCGCAGGATCTTCCTACCCTGAGCGCATGCTGATCCAGCAACGCCTGCGCGACCGGGTCACCCACCTTTGTCGCGACGACCCGGCACTGGTGGCGGCGCTGACGTACGGGTCGTTCGTGAGCGGTGAGGCCGACGCCTACAGCGACATCGAGTTCTGGCTGTTCTTCGACCCTGCCGCGGCGCCCGACGCACCCACCTGGCTCGCTGCCGTCGGCGAGTTCCAGCACGTCGTCGTCAACGAGTTCGGCGCGCACGTCGTGTTCTTCCCGGGCCTGATCCGCGGCGAGTTCCACTTCGTCACGGCCGCAGACATTCCTTCCGTACGCTCGTGGCCCGCCCGCAGCGGCCCGGCCGACCGCATGATCGTCGTCGACCGCACCGGCGAGCTGCGCCGGGCCCTGGACACGTTGCCCGCCCAGCCGCCCCGGCCCACGACCGCCGGCGAGGTCGGGGAGCTTTGCGGCCGCTTCGCGAACTGGCTGATCCTCGCCCACCACGTCACCCGACGGGGCGAACTGCTGCGCGCCCTCGACGCCCTTACTCACACCCAGCGCCACCTGCTGTGGATGACGAGGTTGACCACCGACAGCACCCAGCACTGGCTCACGCCGTCCCGCCACGCCGAGACCGATCTGCCGACCGAGGTCACCCGCATGATCCATGGCGCAACAGCAACCGCCGACCCCTCGTCGCTCGCGGCAGCCCTTACCGCAAACTGGCGCCTCGGCCGTTCCTGCTGGCGGCAACTCGGTCTGAGGCACGGGTTCGCCGTGCCGGAGGCGCTGTTCCGCGAGCTCGATCAGCGGCTCGGCGACGAGGCCAGCCAGTCGTAGATGTCGGCGTAGATGTCGGGGCCGGGCAGGTGGCCGCCGGGGTAGACGTGGCCTCGGGCGTCGGGGTTGTCGCGGGCCGCGGCGCCGGGCTCGGTGGGGAACTCGGGGCCGCCGGCGGCGACCTTGGCCAACACGCCGGCACCGATCTCGGCCAGTTCGGGGCGCAGCGTGGCCTCGTCCAGCTCGGGTTTCGCGGTGGGTTTGATGCCGGAGAGCACGGCGCAGCGCAGCACCCTCCCGGGCAGCAACGCGGCGGCAGCCAGGGCGTGCGGCCCCCCACCGGAACCACCGAGGACGGCGAACCGCTCCCAGCCCTGCGCGTCAGCCAGCGCGGCCGTGTCCGAAGCCGCGTCGGCGACCGTACGGCCGGGTTGGCGGGTCGAACCGCCGTAGCCGGGGCGGTCGTAGTAGAGCAGCCGCAACCTGCTCTTTTCCATCGTCTCGACCATGGACGGGCGCTTCGAGCGGCTGCTCGGCGTGCCGCTGTGCGCGATCACCGGCACGCCGTCCTCGGGGCCGTAGAAGCAGTGACGCAGAGTACGGCCGTCGGCGGTCACGAGATGCGGGGGCACCGCGTCACGGTAGCGGGCGGGATACTCCGAATGGTGCAGCCGGTAGTCGGGAGGCGTCGATGGAAGTGTCAGCGGCGGGACGACGTGCGGCACCCCCGGCCGCCCCTAGCGTCCCGGTCATGAACAGATATCTTGCTCCCGCGCTCACCCTGGTCGGCGTGCCCGCGGGTCTCGCCGTCACCGGCGGCAATCAGCAGACCGTCATGACGCTCGCGCTGGCCGGCTGGCTGGCGCTCGCCGCCTGTTTCGCACCCCGATTTCCCCGTACGGTGCTCGTGCTCTCCCTGTCGTTCGTGATCGGCCTGCGCGGCTCGAACCTGGTCGACGCCGGCTGGGTGTGGCCGGCCACCGCGGCCTTCGTGGTGGCCGTGCTCGCCGGTCATCTGCGGTTCGCGATCGCCGCGGGTGGTCTGGCCCTGCTCTACGGCGCGGGCTGGGACGGCTTCGTGATGATGGAGGAGCACAGCGTCGACTGGACGCTGGCCCACGTCGGCGGGGACGCGTTGTGGCTGGCCGCCGTGCTGGCCGCGGCCACCGCCTATCTCAGCACCCGCCGCTGGCAGCACGAGATGTCCCTGCGCCAGGTCCAGGACCAGCACGAGCGTGAGCTCGAGGCCCGCCGCCGCCGGGCCGAGGAGCGGGTCGGCATCGCCCGCGACCTGCACGACGTCGTCTCGCACACGCTGGCCGTGGTCGGGGTGCACCTCAACGTGGCCCTCGACGCCTTCGACACCGACCCCGAGGAGGCCCGCTCGTCGCTGCGCCTGGCCCAGGACGTCCGCGGGCAGGCCATGACCGACCTGAAGTCGCTGGTCGACGTGCTGCGCGACGGCGCCGCCCCGATCGTCGCCGAGCCCACCGACGGGCTGGGCGGGCTGGACCGGCTGGCCGAGCAGGTGCGGGCGGCCGGGCTGACGGTGTCGGTGACCGAGTTCGGCGAGCGGTCGGACGTGCCGGCCGCGGTGGCCACCGCGATCTACCGGGTGGTGCAGGAGTCGCTGACCAACACGGTGCGGCACGCCGGCGCGAGCCGGGTGGTGGTCACCCTGCGCTACACGCCGACGAGCGCGGTGGTGGACGTGCAGGACGACGGGCCGGCGTCGGCCGCGGTCGTCGACGGCAACGGCATCGCGGGTATGCGGGAGCGGGTGGCCGCCCTGGGCGGCGCGCTCACGGCCGGCCCGGGGAAGACCGGTTTCTCCGTACGGGCGACGATCCCCTACCTGGAGCGCGAATGATCAACGTACTTCTCGCCGACGACCAGCATCTCGTCCGCGCGGGTTTCCGCAGCCTGCTGCGCCGCGACAAGCAGATCCAGGTCGTCGGCGAGGCGTCCACCGGTGACGAGGCCGTGCGCACCGCCCGCGCCCTGGGGCCCGACGTGATCCTCATGGACATCCGGATGCCGGGGATGGACGGCATCACGGCCACCCGCGAGATCCTGGCCGTCGCGCCGGACACCCGCGTGATCATCCTGACCACGTTCGAGACCGACGAGTACGTGTTCGCGGCGCTCGCGGCCGGGGCCAGCGGCTTCCTGACCAAAGAGATCGGCCCCGACGGCCTGCGCCAGGCGGTCCGGGTCGTGGCGGCCGGGGACGCCCTGCTCTCCCCCAGCGTGACCCGGCGGGTGGTGGGCCAGTTCGCCCACCGCCCGGCCGCGGCGCCCGGCGGCAACCGGCTGGCCGTGCTGACCGAGCGCGAACGCGAGGTGGTGCGGCTGGTGGCGACCGGGCTGTCCAACGACGACATCGCCCGCGAGCTGGTGATCAGCCCGTTGACGGCCAAGACGCACATCACCCGGGCCATCGCCAAACTGGGCGTACGGGACCGGGTCCAGCTGGTGATTATTGCGTTCGAGGAAGGCCTGGCCGGGCCGTTATCTTGACCCCATGCAACGGATCCTGGTCTACGGGGTGACCGGTTCCGGCAAGTCGACTCTGGCTGCCCGGATCGGTGAGCGCCTCGGCCTTCCGTACCACGCGGTCGACGATCTGACCTGGAGACCCGGCTGGGTGCCGCTCTCCGAGCCGGAGCAGCGCAAGGTCATCGGCGAGCTGCTCAGCGCCGACACCTGGGTCATCGACGGCGGTTACGCGATCTGGCTCGACCTGGTGATGGAGCGGGCCGACCTGATCGTGGGTCTGGACATGCCGCGCTGGGTGTCGTGGAGCCGGATGGTGCGCCGCTCGGTCCGCCAGATCGTGCGCCGCACCCCTACCTGCAACGGCAACTACGAGACGTGGCGGCTCTTTCTGTTCGACCGCGAGTCGTTGCTCTACTTCCACTTCCGCTCGTTCCGCCGCAAGCAGGCCCGCATGCGCCAGTGGCACGACAGCCCCGAATTTCCCGAGACGGTGCTGCTGCGCTCCCCGGCCGAGGTCGAGCGCTGGCTGGCCGGGCTCAAGGTCGGTTGAGGTCGAGCTGGTAGAGCGCGCTGCGGTGGGTCGGCCGGTAGCCGAGGGCGTCGTTGACCCGGCGCATGGCCGCGTTGTCGTCGGCAGTGTCGGCCAGCAGGCCGTCGAGCCGCGGGAACCGGGCCCGGGTCCGGTTGATCTGTTCGGCCTTCATCCAGCGGCCGAGCCCGTGCCCGCGGTGTTCGGGCAGCACACCGGTGCCGTAGTGCTGGGCGTCGCCGGCGCCGTCGCCGGGCACGACCAGTTCGGTGAAGCCGGCGATCTCGCCGTCGGCGGCCACGACGGCGGTGGTGCACAGGATGTCGCCGCGGTCGGACGCCAGCCAGGCCAGCCGGCGTGGGCGCGCCGGGTCGGTCAGAGGCGTGATCGTCATTCAGACGGTGTAGCGGTTCACCGCCGACGGCCGCAACACGATTCGGACCAGGCCGGTCGTGCGCCATTCGTCGATGAGCTGCCGCTGGTCGGCGTCGAGCGTGCCCCAGTAGCGTTCGGCCAGCCGGGCCGCGAGTTCGGGCCCGCCGTCGTCGTGCAGGGTGACCGGGCCCTCGACCGCCACCCAGTACTCGGGCTCACCCGTCGGGGCGGCCACGACCACCGACGCCCGGGGCTGCTCGCGCAGGCGGGCGACCTTCGGCGCACCGGGCGTCGAGAACATCTGCAGGTCGCCGTCGGCGGTCACCTCGAACCACACCGGCCGGGGCGACGGCCAGCGTTCGCCCCGCGGCGCGACAGTGAGAAAGGCGTAGAGCGGCCGGTTGAGCAGCGCAAGATCCTCGTCTCGGAACATGCGATCAACCTTAGGGCCTGTTTCGCAGCAGGGGCGGGAGCGAGGTGCGGTCACCGGGATTCGTGCGGGGCACCGCAGGGCCAGCAGGACCCAGGCGTCGACGCAGCCGCTGGTAGCGACGATCGAGGGTCACGCCGTGGCCCCGCCGAACGAGGCCTGCGGGCGGCGGCGCAGCTGTTGCTCGGCCGCGGTGGCGTTGCGGCGCAACCGCTCGATCTCGGCCGCCAGCGCCCCCGCGCCGCTGTCGGTCAGCCGGTAGTAGCGCCGCAGGCGCCCGTCGACCGCCTCTTCGCGGTCGACCTCGATGAGGCCCTGGTCGTCGAGCCGGTCGAGCGCGCCGTAGAGCGTGCCCGCCCGCAGCTTGACGTCGCCGCCCGACAGGTCGGCGACCGCCTGGATGACCCCGTAGCCGTGGCGCGGCTGCTCGGCCAGCGCGGCCAGGATCAGAAAGGTGGGTTCCTGCATGTCGACGACAGTACGGGCGACGATATATACCGTCAAGCGATCAGTGGGCGGTCGAGACCCACGTGCAACCAGCGGGCCAGGTCCTCGATCTCGCGGTCGACCGCGGCCGCCGTGGCCCGGGTGACCGGCTCGTCGAAATGGATGGCGTCGACGCGCAGCACGCCCTGTTTGCGGTCGGTGGTGGCGTCGAGCTTGCCGATCAGGCGGTCGCCGCTGAGGATCGGCAGGGCGAAGTAGCCCCAGCGACGCTGGGCGGCCGGCTTGTACATCTCGAGGTTGTAGTCGAACTCGAACAGGTCGACCATCCGCTTGCGGTCGAAGATGAGCCGGTCGAGCGGGGACAACAACGCCGTACGCCCCTCGAACCCGCCCCCGAGGAAGGCCGGGTCGACCCGCCACTTGCCGCGCACACCCTCGACCACGGCCGGCTCGCCGGCCTCGCTCTTGCGGGCCAGGCCCAGTGACCGCAGCAGCCGCTCGGCCCGGGTCCGGGACGCCTCGGGCTCGGGCACCACGTCGTCCGGATAGACGCGACGGGCCAGGTCGAACATCCGCTCGCGGCCGTCGCGGTCGGCCACCGCGACCTCGCCCCGCACGATCAGGCACTCGAGCATCATGCCGACGTTGCGGTTGTTGTTCCAGCCCGACGAGCCCCACGGCACCTGGGCCGTGTCGGGGATCGAGGCCTGCGGCACGGGCCCGTCGACGTCCAGGATGTCGAGGATGTCGGTCCGGAACTTGTCATTGGCGTCGACCCAGTGCTGGGCGCTGGGATGGCCGAACTGGGAGTCGGGCGCCTGATGGGCGGCCATCTCGGCCCGGAACAGCGGGATGTCGTCCATCGGCCGGATCATGCCGCGCAGCTCGACGTACGTGCGGTCGGCCAGCCCTTCGGCCAGCTCGGACGGGCGGTACGAGGAACCGAGCCGGCTCCAGGCCACGAGGTCGGCGCTGGGGGCGACCGCGGCCGTCTGGTCGTACTGCAGGAACGTCAGGCGGTCGACCAGATCGAACAGGTCGGCCGGGCGGTGGGCGTCGAGCAGCTGGGCCCGCACAGCGATGCGGCGCGCTTCTTGACGGCTCAGCTCGACGACCACTCACCAGACGCTAAAGGAATCAGCAGAGCGGCGCAGCATGCCCGCCGCGTGAAGCTGGTCAGCCGCGCAACAGCGTGGCCATCTCGGGCAGCTTGAAGAACTCGGCCGTGGCCACCGCGGACGGGGTGCCGGCGTCGGGGTCGGCGCCCGCGGCGAGCAGCACCTTGACGGTCTCGGCGCTCTGCCGGAAGACCGCGGCCGACAGCGCCGTCTGCCCGCGGTCGTTGACCCGGTCCGGGTCGGCGCCCCGGTCGAGCAGGGCCGCCGCCGTGTCCGGATGCTCGTGATAGGCGGCCAGGATCAGCAGCGTGTCGCCCTTGGCGTTGGTCAGGTTGGCCGGCACGCCCGCCGTCACGTGGGCGGCCAGCTCCTCGGTATCGCCCGCGCGGGCCAGGTCGAACATCCGGTGGGCGTACGCGATCGTCTCGTCATCCAGGTCGGCCACGCCCGACCGATAACCCGATTCGCACACGATCAAACGTGCGGAAACAGCATTTCACTTGCCTCTCCATCAATTGACGAGTAACGATGTCTGACAGATGGGCGGCATGTGACGATGTGGGGAGTTACGGATGCACCGATCGCGAGGGCTGATGGCCCTGACTGTCCTGGGAGCGATGATGATCGGGACGCCGGCTCACGCGGCAGCCGGGCCGGGGTTCACCTCGTCGTTCGAGAACGGCCAGCCGCAGCCTGACTGGATCGACACGACCGAGCGGGCGGCCGGGGTCGACGGCACGGTGACCGCCGGAATGCCGGGCAGCCTGCGCGACCGGGTCGTCGCGATCGCGGTGAACGCCGAGCCCAACAGCAACGAGGGCGGCGCCAACCTCAACGACGGCGACCCCGCGACCAAGTGGCTGACCGACACCCCCACGAGCTGGGCGCAGTACACGCTGGACGAGCCGATCGAGGTCGTCCGGTACGCCTTGACCAGCGCCAACGATGCCCCCGAGCGCGACCCCCGGGACTGGACGCTGGCCGGCTCGGCCGACGGCGCGAGCTGGACCACCGTCGACACCCGGGCCGGCGAGACGTTCGGCGAGCGGTTCCAGACCAAGACGTACGAGGTGGCGACGCCGGGCGCCTACAAGGTGTACCGCCTGACCGTCACCGGGCACCCGTCGGGCGATCTGAGCCAGCTCGCCGACCTGGAGCTCGCGGACGCCGACACCACACCCCCGCCGGCCGGTCCCATGCAGAGCCGGGTGGGTGACGGACCGGCCAGCTCGCCGACCGCGAAGGCCGGCGCCGGCTACACGGGCCTCAAGGCGTTCCAGATCGCCGGGCGCCACACGGCCGAGGGGCGCGGGTACGCGTACAACAAAGTCTTCGACGTCAACATCAAGGTGAAGGCCGACACCGAGCTCTCCTATCTGGTCTTCCCCGAGTTCAACCGCACCGACCTCAGCAACCCGGCCACGTATGCGGCGGTGGACCTCGCCTTCACGGACGGGACCTATTTGTCCGACTCGGCGGTAAGGGACCAGCACGGCGCGGGACTCAGCCCGCGCGCGCAGGGCGAATCGAAGACCCTCTACACCGCGCAGTGGAACCTCAAGAAGGCCCGCCTCGGTCAGGTCGCCAAGGGCAAGACCATCGACCGCATCCTCGTCGGCTACGACAAGCCCAGCGGCCCCACCACCTTCCGCACCTGGTTCGACGACATCAAGATCAGCGAAGTAGCTCCGGCCGAACCCCACAAGAACCTTTCGGCGTACGTCGACACGCGCCGGGGCACGCAGTCGTCCGGCGACTTCTCGCGGGGCAACAACTTCCCCGCCACCGCTGTGCCGCACGGTTTCAACTTCTGGACGCCGGTGACCGACGCCGGATCGACCAGCTGGCTCTACCAGTGGTCGCGGCAGAACAACGCCGACAACAAGCCGACGATCCAGGCCTTCTCGACCAGCCACGAGCCCAGCCCGTGGATGGGTGACCGCCAGACGTTCCAGGTGATGCCGTCGACCGGGCTCGACCCGGGCCGCACCGCGCGGGCGCTGCCGTTCAGCCACGACAACGAGGTCGCGAAGCCGTACTACTACGGCGTCACGTTCGACAACGGGCTGCGGACCGAGCTCGCCCCGACCGACCACGCCGCCCTGTATCGGTTCACCTTCCCCGGTGACGCGGGCAACCTGATCTTCGACAACGTCAACAACAACGCGGGCCTGACGATCGACGCCGCCCACCGGTCGATCAGCGGCTGGACCGACGTCAACAGCGGCGGGCTCTCGGCCGGGTGGACCCGGATGTTCGTGTACGCCACGTTCGACAAGAACGTGACCGCGAGCGGCTCGCTGGCCGAGGGCAACCGGCCGGCCACGGGCTACGTGAGCTTCGGCGACAAGACCGTGCACATGCGGATCGCGACCTCGCTGATCAGCGTGGCCCAGGCCAAGCACAATCTCGACCTCGAGATCGGCGCGAAGGAGAAGCTCGATTCGGTGCGCGACCGGGCCCAGAAACTGTGGGACAAGAAGCTGCGCACGGTCGAGGTGGAAGGCGCGTCCGAGGATCAACTGGCCACGCTCTACGGCAACCTCTACCGCCTTTTCCTCTATCCCAATTCGGCGTACGAGAACACGGGTACGAACGCCAAACCGGTCTACAAGCACACGGTGCAGTCGGCGGTGACCAGCCCGGCCGGCACGCCGACCGAGACGGGGGCGCCGGTCAAGGACGGCAAGGTGTACGTCAACAACGGTTTCTGGGACACGTATCGCACGACCTGGCCGGCGTACTCGTTGCTGACCCCGGAAATGGCGGGCGAGATGGTCGACGGGTTCGTGCAGCAGTACCGCGACGGCGGGTGGATCTCGCGGTGGTCGGCGCCGGGTTACGCGAACCTGATGGTGGGCACGAGCTCGGATGTCGCGTTCGCCGACGCGTACCGGAAAGGGGTGAAGGGTTTCGACATCGAGGAGGCCTACGCCGCCGCGGTGAAGAACGCGACAGTCACCCCGCCCGATCAGAACGTGGGCCGCAAGGGCCTGGCCGGCTCGATCTTCAAGGGTTACACGCCGAGCGACGTCACCAGCGAGGCGATGAGCTGGGCCCTGGACGGTTACATCAACGATTTCGGCATCAGCGAGATGGCAGCGGCGCTGGCCGCCAGGACCGGCGAGAAACGGTACGCCGAAGAGGCCGAGTACTTCCGCAACCGCGCTTTGAACTACGTCAACATGTTCGACAAATCCGTCGGCTTCTTCCAGGGCAAGACGTCGGCCGGCGTCTGGCGTCAGACACCGGCCAACTACGACCCGCGGGTGTGGGGTTACGACTACACCGAGACCAATGGCTGGAACATGGCCTTCCATGTGCCGCAGGACGGGCAGGGACTGGCCAATCTGTACGGCGGTAAGAAGGGACTGGCCGACAAGCTCGACCAGTTCTTCGCGACGCCCGAGACGGCGAAGTTCCCCGGCTCGTACGGCGGCACGATCCACGAAATGGTCGAGGCGCGCGACGTGCGGATGGGCCAGTACGGCCACAGCAACCAGCCGTCGCACCACATCATCTACATGTACGACTACGCCGGGCAGCCGTCGAAGGCGCAGAAGCTCGCGCGAGAGGCATTGTCACGGCTCTATCTGGGCAGCGAGATCGGCCAGGGCTACCCCGGCGACGAGGACAACGGCGAGATGTCGGCCTGGCAGGTGTTCTCGGCGCTCGGCTTCTATCCGCTGCGGATGGGTTCGCCGGCCTACGCGATCGGGTCGCCGCTGTTCACCAAGGCCACGGTCAACCTCGAGAACGGCAAGAAGATCGTCGTCAATGCGCCCAAGAACTCCGCGAAGAACGTCTACGTCCAGAGCTTGAAGATCAACGGCAAGGCGTACGGGTCGACCTCCCTGCCGCACTCGGTGCTCGCGAAGGGGGCGACGCTCGACTTCACGATGGGCCCGAAGCCCTCGGCGTGGGGCGCCGACTCGCCGCCACCCTCGCTGACCAGCGGTGATGCGGTGGCGAACCCGCTGCGCGACCTGACCGGGCAGCAGGCGGGCACGGCCTCGGCGCCGGCCCTGGTCGACGACACGACGGCCACCCGGGCCACGGTCGACGGCACGTTCACCTACGAGTTCGGCCCGTCCGGCGAAAAGGTCACGCACTACACGCTGACCTCGGCCGACACGGCCGGCGCAGACCCGTCGTCGTGGACCGTGCGCGCCTCGGCCGACGGCGTCACGTGGACGACGATCGACACCCGATCGGCCGAGACGTTCGACTGGCGGCTGCAGACCCGCCCGTTCAAGATCGCAAAGCCCGGGCTGTACAAGTTCTACTCCGTCTCGTTCGGCGGTCCCGTCGCCCTGGCCGAGGTGGAACTGCTCGGGAAGCCATAGTTCGTGGCCCGGACCCCACTCGGGGCCCGGGCCGCTTCGTCTTGTCCGCGGTGAGGCGGATGACACTCGCCCCTGCTCTGACGCCGGGATTTTCCGCGGGGCGTGCCTGAGAATGGGGCGGTGAACTTCCGCTCGATCTACCAGCACGGGTTCGCGCGGGTTGCCGCGTGCACCAACCACGCCGCCGTCGCCGACCCGGCCGCCAACGCCGAGGCCATCCTGCGTACCGCAAGGGAATGCTCTGATCAGGGTGTGGCCGTCGCGCTCTTCCCCGAGCTGGGGCTCAGCGGCTACTCGATCGAAGACCTGCTCATGCAGGACGCGCTGCTCGACGACGTGCTGGCCGGGCTGCGCACGGTCATGGCCGGGTCGGCCGAGCTGCTGCCCGTGCTGGTGGTCGGGGCTCCCCTGCGGCACCGCAACCGCATCTACAACTGCGCGGTCGTCGTGCACCGCGGCCGGATCCTGGGCATCGCCCCCAAGTCGTACCTGCCGAACTACCGCGAGTTCTACGAGAAGCGCCAGATCGCCGCCGGTGACGACGAGCGCGGGGGCAGCTTCACCTTCGACGGGCAACAGATCCCCTTCGGTACGGACCTGTTGTTCGACGCGACCGACGTGCCCGGCCTCGTGGTGCACGTCGAGATCTGCGAGGACATGTGGGTCCCGATCCCGCCCAGCGCCGAGGCCGCCCTGGCCGGTGCGACAGTGCTGCTCAACCTGTCGGGCAGCCCGATCACCGTGGGCCGGGCCGAGGACCGCAAGATGCTGTGCCGGTCGGCGTCATCGCGCTGCCTGGCCGCGTATGTCTACGCCGCGGCCGGCCTGGGCGAGTCCAGCACCGACCTGTCCTGGGACGGGCAGACCATGATCTATGAGAACGGGGTGCTGCTGGCCGAGTCGGAACGGTTCCCGCTGGGCGACCTGGCCTCGGTGGCCGACGTCGACCTCGACCTGCTGCGCCAGGAGAGGCTGCGGATGGGCAGCTTCGACGACAACCGGCGCACCCACGCGGCCCGCACGAGCGACTTCCGTTCCGTACGCTTCGAGCTGGCCCCGCCGACGGCCGACCTCGGCCTGCGCCGGCGGGTCGAACGCTTCCCGTTCGTGCCGGCCGACGTGGCCCGGCTCGCCCTGGACTGCTACGAGGCGTACAACATCCAGGTCGCCGGGCTGCAGCAGCGGCTCGGGGCGATCGGCAACCCCAAGGTGGTCATCGGCGTCTCGGGCGGGCTCGACTCGACCCACGCGCTGATCGTGGCCGCGCGGGCCATGGACCGGGCCGGGCGGCCCCGCAGCGACATCCTCGGGTTCACGATGCCGGGCTTCGCCACCAGTTCCGGTACGAAAGAGAATGCTCTGCGGCTGATGCGGGCGCTCGGGGTGACCGCGGCCGAGCTCGACATCACGTCCACGGCCAAGCTCATGCTGACCGAGATGGGCCACCCGTTCGCGTCGGGCCAACCCGTCTACGACGTGACGTTCGAGAACGTGCAGGCCGGGCTGCGCACCGACTACCTGTTCCGGCTGGCCAACCAGCGCGGCGGCATCGTGCTGGGCACGGGCGACCTGTCCGAGCTGGCCCTGGGCTGGTGCACGTACGGCGTCGGCGACCAGATGAGCCACTACAACGTCAACGGCGGCGTGCCGAAAACCCTGATGCAGCACCTGATCCGCTGGGTCGTCAGCGAAAAGATCTTCAGCGACGAGGTGGGGGCGGTGCTCACGGCGGTGCTCGACACCGAGATCAGCCCCGAACTCGTGCCCGGGGCCGAACTGCAATCCACGGAAGACACGATCGGCCCGTACGCGTTGCACGACTTCGCGCTGTTCCACG
This sequence comes from Paractinoplanes aksuensis, assembly GCF_024137025.1. Lineage (GTDB taxonomy): Bacteria > Actinomycetota > Actinomycetes > Mycobacteriales > Micromonosporaceae > Actinoplanes > Actinoplanes aksuensis. Next base: position 116,919 of record NZ_JAMYJR010000007.1, read on the forward strand.
TGCTCCGCTACGGCATGCGCCCGACGAAGATCGGCTTCCTGGCCTGGCACGCCTGGCAGGACGCGGCGGCCGGCGCCTGGCCGCCCAACTTCCCGGAACCGAAGCGGGTCGCCTACGACCTGCCCGAGATCCGGCACTGGCTCGAACAGTTCTGCCGCCGGTTCTTCGCGTTCGCCCAGTTCAAACGCTCAGCCATGCCCAACGGCCCCAAGGTGACGGCCGGCGGCTCCCTGTCGCCGCGCGGCGACTGGCGGGCCCCCTCCGACGGCAACGCGAACGCATGGCTGCGCGACCTGGAACGCTGGGACAAGGCCGACGACGTCTGACCGGCCACGGGCGCCGCCGCCGGCTGATCGCGCGCCGGCGGAAATGTCGTAGGGGCCTGAGAGGATGCGCGGCATGGAGAAAAGGCTGAGCCGCCAGGCGGCTTCGGATGCGGTGGGCGACCACGGGTGGCGGCTCGTGCTCGGGGTCTTGAGCAGCTGGGTCGCGGTCGGCTCGTTGGCCGAGGCCGTCGAGGTCGCGTCCCGGGCGGTGGCGGCCTGCGGCCCGCAGGCCGACGGGCATCTGCGCGTCGACGTCCGGGCCGATCGGGTCGTGCTTTCGCTGCAGACGCTCGCCCTCAGCGCGGTGACCACCACCGACACCGACCTGGCCCGCGCGATCACGGCGGCCGGCCTGAAGACCGAGCCCGGGCCGGGCCTTGACGGTCAGCGGTCCGTTCAGGTGCTCGAGATCGCCATCGACGCGCTCGACATCGCCTCGGTCCGCCCGTTCTGGCAGGCGGTCCTGGGCTATGTCGACGAGCCCGGCGCCGACGACGACGGCCCGCTGATCGACCCACTCGGCCAGGGCCCGGCTCTCTGGTTCCAGCAGATGGATGCTCCGCGCCCCCAGCGCAACCGTGTGCACTTCGACGTCTCGGTCCCCCACGACGAGGCTGCCCGCCGCATCGAGGCCACCGTCGCCGCCGGCGGCCGGGTGCTGTCCGACGTCCGGGCCCCCGCGTTCTGGGTGCTGGCCGACCCCGAGGGCAACGAGGCCTGCGTGACAACCTGGCAGGCCCGCGACCCACACTGAAGCGCCGCGCCCACTCCCGCCGGGCAGGGCTGCCGCGGCAGCCGCGGGGTGGTCCGGCGGGGTGGGTTCAGGCGCCAGCGCCTCCGTCGACCGGGATGATGGCGCCGGTGACCATCGCGGCGCGGTCGCTCAGCAGCCAGGCGGCGACTTCGGCGACCTCGGTCGGGGTGGCCATGCGGCCCAGCGGGGTCGAGGCGTTGATGCGGGTCTTGATGCCGGGGGTCGCGGCCTCCCACTCCTCGATCATCTCGGTTGCTGTGCCGCCCGGCGTGATGCCGTTGACCCGGATGCCTTGCGACGCCCACGTCACCGCCGCGGTTTCGGTGATGCTGTTCAAGGCGCGCTTCATCGCGCCGTAAGCGGGCAGGGCCGGGTTGGCCCGCCGGCTGCCGATGCTCGACGTGTTGACGATCGCGCCGCCGCCGTTGGCGCGCATCAGCTCGGCTTCCGCGTTCATGGCCGTCCAGTGGGCTCGGAAGTTCACCTCGAACTGGTTGTCGATGTCCTCGTCGCTGGTGGCGTCGAGCGGCCCGGGCTGCTGGATCGCCGCGCCATTGTTGAAAGCGCCGTCGAGCCGGCCGTGCAACTCGCCGGCCTTCTGGACGGCGGTCCGGATGCCCGCCCGGTCGGCCAGATCCAGCGTCACCGCGTCGGCCACGCCCCCTTCGGCCCGGATCTCGGCGACGATCTTGCCGAGGGCCTCGGTGCTGCGGGCGGCGAGCACGACGGAGGCCCCCTCGCGGGCGAACAGGTGGGCCGCGGCGGCGCCGATGCCGCGGCTGGCTCCGGTGATGAAGATGACCTTGCCGGTCAGCATGTCTGTCATGCCGAAAGCGTGGCCGCCGAGCCGATCCTCAGACAGGCATCAGTGGTACCAGGATGCGCCCGGCTCCGGCGGGCACACTGGGGGCATGGACAAGCTGGAGCTCGGCGCTTTCCTTCGCAGCCGGCGCGAGCGGCTGCGGCCGGCCGACGCCGGCCTGCCCGCCGGCCCCCGGCGCCGCACCCCGGGGCTGCGGCGCGAAGAGGTCGCGGTGCTCGCGCACATCTCGACCGAGTACTACGTGCGCCTCGAGCAGGGCCGCGCGCCCCGGCCGTCCGGTGAGGTGCTGGCCGGCATCGCGGCCGCGCTCCGTCTGACCGGCGCCGAGTCCGATCACCTGCACCTGCTGGCCGGCACGGCGCCGGTTCGCACCGGCCTCCTTCGACGCGACGTGCGGCCGAGCATTCTGGCTCTGCTCTCCCGGCTGCCGCAGACGGCCGGGTTCGTGACGTCGGCCGCCTTCGAGGTGCTGGCCTGGAACGACCTGGCCGTCGCGCTGATGGAGGACTTCGGCGCGCTCGACCCGCCGGACCGCAACCTGGCCCGGCGGGCCTTCCTGCCGCCACCCGGGGCCCCGCTCTACGGCGTCTCCGATCTCTCCGAGTTCCGGCATCATGCCGTCATGCAGCTCCGGACCACGCTGGCCCGCTACCCGACCGACCCGTACGTGGCCGAGTTGATCGCCGATCTGCGGTCGGGCAGCTCCGACTTCGAGCGGCTGTGGGAGCGGCACGACGTCGAAGCCGCGCCCATGCTGACCAAGACGTTCCACAACCCCGTGGTGGGCCGGGTGACCGTCGACTGCGACACGATGGCGCTGACCGACCGCGACCAGCACCTGGTCCTCTACACCGCCGCGCCGGGCACCCCGGACGCCGACGCCTTGGCCTTGCTGGCCATGGCTCAGCTGAACGTGACCGCATAGATATAGACGCGCGGGTCGGCGGGCAGGGTGATCGAGCGGATCTGCTTGCCCGCGGTCAGCGGCAGGCGCGCCCCGAACAGGGCCGTCGCCGGGCCGTCGACGCCCTGGCCGGCCTTGATGCGGTGCGGCATCGAGAGCACCGCCGTGGTGCCGGAGGCGGCCGGGCCGCACCAGTCGGCCACCGTCACCGGCGTGGCGACGTAGGTGCCGTCGGTGTAGCCGATGGTGACCGAGGTGCTGATCGGGCCGTGGTGGCTGGTGAGCACCAGGTTGGCCGCCGAGCGGGACCCGGCCGGCGGCAGCAGGGTCTGGCCGGTGGCGGGCACGAGGTTCGGTCTCGGGCCGGTCGGGTCGGGGGCGTCGTACGTGATCCCGCCCCACGTGACCGGGCCGGCCGCCGGCATGCGGGCGGCGTCGTAGCTCCAGCCGCCGCCGTCGAAGTTGCCCTCGGCCGGGGCGGCGACGGTGGCCGTCCCGTCGCGGGTGCGGAACGCCGACAGATTGACCGCGCACTGGTTCGCCGCCGACGACGCCGCGCAGGTGACGGGTACGTCCGGCGCGGCCTGGTTGACCGACGGCGGTTCGGCCGCGGCCGCGGTGCCCCACGACGACGGGGTGGTGCCGAGCGTGTGGGCGATCGTGCCGCCCGAGCCGACGGCCGACCACGGCATCCAGTTGCGGGTCAGGTCGGCGTTGTTGACCCGTACGCCCTGGATGTAACGGTTTTGATCTGACGCCCCGGGCGCGGTGATCGTGAGCGTGCCGCTCTTCAGGGCCAGCACCGCCGAGGGGAACTGGGGACTGGACACGGCCAGGAAGTTCGCGCCGCTCATCGTCGGATACAGGCCCAGCGACGAGAACACGTACCAGGCACTCATCGTGCCCAGGTCGTCGTTGCCCGTCATGCCGTCGGGGCCGGTCGTGAACAGGGTCATCGCGGCCCGGACGACCGTGGCCGTCTTGGCCGGGGCGCCGGCCCAGTGGTACATGTACGGCGCGAGCAGGTCGGGCTCGTTGTTCGGGTTGTAGGTGGGCTTGGCGTAGTAGTCGTAGGGGCTGGCGATCCAGTCGGTGCGCGCGGTGCCGGCCGGGTCGGTCAGCAGCTTCGGGTACGCGAAGAAGTCGTCCAGCCGCCGCTCGGTGCTCGCGCGTCCGCCCATCAGCCGGACCAGCCCGGCCGGATCCTGCGGTACCAGCCACTGGTACTGGTAGGCGCCGCCCTCGTGGAACTGCTGGCCCGCCGCCACCGGGTCGTACGGCGTGACCCACGTGCCCGCGGTCGTGCGCGGCCGGAACTGCTTGATCGAGCTGTCCCACAGGTTGCGGTACCACTGCCCACGCCCGGCGAACAGTTGCGCGTCGGCCGTTCTACCCAGGCCGGCCGCCATCAGGGCCAGCGAGGCGTCGGCCGCCGCGTATTCGAGGGTGGCCGAGGCCGGGTGCACGCAGTCGTTGTCCCCGCCCTTGTGCACGCAGTCCCGGCCGAGCTGCAACCCGGACGGGATGTAGCCGCGGTCGTTGTAATACCTGATTCCCGTACGACCGTTGAAAGGCGAAGCCGCGGGCGGTTCGCTCAAAGCGTTGGCCCGCAACAACTCGTACGCGGAAAGTTCTTGCCCTTGCAGCAACCCCTTGGACCAGGCCTCGACGAGGAAGGGCGTCACCGGATCGCCGGTCATGATGTTGGTCTCGCTGTTGGCCAGGGCCCAGCGGGGCAGCCAGCCGCCGTCGCGGCCGATCGCGAGCACGCTGAGCGCCACGTCGCGGGCCACGTCCGGGGTGAGCAGTTCGAGCAGTTGGTTCTGCGGGCGGTACGTGTCCCAGAGCGAGAAATTCTGGTACGGCGTGTAGCCCTGGGCCTTGTGCACGACGCGATCGAAGCCGGCGTACGAGCCGTCGACGTCCCCGGCCAGGTTCGGGTGCAGCAGCGAATGGTAGAGCGCCGTGTAGAACGCCGCGCGCCGATCCGTCGTACCCCCATCGATCTTGATCTTGCCCAGGGCAGTTGCCCACTTGGCCCGCAGCGCGGCCCGGGTCGCGTCGAAGTCGTGGCCCGCGGTCTCGGCGGCCAGGTTGGCCCGGGCCCCGGCCACGCCGGTGTACGACAGCCCCACCTTCACCACGACATCCCGGTCGGATGAGGCGTTGAACCGGACGTACGCGCCGTTGCCCCCCGATCCGGCCGCGTCCCGGCTGCCGTCGGTGCGGGTGGAGCCGCGCCACGTGCCGAACGACGCGAACGGCCGGTCGAACGAGGCCGTGAAATAGACGGTGTGCCGGTCCTGTCCGGCGCAGAAGTTGCCCGCCTCGACCCGCCCCTCGATCGTCCGGTCGCCGACCACGTGGACCTCGGAGCCGAACACGGTCTGGTTGGCCTTGCCCGTGTTGAACAGCACGTTGGCCGAGCCGGTGGCCGGGAACGTGTAGCGCTGCCAGCCGGTGCGCTCGGTCGCGGTCAGTTCGGCCCGGACGCCGTACGTGGAAAGACCGACCCGGTAATAACCGGGCGAGGCCTCCTCGTCGGCGTGGCTGTAGGCCGACCGGTAGCTGTTCGGGTCGACGCTGGTGATCGTGCCCGTGGTCGGCATGATCGGCAGCTCGCCGGCGACGCCGCAGCCCACCCCGGACAGATGGGTCTGGCTGAAGCCGTAGATGGTCGACTGCTTGTAGTCGTAGCCACCCTGACCGCCGGTGTCGGGGCTGACCTGCACCATGCCGAAGGGCGCGCTGGCCCCCGGGAACGTGTTGCCGAAGTTCTCGGTGCCGACGAAGTTGCGGACGAGATCGACCGGCTCTTCAGCGGCAGCAGCGGGGGCGGCCGCGAGTCCGGCGACGAGGACAGCGCTGAGCAGCAAGTGCATGGGGAGACCTCCTGGTGACAACGTTGTCGTAATCAAGAGACGTACGTCAATGCCTTTGCACCTGATTTGCCTCTGAGAACTGCTCAAGCTCGCCCGTCCGGTCCCGATCTAGGCCCTACGACCGCCCACCTCGGGGTGGTTTCTTGGTGGACCGGAGACACGTCTGATGGCAGCCAGCACCGAAGCGCGGGCCGGTAACCGGCGACCCGCCGGGTGGTACGCGCTCTGCTCCCTGGTCGGCGCGTTCGTGGTGACGTTCGCGTTCGTGCTGAGCACCGGGGCCGGGGGCGCCGGCTTCGGCCTGGTCGTCTCCAACTTCGGCCTGTGCTTCGCCGCCCTGGCCGCCGCCGTGGCCTGCTTGTGGCGCGCCCGCCGGTTCACCGGGCGGATGCGCTGGGGCTGGGCCCTGGTCGGGCTGGGCGTGCTCAGCTGGGGTCTGGGCCAGGCCGCGGCCTGCTACATCCAGACCGTGCTGGGCCGCGAGGTGCACCTGCCGTCGCAGGCCGACATCGGCTACCTCGGCATGGTCGTGCTCACCCCGATCGGCCTGCTGGTGCTGCCGAGCCGCACCCAGGCCCTGGCCAGCCGGGTCCGCAGCGTGCTGGACGGGCTCATGGTCGCCGCCTCGCTCGTGCTGATGGCGTGGATCTTCGTGGTGCAGCCGCTGCTCGACGCCGGCCAGAGCGGCCCGCTCGCCCTCTACGTCAGCCTGGCCTACCCGCTGGGCGACGTGGTGATCGTCACGATGGTGCTGTACATGCTGGCCCAGCAACGCCGCAGCGGCCGCACCTTCAACCAGCTCTCTCTCGTCGGCGCCGGCATCGCGGCGTTCGCGGTCTCCGACATCGGGTACGCCTACCTCAACCTGCTCGGCAGCTACAGCCCGGGCGGGGTCACCGACATCGGCTGGTTCACCGGGTTCTCGCTGATCCTGGTGGCCGCGCTGATGCCGGTGCGGCGCAACCACGAGGTCGCCGAGTCGGACAGCGGGCAGCCGGTGGGCATCCTGCTGCCGTACGTGGCGGTGCTCGCGGCCCTGTTCACCTCGGTCGTCTGGTACGCCACGACCGGCCACAGCAACGGGTTCGTGGCCTACACCCGGTCCGTCCTGATCCTGCTCATCGTCGGCCGCCAGCTGCTCACGCTGCGCGAGAACCGCAACCTCACCCGTACGCTCGAGGCCCGGGTCGAGGCCCGCACGGCCGAGCTGTTCGCCAGCGAGCAGCGCTTCAAGGCGCTCGTGCAGCACAGCTCCGACGTGGTCACCGTGGTCAGCCCCGAGGCCGACGTGCTCTACCAGAGCGAGTCGGTGCAGCGGGTCTTCGGCTACCCGGCCCGCTTCCTGCACAGCCGCCGCCTGACCAAGCTGCTCGACCCCGAGTCGGGTCTGCGGCTGGCCCAGGCGCTGCGGCAGGTGGCCGGGCGGCCGTACGCCACGACCGTGCTCGAGCTGACCGTCCAGCACCGCGACGGGCGGCTGCGCCAGGCCGAGATGACCATCACCAACCTGCTCAGCGACCCCAGCGTGGCCGGCCTGGTGCTCAACACCCGCGACATCAGCGAGCGCAAGGAGCTGCAGGACCAACTGGTCCACGAGGCCTACCACGACGCGCTGACCCAGCTGGCCAACCGCGCGCTGTTCCGCGAGCGGGTCGGCGACGCCCTGCGCACCCGCCCCGAGGCCGGTGAGGTCACCGTGCTCTTCCTCGACCTCGACGGCTTCAAGGAGGTCAACGACAGCCTCGGCCACCTGGCCGGCGACCAGCTGCTCGTGCAGGTGGCCGACCGGCTGCGGGCCTCGGTGCGCGAGGGCGACGTGGTGGCCCGCTTCGGCGGCGACGAGTTCGCCGTGCTCATCGAGTCGGACCGCGGCGGCGACGACGCCGAGCAGGTCGCGCAGCGCATCATCGACGTGCTCGAGGAGCCCTTCGCCAGCGAGAGCCGCGACATCCACGTGCAGGCCAGCATCGGCCTGGCCGCGGCCGGCCTGCTCGCCGACGGCGAGGACGACGGCGCCGAGCAGCTCATGCGCAACGCCGACCTGGCCATGTACAAGGCGAAGTCGGCCGGGGGCAGCGGCTATGCGGCGTACGACCCCGAGATGCTCTCGGGTCTGGTCGCCCGGCTCGAGCTCGAAGCCGACCTGCGGGTCGCCCTCGAGCGCAACCAGCTCAAGCTGCACTACCAGCCCACGGTCGACCTCGGCAGCAGCGAGGTCATCGGCTTCGAGGCGCTGGCCCGCTGGATGCACCCGACCCGCGGCCTGATCCCGCCGGCCGAGTTCATCCCGATCGCCGAGGCCACCGGCCTGATCGTGCCGCTGGGCCGCTGGGTGCTGCGCGAGGCGTGCCGCCAGGCCGTCGAGTGGAGCCAGGCCGGCGACGGCCGCCCGGTCAAGATGGCCGTCAACGTGTCGGTCCGCCAGTTCGACCGCGCCGACCTGGTCGACGTGGTGGCCGAGATCCTGGCCGAGACCGGCATGCCGGCCGACCAGCTCTGCCTCGAGATGACCGAGAGCGTGCTGATGACCGACACCGACGACAACCTCGAGCAGCTGCTGCGGCTCAAGGCGCTCGGCGTGACGCTGGCCATCGACGACTTCGGCACCGGCTACTCGTCGCTGGCCTACCTGCGCCGCTTCCCGGTCGACACGCTCAAGATCGACCGCTCGTTCGTCGAGCGGCTGGGCGCCCTGACCGACGACACCGCGCTGGCCGACACCATCGTGCAGCTCGGCAAGAGCCTCGGCATGGCCACCGTGGCCGAAGGCATCGAGGAGTTCGGGCAGCTGGCCGCGCTCCGCGACATGGGCTGCCACTTCGCCCAGGGCTACTACTTCTCCCGCCCCGTGCCGGCCGCCGAAGCCGGGCGGCTGTTCCTCGAAGGCGCCGACCCCCGACTGGAGATCCCCGCATGACCTCGTGGCCCACCCCGCTCGCCCCCGCGACGCTCGGCGGCATCGTCGACATGCCGACGCCGTACCTGGTGACCGATCTGGACACGGTGACCGCCCGGCTCTCCTCGTTCCGGGCCGCCCTGCCCGGCGTGGCCGTGCACTACGCGATGAAGTGCAACCCGTCCGACGAGATCCTGCGCACCCTGCACGCCCAGGGCGCGCAGTTCGAGATCGCCTCGCTCGGTGAGCTGCGCCGGCTCCAGGCCATCGGCGTCGACCCGGCCGACGTGCTCTACAGCAACCCGATCAAGCCACCGGCCCACATCGCCGCCGCCCACGCGGCCGGCCTGTGGCGCTTCAGCTTCGACTCCCCCAACGAGCTGACCAAGATCGCCGAGCACGCCCCCGGCGCCGCCGTCTACGTCCGCCTCCGCGTCGACGACGAGGCCAGCGTCTTCCCCCTCAGCCGCAAATTCGGCACGGACGCCGAAGATGCCTACGACCTGCTGCTGCTCGCCCAGCGGCTCGAATTGCGGCCGTACGGTGTGACCTTCCACGTCGGATCGCAGTGCTTGCGACCCACGGCGTGGGCATCGGCCGTCGACACGGCCGGCAAGCTCATGGACCGCCTGCGCCACGACGGCATCAACCTCGAGATGCTCGACCTGGGCGGCGGCTTCCCGGCCCGCTACACCACCGATGTGCCCACCATCGAGCAGATCGGCGCGGCCACCACCGAGGCCCTGAACGCCCTGCCCTACCGCCCCGGCCTGATCGTGGCCGAGCCCGGCCGGCACCTGGTGGCCGAGTCGGGCGTCATGGCGGCCACGATCATCGGGCACGAGAGCCGCGACGAGGAGAACTGGCTCTACCTCGAGGTGGGCGCGTTCAACGGGCTCATGGAGGTGCTGCAGACGCCGGGCGGCTGGGACTTCCCTCTTTTGACTTCGAAATCCGGTGTGGAGCCAACGGTGCCCTACACCATTACCGGCCCGACCTGCGACAGCAGCGACACCATCGGCTACGGCATCATGCTGCCGGCAGGGTTGGCGACCGGCGACGTGATCTACATCGGCACCACCGGCGCCTACACCCTGGCCTACGCCTCCGACTTCAACGGCTTCGACCAGCCCACCCCGCTCTTCGTCGGGGCTGGTTCGCCCTCCTACGACGCGACTTCGGTTCGGGTGCCGCTCGCGCGCGTGGCTTCCACCCTGGGGCCGGTCGCGTGATTGATGCGCTGGCAGCACGCCGCGGACGCCGCCGGGCCGGTCCCGGCGGCATGCGGCGGGCCGGCCGGCTGCGCGAACTCGTCGTCTCCGGCGTCATCGACTCCTTCGGCATGGCCCTGGGCTGGACGTTCGTCGTCCTCATCGCCACCGCCCGCGGCGGCCTGGCCGAGGCCGCCCTGTACAACGCGGCGATGCTGGTCGGCGTGGTGCTGTCGGCCCCCGTCACAGGCTGGCTGGCCCGCCACCTCGACGGCCGCACCCTGCTGCGCGGAGCCGCCGGGATCGAGGTGCTGCTGCGCTTCGGCACCCTGTACGGCCTGATCGCGGGCTGGCCCTCCTGGCTGATCGCCCTGCTGGTCCTGCTGCAACACGTGGCAGCATGGGCGGGCTTCGCCGGCATGCGCGCCGAGGTGTCGGCGGTGGACGCTTCGCCCCGCTCGATGACCCGCTATGCGGTAGCCATCGCCGGCGTGGAGGCGGCCGGCACGGCGATCGCGGCCCTGCTGCCGACCGGCACCCTCGGGTATCCGACGGGGTGGCTGCTGGTCGCGGTGTTCGTGGTCTATCTGGGCTCGCTGCTGCCCACGGTGCTGATCGCGCGGCGCGCCCGGATCACGCCCAACCCGGCGCCGTCCCGCTTCCCCGCTCCGGCCCACGCCGGCGCCCTCTCCGCCGCGGCCCGCACCACCACACCTGGCCTGCCGGCCGCCGCGCTCCCTGTCCCCGGCACTGATTCTTTGGCCGCGGCCGTCTCCCCTGCTGCTGGGTTCTCCGCTGCTGGGTTCTCCGCTGCTGGCGCTGCTTCTACGGCGTCTGGTGCTGAATTTTATTCTGCGGCCGGCGCTGCTTCCGCGTCTGGGTCTGCTGACGCTGACCGTGGTGGCACGGTGCCGCCCCGCTGGCGGCACGCGGCCAGCTCGCCCGCACCCAACGGCGCGTGGCGCCTCCCCCAGCCCCGCATGCTGGTAGCCGGAGCCGGAGTCATGGTTTTGGCCTCCGGCCCGACCCTGCTCGCCGTACCGGTAGTAGCCGAACTCCACGGCCACAACTGGGTGGCCGTCTCCGCGATTGCCTTCTGCGTGGGCACCCTGCTCGCCACCCGCGCGGTAGCCGCCCTGAGCCGCCTACGCCTCCCCGCCGTACTCCGCTGGTGCCTGTGGGGCCTGGGCATGCTGGCCGGCTGGATCCTGGCCCCCGTCTACGCCCCCATGGTCCTGGTAGCCCAGTTCGCCGCCGGCCTGAGCCAAACCGCCTTCGAAGGCGACATGGACGCCCGGGTAGCCGCCGAAGCCAAACCAGAATCGGTGACCCGGGACCTGGCCTACAGCGCCTCGGTCCGCGCCATGGGCGGCGCCCTCTCCGTACGCCTGCTACCCATGGTCGTAGCCACCCCCGCCATCGGCGTCGCCGCCAGCGCCTCAGCCCTGATCCTGGGCATAGTCACCCTGATCCTCTGGGCCGGCCTGTCCACAGCCCCCCACCTGTTCCGCCGCCCCGCCCACTCCTGACCACCCACCCCTGTGGACAACCCGCCTCCCCGCCGCCCCACCCCGATAAACTGGACCAGGGTCAGCCCCCAAGGGTGGGCGGGGTATGGCCGGTCGGCCGGCGCACATTCCCGGGTGCGGCCGCGCCGCTGACCTACTTGTCCTGCGCGGTTCCCCGAGCGGCGCTTTCTACCTCTGGACGGGCGTCCGAGTGGTGGACGGGGCCCTCGCGTACACCAAGCATCGGGTCGCGGCAGGCGAAGTCGGCAACACGCTGCGGTGCGGCCGCTCGGCTGAAAATCGGTTGACCGACCTGTACGAAGGTCAGGAGCATGGCGGCATGACAACTGCGTGTGGCATCGCTTCGTTCGTCCGGTGCCCTGTGGCCTCTGCGGGCTGATGACCCCTTAGCAGCAGCGAACCACCCCGGCGCCGGGTCGGCTTTTCGATCCCGGAGTGATCGCGCATGTCTTCGTATCGTCTCTATCTGCTCGTGTGCGGGGTCGGCGCGTTCGCGTCGACCACCGCTTTCACACTCAATCTCATCTATCAGGCGACCGTCGTCGGGCTGTCGCCGCTTCAGCTCGTGCTCGTGGGCACGGTCATGGAGGCCGTCTGCTTCGTCGCCCAGGTGCCGACGGGGGTGATCGCCGACCGGTACAGCCGCCGCCTCAGTGTCATTGTCGGCTACCTGTTGATGGGCGTCGGTCTGGTCGTCTGGGGGCTCGTGCCGGCGTACGGCGCGATTCTGGCCGGCACCGTCATCTGGTCGATCGGGGTGGTCTGCGTCGACGGGGCCGAGCAGGCCTGGGCCGCCGACGAGATCAACCAAGATCAAGTGACCAGTGCTTTCGTACGGGGTGGGCAGATCTATCAGGGCGGCAGCCTGCTCGGCATCGTCGCCGCGGTCGGGCTCACGGCGATCACGCCGGCCCTGCCCATTGTGGTCGGCGGGATCGTCACGCTGGCTCTCGGCGTACTGCTGATGATCTTCATGACCGAGAACAACTGGAGCCCGGCGCCGATCGGCTCGTGGCGATCGATGCACCGCCAAGTGGCGGACGGGGTGCGGGCCGTGCGGCACAGCGCCGTGCTGGCCGGCATCGTCGGGGCCACGCTGTTCGCGGGCATGAGCAGCGAGGGGTTCGACCGGCTCAGTCAACCCTTCCTGCTGCCGCATATCGGCGATCATCCGGTCGAGCTGGTCTTCGGGGGCCTCGCGATGATCGCCGCGCTCGGCTCGATCGTGGTCACCGGCATGGCCGGCCAGTGGATCGACGTCGTCCGCCCGCAGCGGGTCGGCCGGGTGCTGGCCGTCATCCAGGCGCTCACGGCGATCGGCATGATCAGCCTCGGCTGGGCCGGTCACTGGTGGGCGGCGGTCGGCCTCTATCTGGGCGTACGGCTGTTGCGCGACACGGCCGAGCCGGTGCTCAACGTCTGGCTCGTCTCGGCCACCGCGCCCCAGTCCCGGGCCACCGTCTTCTCGATCGTGTCGCAGGCCGACGCGCTCGGCCAGATCGCCGGCGGCCCACCCGCCGGGCTCGTGGCCCAGCGACGGGCGATCGGCGCCGGCATCTCGGTGGCAGGCCTGTTCGTACTGCCCGCGGTGGCCCTGTTCGCCCTGGCCGCAAAGCGCTCATCACAACCCGACCAGGCCATGACGTCGTAAGAAGCCACCCCGCTCAGGCTGCGACGGCGAACCTGGCCGCCGCGGCCGTGGCGGTGTGGGTGGTCGGCTGATCAGTCCGGCCGGCGGAGCAGGTAAGTGTCCATGATCCAGCCGTGTTGTTCGCGGGCGTCGGCGCGGGTGCGCAGGATTTCGTCGGCGACCTCGGACACCCGGCCCGAGCGCAGGATCTCGTCGGGCGTGCCCACGTAGGCGCCCCAGAAGATGTCGACGTCGGGGTGCGCGGTGAACGCCTGCTGGGCGTCGAGCATGACCACCACGTCGTCGACGCCCGCGGGCCACCCCTCGGCGAGCCGGCGGCCGGTCGTCACCTGGTACGGCCGGCCGACCCGGTTCAGCGGCACCCGGTGCTTCGCCGCGAGCGCCGACACGCTGCTGATGCCGGGGATCACCTCGTACTCGAACTCGATCGCGCCCCGGGCCAGCACCTCGTCGAGGATGGCGATCGACGAGTCGTACAGGGAAGGATCTCCCCACACCAGGAAGGAGCCCGTCTCGTCCTCGCGCAGATGCTCGACCAGCATCTCTTCCATGACCAGGGCCCGGCGGTGCCGCCAGTCCTCGACCGTGCCCTGGTAGTCGGCCGGCGTGCGGTCGCGATCGGGGTCACGGCCGGTGACCATGCGGCGGGTCGGCTTGGAGTAGCCGCGAATGATCCGCTCCCGCAGATCGATCATGCTCTGCTTGAGCTCACCCTTGTCGAGCAGGAAGAACACATCGGTACGCCCGATGGCCTTGGCCGCCTGCAGGGTGAGATGGTCCGGGTCGCCCGCGCCGATCCCGATCAAACTGATCTTCCGCACCCGCACCAGTGTGCCCGAAGCCCGCGACCCCCACGCCCACCCGGGTCACCTTCGTGATCCACACCCGGGAACCGACGCCGGTGGGCCTCAGTCATCCGCACGTCAGTCGGCGACGTGGGCGGTGTTGTCGATCCAGTGCTGGGCGAGGTCGGCGTTGCCGGTCACGTCGACGCCGGCGAGCGGCAGCCGCCGGGTCAGGGTCAGCAGCAGCGTCGCGGCCGGGCCGGTCACTGTCACGTCGGCCGGGCGGGTTCCGGGCTGCCAGGTCGCGCCGTCCGGCTGCCGCTCGACGAACCAGCCGTCCGGGCTGTCGGTCGGGGCGAACTGCAGGGTCTGCCCGGCGCCGCGCAACGCGTCGGCGGACTCGGATCGCAGCATCCGCCACGTGGGCGAGGTCAGCATCGCGAAGTGGTTGCTGATGAGCGCGGCGGCAACGTCGGCGTCGACCTCGGTCGTGCGGCCTGCGGCGTTGTCGGCGTCGGCCCCGTGGACGACCGACTCGTTGAGAACGCCGGCCATCCAGAACTGCGTCCCGGTCCGCCCGTCACCTGCGGCGTTGAACACCGGCGCATCCATCGCGTCATCCGAGCAGGCATCGGCCGCCCGTTGCGCGGACTTCGACAGCCACCCTGTCCATTCGCCGGGATCGGCGGGGAGAACCGCCATCTCGGTCGGCAATTGGGTGGGGTCGGTGATGCGCCGCTCGATGATCTCGGCCACCCAGTTCTGGGTCTGCCCCACGTGCTCGACCAGTTCGGCCACGGTCCACTCCGGTGCCGTCGGCACCGCAGCGGCCGGTCCCGCGGCGACGGCGGCCTCGGCCAGACGCCGCGTGTGTTCGACGATCGCCCGCCGGGCGCGGTCCGCGTTCAACTCAGTCATGAGATCCGCCCCTTCGTGTTTTCGGTATGCCCTGCAGACTCATCAAATCGCCCGAACTCATCGGCCGCCCCGGTCTGAGCGCGCGCGGCCTGGCCCCCGCGGTGACGACCGCATGCTGAGTCCCACGGCGGCGACAGGCAGTTGAAGCTCGGCATGACACCCGGCAGCCGATCCTCCGCGCGGCACTCCCGAGAGCGGGACTCGCACAGAAGCCGGACTCGCGCGGAAGCGGGACTCACGCGGAAGCCGGACTCGCGGGCCGCCACCGCTCGGATCTGGATTGCGCCGCTGGCACTCAAACCCTTGTCGAGCGCGCGGGAGCGGGCCGGGCAGGTGGGGTCGGCCGAACGGCTTCCAGCGTGTGGAAGCAAGCCGCAGGGCAGGCGGAGTCGGCCGAACGGCCTCCAGCGTGTGGAAGCAAGCCGCAGAGCAGGCGGGGTCGGCCGAACGGCCTCCAGCGTGTGGGAGTAGCCGCAGAGCAGGCGGCGTCGGTCGACTTTCTAGTCGGGGAGGATCGGGACGGAGGGGCCCAGGTCGCGGCCGATGGTGGCGGCGCGGGTCAGGGACGTGGAGCCGAAGCGGTCGCGGACGGCGTCGACGGCCACGTCCAGGCGGTCGTCGTCGGCCTCGTCGAACAACGACGGCTGGACGTGGCCGTCGCCGTCGAGGTTGCTCACGGCCACGCCGATCAGGGTCAGGCCGCGTTCGGTGATCAGTGGCTCGGCCTCGTGCAGCAGGGCCCGGGCCGTGGCCTGGATCGCGCGGGTCTGCATCGTCGCCTTGAGCAGCGAGCGCGACCGGGTCGCGCGGCTGAAGTCGTCGAAGCGGAAGCGCACCGTCACCGTGCGCCCGGCCCGGTGGGCGCTGCGCATGCGGCGGGACACGCGGTCGACCAGCGCGTCCAGCGTGGCCTCGATCTCGGCCGAAGGGCGCGGCCGGCGACCCAGAGCACACTGCGCACCGATCGAGCCGCGCCGGTGCCCCACCCGTACGCGCCGGGGGTCCCGGTTCTGCGAGAGCGCATGCAGGTGGCGGCCGGCCCCGGAGCCCAGCATGGAGACCAGCGCCGCCTCGCCGATGCGGGCCACGTCGGCCACCGTCGTGATCCGGTGTTCGCGCAGCTTGGCCGAGGTGACCGGGCCGACGCCCCACAACCGCTCGACCGGCAGCGGGTGCAGGAAGGCCAGCTCGCCGCCGGCCGGAACCTCGAGCAACCCGTCCGGCTTGCCCACGGCGCTGGCCACCTTGGCCAGGAACTTCGTGCCGGCAATGCCGACCGTGATGGGCAGGCCGACCCGGGACCGCACCTCGGACCGCAGGCGGGCCGCGATCTCGCGCGGGGTGCCGCTGACCCGCAGCAGACCGCCGACGTCGAGGAACGCCTCGTCGATGGAGATGCCCTCGACCAGCGGGGTGGTGTCGCGGAAGATCTCGAAGACGGCCTTGCTGGCCGTCGAGTACGCCTTCATGCGCGGCGGCACCACGATCGCCCGCGGGCACAGCGCCTTGGCCTGGCTGATGCCCATCGGGGTGCGGACGCCAAGGGCCTTGGCCTCGTAGCTGGCGGCCAGCACGACCCCACCCCCGACCAGCACCGGACGACCACGCAGGGCGGGGTCGTCACGCTGCTCGACCGACGCGTAGAACGCGTCGAGGTCGGCGTGCAGGATCACCACGGCGACACTATAGAACATTTGTTCGAAAACCAGAATGGTCGCCATGACACGACCACCCCTGGCCGAGCAGTACGACCTGTCACCTCACCCCGAGGGTGGGTGGTTCCGCGAGACGTACCGTTCGGAGACGACGCTCGCGGCGCACGGTGGCACCCGCGCCGCTGCCACCGGCATCTACTTCCTGTTGCACCCGGGCGAGAAGTCGGCCTGGCACGTCGTACGGTCGGACGAACTGTGGTTCTGGCACGGCGGGGGCCGGTTGACGCTGCGCTTCGGCGGTGACGGTGAGCACCCGGTCGAGGAGAGGACCGTCACGCTCGGTGTCGGCGAGGGCGATCACCCGCAGGTGCTGATCCCGGCCGGCGTGTGGCAGGCAGCGGAGCCCGCCGACGAGGAATACGTGCTGGTCAGCTGTGTTGTCGCGCCCGGCTTCGACTTCGCTGACTTCCGCCTCGAGGACAACGGATCGTAACGAACAATTTGCCCGGATCGTGACGCCGGTCATGTCCTGAAGGGAATTCGAGGACCACAATCTCCGTTGGTCAGAAGCGGCCCCGGGCCTACCCCGTCCGGGCCGAAGCAACGGAGGAAACCACCATGTCGCCTCACGGCGCGACGGTTCGGGAGCTCGACCAGCTCACCTGCCGCGTGTTCGACAGCACCCGCAGTTCCGGGGCGCGCCTCGCCGCGTACCGGATCGACGGGACCTTCTACGTCGACATCGACCTGCCGGGAATCGACAAGGCCGGAATCGACATCTCGGTGGCCGACGGCGTCCTGACCGTCCGCGCGGAGCGCCGTGCGGATGCGGTCGAGGCCGGCGCTCCGGCCGCGGGCCCGGTGACCCGCGAGGTCGACCTGAGCGAGGCCGAGTCGCTGGACACCGACCGCCTCGAGGCCCGGTGTGACAACGGAGTGGTCACCCTGCACATTCCGGTCGTCCACGAGCCCCGGACGAGCGAATTGGCAGCAGCCGCCGCCTGAAATGAGAAAAGCCGCGCCCGAGGCGCGGCTTTTTCAATGAACGAACTGCACCCAGTTCAGGTTGACGAACTCATTGCCGTCGTCCCGGACGAAGACCAGATAGACCGTGTGTTCGCCGGTCGTGGGCTCGATGTCCACCTGGTCGGTGCGCCACTTCTGCCACCCACCCGTACGCGTGACGTTGAGCGTGCCGATGGCCGCCCCGTCGGCGCTGTCGAGCCTGATCTCCATCCGCCCGCGCTCGGCATCCGACGCCACCCGCACGTCGAGCTTGGTCGCCGGCACCGCCCCGAAGTCGACGTCGTCGAAGCGCAACTGGTCGCCATTGGCGATCCAGCCGACGTTCTGGCCGCCGTCCTCGTCCTCGGTCGGCTGCGCCTCGATGCCCACCAGCGCCGCCTCCTCGGCCTCGAGCCGCGGATAGACCGTCGGCGAAGGCGGCGGGGACGACGAAGGCGCCGATGAGAAAGACGGCGACGGCGACGGCAGAGGTGCCGCCACGACCGCGGGCGTGTCCTGCCAGCGGCCGAGGCCGTAGCCGACCAGAACCAGGCCGAGCCCGGCCAGCGCGATCAACGAGCGCTGCCGGACCCGGTGGGTCTTGGTGCGATAGACGGACGGGCTGGGCGGCGGAACCAAGGTCAGGCCGTCTCGGCCAGGATCGACTCGGCCGGCGGCTCGGCGAAGTGGCAGGCCACCCGCTGGGCCGGGGCCCGCTCGATCAGCGCCGGGTCGTCGGTGGCGCAGATGTCCTGAGCCTTCCAGCACCGGGTGCGGAAGCGGCAGCCCGACGGCGGGTCGACCGGGCTCGGCACGTCGCCGACCAGGCGGATCCGGTTCTTCGGGGGCACGCCGCGGACCACCCCGATGTCCGGGACGGCCGAGAGCAGCGCCTGCGTGTACGGGTGCTGCGGCTTCTCGTACAGGGAGTCACGCGGACCCTCCTCGACCACCCGGCCGAGGTACATGACGGCGATCCGGTCGCAGAAGTGCCGCACCACGCCGAGGTCGTGCGCGATGAACACGAACGCGATGCCGAGCTCTTTGCGCAGGCTCTCGAGCAGGTTCATGACCTGGGCCTGGATCGACACGTCGAGCGCCGACACCGGCTCGTCGGCCACGATGATCTTCGGACGGGCCGCGAGCGCGCGGGCGATGCCGATGCGCTGCCGCTGACCGCCGGAGAACTCGTGCGGGTACCGGTTGTAGTGCTCGGGGTTGAGGCCGACGACCTCGAGCAGCTCCTGCACCCGGGACAGCTCGCCGCTCTTGGCCACCATGCCGTGCGTACGCAGAGCCGTGCCCACGATCGTGCCGACCGTGTGCCGCGGGTTGAGCGACGAGTACGGGTCCTGGAAGATCAGCTGGATCTCGCGGCGGTACGGGCGCAGCTTGCGCTCGGACATGTGCGCGATGTCCACGCCCTGGTAGCGGATCTGGCCGGCGGTGGGCTCGAGCAGCCGCGTGATCAGGCGCGCGGTCGTCGACTTGCCACAGCCGGACTCGCCGACCAGGCCGAGCGTCTCGCCCGGCTGCACGGTCAGGTCGACCCCGTCGACGGCCTGGACCCACTGGGTCTTACGGGCGAGAAGACCCTCGCCCTTGGCCTTGAAGTGCATCTTGACGTTCTCGAGCTCGAGCAGCGGGGCCCCGGGGACCGAACGGACGCCGGACTTCGCGGGGGTGGTGGCAGCGGTCATCGTCGTGGTCCTTATGGCAGCCGGGGCAGAACTTCGGTCGCGAAGACCTTGTCGGGTTCCTTCAGGTGGCACCGCGAGGTGCGGCCCTGATCAGCCGTCCGCGGGACGAGTTCGGGGCGCAGGGTCGTGCACCAGTCGTCCGGCACCCGGTCCTTGAACTCGCAGCGCGGGTGGAACGGGCAGCCCGACGGCACGGCCAGCAGGCTGGGCGGCGAGCCGGGGATCGGGTGCAGCGGCTGCGGTTCGCCGGTGAGCGCCGGGATGCTTTCGAGCAGACCCCAGGCGTACGGGTGCAGGGGCTCGCCCAGGATCTTGTTGACCGGGCCGTGCTCGACGGCCGTGCCCGCGTACATGACCAGGATGTCGTCGGCGATCTCGGCCACCACGCCCAAGTCGTGGGTGATGAAGACGACGGCCGAGCCGAAGTCGCGCTGCAGGTCGGCGATCAGGTCGAGGATCTGGGCCTGCACGGTCACGTCGAGGGCCGTGGTGGGCTCGTCGGCGATCAGCAGCTTGGGGTCGTTGACCAGGGCCATCGCGATCATCGCGCGCTGCCGCATGCCGCCCGAGAACTCGTGCGGGTACTGGTCGACGCGCCGCTTCGGGTTCGGGATGCCGACCCGGTTGAGCATGTCGATCGCGCGTTCCTTGGCCGCCCGCTTGCTCACGTTGTTGTGGGCCCGGTACGACTCCATGATCTGGTCGCCGACCGTGAAGTACGGGTGCAGCGACGACTGCGGGTCCTGGAAGATCATCGCGGCGTCGCCACCGCGGAAGCCCTCGAGGTCCTTGTCGCTCATGTTGACGATCTCGCGGCCGCCGACCTTGATCGAGCCGGTGATCCGGGCGACCCGGCGGTCGTGCAGGCCCAGGACGGCCATGCTGGACACGCTTTTGCCCGAGCCCGACTCGCCCACGATGGCCAGGGTGCGGCGCAGCGGGACCGAGTAGCTGAGGCCCTGCACGGCCCGGACCAGGCCGTCGGCCGTCGGGAACTGCACCTGCAGATCGGTGACCTCGAGGTAGGCCTCTTCGCCGGCCGCCGATTCGCGGGGCACGCGGGAGACGGTGGTCGGGGCCCCGGGGGTCTGGTCGCTCATGCTGCCGCCTTCGTGCTGCGGGGAGTGGGTAGCGGGTGACGGACCGGGATCATCCGAGCCGGACCCGCGGGTCGAGGAATGTGTAGACGATGTCCACGACCAGGTTCATCACAACAAGTAGTACCGAACCGATGAGCACGCCGCCCATGAGCACCGGGAGGTCGTACTGCCCGAACGCCCGCAGGGCGAGCTGGCCGAGGCCGGGCAGGTTGAAGATGCTCTCGGTGAAGATCGCGCCGGTGAGCTGGAACGCGAGGTCGATGCCGAAGATGGTGACGACCGGGGTCAGGCCGGCCCGCAGGCCGTGGCGGTAGACGACACGCCGGCGGCTGATGCCCTTGGACGTCGCCGTGCGGACGAAGTCCTGGCCGAGCGCCTCGATCATCGAGGCCCGCGAATATCGGGTGTACGACGCCGCGTTCGTCACCCCGACCGTCAGCCAGGCCGCGAGCAGACCGCTGGCCCAGAGGAACGGATTCTCGGTGATCGGATGATAACCGGAGTCGGGTAGGAAGGTGGCGTAGAGGGCGATCAGCAGGGCGAAGACGAAGTACGGGATGGCCTGGACGACCAGTGTCGTGCCGACCACGAAACGGTCGAGCGACGTTCCCCGCACCTGGGCCGCGATCGTGCCGGCCAGAACACCGACGAGGAGGTAGACGACCGCGCCGCCGAGGACGATGGAGACGGTCACCGGCAGGGCGGCGCCGATCAGCTTGGTGACCGGCTGGCCGAGCGTGTACGAGTAGCCGAGGCAGGGCGCCGCGCACTCGCGGACGACGCCACCGGTGGAGTACTCACGCCCGACGACGATGCCCTTCATGTAGAGCAGGATCTGCTCGGCCTTGGGCTGGTCGAGGCCGAGGCTGGCCTCGATGTCGGCGACCCGCTCGGGCGTGCAGCGGGGGCCGCAGATCACGCCGGCCGGGTCGGTCGGGGCGAAGAAGAACAGCGCGAAGCTGGCCACCAGCGTCACGATCACGACGGAGATCGCGCTCAGGACGCGTTTCAGGATGTACAGCAGCACCGCTGGCTCCTCTTTCATCACGGCGCCGGGGATGGTTCCCGGAGGTCGATCGGACGCGCGTCGGTAGCCGCGGCGCCGGAGGTCTCATCTTGCGCCCGGGGTGGCCCGGCCCGCTCAGCGGCAGGCCGGACCACCCCGGGTTGTAGCGGTTAGTGCGTCAGCTCTTCAGGTACATGTTCACGAAGAGCGGCATACCCATGGTCGGGTCACCGGCCGTGGTGCCGACGTTGGTGCCCTTCACGACAGCGAGCTTGTCGTAGTAGGTCGGCAGAGCGACGTACTGCTCCATGATCTTCTTGTCGAGCGCGGCCCACTTCGAGGTCGACTCCTCCGCCGGCAGGTTCGCGACGTCGTCGATCTCCTTGTCGAGCGCCTTGTCGCTCAGCATGCCCCAGCTCTGGCCGTCGGCGATGCTGTGCGTCTGGAACAGCACCGGGAACCAGGAGCCACCGGTCGGCCAGTCGGAGCACCAGCCGGCCGGGCTCTGGCCCATGTTGACCGGGGCGTCGTAGTCGCCCTTCTTGCTCCGCAGGTCGGCGGTGGAGACGCCGATCGGCTTGACCTTGAAGCCGGCCTTGGTCAGGGCGTCGGCCCGGATCTGGCTGACCTGCTGGGTGAGCGGCTTGGTGTTGTCGAAGTAGTACTGCAGCTCGAAGCCGACCTTGCCGGCCGCCTCGAGCATCGCCTTCGCGGCGGCCGGGTCACCGGCGCCGGAGCCGGCCAGGTCGGCGACCGGGGTGTACTTCTCGTAACCCTGGACCGACGGAGGCATGACCGTGCTGGCCGTCTCGGCGACGTAGTCGTTGAGACCGGCCGCCTTGTACAGCGCGTCGTACGGGTACGCCTTGGCGATCGCCTTGCGGATCGGCAGGTCGATCTTGCGGGTGTCCAGCTGCCACACGATCGTGCAGGAGCTCTGCCCCTGGACCAGCTGCTCGCGCTTGTCGCCGGTCAGCTGCGGGATCAGCGACGCGTCGAGCTCGTCGTAGTTGATCGAGTTGGCGTCCTGGCCGTTGCTGTTGAGCACGGCCTGCTGCGACTTGATGGCGTCGCCGCCCCACTGGAAGTTGAAGCCGTCCAGGTACTGGTGGCGCACCGGGTCGGTGTTGGCGTCCCAGTTGGTGTTCTTCTCGAGCACCAGCGAGGTGCCGGCCTGGTAGGTCTTGAACTTGTAGGGGCCGGTCGCCAGCGGCTTGTTCTTGTAGTCCTGCCGGGTGTCCTTCTCCTTGGGGATCGGGGTGAAGGCCGGGAAGGTCAGGTAGAACGGCAGGTCGGAGAACTGACGGGCCAGGTGGATGATCAGGGTGTCGGTGCCCTGGGTCTCCACGCCCGCGTAGTTGTCGCCGTCCTTGTACGGGCCCTTGTACTTGTCGCCGTCCTTGAAGTACTGCATCTGGTACGTCGGGCCGTTGACGAACACGTCGTGGGCGAACGACCGCTTGATCGAGTACGCGAGGTCCTCGACCTTGACGGGCGTGCCGTCCTCGTACTTGATGTTCGGCTGCATCTTGAAGGTCCACGTCAGCTTGTCGGCCGACGGGGTGCCCAGGTCGGTGAGGTCCGGGACGAGAACGGCCTTGCCGTCACGGATGTCGAACTGGGTCGGCGTACGGAACAGCGTCTTGCCGATCTCGTTCGAGTCGACGTAGTAGATGTCCGTCGGGTCGAAGGTGTTCGGCGTGGTCTGGGCCACGACGTTGAGCACGCCGCCCGGGCGGGCGCCCTCGATCTCCTTGGCCGGCCCCTTGGCGTTGGGGTCGGTCGCGTTGACCTGTCCCTCGATCTTGTTGCTGTCGCCGCTGCCCTGGGTGTCGTTGTTCGACGACGGGCTGCTGCAGCCGGCCACACCTAGCGCCAACGCGGCGGTGGCCGCAATGGCAACGTTAAATCGCCTTGCCATTTCTCCTCTTCTCATACTGGGCGTCACCACGTCACCTGCGGGTGCGGGGATCGAAAGCGTCACGAATCGAGTCGCCGAGCAGGCTCAGCGAGAGCACGAGGATCGTGATGGCGGCCACCGGGATCCACAGGTAGAGCGGATCGGCCCGGTACCAGTTCTGGGCGGCGGCGATGGTCAGACCCCAGGACGGCGTGGGCTCGGTGAGCCCGACGCCGAGGTAGGTCAGGCCCGCCTCGGTGACGATGTAGGCCGGTAGCGCCATCGAGACCGAGATGACGATGGGCGCCACCAGGTTGGGCAGCAGTTCTTTGAAGAGCACCTTGCGGGTCGGCACGCCGAGCACCTTGGCCGCGGCGATGAACTCCCGCTCGCGCAGGCCCAGCACCTCACCGCGGATCAACCGGGCCAGGCTGGCCCAGCCGAAGAATGAGAGCACGATGATCAAGGAGTAGAAGCGCACTGTCGCGACCTCGTCGTTGCCGACGTTCTCGGTGTTGCCGAC
The DNA here is from genome assembly GCF_024137025.1 of Paractinoplanes aksuensis. Lineage (GTDB taxonomy): Bacteria > Actinomycetota > Actinomycetes > Mycobacteriales > Micromonosporaceae > Actinoplanes > Actinoplanes aksuensis. The sequence goes on from NZ_JAMYJR010000007.1 coordinate 140,487, forward strand.
GAACACCGCCAGCAGGGCGGCCGGGACGGCGATCGCGAAGAGCAGGTAGGGCAGGCTCAGGACGAAGTCGATGACCCAGGACAGGATCCGGTCGACCCAGCCCCCGAGGAAGCCGGCGACCAGTCCGATGGTCACCCCGATGACCGTGGTGATCACGGTGACCGAGCCGGCCACGATCAGCGACGGGCGGGCGCCGTAGACCCAGCGCGCGAACAGGTCGCGGCCCAGTCGCGGCTCGACGCCGAACCAGTGCTCGCCGTTGGGGGCGACGGTCGGGTAGCCGTACTGGTCGATCAGGTTCTGGTTGAGCGTCGTCGGGTCCTGGCCCTCGAGCTTGGCCAGCAGCGGCGCGAAGATCGCGACCAGCACGAAGAAGAGGAAGATGCTCGCGCAGACCACCGCGACCTTGTCCTTGCGCAGGCGCGCGAGGGCAATCTGGGTCGGCGACTTCCGCCGGGTGTCCACCTTCTTCACAGACTCGCCGGTCGGCGCCGTAATCGGGTCGGTCGACTCCCCCTTGCGGGCGAGCCCGGCCTCTTCGATCAGCGGTTCCAAGCGTCGGTCACCTCCATCGGACGACACACCTCGCATGCGTCGTGCGTGAGAGGTATTCGGATGCTGCGCTGGGAAAGGTAGCCCGGATCTCGGTCGTAGGAAATGAGTTGACGCATCGAATGAATAACAGCCCGCTGAAAGCGGCTGATGACAGACGTCACAACCGACCTCGCCGTCGTACGGTGCGAAGCACCACTCGGATGGATAAATCACCCGTAACGTCGATCAACTTACCCGCCTATGTCCGTTATGGAAAGTCAGAGGGCAATCGTACTGTTGCGCAAAGTTATCGAAGTCATCCTCGCCGCCCGACTGCCCGCTGTTTCGTCACGGTTTCCTGAAAGTATCGATCTTGACTGTGAACGGCCGTGGGTTTCTACGGCGAGGCCCGCTCGGGGGCGCAAGATCTTCGGTCGGTACGCCATCACGGGGTCGTATCGACGGTCATCCCGCCCATCGGAACGTGGTTCTGTCGTGATCTTCACTGTCCCGTTGTGTCGGCCGGGTGACCCGGTGTAGATGCCGGAAAGGCCGCCATACGGAGACGGCGGCCATTCCGATAACGAATCGGGGTGCCATTCGCGGCCCTTTCCAGACTTCGAAGTCGGTCTTAGCCGGGCGGGGCGAGGGCGGTGAGGATCTCCTCGGCCCGTTCCCGGGCGGCCTCGCGCCCGGCCCCGGGCGCGCCGACGAGCGGATCGAAGTTGAGGTCGTAGAACAGCTCGGTCACGCCCGCCTCGGCGTACCGCTCGGCGCCGGCGCGGATCTGGGCCCAGTCGCCTGAGAGCGGCACCGCGTCGTCCCGGCGGCCCGGCCGCACCACCGCGCGGACCACGATGCGCACCTCGTCGGGGTCGTGACCAGCTTCTTCGGCCGCCCGGCGGACGATCTGGGCGCCTCGGGCGACCTCGTCGAACGTGAGCCTGCTGCTGCTGACCCAGCCCGCGGCCAGCCGCCCGGCCCGGCGCAGCGCGACGTCGGCGGTGCCGCCCAGCAGCACCGGCGGACCGCCCGCCTGCACCGGCGAGGGCGCCATCGAGCTCGGCGGCACGCGGTAGAGCTCGCCCTCGAACGAGGCCACCGGGTCGGTCCACAGCGTGCGCAGCACCTGCAGATACTCGGCGACCCGACGGCCGCGGGGTTCGGGCTCGGAGCCGGTGGCGGCGAACTCGGGCGCCGACCAGCCGGTGCCCAGTCCGAGGTCGAGCCGGCCGCCGGAGAGCACGTCGAGGGTCGCCGCCTGCTTGGCCAGATAGGCCGGGGCGACGTACGGGATGTTGATCACCGCCACGCCCAGCCGGACCCGGCTGGTGTACGCCGCGGCGAAGGTCAGCGCGAGCAGCGGGTCGAGCACACTCCGGTAGACCGGCGGCAGTTGCTGATCGACCCCGGCCAGCAGCCGCTGGAACGACCAGATGCCGTGGTAGCCGAGATGCTCGGCCCGCCGCGCGAAGACGCTCAGCGACTCCGGATCGGCCCAGGCCCCGGCCACGGGCGCGCCACAACTGATCAACATCCCGACCAGGTTATCCGGAGTGCTGTTCGTACTCGATGGTCAGTGCCTGGCCGAGCTCGGCCAGCCGGTCGTCCGGGGCGGCGGCCTGCACGGCCGAGATGAAGGCGCCGTACGCCGTGGCCAGCCCGTCCAGGTCGCCGTCCTGCAACAACACCATGTACGTGGCCTCGGCCACCCGGCGGAAGTCGGCCGGGGTCTCGGCCGGCGGCCCGGCCGGTCCGGGCGGGTCGGGCGTCTCGACCAGCTCCTCGGAGGCGGGGCCGACCTCGGGCACCGCCATCTCGGACCGCAGCCGCAGGCTGGCGCTGAGCAACCCGACCGGCGAGCCCTCGAACAGCGACGCCGGCTCGTAGTCGCGGGCCACCAGCCCGGCCCCGCGGGCCACCATCTCGTCGGGGTCGAGGTCGGTCCGGATGCGGGCGGCGCCCCAGCCCAGGTACGCGGCCAGGCGCTCACGGATGGCCGGGATCCGGGTCGAGCCGCCGGCCAGCACCACCTGGTCGATGTCGCCCCAGCCCACCCCGTGCACGGCCCGGGCGGCCGCGATGGCCTCGCTCAGCAGGTCGAGCGAGCGCTGCACGTCGGGCTCGATCATCGCCTCGAAGGCCCGCCGGCTCAGCGGCACGCCGGCGCTGACCGTGGCCGTGAGCAACGGCAGCTCCAGGGTCGTGGTGTCGGCGTCCGACAGCTCGCGCTTGCGAATCTCGGCCTCCCACCGCACCCGCTGCCGGATCGCCGGGTCCCGGCTGAGGTCGACGTGGTGGCGCTGGCGGATCTGGCGCAGCGCGTGGGCGACGATCAGCTCGTCGAAGTCGTCGCCGCCCAGCACCTGGTCGCCGGCCGTGCCCAGGACGTCGACGGTGCCGTCCTCGACCCGCACCACCGAGGCGTCGAACGTGCCGCCGCCGAGGTCGTAGATCGCGTACGTGCCGGGCACGGCGTCCACCCCCAGCGCCATGGCCGCGGCCACCGGGTCCTCGACCAGCCGCCGCACGTTGAGCTGGGCCAGCCCGGCCGCCTCGCGCAGGGCCCGCCGCTGGGCCTCGCCGGCCACGGCCGACACGGTGATCACGGCGTCGTGGATCGGCTCGCCGATGAACGCCTCGGCCTGCCGCTTGAGCTCGATGAGCAGATAGGCGCCGATGTCGCGGGGCAGGTAGGCGCGGCCGCGGAACCGTACCCGGTCGCCGCTGCCCAACCGGCGCTTGATGCCGGCGATCACGTTCTCGGGGTCACCGGCCGGGGGCACCCCGGCCACGACCTGGCCGTTCCTGTCCTGGCCGACCGTGGCCGGCATGGTGGACGCGCCGCTCGGGCCACGGACGACGAGAGGCTTGGCCCCGTCCCAGACCGAGACCGCGCACGAACTGGTGCCGAGGTCGATCCCGACCACACGATGGAAAGAGGGGTACGCGTCGGGATGCTCGGTCAAGGCCGCCCCCTGTGACCAGCAGTGCTCGGTGCTGCTGGCCGTCAAATTAGCGACTGAGCGGAAAAGATCGCGATCGATCCGTCGGACATCCGACGAACGCTGGACAGATTCCGGGTCAGGCGGCGGCGCGCTCGGCGTCGGCCAGCGCGTGCTCGGCCCAGCCGATCCGCTGGCCGGTCAGGCCGGCCTGCCGGGCCTGGTGGACGGCCTCGCGCAGCAGCCGCAGGGCCTCGGGCAGGTTGCCCGCGGCCAGTTCGGCCTCGCCCAGGGCCAGCGTGCCGGTGGCGACCCGGCGCGGGTCGCCGAAACGCTCCCGCAGCACCTGGGACATGCGCAGATGGCGCAGCCCGCGCTCGGTGTCGCCGGCCACGAAGACGTGGAAGAAGCCGATGTGCCGGTGCACCTCGGACCGGACCATCTCGTCGGCGTAGCTCTCGGCCAGGGCCAGCGCCTCGGTGTAGTACGGCATCGCGGTCGTCCAGTCGCCCCGCAGCACCTGATGGACCAGGCCGAGGCCGAACAGCGACTCGGCGGCCCCGGCCGCGTCGCCGACCTCGCGCTGGATGCGCAGCGCGGCGGTGAACAACTGCTCCTCGGTCGACCAGTCGGCCCGGGCCAGGTCGCCGCCGATCGCGGCGAAGTGGGCCAGCATGCCCAGCCGGGTCAGCGCGGCCGCCTCCTCCACCGGCTGACCGGCGTCGCAGGCCTGCCGGCGCGCACCCTCGAGCATCTGCCACGCCGGCAGGAAGTCGCCCGTGCGGAACGCCGCCTCGAGCATCGCCTCGTTGCCCGCCGCCAGCAGCGCCCCCGCGGTCTCCATGGACGCTACGTTAGCTTCTCATCACACTCCGAGGCCGCCCAGAGCCTCATCGATGGGATCCGACCCGCCGAAGAGCTCGAACGTCACCCCGACGGTGGCCGGCGTGGTCAGGCAGGTGGCCACCACGGCAGCCACGTCGTCGCGCGGCACCGGGCCGCGCCCGCCCATCTCGCGGCGCACGGTGACCAGTCCGGTGCCCGGTTCGTCGGTCAGGCTGCCCGGGCGCACGATCGTCCAGTCGAGGGCCTCGAGCGCGGTCACGTACGCGTCGGCCTCGCCCTTGGCGGCCAGGTAGGGGCCCATCGTGTCGCCGCCGGCGGCCGGGTCGTGGGCGCCGATCGACGAGATCATGACGTAGCGGCGGACGCCCTGCTCGACGGCGGCGTCGGCCAGCTTCACGGCGCCGCCGAGGTCGACCGTCCTTTTGCGCGCGGGGCCACTGCCTGGCCCGGCGCCGGCCGCGAAGACGACGGCGTCGGCCCCCTTGACGTACGGGGAAAGGGTCGGATCGTTCTCGAGGTCGCCGATGACCGGGACCGCGCCCACGGCTTGCAGGTCGGCCGCCTGCTCGGGCTTGCGGATGAGCCCGCGCGCGGTGTGACCCGACGCGGCAAGAATTTTGAGCAGACGGAGAGCGATCTGGCCGTGGCCGCCCGCGACGAGGATGTCCATGCCCTCCAACCTATGCCGAGTCGCGCACCACCAGCGTGGGCTGGAAGGTCACCGAGCGCGGCAGCCGGCCCGGGGTGGCGATGTGAGCCATCAGCACCTCGGCCATCTCGGCCGCCATCTCTTCGACCGGCTGGCGCACGGTGGTCAGCAGCGGGCGGCAGTCGAGGGCGGCGCTGCTGTCGTCGAAACCGACCACGGCGATGTCCTCGGGCACCCGGCGGCCCAGTTCCTGCACCGAGCGCAGCGCGCCCTCGGCCATCAGGTCGTTGGCCACGAAGAGCCCGTCGATGTCCGGGTGCTCCGCGAGCAGCCGGCGGGCCGCGGTCTCGCCGCCGGCCCGGGTGAAGTCGCCCTCGACCGCCGGCACCTCCCGGCCCGACAGATGGGCCCGGAAGCCCTCGAGCCGGTCGAGGCCGCTCGGGATGTCCAACGGTCCGCTGATCGTGGCCAGCCGGGTGCGGCCCAGCGCCAGCAGCCGGTCGGCGGCCAGCCGCGCGCCCAGCCGCTGGTCGACGTCGACGTAGCTGACCGCGATGGGCGAGGTCGGCCGGGCCGAGACGACGGCCGGGATGCCCAGCTCGTGCACCTGGCGGGGCAGCGTGTCCTGCTCGTGGCTGCTGATCAGCAGCACCCCGTCCACGTGGCCCTGACGCAGATAGCGGATCACCTGGTGGTGGTCGGTGGAGTCGGTCGGGATGACGACCAGGTGGATGTCGTGGGGGCGCAGCGCCCCCGTGGCGCCCGCCGTGATCCGCCCGAAGTAGGGGTCGGTGAAGATGCGGTTGAGGAACGAGTGGTTGTCGGGCCGGTCGGGCTCGCTGATCACCAGGGCCACCGAGTTCGAGCGGCGGGTGACCAGGCTGCGAGCGGCCACGTTGGGCACGTAGCCGGTGTCGGCGATCGCCCGCTGCACCATCTCGCGGATCTTGGCGTCGACGCTGGGGGCGCCGTTGATCACTCGGGACACGGTCGCGCGCGACACCCCGGCCGCCTCGGCGACCTGGTCCATCGTCGGATGCTGCCCACCGCGCGCGGGCCGGGTTGTCATGCGGTCCGTTATAGCAGCGAGCTGGGGACGGGTGCCGCCGCCGTCAGGTCCACCGCCGGCGACACCCGTGGTCATATCAGGGACGTCCGTCCGTGCCGCACTTGACGATCGGGCGGATGCAGTCGTTCACCCGGCGCGCCAGCTCCTCCACCGGCCAGGCGTTGAAGAAGTCGCCGTGCATGGTGTAACCCGGGCCCGAGGCCAGCCGGAAGTTGGCCGGGTTGCCGTTGACCGGGTACCGCATGACCTGCCGCAGCTTCGGCACGACGACCGGGTGGCTGGGCGGGCAGGCGTTGTTGACCGGGTACGCCATGTGGCTCTTGTGATCGGTCGAATCCAGGTTCACGCCGTCCCAGCAGTGCGGGAAGTCGAGGTACGACTCCAGCATCGTGCCCGGCGGGCAGGTGACGAAGTCGTGCGACGACCCGGCCTCGCCGGCGTGCAGGCACGACCAGCGCGAGATGGTGTTGTCGTTCGGACCCGTCGCCTTGGCGTTGCCGGCCACGATCCGCAGCCCCAGCGGGAAGGGCTGCGTCTGGGCGATGAGGTCGTCGCGGACGCCCTCACCCAGGTAGTAGAAGATGCCCGTCGTCGGCTCGACCGGGGTGTTGCCGTTGTACAAGGTCGGGATCCAGTACGACGACTTGTCGATCGACGGGTTGCAGTTGCTGTTCGCGTTGAGCAGGTCCTGCGTCGTCGAGAACGCGTTGGTCACCTCGCTGCCGAAGAAGCTGTGCATGTGCGAGGCGCCGGGCATGTTGGGGAAGATGATCGGGTCGTCCGGCAGCCGGTGGCTGAACGGGCAGTCGGCCAGGAACTCGGCGACCCGGACGGCCCCGGGTGGGATGGTCGGCGGGGTCGTGCCGCCACCACTGCCGTACACCTGGAACTCGGTTAGAGAAACACCCCACTGCGTGGCCCGTACGGTGGTTTCGAGCCGGACATATCGGCCCGTGCCCGCAGCCGTGATCGTCTGGCGGCCGCCCGTGCCGTTCGCGGTGCTGTAGAGCGTGCTCCACGACGAGCCGTTGGCCGACACCTTCACGCTGAAGGCCCGGGCGTACGCGGACTCCCAGTTGAGCACCACCGACGAGATACTGGCGCTCGCGCCCAGGTCGACCTGCAGCCACTGCGGGTCACTGAACGCGCTCGACCACCGGGTGCCGAGGTTGCCGTCCACGGCGTTGGCGGCCGGGAAGGCGGCCGACTCGGTCGAGCTGGCCGTGGCCGTCCTGCCCTGGGAGATCAGGGAGTCGGCGGCGTCGGCCCGGGTGGCGACCGTCAGCAGGGCGGCGCCCAGCAGCGTCGCGGCCAGGATCCCCCGGCCCCTCACTGGTACACCCGCACGTAGTCGACGAGCATCCGCGACGGGAACGGGGTGGTGGCGTCGATCGGACCGGGGAAGTCGCCGCCCACGGCCAGGTTGAGGATCAGGTAGAACTTGTGGTCGAAGATCCACGGGCCCCGGGTGTTCTCCACCGTCTCCTTGCCGGCCGTGAACACCAGCCGGCTGTCCAGGAAGAACCGGATGCCCTTGCTGTCCCACTCGGCCGCGTACACGTGGAAGTCCTGCGACAGGTCGACCCCGGCCGCGCTCTTCTGGCCGTAGCCGCCGGCGCCGTTGTAGGCCGGGGCGTGCAGCGTCGTGTACGTCTCGTTGGTGTTGCGGCCCAGGACCTCCATGATGTCGATCTCGCCGTTGTACGGCCACGGGCGTCCGCTGAGGAAGTCGTCACCCATCATCCAGAACGCGGGCCACAGGCCGTTGCCCTTCGGCACCTTGATCCGGGCCTCGAACCGGCCGTACTGGGTGCTGAACTTGCCGCCCGTGTTCATGCGGGCCGAGGTGTACTGCCGGCCCTGGTAGTCCTGCCGGCGGGCCTCCATGACCAGGTTGCCCTGACCGTCGGTCTGCGCGTTCTCGCTGTTCGGCGTGTAGTACTGGATCTCGCCGTTCTGCGGGACACCCGGGTCGTACGTCCACTTGGCCGTGCTCGGCTTGGTGCCGGCGGCCTCGTTGAAGTTGTCCTCGAAGACCAGGCGCGAGGCCGGAAAGGCCGGGTCGGCGGGCGGGGCCGGCGGGGCGACCGGGGCGCCGCCGGTGCCGTAGACGCTGAACTCCCAGAGCGAGTACCCGTAGGCGCTGGCCCGGGCGGTGCCGTACATCCGCACGTAGCGGCCGGTGCCGGTGGCGTTGATGACGTCCTTGAGGCCGTCACCGGTGGTGGTCGTGAAGATCGGGTTCCAGTTGACGTTGTCGTTGGATACCTGGATCTGGTAGTTCTTCCCGTACGCCGGGTCCCACTGCAGCACGACCTGGCTGATGGTCGCGGTCGCGCCCAGGTCGACCGAGATCCAGCCCGGGTCGACCCAGCCGTTGGTCGAACTGGTGGCCCAGCGGCTGGCCGGGTCGTTGTCGAACGCCTTGTCCGGGCTGCACGGGTTGCAGTTGACGTCGTTCTGCCAGGTCGACGCGGCGGCCGGCTTGTTGTACGACAGCAGCCGCGCGGTGCCGCTGGGCGGCGGAGTGGTGGTCGGCGGCGGCGTGGTCGGCGGCGTGGTGCCGCCCGAGAACACCTGGAACTCCCAGAACGAGTAGCCGTAGATCGGCAGCGCCCGCTCGGTCAGGTTGATCCGCACGTAGCGCGCGGTGCCGCTGACCGCGATGCTCTGCTGGCCACCGGCGCCGGTCGTGGTGGCGTAGGCCTGGGTCCAGGAACTGCCGTTGGCCGAGAACTGCAGATTGAAGGCCTTGGCGTACGCGCCCTCCCAGTTGATGGCGATGCGGCTGACCGCGGTCGGCGTGCCGAGGTCGACCTGCCACCACTGGCTGGCCGAGAACGAGCTGGCCCAGCGGGTGCCGTTGTTGCCGTCGACCGCCTCACCGGGCAGGTAGGCGCCGGCCACCTCGGTCGAGCTGGCGGTGGCGGTCTTGCCCTGCGAGACGACGACCTCCGCCGCCTCGGCTTTTCCGGTGGTGGCGACGAAGAAGGCGGCGAGCAGACCCACGAGGGCCGCGCCGAGAGTGAGAATCCGGGCCGGAGACAGCCTGCTGCGAGGCGTCCCGAGCCCGTCCAGGACCGGGGATGTCATGGAGGGACTCCAGGGGATCGGGGATATGAACGCTCGGGGAAGCGCTCTTTGTAACGCCACTGTCATCCGCGCTTCGTCAGGTGTCAATGCCTGGTAGCAGGCCGGGAAGCGCTTTCTTGGAGGTTCCCGCAGGTGGAGGCCCGGACGCGTGCCACGGTTCCGGAACCGTCGTCCGTCCTATTCGCCAGGAAACCCGAAGGCTGTACAGTTTCGGGCCATGACCGACACCGACCAGCCGACCGGACGTCACGCCGCCAAGCAGGACGACCTGGGCGCCCGCTCCACCGTCAACATCAAGAAGTACCTGGAGAAGGACGAAGCCCTCGAGCGCCAGGCCGCCACCGGCCGCCACGCCGCCCCCGAGGAGAAGCCCGAGAACTGAGGCTGACGCACGCTGACCGGGCCCTCGCGCGACGCGGGCGGCCCGTCAGCAGGCTAGTTGTCCTCGAGGTCGCCCTCGGTGTCGAGGTAGAGCTGCTGCAGGGCGCTCAGCGTCTCGGGGTCGGGCGACTCCCACAGCTTGCGTTCGGCCGCTTCGAGCAGGCGTTCGCTGATGCTGTGCAGGGCCCATGGGTTGGACTGCTGGAAGAACTTCTGGTTCTCCGGGTCTAGGGCGTACGTAGTCGCCAGCTGCTCGTACATGTAGTCGGTGACCACGCCTGCTGTGGCGTCGAAGCCGAACAGGTAGTCCACAGTGGCGGCCAGTTCGAAGGCGCCCTTGTAGCCGTGGCGGCGCATCGCGGCGATCCAGCGCGGGTTGACCACGCGGGCGCGGAAGATGCGGGCGGTCTCCTCGGTCAGGCTGCGGGTGCGGGTGGCGTCGGGGTTGGTCGAGTCGCCCACGTAGGCGGCGGGGGCCTTACCGGTCAGCGCGCGCACCGTGGCGATCATGCCGCCGTGGTACTGGAAGTAGTCGTCGGAGTCGGCGATGTCGTGCTCGCGGGTGTCGATGTTCTTGGCCGCGATGTCGATGCGCCGGTAGGCGTTCTCCATGTCCGGGCGGGCCGGCACTCCGTCGAGGTCACGGCCGTACGCGAAACCGCCCCAGACCGCGTAGACCTCGGCGATGTCGGCGTCGCCGCGCCAGTTGCGGCTCTCGATCAAAGGCAGGATTCCCGCACCGTACGCCCCGGGCCGCGACCCGAAGATGCGGGTGGTGGCCCGGCGCCAGTCGCCGTGGTCGTCGCGGTCGGCCAGCGCGTGCTGGCGGACGAAGTTGTCGGGCTCGTCGAGCTCGGCGATCATCTGGAAGGCGTCGTCCATCATGGCCACCACGTGCGGGAACGCGTCACGGAAAAAGCCCGAGATGCGCACGGTGACGTCGATCCGGGGACGGCCGAGCTCGTCGCGCGTGATCGGTTCCAGGCCGGTGACCCGGCGGGAGGCCGGGTCCCAGATCGGGCGTACGCCGATCAGGGCCAGAATTTCGGCGATGTCGTCGCCGGCCGTGCGCATGGCGCTGGTCCCCCAGGCCGACAGCCCGACCGAGCGGGGCCAGTCGCCGTAGTCCTCGCGGTAACGCTTGAGCAGCGACTCGGCCATGGCCTGGCCGGTCTCCCAGGCCAGCGCGCTCGGGATCGCCTTGGGGTCGACCGAGTAGAAGTTGCGGCCGGTCGGCAGCACGTTGATCAGGCCGCGCAGGGGCGAGCCGCTCGGGCCGGCCGGCACGTACCCGCCGTCCAGCGCGTGCAGCAGGTTGCCGAGCTCGTCGGTGGTGCGCTCGAGCCGGGGCACGACCTCGGTGGCCGCGAACGCGAGCACCCGCCGCACGTTCTCGTCGTCCGTGAGGCCGGCGGGCACCTCGACCGGCCAGCCCGCCTCTTCCATCGCGGTGACCAGCTCACGGGCCAGCGCCTCGACGCGGTCGGTCTCGGCGGTCGACGCGTCCTCGGCCAGGCCGAGCGCCTCGCGCAGGCCGGGCAGCGCCGCGACCTTACCGGCCCACATCTGCCGGGCCCGCAGCATCGAGAGCACGAGGTTGATCCGCGCCTCGCCCTGCGGGGCCGCGCCCAGGATGTGCAGGCCGTCGCGGATCTGGACGTCCTTGACCTCGCACAGCCACCCGTCGACGTGCAGGATGAACTCGTCGAACTCCTCGTCGTCGGGCCGGTCCGACTGGCCCAGGTCGTGGTCCATCCGCGCGGCCTGGATCAACGTCCAGATCTGGGCCCGGATGGCCGGCAGCTTGGCCGGGTCGAGCGCGGCGATGTTGGCGTGCTCGTCGAGCAGCTGCTCGAGGCGGGCGATGTCGCCGTACGACTCGGCCCGGGCCATCGGCGGGATCAGGTGGTCGACCAGCGTGGCGTGGGCCCGGCGCTTGGCCTGAGTGCCCTCGCCCGGGTCGTTGACCAGGAACGGATAGATCAGCGGCAGGTCACCGAGCGCGGCGTCGGTGCCGTCCGAGGCCGACATGCCCACGTTCTTGCCGGGCAGCCACTCCAGGTTGCCGTGCTTGCCGACGTGCACCACCGCGTGCGCGCCGAACTCCTCGGCCACCCAGCGGTACGCGGCCAGGTAGTGGTGCGAGGGCGGCAGGTCGGGGTCGTGATAGATCGCCACCGGGTTGGCGCCGAACCCGCGCGGCGGCTGCACCATGACGACCACGTTCTCGTCGCGCAGGGCGGCCAGCACGATGTCGCCGTCGTCGACGTAGAGCTCGCCCGGCGCCTGCCCCCAGTGCGTGGTCATCGACTCGCGCAGGTCGTCGGGCAGGGTGGCGAACCAGGCGCCGTAGCGCTCGCCGCTGATCCGCACCTTGTTCTCGGCCAGCTGGTCCTCGGTGAGCCAGTCCGGGTCCTGGCCGCCCGCGGCGATCAGGGCATGGATGAGCCCGTCGCCGTCGTACTCGTCGAACGAGCCGATCCGGTAGCCGCGCTCCCGCATGGCCGCCAGCAGCGCCACCGTCGAGGCCGGCGTGTCCAGCCCGACGGCGTTGCCGATGCGCGAGTGCTTGGTCGGATAGGCCGAGAGCATCAGCACGATGCGCCGCTCGGCCGGCGGGATGTGCCGCAGCCGTGCGTGGGACACCGCGATGCCGGCCACGCGGGCCGCCCGCTCGTCGTCGGCCACGTAGACCGACAGCCCGTCGGGGTCGATCTCTTTGAACGAGAACGGCACGGTGATGATCCGGCCGTCGAACTCGGGGATGGCGACCTGGGTCGCCGCGTCGAGCGGGGACAGGCCGTCGTCGCTGGCCTCCCACTGGGCCCGGCTGCTGGTCAGGCACAGGCCCTGCAGGATCGGCACGTCCAGCCCGGCCAGCACGCCGACGTCCCAGGCCTCGTCGTCGCCACCCGCGCCGACGGTCGCGGGCTTGGTGCCACCGGCGGCGAGCACCGTCACCACCAGGGCATCCGCTGTGCGCAGCTCGGCCAGAAGATCTTCCGGCGCCGTACGCAGGGAGGAGGTGAACAACGGCAACGGGCGCCCGCCCTTGGCCTCGATCGCGCGGCACAACGCCTCGACGAAAGCCGTGTTGCCGGCCATGTGGTGGGCGCGGTAATAGAGCACGGCGACCGTCGGCCCGGTCGCGGTCGTCTCGCGCGGCAGCGGCCCCCAGTCGGGCGCGGCCTGCGGCGGGGCGAAACCGTGACCGGTCAGCAGCACGGTGTCGGAGAGGAAGGCGTAGGCCGAGGCCAGGTTGTCGGGACCGCCCTGGGCCAGGTAGATGTGCGTCTCGGCGGCCACCCCGGCCGCGACCGACGACAGCTTCATCAGGTCGGCGTCCGGCGCCTGCTCGCCGCCCAGCACGACCACCGGGATCTCGCCCCCGAGCAGCTCGTCGAGCCCCTCTTCCCAGGCCCGGCGCCCGCCCAGGATGCGCACCACGACCAGCTCGACCCCGTCGAGCAGCGCCGGCAGGTCGTCGACCCCGGTGCGGGCCGGGTTGGCCAGGCGCCACGGCGAACCGCTGGCCCGGGCGCTGAGCAGGTCGGTGTCGGACGTCGACAGCAGCAGGAACACGCCAAGCTCCCCTCGGGGTCCGCGCCCCGGGTAGTAGAGATCACGGCGACCGGAGTTCCTGGCTCCCCGGCCGGCAGGCCGGGTGACAGTGGCGGGACCGCGCCGGATTCGCACCGGCTTCCTCCGCGGCGTCGCCGCTTGTGACCTCCCACCCTTCCGGTCCCCCGCCGCCGCCGTCAAGGAGGGCACCCGGGTGTGACGATGCCGACCTCCCCGACCGCTGCCGAGTTTCGGAGCGCGGTGTGATCATCCCGACCCGAGGATGCGGTTCTGTCGGTGGGCGAACGTAGTATCCGGGCCGTGCCTGCCCGTGACTCCGACGTCGATGCCTGTCCCGGCGCGCTGCGTCTGCATGCCGCCGCCGACGGGCCGCTGGCGCGCGTCCGGCTCCCCGGCGGGCTACTGACAGGTGAGCGGCTGGCCGTCCTGCTCGAACTCGCTGAGGCCTACGGCGATGGCCATCTGGAGTTGACCTCTCGCGGGAACGTGCAGCTCAGAGGCCTGCGTTCCGCAGACCCCGCGGTGCTCGCGGCCCGGCTGTCGGCCGCCGGCCTGCTGCCCTCCGAAAGCCACGAGACCGTACGCAACGTCGTTGCCCCGCCGATGGCCGACCTCGCACTCCGCACCCTCGTGGAGGATCTCGACCGCGCCCTCTGCGCCGACCCGGCCCTGGCCGCGCTGCCCGGCCGTTTCCTGTTCGCCCTGGGCGAGGTGCCCCTGGCCGCCGACGTGGCCGCCGTCCCCTCCAGCGACAAGTTCACGATCCTGTTCGCCGGTCACGACCACGGCGTGCGCGTGCCCGCCAGCGAGGTCGTCCCCGCCCTGCTGGCCGCCGCCCACGCCTTCCTCGCCGAACGCGCCGCCGCCCCGGTCGGCGCCCCCGCCTGGCGCCTGCACGAACTCCCCGACGGCCCGGCCCGAGTGGCCCACCGCACCGCCACCACCCTCGCTACGCCCACCGCGCAAGACACGCCCGACGACGCCCCCGGCACACCCATCGCAGGCGCTGGCACACCCGCCACCACGCGTGGCACATCCGCTACCGCGGTTGGCGCCTCTGCCACCGCGGCTGGCACGGCTTCCGCTGCCCTGAGTGCTTCGGCGGAAGCGGGTCGAGAACCTGGCGGCGCCGAGCCCGCATCCGCGGCGTCGCTGGTCGGCGTGCTTCCGCAGGACGACGGGCTGGTCGCGGTCGGGGCGCTGGTGCCGTTGGGGCGGCTCGGCGGGGAGGCGTTGCGGCTGCTCAGCACGGCTCGGCGGCTGGTCGTCACGACCGCGCGCGGTGTGATCGTGCCCGACCTGACGCCCGAGGCCGCGCGCCGCTGGATGCGGGCGCTGGCCGAGGCCGGGCTGGCGGTCGAGGACACCTCGCGCTGGGTCGGGGTGACCGCGTGCGCGGGCCGGCCGGGCTGCGCCAAATCCCTGGCCGACGTGCGGGCCGACGCCGATAGCACGAGCACCTACGCGGACGGCCTGCCCGTCCACTGGATCGGCTGCGCCCGCGGGTGCGGCAGCCCGTCCGGCCCGCACGTGCGGGTCGAGGCCACCCCCGCCGGTTACGCCGTGACCCGGCAGCCGGACGGGGAGACGTACACCGGCGACCCGGCCACCGCGGTCGCCGCCGCTAGGAGGAACTGATGGAGTACGAGAAGGACGGCGCCGAGATCTACCGGCGTTCCTTCGCCACGATCCGGGCCGAGGCCGATCTGACCGGCCTTCCCGCCGACGTGGCCCGGGTCGTCGTCCGGATGATCCACGCCTGCGGCATGGTCGACCTGGTTCAGGACGTGGCCTTCAGCCCTCACGTGGCCACTGTCGCCCGCAAGGCGCTGCTGGCCGGCGCCCCGGTGCTGTGCGACGCCGAGATGGTCGCCTCCGGCATCACCCGCAAGCGCCTGCCCGCCGCGAACGAGGTCATCTGCACGCTCCGTGCCCCGTCCGTGCCGGCCCTGGCCGCCCAGCTCGGCACGACCCGCAGCGCGGCCGCCCTCGACCTCTGGCTCGACCACCTGGAGGGCTCGGTGGTGGCCATCGGCAACGCCCCGACCGCGCTGTTCCGCCTGCTCGAGATGATCGCCGCCGGCGCCCCCCGCCCGGCCGCGATCCTGGGCATCCCGGTCGGCTTCATCGGTGCCGCCGAGTCCAAGGAGGCTCTGGCCGCCACCGACTTGGAACACCTGATCGTCCGCGGCCGCCGAGGCGGCAGCGCCATCACCGCCGCCGCCGTCAACGCCCTAGCCTCAGAGGCGGAGTGAAGTGACCACCAGCGCCAACCCCGGCTCTTCCGGAACGCAAGGCGGCCCCGCCGCGCCGTCAAGCACTGCAACCTCAGCCTCGGCGACGAGCGGCCAAGACACGGTGGGCCGCCTCTATGGCGTCGGCGTCGGGCCGGGCGATCCCGAGCTGATCACGGTGAAGGCGGCCCGGCTCATCGAGAGCGCCGACGTGGTGGCCTATCACGCGGCCCGCCACGGGCGGAGCAACGCGCGGGCGATCGCGGCCGGCCTGCTGCGCGACGGGCAGGTCGAGGAGCCGCTGATCTACCCGGTGACCACCGAGACGACCGACCACCCGGGCGGCTACCAGGGCGCGATCGACGAGTTCTACGCCGAGGCGGCCGACCGGCTGGCCGCCCACCTCGACGCCGGGCGCGACGTGGTCGTGCTCGCCGAGGGCGACCCGTTCTTCTACGGGTCTTACATGCACATGCACAAGCGCCTCGCCCACCGCTACCAGACCGAGGTCGTCCCCGGCGTCACCTCGGTCAGCGCCGCCTCGGCCGTGCTCGGGCGCCCGCTCATGGAACGCGACGAGGTGCTGACCGTTCTGCCGGGCACCCTGCCCCCGGCCGAACTGGCCGCTCGCCTGACCGGCACCGATTCCGCTGCCGTGATGAAACTAGGACGCACCTTCGACGGCGTACGCGAGGCCCTCACCCAGGCCGGCCGCCTCGAAGACGCCTGGTACGTCGAGCGCGCGACCACCGACCACGAGCGCAGCGCCCCGCTGGCCGAAGTCGACGCCGATTCCGTGCCGTATTTCTCGCTCGCCCTGCTCCCCAGCCCAGCCGCCACGGCATTTGTGGAAGGGGATGGGAAAGGCGCCGGCCGATCCGAGGAGGCAGGCCGGCCCGCCGCTGGGAGCGAGAGCCGGCCCGGCGCTCCGGGTGGGAGCGTGACTGTCGTCGGGCTGGGGCCGGGTGATCCGCTGTGGTTGACGCCGGAGGCTCGGGGTGCGCTGGCCGAGGCGGATGATCTGGTGGGTTATCTGCCGTATCTGGAGCGGGTGGCAACCGGGGCGCACCAGCGCAAGCACCCGTCCGACAACCGGGTCGAGGCCGAGCGGGCCGCGTTCGCGCTCGACCTGGCCAAGCGGGGGCGCCGCGTGGCCGTCGTGTCGTCGGGGGACCCCGGCGTGTTCGCGATGGCGGCGGCCGTACTCGAAGTCAGTGAGGACCCGCAGTGGAAGGACGTGCCCGTGCGGGTCGTCCCGGGTCTCACCGCCGCCCAGGCCGTGGCCGGCCGGGCCGGGGCGCCGCTCGGGCACGATTTCTGTGTGGTCTCGCTGTCCGATCGGCTCAAGCCGTGGCCGGTCATCGCCCGCCGGCTCGGCGCGGCGGCCGCGGCCGACCTGGTCATCGCGATCTACAACCCGGCCTCCAAGACCCGCCGGGAGCAGCTCGTCAACGCCCGTGACCTGCTGCTCGAGCACCGTGACGCCACCACGCCGGTGATCGTCGGGCGCGATGTCGGCGGGCCGCAGGAGGACGTCCGGGTCACCACGCTGGGTGAGCTCGACCCGGCCACGGTCGACATGCGCTGCCTGCTGATCATCGGCTCGTCCCAGACCCGGGCCGTGGCGCGCAGCGACGGCAGCACCTTCGTCTACACCCCCCGCAGCTACCCGGCCGAGTAGCCCGCAGCACACCCGAACCGGCGCCGATCGAGGCGTTCGGTCAGCGCACCCTGCCCGCTCCCCACGGCAACGGCACTGCAATCCACGAATCCGACAGCGGCGAACTGTCCGACCGATGAAAGGGGCGCCACCGAAAAGACTCCTACCGAAGGGCACGACCCACTGTGATCTCGCCTCGCCGCTGCGCCGCAGTCCTGGCCTCATCGCTGCTCCTGGGCCTTGCCCTCCCGCACGCCCCGGCCACCGCGGCCACCGCCAAGCCGGCGGCGAAGACGACGACCACCACGACGAAGACGACCGTCAAGTCCGTCATGACGACCAGCGCCGCCCCGGCCAAGGCCACCGCCAAGGCCGAGACGCCGGCCGTGCCCACCCTGGCCTCCCGCCTGGCCGCGGTGAAGTCGGCCAAATCGCTGAACTACTACCCGTCCGGCGGCGGCTGGTCGAAGATGTGGATGGACTGGAACCCCGCCAAGATCGACGCCGACCTGGCCAAGGCCGACGCGCTCGGGGCCGACAACGTCCGCGTCATCATCTTCCCGACCACCTTCGGCTGGCCCAAGCCGTGGTACGCCTACCAGGACAAGCTGGCCGCGTTCGTCGACATGGCGGCGGCCCGTGGCATGACCGTCAAGTTCACCCTGTTCGACTGGTGGGACGGCTACGAGGAGGTCGCCAACAGCGTCTCCTGGGCCAACACCGTGCTCAGCCGCTACAAGGACGACAAGCGCGTCATCTCGGTCGAGCTGCAGAACGAGTTCAACGCGAACGACGCCGCGGCCGTCGCCTGGGCCAAGAAGATGGTCCCGGCGATGCGGGCCTCGTTCCCGACCATGCCGCTGACCTTCTCGGTCGACGGCACGTCCGGCGCCCCGGGCATGGCGAAGATCAAGTCGGCGCTGGCCTCGACCCCGATCGACTACTTCGACTTCCACTTCTACGGCAACTCGGAGCGCGCGCTCGCCGTCATCCAGAACGCCCAGGCCACGGTCGCGCCCTACCCGATGGTGATCGGCGAGGTCGGCCTCAACACCCTGCAGAACACCGAGGGTGAGCAGGCCGCGTTCCTGGCCCGCGTGTTCGAGGCGGCCGAGGTGGCCGGCGTGCGGTCGGTGGCCCCGTGGACGCTGAACGACTTCGCCCAGGGCGCCATCCCGTCCTCGGCCGTCTCCCGCATCCCGGCCCAGTACAACTACGGCCTGTACCGGCTCGACGGCTCGGCCAAGCCGGCCGCCGCGGTCGTCAAGGCCGGCTGGACCAACACCGCCATGCCCGCTTCGCTGATGGACCCGAGTTTCGAGCTCTCCGCCGGCCAGAGCCCGTGGCGCGCCTACATGCCCGAGCTCGGCCTGGCCGTGAAGACGCAGTCGGCCGCCCGCACCGGCAAGTGGTCGATCAGCCTCACCAACACCGGCAAGACCTCGGCCGGCTCGCCCTCGTACCGCGTCTCGCCGGTCGACCCGGTCAAGGCCGGCCAGAAGTGGCGGGGCGAGGTGTGGGCCAAGGGCAGCGCGGCCACCGGCACCACCCAGATCGCGCTGAGCTGGTTCGACGCCAAGGACAAGTGGCTGGGCGGCGCGACGTCGACGTGGCTGCCGGTCGGCACCACCGGCTGGACCAAGCTGGTCGTGGACGGGGTCGCCCCGGCCGGCTCGACCAGCATGCAGGTTCACCTCAAGTCGGGCGAGAACAAGGGCACGGTCTGGTTCGACGACGCGGTGATCACCGCGTCCTGAGCCACCGGCAGACCGAGACGGGCGAACAGGCGCGTGAAGGCGGCCACCGATTCTTCCCATGAGGAAGGGTCGGTGTGCCGCCGTCCGGCGTTCGCGGAGGCCGCGACGATGGCCTCAGCCAGAGCCGACGGCGAGCCGGCCGAGACGAAGGTCGTCCCCGAGTACTTCTCGGCCGCCTCGACGAGCCCACCCACCGCGGTGACGACGACGGGCAGCCCGTGGCTCATGGCGATGTGCAACGGCCCGCTGGCCGAACTACGCCGATACGGAAGCACCACCACATCGGCGGCCGCGAAGAACTCATCCACTTCGGAGTCGGCGACGTAGCGGTTGACGAAGGTGATGCGATCCCGGGCCGACGAGTCGGCGATCATCTCAGCCGGAAGGGTCCAGCCTTCCCAGGTCTCCCCGACCACCGTCAGCGTGTAGTGCGAAGGAAGCTGCCCGAACGCCTGAACAAGATCTTCCAGTCCCTTGTACGGCCGGATGGTGCCGAAAAAGAGCAGCCGGCAGCTTCCCCCGGCGGCGCGAGGCCGAGGTGGGGCGGCGGTAAGAGATGCGGAGCGATCGTGATGGTCGAACGGCCCATGCAGCGCGATCTCGTCCGGGACCCCGTCCAAGCCGTACGTCGCGCGGAGGGCGACACGGTCGAAGCCGGAATGGACGATGACTCCGTCCGTCCGGCGCAGCAGCGGCTTGATCAATTTCCGGCAGTAGAGCGACGCCCACCGATGCTGCGCCTCCCCCGTGTCCTGCACCTCGTGGAACTCGACCACCACCTTGATCCCGGCCAGCCGCGCGACCAGGCAGAGCACGAGATACGAGTGCAGCACGGTGCCCGTCCACCACTGGAAGACGATCACGTCGGGCCGGAACGAGCGCAGGAACCGCACCGCCCGGAACAGGCTCGGCACCGCCCACCAGTCGACACCGTCGAGGACGCGTACCGAAGGGTCGTACGAAAGCTTGTTCAAAGAAACACCAACCCGGTCGCGGCCCGGGTAGAGCCGCGTCGGCAGCAGCTGCCGCATGAGGATCACGCCGACGTCGAAGCGGGAGTCCAGGGCGTTGCTGAGCCGGCAGGTGTAATAGCTGATCCCGGAGAGGAACCGCCAGCCCGAGCCGACGACCACCATCCGGGGCTTCTCAGGCGAAGGCGGCGATGCAGTCACGGTAGACCTCCTCGATCTGCGGAACGACGCGCGCGGCCGTGTAGTCGAGCCCACGCTGATGCCCGGCCACGCGCAGCCGCGCGGCCAGGCCGGGGTCGGTGAGCACCCGGGTCAGGGCGGCCGCGAGCGCGTCCGGATCACCCACCGGCACCTGCAGCCCGCTCTCGCCGTCGCGGATCATGGTGGCCAGCCCGCCGGCGTCGGTGGCGATCAGCGGCGTCCCGGCCAGCAGCGCCTCGACCGCCACCTGCCCCATCGGTTCGAGCACGGACGGCACGACCCCGGCCGCCGCGTGGTGCCAGGCCGCCATCACCTCGGGGTGCGCGACGTTGTGCCGCACGAGCACCCCGGGTGGGATCGGCGGGGTGTCCGCGCGGGGCGTTCCGAGGCAGACGAGGGCCGGTCGCGGGTCCGGCAATTTCGCGTACGCCTGAAAGAGCACATCGATGCCCTTGTGCGGCCCGAGCTGACCGACGAACAGCAGGTACGGCCCGTCCGGCAGCCACTGCGGCCGCGGCGTGTCCCGGGCCAGTTCGTCGAGGCCGTCCGGCACCAGGCTGCTGATCACCTGGACCGGCACGTGGCCCGGCAGCCGCCCGTTGATCACTCCGTCGGCCACGGACGGCGAGATGGCCGTCAGCGCGTCGATCCCCCGGTGCCGGTGGGCCCGCAACGCGGTGGTGAGCAGCGCCGACTTCGGCCGCCCGTACTGCTCGCTCGCGCACGGCACACACCGGCCCAGTCGGGGCCCGCCGCAGGGGCGGCCGTCCCGGGCGTACGTCTTCTTGACGCAGGTGAACCCGAAGTCGTGCGCCGTGTGCACGTGGGGCAGCCCGTCGCGCCCGTACCGCAGCGGCAGATAGCTGTACATCATCCAGTCGTGGCTGTGCACCACGTCGTACTCGCCGGTGCGCAGCACCCGCCGGATGGCCGCGGTGGTGAGCGGGTCGGCCGTGGTCGGGTGGAACGGCTTGGCCGCGTCCTGGTTCATCCCGGGCAGCAGCGAGTTGGCCACGCTGCGGACCCGCTTGACCCGTACGCCCCGGATCGTCTCGTCGTGGCCGGCCGCCGGTGTCGCCAGCGTCAGCACGGTGACCTCGTGCCCGCGCCGCACCAGCTCCTCGCTGCTGGTGGCGATGCTCCGCTCGAGCCCGCCGATCACCGGCGCGTACAGGTTGGACAGATGCAGGATCCTCATGCCCCTCTTTTCCGGACGGAGCTGACCGCCACCGCCACCGCGCCCACCGACTGCCCGACCAGCCAGGCGAGGCCGGCCGCCTCGATGCCGGTGCCGGGCAGCCAGAGCCAGGTGAGCGTCAGGCAGGTGGTGGCCATCAGCAGGTTGAGCCGCAGGCAGCGGCGGAACTGGCCGAGCGCGCGCCAGTGGGCGACGACGAGGTTGGTCACGGCGTCGGGCAGGGCGGCCAGCACCAGGATCTTGAGCAGCAGCCCGCCCTCGGCCGCGAAGTCGGCGCTGAACAGGCCGAGGATCCGTTCACCGGCGAAGAACAGCAGCAGCGCGGGCGGGCCGGTCACCGCCAGCACCACCCCGGCCGCCCGGGTCAGGCCGGTCGGCGCCGCGTTGGTCCGCTCGGCGTAGAAGGCCGAGGCCACCGCGGGCGAGACCATGAACAGCATCGAGGCGGTCATCCAGGCCACGTAGAAGTGGGCGTTGGCCTCGGGTCCGAGCCGGGCCGTGACCAGCACCGGCAGCAGCGCGGTGGGCCCGGCCTGGGCCAGGTTGATCAGGTGGTGGCCGCGCAGCGAGCCGCCGACGGGGCGCAGTTCGGTCCCGATCCCGCTGACGCCGAGCCGGGCGCCGGGACGCAGCCGGGGCAGGCTCGAGACCAGGGTGTACGCGGTGACCGCGACCGACGGCGCCGTCCAGGCGATCAGCACGACGGCGGCCCCGCCGTAGCCGGCCCACGTGAGCACCGCCAGCGTGACCAGCTTGCCCGCGGCCAGGGCCAGGTTGCGCAGCAGCATGCCGTGGCCGGCCCGGTGCGCGACGAACACGTTGTCGAGCAGTGTCGACGCGGTCAGGGCGACCGCGGTGACGACCAGCGCCGCGACGCCGGACGAGTCGCCCAGGAAGGCGAAGTGGCTCCCCAGCTCGGGCAGTGCGAGACCCGCGACCAGCGAGACGAGCGCGGTGGCGCCGCAGCCGAGGAACAGGCCGGCGCTGACGATCCGGGACCACTCGCCGACGGCGGTGCCGGGCAGCCGCTGGATGAACATGTGCCCGACGCCCAGGTTGGACACCATGCTGACCACGGCCGAGATCGAGATCAGCGCGGTCGCCGGGCCGATCGCGGCCGGGGCCAGCTCCCGCGCCGCCAGCAGCCAGTACAGGTATCCGAGCCCGGCGCTGCCGGCCGTGCTCGCCATGATCAGGACGCTGTTGCGGGCCAGCGAGTCCCGCGCCACGGTCTTCAGCACCGATGCCGTCCCGGCCCCTGGGCATAGAAGACGGTGCTGGTGGCGCCCAGGCTGATCTCGACGCGGTGCAGGCAGTTGTCGGGCGGCGCGGGCACGAAGACGTCGACCGAGCGGGTCGTGTCGGGGGTGACGGCGAGCGGCCGGCCGCTGACCAGGCGGGCACCGACCCGGACACGCAGGGGCTGGGTCGCAGCCGGTAGCCCGGCGCTGCTCACCCGCACGGGCACGTGGACGCCGCGGGCCGGGATGGTGACCGGGCCCCGGAGGTCGCCGGCCCACCCGTTGAGGGCCAGGCTCGTGTAACCCGGCAGCGGGGGGTGCGGCAGTCGGTCGTACGCGGAAAGGGCGACGAACCCGACGGCCAGGGTGAGCGCCCCGGAGGCGGCCACGACGGCGACGGTGCGCGGCAGGCGCGCGTCGACCGGCGCCCCGTGCGCGCGCTCGCGCAGCAGCACGACGACCCCGAGCACGGTGGCCAGGACGGCCAGCCCGATCGCGACCGTGCGGGGCCGGATGAGGATGCCCGTGGCGTGCAGCGTGATGGCCAGGAAGGGCAGGCTGACCAGCCCGGCCGCGATGGCCAGCCCGATCCGGGTGACCGTGGGCATGGCTTCGCCGGTGAGCGCGCGCAGCCACAACTCGCCCAGGGCGACCAGCGCGCCCAGGCACAGCGGCGTGAGGGCCCAGGCCGGCCCGTCAGCGAACGCGAGGACGGCCAGCGCGACGTAGGTGGCGGCGAGGATCCGGGGCGTCGTCACCGCACGGCCTTCCCGAGCGAGGCGAAGTCGAAGCGGTAGATCGCGATGTTGCCGCTGTCGTAGATCTTGATCGTCCACGGCGTCCGGTCGAACTTGGTCAGCTGACCGAGCGTGAACGCGGGCTGGTCACCGTGCGGCACCGGTTCATTGGTCTCGAAGTAGATCTGGATCTCCGGCACCTCGCGGGCCATCCGCCGGTCGACGATCAGGTAGGTGAAGCGCCACTCGCTGAGCTGCGTGATCAGCTGGGGCGAGATCTTCCGGTCGGGCTGGGCCAGGTAGAGCTCGTACGTGGGGAACGTGACCGAGCCGGTGACCGGCCGCTGCCCGCCGAACGAGCCGAAGATCAGCCCGGAGTAGCGGTCGGCCACGATCCGCAGGTCCCGGCCCTGGGTCGAGCGCAGCCAGGCCGACGCGGCCGACACCTCGGGGATGGACGAGCGGGTGTCCGAGCCGAAGACGGGCGGGCCCGGGAACCGGTAGGACGGGTTCATGCCGGCCGCCGTGTTGCCGACCATGACCACCGCGCACACCGCCAGCAGCGCCGGGCCGGTGTACCGGGGCGCCCGGTCGAGCAGCCAGATCACCAGCGGGGCCACGACCAGTGCGATCCCCAGATAGCTGAAGGCCCACGAGCGGCGCGCGCCCTCGGCCCCGCTCGGGGTCAGGATCAGCAGGGCCGCCGGGAAGTAGCACGAGCCGAGCACGAACATGGCCAGCGCGCCGTTGCGCGACACCGCGTCACCCTCGCGCTTGCGCCGCAGCCACAGCGCGGCGGCCAGCATGCCGAACGCGGCCACACCTTGCGCGCCGAACGCCGCCGCCCGCTCCCACCAGGGCGCGATCGACTCCCGGAACAGGGTGCGGCCGCCGCCCCCGCCCTCGCCGGCCATCCCGGCGATCTGGTCGAGGGCCTTGGCCAGGTACGGGTCGAGGTAGCCCGCGGTCCGTGGGGCGACCACCCACAGATAGGCCACCACCAGCACGGTGGCGGCCACGGTGAGCGCCCAGGCGGTCCAGGTGACCGCGCGCGGGTTGATCCGGCGCAGGGCCCGGGCCGTGGCCACCGCGCACAGGATCAGCATCACGCCGAGCAGCCCGAGCGCGGTCAGGTGGTGGGTGGCGATGGTCGCGGCCGACAGCATCACGGTCACCGCCGACCAGCCCAGCCGGGCCCGGCCGGCCGGCCCGCGCATCGCCCGGTGCAACGCGACCAGGGTCCACACCAGCAGCGGGATGGCCAGCGACTCGTACCCGAACTGGGTGTCGAAGAAGAGGAACGAGCTGTTGAGGCTGTAGATGATCGTGGCCACGGCGGCGATCCGGGCGTCCTGCCAGATCTCCTCGGCCAGCACGGCCACGCCCAGCACGACGAGCAGGTGGGCCACGATCAGCACGATCAGCGCGCCGTGCCAGATCGAGACGCCGGTGAGTCCGCTGATCGCGGCCACCGTCGAGTGCAGACCCGGGAAGTCGCCGACCACCTTGACGATCGGGTTCTGCTCGAACAGGTGGCCGTCGAGCAGGATCTCGCGGGCCTGACGCCAGTGGGCGAACTCGTCGTGGAACAGCGGCCCGTCCGGCGTGCGCAGCAGTTTGGGCAAGTAGGTGAAGCCCGCGTACGCGGTCAGCACCGCCACCCGCAGCCGGGCCCCCGAACCGCGGCGGACCAACCAGTACACGGCGGGCAGGGTGAAGACCAGCATGCCCGCCCAGAACAGGGCGAACTGCCGGCCGGTGTCCCACTCGGCGGCACGGTTGGCCGCCACCAGCAGGGCCGCCCCGGCCGACCCGGCCCCGGTCAGGGTGGCCGCGCAGAGGACGGCCGGTCGGCGCGACGCCGTCGCGGGCGCCTCGGGCGGGCTCGCGACGGCGGCGGTCGGGCCGGGGGCCGGCCGGGTCAGGGTCATCGGTCGCCGGCTCCGGCGCCGGCCTTGGCCTGCTGGATGATGTGGACGGGCGGGGCGACGCTGGCGTAGATCTCGCGGGTCGCCAGCACGACGTCGCTCCAGGTCGGCAACGCGTTGCGGCCGTGCTCGGCCCGGGCCGTGCCCGCCGCGACCCGCAGGGCCTCGGCCAGCGCGGCCTCGTCGTCCGGGTTGACCAGCCACAGCGGGGCGCCCGGGGTGACCATCGCGGCCAGCTCCCGGTGAGCCGGGATGAAGCTGGCCACGGTCGGGATGCCGGCGGTCAGCGCGTCGGCCACGGCCATGCCGAACGCCTCGTGGCCGGACGCCGAGACCACCGCGGCGGCCGACGCCATCCGGGCCTGGAAGGCGCCGCCGGGCAGCCGCCCGTGGAAGACGACCCGCTCCGGTCCCAGCCCGAGCCGCTCGGCCAGGTACTCCCACTCCTCGCGGGCCGGCCCGGCGCCGACCACGTCGAGCCGGTGGTCGGCCGGCAGGTGGACCATCGCCTGGATCACCCGATCGACCCGCTTGTAGCGCTCGAGCCGCCCGACGCAGAGGATGCTGCGTCCCGGCTCGGGCCCGGCCACCAGGTCGGGGGCCGGGTCGGTGCCGTTGGGTACCACCACCAGCCGCCCTCGCGCCTCCGGGAAGTGGTTGATCAGCAGTTCCCGCTCGGCCCGGGAGACGCAGATGATCCGCCCGGCCCGGGCCACGATGCGCCGGCCCAGCGGCCGGTAGATCGGGTGCAGCGCCGCGCGCAGCCGGCTGTGCCCGGTGCCGTGGTAGTGCGGCGTGAACACCAGGGGCGTGCGGTTGGTGAGCGCGGCCGGCAGCGCGGCCAACGCGTGATAACTGTGCGCGTGCAGCACGTCGTAGCGGCCGGCGTTGCGGCGCAGCCACCGCCACAGGCCCATCGACAGCCGGTAGTTGGCCGCCTTGACCGTGAGCGGGAACCGGCGGACCAGCACTCCGTCGATCGATTCGACCGAGCCGATGGTGTGCTGGGTCAGCACCTCGACCTCGTCGCCGGTGGCCACCAGCGCGGCGCACAGCCGCCGGACGTGCGTCTCGACGCCCCCGATGTCGGGATGATAGGCGCTCGTGACGACGCCGATCCTCACCGCGCGCGCTCCGGCGCCGGCTGGGTCGCGGCCCGCCGCCGGCGCGGCCACTCGCGGGCGATCGTGCGCAGCACCCGCAGCCCGTCGGTGAACGCGTTGAGGTTGCTCTCGCCGTGGATGCGCTGCTGCTCGTAGCTGGGCACCTCGACGATGCGCAGCCGGGCCCGGGCCGCCCGCAGGGTCAGCAGGGTCTCGATCTCGAAGCCGTCGCCCCACAACCGGCCGTCGGCCCGGGTCGTGCTGTCCAGCGCGAACGCGTCGAGGTGGCGGGCCCAGAAGGCGTTGTAGCCGTAGCAGAGGTCGCTGTAACGGGTGTTGAAGAGCAGGTTGACCATGGCACTCAGGCAGCGGTTGCCGGCCCGGCGCAGCCGCGTGATGTCGGCGCTGCCGCCGCTGCCGGCGAAGCGGGAGCCCTTGGCGAAGTCGGCCCCGGCCCGCAACTCGGCGATGAAGCTGGGGATCTCGCGCGGGTCGGTCGACCCGTCGGCGTCGATCATGACCAGGATGTCGCCCGTGGCGGCGGCGAACCCGCAGGCCAGCGCGTTGCCCTTGCCGCGGCGGTTCTGCCGGACGACGCGGATGCCCGGCATCAGGCGGCGGGCCACGTCGACCGTGTCGTCGGTGGATCCGCCGTCGACCAGAATGACCTCGTCGACCGCGGGCAGGGCGGCCATCACGTGGGGCAGGTTGAGCGCCTCGTTGAGCGCGGGGATGATGACGCTGACCAGGGGCTCACCGGCCGCGACAAGCATCGGCGGCGGGATCTCGGCGCCCGCTCCGGCCTCCGGGCGGGTGTAGGGAACCGTGGACATGACTTCACTCCAAGACTCGGTGGGGTCGTGCGGGAGGCGCCCGCCGGGGCCTGTCGGGGCACCGGCGGGCCACCTGGTCAGACGCCGGAACCGTGAACGGTCCAGGAGTAGATGTCCTGCTTCGACAGGCCGGTGCCGGTGGACGCGGTGAAGCCGATCCACGCCTCGGAGTCGCGGACGTGCTGGGCGAGGTCGATCCCGCGCTCCAGCACCAGTTGCTCGGTCGAGCCGGCGCTCAGCGCCTTGACGTAGACGCGCAGGCGGTGGTCCTCGGCGTCGTAGACGATCCGGGCGTTGAACGGCTTGCCGAACAACGGGATCGGCGCCTCGGTCGTGTCTTCCTGGTAGTCCGGGTTGCCGCCGAGCACGACCGCGAGGTGGTTGCGGCTCGGGTCGTACGAGTTCTGGTAGGTGTCGAACTCGACGGCCAGGCTCGGCTTGATGCCGCGGTAGCCCAGGCCGCCGCCCCACCCGCCGAGCGCCCGCGGACCCTCGGTCTGCACGACGAACGCGATGCCGTCGGCCCCGGGCCGGAAGTGGTGCAGGTAGACCTTGAACGCGGACTCGAACGACTGCGTGACGTCGAGCTTCTCGAGCGACCAGGCCGAGCCGGACTGGCGGTAGCCACCCGGGGTGAGCCGCAGGATCTTCTGCCGGACCTTGTCGCCGGACGACAGGATCAGGTCGGCCGCGCCGTTACGGTCGAGGCTCTTGCCCGCGCCCTTGAAGGTCGGGTAGTCGATCAGCGGGTCGTCGTCAGCCGCGAGGGCGGGTGCTCCCGCTGCGGCTATCGAGAGGGTCAGGGCGGCGGCGAGGCCACCCCACACCACCCTCGAGGAACGTGAGGAAGACACAGTTCTGCGCTCCAATTCGGATATTTTGCCCCACTAGGACGTGGCCTAAGGTAGGGCAGCGCGCAGAACCGCGTGAGTGAGATGAGGCTATTTATCCCGAATCGGAGGCACTTGCTCCGTTAGCCACGAATGGAACGCGCCGATGTGGTGCTCGCTCGGCACGAGCACACCCCCTTGCGCGTACGTCCGGGAGGCCATCGACGGCTGGCAGCGCTCGCACGCCTCGAAGTCCTGACGGTTGACCCGATCGAACAGCTCGACCGAGCGGCTCAGGTCGACGCCCGAGGAGACCACGTCGGGCCGGAACAACCAATCGCACTCGACGATGGTGCGATCCACGGCCAGCGGATACATCCGGTGGAAGATCACGTGGTCGGGCACCAGGTTCACGAAGACCTGGGGCTTGATCGTGATCGCGTAGTAGCGGCGGTCCTGCTCGGCGGCCAGGGTGCCGATCGGGGCCACGCCGGGGCTGCCGTCCACCGTGAAGCCGGCCACGTCCCGGCCGAACTCGGCGCCGTGTCCCACGTAGTACTGCGCGGCGTAGCCCCCGGCGAACTCCGGCAGCACGTGCACCAGCTCGGGGTGGATCGTCGCGCAGTGGTAGCACTCCATGAAGTTCTCGATGATCAGCTTCCAGTTGGCGGCCACGTCGTACCGGATGCGCCGGCCCACCTCGAGCGTCTCCAGCGCGTACCGGCCGATGGCGGCGAGGTCACCGAGGCGTTCGGCGCAGGCCCCCATGACGTCCTGCTCGAAGCTCGGCGGCTCGTCGGCCAGGCATACCCAGACGTAGCCCAGCCACTCCCTGACCTGCACTTTTCTTAACCCGAACTCATCTCGGTCGATGTCCGGCATCTTGACCAGGTTGGGCGCGGCCACGAGCTTGCCGTCGAGGCCGTACGCCCACGCGTGATACGAGCATCTGAACGTCCGCTTCACGTTTCCCGACTCCTCGACGCACAGCCGGGCGCCGCGGTGGCGGCAGACGTTGAGGAAGGCTCTGGCCTGTCCGTCGGCACTGCGGGTGACGATCAAGTTCTCCCGACCGACATTCACCGTACGGAAGGAGCCCGGCTCGCCGATGTCGGTGCTCCGGGCGACGCAGAACCACATCCGCTCGAAGATCGCCTCCTGCTCGGCCGCGAAGATCGCCGGGTCGGTGTAGTAGCGGCCGGCCAGCGTGGGCATCAGGGACGACGTCATCCGAACCTCCGCGGATCGAACAGCCCGATGGGGTGGACGGTCGCGCCACAGGTCGCCAGGTCGGCCAGGATCTCGCCCACCACGGTCACGAACTTGAACCCGTGGCCCGAGAACCCGCAGGCCACCGTCACCGACTCATGGGCCGGATGGCGGGCGATCACGAAGTGCTCGTCCGGCGTGGTGCTGTACATGCAGGGCTCGCCGCGCAGGAACCGGCCGGGCAGGTCGGGCAGCCGCCGCCCGCAGTAGGCGACCATCTCGGCGATCTCGTCCTCGTGGACCGCGGTGTCCAGGGTGTCCGGCGTGGTCGGCGTGCCCCGCCGGAAGAACGCGATCTTGGCGCCGCCCTCGGGCCCGTCGATGGCCGGGAAGCCGTAGATCTGGCCACCCTCGGCGTCCTCCCAGACATAGATCGGGTGCCGGTCCGGCCGGAACGGCTCGACGCCGCCGCGCGGCTGGTACCAGTGCTGCACCTGGCGCTCGATGCGGAACTCGATCCCCAGGTCGGCCAGCAGCTCGGGCGCCCACGGCCCGGGCGCGAGCACCAGCTGACCGGCCGTGTACGAGCCGCCCGCGGTGGTCACCCGCACCCCGTCGCCGACCGGCTCCCAGCTCGTCATCGGCTCGTGGAAGCGCAGGTCGGCGCCGTGCTTGCCCGCGAGCTGCAGGTTGGCGGCGACGGTCGCCTCGGGCCGCACGAAGCCGGCCTTGGCCTCGTAGAGCGCGATCTCGTCGGGCTGCGGGGCCAGGGTCGGGAAGCGTCGGCGCAACTCTTCCGCGTCCAGGATCTCGTGCTCCAGGCCCCACTGCTCGGCGCTGGCCCGGCTGCCGGCCACGGTCCGGCTGTCCGGGCGGCCGATCATCAGGCCACCGGTCAGTGTGATCACGTCCCGGCCCGAGTCCGTGGCGAGCTGGTCGAACAGGTCGTACGCGCGCAGCAGCAACGGCACGTACTCCGGGCCTTCGAAGTACGACTGCCGGGTAACCCGGGAGCCGCCGTGGCTGGCCCCGCGGTCGTGGGCCGGACCGTACTTCTCGAGGCCGAGCACCCGCTGACCGCGCGCCGCGAGCTGGAAGGCGGCGGCACTGCCCATGCCGCCGAGACCGACAACGATGACGTCGTACGCCGACAAGATGCCTCCAGGTGGTTCAGGCGCGCAGCCGTTCGTGCTCGGGGTCGAACAGGGGCTCGGCGGCGACGGTGGCGCGGAGCCGGCGGTCGAAGTAGCCGATCGTGACCTCGGCGCCGGGCCGGGCCAGGGCGGCCGGAAGCCAGGCGTACGCGATCGGCGCCCCCACCGTGTGGCCGTAGGCGGCGCTGGTCACGAAGCCGACCGGTGTCCCACCGTCATACACCGGCTCGCGGCCCATCGGCACGGAACCGGCGTCGTCCAGCACCAGGCAGGTGAGCAGCCGGTCGGTCTTCTCGTCGAGCGCATCCCTCCCGATGAAGTCACCGGCGTCGCGGCGAACGGCAAAACCGACCCCGCTTTCGTACGGGGTGTCCTCGGCGGTCATGTCGGTGCCCCACAGCCGGTAGCCCTTCTCGAGGCGCAGGCTCGTGAAAGCGGCCCGCCCGGCGGCGATGAGGCCCAACCCCTGGCCCGCCGCCCACAGGGTGTCCCACAGTTTCAGGGCACAATCGGCCCGGGTGTAGATCTCCCAGCCCAGCTCGCCCACGTACGACAGCCGCAGCATCGTCACCGGGACCGTGCCGACATAGCCCTCCCGAGCCTGGAAGTAGCGGAAGCTCTCGTTGGACACGTCGATGTCGGTGAGCGGGGCGACCAGCTCGCGAGCCCGCGGACCCCACACGCCGAGCCCGCCGGTGCTGCCGGTGACGTCCCGGATCCGGACGCCGGGCGGCGCGTGCCGGCGCAGCCAGTGCAGGTCGATCGGGCCGTTGACACCGACCTGGAACCTCTCCTCGCCCAGCCGCGCCACCGTGACGTCGCTGCGGACCTTGCCGGCCTCGTCGAGCAGCATCGTGTACGTCACCGAGCCAGCCCGCTTGTCCACGTTGTTGCTGGTCATGGCCTGCAGGAAACTCACCGGGCCGTCGACCTCGAGGCGCATGAGCGGGGTCATGTCGTACAGGGCGACGCTCTCGCGGGTGATCCGGGCCTCGGTCCCGGCGATCGGCGACCAGTGGCGGCTCGACCAGGCGTCCCGCTCCCTCGGCACGGGGGCCGGGTTCGACTCGTACCAGAGCGGCCGTTCCCAGCCCGCAGCCTCGCCGAAGACCGCGCCCAGCTCGACGTGCCGGGCGTGGAAGGGTGTCGTGCGGACGTCGCGGACACCGGGCGGGTCGAGCGGATGGACGATGTCGTAGACCTCGACGAAGCTGCGGATCGAGCGCTCCCGCACGTAGGCCGGGGCCAATTGCGTACGGTCGAAGCGGTTGAGATCGCACTCGTGCAGGTCGATGCTCGGGCGACCGGTGACCATCCACTCGGCGACCTCGCGCGCCGCGCCGGCCGAGTGGGTCACCCAGATCGCCTCGGCGCTCCAGAAGCCGGGCCGGTCGGCCGCCTCGCCCAGCAACGGGAAGCCGTCGGCGGTGAACGAGAAGACACCGTTGAATCCGTCGGTTCGTTCGGCATCTTTGACAACCGGCAGAAGGTCGGCGGCGGCTGCCCAGGACTCGCCGAAAGTGTCGGGGGTGAACGGGAGCATCGACGGGTGCTCACCCTTCGACAGCTCGTCCAGGCCCACCGGCATCGGCTCGTGCAGATAGCTGCCGATGCCCAGGGCCTCGCCGTGCGCCCGGAAATAGAGGTCCCTGTCCTGGTGGCGCAGGATCGGCAGGTCGTCGTGGGCGCCGGCCGGGCCGGTGCGCACGTACTGGTGGGCCATCGGCAGCAGGGGGATCGTGACTCCGGCCAGCGCCCCGATCCGCGGGCCCCAGAACCCGGCGCAGCTGACGACGATGTCGGCCTGATATGTCGCGCCTTCCGTGCGTACTTTGCTGATCTTTCCTTTTTCGATGATCAACTCGACGACCCGGGCCTGGGCGACGAATCGGGCGCCGTTCTCCTTCGCTCTTCGTGCCTGCCGCTCACCGGCCTCGACGGCCAGAGCCAGGCCGTCGGTCGGCACGTGCAGTCCGCCCTCGACCCGGCTCTTGTCGAGCAGGGGGAACAGCTCGGCGCACTCGACCGGGTCGATCACCCGCGAGCCGATCCCCCACGACTGGCCGAAGCCGAAGCGGCGGTGCAACTCCTGCAGCCGTTCCGGCGTGGTTGCCACTTCGAGGCTGCCGACCGGGCGGAAGCAGTCCAGCCCGGTCAGTTTCTCGACGGTGTACTTCGCCATCCGGGCCATCGTCCGCGACGGGTTGGTCTGGAAGACCAGTCCCGGGGCGTGCGAGCTGGAACCGCCGGTCACGAACAGCGGCCCCTGCTCCAGCACGGTGACGTCGGTCCAGCCGCGCATGGTCAGCTCATCGGCGAGGGCACAGCCCACGATCCCGGCGCCGATGATCACCACCTTCGGGCCCATGGCTCAGCTCCCGGCCGGGATCCAGGGCTTCCAGGTGGCCTCGTGCTCGGTCACCCACTTCTCGGCAGCCTTCTCGGCCGACATGCCCTGGTTGGTGATGTAGTCCGAGACCAGGTTCTGGTCGTCGTTGCTCCACGTGAAGTTCTTGATGAACTGATAGGCGGTGCTGTTGGCGTCGGCGAACTTCTTGCTGGCGATCTTGTCGAGCACGTAGTCCGGGTAGTCGCAGGCCACCTTCTTGGTGTCCGCGTCACAGCCCTCCTTGTACTCGGGCAGCTTCACCCGGACGTACTTCTCCTGGGCGAACAGCCACTGCGGTTCGTAGAAATAGAAGAGCAGCGGCTTGGTCTGGGCCGAGGCCTGCTGGGCGGCCTTGATGATCGCCGCCTCGCTGCCCGAATAGACCACTGTGTAATTCAGCTTGAGATTGCTGACCAGGGCTTCGTCATTGGTGACGAAGGACGGGTCGCCCGCCAGGAACTGCCCCTTACCCTTCGACTCCGAGGTCTTGAACAGGTCGGCGTACTTGTTGAGGTTTTTCCAGTCGGTGATGTCGGGATACTTGTCGGCCATCCACTGCGGCACGTACCAGCCGATCGTGCCCTGGTTGCCGGTCGGGCCGACCTCGACGGCGACCTTCTTGTCCTCGATATAGGTCTTCTTGAGGTCGGGGTGACCCCAGTTCTCGACGATCGCGTCGACCTCGCCGGTCTCGAAGCCCTGCCAGGCGATCTCTTCCTTGAGGTCCTTCTTCTCGACCGTGTAACCCATCTTCTTCTCGAGCAGGTGGGCGATGACGGCGGCGTTGGCCTCGTAGCCGACCCACGGGTTGATCGCGAGGTTCACTGTGCCCTTGGCCCCGGCGCTGGGCTCGTCCTCCCCCGCGCCCGAGGTGGCGCCGCCGCACGCGGTCAGGGTCACTATCAGCGCCGCCGCGGCGGC
The DNA here is from genome assembly GCF_024137025.1 of Paractinoplanes aksuensis. GTDB lineage: Bacteria > Actinomycetota > Actinomycetes > Mycobacteriales > Micromonosporaceae > Actinoplanes > Actinoplanes aksuensis. The sequence continues at coordinate 173,952 of NZ_JAMYJR010000007.1, forward strand.
CGTCCGCAGAGTTCTCATCGTCGAGGTCCCTTCGTGTGGTGGAAACCCTGGGTCAAGCGGTCGAGCACGATGCCGAGCAGCACGATGGCGAGCCCGGCGGCCAGGCCCCGGCCGAACAGCTCGCGCTGCGAGAAGCCGGCCACGACGTCGTATCCGAGGGCCCCGGCGCCGACCAGGCCACCCACGACGACCATGGCCAGGACCATGACGATCCCCTGGTTGGCCGCGAGCAGCAGGCCACCGCGGGCCATCGGCAGCTGCACCTTCCACAGCAGCTGCCGCGGGGTCGAGCCGGCCGAGAGCGCGGCCTCGACGACGGTCGGCGGCACGTCGCGCAGCCCCCGCTCGACCAGTCGCACCACGGGCGGCACGGCGAAGATGACCGCAGCCACGATCGCGGTGAACCGGCTCGCGCCGAACAACGCCACCGCCGGCAGCAGATACACGAACGAGGGCATGGTCTGGGCCGCGTCCAGCAGCGGGCGGATCCCGGTGGCGAGGCGGTCGTGACGCGCGCAGAACACCCCGACGGCCACGCCGATGGTCATCGTCAGCACGATCGCCACGAGCACGGTGGCCAGCGTCTGCATCGAGTGCTGCCACAGGCCCAGCCCGGCGATCCCGGCCGAGGCGAGCGCGGCGATCAGGGCCGCCCGCCACCCGCTGATCAGCGTGCCGAAGGCGGCCACAGCGGCCACGAAGAGCCACCACGGCGTGGTCACCAGCACGGTCTCGAGCGGATCGAGCACACCGGCGCTGATCCCGTTCTTGAGCCCCTCGGTGACGTCGAACCAGTGCAGCTCGATCCACCCGACGAGGTCGTTGACCGGCCCCGCGAACGAGTAGCCGGGCAGGTCGTCCGGATCGATCCGCACCACAGCCGCAACCACCACGACGGCCAGCGCGACGCCCGCGCCCACCCACCGCAGCCGGCGCTGCCGAGCGGTGCGGTGGACCCGGGTGCGGCGGGCGGCGTTGGTGGTTATCCGGTCGAGCACCACGGCCAGGATCACGATGGCCAGCCCGGCGTCGAAGGCCGCACCCACGTTGACCCGTTGCAACGCGCTCACGATGTTCTGCCCCAGGCCGGGCGCGTCGATCAGCGCCGTGATCACCACCATCGACAGCGCCAGCATGATCGTCTGGTTGACGGCGAGCGCGATCGTGGTGCGAGCCATCGGCAGCCGCACCTTGCCCAGCAGCTGCCACCGGGTCGAGCCGAGCGCCGTGGCCGCTTCCACCGCCGTCGGCGAGACCTCGCTGATCCCCAGCGCCGTGATCCGGATCGTGGCCGGCACCGCGTAGATCATCGTGGCGATCACCGCGGCCGGCTCCCCGATCAGGAAGAGCAACGTCATCGGGGCCAGATAGGCGAACGTCGGCATGATCTGCATGACGTCGAGCACCGGCCGCAGCGTCGCCCCGACCCACCGCACCCGGGCCGCCAGGATCCCGAGCGGCACCCCGATCAGCACCGAGAGCAACACCGCCGAGACCGTCAGCACCAGCGTGTCGACACTCTGCTCCCACAGCCCGAGCACCCCGAAGGCCAGGAACCCGCCCAGCGCCAGCAACCCCGTGCGCCACCCGGCCAGCACCGCGCCGATCGCCGCCACCGCCGCCACCAGGCCCGCGAAGCCGAGCCCGGTCAGCGCCCCGTAAACGCCGTCGACCAGCAGCCGCACCCCCAGCCGCACGTAGTTGAAGCCGTACAGGAAGAACGGGCTGGAGTCGCGGTTGGCATCGACCCAGTCCCGCACACGGTCGAAGAACCGAAACGCGGCCGCGTCGCTGCTGTCGGCTGCCCCCTCCGTCCGAAACACCAGATAGGCCACCACGGTCACGACAACCGCCCCCGCGGCCACCATCCGCCGCCGCCCCGCCCCACGCCGCCGCGGCCCAGCCACACTCGGGGCCGACTCGACCACCCGCCCGTCCGGCCGAAGCGCCGGCAACGTCGCGGTCACGCCCGCCCCCTCCCCACGCCGGCCCTCTCCCCGCCCGCGGCCCGACGTCCTCGCCCCACCCGCATTCCTCGCGCGACACGGTGGGCGCGCGGAGCCTGCACTTCCTCCCCCGGCCGACCATCGCGCGTGACCAGATCTCCTCGCGCTTCCCGACCACCGCGCGCTTCCCTGCCACCGCGCGGGGTCTGGCCTCCTCGCACTTCCTTACCGCCGCGCAGCACCCGGACGTCCCGCGGGGCAAGCTCCCCGCGCGCCTTCCTTCCACCGCACGCGGACTGGCCTCCCCGCACTTCCCCATCGCCGCGCGGCACCCGACCGTCCCGCGCGGCCGGCCCGATGTGCGCGGCACGGCCGTTGCGCATCGTCGGCTTCGGTTGCGGGGTCGGCGGGTGGGGGTTCATGCCGGCACCTGGCGGTGGTGACTGATCAGGGCGGGCAGCAGCTGGTCGGCGTCGATCACGCCGAGCTGGTCGCGGCCGTCGACCACGGCGATCGGGCGGTCGGCGCGCAGCACGCGGTGGACCGCGTCGCGGATGACCGTACGGTGGCTCAGAGGTTCGTCCTCGCAGAGCTCGCCGGGGGCGGCGTCCCGCATGATCCAGCGCAGGGTCAGCACGTCGGATCGGGGCACGTCGCGCACGAAGTCGGCCACATAGGAGTCGGCCGGCGCGCCGACCAGGTCTTCCGGGGTGCCGACCTGCACCAGCGCGCCGTCGCGGAGGACGGCGATCCGGTCGCCCAGGGTCAGCGCCTCGGCCAGGTCGTGCGTGATGAAGACCAGCGTCTTGCCCACCTCGGCGTGCAGGCGGCGCACCTCGGCCTGCATGTCCCGGCGGATCAGCGGGTCGAGCGCGCTGAACGGCTCGTCGAACAGCAGCACCTCGGGGTCGGCGGCCAGCGCCCGGGCCAGCCCGACCCGCTGCTGCATGCCGCCGGAGAGCTGGTCCGGGTACTGGTGCTCCTGACCGTCGAGGCCGACCAGGGCCAGCGTCTCGGTCGCCCGCCGGTGCCGCTCGGCCCGTGGCACGCCCTGGATCTCGAGGCCATAGGCGACGTTGTCGAGCACCGGCCGGTGCGGCAGCAGCCCGAAGTGCTGGAACACCATCGCGACCTGCCGCCGGCGCAGCTCGCGCAGCCGCTTCGGGTTCATCGCGCGCACGTCCTCGCCGCCGATGCTGATCTGGCCGCTGGTCGGCTCGATCAGCCGGGTCAGACAGCGGACCAGCGTCGACTTCCCGCTGCCGGACAGCCCCATCACCACGAAGACCTCGCCCGGCGGCACGTCGAAGCTGACGTCGCGCACCGCGGCGAGGCAACCGGTGCGGGCGCGCAACTCGGCCGGGGACAGGTCGGCCAACGGGGTTCCGATCACCCGCTCGGCGCGCGGCCCGAAGACCTTCCACAGACCCGCTATCTCGATCATCGGTGCCATCCGCAGACTCCGCTCTATTCCTGGCGTCCGGCGGGATCGGCCCGATGAGAGGCCGGGTCACCCTGGTGGTCGGTCGCGTCAGCTCGCTCGGCCGGACGGGATCGCCGGCCGGTCAGCTCGGCCTGGATCAGGTCGGCCGCGCGTTCGCCGATCATCAGCACGGTCACCATCGGGTTCACCGAGGGCATCAGCGGGAAGATCGACGCGTCGGCGATCCGGACGTTGGGCACGCCGCGCAGCCGCAACTCCGGATCGACCACCGCCTGGCCGTCGGTGGCGGCGCCCATGCGGCACGTGCCGGCGGGGTGATAGACGGTGTGATGAGCGGCCCGCCCGTACGCCGAAAGCTCTTGATCGGTTCGCAACGCGGGCCCGGGCGCGATCTCCCGGGCGATCCACGACGCGAAGGGTTCGGTCGCCGCGACCTCGCGGGCCAGGCGCAGCCCGTCCACGATGGTCCGCTCGTCGTAGCCCTCGGGGTCGGTGAAGTAGCGGAAGTCGAGCAGCGGTTTGGTCGCCGGGTCGGCGTCGGCCAGGGTGAGCCGGCCGACGCTGCGCGGGCGCGGCACGTTGGGCGTCATGCCGAAGCCGTGCTCGGGCACGTCGTAGCCGAGCCGCTCGGTGTTGAACGTGAACGGGATCTGATAGAGGTGGAACATCAGGTCGGGCCGCGCGGCGCCCGGCTCGCGGCGGACGAACAGCCCGGCGTCGGAGTCCATGGCCGACATCGGCGGGATCGGGCGGCTCGCCTCCCACAGGATCAGCGACTCCGGATGGTCGAGCAGGTTCTCGCCGACGCCCGGCACGTCCTGGCGTACGGAAAGGCCGAGCTCCTCCAGATCGGCCGCCGGCCCGATGCCCGACAGCAGCAGCAGTCGCGGCGTGTCGACGGCGCCCGCGCACAGCACGTACTCGCTCGTCGCCTTGATCAGTTTGGTGGTGCCGCCGCCCCGCACGGAGACGCCACGTTCCGGATCCAGGTGGAACGCCCAGTGCTCGGTGAGGACGGTCAGGTTGGGCCGGTCGAGGTGCGGGTGCAGATACGCGACCGAGGCCGACGAGCGGACGCCCGTCTCGGGGTGATAGCCGACCGGGAAGAACCCGGTGCCATCGGCGAACGGCGCGGCGTTGAAGTCGTCGTGGATCGGGACGCCCAGAGCGGTGTGACAAGCCGTGACGAAATCCTCGGTCAACGGGTTCCGGTCACGCTCGGCCACGGGGACGATGTTCACCGCCAGTCGCTTCCACAAAGGCAGCATTTCGTCGTACGACCATCCGGCTGCCCCCGCGTCCACCCAGTCGCCGAAATCGTCGGGCGGCGGCAGAAAACTGATCATGGTGTTGTGCGACGAACAACCGCCCAGCACCCGCGCCCGAGCATGCCGCAGATGCGAGTTGCCGCGCGGCTGCGGAACGATCGGATAGTCGTAGTCGTACTCGCCCTCGAGCAGGTTGATCCAGTTCCGCAACCGAAGAATCGCCTGGTCACCCACGTCGGACGGCCCACCCTCGACCACGCAGACCCGCAGCTGCGGATCAGCCGACAGCCGCGACGCGACGACCGACCCGGCCGTGCCACCGCCGATGATCACCACGTCGTACTCGATGGTTTCCAGCGTGCGCCACCTTCCGCCGAGCCGTGGACAAAGAATCATCAGTCCGCGTGGCGCCGGTCAATGTCAACAACAGACTTTTACCTCAGTGCAACAAAGGCAGTTGCATTGATCAACGTCAACACAGTCTTATTCTGCCGTTTTGTCGGACCCCCGTCCCCCGCCCCCGGCCATCGGCCGGCCCCTACGATCGGCTCGTGCCCTTCCTGGACGGCCCGACCCCGCTGGCGTTCGCCCACCGCGGCGGCGCCGCCGACGGCGACGAGAACACGGTCGAGGCCTTCGAACGCGCCGTGACCCTCGGCTACCGCTACGTGGAGACCGACGTCCACGCCACCGCCGACGGCGTACCCGTGGTCTTCCACGACGCCACCCTCGACCGCGTGACCGGCCAGGCCGGCCGCATCTCCGACCTGACCTGGCCCGACCTGCAGTCGGTCCGGATCGCCGGCGCCGCCCTGGTCCCCCGCCTGGACGATGTGCTGGCCGCCTGGCCCACCATCAACTTCAACATCGACATCAAGGCCGACTCCGGCGTGACCCCCACCGTCGACACGATCCTCAGGTCGCAGGCCGCCGACCGCGTCCTGCTGGCGTCCTTCAGCGACCGCCGCCTGGCCCGGGCCCGAGCCTTGGCCGGCCCCGCGATCGCCACCTCGCTGGGCTCCCGATCGGTGGCCCGGCTGCGCTTGGCCTCCCTGGCCGGCCTCCCGCTGCGCCTACCCCCGTCAGTGGCCGCCGTCCAGGCACCCCCACGCCTGGGCCGGGTCACGGTGGTCGACCGCCGCTTCATATCCCTGTCCCACCGCCTGGGCCTACAGGTCCACGTCTGGACCATCGACGACCCCACCGAAATGACCCGCCTGCTCGACCTGGGCGTGGACGGCATCATGACCGACCGCCTGACCGTCCTCCGCGACGTCTTCGCGGCCCGCGGACTGCCACTCTGAGACCGCCCCCGCCCCGGCACGAGTTCCAGGCCTCGCGCCGCGCGGCCGTGGTGGTCAGCCACGAGCTTCCCCGAACCGCACCGGCAGCCCGGCGTGACGCTCAGCCACCTGAGCGGCGCCGGCGACACCGCGGCACCCCGAGCTCGCCCAGCCGCCGGCAAGCCCCTACCGACCGACCGCCCGCCGCCGGCCAGCCCCCTACCGGCCGCCCCAACGCCGGCAAACCCCTACCGACCGCCCGCCGCCACCGCCAGCCAGCCCTCTACCGGCCGCCCCAACGCCGGCAAACCCCTACCAGCCACCCACCACCCCCCACCGCAGGCAAGCCCCCGGACCGGCAGCCACCCCCTGCCCGCAGGAAGCCCTCGTCGGCAGCCCATCCCCGCACGCAGCAAATCCCGGCCGACGCCCGCCGTCCCACCGAAAGCCCACCCTCCCCGGGGGACCCCCACCCTCCGGCACGCCGTCAAATTCGGCGACTCCATCATCCACAACCCGGGCCGACCGAACCGGAGTTATCCACAGGCTCCCGCCTCCGCCGAACGGTGGAATTCGCGCAAGAATCGCGTCGATAAGCTGGGCGGACGCAATTCCCAGGCAGCTCCAAGGTGCATCGGGATGAACATGTACTACATTTCTCCGTGCGGAACCGTCGTCGGGCGACCTCGGAGCGTCACCGAGAGGCCCACGAGCGAAGTCCCAGCTCAGCGAAGTTTTCGCGATCTTGGTTGAACGCTGGACATCGGCCGTTCGGATGATGTCGGGGGTTCGACGGGTCGCCCATATTTTTTCTTTAAGTCTGGGCTAAGAATTCATCAAGTTCGCTGGCGGAATTGCATTCCGGCGGGCTGGCTCTTACCGTCTGGGAGCCGGTCGGAATTTGGGCCGGGTGGATTCAGCGAAGATGAGGTATGACGCATGCGTAGGCCTGCTTACCGCCGCGCGGCCGCCACGCCGTCGGGACGCAACCGACGAGTGTTCGCGGTCGGCGCCGTGATCGCCGCCCTGGGCGCGGCCGTCGGATTCGCCTCGCTCTCCGGCGCGGCCGAGAACGACCGGCCCGAGGGCAGTGGCGCCGGCAAGGTCGTCAACGGCCAGGTGATCCTGACCGACACCTGCATCGACAGCACCCTGGCCCCGCACGACGGCTTCCAGCTCGGCAGCAAGTGCGTGTCCACCGAGTTCGGTGAGGTCGGCGAGGCCAAGGACAACCCGAGCCTGCTGATCACCGACGCACCGCAGGAGGTCGCGCCCAACACGCCCTTCTCGCTGAAGATCAGCACGCGCAACCTGATCCGTGACCGCTTCCTCGCGGCCGGCAAGGGTGGCTACTACGTGGAGAGTTCGGTCCTGCGTGACGGTCTCGTCCGCGGCCACTTCCACACCGCGTGCCGCATGCTCGACAACACCGACGAGGCGCCCGCGCCCGACCCGGTTCCGGCGTTCTTCGTCGCCACCGAGGACAGCAAGGGTTCCGCCACGCCCGACGAGGTGACCATCGCGGTCCCGGGCGTGCCGACCGAGGGCACCGCCCAGTGCTCCTCATGGGCCGGTGACGGCTCCCACCGCGTGCCGATGATGGTCCGCGCCAACCAGACCCCCGCGATCGACTCGGTCCGCATCACCGTCCGCAACGCCGGAGGCGGCGACAACGGCGGCGGCGACAACGGCGGCGGTGACAACGGCGGCGATGGCGACAACGGCGGCAACAACGGCGGCGGTAACAACGGCGGCGGCGACAACGGCGGCGATGGCGACAACGACGGCGGCAACAACGGCGGCGGCGACAACGGCGGCGATGGCGACAACGGCGGCGGGACGCCCGGCAACCCCACCACCACCATCTCGCCGACCAAGCCGACCAAGCCCCCGGTCAACAACCCCACCACGACGCCCCCGACGGTGAAGGACGACTTCACTCCGGACCCGACCAAGCCGGCCACCACGACCAAGCCCACCAAGCCGGCCACGACCAAGCCGGCCACCGCCGGCAACGAGAACGCCGGCAACGGCGGCAACGAGAACAGCGACGACGAGGACCAGAACGAGGCCCCGCCGGCCACGAAGGCCCCGAAGCCCAAGCCGACCGTCAGCAAGACCCCGATCGCCGGCACCGACTACACCTACGAGGACGGCCAGTTCAACTCCGGCAACAAGGCGCCGGTCGAGGACCAGGTGGCCCAGGTGCAGGCCAGCACCAAGAAGGACGACGGCGGCCTGCTCGCCCTGACCGGTAACAACACGGTCGCGGTGGTCGGTGGCGCGGCGGTCCTGCTGATGATCGGTCTGATCATCATGGCGCTGACCCGGCGCCGCCGCCTCCCGGGCAGCACCTGGGAGTAACCGGCACCAGAACGAAAGGCGGCCCGCGGTTCGCGGGCCGCCTTTTTGTGTGCCGAAGATCCCGCCGGGACGTACGGGGTGGAAAAGTGAGGGTAGCCTTACCAACCGACGATCCGGGATGCGACGGAAGAGGAATCAGCATGGCTGACAGGCCGGCACGGGCGGCGACCGAGGCGGTCGTCAGCCGGGTGGAACAGCTCACCCCGCACATGGTCCGGGTGGTGCTCACCGGCGACGCCCTCAAGAACATCGAGGCCGGTTCCTGCACCGACCACTACGTCAAGGCGCTGTTCCCGCTGCCTGGCGTGACTTATCCCGAGCCGTTCGACATGGGTGTGATCCGCGAGACGATGCCCCGGCCGGATTGGCCCGCCGTCCGGACGTACACCATTCGCAAGTGGCTCCCGGCGATCCCCGAGATGTGGGTCGACTTCGTGGTGCACGGCGACGAGGGCATCGCCGGCCCGTGGGCCGTGTCGGCTCGGCCCGGCGACCCGTTCCGGTTCATGGGCCCGGGCGGTGGCTACGCGCCGAGCGCCGACAGCGACTGGCACCTGCTGGCCGGCGACGAGAGCGCCCTGCCCGCCATCGCGGCCGCGCTCGAGGGCATGCCGGCCGACGCGCCGGTCCGCGCGTTCATCGAGATCGAGAACGCCGACGAGGAGCAGAAGCTCGAGTGCCCGGGCGACGCCGAGATCACCTGGCTGCACCGCGGCGACCGCCCGGTCGGCCAACTGCTGGTCGAGGCCGTCCGCGGTTACGAGTTCCCGGCGGGCCGGGTGCAGGCGTTCGTGCACGGCGAAGCCAACTTCGTCAAAGAGCTGCGCCGCTACCTGAAGAACGAGCTGTCCATCCCGATGGACCAGTTGTCGATCTCGGGCTACTGGCGCAACGGCATGAACGAGGACGGCTGGCAGTCCTCCAAGCGCGAGTGGAACCAGCAGGTGGAACAAGAGCAAGACCGGGTGTGACCTCGGACTTCGGGCAGTCGATGATGTGTAAGTGGTGACTGCGTCCGAAGACCTGACCAAGAAGAGCGGCCGCGGGGTCGTGCTGGTGGCTCTGCTGCTGGCCGCGGTGAATCTGCGGCTGGCCGTGACCAGCGTCGGCCCGGTGCTCAGCGAGATCCGCGACGGTCTCGGCATGAGCTCGACCATGGCTGGCCTGCTCACGTCCGTACCGGTGGTGTGTTTCGCCGCCGTCGGCCTGACCGCGCCCCGCCTGGCCCGCCGGTTCGGCGCGTCGCGGGTGATCCTGGTCGGCCTGGTCGTGCTCGCGGCCGGGCTCGCGGTGCGGCCGTTCGCGCCCGGCACGGTGCTGTTCCTGCTGCTCAGCCTGGTCGCGCTGGCCGGCATCGCGGTGGTCAACGTGTTGCTGCCGTCGGTCGTCAAAGACCGTTTCCCGGACAAGGTCGGAGCCACCACCGGCCTCTACACGGTCGCGCTCAACGTCGGCGCGACCACCGCCGCCGCGACCACCGTGCCGCTCAGCGAGCACGCGTTCGGCGGCGACTGGCGGCTCGGCCTGGCCTGCTGGGCCGCGGTCGCGGTGCTGGCCGTGCCGTCGTGGCTGCCGCTGGCCCGCGAGCCGTTCGCGCCGCCGGCGCAGATCACCACCGAGATTCCCGTACGCCTGAGCCGCACCGCCGTCGCCTGGGCTCTCGCGGTCTATTTCGGCATGCAGTCGACATCGGCGTACGTGATCATCGGCTGGCTGCCGCAGATCTACCGCGACGCCGGCGTCTCGGCCGAGCAGGCCGGCGTGCTCTTCGCGGTCACGTCGTTCCTGGGTGTGCCGCTGGGGTTCGTGCTCTCCTCGTACGCGGGCCGGGTCCGCAGCCAGAGCTGGATCGCCGTCGGCCTGGGCGTGTTCGGCCTGGCCGGGTACGGCGGCCTCTGGTACGACCCGGCGGCCGCCCCCTGGCTCTGGGCGATCCTGCTGGGCATCGTCAACACCGCGTTCCCGCTGGTCCTGACCATGATCGCGCTACGCGGCCGCACCCCGGCGACGGTGGTGAAGCTGTCCGCGTTCGCCCAGAGCGTCGGCTACATCTTCGCCATCCCGGGCCCGTTCCTGGTCGGCGCCCTGCACGACGCCACTGACGGCTGGCGCGCCCCGCTGGCCCTGATGGTCGGCCTGATGGTCCCCCAGATCATCGCCGGCTACCTGGCCGGCCGCGACCGCCAGGTCTGAGCCGGCCGCGGCGCCAGATTACGCAGGATTCGCTACTTCTGTGGCCAGAGGGGGTCAGGCGGCCAGGTCGGCCCAGCCGCTGGGAGCCGGCTCGTCGAACCGCCAACGCAGCCTGATCTGGCTGGTCAACAGCAGTTCGCGCAGGCGCAGCGTGTAGACGACGGTGCCATTTTCGCCGGGCGACTCGGTCGGCGAGAATCCCTTGATCCCCGCGTACGAAAGGCTCTCGGCACTCACCTCGGCCCCCATCGAGGCCGGCAGCCGCAGCGACATCGTCAGCGCCCGGGTCGGGAAGCGAATGTCGCGCTGGAACCACTGGCCCCACAGGTTGGCCGGCACGCGGTACGAATACGTCACGCGCGTGCGCTCACCCGGGTAGAGCGGGAACCGGGCCCGCGCGTTGCCGAAGACCAGGACCATCTTCAGGTAGGCGTCGGAGGACCGGGTCACCCGCACCTCCATGGGCTCGGGGCGCTCATCGCCCACGGAAGCCACGGAGGCCTGGAAGTCGAGGTCGGAGAGCTGCAGCGGGCTCTCGTGGTAGAGCTGCCGCGAGACGCCGGGCTGGTCGGGGAACCGGTCGACGTCGACGCGCACCGGGTAGCAGGTGACGGGCCGGTCGCCGACATTGCGGACGACGCGCTCGACCCGCGAGGAATACCACCCGTCGGCGTACGTGAGGGTGGCGTTCTCCTCCTCGATGACCAGGGTGGCCGGCAGCATCGGGCTGGGCTCGTAGTCGCTGCGGACGACCTGGACCGGGGCCGGTTCGCCGGCCGCCTGCCGGCACTGCTCGTACCGGGAGATGATCTCACCACCGCTCGCCAGGACCGCCTCGGCGCGGCAGGCGAACTCGAAGGTCGGGTGGTGACGCAGGCTCTCCACGTGGCTGATGTACGACGGGTGGTAGCCCATCGACGCGGCGAGCTGCTTCTTGCTGAGGCCACGACGAGTTCGCCAGGCCGTGAGCACCTGAGCGAACGCGGTGCGGGCCGCGTGCTCGAGTTGTGAGGTCATCACACACTCCTGAAGGGACGCTGTCCGGTCATGATGCCTGACCGGAAGAGGCCCTGCTAGAGGAGAGCATGTCACTTTAAGAACTCATCAGACTACACACTGCAAGGCTTGAATGATCGTTCATGTTTGTGAATCAGGTCCGGCCTGCACGAAGGCGCAAGGGTTTTCCCTATTTCGGTGACGTTCATCGATGCCTAGCGTCTCCTCAAGTCGTCCGATGTGACTTGAGCCCGTCTTGACCCCCGGGACGGGAAAGGAGCACCCGCGTGAAACGTCGAACCCCTCTGATCATCGCGCTGGCCGCCGGGACCGCGGCCGCCGGCGCCATGGTCGCGGTCACCGGGCCCGCCACCGCGGCGCCGCAGGACCCCGCGGCCGCCGCGTCCCTGGCCGCGACCAAGGCCGACGCGCTGGTCGCGGGTCGTCCCGCGATCCTGCACGCCGGCGCCAACGAAACCTTCCTCCGCAAGAAGGTCATCCAGTCGTCCGGCCTCAACTACGTGCCCTACGAGCGCACCTACAACGGCCTTCCGGTCCGCGGCGGCGACTTCGTCGTGGTGACCGACGCGGCCGGGCAGACCAAGGCCACCTCGGTCGCGCAGAGCAGCCCCATCGGCGAGCTCTCGACGGCCGCCACGATCACGAGCACCGCCGCTGCCACAACAGCGCGGGCCCAGCTCAAGACGGTCAAGGACGTCGAGGGTACGAATCTCGTGGTGCTCGCCGAGGAGGGCCGGGCTGCCGCCCTGGCCTGGGAGACCACGGTGACCGGGACCGGCCCCGAGGGCGCGAGCCGCCTGACCGTCGCCGTCGACGCCGCCACCGGCCAGGTGCTGCGCACCACCGAGCACGTCACCGAGGCCGCCGGCACGGGCACCGGCTGGATCAACGGCGCCGTCTCGATCGACACCACCCAGTCCGGCTCCACCTACCTGCTGCAGGACCCGAGCCACACCACGATCCGCTGCCAGAACTCCTCCGGCAACGCCACGTTCAGCGGCCCGGACAACGTGTGGGGCAACGGCAGTGGCACCGACCGGGAGACCGGCTGCGTCGACGCCTTCTATGTCGCGCAGAAGCAGTACGCGATGCTCTCCTCGTGGCTGGGCCGCAACGGCCAGAACGGCAGCGGCGGCGCGTGGCCGATCCGGGTCGGGCTGAACGACCAGAACGCGTACTACGACGGCACCCAGGTGCAGATCGGCAAGAACACCGCCGGTCAGTGGATCGCCTCGGCCGACGTCGTCGGGCACGAGCTGGGCCACGGCATCGACGACACGACCCCCGGCGGCATCTCCCGCTCCGGTACGCAGGAATTCGTCGCCGACACGATCGGCGCGGCCACCGAGTGGTTCATCAACAACCCCAACGACGCCCCCGACTACCAGGTCGGCGAGGAGGTCAACCTGGTCGGCAGCGGCCCGATCCGGTACATGTACAACCCGTCGCTCGCCGGCGACAGCAACTGCTACTCGAGCAGCACTCCCGGCTCCGAGGTGCACGCGGCGGCCGGCCCCGGCAACCACTGGTTCTACTTGATGGCCGAGGGCACCAACCCGACCAACGGGCAGCCCGCCAGCACCCGGTGCAGCGGCTCGGGCGCGATCACCGGGCTCGGCATCCAGAACGCCATGAAGATCATGTACAACGCGATGCTGATGAAGACGTCCAGCTCGTCGTACCTCAAGTACCGCACCTGGACGCTGACCGCGGCCAAGAACCTCTTCCCCAACAGCTGTACGGAGTTCAACACCGTCAAGACGGCCTGGGACTCGGTCAACGTGCCGGCCCAGACGGCTGATCCGACCTGCACGGGTGGCGGCACCACGCCTCCGCCCACCACCACGCCGCCCCCCACGCCCACCGGTTGCACGGCCACCAACGGCACGGACGTCTCGATCCCGGACGCCGGCTCCGCGGTGAACAGCAACATCACGATCAGCGGCTGCAACCGCGCGGCCTCGGCGACCTCGACGATCGCGGTGAACATCGTCCACACCTACCGCGGTGACCTCAGGGTCGACCTGGTGGCCCCGGACGGCACGGTCTACAACCTCAAAGCGACGTCGACCTCCGACAGCGCCGACAACATCAACACGACGTACACCAAGAACTTGTCGAGCGAGGCCGCGCAAGGCGCCTGGAAACTGCGGGTGCAGGACGTCTACTCCCAGGACACCGGTTACATCAACTCCTGGACCCTGACCGTCTGACCTCACCCGATGCAGGGCCGGCGCATCAGCGTCGGCCCTGCTGTCGTTACGGACAAAAGCCCTTTTTCAGTACGGAACTCAGCCCCGCGGTAGCGGCTGCGTTGCCCCGCGTTGCCTTCCGGGTCCCCTTCTTCATCCCGCGCAACGCGCCCCGATCGGTACCGGTGACAGACACCGAACGAGAGGGCACACCTTGAAGCGTTTCGTCCGCCGCGCCGTCGTCACCGCCGCCCTGATCGCCGTCCCGACCATGGTCGGCGCCCCCGCTTTCGCGGCCGCCACCGCCGAGACCCCGAAGAAGAAGCCCGCGGTTGCCGTCGACCAGGTCGCGTACGAGACCGAGGTCGTGAAGCTGACCAACGCCGAGCGCACCGCTGCGGGCTGCCAGGCCCTGCGGATCGACAATCGCCTGATCGCGTCGGCCCGCGCGCACAGCACGGACATGGCCAACACCCGCACGATGAGCCACACCGGCTCCGACGGCAGCAACTTCGTCACCCGTGAGGTGCGGGCCGGCTACCCCAAGCGGGACGCCGCGGCCGAGAACATCGCGTACGGCTACAAGTCCCCGCAGCAGGTCGTGACCGCGTGGATGAACAGCAGCGGCCACCGCAAGAACATCCTGAACTGCGCCAGCACCGAGATCGGCGTGGGCGTCGTCTTCACGTCCAGCGGCACCCCGTACTGGACCCAGAACTTCGGCCGCGGCAAGGGCTGATCTTCCGGGGAGCCACCGCCTCCCCCGCCCACCCAAGGGAAAAAGAGGTGCACAACTTACCGCGCGCCTGAGGACGCGCAGCGAGTTGTCCACAGCGAAATGCCGCACAGCCCGGGCTGTGCGGCATTTCTGCTTTTCCCCACGCACCACGGCCGCCTGTGGACAACCCACGGCGAATCGCTCGGCGTAAGCACCCGGCGACGATGCGCGAGCGCCTTTTTTGTAGGCGGCCCGAACAATCACCGGAATGGGTGACGGGCACGAAAAATTCCGCGCCCCCGAAACGGCGCGGAAATGTTATTAAGAGTGCGGGTGCCGCGACACTTGGTGAGCAGGGCCACGGCACCCGGTGGAACTCGCACCGCAAAAAATGACTTTGTGTAGGCACTTCCCATCGGTGCGTGCCTATCGGTAGGCTCGGCAATCAGGAATGGAGGTCGAATTCGCCATCCTTGGCCGAGTCCACGAAGGCCGACCACTCGGCCGGAGTGAACATCAGCGCAGGACCGGAGCGGTCCTTGCTGTCCCGGACGGCGACGCCCTGGTCGAGGAAAGCCACCTCGACACAGTTGTTTCCGCCGTTGCCGTTGCTGCGGCTGGCCTTCTTCCAGACCGCAGCGGTGAGAACTGCAGCATTTGGCTGGTGCGTGAGCAACTCAAGCACCCCCCTTCGTATGCGGTTGTCTTTCTCGAGGGCACTACGCGACGAGCAGGCTCTCGATCATCTTGATGGTCATTCGAGCATCCAGCGCCCGGGCGCTCAATCGCTCGAACTCTTGCCGGTAACGGGCAACCTCGGAGGGTTGCTCCTCGTAGTAGTCTCCCGCAAGACCTTCAAGATAGACAACATCCAAATGGGTGGTCTCCCGGAACTCCAAAAGCGCAGCCGATCCACCCAGGAACGTGTGCTCACCTGCACTGAACGGCAAAATCTGCACGAGTACATTTGGTAATTGGCCGACCTCGACCAGGTGCCGAAGCTGTTCGTTCATCACTTCGTCACCGCCCACCACCCGCCGCACCACCGATTCGTCGATGATGGCGGTGAGCTCGAGGGGCCGTTCGCCCCGCAGCCGGCTCTGCCGGGTGAGGCGCAGATTCACGCGACGGTCGACCTGCTGGGACGACTCGTTCGACCGGCCGGTGCGGATCAGCGCCCGCATGTACGCCTCGGTCTGCAGGAGCCCCGGCACGATGATCGGCTCCCAGGCCCGCATGGCGGCGGCCGCCGCTTCCAGGCCGACGAAGTTGCCGGGACGCATGATGTCCCGGTAGTCCGTCCACCATGTTCGCTCGCGGGAGAGCCGGGCCAGCTCGACCAGCGCTTCCCGATAGTCCTGATCACCCACGCCGTACAGCGTGAGCAGATCTTTGACGTCGCGTGGGGTCACCGCCACGCGCGCGGTCTCGATGCGCGTGACCTTGGCGGCGTGCCACTCGAAATGGCGTGAGACGTTCTCTTGCGTCAACCCCGCGGCCTCACGGCACCGCTTGAGTTCCGCGCCCAGACGGCGACGGCGCAGGGTTGGCCCTTCATCAACGGACACCTGGACTCCCTCGGTCCTGATGGGACCGATACTACGGGTCAGGCCTCCATGATCCAAACACGGCGTAGCAAACAAAAAGTACTAGCCTTCTTGTATTGGCCCTTCGGCCGGGTACATGATGCGCGGACATCGAGTCACAACGTTTTGTACCCACAGTGATCATCGCGGCCACGATGCCACTGCAGATCTGACCGAAGAACCAGACGTTGTCGTAAGGGGCGTGGCGGCGTGTTGGCTGACCAGTATTTCCTGATCGCACACGAGGACCGCACCGGCCGGTCCCGACTCCATCCACGTGCGACCGGCCTGGGCCTGGCCGCCGCACTGCTCGGAGAGCTGATCCTGGAAGGACGGATCGGGATCTCCGACGGGGATCTGCTGATCCTCGACCGGCATCCTCCCACGGATGCGCTCGCGCACGACGTTCTCGACCTCCTGATCGCCCAGCCGCAGCACCGGGACGTCCGGATCTGGCTGGCCTTCCTCTCGCAGGACTCCGCGATCAGGGTCGGGGAGCGGCTCTCCCGCCTCGGTGCGGTCGAGCCGGTCACCCGGCGACGCATGTTCTCCCCCACCGAAACCCTCTACATGCCCAACAGCGCGGCCCAGCGCAACGCCGCCGCCTGGGCGCCGGCCCGGCTGGCCAACCTGCTGGTCCGCGGCATCGGCATGAACATCAGCGACAGGGTGCTGATCGGCCTGGTGGCTGCCACCGGGCTCACCCGGCACGTTCTCTACGACTTCGAGGCCCATCGGCACGCGTTCCAGTCCGTGTCCAGCGCCGTGGGGTCGCTCCCGTCAGATCTTCGGGAGCTCGTCGAGTACACCGAGGCCTCCGTGGGCTCGGTCGTCACAGTCGGCCGCCGGTGAGCGGCACGGGGCGCCATCACCTGGGGCGCGACAACTCTGATCATTGGGCCGGAAGGATGCTCGTGGCACGTATGGAACCCGAAGAACCGGACATCGTCTCGAAGGCGCTGGCCAAGAACAGGCTCGGCGTACCTTCGGTGGTGTTCTTCGGCGTGGCGGGCGCGGCACCGCTCACCGTGATCATCGGTTCGATCACGACGATCTACGCGATCATCGGCAGCACCGCGGTGCCGATCGCCTATCTCGTGACGGCGGGGCTGCTGTCCCTGTTCACCGTCGGCTTCGTCGCCATGAGCCGGCACATCGTCAACACCGGCGCCTTCTACTCGTACATCAGTCATGGTTTGGGCCGGGTCGTCGGTGTGGGCGCGGCGTTCGTCGCGTTGCCCGCCTACTCCTTGATGCAGATCGGGTTGTTCGGGCTGTTCGGATCAGTCGCCAGCGGCATCCTGGGCGCCTTCGGCTTCGCCGTCCCCTGGTACGCCTGCGCCATAGCGGCCTGGTTCGCGGTGGCCGTGCTGGGCCTGCTCTGGGTCGACCTCAGCGGCAAGGTGCTGGCCGTCCTGCTGGTGCTCGAGATCGCGATCGTGCTCATCTACGACCTCGTGATGATCAGCAACCCGGCCGACGGGCACATCACCTTCTCGCAGTTCTCCCCGGCGCCGCTGGCCACCCCGGTGGTCGGCATCCTGCTGGTGCTCGCGATCGCCGGCTTCGTCGGCTTCGAGGCCACGGTCGTGCTGTCGGAAGAAGCGAAGGACCCCAAGCGGACGATCGCCCGGGCCACCCACATCGCGGTGATCCTGGCCGGCGTGCTGTGCGCGCTCTCGGCATGGGCAATGTCGGTCAGCACCGGACCCGATCAGATCGCCGCCCGAGCCGCCCAGCACGAGACCGACCTCGTCTTCACGCTCGTCGGGCCACACCTGCCCGGCATCCTGGTCGACCTGGGCTACGTCCTGTTCCTCACGAGCGTGTTCGCAGCCCTGCTGGCCTTCCACGCCGCCGTGTCGCGCTACCAGTTCGCTCTGGGCCGTGAAGGCGTGCTGCCGGCCGCCTGGGGCCGCACCCACCCCCGTACGGGCGCTCCGCTGCTCGGCTCGATCACGCAGAGCGTGCTGGCGATCATCGTGCTCAGCCTGTACGCGCTGGTCGGCTCCGACCCCCTGGTCTTCGTGTTCGCCTGGCTGACCACTATCGGCGGCCTCGGCGTCCTGATCCTCATGTGGGCGGCGTCGGCCGCGGTCCTGGCGTTCTTCATGAGAAAGAGGCGCGGCGAGAGCATCTGGAAGGCGTACATCGCCCCGGCGACCGCATTCCTGTTGTTGACCATCGTGCTCGCCGCCACCTGTATCGGCTTCGGCGAACTGCTGCAGGTCGACGGGAACTCGCCGTTCCAGTGGCTGATTCCGGCCCTCTATCTGGCCGTCGCCCTGGTCGGCTTCGTCTGGGCATTGATCATGCGGGCCGCTCGACCCGAGGTGTACGCGGCAATCGGCCGCGGCACCGAGGGGCGGGTGAATGTCGTACCCGATAGTTCAATGCTGCGGGCCCTGCACGCCGATCCGGTGGGCGCCCGCAGCGGTTATCCCTACTGAGACTTTCCCCCGCCGGTTCCCCCACCGCGAGGGAAGGAAGAACACAAATGAATCAACCCGGAGGTTGCCTATGATCTGAAGGTTTCCCCCAGCTCCGCGGCAGACCGTCACCTCTCGGGACGGCCTGCCGCGCTATGTGCGGGGTCAGGCCGCACTGGGGAACTCGTAGAGCCAGTACGACTGCTGGTCGATGCGGGTGAACTTCATGTTGTCGCTGAGCCGGCTCACCATCATCCGGAACACCCGGGACATCCGCCGCACCTCGTCGTTGTGGTTGCAGATGTCCAGACAAACGAGGCCGTTCTGGGCGGAAGCCACCATGTACATCTGCTCCACCAGCTGCGCGAACGCCTCGCGGCCCTGCGCGTGGGGGCTCACGGCGACGAAGCCGATGTACCAGATCTTGTGAGCGTGGTACTGCTCGGGCCAGTGCCGCTCGAAGTATTGCGGGGCGATCAGAGGAACTGCGTCGAGATCATTGGTGTAGGTCGCCACGCCGCAGATCGTGCCGTCGTCATCGAGGGCCAGATACTTGTCGACGCGGGGGTCCGCGATCACCGCGTCGAACTCCTCGCGGGTCATGAGGTGCCGCTGTACAGCCAGGTGGTTCAGCTCCTCGAAAGCATCCCGGTACATGGTCCACATTGTTTCGTGGACGGCTTGGTCGGTGATCCGGTCGATGACTTTGATAAGCATGTCGGCTCCCCCGCAGGCCGCCGCCAGGTCGGCCCGCTTGTCGCACTCATCTTGATCGATGATTGTTGACCATCACTGTACGAAGCGTGACCGCGATACGACAATGCGTGGGGTCCGATTGAATGTGCCAATTCATCTACCGGACGTGCCGAGTGCCCGTTTTGGTGTGCAACTTGCAATCAACAGCATGGATTCGTCCCTCGGTCCAGCAAAGTGTTCATGACTGCGAGTACTAGACACCGTGCGTATTACCCCAGGTCCAGGCTCTGACCACTGTCCATCGAGAACGATCGCCGGAGAAAGCGCGCTTATTGATCAACAATCAAGTGCGCGGGCGCGAACAACCGCCTGCCAGCGTAACGCCGTTACGCCGCAGATAACAGAGCGTAATCAATCCGGGGTCGAGGTGTGCCGCCGCAGCAGGCCGTCGACGCTGTGCGGGGCGACCTCGTGCAGCACGATCGACGTCGACGTCCGGACCACGCCGGGGGCGGCCACGACCAGGTTGGTGATCCGGTAGAGGTCGGCCGTGTCCTTGGCGACGATGCGGACCAGCAGGTCGCCGTCGCCGGTGGTGGCCAGGATCTCGACCACCTCGGGGATCCGGACGATCTGCTGGGCGGCCAGGTCGCCCTGACGCTGGCTCAGCGACAACGTCATGAACGCCATCAGCGGGTACCCGAGGGCGGCCGGCTCGACCCGGCGCGAGTAGGCGCCCAGCGCGCCCGAGTCACGCATGCGCCGCAGCCGGGCCTGCACGGTGTTGCGCGACATCGAGAGCCGCTCGGCCAGGGCGACCACGGTGGCGTCGGGGTCGGCGTCCAGAGCCTGCAGAATGCGGGCGTCGGTCGCGTCCAGAGATCGCATTGCCACCATCCTCCCCCGTTCCCTGCTCATTCTGCCGCCGGTCAGCCCTTTTGCCAGCCCGGGGCGTGGCGGCGCTCGGCCCGGTCAGCCTGGCCAGCCCGGGGCGTCGCGGCGCTCGGCCCGGTCAGCCTTGCCAGCCCGGGGCGTCGCGGCGCTCGGCCCGGTCAGCCTGGCCAGCCCGGGGCGTCGCGGCGCTCGATGACCGGGAAGACGCTCGAATAGTGCTGCCAGGCCGGGCGGGGCGGGGCGGCGGTGAGCGCGAGCAGCCGGGCCAGCCCCTGCAGGGCGTCCAGCAGTGCCTGGTGCAACCGCGGATCGGTGACCAGACCCTGCCCGTCGACCGCCCCCGGGTCGATCGGCAGCCGGATGCAGGCGGCCCGCAGAATTTTCGCGCTGGCATGATCCAAAACGGTCTCGAGGGTGGCGCGGGCACCGTCGTCCTCGTTCGCGTGGGCCACCGACAACCAGGCCACTGGTTTGCCCGCGAGCAGGTCGTCCTCGATCAGCCAGTCGAGCAGGTTCTTGAGCGCGCCCGGGATCGAGCCCGCGTACTCCGGGGTGCTGATCAGCACGGCGTCGGCGATGCGCACCTGGTGGCGCAGCAACACGACGGTGTCGTGCGGCTCCGGTTCGCCCGGCACGTACGCGGGCACGTGGCGCAGACCCTCGAACAGGCCGGCGTTGATCTCATCGGGCGCGTACCAGGCAGCAGTACGCAGGGCGGCGGTGTGCAGGGAGTCCTCGCGGGTGCTGCCCGAGATCA
The DNA here is from genome assembly GCF_024137025.1 of Paractinoplanes aksuensis. Taxonomy (GTDB): domain Bacteria; phylum Actinomycetota; class Actinomycetes; order Mycobacteriales; family Micromonosporaceae; genus Actinoplanes; species Actinoplanes aksuensis. The sequence continues at coordinate 194,739 of NZ_JAMYJR010000007.1, forward strand.
GCAGGATGCGCGTCATGCCGCCGAGCCTAGAGCGCCGGGGTTGAAAGTCGCCGCGCGCCATGGCCGAACGATCCGGATCTTGCTGGAGCGGCCACCCTTACCCCCACCCGCCCGGGGGCGTCTTTATTTTCGGCTTACTGCAGGGCGGGGAGGCTGGGTTGTCCACAGGCGGGCCGGGGTGTGCGAGGCTGCGGCTGTGGACAACGACGTCGCGAAGCTTCTGGACGGGATCGCGGACGAGCAGCGACAGCGCGACGCGCGCCTGCTCGTCGAGCTGATGGGCGAGGTCACCGGCGAGCCGCCGGCCCTGTGGAGCGGCGGCATCATCGGGTTCGGGACCTGGCACTACAAGTACGAGTCGGGGCGCGAGGGCGACGCTGCGGCGATCGGGTTCGCACCGCGCAAGGCCCAGACCGTGCTCTATGTGACGGGCTACCTCGACGCGTACGAGGATCTGCTCGAACGCCTCGGGCCGCACACCCGGGGCAAGGGCTGCCTGTACGTCAAGCGCGTCGACCAGGCCGACCAGGCCACCCTGCGCGCGATCGTCGCCCGCTCCCACGAGACGGCCACCGCGTCACCGGAAGAATGACAGCCGCTCGGTCAGGGCCGGGTCGAGCCGCTCCAGGGCGGCGGCGCGGCGGCCGTCGTCGAGGGCGTCCACCTGGCGTACGAGATCGCGGATCTTGTTGTCGGTGGTCTCGGTGGCGTTGAGGACGGCGTGCAGCGCCCGCACCAGCAGGGCGTCGTCGAGCGTGGCCATGTGGTCGGAGAGCAGCATCCACAGCGGCGCCACCGAGGAGCCGAGCTCCAGCACGGCCGGCGTCAGCAGCGACCGCAGGGCCAGTTCGGCCGCGCGGGGTGAGGCCACCCGGGCGACCAGGATGCGGGTGACGGCCACGACCCGGTCGGGCGGCAGACGGTCGGCGTCGGAGCGGAGCGCCTGCATCAGCAGGGTGACCGCGGGCGTCACCCCGGCCGCCGTGACCGCCTTCGACACGCGCTCGTAGCGGGCGGCCAGCGCGACCGGCTCCTCCTCGAACGCGGAGGCCAGCCACAGCTCGACCAGGCTGCGGGCCAGCGACTCGTCGGCGTCGCCGTCCGTCCGGACCCACGTCGTCAGCGATTCCGGCAGCTGCTCGATCAACGGTTCCAGCGCGTGCAGGAACGTGTCGTCGCTGAGGTTGTTGCTCAGGTGCATCGATTTGAGCGCGGGCGGCAGCTGGAAGCGGGACCGCCAGACCGGCGCGGGCTCGAGGCCGGGCGGGAAGTCGTTGAGCCAGTTGACGTCCAGGTCGGCCGGGCGGGGGCCGGGGCCGTAGGTCAGCTCGACGTCGCGGCGGCCACGGTGCCAGACCCGGGTGACCGTGATGACCTCCATCGCGTCCATGTACATGTCGCCAGGCATGGCGGCCCGCCACTGCAGGGCCGAGCCGCGCATCCAGTAGGCCGGGTCGTTGGCCCGGGTGAACAGGTCGGACGCGCGCAGCACACCCCCCGCGGCCAGGGTCAGCAGGAGCAGATTGAACGAGTACGTGGCCATCCAGTGATCGGTGCGCTTGTCCACCGGGCGATAAGGGCTTTCCGCGTACGTCGGCCGGGTCACCGCCTGGGCCGTGCGCCCGGCCAGCCACGCCCGCAACCGGTCGCGGTCCGGACCGTCGAGCAGGTCGGCCACGAAGGGCAGCACGGTGGCCCGGGCGGTCAGCACGGTGAACCCGAGCAGCGAGCGCAGCAGGTCGTCGTCGCCGGCCGGGCCCAGGCGCAGGGCCAGCGTGCTCGCCGCCTCGCGGGCCTCGGTGTCGCGGACGGCCTGGACGATCAGCCGGGCCACGAGGTATTCGCCGAACGTGGCGTGCAGGAATTCGTACGTCTGCAGGGTCTGGTCGTCGCGGACGGCCTGGGCCCGCTGGATGAAGAAGAAGCGCCCCACCATCTCTTGCCCCGCGGTGAGTGGCGTGCGGAACGCCTCGGTGCGCCCGGACCGGGACGGGCTGAGACCGAGCCCGGCCAGATCCTCGTCGAGCTCGCGTTCAGTCACCCACAGCCGCAACCGGTGGAACATGGCGAAGGCCACCACCGACAGCCGCAGCAGCTCTTGCTCGACCAGGGCCGGGATCGCGCTGTCGGGCTGCCCGGCATGCACCCGCCGCACCTCGCGGGCCGCGAACGAGGCCAGCAGCCGTTCGTAGAGCTGCCCGCCGTCCAGACTTCCACTGTGGAGCGGATTGCCGGCCGAGTGGTAGAGCGCCAGCATGAGCAGCAGCAACGGCTGTTCGGCGAGGTGGCGCATCGGGCCCACGACGGCCGGGGTCAGCGGCTCGGGCCCGGGGTTCGTCGCGTTCCACACCTCGAGCCAGCGCTCGATCTGCGGGCCGTCGAACGGTTCCAGGCGTACGGCGAGGGCGCCCACGGGCAGGCGGGCCCGATCGGCCACGGCGACCCGGCTGGTCACCAGCACGGCCACCGGCCGGCCGAGCGACGCCTCACGCTGCTGGAACTGCGCCACCCGGTGCAGATAATCGGACTGGTGCAGACCGGTGGCCTGCAGCAATTCGTCGAAGCCGTCGAGCAGCACCACCGGCAGCGCGCCCTCGGCGTCGCGCGACAGCTCGGCCCACGAGACCGTCTCGCCGATCGCCGCCCGCAGGGCCAGCTCGATCTGGTCCTGGATCTCGGCCTCGGCCGGCACGTCGCGCAGCGCGACCCGGCTGACGAAGAAGTCGCCCGCGGGCAGCCGTGCGGCCAGGATGCGGGTGAGCGACGACTTGCCCGCGCCGGGCTGGCCCAGCAGCAGCATCGGCGCCTCGGTGGCCTGGGTGGTAGTCAGATAGGAGACGAGGAACGCGGCCAGGTCGGTGCGCGGGGCGGTGTCGTTCCACCAGCGGTCGTCGGCCGGGCGGGCGCCGGGGGCGGCCGGCCGGACGCGGAAGATCGGGTCGAGGTAGGCGGCGCCGAGCGCGGGCAGCAGCAGTTCGCCGCTGTCGCCGCCGAGCACGGGCCGGTCGAGCTGGGCCCGGTAGGCCCGGGCCAGCGCGGCGCGGTGACGGCCCGGGTCGCGGCCCGAGGCGGCCTGAAGCAGCACTGTTTCCAGGCGTTCCAGTCCCCGGCTGGCGGCGCGGTCCTCGTGGCGCCCGGCCCAGATGGCGAACTCGGGGATCTCCCCGGCCAGGCGACGATGGGCCTCGTCGAACCGGGCCACGGCCATCGCCGGGAGCTTCTGCTCGAGGAGCGCGATCAGCGCGGCCCGGACCCTGTCGTCGGCCTCGTCCCAGGCGGACAGGCCGGTCAGGTGCGACTTCATGCGCGCGCTCGACACCGTGAACCACTGATCGAGGTGGCCCAGCAGTTTTCCGTACGACACGTCGGGCGCGGGTAACGGCACGGAGCTCGCCAGCAACCGGTCGACCAGCATGCCGTCGCCCTGGCTGATCAGCCGCAACTGGTCCTCGCGGCCGAACTCGGGATCGCCGATCGACGCCTCGGCCATGCACTCGTCGAGCGCCTCGAAGAACGCGGTGACGACCAGGACCACGTGCGCCGCCTGGAGTCGACGGCTTCGATCGTAGCGGCCGAGACCTCGTACGGAATCATTGATCTGGACCGTGACCAGCTGCCCGAGCCGGACCACCTCGGTCTTGGCGTCGAACAGGCTGATCGCGAGATCGCTGCCGCCCGCGGTGGCCATGCTGAGCACCCCGCCCAGCAGATTGTCGACGGCTTTGGCCAAAGGCCCCGTCCCCCCGAGGATCCGCACGGCATCGGCGTAGGACAGGCGCTGCGGCATGACACCATCATGGCCCAGCACGCCAACGACGGGCCGCGCCCCTTGAGGGAAGCGACCCGTCCGGCCGGCGCCGGTCAGCCGATCTTGCGGCGGTAGGCCGCCATGGCGAACACATAGGCCACCACCAGGATGCCGGCGCACCAGGCGAGGGCGATCCAGATCTCGTGGCCGACCGGCTGCTGCTCCCACAGCGCCCGCAGTGTGTTGACGATCGAGGTGACCGGCTGGTTCTCGGCGAACGCCCGCACCGGGCCCGGCATCGTCTCGGTCGGTACGAAGGCCGAGCTGATGAAGGGCAGGAAGATGATCGGGTACGAGAAGGCGGCAGCACCGTCCGATGTGGACGCTGATAGACCGGAGATGATCGCGACCCAGGTCAGGGCCAGCGTGAAGACGGCCAGGATGCCCACCACGGCCAGCCACGACAGGATCCCGGCCGAGGTGCGGAAGCCGATGGCCAGGCCGACCAGGACGATGACGGCGGCCGAGATCGCATTGGACACCAGCGACGTCAGAACGTGCCCCCAGAGCACCGACGACCGGCTGATCGGCATCGAGTTGAACCGTTCGAAGATGCCACCCTGCAGATCGTTGAAAAGGCGATAGGCGGTGTACGAGATCCCGCTGGCGATCGCGATCAGCAGCACACCGGGCATCAGGTAGTTGGTGTAGTTGTCGCTGCCGGTCTGGATGGCGCCGCCGAAGACGTACCGGAACAGCAGCAGGAACGCGATGGGCATGATCGTGACCGTGATGATCGTGTCGACGCTGCGGGTCACGTGGCGTACGGAACGCCCGAGCATCACGCCGGTGTCGCTGAGCACGTGGGTTGTCATGGCTGCTTCTCCTTACCGACGATGGCCAGGAAGATCTCTTCGAGGGTGGGCTGCCGTTCGACGTACTCGACCTTGGCCGGGGGCAGCAGTTGCCGCAGCTCGGCCAGCGTGCCGGAGACGATGATCGTGCCCTGGTGCAGGATCGCGATCCGGTCGGCCAGCTTCTCGGCCTCGTCCAGGTACTGCGTGGTGAGGAAGATCGTCGTCCCGCCGCCGGCCAGCTTCTGGATCTCCTGCCAGACCTCGAGCCGCGCCTCCGGGTCGAGGCCGGTCGTCGGCTCGTCGAGGAAGACGACCGGCGGGTCACCGATCAGGCTCATGGCGATGTCGAGGCGGCGGCGCATGCCACCGGAGTAGGTGGCGACCCGGCGCCCGCCCGCGTCGGTCAGGCTGAACCGCCGCAGCAGGTCGTCGGCGACCCCGGCCGGGTTACCGACCCGCCGCAGTTTGGCGATCATGATGAGGTTCTCGCGGCCGGACAGGATCTCGTCGACCGCGGCGAACTGCCCGGTCAGGCTGATCGACTCGCGCACCGAGGCCGGCTCGGCGGCGACGTCGAAGCCGTTCACGACGGCCGTGCCGCCGTCGGACTTGAGCAGGGTGGCCAGGATCCGCACGATCGTGGTCTTGCCGGCCCCGTTCGAGCCGAGCAGGGCGAAGATGCTGCCGCCGTCCACGGTGAGGTCGACACCCTTGAGCACCTGAAGGTCCTGATAGGACTTCTGCAGTCCGGCGATCCGGATGGCCGGTTCTCTGGTTTCCATGGTTCCCCCGATCACGAGCGGTGGATGGTGATGTCGCCGTACGAGGTACGGCCGCGGACCTCGACGGTCTCGGCCGCGCCCTGGGGCTTGGCGGTGTTGTCGAGCCGGTTGCGGACGTGCCCGAAGCTGGTGTTGAGCTCGAGCCAGGCCGCGGTTCCGGCGGCGATGCCGACGTCGAGGTCGCCCATGGCGGTGCCGAGCGTGACCGAGCCCCGCACCACCTCGCCGATGGTGATGGCGCCGTTGGCCGTCTTGGCGTCGACGCCCGCGCCGGCCCGTTCGATGCGGATGTCGCCGTTGGCCGCCCGGACCCGGACGTCGCCCTCGACCGCGTCGATCGTGGTCTCGCCGTTGGAGTTTTTGACGACCGCGGTGCCGAACACCTCGCCGATCTGCACCTTTCCGGAGCCGGTGGAGACGTCGGCCGCCCCGGTGACCCGGCCCGCGGTGACCCGGCCGGCCGAGGTGCTCAGGCGCAGCGGCCCGGTGTGCTCGACGCTGACGTCGCCGGCCGCGGTCTTGAGCCGGCACTCCCCCAGCCGTCCGGCGCAGCGCAGGTCGCCCGCCGCCGACTCGGCCGACACCCGGGAGCCGCTGGGCAGCTCGATGCTGACGTCGACCGACCGGGTCTTGCGGGAGAAGTCGAACAGTCGCTTGGGGGCGATGACCCGCAGCGTGCCATCGGTGAAGTCGACGCGGACCTGCTGGACCGCGGCCACGTCGGACTCGTCGGTCTCCTCGCTCGGGCGCACGTCGACGACGGTGTCGGTGCGGTCGCTCGCGGTGATCCGCAGGTTGCCGACGCTGAGCTCGACAACGACGGAGATCGATTCGGGGGTCTCGAAAATGGGCATGGTTGTCCCCTCTTTCCGGGGTCGGGGTGCGTTACTGAACCCAGCCGGTGAAGCTCTGCACGCTCTTTTTGCTGGTGGGAGGCTCGGGGCGGGCGTCCGAGCCGGAACGCTGGAGGCCGGCCGCGGCCGCGCGCACCAACCAGGCGTTGACCGATCGGCCCTCGCGGGCCGCCGCCTCTTCGATGGCCGTCTTGAGTTGCTCGGGCATGCGGACGTTGATCCGGGTCGCCGGGCCGTCCTCGGCGATCACGGGTTCGGCCTCCGGCGCATTCGGCGTCTTTGCCGTTTCCGTGGCCGGCACTGTCACGACGAAGTCGGGGTCGCGACCACGCAGCCGGAGCTCGACCGAGCCGGGCGCCAGGTCGCGGGTGATCTCGTCGGCCGCCCCCGACAGCGCGTCGAGCAGCGTCATCCGGATCGCCGACTCGAGCGAGCCGGTGAGGCGTTCGACCAGCGCCCGGGATTGCTCGCCGCCCGCCTCGGCCAGGGTGGCGAACTCGCGGCCGAGGTTGCTCACGTAAGTGCTCAAGTCCATGGCACCACTATGGCACCGTAATGGCACCACCGCAAGACACTTTGGCACCGCGATGGCATCGCGGCGATTCTGTCGGATCCGGGGAGCGGCGTTCGTAGTACACACATCAGTGACACGACAGGGAGAGAGCCATGCAGTATCTGGTTTCCGTGATCGACGACAAGTCCGGTTCCGCCACCGACGACGAGATGACCGCTATCGATGCCTTCAACGCGCAGGCCCAGGCAGCCGGTCACTGGGTCTTCGCGGGCGGCCTCAATGCGCCCAGCACGGCCACGGTGATCGACAACCGGGGCTCGGAGACGCTGTTCACCGATGGGCCGTTCCTGGAGTCGAAGGAGTACGTCGCCGGCTTCTGGATCTTCGAGGCGCCCGACCTCGACGTGGCGCTGAAACTCGCCGCCGACGGGTCGAAGGCCTGCAACCGGCGGGTCGAGGTCCGGCCCTTCTACGGCGAGGGCGCGTGACCGACGTCCACGCGGCGACCACCCGCGCCCACCGCGAACAATGGGCCCGGGTGGTGGCCGCCCTGACCCGGCGCTTCGGCGACCTCGACATCGCCGAGGAGGCGGCGGCCGAGGCGTTCGCCACCGCCGTCGAACGGTGGCCGGTCGACGGCGTGCCGCCCAACCCGGGCGCGTGGCTCACCACCACGGCCAACCGCAAGGCCATCGACCGGATCCGGCGCGAGAGCAAACGCGACGACAAGCAGCGGGAGGCGCGGATGCTGCAGGACGACGACCCGCCCGAGCCGACCGGGGCCATCGACGACGACCGGCTGCGGCTGATCTTCACCTGCTGTCATCCGGCGCTCGCCCTGGAGGCCCGGGTCGCGCTGACCCTGCGCCTGGTCGGGGGTCTGACCGTGGCCGAGATCGCGCGCGCCTTCCTGGTCCGCGAGACGGCCATGGAACAGCGGATCACCCGGGCCAAAGCCAAGATCAAGGCGACCCGTATCCCGTACCGGGTGCCGGCGGCCGAAGATCTGCCGCTGCGCGTGTCCGGGGTGCTGGCCACGCTCTATCTCGTGTTCAACGAGGGCTACCTGGCGACCGGGTCCGGGTCCGATCCCGTACGCGAAGAATTGACCGACGAGGCGATCCGGCTGACCCGCCTGATCCGGGCCCTGCTGCCGCGCGACGGCGAAGTGACCGGCCTGCTGGCGTTGATGCTGCTCACCGACGCCCGCCGCACCGCCCGGATCTCGGCCGACGGCGAACTGGTCGCGCTGGCCGAGCAGGACCGCGGCGGCTGGGACCGGGCGCTGATCGCCGAGGGCCACCACCTGGTCCGCGAACGGCTGGCCACCGGCGAGGCGCCCGGCCGCTACCAGATCCTGGCCGCCATCAACGCCGTGCACACCGACGCCCGCGACGTCCGCGACACCGACTGGTCGCAGGTCGTCGCCCTGTACGACCAGTTGATCCGCCTCGACCCGTCACCGATCGTCGCCCTCAACCGGGCCATCGCCGTGGCCGAACTGGACGGCCCGGACGTGGCCCTGGCCGTGGTCGACCGTCTCGACGGCGCCCTGGCCAACTATCACGCCTACCACGCGACCCGGGCCGACCTGCTCCGCCGCCTCGGCCGCAGCTCTCTGGCTCGCGCGGCCTACGACCGGGCGATAGAACTGGCCGGTAACACCGCCGAGACGGCCTACTTGACGCGCCGCCGCGACCAGCTGAACCGGACTTTGTGACTTGCCCGGCGGACTCGCCGCCGCCCGCCCGGGCGAGCACCTCTTCCTTCGGCTCAGCCCGGGCTGACGGCGTCGTTCAGAACGGGTAGGTCGCTGGTTCGCCGCGCATGGTGATCCAGCGGGTTTCGGTGAACGCGTCGATGTTGGCCGCGGCCCCACCGAAACGCGAGCCCGTGCCGGACGCGCCGACACCGCCGAACGGGGCGTTGGCCTCGTCGTTGACGGTCTGGTCGTTGATGTGCACGATGCCGGTCGGGATCCGGTCGGCGACGGCCAGGCCCCGCATCACGTCGCGGGTGACGATGCCCAGCGACAGGCCGTACTCGCCGGCCCGGGCCAGTTCCACCGCCTCGTCCACCGACGCGACGCGGGTCACCGGGGCAACCGGCCCGAACACCTCCTCGGCGAAGGCGGGGGCGGTCAGCGGCGCGTCGGCCAGCACGGTCGGGCGATAGAACAGATTTTCGTACGTTCCGCCGGCCGCGATCCGGGCCCCCTGCCCGGCCGTGGCCGTGACCATGCCGTGGATCTTGTCGCGCTGCCCCGCATCGATGATCGGCCCGAGGGCGACCTGATCGGTGGCCGGATTGCCGACGGGCAACTTGCCGGCCTTGTCGGCCAGCCGCTCCACGAACTCGTCGTAGACCCGGGCCGCGACCAGGTGCCGCCCGGTCGTCATGCAGATCTGCCCCTGGTGGAAGAAGGAACCCCAGGCGGCCAGGTTGACCGCGGCGTCGACGTCCGCGTCGTCGAGCACCAGCAGCGCCGAGTTGCCGCCGAGCTCCAGGTGGGCCCGCTTCAGATGCTTGCCCGCGAGCTCTCCGATGCGGCGGCCGACCGGTGTCGACCCGGTGAACGAGATGACCCGGATGTTGGGGTCGGTCACGATGGCCTCGCCCACGTCGGCCCCGCCCGGCAGCATGTGCAGCAGACCGGCGGGCAGCCCGGCCTCCTCGAAGATCCGGGCCATCAGCGTGCCGCCAGTGACCGCCGTACGCGGATCGGGTTTGAGGATCACCGCGTTGCCCAGCGCCAGGGCCGGGGCGACCGAGCGGATGCCCAGAATGATCGGCACGTTGAAGGGCGCGATCACGCCGACCACACCGGCCGGCACCCGCCGCGCGATCGAGAGCCGGGGCTGCTCCGAGGGCAACAGCTCACCGATGGCCCGGCTGGGCAGCGACGCCGCCTCGTAACACTCCTCGGCCGCGACGTGCAGCGCGAACCCGGCCATGCCCGGGACGGCGCCGACCTCGCGGACGTTCCAGTCGCTGATCTCGGCCGCGTGCTGCGCCCAGAGGTCGCCGGCCTTACGCAGAACGGCGGCCCGCGCCGGGTGCGGCAGCACGGCCCACTCCCGCTGAGCCTCGATCGCATGCGCAGCCGCCTCGGCGACATCCCCCGCGTCGGCCCGACCCATGCGGCCGAGCGTCGCCCCGGTAGCCGGCTCGACCACCGGATACTCCCCGGCGCCGCCGGGTCCCCAGGCACCGTTCTTGAAGATGTTGCCCTGCCAGTCGACGCCGTCGAGCAGTCCCACAGCGCGCCTCCTCTTCACCGGATTCGATCACGGGTACGTCGCGCTGTTCTTTATCCTCCAGATCCGCCACCCGCACCAGACGTTGCCGCAGAAACTGGCCCCGGCGCAGGGCACCGCTCGCCACGCCGCCGCCCCCGGCCCCTCTGATCTGCCAGCCGCCAACCTCGCCACCCGGTGCGGCCCCACCACCCGTTCCACCGCCGAGCCGCCTACCCGACGCGCCTCGAACCGTCGCCCTGCCTGCCGCAACCCCGAGCCACCCGTCCCACCGCCGACCTGCCTACCCGGCACGCCCCGAACCGTCGCCCTGCCTGCCGTAACAGTCACTGCTCGATTGCCTCATGGTTGCGGTTCAGGTGCCGATGCGGACGCCGTGAAAAAGCGCTCCTCATGGATCGTGATCGCGGCGGTAGCCGGCGCGGCGGCCGGCGGCGCCGCATGGGGCATACGCCATGGTCGATCAATCGCCAGGGCCGGAGCGGCGGGACCGCCCGATCCGCCGCTCGTGTCATCGGCGGCCGAAATCCCACCCCTCACGCTGACGCCACCGTTGACGGGGCCGCCATCCACAACGCCCCCGCTGACGGGGCCGCAACCCGCAACGCCCCCACTGGCAGGTTCACCATTCCCAGCGCCCGCGCGGGTGGGGCCGCCATTCCCAGCGCCCGCGCAGGTGGGGCCGCCATCCCCAGCGCCCGCGCAGGTGGGGCCGCCATCCCCAGCGCCCGCGCAGGTGGGGCCGCCATCCCCAGCGCCCGCGTGGGTGGGGCCGACGGACGCGGGGCCGACGGACGGGACCGCGACGGAGACAGTGCCGCCAGGGGCTGGGAGCGAGCCGCGGCCGTGGGCGGGGCGCTCACCCGCGTCGGCGGGCCGGGCCGGCTCACCCGAGCACTCGGGGCGTAGACCTCTCGTGATCCTGGCCGGGATAATTGCCGCCGTGGTCGGCATCACGGCGGTTGCGGTGCACATCCACCAGCCCTCGGACGACGAGATCGACTACCGCCGCACCGCCCCGTCCCGGGATCTGCCGCGCTGGCAGCCGAATTACGACCCGCTTCCGTACGTTCCCACGCCGGCCCCGCCCACCTGGATACCGCCGGACAACCCCCTGCCCACGACCCAGGCGCCCACTAGCCCACCCGCAGCGGTCCCGGTCGGCGGGGTGCTGCCGTCGGACGTCGGCGTGATCATGAAGGGCGACTCCGGTGAGCAGATGGAGCTCAGACTGGTCCGGATCGCGAACCCGGCGCCGGCCGTAGACCCGGACAACCCCTCCGGCGCCGAGCTGCAGCCCCGGCTCGGCTACCGGCTGGTCTCGATCACCGTGCAGGTCAAGAACACCGGCGGTGTGCCGTTCCTGACCGACATCGAGAAGCACACGTGGCTCGTCGACCGGGCCGGTAACACGTACACCCGCAACGTCAAGCTGACCGAGGCGCGCCAGCTGCACCCGGCCTCCCAGCTCAACCCGGACTCGTGGAACAGCCGCGAGATCGTCTTCGAGGTGCGGGGCGGCGCCGACCTCACCCGCTTCCGCCTGAGCACCCATCCCGGGGCCGCCGCACAGACCCAGGACTGGCGCCTCAGCTAAAAGACCCATACCTGCAGCGCAGCCCGAAGCAACTCGCACCACGCGGCACCACGTCAGCCCGCACCACGACCCAAACGCAGCCCCGCACAGCGCGGCCAACGCAGCCCCGCACAGCGCGGCCAACGCAGCCCCGCACAGCGCGGCCAACGCAGCCCCGCACAGCGCGGCCAACGC
>NZ_JAMYJR010000070.1 GCF_024137025.1 Paractinoplanes aksuensis
CAGGGCCAGTTCGGCGTCAACATCCCGGCCATCGCGGCCTCGGTCGTGCTGACCACCGTACCGATCGTCCTGCTCTATGCCATCGGCCGCCGCCAACTGCTCAGCGGCCTGACCGCCGGATTCGGTAAGTAGAAAGGCTCTCCCGATGACCTTCGAGTACCACGTGGCCACCAGTGGTTCCGACACCGCGTCCGGATCGGCCGACCAGCCCTTCCGGACGATCAACCGCGCGGCCGCCCTGGCTCAGGCCGGCGACACCGTGACCGTGCACGGCGGCGAGTACCGCGAGTGGGTCAAGCCCCGCCGCGGCGGCCTCAGCGAGTCGCGCCGGATCACCTACCGCGCGGCCCCGGGCGAACACGTCGTCATCAAGGGCTCCGAGCGGATCACCGGCTGGGACAACGACGGCGGCACGGTGTGGAAGGTGTCGGTGCCGAACACGGTGTTCGGCGACTTCAACCCGTACGCCGAAGAGGTGGCCGGCGACTGGATCGTCTACGCCGACAAGGCGCCCCGCAAGCACCTGGGCGACGTGTACCTCAACGGCCTCAGCTTCTACGAGGTGGGTTCGCGGGCCGAGGTGGACGCGCCCGAGCGGCGTACCGAAATCATCGACAACTGGACCAGGACCACCGACACGGTGCGCAACGCGGACCAGACGCAGCTCGTGTGGTTCGCCTCGGTGGCCGAGGACGCGACGACGATCTGGGCCAACTTCCAGGGGGCCGACCCCAACTCGGAGCTCGTCGAGATCAACGTACGCCGGTCGGTGTTCTACCCCGAGGCCACGCACCTCGACTACATCACCGTGCGTGGCTTCGAGCTGGCTCAAGCGGCCACCCCGTGGACGCCGCCGACCGCCGACCAGCCCGGGCTCATCGGCCCGAACTGGTCCAAGGGCTGGATCATCGAGGACAACGTCATCCACGACGCCAAGACCTCGGCCATCAGCATCGGCAAGGAGGCCTCGACCGGCCACAACTACTCGACCGAGCGCGGCGACAAGCCCGGCTACCAGTACCAGCTCGAGTCGGTGTTCACGGCGCGGCAGATCGGCTGGGACAAGGAGCACATCGGCTCGCACGTGATCCGCCGCAACACGATCTTCGACTGTGGCCAGAACGGCATCGTCGGGCATCTGGGCTGCGTGTTCTCGACGATCGAGGACAACCACATCTACAACATCGCGCTCAAGCGGGAGTTCTACGGGTACGAGATCGGCGGCATCAAGCTGCACGCCGCGATCGACGTCGAGATCCGCCACAACCGCATCCACGACTGCTCGCTCGGCCTCTGGCTCGACTGGCAGACGCAAGGCACGCGGATCAGCCGCAACGTGTTCTACGCCAACAGCCGCGACGCCTTCATCGAAGTGAGCCACGGCCCGTACATCGTGGAACACAACGTCTTCGCCTCGCCGGCCGCGATCGAGCTGTTCAGCCAGGGCGGCGCGTTCGTCAACAACCTGATCGCGGGCACCGTGCGCGTCGAGGCGGTCATGGACCGGGCCACCCCGTACCACCGGCCGCACAGCACGCAGGTCGCCGGTTACGCGTACATCCGGGCCGGTGACGACCGCTGGCTGGGCAACCTGTTCGTCGGGGGAGACCCTTCCCTGGCGTACGGGGATCAGGCCGAGGGCTCCGAGCCGGCGTTCAGCGGCACGTCCGCGTACAACGGGTACCCGGTCTCGTTCGACGACTACCGGGCCCGCATCGAGTCGCAGCCCCCGGGCGACCACCAGCGCTACCTCACCGTGCAGCAGCCGGTCTGGACGAAGGCCAACGTGTACGCGGCCGGCGCCCAGCCCTTCGACGGTGAGAACAGCCCGGTCGTGGTGCCCGCGGGTTCGGTCTCGGTGACCGACGACGGCGACACGGTCCACCTGGTCACGTCGCTGCCGGCCGAGTTCGACGGCGTCCGCCTGGCCGCCGTGTCGGGCCTCGATCTGGAGCGCGTGCGTTTCGCCGACGCCGAGTTCGAGGAGCGCGACGGCACCCCGGCCGTGCTCGACAAGGACCTGCTGGGCGCCCCGAAGCAGTCGGGCGACTTCCCGGCCGGCCCGATCGCCACCCTCGCTTCGGGCGAGGCCACCACCCGCATCTGGTGACGGTCCGGTCCGTCTGACTCGGAGCGCGGCAGCCATTCCCCGGCTGCCGCGCTCTGCTGTCGGTCAAGAGCCGGTAAGGAAAACGCATACGGCGGCCAAACAACCGGCCGGGTGGAATGGGGCCGTGAAGTTGTCCGCCGCACCCCGCCCGTTCGTGTTCCTAGGATCGGCCGTCCTGGTCCTGGCCGGTGTGCTCTTCGCTCTGCTCTTCCCGCTGCGGCGGATGCTCCTGATGTCCGCCCCGAGGTGCCTGGGCGGGCACTGGCACGGCTGCTACGACACCGAGAACGGCGTCGTGCTGATGACCCTGGTCGGGCTGCCGGTGGCCGCCCTGGCCGCCTGGGCGCTGGCCCGCCGGCACGGATGGCGCCGGTCGGTGGCGACCGTCGGCCTGGTCTACGGCACCGTGCCGATGGTGTGGCTGACGTTGATGCCGGGTGTCGGGGCCGGACTCGTGCCCGGCCGCGTCAGCCTGGTGCCGCTGGCCGACCTGCCGACGATGGGCCCGATCGGGATCGGCGGCAACCTGCTGATCCTGGCCGCGCTCGGGTTCTTCGGCCCGATCCGGTTCGCGGCCCTGGCCTCCGTACCTCGAATACTGATCGTCGCGGCCGGCTGCTCGGCGCTGATCGAGATCTCCCAGTACGTCTTCCGGCTCGACCGGGTCTCCTCGATCGACGACGTGCTGATCAACACGACCGGCGCGGTGCTGGCCGCGCTGGCCTCGCGCCGCTGGTGGGCGACCCGGGCCGGCGCGGACCCGGTGGTCACCGGACGGCCGACCGTCCCAGCCCGACCAGGATCAGCAGGCGGAGCAGGTGCGGGGACGGCCGGTCCAGAGTCAGCGCCCGCCCCTGCCGGCCCAGCCGCTCCGCTGCCCGGGCCAGCCCCCGCAGCCCCGCGCCGTCGATGAAGCGCAGTTCGCTCAGATCGAGGACCAGGTCACCGTCCGTGTTCAGCCCTCGTTCGAGGGTCTGCTCGAAGCTCTCCCGGGTCAGCAGATCGATCTCACCTCGCACATGAAGTGTCGCCATGGCATAACAGCGCGGGACACCGTCACTTTGTTACAGCTCGCCAGGACCGGACCCGAGCCACGACCGTGGCCAGACCCGCCACCGCGGCGACACTGAGAGTGATCGTCAACGGAGCGGCGAAGTAGGTCAGCTGGGCCCAGGTCACGGTCCGCCCGTTGGACAGGAACGAAACCCATTGTGGGTACGTGGCCAGCAGCACCGCCGGAAGCAGCCCCGCGCCCAGCCGCAGCCCGGTCCACCACCCCGCCCGCCCGGCCCGACGCGTCGCCCAGCGACCGGACCGGAGTACGCCGCATACGCCCAGACCGGCGGCGACCAGCGCGGTCAGCCCCAGACCCAGCTCCAGCCGCTGCCGCTGGCCACCCGGAGCCTCCGGCGTGCTGCCATTGGCCAGGGCCACCAGCCCCAGCATCACGTCGTACATGTCGTCGTACAGTGCGGCGCTGTTGGTCATCACGGCGTAGCCGTACCCGGTGGCCGGATCCAGCGCCTGCACGGCCGTGTAGGTGAACAGGTTTCCCGAGTGCACCAGCAGCCGGCGCCCCTCCACCGATTCGACGCCCCAGCCCATGGCGTAGTCGGAGCCGGCGGGCAGACTGTCCGGCGTGGCCCGGTTCCGGCTGATCAGCCAACGGCCCATGTCGGACGCGGTGGTCACCACCCCGCCCGCCCCGCCCCGGAAACCCGGCAGTTCGGCCCGGCGCACCCAGGCCCCGTACAGCGAGATGTGTCCCCGCGGGACGTCGTCGCCGACCGTGCTGGCCCGCATGCCGAGCGGCCCGAAGACCCGCTCCCGCAGGGCCACGTCGAACGGCCGCCCGTCCACCGCCTCGACCAGACGCGCGGCGACATCGAAGTTGACGTTGCAGTACTCGTACCGGGCACCCGGCTCACCCGCCGGCTTCCCGTCGCGCAGGGCGGCCACATAGCCCGTGAGGTCGGCTGCCCGCTGCGTCGCGCGGATGTCCACCGTACGGTCCGAAAGTCCTGAGGTCTGATTCAGCAACTGCCGTACGGTGATCCGCTGCGATCGCGGATCAGCCAGGCTGAACTCCGGCAGGTAGGTGACGACGGGCTGGTCCAGCTCCACCCGCCCCTCGTCGACCAGGGTCAGGACGGCGGCCGCGGTGAACGACTTGCTGACCGAGGCCACCCGCATGGGCGTGTCGGCCGTGACCCCCGGCCCGAACCCACCCGAATACACCACCCGATCGCCCCGGGTGACCACCGCCGACATCCCGGGCAGCCCGGTCGACGCGAACGCCTCCCGCAGATACCCCTCGAACCCGGGTTCCGCCGCCCGGGCCGGCGCCGGGACGGCCAGGGTCAACGACAGGACGAGAACGGCCGGCAGTATTTTCCGCATCAACCGAACCTAGGAACGCCATGCCCCCGGCACTGCTGGCGAAGGTAGCGAGCACCCCCTGACGAAAGTCATGAAGACGGGCGGCCGGGGCACGTTCGTCGATGTTAGGCTCCGTCGCAGGTCACCATCACTCCGCAGCGGTGGGCGATCAGCAGGTCGACCAGTTCCCGGTAGGCGGCGGTCTCGCGTACGGACACGACCGCCTGGGTCATCTCGTCGTCCACGGTCCAGGTCTTCATCTTGTCCTCCTCGCCTTCGACGGTAGGCGCGGGCCGGGCCGGGCGTGACAGCCCGGGGGTCCTGACTTCGCGGGACTTTCGGCCCTGAACGCCAGGCAGCCCGCAGCCGCAGGCTGGAAGGGTGATCACGACCTCCGAGCACGGGCTCACCACCGCCGAGGCCGCGGCGCGGCTGGCCGCGGACGGGCCGAACAGTGTGGCTCCGCCGGCGCCGCGCAGCCTGGCCGGGCGGGTGGGGCGGCAGCTGGCCGACCCGCTCGTCGCGCTGCTGCTGGTGGCCTCCGTCGTCACCGCCGTGCTGGGCGATCTGCCCGACACGATCGTCATCGTGCTGGTGGTGGTGGTCAACACCGTCATCGGGGTGGTGCAGGAGGTTCGGGCCGACGCGGCCATCGCCGCGCTCGACCGGCTGGCCGCGCCGAGCGCCCGGGTCGTTCGCGACGGCCACGACCAGGTGGTCCCGGCCTCCGCTTTGGTGCGGGGTGATCTCGTACGGCTGGAGGCCGGCGATGTCGTGCCGGCCGACCTCACGCTGGCCGAGGCCCAGGAGGCCAGCTTCGACGAATCCTCGCTGACCGGCGAGTCGGTGACCGTCCACAAGGGTGCGGGCGAGGACGCCGCGGCCGGAACCGTGCTGACCACCGGACGGGCCGAGGGGATCGTCGTGCGGACCGGCGCCGACAGCTCGCTCGGGCAGATCACCGCGCTGGTCACCGGCACCAAGCCCGCGCCGACGCCGTTGCAGCGGCGGCTGGCCGGGCTGGGCCGCACGCTCGGGCTCACCGCGGTCGCCGTCTCGTCGGTCGTGTTCGCGTTCGGGGTGCTGGCCGGCGAGCCGGTGACCCGGATGGCGCTGACCGCGGTGAGCCTGGTCGTGGCGGCCGTGCCGGAGAGCCTGCCCGCGGTGGTGACGCTGGCCCTCGCGCTCGGGGCCCGCCGGATGGCCCGGACGCGCGCCATCCCGCGCCGGCTGCACGCGGTGGAGACGCTCGGGTCGGTCACCGTGATCGCGTCGGACAAGACCGGAACGCTGACCCAGAACCGGATGTCGGTGCGGTCGGCGGTGACCGCGGACGGCGCGCGCCACACGGTCACCGGCGACGGGTACGCACCGGACGGCGAGGTGTCGCCCGGCGTCTCGGCCCCTTTGCGGTTGCTCGCGCTGGGTGGCCTGCTCTGCAACGACGCCGATCTCATCGCGCCCGTACGCGAGGACGACGACTGGGCCGCGGCCGGCGACCCGATGGAGGCCGCCCTGGTCGCGTTCGCCGCCCGCTGCGGGCTCGACACCGCGGCCGAACGGGAGCGCGCGCCCCGCGTCGCCGAGCGACCCTTCGATCAGGACACGCGCCACATGACCACGGTGCACCGGCTCGGCGACGGGCGCTTTCTCACCGTACGGAAAGGGGCTCCGGAATCGGTGCTGGGCGAGGAGTTGTTGCCGGCGGCGGCCGCGCTCGCCGCGGACGGGCTGCGGGTGCTGGCCGTGGCGACGGCGCTGACCGAGGCCGAACCCGACCCGGCCGCGCCACCCCCGCTGCGGATCGCGGGTCTGGTCGGGATCGGTGACCCGCTGCGGCCGGGGGCGCGGGACACGGCTGCGGCGTTCGAGGCTTCCGGCGTACGGCTGCTGTTGATCACTGGCGATCACCCGGCCACCGCCGCCGCCATCGGGCACGAGCTCGGCCTGGCCGACGAGCAGATCCACGCCCGCACCCGGCCCGAGCAGAAGCTCGACATCATCGCCGACCTGCAACGGCGGGGCGAGGTGGTGGCCATGACCGGCGACGGCGTCAACGACGCGCCCGCGTTGCGCCGGGCCGACATCGGCGTGGCCATGGGCAGCGGCACCGAGGTCGCCCGGCAGGCCTCGGAGCTGGTGCTGGTCGATGACAACCTGGGCACGGTGGCCGACGCGATCGGCGAGGGCCGGCGCATCTACGACAACATCCGGCGGTTCCTGCGCTACGCGTTGTCCGGTGGCGTCGCCGAGCTGCTGATCATGCTGGCCGGTCCGCTGCTCGGCCTGCCGCTGCCGCTGACCCCGGGCCAGCTGCTGTGGATCAACCTGCTCACCCACGGCATCCCGGGGGTGGCGCTGGGCGCGGAGCCGGCCGAGTCGGGGGTGCTGCGGCGCCGGCCGCGCTCGCCGCAGGAGTCGGTGCTGGGTGACGGTCTGCTGCGCAGTGTGCTGGCCGGCGGCGCCTGTCTGGCCGTGGTCGTGCTGGCGGCCGGTCTGGTCGCGCAGGCCATGGACCGTCCGTGGCAGTCGGTCGTCTTCGTGACGCTCGGCCTGGCCCAATTGGGGGTCGCGTTGGCCGTACGGGCCAAAGCCGCACCCGGTACGCCGCGCAACCGGTCGTTGTTCCTGGCCGTGGCGCTTTCCGCGGTGCTGCAGGTGGCCGGGGTCCTGCTGCCGCCGCTGCAGACGCTGCTCGGCACGGAAACCCTTTCCCTGTACGAGTTGCCGGCCTGCGCCGCCCTGGCCGTCCTCCCCGGACTGGCCTTCCGTCTCGTTCAGCGATCGGCATGATCCCCGAACGTGTGGTGCCGCAGCTGCACCTCCTCGAAGTCGAGCCCCTCCAGGATCTGCTGCAGCACCTCGTCGTCGATCGTGCCCTCGTCACGCAGCCGGATCACCGTGGCCCGCTTGTGGGCCAGCGCCGCCAGCCGCACCTCACGGTCCCGCGCGACCCCCTGCGCGCCTGACCCGTCGCCCCGCAACAGATCGAGACGCTGCTGGAACTGCTCCCGCAGCTGATCGGCGTGGACCGCGCTCGCGCCGGTCCGGCCGGCCAGGTCGGGCAGCGCGGCGATGGCCTCCTCGACCGCGGTGATCTCGGCCCGGCGCCGCTCCTGTTCGGCGCTGCCGTCGTCGGTGACGCCGGCCCAGCGCACGATCCGGGGCATCAGCGGCGCCTGCACGAGCAGGGTCACCGCGATCACGCCGGCCGTGACGAAGACGATGACGTCGCGATCGGGCAGCGAGTGCGGCACGGCCAGCGCGGCGGCCAGCGAGACGGCGCCGCGGAAACCGGCGGCGGCCACGACCGTACGCGGCTTGGCGCCGATCCGTCTCGTCCGCTGCACCGGGCGGCGGTCGATCAGGCGGATCACGTACGGGCTGGTGAACATCCAGGCGAAGCGGACCCCGATCACGGCGGCCGAGACGGCGGCCACGGCCAGCAGCGCCTTCGTGAGGTCGAACGTGCTCAGCTCGCGGACGGCCGACTGCACCTCCAGACCGACCAGCACGAAGAGTGCGGCGTTGGCCAGCGCGGTCAGGAACCCCATGACGGTGCCGACGTACTGGCGGGTCTCGGCCGAGAACAACCGCGGCGAGGCCCGGCTGACCCACAGCCCGCTGACCACCACGGCCAGCACGCCCGAGGCCTCGACCGCCTCGGCGACCAGATACGCGACCAGGGGAGTGGCCAGCGCCAGGATGCTGTGCTGGAACGGATCGGTCACCCGCCGCCGCACCTGCACGGCGACCCAGGCCACGACCGCGCCGATCGCCATGCCGCCGAGGTAGGCCAGCACGAACAGGCCGGAGACGTTGGCCAGACCGACCTCGTCGTCGCCCATCGTCACCCCGACCGCCAGCGCGTAGATGACCAGCGCGGTGCCGTCGTTGACCAGGCTCTCGGCCCGCAACGTGGTGGCCAGCCGGCGGGGGAGCGCGCGGCCCAGCACCCCGACCGCGGTGGCGTCGGTCGGCGCGACGGCCGCGCCCAGCACCCAGGCCGGGCCCCACGGCAGGCCCAGTGTGTGCGCGGCCACCGCCGCCACGGCCGCCGTGGCCGCGACCAGCACGGTGCTGAGCAGCACGATGACGCGCAGGTTGGCCCGGATCTCGCGCAGCGACGAGGTGAAACTCTCCCAATACAGCAGCACCGGCAGGAACAGCAGCAGCACGGCCTCGGGCGGCAGGTGGGCCGCGCGCAGGGCGGGCAGGAAGCCCAGCAGCACCCCGGCCAGCAGGAGCAGGGCCGGCGGGGCGATCCGGAACCGGCGGGCCAGGCTGGTGCTGATCAGGACGGCGACGCCGACCGCGACCGCGAGCAGCAGACTGAGCACGGGCTCAGCCGATCACTTTGCCGGGGTTGAAGAGGTTCAGCGGATCCAGCGTCTGCTTGACCGCCACCTGCATGGCGAGCACGCCCGGATCCAGCTCTTGCCGCATGCCGGCCCGTTTGAGCAGTCCGACGCCGTGCTCGCCGGTCACCGTGCCACCCATGGCGATGGCCGCGCCCAGCATCTCTTCGAACGCGGCCTGGGCTGCCCGGCGGGCGCCCTCGTCACCGGCCGGGGCCAGGATCAGCGGGTGCAGGTTGCCGTCGCCCGCGTGCGCGATGGTGGCGATCGTCGTGCCGTGCCGGGCCGCGATCTGCTCGATGGCCGAGAGCATGTCCGGCACGCGGGACCGGGGCACGCAGACGTCCTCGGTGAGCACCGGGCCGAGCCGCTCCAGCGCCGGGTAGGCCAGCCGTCGCGCCGCGAACAGCGCCTCGGCCTCGATCTCGTCGGTCGACTGCTCGGCCCACAGCGCGCCCGCCGCCCGGAACACCTCGGCCACGGCGGTGGCCTCCTCGTCGCCGGCCGCGCCGGGCAGGTCGAGCTGGGCCAGCAGCAGGGCGGCGGCGTCGGACTCCAGGCCCAGGTGCTTCCAGTTCTCGACGGCTTCGAGGCACGTACGGTCGAGCAGCTCGAGCGCCGCCGGCAGCAGACCGGCCCGGGTGATGGCCGCGACCGCCTCACCGGCCGCGACGACACTGCCGAAGGCGCCGACCACCGTACGGGGGGCTTCGCGCCGGGCCGGGCGCAGCCGCAGCGTGATCTCGGTGATGACGCCGAACGTGCCCTCCGAGCCGGTGAACAGGCCGGCCAGGTCGTAGCCGCTCACCCCTTTGGTCGTACGCCGCCCGAGTCGCACCACCGTGCCGTACGCCCCGGCCGGGCCGCCGACCACGGCCTCCAGGCCCAGCACGTAGTCGCGGGTCACGCCGTACTTCAGGCAGCACAACCCGCCCGCGTTGGTCGACACGTTGCCGCCGATCGTCGACCACGGCGCGCTGGCCGGGTCGGGCGGATACCAGAGCCCGTGCTCGGCCACGGCCGCCTTGAGGTCGTTGTTGACCACGCCCGGCTGCACGGTGACCGTGAGGTTCTCGGCGTCGATGCCGACGATCCGGTTCATCTTCGACAGGTCGAGGATCATCGCCCCGTCGACGGCGTTGGCCCCGCCCGACAGCCCGGTGCCGGCGCCCCGGGGCACGATCGGGACCTTTCGCTCGGCACAGGCGGCCACGACCCGGCGCACATCCTCGGTCGTCCGCGGCCGCACCGCGGCCAGCGCCTTCCCGTACGGCGCCCATTCCGCGTCGTCGTGGCTCAGACCCTCCAGGACGTCCGGGTCGTCGACGACGTCGATCCCCGCGAGCAGCTCTTTCACTTCAGGAACTCCAGGATCGCGGCGTTGGTCAGTTCCGGCTGGTCGAGGTTGGCCGCGTGCCCGCAGTCCTCGAGCGTCACGACGGACGCCAGCTGGTTGGTCGCGGCGGCCGCCTCGGCGTGCTCGCACGGCCAGAACTGGCTCTCCCGCCCGGCGATGAACAGGCTGGGCACCGCCATGCGGGCGATCACGTCGCGCCAGTCCTGCTCGGCGTGGTTCTGCAGCAGGGCCCGGCGTTCGGGCGTACGGGGATCGGCGAACTCGGGCACCCGGCCGAGCGCGCCGGCCAGCCGCGTCACGCCCTCCAACCGGTCGCCGGCCCGCCCACGCCCCGTGTCGGGGACACCGGCGTCGAAGTACGTGCCCACGTTGCCCCTGGTCAGCCCGTAGAAGCCGTGCGGCCACTCGTCGTCGTTGACCATCCGCGGAGTCTGGTCGATCGTCACGACCCGGCTCAGCCGTTCGGGGCCGAACAGGTCGTAGTAGGCCCAGACCGTGCTCGCCCCCATCGACCCGCCGACCAGCGTCACGTCCTCGAGCGCCAGCGTGTCCAGCAGTTCCTGCAGGTCACGGCCGTGGCGTGCGAGTCTTTGGCCGTACGCGGGGGACTCCGACCTTCCGTGCGAGCGCCGGTCGAAGCCGATGACCCGGTAGCCCCCGGCGGCCAGGGCCGCCCGCTGCAGCTCCCAGCTCTCCAGCGGCGCGCAGAAACCGGCGATCAGCACCACTGGCGCGCCCGTGCCCTCGTCGGAGTAGTTGAGGCGGACCCCGTCGCCAGTGGTGATCGTTGGCATAGGGCGACCCTACGCCGCCCGGTACCCCGCCACATGGCGGGCAGATTCCGCCGGTTGGCGCTCGTGCCCGCGGTGGTCTGGATCACACAATGGTTCGAAATCTTCTCGTAACAAAGGGGTTCCCATGACGAGTGTTCTGCCCGGACCGCCCCCGCCCTTCGACCCCGAACTGGCCGCTGCCCTCGACGTCATCGGCGAGCAGATGCCGCCGGCCCTGACCGCCGACATGATCGAGCCGATGCGTGCGGGCAGCGTGCTGGCCGACCTGAGCGACGACGACCTGGCCCGCGAGGGCGCGTTCACGGTGACCCGCCGCACCGTGCCCGGGCCGGCCGGCGACCCCGACGTGGAACTGCTGATCCTCACCCCGGCCGGGCCCACGACGCTCCTCCCGGCGATCTACCACACCCACGGCGGCGGCATGGTGGTCGGCAACAACCGCACCGGCGTCGAAGTGATCCAGGACTGGGCGGCCGAGGTTCCGGCCGTGATCGTGTCGGTCGAGTACCGGCTCGCCCCCGAACACCCCGACCCGGCCCCGGTCGAGGACTGCTACGCCGGCCTCGTCTGGACCGCCGAACACGCGGCCGAGCTGGGCATCGACGCTGAGCGGATCGTCATCGCCGGAGCCAGCGCGGGCGGCGGCCTGGCGGCCGGGGTGGCCCTGCTGGCCCGCGACCGGGGCGGTCCGGCGCTGTTCGGCCAGATGCTGCTGTGCCCGATGATCGACGACCGCAACGACACCCCGTCGGCGATCCAGATGGCCGGCCGCGGCGTATGGGACCGCACCGCCAACGACACCGGCTGGACGGCCCTGCTGGGCGCGGCCCGCGGCGGGCCTGATGTTTCCCCGTACGCGGCCCCGGCCCGCGCGACCGATCTGGCCGGCCTGCCGCCGGCGTTCGTCGACGTCGGCTCGGCCGAGACGTTCCGCGACGAGGACGTGGCCTACGCGAGCCGCCTCTGGCAGTCCGGCGGCCAGGCCGAACTGCACGTGTGGCCGGGCGGCTTCCACGGCTTCGACATGATGGCCCCCCAGGCCGCCGTCAGCCAGGAGGCCCGAGCGGCCCGGGTCCGCTGGCTCAAGCGCCTGCTCAGCTGACCCCCGACACCCGAACCGGCGGGGCCGGCTCGGACCGCCCGCCTGTCGCGGGCGTGTCCGGGTTGCGCGCTTGGTTCGGGTGTCCGGGTTGCGCGCTTGGTTCGGGTGTCCGGGTTGCGCGCCCGGTTCGGGTGTCCGGGTTGCGCGCCCGGCTCGGGTGTCCGGGTTGCGCGCCCGGCTCGGGTGTCCGGGTTGCGCGCCCGGTTCGGGTATCTGGGTTGCGCGCCCGGCTCGGGTATCTGGGTTGCGCGCCCGGCTCGGGTATCTGGGTTGCGCGCCCGGATCAGTTTCGCGGGCCGCTCGGCTGAACCGGAACGCCCCGGCCGCGAGGGAGGATGGCAGGGTGAAGGACCTCGCAGTCCGCCTCGCCGCGCTCGATCCCGACGCGGGGGCCGCGCTGCGTGTCATCGCCTACTTCGACCGTCTGGCCGAAACGCGGGCGGGCCTGCAGACGATCGTGCGCGGCGCCGCCGTCCTGGCCGGCTGCCCCGCCCGCCTCGTCGACGAGGCCCGCCGGATTCAGGTGCGGGTTCAGCCCGACGGCTCCACCGCCACCGGAGCTGCTGCCACCGGAGCCGCTGCCACCGGTGCTGCCGCTGGTATTCGTGCTGCCGCTGACACCGGTGCTGTCGCTGATAGTGGCACTGTCACCCGCGCCGGAGCTGCCGCCGCTATCGATACTGCTACCGCTATCGGCACTACTGTCGGCAAGCTCGCTGGGGTGGGTGAGATCGCCCCGGCCGGCGAGTCCCGCGCTGGTGGAGCCGCCCCCGTTGGTCAGGGCGGTGCCGCCGGTGAGGCCGACTCCTCTGCCGGCGAGTCGGATACGGCGGTCGTGGTGCCTGATCCGGCTTGGATGTCGGTCGATGCTGGTGGGGCGACGCTCTGGCTGGAACGGGCGGGGCCGCCCGGGCCGGTCGAGGCGATGGTTCTGGAAAGGGCGGCTGCTGCGGCCAAGGCGGTGCTCGACCGCACCCGCAGCCATCCGCCGCAGGCCGATCCGGCGCTGATCGAGCTGGTCATCGACGCGGAGGCGGACGAGCTGGACCGCCTCCAAGCGGCGGCGCGCCTCGGCTACAAACCCACCGATCGCGTGCGGGCCGTCGCGCTCGAAGACGGAACTGCCGCCCTGCACCGTGAGCCCCCGCGTCGAGCCGGGGCCGGTCCGGCCGCGTCGGTGCTGGATCGGGAGCCGGACGAGCTGTTGCGTCATCGAGCCGGGGCCGGTCCGGCCGCGTCGGTGCTGGATCGGGAGCCGGACGAGCTGTTGCGTCATCGAGCCGGGGCCG
>NZ_JAMYJR010000071.1 GCF_024137025.1 Paractinoplanes aksuensis
GTCCGGCCGCGTCGGTGCTGGATCGGGAGCCGGACGAGCTGCTGCGTCATCGAGCCGGGATCGGCCCCACCGGTCCGGTCGCGGCGCTGCCCGAGTCGTGGGCGGCCGCCCGCACGGCCCTGCGGTTCACCGCCGAGGGCACCGAGCGCGACCCCGGCCGTCGCGTCGTGCACGCCGATGACCTGGGCGGCCTGATGCTGCTGGCCGCCGCCGTCGGCCCCGGCACCGAGCCCGTGCCCGACGTGCTGGCCCTCGACCGCGCGACCGCACCCTGGATGCTCACCACCCTCGACGCGGTGGCCGAAACGGCCAGCCTGCGCGCCGCCGCGACGGTGCTGCGCGTCCACCACTCCACGCTGCAGGACCGCCTGGCCCACACCATTCCCGTGCTGGGCTGGGACGTCCGCGAGCCCCGCGGCCGCCTGCGCCTGCAACTGGCACTCGCCCTGCGCCGCCTGCACCGCAACAACCACTGACCCCGCCATTTGGCAAAGACCCGCGCGGCGCTATCGGGCCGTGCGGCAACCCGCGACATTGATCGGGTTGAGCGGCAAATCGTGCGGTGCTACTTCGGCTGGGCGGGGGCGACAAGCCGCGTGGTGCTGAACGGGCCGGGTAACCGCACCGCGATGGTTGTGTCGGGGAACCCGCGCAGTGCTGATCGGGCCGGGCGGTGATCGGCGGTGCCGGTCTGACCAGGGTCCGAGCCGCGGCGCGCCGGTCAGGCGGCCGTGCGGCGGGCCTGGCGTTTGGCGCGGGCCATGCGCCACAGGTAGGCCGGGGTCGGGGGGACCCAGCCCAGCTGGGTGGCCAGGCCCAGGTCGTCGCGGTTGGCCCAGTGTTCGGTGACCTGGCCGTCGCGCATGCGGAACCAGTGGGTCTGGGTGACGGCGAAAGTGCGGCCGGTCGGGGGGAACGCCTGGGCCACCTCGCCCTGTTCGTCGTAGGAGACGAATGGGCCGACCTGGCGGCCCGACATCGTGCAGTGCACGGCGATCAGTTCGCCGTCGGCGACTGTGTCGTGGATGTCGAAGGACAGGTCGGCGAATGCGGCGCGCAGCCAATGGGCGGTGGCCGCGAACGCGGCCGGGCCCCGGCCCCGGCAGGCCGGGGGCTCGTCCTTGGCCTCCCGGTTGGTGGCCTCGGGGTGGACGATCGCGGTCAGCTCGCCGAGGTCGCCGGAGGCC
Source organism: Paractinoplanes aksuensis (assembly GCF_024137025.1). Classification (GTDB taxonomy): domain Bacteria; phylum Actinomycetota; class Actinomycetes; order Mycobacteriales; family Micromonosporaceae; genus Actinoplanes; species Actinoplanes aksuensis. The sequence goes on from NZ_JAMYJR010000071.1 coordinate 1,188, forward strand.
ATGAGGGCCATGGAGCGGATGCAGACGTCGGTGTCGATGGTGCGCATGGGACCTCCACTGAAGAATCGGTTACAGTGGAGAAGTATTCGATACTGACGGGCGGTACTCAATGACTCGTCGTGCATACGACAACAGCCGGCGGGCCGAGCAGGCGCGGCTGACCCGCCGCCGCGTGCTCGAGGCCGCGCGCGAGCTGCTGATCGAGCGAGGTCCGGCCGCAGTGACCATGCGGGACGTGGCCGGGCGGGCGGAAGTCTCGGCCGAGACGGTCTACAAGACGTTCGGCACGAAGGCGGCGCTGATCAAGGACGTCTACGACGTCACGCTGGCCGGGGACGACGAGCCCATCCCCATGATCGACCGGCCCGAGATCCAGGCCGTTTTCGCCGCCTCGGGCGGGCGGGACAAGCTGGCCCGGTACGCGCACGCCGCACGCCGGATCGCCGAGCGCACCGCGCCGCTGCTGGTCCGGTTGCTGGCCGGCGCGCACGGGGGCGACCCCGACCTGGCCGAGTTCCGGCGCACGACCAACGCCGAGCGCATGGCCGGCGCGGGCGGCATCGTGCGCCACCTCGCCGGCACCGGCGGCCTGCGGGACGGTCTCGATCCGGCCCGGGCCACCGACATCGTCTGGACGCTGATCGCGCCCGAGGTCTACGAACTGCTCGTCGGCGAGCGGGGCTGGACCCCCGACGAGTACGAGAGCTGGCTGGCCCGGGCGCTCGCCGACGCGATCGCGGGCTAGGGTTCGTTGCTTCCGGCCGGGTGTAAGGCATGGGCCGGCCAGAAACGAACCCTACGGCTTGCGCCCGATCCCGCCGTACGAATCCTGGTGGACCTGATCGGAACCCTCGGCCGGCCGCCAGGCGGTAACGGTGACCACGCCCGGCTCGACCAGTTCGAGGCCGTCGAAGAAGCGGGCGATCCGTTCGGGGCTGCGCAGGTGGTAGTCGTGGCCGCCCTCGCTGGACACCTTCGCGCCCTCGACGATCAGCTCGCTGGTGTCGGTGCCGTCGTAGAAGGCCAGGTAGCTGCCCGACGGGAGCAGGTCGACCAGGCCGCGCACGATGCCCAGGGCCTCGTCGTCGTCCTCGACGTGGCCCAGGATGCCCATCAGCATCAGCGCGACCGGCCGGCTGAAGTCGAGTGTGCGGGCGGCCTCGCGCCGGATCGTCTCGGTGTCGTTCAGGTTGGCGTCGATGAAGTCCGTGACGCCCTCGGGGCCGCTGTTGAGCAGCACCCGGGCGTGCGCGAGGACCAGCGGGTCGTTGTCGACGTAGACCACGCGCGAGGTGGGCGCGATCCGCTGGGCCACCTCGTGGGTGTTGTCGGCGGTGGGCAGCCCGGTGCCGATGTCGAGGAACTGGCGGATGCCGGCCTCCCCGGCCAGGTAGCCGACCGTACGGGCCAGGAAGGCCCGGCAGGCCTGGGCGTTCTCGACGATGGCCGGGAAGACCTCGCGCACCTTGTCGCCGACCGCGCGGTCGGCCGGATAGTTGTCCTTGCCGCCCAGCCAGTAGTTCCAGACGCGCGCGCTGTGCGGCACGCTCGTGTCGAGCTGGGGTGCGCCGTCGCTCACGATCATCCTCCGTCCACCGTGGAGGAAGGGAGTATTCCAGGTCGGCCCGCCCGCGGCTATCCCTTGCGGACCAGCATGTAGCCGTACGCGGGCTCCGGCGAAACGGGCGGGGTGCTGCCCTCGAAGACCGGCTCGAAGCCGGCGGCCGCGAAGCGTTCCGTCATCTCGCGGGCCGAGAGCCAGTACCGGTCGAAGTTGATGCCGAGCTCCTCGACGACGCTGCCGGGCGCGTTGCGGCGTACGGTGCCGTCGCCGTGCTTGAACGCGGCCACCAGATAACCGCCCGGGCGTACGATCCGCGCCAGCTCCGCGAAGGCCGGCTCCCGCGCGTCGGGCGCCAGGAAGATCAGCGAGTACCAGCACACCACCCCGGCCAGCGACGCGTCGGAGTACGGCAGGTCGCGCACATCGGCCACCTCGTACGCGAAGCCGGGGTTGTCCCGCCGCGCCACCTCGACCATCTTGGGCGAGAGATCCACCCCGCGCGGCGCCAGACCCAGGCTCGCCAGGTAGGGCAGCAGCCGCCCGGTGCCGCAGCCGACGTCCGCGACCTCGGGCCCCACGGCCAGGGTCATCTCGGCGAACAGCCCTAGCATCGCCCGCTCGACCGGCATGCCCTCGAGTATCCCGACCAGGTTCTCGGCGTACCACTCGGACAGCACGTCGTGCGCGTCCCGCAGTTCCTTGGTCCCGTCATCCATGTCAGACATCCTGGGTCCAGACGCCCGGCGGGTGTTTCTCGGGGGTAAGCCAGAGGTGGGGCTGGGCCAGGCTGCCCGTGTCCCACGGGAACGCGCCTTGCCGGTCGGGCCAGACGACCTGCAGGACCGGGACCGGGGGCCGGCGGTAGAACCACATGGCCTGGCCGAAGAAGGCGCGGAACCAGTCCGGCTCGACCTCCCGCAGGTGCAACGGGTAGCCGTTGATGACTCCGTCGTGGGACTGGCCGTCGGCCAGGTCGTCGCGCCGGCCCAGCGTGTTGAGGCAGGACTGCATGACGCCCACGTCCAGGCCGAACATGGCCAGTTCCGGCTCGCCCCGGCTGTGCCGACGGCCGATCGTGTACGCCCAGCCCGGGCCCTCCTCGTCGGCCGGCACGCCGGTGACGCTCCAGCCGAACTGGCCGACGTTCTCGATCACGCCGTGGTCGCCTGGGTCGTAGTCCCCGCGATCGCCGTAGTCGTGACAGATGACGCAGTGGCAGATCCGGGAAGCCTCGAGCACGCGTCGAGCGTAGGGGATCACGCCGGGCGGCGGGTCAGCACCTGCGGGCCGGTGGGGGTGACGGCCACCGTGTGCTCGGAGTGGGCGGTGCGGGAGCCGTCGGCCGAGCGGATGGTCCAGCCGTCCTTGTCGTACTTGATCTTGTCGGTGGTCCTGCACAGCCACGGCTCGATGGCGACGGTCAGGCCGGGGTCGAGGCGCATGCCCCGGCGGGCCCGGCCGTCGTTCGAGATGTGCGGCGCCTCGTGCATGGTGCGGCCGATGCCGTGCCCGCCGAACTCGTGGTTCACCCCGTAGCCGTACGAGTGAGCGACCTTCCCGATCGCGGCCGAGATGTCGCCGATCCGGCCGCCGGGCTGCGCGGCCTCGATGGCGGCCTCCAGTGCGACCTCGGTCGCCTCGATCAGTTCGAGGTCGGCCGGGTCGGGCGTGCCGACCACGAACGAGAGCGCCGAGTCGGCCGCCCAGCCGTCGATGGCCAGGGCCATGTCGATGCTGAGCAGGTCGCCGTCGCGCAGCACGTAGTCGTGGGGCAGGCCGTGCAGCACGGCGTCGTTGACCGACAGGCAGAGCACGTTGCGGAACGGGCCCCGGCCGAACGAGGGGGAGTAGTCCCAGTAGCAGGAGTCGGCGCCGCGCTCCTTGATCCGGCCGCGGGCGTGGTGCTCGATGTCCATCAGGTTGACGCCGACCGCGGCCACGCCGCTCAACTCGGCGAGCAGCTCGCCGACGAACTGGCCGGCCACCGCCATCCGGCCGATCTCTTCGGCCGACTTGAGCTCGATCACCACAGACTCCTTCTCCGACACTCTTACCTAGGTATTTTTATACCAGGTAGTCTTCGAGGATGGTCCGCCCACCCCTGACGCCCGAACAGATCGCCGCCGGCCAGCGTCTCGGCGCCGCCCTGCGGGCCGCCCGCGGCGGTCGTGGCCTGGTCGAGGTGGCCCTGGCCGCCGGCATCTCGCCCGAGACCCTGCGCAAGATCGAGGCCGGCCGGCTGCCCGCGCCCGCGTTCGGCACGGTGGTCGGCCTCAGCCAGGCTCTGGGCGTGCCGCTGGCCGAGCTGGCCGAGGTCTGGCTGGCCGACGAGCCCGTCCGCCAGGCTTCTTAAGTCGCTGTTAGGCCGGCTGCAGGTGGGTCCCGGCAGCGTACGGGCCATGAACAACGAACCCACCGGCCTGCTGCTGGCCCACCGCGCCATGCTCCGCGACCTCGACCGCCTGGCCGAGCTGACCCGGCAGCTGGCCACGACCCGGCTCGACCGCAAGCGGTCGGCCGCCGTCGCCGACTACCTGAGCGACTTCTGCGACAGCATCCACCACCATCACAGCGCCGAGGACGAGGTGCTGTGGCCGGTGCTCGAACGGGCGGCGGGCGCGCACGTCGACCTGACCGAGCTGACCGACGACCACGCCGTGCTCGACCCCAAGCTGGCCCGGATCCGCCAGGGGGCGGCCGCGCTGCGGGCCGGGCACACCGTCTCGGCCGAGCTGGCCGCCGACCTGGCCGACCTGCGGGACACCCTGCACGAGCACATCGCCGACGAGGAACGCACGATCGTGCCGCTCATCCGCACGTACGTGTCGGACGACGAGTGGAACCGCGTCGAGTCGGTGATCCGCAAGCGCGGGGCCAAGATGACCTTCGAAGTGCCGCGCATCCTGGCCGTCTGCACCGACGACGAGCTGGCCGAGACCCGGCGCGAGGGCGGGATCCCGGTCGCCCTGATGATCAAGCTGTTGCCGCTGCCGTTCAAGCGCCGTGAGAGCCTCGTCTTCGGAGGCTCGCGGTGAGGGCGGCGGCCGATTTCCCGTACGCCGGATCGCCGGTCAGTGCGTGCAGGGCGCTGTCGACCGGACCGGCATAGAGCGAGCCCGAGTCTAGACCGGCGACCCGGCCCGCGAACGGCAGCAGCTCGGCCAGCAGCTCAGCGCCCGCCGCGGCATCGCCCAGCCGGGCCGCCGCGTGCGCGCGCAGAGCGGTGAAGCCGAGCCAGTAGTAGTTGCGGTCGATCGGCCGGCGCCCGGCCCACACCCGCCGGGCCCCGGCCTCGTCCCCGCCGTCCAGCAGCGCGAGCACGAGCGGGTCGCTGACCCGGCCCGGGAACACGGCCTCGACCGCGGTCAGCTCGTCGCGCAGCGGCCCGAAGTCGTCGCGGGCCAGCGCCGCCCCGATCCGCCCCACGGTGGCCATGGCGGCCCCGTTGAACGCGCCGTGCTCGGCCAGCCGCCGGCTCACCTCGTCGTACCGTTCGAGGGCCTCGTCGACCCGCCCGGCCAGCAGTTCGAGCAGGGCCGTGAAGATGCCGACCACGGCCAGCAGACTGCCCAGCTGGCCGGTGGTCGAGCGGGCGACGGCCAGCCCCATCTCGGACCGGGCCCGATCGAGGTCGGTGTGCGCGGCCGAGTCGAGGAAGAGCAGCCAGTGCGCGACCGCCTCGTGGTCGATCTGACCCGACTCGACGGCCACCGCCAGGTACTCCTCGGCGATCGGGCGGCGTTCCGCGCGCAGGTCGGGGCCGAGCGCTGCGTACGCCCGCACGTTGAGCGCCGCGCACAGCAGGCGCGCGTCCCCGGCGCCACGCGCGAGGGCCAGGGCCTGGGCGCTGACCGGCTGCGCCTCGGCCTCGTCCCAGCCCTCCAGCTCGCGGAAGAGCGCGAGCAGCAGCCGTACGCGCAGGTCGTCGGCAAGTTGGCCGGCGAGCCGGGCCCGGATCGCCTGGACCGCGGCCGACGACGGCTCGCGCCCCTCCCGGGTCGTCCAGATCAGCGGCGCGTCCCAGGCCACCAGCAGCGCGACGTCGTCGTGGCCGGTCAGCGCGTCGAGATAGATGGCGCGGGCCCGCACCATGTCGCCGGCCCGGGCGTGCGCGGTCACGGCCGGCGCCAGCAGCTCGACCGCCGGCCCGGTGGCCCGGGTGCCCGCCAGCCGCCGCAACCGCAGGGCCTGCCGCCACTCGGCGGCCGCCTCCCGCCACGAGC
>NZ_JAMYJR010000072.1 GCF_024137025.1 Paractinoplanes aksuensis
CCGCGACGCGCTCGGAAACGCCGCGACGCGCTCGGAAACGCCGCGACGCGCTCGGAAACGCCGCGACGCGCTCGGAAACGCCGCGACGCGCTCGGAAACGCCGCGACGCGCTCGGAAACGCCGCGACGCGCTCGGAAACGCCGCGACGCGCTCGGAAGCGCCGCGACGCGCTCGGAAGCGCCGCAACGCGTCCGGGAAGGCGTCAGGGGATGTAGTCCTCGAGCTTGGCCGGGGTCAGGCCCGCCTTGTGGATGGCTTGCAGCACGGCCGTGAAGTCGTCCGGGAAGCGGTCGCGGAAGTGCATCAGGATGATGTCGCCCGGTTTGACGCCCGGCCCCTCCTGGAAGCGGACCTTGCCCTTGTTGGTGGTCTCCTTCCAGAAGAACGCGGCCTTCATCCCGCAGTCGTGCGACGCCTTCAGCGTGGTCCGGTCGTGGTTGCCGAACGGGGGCCGGAACAGCACCGGTCGCCGCCCGTAGAACCCCGCCAGCTGGTCGGCCCCGCCGCAGATCTCCCGCTTCTGGGCCGCGTACGACCGGCCTTCGAGGTTGGGGTGGGTGATCGTGTGGTTCTCGATCGTGGCCCCGGCCGCCTGCAACTTGGCGAAGTACTGCGGGTCGGACCGGATCGCGTTCGTCTGCAGGAACAGGGTGACGGGCACGTCGGCCGCCTGGAACAGCGGGAGGGCCAGCGGGTGTTTGACCCAGCCGTCGTCGATCGTGATGAAGGCGACCTTCTGGTCGGTCGGGATCCGGGAGAACCAGCCGGCCGTGCCGTCGGTGGGCAGCTGCACCTTGGTCGTGGCCGGGGGCGCCGGCGCGAACTGGGGCACCCGGGCCCGCAGGTTCGCCGGCAGGTGGGACAGCGCGATCGCCCGGGCCTGCGGCTTGGGCGGCGTGACCGTGGGTAAACTGGGAGTGACGGTCGCGGAGGTGCTGGGCGCCGGCTCGACCGGGTGTTCGCCGGCGCCGCAACCTGCGACAACGGCTACCAGCAGGGCGGCCGCCAGGGCTCTCATCCGCATGCGTGCTCCCTCACGGTAGGTGAGTGTCCTTCATGCAGACGTACGCGGGAGGGCCTTTGGTCGCGCACTGTGGAATTTGTCATGATCGCGTCAGGGCACGGTGCGCAGATCCAGGGTGTGCCAGGTGATCTGTTCGTCCTCGTCGGCCGTCGACCACCACAACATGCCGCCGCGGGCGAAGGCGCCGTCGGCGTCGGGCGCGATGTCGACCGTACGACCGGTGGTGATGTCATAGACGACCAGTGCGGCCGCCCCGGTGAGTTCGGTGTCGGGCCCCGGTTCGGACAGGACCTCGTAGCGGTCGAGCACGGCCACGTCGGTGATCGCCGACTGGGCCGCGCTCCCGGCGATCTTGCGGCGGTCGGCGCCGTCCGGGCGGACCAGGTCGATGCGGGTCAGCACCTCGTCGCCCATCACCATGGCCCGGCACCAGACCGGTCCGCAGGTCAGCACGTCGAGCCCGCTGACGGCGATCTTCACGTCGCGCCCGGTGGACTGATTGCGCAGCCGGGGCTCGCCCGAGGTGCTGCCGTCGTCGACCAGCCAGGGCCAGGCCGACTGGGTCCATTGGCCGGGTTCCGTGCGTACGCTGACTTTGCCGCCCCCGAGCGGGGCCGAGCGAATCTCGGTGGCCTCGGTGACGTCGCCCGGCGCGGCTGCCCAGTGCAGCTTGCCGTCGGCCACGACCAGGTCGTACTGGTTGCCGAAGAAGACGGCGTTGCCGGTGTCGGCGGTCAACTCCCGAGCCGGGCCGCCGTTGCGGTCGGCGGTCCACAGTCGTACGGCCGGGGCGGTGGCGGTCGACTCGGCCCAGAAGATCTGCTTGTCGTCGGCCGTGAACGCCTCGAACTGCGGGTTGGCCGCCACGGGCAGGCGGCGCAGCTCGCGCACCCGATCCCCGGAGCGCAGCAGGAGCCGGGACTCGTCGCCCTTCGGGGTGGGCGCCGTGCCGACCGCCGTGGTCGTGTCCAGGAAGATCGATGGCGTGAACAGCGGCCCGTCGGGCAGGGTTGCGGGCAGGTCGGCCCGCTTGGCGTCGGGCCACACGGACTTGGCGTCGGTACGGGCGGGCGGCGGCGTGGCCGGGTCGTTACCCGAGCCGCCGCCGAGCAGCAGGACGCCGCCGGCCCCGAGCGCGACAACTAAGGCGGCGGCGGCTGGCCAGTGCCGTCGCCGGGGAGCGGGGGCCGGCGGCTTGGGAGGCTCGTGCGGCACCGGAGGCAAGGGCGGCGTGGGCGGCGCCGTTGCGGTCATGCGTAGGGCTGCTTCGGCTCGGGGATTTCCTGCCACGTGCGTACCTCGAAATAGGCCACGTCGACGTTGTTGACCGGGTCCTTGATCGTGCGCGCGGTGTAGACGCCGGTCAGCTGGACCCAGGTGTCGGCCGGGACGTCGATCGGCGTACGCCCGTCCAGCCCGATCTTGATGGGCCGGCCGTCGGCGGCGCAGCACGAGAGGACCATCCGGGCCAGCATCGGCGCTCCATCGGGCGCGGTGGTGATGAACCCGGTCAGGCTGAGCTCGCGCCCGTCCAGGCTCTTGCCCGCGTCGAACAGGGCCCGCGACGCGTAGTCGACCAGGCTCAGCTCGACCGGATCGCCCGCCGGAAGCGGCGGGTAGTCCGACCCGCCGACCGGTTCCGCGACCACGCTGCCGGCTTGATTGGCCGCGTACGACCCCAGCGCCGGCGGCGCCACCAGCAGCAGCCCGAGCACGGGCAGGATCAGCAGCCAGCCCACGCCGGGTCCGTGGTGCTCGTGCTCGTGTCCGTGTTCGCCGGAGTCGGACGGCGTCTCGCGGAACGAGTACCAAATGGTCATCAACGCCGCGGCCACCAGCAGGACGCCGGTGGCGATCAGGAACGGCCGCAGCCCCTCCTTGACGTAGCGCAGATAGAGGTCGGTGACGGACGCGCGCAGGATCGCCCCGCCGAACAGCAGGAGAACGACGCCTTGGGTCAGCTTGTTCACTGCTGCGCTCCGTCCGATCCGGGCTGGTCGAGAACCATGGCCGCGCCTGCGAGAGGGACGGCGCCTGCGAGAGTGCCCGCGCTTGCGTGAGGGGCCGCGCCTGCGAGCGGGGCCGCGCCGCAATCGGCTGCGCGGACTTCCGTCGTACGGCTCATAGCAGGACCACCCCGAAGGCCGTGCCGACCAGCACGGCCACGACGAAGGTGGCCGGCGCGAAGCGGGAGGCGAACGTGCGGCCGAACACGCCGGTCTGCATCGAGATCAGCTTGAGGTCGACCATGGGCCCGACGACCAGGAACACCAGTCGTGAGGTGAGCGAGAACTGGCTCAGCGAGGCGGCCACGAACGCGTCGGCCTCGCTGCAGATCGACAGCAGCACGGCCAGGATCGCCAGCACCAGGATCGACAGCACGGCGTTGGCGGCCAGGCTGGTCAGCCAGGCCTCGGGCACGACCACGTTGATGGTGGCCGCGGCGGCCGCCCCGACGACCAGATAGCCGCCCGCGTGCAGCACGTCGTGCCGGCAGGCGGCCCAGAACGCCTGCCACTTGGGCAGGGTGTCGAGTTCGGGCCGGTGCGGCAGCTTGATCCACTCGGTCTTGCCCAGGCGCAGCCACAACCACCCGATCAGCACGGCCACGACCAGGCTGGCCAGGCCGCGGGCGACGGCCATCTCGGGGCGGCCGGGGAACGCGATGACGGTGGCCGTGATGACGATCGGGTTGATGGCCGGCGCGGCCAGCAGGAAGGCCAGCGCCGCGGCCGGGGTGACCCCGCGCCGGATGAGCGAGCCGGCGATCGGCACGCTGCCGCACTCACAGCCGGGCAGCACGACCCCGGCCAGCGAGGCCGTCGGCACGGCCAGCGCCGGGTGGCTCGGCAGCGCCTTGGCCCAGAACGACCGGGGTACGAACACCGCGATCACGGCCGACAACGCGACCCCGAAGGCCAGGAACGGCGCGGCCTGCACCAGCACCGAGACGAACACCGTGGTCCAGGTCTGCAGCGCGGGCCCGGAGACCAGATCGGACAGCGGGCCGCGGAGGACGACCAGCAGCACGAGCAGCCCGGCGAGCACCTCGAGCGAGCCGATCCGGCGCTCGGGCCGGCCCGCCGGAGCGGCGGTCGGCTCGGTGTCGAGCTGGGGCGAGGGTTCCTCGGCGTCGAGGCGGGGCGAGGGCAAGTGACACTCCAATGCGGTCGGCCGCGACCCACCTTAGCGGGGCCGGGCCGCCCCGCCGTGTCCTCGCACGAGGGAATCACCGCCCCAGTTGACCTGCGAATATGTTCATCAATGCATGTGTACGCGATGAGCTGCGCGGTAGGATCCGACGGTGCCGGCGCTGACTCCGGCCGGGCCCGCCGTGATCGATCGGCTGGACCGGCAGATCATTCATGGGCTCCAGCTCACGCCGCGCGTCCCGTTCGCCCGGCTGGCCACCGTGCTGGGCGTGTCGGAGCAGACAGTGTCGCGCCGATATCAGCGAATGCGCACCCACGGCCTGATCCGGGTGTTCGGCATTGCCGACCCGGTGTCAACGACGAGCTCGTGGATCCTGCGCATTGCCTGCCGCCCCGGCACCGCGGCGGCCACGGCGGCGGCCCTGGCCCGGCGCACCGACACGAGCTGGGTGTCGATCGGGGCCGGTGGCGCCGAGCTGACTTGTCAGGTCACCGTGGACGAGGGCTCGCCGGAGGGCCGGGAAGGCCTGCTGCACCACCTGCCCCGCGCGTCGAACGTGCTCTCGCTGAGCTCGCACCAGGTGCTGCACCGCTTCATCGGGCGCGGCGAGGCCGACTGGATCACCGCCCACGACCAGCTCGGCAGCGACCAGCGGCGGGAACTGCTGGCCGACCAGCCCGCGGTCGCCGCGCCCGCGGGCCCGGCCGAGCTGACCCCGGACGACCGGCCGCTGCTGGTGGCCCTGGCCCACGACGGGCGGGCCAGCTACGCCGCGCTGGCCGAGGCCACCGGCTGGACCCAGCGCAAGGTCACGCTGCGGCTGCAGACGTTGGCCGGGGCCGGGCTGGTGCGGTTCGACCTCGACACGGCCACCGCCGCGCTGGGTTTCCGCGAGGTGGCCTACCTCTGGTTCACCGTCGCGCCGACCGACCTGGCCACGGTCGGGGCCCGGCTGGCCGATCACCGCCGGCTGGCCTGGGCCTCGGCCGTGACCGGCGCCGCCTCCCTGGTCGCCATCGCCCTGTGCCCGGACGCGACGGCGCTCTACCACTACCTGACCACGGACGTCGCCGCGATCCGCGAGGTCCGCACGTGCGAGACCGTGCCCCTGGTGACCCGGGTCAAGCTGGCCGTCTCATTGCTGGAGAACGGCGTCCTGCGGGGCCCGGTCGTCTGACGACCGTGTCGCGGGGGCCGGGCGCACCAGCACGAGCACGGCGATGCCCGCCACCACGCCGGCGGCCGCCGCGACCAGGAAGGCCGCGTCCAGACCGGCCACGGCGGCGCCGTGCAGGGCCGCGTCCACAGTGGCTCGTACGGGCTCGGGGGTGGCCGCGAGAATGCGGCCCGACTGCCCGGCGGCGAGTCCGTGGGCGGCGTCGGCCGCGTTCGGCGCCCCGGCCTCGGCCAGGTGGTCCCGGGCCCGGCCGGCGAAGGCAGTGCCCAGCAGCGCGATGCCGATCGCGAAGCCCAGCTGGCGAGCCGTGTTGATCGCGCCCGCGGCCATGCCGCTGCGCTCGCGGGGGACGGCCGCCATCGCCGCCTCGGCCAGCGTGGGCATGACCAGCCCGACGCCGGCGCCGATCACCGCGTAGCCGGCCAGCAGCGCGGGCCAGCTCGAACCGGGCTGCAGCAGCAGAGCGGTCAGGGCCGAGCCGGCCCCGATCAGCAGCAGGCCGAGGCCGATGATGAGGCGCGGCGAACGGCCGTGCAGGCGGGCGCCCGCGATGCCGGAGACGATCACCGAGACGATCGACATCGGCAGGCCGACCAGCCCGGCCTTCAGCGGCGACAGTCCTTCGAGGCTCTGCAGCCAGATCGACGTGTAGGTGAACGCGGCGAACGCGGCCATGTTGACCAGCAGGGCGCCGATCAGGATGCCGCCGAACGAGCGGTTGCGCAGCAGCTTCAGGTCGAGCATGGGGTGGGCGCTACGCCGCTCGACCAGCGCGAAGGCGGCCAGGCCGACCGCGCTGAGCAGCAGCAGGCCCCAGGTCGCGAAGGCCGTCCAACCCTCGGTGTCGGCCCGGATCAGGGCCAGGGTCAGCGCGGTCGCGGCGACGGTGAAGGTGATCGTGCCTGGCAGGTCGAACCGGCCGCGACGGTGGCCCGGGTCGGCCCGCAGCACGACGAACGTCGCGACGATGGCGACGACGCTGATCGGCAGGTTGACGAAGAAGATCCAGCGCCAGCTGAAGCCCTCGGTGAGCAGGCCCCCGAGCACCGGACCGACGGCCGCGGCAGCACCCGAGACACCGCCCCAGACTCCGTACGCAATGCCTCGCTCGCGCCCTTGATAGGAGCTGTTGAGCAGCGCGAACGTGGTGGTGAACATGGCCGCGGCCCCGATGCCCTGCACGACCCGGGCCGCGATGAGGGCGCTGCCGTCGGTGGCCAGGCCGCAGGCGAGGGAGGCGAGCGCGAAGACGACCAGCCCGCCCACGTAGAGCCGCCGGTGGCCGTACAGGTCACCCAGCGCGCCCGCGCCGAGCAGCAGGACCGCCAGTGACAGCACGTAACCGTCGATGACCCACTGCAGGGCCGTGAACGAGGTGTGCAGGTCGACCGCCATCGGCGGCAGGGCGACGTTCACGATGGTGACGTCGATGAGCAGCATGAAGGTGCCCAGGCAGATCGTGACAAGTGGCCACCACTTGCGCATGGTTCTTCTCCTTGACTATCCGTGACCACATCACGATCGCTGTCCGTGGTCGCGAGATCCAGCCAAGGGGCCGTCGGCGTCGAAATCCTCCGTCGGGCGGGTGGTTGGGCGCGGGATCCGTCAGAGGGCCAGCGGAAGACCGGCGTAGTTCTCCGCGAGGCCGGTCGCCCCGGCGGTGCTGGTGGTCACCCATCTGAGCTGGGAGAGCTGCAGCTGGGCGTCGAACGGGTCGCCGCTCGCGTGCAGCATGGTCGTCATCCACCACGAGAAGTGCGTGCAGCGCCAGACCCGGCGCAGCGCGTCGTCGGAGTAGCGGTCGGCGAGCCGGGAATCGCCCTCGCGCAGCAGGGCGACCAGCGCCGAGCTCAGCAGCGCGACGTCGGCGATGGCCAGGTTGAGGCCCTTGGCGCCGGTCGGCGGCACGATGTGGGCGGCGTCGCCGGCCAGGAACAGCCGGCCGCGCCGCATCGGCGTCTGCACGTAGCTGCGCATCGGCAGCACGCTCTTGTCGGTGATCGGTCCCGGCGTCAGCTTCCAGCCGTTCTCGCCGTCGCCCAGGCGGGTCGCCAGCTCGGCCCAGATCCGGTCGTCGGACCAGTCGGCCGGGTCGGTGCCGTTGGGCACCTGCAGATACAGGCGGCTCACCGTCTCTGAGCGCATCGAGTGCAGCGCGAACCCGTCCGGGTGCCAGGCGTAGATCAGCTCGTCGGTCGAGGGCGCGACGTCGGCCAGGATCCCCAGCCACGAGTACGGATACACGCGCTCGAACGTCTCGGCCGGAGTCGCCGCCGCCCGGGACGGGCCGAACGAGCCGTCACACCCCGCGATCACGTCCGCGTCGAGACGGTGCCGAGCACCGGTGGAATCGACGAACGTGACGTACGGGTCCGACTCGAGCGAATGCAGCCCGACCTCGGTGACCTCGTAGTGGACCTCGGCCGTGCCCGCCGCGACCAGGTCTTTCTGCACCTCGGTCTGGCCGTGGACCCAGACGCTGCGCCCGGTCAGGTCGACAAAGTCGAGGTGGTGGCGCTCGCCCGGCATCTGCAGGTAGATGCCGCGGTGCTCGTGGCCCTCGGCCCGCAGCCGGTCGCCCAGCCCGGCCGACTCGAGCAGCTCGACGCTGGAGCTCTCCAGGATGCCGGCCCGGATGCGCGCGGCCACGTACTCCTGCGACCGGGTCTCGAGCACCACCGCGTCGACGCCGCCACGGTGCAGCAGGTGGGCGAGGAGCAGTCCGGCCGGGCCGGCGCCGATGATGGCGACCTGTGTGCGCATGGGCTCAGCCAACGGCAGCGAAGGCCGGGCGGCAAGGCCCCGTTCTCACTCAGCGGAAGCCAGCGTACGGCCGATTCCGCGTGCGGCCACCTGCAGAGCGGCCACCAGGCGGGCCTTGTCGCGGCGCAGATCGGGCACGACGATGCCCAGCGCGGCCACCACGGTGTCGCCGCCGACCGGCACCGCCACCGAACAGGCGCCCAGGCTCATCTCCTCGCCCGTGGTGGCGTACCCCTCGGCCCGCACCCTCCGCAGTTGCTCGGCCAGCCGGGCCGGTTGGGTCACCGTGTACGGCGTGATCCTCCTCAGCCGGCCGAAGGCCTCGGCCCGCACGGCCTCCGGGGCGTACGCCAACAGGACCTTGCCCACCCCGGTCGCGTGCAGCGGCAGGCGGGAGCCGACCTCGCTCACCACCGGCACCGACACGTGCCCGGCCAGTCGGTCGACATAGAGCACCTCGCAGCCGTCGCGCACGGCCAGATGCACGGTGGCCAGCGTGGCCCCGTACAGATCGTGCAGGAACGGTGAGGCCGCCTGGCGCAACCCGGACTGCACCGGCGCGAGCAACCCGAGGTCCCACAGGCGGCGGCCGATCACGTACTCGCCGGACTCGAGCCGGGCCAGCGCACCCCACTTGTGCAGCTCGCCGACCAGCCGGTGGGCGGTGGCCAGGGGCAGGCCGGCCCGGCGGGCGAGCTCGCTCAGCGTCAGGCTGCGATGCTCGGGACCGAACGCGCCCAGCAGGTCGAGCGCCCGCGACGTCACGCTGGGAGCCACGGCCGCCCCTTCCGTCCCGGTCGGCCGAGCGCCCGCGGCGTCATGCTGGGAGCCAAGGTCGCCCCTTCCGCTCAATGGAAGGTAAGTATCGTCTGGCCCCGCGGGCTGGTCTAGCGTCGCCATCGTGACGACGCAGGCCGACATCAATCGCGAGATCGCCGAACTGCGGGGGAGCGGCGGACCGCAGCCGCGCCGGGACTACCCGCCCTACCGCAGCAGCATGCTGCGCTATCCGACCCGTGACCTGCACCAGGTCGACCCGGAAGGGGTCGAGCTGTGGGCGCCCTGCTTCGGGGCGGCGGACATCGACGACCATGAGGCCGACCTGACCGTGCAGCGCTCGGGTGAGCCGCTGGGCGAACGGATCGTCGTCACCGGCCGGGTGCTCGACGGCGACGGGCGGCCCGTGCGCCACCAGCTCGTCGAGATCTGGCAGGCCAACGCGTCCGGCCGCTACTGGCACCAGCGCGACCAGCACCCGGCGCCGCTCGACCCCAACTTCATCGGGGCCGGGCGCTGCCTGACCGACGGCGACGGCGTCTACACGTTCCAGACGATCAAGCCGGGCGCCTACCCGTGGCGCAACCACGACAACGCCTGGCGGCCCGCGCACATCCACTTCTCGCTGTTCGGCACGGACTTCACCCAGAGGCTGGTCACCCAGATGTACTTCCCGGGCGACCCGCTGTTCGACCTCGACCCGATCTACCAGTCGGTCACCGACGCCAAGGCCCGCGAGATGCTGGTCGCCTCGTACGACCACAGCGTGACCGCGCCCGAGCGCAGCCTGGGCTACCGCTGGGACATCATCCTGAGCGGCACCCACCGCACGCCCCTGGAGGAATCGTGAGCTTCGCCCCCGGGCCGTTATTCCACCCGCACGCCCTGGAGGAATCGTTCGCCGTCGGGCCGTTCTTCCACCTCGGCGGCACCCGGGAGGAGTCATGAGCTTCGCACCGGGTCAGACCGTCGGGCCGTTCTTCCACCTCGGGCTGCCCTACGAGGGCGGAAACCTGCTGGTCCCGGCCGGCCACCCCGATGGCGTACGCCTGCACGGGCGGGTCTTCGACGGCCAGGGCGCCGGGGTCCCGGACGCGCTGATCGAGCTCTGGCAGGCCGACCCGTCCGGCCAGGTGCCGCGGGCCACGGGCTCGATCCGCCGCGACGGCTACACGTTCACCGGCTGGGGCCGCACCCAGACCGACGGCGACGGGCACTACTGGTTCTCGACACTTCTCCCCGGAGCCGACCCCGGTCGCCGCCCGTTCTTCGCGGTGACCGTCTTCGCCCGCGGGCTGACCGACCGCTTGTTCACCCGCGCCTACCTACCCGGCGACGAACCGGACCCGCTTCTCGACGGGTTGGAACCGGACCGCCGCGTTACGCTGATCACCACCCGCGAGGAGCGCGGGCTGCTCTTCGACATCCACCTGCAGGGCGAGGGTGAGACGGTGTTCCTGAGCTACCCACGGCAGGCCCGATGAGCCGGCGCCGATGAGCGACCTGCTCTGGCCCGGCGACGCCCGCAGCGGCGACCTCTGCACCGACGCCACCATCCTGACCGCAATGCTCCGCGTCGAATCAGCCTGGCTCGACTCCCGCCACCCCGATCCCCCCACGCCCAAGGCGGCAACCAACCCCCACACCACCCTCACCGAGACAAACCGTTTCGTCTCGCCAACCGCATCGACCTCCGCCGAAACGAGCCGTAGCGTCTCGCCCGCAACGCCTGCCGCGCCGAACTTTGCCGAGACGAGCCGTGGCGTCTCGCCCATTACGCCCGCCGCGCCGGCTTCTTCCGAGACGAACCGTTTCGTCACGCCTGCTGTGCCGGGATCTGACGAGACGAACCGTTTCGTCACGCAGCCAACGCCGCGCCCGGATGAGACGAACCGTTTCGTCACGCAGCCAACGCCGCGCCCGGATGAGACGAACCGTTTCGTCTCGCCAGGTGCGGGAGAGGCGGCCGGTTCTGGCGCGCCCGGGGTCGAATCGGCCGCGGCGGGACTGTTGGCGTTGGTGGGGCCGGAGGATCTGCCGGGCCTGGCCGTCGCGGCCGAAGAGGGTGGCAACCCGGTCATCCCGCTGCTGGCTCTGCTGCGTGAGCGGCTCGGCGACGACCCCCGTGCGGGGCAACTGCATCAGGGCCTGACCAGCCAGGACGTGCTTGACACGGCTCTCGCGATCTGTCTGCGTGAGGCCGCCGCGCGGATTCGGGGCGACCTCGCGGCCCAGATCGGCTTCCTGGCCGCGCTGGCTGACAGGCATCGGCGCACCGACATGGCGGGACGCACGCTCACTCAGCATGCTGTGCCCATCACCTTCGGGCTGAAAGTCGCGGGGTGGCTGCAAGCGACGCTCGATGCGCGCGATCTGCTCGAGGCGGCGGCCGATCTGCCCGTTCAGATCGGGGGAGCGGCCGGAAGCTTGGCGGCGGTTGTTGCGATCGAGGGATCGCCCGAACGGGCCGTCGCGAGGGTCGCTGCCACCGCTGCTCTGTTGGGTCTGCCGGTCCGGCCGCCGTGGCATACGAGCCGGGGAGTGTTCACGCGGTTCGGGGACGCGCTCGTGACCTGTACCGATGCGTGGGGGCGGATCGCCAACGACGTGCTGACGCTGGGGCGGCCCGAGATCGGCGAGTTGTCTCTGGCGACCAGCGGTGGATCGTCGGCCATGCCCAACAAGAAGAACCCGACTCTGGCCGTGCTGGTGCGGCGGGCCGCTTTGGCTGGGCCTCCGCTGGCGGCGACCCTGCACATGGCGGCCGCGAGCATGGTCGACGAGCGGGCCGACGGCGCCTGGCACGTCGAGTGGGACACCCTGCGCACGCTGACCCGCCGCACGGTCGCCGCCGGCTCACAGATCACCGACCTGTTGGCCGGCCTGCGCGTCGACGAGCAGCGGATGGCCGCGACCCTGGCTGCCGCCCGGCCCGGCATCGACGCCGAGCAGCGTAAGTACGCGCGCGTCGAGGGGCCGTACCGTGGGGCCACTGACGAGATCATTGATGCCGCGCTGGCCCGAGCAGGGGAGTAGCCATGCTGACCGCGACCACCATCGTCGACGCGCCCGGGCGGCCGTTGTTGTTGCTCGGGCCGTCGCTGGGGACGTCGGCGGAGGCGCTGTGGCGGCGCGCGGCCGAGCGGTTGCAGGGCGGGTACCACGTGGTCGGGTGGGACCTGCCGGGGCACGGTGGCAGCGAACCCGCGTACGGCGGATTCGGTATTGCCGGGCTGGCCCGGGGTGTCCTGACTCTGGCGGATCAGGTGCGGCCGAACGAGTCGTTCCGGTACGCGGGGGTGTCGGTGGGTGGCGCGGTCGGGCTGCAACTGCTGCTGGACGCGCCGGAGCGAGTCGAGTCGGCCGCGTTGATCTGCACCGGGGCCAAGATCGGGGAGAGCACGGGCTGGCGGCAGCGGGCCGAGACCGTACGGGCGGACGGGGTTCATGCCGTGGTCGGCGCCTCGCAGCAGAGGTGGTTCGCGCCCGGCTTCGCGCAGCGGTCGCCCAAGGTGGCGGCGGCTCTGCTCGACACGTTGCGGGCGGCCGACCCGGAGAGCTACGCGCTGGTGTGCGAGGCGCTGGCCGCGTTCGACGTCCGGGACCGGCTGGGCGAGATCGGCACGCCGGTGCTGGCCATCGGGGGCGCCGATGACCTGCCGACGCCGCCCGAGGGGCTGGCGCGGATCGCCACCCGCGTCCGCAACGGGCGGCTGGTCGTGCTCGAGAACGTCGCCCATCTGGCCCCGGCCGAGAAACCGGACGAGGTGGCGGCGCTGCTCGACGACCACTTCGGCGGCCCGGTCACGCTCGACCGGGTGCGGGAGGCCGGGATGGGCGTACGCCGGCAGGTGCTCGGCGACGAGCACGTCGACCGGGCCGTGGCCGGCACGACACCGTTCACCCGGGATTTTCAAGAGCTCATCACCGCGTACGCCTGGGGGGAGATCTGGACCCGGCCGGGGCTGGACCGCCGCAGCCGTTCGATGATCACCCTGACCGCGCTGATCGCCCTGGGGCACCAGGAGGAACTGGCGATGCACCTGCGCGCCGCCCGCACCAACGGGCTGACCGACGACGAGATCAAGGAAGTGCTGCTGCAGAGCGCGATCTACTGCGGCGTCCCGGCCGCCAACGCCGCCTTCCGGACCGCCCAGCAGGTGCTCGGGGAGTCTTCGTGATCTTCTCGGCCGAGGAGGCGGTCTCGGCCGTCCGGGACGGCGACACCGTGCTGGTCGGCGGGTTCGGCATGGCCGGGATGCCGGTCGAGCTGATCGACGCGCTGATCGAGCACGGCGCGGGCGATCTGACGATCGTCAGCAACAACGCCGGCAACGGGGACACCGGGCTGGCCGCATTGCTGGCGGCCGGGCGCGTACGCAAGGTCGTGTGCAGTTTCCCGCGGCAGACCGACTCGTGGGTGTTCGACGGGCTGTACCGGGCGGGCCAGATCGAGCTCGAGGTCGTGCCGCAGGGCAACCTGGCCGAGCGGCTGCGCGCGGCCGGGGCCGGGATCGGGGCGTTCTTCAGCCCGACCGGGGTCGGCACGCCGCTGGCCGAGGGCAAGGAGTCCCGGGTCATCGACGGCCGCGAGTACCTGCTCGAATATCCGATCCGGGGCGACGTCGCGCTGATCCGGGCCCACGTCGCCGACCGGATGGGCAACCTGGTCTACCGCAAGACGGCCCGCAACTTCGGACCGGTGATGGCGACCGCCGCCGCCGTGACGATCGCGCAGGTCGCCCGGATCGTCGACGTCGGGCAGCTCGACCCCGAGGTGATCGTGACTCCCGCCATCTATGTGAATCGGCTGGTGCAGGTATGAGCCTCTCGCGCGAGCAGATGGCCGAGATCGTGGCCCGCGACATTCCGGAGGGCGCCTACGTCAACCTGGGCATCGGGCAGCCGACGATGGTCGCCGACTACCTGCGGCCGGACAGCGGGGTCGTGCTGCACACCGAGAACGGCATGCTCGGGATGGGCCGGCCGGCCACCGGCGACGAGATCGACCCCGACCTGACCAACGCGGGCAAACAGCCGGTGACCGAGCTGCCCGGGGCCGCGTACTTCCACCACGCCGACTCGTTCGCGATGATGCGCGGCGGCCACCTCGACGTCTGCATCATGGGCGCGTTCCAGGTGTCGGCCCGCGGCGACCTGGCCAACTGGTCGACCGGGGCGCCCGACGCCATCCCGGCCGTGGGCGGGGCCATGGACCTGGCCATCGGGGCCAAGCAGGTCTTCGTGATGATGAGCCTGTTCGCCAAGGACGGCCGGCCGAAACTCGTGCCCGAGTGCACCTACCCGCTGACCGGGAGGGGCTGTGTGAGCAGGGTTTACACCGACGTGGCGACGTTTTCCGTCGGACCGGACGGGGCCCGGATCATCGAGACGTTCGGGATCACGGCCGACGAGCTGATCAACCGGGTTGGCATGCCACTGGTATCTTCGCCGTTCGATTGATCTTCACGTACGCGTCGCCCGAACGACACCGGCTGGCAGTGATCAGATTCTCACTGTGAAAGATTGCCTGGTCTGCAACTTCGGGACGATCCTTGGTCGTCTTGGGGGTGCAGATGAACGGCACAGCGGTGCGTCGCGCGTTGCGGGAGTTCGCTCTGGTGGCCGTGCTGTTCCTCGCGTACAAGGCGGGCCGGTTGCTCGTCGACGGCCACGTCACCGAGGCGATGAACAACGCCGGCGCGATCTGGCACTTCGAACGCGTCCTGCACCTGCCCAACGAGGCCGATCTGCAGACCGCGCTGCTCTCGCACGAGTTCTGGATGCGGGTGGTCAACTGCTTCTACGCGTACGTGCATTTCCCGGCCACCGCGGTCGCGCTCATCTGGATGTACGTCAAGAAGCCCGAGACGTACGTGTGGATGCGCCGCACCCTGGCCTCGCTGACGGCGTTCGCGCTGGTCATCCACGCCGTGTTCCCACTCGCCCCGCCGCGCATGCTGCCCTGGGCCGGCATCGTCGACACCGGCCGGCTGCTGGGCCCCTCGGTCTACGGCTCGCCCGACACCGACACGCTCAGCAACCAGTACGCGGCCATGCCGTCCCTGCACGTGGGCTGGGCCGTGGTGGTGGCGCTGGCCCTGATGGCCACCACCAACGGCTGGAAGCGCTGGCTGTGGATCGCCCACCCGGTGATCACGCTGATCGTCGTCGTGGTCACCGGCAACCACTACTGGGTCGACGCGATCGCCGTGCTCGGGCTGATCGTCATCGTCGGCGCGCTGGTGCCCCGCCCCGGCGCGGTGACCGTCCCGGCCCAGCGCCTGGCGCCCGCCTCCACGGTCAGCCGTACACCCGACTACCCGCGACGTAAGTGAGCGCCACCGCCGCGTCGCCGATCTCCTCGGCCGGCGCGGCGAACAGGTCCCGGTCGAGAACGACCAGGTCGGCCTGGAAACCCGGGCGCAGACGGCCGGTGGTGTCGAGCCGATTGACGTACGCCGAACCGGCCGTATAGGCGGTCAGGGCCGTGCGCAGATCGAGCGCCTGCTCGGGCAGGAAACGATCACGCTGCTGCCCCGGCAGCACCCGGTTGACGGCGACGTGGATGCCCTGCAGCGGGTCGGGCGAACTGACCGGCCAGTCGCTGCCCCCGGCCAGCCGCGCCCCGCTGCGATGCAGGTCGCCGAACGGGTACTGCCGATCGACCAGGCTCGGGTCGAGGAACGGAATGGTCAACTCGTCCATCTGCGGCTCGTGGGCGGCCCACAACGGCTGCAGGTTCGCGGTCGCCTGCAGCTGCGCGAAGCGCGGCACGTCATCCGCGTGCACCACCTGCAGGTGAGCCAGGTGGGGCCGGGTGTCGCTGGGCCCGTTCTTCGCCCGCGCGGCCTCGATCGCGTTCAAGGCATTACGTACGGCCTGATCGCCCAACGCGTGGAAGTGGGTCTGGAAGCCCAGCCGGTCGAGCTCGATGACATACCCCGGCAGCGCCTCGGGATCGATGAACGAAAGTCCCCGGTTGGCGGTCGCGCACCCGCACGAATCCCGGTAGGGCTCGGTCATCGCGGCGGTGAAGTTCTCGGCGATACCGTCCAGCATCAGCTTGACGGAGTCGCAGCGCAGCTTGCCGAAGGTCAACCGCTCCCGGTTGGCCAGCAGATCCGGTACCTGCTCGAGCCCGCGGTCCCGGTCCCACCAGAGCGCGCCGACGACGGTCGCGGTGAGAGCATCGGCCCGGGCCGCCTTCTCGTACGCATCGGAGACGTCGGCGTAGCCGTTCGACGCGGCCAGCATGGCGTCCTGCCAGGCCGTGATGCCCAGCCCGTGCAGCAGCGTCTGCGCGCGGAGCAGCCCCTCGTACATCTCCTCCTGCGTCATCTCCGGCACGGTGACCAGATCCATGGCCCCCTCCTGCAGGGCGCCGACCGGATTACCGTCGGAGTCCCGGTCGATCCGCCCACTGGCCGGGTCGGGTGTAGCGCTGGTGATGCCGGCCAGCTCGAGCGCCCGGGAGTTGACCCAGGCAGCGTGGTGATCCCGGTTGAGCAGATAGACGGGCCGATCCGGCACCACCCGGTCGAGCAGATGCCGATCCGGAATGCCGTTCTCGAAACTCTCCATCGACCACCCGCCCCCGACAATCCACTCGGCGTCCGGATGCTGCTCGGCATAGACCCGGATCCGCCGCAGGTATTCGTCGCGGTCCACGGTGCCGGTGAGGTCGCACTGCCCCATCTCGACCCCACCCATGACGGCATGCACGTGCGCGTCCTGAAAGCCCGGGATCAGCAGCCGCCCACGCAGCTTGACAACCTCGGTCCGGGCCCCGACGAGCTCCCGCACCTCGTCATCCCCACCCACGGCGAGAATCGTCCCGTCCTTGACCGCGAGGGCCGACGCCGGCGGAGCCCCTGCCTCGCCCGCCTCGTCCGCCAAGACGTGCCCTCCGACAAACACCAGATCCGCGTCAGCCATGACCCTCTCCCGTTCCCCCAGCCCCCACCACCGACCGCCATCCCATCATCAGTCCCCTCCCACCGGCACGGCGCCCGCCCGCCACAGCCTCGCCGGGCGGTCGATCTGATTCCTTGACGTCCACAAACCGCACCGCGCCAACCTGCCCGCATTCGAGTTCGCAAAAGGCGCCTCTGCAGTTGGCGTTCTTTCGCAAAGGCGCCTCTGCAGTTGGTCTTCCAGCGCACCCCGCTGTCGCTCCGTCAACCTGATCGGGCCGTCCGGGACTGCCGGCGCTCATCGTTCGGGAACCCGGCCCCCTCGACCCGATCCGTCACCGCGTTCACCACGCACGGCGGCACCCGGCCCGATCCGTGCTCCCGAGACGGTGCGTTTCGCGAATCGGCCCTTCGACCGCGCCGCCAACACAGCTGTTCCGTGCCCCGTGCCCCGTGTTCCGTGCCCCGTGTTCCGGGCCTCGTGCCCCGTGTTCCCGGCCTCGTGCCCCGGGCCTCGTGCCCCGGGCCTCGTGCCCCGGGCCTCGTGCCCCGGCCCGACACTGGCGACGCAGCCGCCGATCTGTTCAACCAGCGGCTCGCAGGCACACCGGCCACTCCGCGCGCACCGCTCGTCGTTCCGCGCACCGCCAGGCCCTTCTTGTTCAAAGCTCTCCCAAAAGAACCCCTCCCACCGGGGGGCGGGCCGAACCTACGCCGAACGAGCGCCGGGTGCTTCGCGTTGTCCACAGGCGGTCCGATGCAGGCGGCAAGAACAAAGGCTGTCCACAGGCGTACGGCATTGAAGTTGCACGAATGGCCGTGGAGTGGCACACGGCCGGGACCGGCGCGGTCGGCCATCGGCAAAGTTCGTGCCGGCCGAGAGCGCGGACTTATCCCTACGTACGCGGGGCCGGCCTGGTTCTCTTCGGCCTCGCTGGCGGGCCCGCGACTCGGGCGGGGCCGCTACTCGGGCGGGCCGTGACTCGGGCGGGCCGTGACTCGGGCGGGGCCGTGACTTGTGCGGGGCCGTGACTTGTGCGGGGCCCGCGGTGCCCGACTTGGCCGGCGAGTGCCGGACACCAGCATCAGGCCGTGGGTTCTCGGAGCAGGACGGTGCCAGGCCAGGGTTGAGGTCCTGAACCACTCGGTTCGTCATCGCGCAGCGCCCGCTCGGCCGTATTGAAGGTGGGTGGGTGGTCACGGTGCGTCGTCGGCAATCACAAGTACGTACGAAGGGGTGCATGGGCGGCCGAAGGCCGGGAGCCCGGTCGGGGGCGCGGAGGTATGGCCGACGCGACGCTGAGGCGCTGGTCAAGAGGGGACGAGACGGTCCGCGGAGGGTGGTGCTGCGGGGTGCGCGCGAGGGGTGGGCGGGAGCGTGACGCGCGCCATGGGGGGTCGATTTGGCGAGCGGGGGAACGGGGGGTAATGTTTTGCGAGCCGCCAGGGAGACGGGCGAGCGAGCGGGACTCTTCGGAGGCCCGGCGCGGCCGTCCTGGGGGAACCCACGAAGAACCAGCAGGGTGAAGCGCTGTGCCGTTCGCGGTCTCGATTCTTTCTGCTGTATTTGTGGTGCCTGAAACCTTCGGTTTCGGCGAAATTCGGGCAGCGACCCGGATTTGGCGAAACGGAAAGCGCCGGGTAAAGTAGTTGAAGTGCCCCGGAGCGGTTAGCCGGGTAGCGGTTGTTCTTTGAGAACTCAACAGGGTGCTTGATAAGCCAGTGCCAAT
>NZ_JAMYJR010000073.1 GCF_024137025.1 Paractinoplanes aksuensis
TCAGCATCAAACGCACGGCGGGCATCCTGTCCCACCAAACCACCAAGATCAAATGCTACGACCGGCTGAACTCGCCGCTTTCAGCCACCTGCGGGATTTGAAGGAATTTCCGCGGAGATCGGGTACCCCTCTCATCGGCTAAGGCATGTCCGGATGCCGTGTACGACGGGTGTTCCGAGGTTCTGCGTCCTGCAGGCTCGTCGGATGGGTGCGCCGTACGAGTCGCCGCGGCACGGTGGTTGACTGCGGGTCGGCCTTGTCGACGGCCGGGACGATCTAGTCTCGTGTCGTGGACGGGAGAGACATTGGGTGGGTATTGGTCTTGCTGCTTGGTGTGGCCGTGCTGTATCGGGTGATCCGGACGGCCGTTGCGCACGGTATCGCCGACGCTGAGGAAAAGCGGCGGAAGGCCGGCCGGACGTCTTGATCGTCTGCTGATCTGCAACCCGCCCGGCAGCCCACGCGGGCGGGCTTCGCGGCGGCTGTGCGCACGCTGTCGCGGAGCGCGTAGCGGCCGAGCGGATCCCAGCGTCGGACCGATCGTGGCACCTACTGGTCTGCGGAGGGGTTGGCTGTCGGGGTGGCGATGTTGCGCACGGTCGAGTTCTGGCCGCAGACCGGTTTTGTGAATGCGCCGTGGGTCGCGGAGCCGGACGAGGACGCGTTCGTGCGCAGTGCACGAGGAATCGGCGAGTTGTATAGCGAGGGTGTCCGCGCCGCGCGGGTTCAGGCGCGCGACTCGCAGCTACGGCTGCACTGTTTTGACCATGAGCCTGGACGCACCGAGGTCGAGGTCACCGTGTTCACCGAACCCACCGACGGGTTCGAGATGGCTGGGGTGTGCCTGCCCGACGGGGTGGCGGCGCTGCCGGCGCCGGCCCGGGCGGCTCTGGTGCTAGACGTGATGCACGCCGCCGCGCTGCGGATGGCGCAGGCCCGTGGCTGGGATCCCGAAGCGTTCAAGTCCGCCCGCGCTCACGTCGTTGCCCACGACCTCCGATTCAGATGGACCGGACCAGCGAAAACGTCACCGGGACGCAGATATACCGCCCGCACGGCCTTTACCATCACCGACGACGGTCTGGGCCGGGGCGTCGTGGAGATCCGGCGTGTCGCAGACAACACGCCGGTCGCCCGTTCAGCCGAGATGGTCACCGCTGGTGCCGAGACCGTGTTCCGGCGGACCGCGGCTACGCTGCGCTGGCTCGGCAGCACGACAGTGCAGATCGACACGGACGACGGGCCGCGTGTCACCGAGGTTGTGACCCTTCCCCGGCTGACTGTGCGTGGCGAAGGCGCCAACTCCCCGGAGTCGACGCCGCGAATCGAAGTGGTGGGCGGGGCGACCGATGACGCCGTACCCGACACCTACCACACGGCCTTGCATGTCCTGCTCGGTGAGTTCCGCGAGCCGCAGTGGCTTTCCTGGTGGTCCGCGGCCCCCGACGACGTCCTCGAGATCTGGTACGACCTCGTGGTGGAGCATCCGGCCCGGATCACCGCCCGGCGAGGCGGTAACAAGCTGCGGGTACGTATCGAACGCCCCTTCGCCGACATGCTCGCGGCTCCCGACCACGTCGCTTTGGCCCGCACCGATGTCGAGGACCTGCTCGCCACAGTCCGTCGACGCGCCGGCCTCGGCCCTCATCCTGAACTGCCCGACTTCGATCACCTGCAAGCTACGACCACGGACCGGATCGCTGAACGCGCCGCACTCGTGCGCCGGATGAAGGATCTGGTTGACCGTCTGGTCGACCGGCTGCCAGCCGGGCTCGTAGCGGCGTTTCAGACCGACCTCGACCAGGGAAGAACCGGTGACACCATGGCGGCCTTGCGCACGAAGCTCTCCCACCTGGGCGTCGAGCTGACCGACGCGGAACGAGCGGAGTTTGAAGCGCTGGCCGCGACCCAGCGCTAGCCGGACCACAGCGGCGCCCGCGGGCAGCGGCATGAGAGTGCACGCCCCGACAGCTCCCGTGCATCGGCACTGGCCGGCAACTACTCTGATGCGGCGCGCCGGGCAAAGGCGGATGGGAAAGTCCGTTACCAGCACTGCTGTGCTGACGACCGCGAGGTATGAGCCGGTTCGAGTCCGGTAGCCCGGTGCGCGCCTTATACGCGGCAAATGAGTTCACGTGATCATGCGCCGTTTGGATGGGCGAGTGCGCCAAGGCGGCGTCTGTCAGTATCGGTGTGGTGAGCGCGTCTATGCGGCAGCCGTTTCCGCTGCTGGAAATCATGCCGCCCGTTCTGAACGACGTTGTCCTTGACTTCGTGTGGGATCAGCAAAAGCTATGGAGCTTGCACCTGCCCGTGACACAGGTGTCGGTAGCCGAGCTCGAGTGGCACCTGGACCTGCCGATGTGGTCGCTCAACGGCCGACCGTTCGTTCTAACCCCGAAGGAGGTCGCGCAGGACCCGGAGAGGTTCCGCGATCAGTACGCCCGGACACTGGCGGCCGACACCCGTTTCCCGCTGCACCTACTCGTGCGACCGAACCGGCTCACTGTGCTCGACGGTCTACACCGCCTCCTCAAAGCAGGCATCGAAGGCCGTAAAACGGTTCTGGTAAAGATGGTGCCGCCCGCGCGGCTCGACGACATCGCCAAGGTGAGAACGCGCAGCTGATGCCCCGCCTTCGACCGGCTCGCGTCAATCGGCCGCGTCGCACGCCGGAGGCGGGGGTTGTCGAGATTGGCTGACCCAGACCACCGACATCTCGACGTCCGGATGGGCTTGGGCTCGACGCACCTCCCGCATCTCTGTCCAGCCCCAGGAACGCAGGCCGTCGGCGACTTCCGACTCTCCGCGGTTCTCGTTGGTCTTACCGATGATCAGGCGCCCATCTGGCGCGACGACATGGTCGAAAAGGTGGCGCACAAAGCCCTCACGGCGCTGACGGGGCACGTACTCCAAGCCGGTGCGCACGAAGTCGAAGCGCATCGGCGGATACCAGCCGTCAGCGTTGGCGGTCCAGATCCGGTCGTGCCACTGCGGGTAGCGGGCTCGAGCCCGGTCAGCCAACGCAGGCGAAATCTCAACTCCGTAGGGCTCCACAGCCAGGCTACGGTGACGGGACCAGCGCTCGACCGAGGCCATCAGCAGCCCATTGGCGCATCCGACGTCGAGGAAGGTTCCCGGTCGGTCGACGGCGTGCATGATCAGACTGCGCGACGCATGCCATTCCTGCTCCGTGCCTGAGTGCCCGGAGCCCTGCTGTTCAGTAGTGGCCGAGAGGTAGGCCGGCTCAATGACAGCTTGGACCCGCCGGTGCCATTCGAACTGGGTAATCTCGCCGCAAGCGTAGGCTTCATCGATCGGCCGTATGAGATCGTAACCGCGCTCCTTCGCGAGCTCACGCTCACGACGGGCATCGAACACGACGATCACCGTACCCGCGCCGGCACGAGAGCTGATGCCCTGCCTCAAAGGTCTGGTACGTCCCCTCGCGCCCGGACCGCGACAGGTGAGGACGCATCCACCCGCCCGGATCGCGGCAGAAGAGTACGTATTCCACCGCCCAGAATGTGATCGGCCCGAAGAGCGCGCGCCATCACAGTCTCTCAGGCATCTAATGAGTTACGCCCTCACTGAAGCAGCACCAGCCTACTAGATATGGTCTCTCAGCTTGCCCGCCGAGTAACGCGGTAGACCATCGCGGCAAGCTCACCGATCGCGACTAAGCTCGGCTTCCTGACGGCGACTGCATTAATGAAAGCATCCTTCGATTTAAACTCGGTGGCCTCAGCAACGAACTTTCCTAGAACCCATTTTCCTCGAACCAGGCTCCAGGGCGCCGGTAGCAGCCCGTTCCAAACCGTTTCAGCTTCGCTGATTGCACTGTCAATCCCCTCCGCAGTTAAGCGCTGAGTCGCTGAGGAGACTTGGCGCAATCTATTGAGCGCGCCCGCCCCCCGAGGGCTTGGCCAAACAATCCTTGTATTCCTTCGGAGGAGGCGCTGAGCATACTCACTGATAGCCTGATCTTTCATGCCAAGCAGTAGTTCTTGAAGCTTCGCCTGCGCCGAGTCCACTGAATCGAACGGCGCACGCAGGAGTCTACCGTCTACAGCAGCTTGAAGGAAAGCTGGATCACTCAACAATGCGGCTTCAATATCGGCCACCTGCCAGACGTGGCAAATGCTGCTTAGCCCGTCAGGTACTGCGTCCGCTAATACGTCGGCGTCTACGATTCCGATGATGGGAAGGTCATACTCTGCTAATGCTCCAAGGCTTTTTATAGTTTGCTCACGACCACCTTTCGGTTGAATGCTGGCGGAGGCCAACTCCGGAATCAGAAGGGGCAGGACTGTTGCATCGAAATCTCCCTCAGTCAAGACGAGAAGTTCAGCTTGCGTGAGAGAGCTGGCACGGAATCCGGCTTCTCGGTAAAGATCTATCCGCTGAACTTCGCTTTCAATGGCCGTCGGCGGCGACTCGTGGCTGAGTCGAACGATTCCTGCCGTGGGGAGCCCATCCAGGATTGATGGACTGTGAGTGGCTACGACTAGTCGCCCACCCTGCTCTAAGCCTGGCCGAAGCGCCTGCATCAGTCGGGAGCTAAGCGTTGGGTGGAGGTAAGCATCCGGTTCGTCAATAGCAACTAGGCTATGCCCCTCGCCAGCGCGAAATACTCGGCTAATGATTATTAGGGCTTGGCGCTCGCCACTCGACAAGCTTCCGATATCATGAGTCACGCCACCCGGCAAGCCAATGCGGAGCGACGAGGGATTCTCTGCAGTAAGAGGAAGTAACTGCTTGGGGAACAAAAGAGAATCGACAGATTCTTTAAATTTGGACCACTGCGACTTGGCCTGATAGGAGATTGATGCGCTTTCCGACGGCAGGAAGCCTGCTACGCAGAGCGCCTTTGCATAGCTTTCAAATTCTTGATCATCCAGATGGCCCGGGCCAGCGCTACTTGCTCGCGCATCAATAAGTCTCTGGATTGCCACTTCCGGTGCAAGCTGCGCGAGATCGACTGCAGTGTTTGACGGCGTCTGGAAGCGCCTTTCGGCCGGTAGGTATACAACATTCAGGCTGGGGCAAATTTTGAGTAACTCAGCATTCTGAAAGCAATGGTTTACGACAGCGAAGTCACTGTCTTGTCCGCGCAATAGGCTTCCTGCGGAGGTTCTTGTTATGATTACCGTAGACCGCTCAGGTGGCCTTCCCGCTACCCATTGCTGCTGGCGCCCAAACTCCTGAAGTTGATCCAGCTCCTGCGAATTGAATTCAAAAAGAACTTCGACTCTGGATTCCTTGGTGGCATCCCTCGGTGCCGGAAAGGAGTTGGTCCAAGGTGTTAAAAGTGACGCTAGGAGCTTCGACTTTCCAGTACCGTTCGCTCCCGCAAAGGCAATTACCTGTTCTTGCGGGATCTGGAGGTTCAAGTCGGACAATCCCCCGATGTTGCTGACGCTTAGGCTCAAAAGCTGCACGAGCTGAATATACACCTTGCCGACCAAGAGCCACATCTATAATCGAGGGGAATGGCTGCTAGTAGGGTCCGAGTTGGCGCCTCCTTCGCGACGGCGACGGCCTGGCCGGACGGTGTGCCAGCACGACTCAACTGGGCCCGCCTTCCCGCGCTGCACGTTACCGTTCCGCCTCGCAAAATTGGTTCGCCGTATCGGGATGCGGATGTCGTCCTGTTCGATTCAACGCACTCACATCGGCAGTTGAGTAAGCCCCTTCAGCCTCGAGAGCGGTCATCTGGCGACCCCAGGATCAGCACCGCCATGTCGAGCAATTCCTGGTAGTAGGCGGCTTCCTGTCCCGATAGTTTGGGCAGCACCCGCTCAAGATCATGTTCACGGGCGGCGAGAATGTTCCACCGCCAGTCTTCGAGATTGCCGTCGCTGTCCTGCCAGCCGGTGACACATCCCATGATGTCGGCGTCCAGCATGACCATCTCGACGCCGGCCACGTCGTCGTACGTCAGACGCTTGGGGAAGGCCGCCTCGGAATGCTCCTTCCGTAGCCGCGCCACGGCCGCGATTCGGTCACTGTTCGCGCTGATCGGCACTCCGCTCATAGACGTCATCGAGCATGATAAACGCACTTAAGTCGGCATGACGGTGCGTCTGCGCGGCCTCGATATTCAGCTCGGTGCTGCCGGCCTGCCTGCGACGGTGGCGGCGGGCCACGATTCACTTTTGCCCAGCCCTTGATCTGCGGGGCGCGCGGCCGGCGACCGTCCCTGAGCGCGGCGGTCACGCACCCTTGACCTGCGGTCTGGGGTGTCAGCCGCGCGGAGAGCCCTGGGGTCTGTTTCGCGGCGGGGGGGGGTGGGAGCGAGGCGCGGTCCAAATTTCGTCCGGTGGTGGCCCGTGGCAGTCCGGCTCCCGGTGTTGGAACCGGGCTTTCGCCGGGACGCCGCCAGCGGGATCCGGGCCTCGCCGCAGCCCCACCCCCGCCGCGAAACAGCCCCTAGCCGGCCGCGGTTCGTGCCGAGTCGTTGGCCGGGGCCGGGGTGGTCGGGTGGTTGCGTTCCAGGGCGGCGCCCTCGACGTCCACGTTGGGGAGCAGGCGGTCGAGCCGGCGTGGTAGCCACCAGGCTGAGCGGCCCAGCAGGTGCATCACGGCTGGGATCAGCAGCATGCGTACGAGGAAGGCGTCGGCCAGTACTCCGAAGGCCAGGCCGAAGCCCAGGGAGCGGATGATCGCGGAG
Organism: Paractinoplanes aksuensis; assembly: GCF_024137025.1. GTDB lineage: Bacteria > Actinomycetota > Actinomycetes > Mycobacteriales > Micromonosporaceae > Actinoplanes > Actinoplanes aksuensis. Next base: position 6,674 of record NZ_JAMYJR010000073.1, read on the forward strand.
TTGGAGAAGATGAAACCGCCGAATACCGAGATCATGATGATGGCGGCTGCGATGACGACTGTGCGGCCGGCCCGTAGACCCTGGCGCACGGCCAGCCGTGGGGAGGCGCCGTGGGCGTACGCCTCGCGCATGCCTGACACCAGGAAGAGCTGGTAGTCCATGGCCAGGCCGAACAGGATGCCGATCAGGATCGTGGGCAGGAAGCTCAGCACCGGGCCGGGGTCGTGCACGCCGAAGAGCGCGCCGAGCCAGCCCCACTGGAAGATCGCGGTGAGTCCGCCGAACGTGGCGAACAGGGACAGGATGAAGCCGAGCGTCGCGGTCACCGGCACCAGGATCGAGCGGAAGACGAAGATCATGATGATCAGCGACAGGCCGATGACCAGGCCGAGATAGCCGGGCAGCGCGTCCGACAGCTGCTCCGAGATGTCGATGTTGCCGCTGGCGCTGCCGGCCACCCCGAGAGACAGCTCCCGCAGGTCCCGCACCAGTTGTTCCGTCGACGCGCTGGTCGGGCCCTCGGCCGGAACGACCTGGAACGCCAGCAGGGTGCCGTCGGACGACAGGCCGATCGGCGCGACCGCGGTGACGTCGTTCTGGCCCAGCAGGGTGGTGCCCACGCGGACCTGCTCGGGAATCAGCCGGTCCTCAGTGATCGGTGCGGGCAGGTCGGCCACCACCAGCAACGGCCCGTTGACCCCGGCCCCGAACTTCTCCTCGATCAGCTTGTACGCCTGGTACTGGGTCGAGTCCTGCGCCTCGGACGAGCCGTCGGGCAGCCCCAGCCGCATCGACAGCGCCGGAATGGCGATCACGATCAGCGCGGCCAGCCCGGCGACGACGGTGAGCAGCGCCCGCCTCGTGCTCATCGGCGTCGCCGCCGCCTGCTTTTTCAGTGTGCGACGCCCGACGATGCGCGGGCCGAGCAGCGACAACATCGCCGGGGTCAGGGTCACGGCGATGATCACCGCCACGGCGACGCAGAAGGCGCCGACCGTACCCATCATGCCCAGGAACCCGATTCCGGTGACGTTGAGGGCGAGCAGCGCGACCAGCACCGTGGATCCGGCGAACACGACCGCGTTGCCCGACGTGCCGTTGGCCAGCCCGATCGACTCGTGCAGCTCGACGCCCTCGAGAAGTTGCCGGCGGTGACGGTTGAGGATGAACAGGCAGTAGTCGATGCCGACCGCGAGCCCGAGCATCACGCCCAGTACCGGCGTGATCGAGAGCATGTCCACCACACCGGACAGTGCCAGGGACGCCGTGACTCCGATGCCCACCCCGGCCAGCGCGCTGAGGATGGGCAGCGACGCCGCGACCAATGTGCCCAGCATGACCATCAGCGTGATCCCGGCGATGATCACGCCGATGACCTCGCCCACGCCGAGGATCTCGGGGACGCTCTGGGTGATCTCGTTGGAGAAGTCGACCTCGACACCGGCCGGCACGCCCGCGCTGACGTGCTCGACGACGCCCTCCTTGGTCTCGGGCGTGACGTCGAGCTGCGCCTTCGTGAAGATCACGGGTGCGATGGCCGTGGTGTTGTCGCGGGACACCGTACGGATCTCGGACGACATCGCCAGCAGCTGCTTCGACAGCTCGAGCTGGGCGGCCCGGGCGTCGAGCTGGGCCCGCTGCGCGTCCGAACCTGGTTGCGTACGAGCGGCCGCGATCTGCTTCTCGCCCGCCTCGACCTGCGCCGTCTGCTCGGCGAGCTGCCGCTGCGGGGCGAACGGGTCGTTGGTGGCGGCGACGCCGTCGAGCCCCTCCGTGCTCTCGAGCAGGGCGGCGATGGCCGTGCGCTGCCCGTCGGTGAACGTCGACCCGTCGGCCGTGTGGAAGACGAGCGAGCCGGTGCCGCCGCCGGCGCTCGGGAACTTGCCGGCCAGCTGGTCGGTGACCTTGGCCGTGGCCGTGCCGGGGATGGTGACCTGCGAGGACAGCACGCCCCCGAAGGCGAGGTACGCCCCGACGGACAGGCCCAGCACGACGATCCAGGCGACAACGACGGTCCAGGCGCGACGGGCGCAGGCGCGTCCCAGTCGGTACAGCAGCTCGGCCATGCCCTCAGGTCTCTCGGTATCCGGTGCGGATGGTGTCGATCAGGCGGTCGAGCAGCTCGTGCCAGAGCGCGCGGGACGCCTCGTCGGTGGTGGCGCCGGTGGCCGCCAGCCAGTGCTGGGCGATCACCTCGGTGCCGTGCATGAGCGAGCTGACCAGCAGTTCGGCTTCCAGGGGGTCACGGTCGGCGTTGCGCTCGGCCAGTTCGCGGGCGAGGTCGGCCGTCGTACGGGAAAAGGTGGCCTGGAAGATCTGCTGCGGCCGCGGGTCGTCGGCGCCGAAGCCGCCGAGCGCGTGCCAGAAGAACGCGATGACGCTCGGCACGTCGGTGGCCCGCAGCGCCGCGACGACGCCCTCGAACATTGACGTACGGCTGCCGGGGCCGATCGGGGTGGCCGAGACCAGCTCCCGGAAGTTGTCGATCACCACCGCGAGCATCTCGGTGCAGGCTGTGGTGACGACGTCGTCGATCGAGGCGAAGTGGTTGAAGATCGTCCGGCGCGACACGTCGGCCCGCGCGGCCAGCTGGTCGACGCTGAACCGGGCCGCGCCGCCCTCGTCGATGAGCGACCGGGCCGCGTCCAGGATCGCCCGCCGGTGCCGGGCCTTGAGCGCCGCCCGCCGGTCGGGTTGGTCGTTCACCACGGTCGTTACACTAAATGCACCGTTGCACTCAGTGCAAACTGACTGACGGTTGACCTCAACCGGCCTTGAAGTTGCACGCTTCTCGCATGCGCGCTGTTCAGGTGATCCGGTTCGGAGGTCCCGAGGTGCTGGTTCCCGGCGACGTGCCGGAACCGGTGGCCGGACCGGGCGAGGTGATCGTCGACGTGGCGGTCGCGAGCCTGACGTTCGTCGAGACGCAGATCCGGCGCGGCACCGACCGATGGCACGAGCGGCCCCGACTCCCGTACGTGCCGGGCGGCCTGGTCGCCGGAACCGTGAGCGCGGCCGAGAACCCGGCCTGGCTGGGCCACCGCGTGGTGGCCGGCACGGGCGAGACCGGCGGCTTCGCCGAGCGGGCGGCGGCCCGGGTCGACGATCTGCTCCCCGTGCCGGACGACCTCACGCTGTCCGACGCCATCGCTCTGTGCAGCGACGGCAGCACTGCTCTGGGTTTGACCGAACAGGCCCGAGTCACTCGCGGTAACCGGGTGTTGGTCGAGGCGGCCGCCGGCTGTGTCGGCACCCTGCTGGTGCGACTGGCCCGTGCGGCCGGGGCTCGGGTGATCGGAGCCGCCCGCGGCGACCGCAAGCTCGACCTGGTCCGGCGGCTGGGTGCCCACGCGGTCGACTATTCAGAACCGGACTGGACCGACCGCGTTCTCGAGGCGACCGGCGGCGCCGGACCGACCGTGGTGTTCGACGGCGTCGGCGGCCCGATCGGCCGGGCCGCGCTGGCGATCACAGCGACCGGCGGCCGATTTTCGGTGCACGGCGCGTCCAGTGGCGAGGTTACGTCGACGGGCGGCCGCCGGGACGTCGAGGTGATCGGCATCGAGCAGCTCTTCAACTTCGGGCCGCGCGTGGCGGGCCGGGCCGAGCGCATGATGGCGGGACGGATCCGCCCGGTCATCGGGCAGACCTTCCCGCTGGAACGCGCCGCCGACGCGCACGCCGCGGTCGAGAACCGGACCGCGCTCGGCAAGACGCTGATCTATTTGACCGACTCGCGCAGCCAGCCCGCGACCGATTCCAGAGCCGGCTCGGCGATGCCGTGACCTACCGGGTCGCGTCGGGCCAAGGTGTCGGCACCGGACTCCTCGGTCAGGTAGTGCCACGTACGGTCGAGCAGCTCACGCGGAATGACGGTGTCGTGCTCACCCTGCGCCACCGCGACCCGCACGCCGGTCAGCCGGCCGGGCTCGACCGGGACGCCGGCGTCGAACGGGAGCGTGCCGTAAAGAATGGCCGCCCCCGCATAGCGGGCGGGGTCGTCCAGCACGAGACCGCCCGCGAACGCCGCTCCCCCGCTGAAGCCGATCAAGTGAACCGGGCGATCCGAAGGGGCCACGCCGTCGAGCCAGACCCGGAACCAGTCCATTCCCGTACGCAGGGACGAGGCGACCGGCCGGCCGATGCCCCGGTTCTGGAACCACGCGAACCCGGCGCCCTCGGCGATCGGGGCGCGCACCGCCGCGTACGCGAAACCGGCCGGCAGCCGACCACTCAGGGTGAGAATCTCGCGTTCGTGCGAACCGCGGCCGTGCAGCAGGACGACCAGCGGCGCCGACGGATCGTCCGATCCGGCGAACGCAACGACGGGGGCGCTCACGCCACGACCTCGTCGGCCGCGCGAGCCCGCTCGATCGTGTCGCCCGGCCGGGCCGGATAACAGAGGCCGATGCTCATGGCACCCTCTCTCGCATTAGTTGTAGATACAACTATGTCACAAGAGAGCACCCGTACGAAACGTGAGCCGAAGCACCTAGGCCGGGCCGCCGGAGCGGATCAGCGCCCACACGATCTTGCCGTCGGGCAGCGGCGTGGCGCCCCAGTGGGTGGACGAGGCGGCGACGATGCGCAACCCGCGCCCCGAGCCCGGCCGCATCACGGTGCTCGTTGCCGGCGGACCTTCGGGACAGCGCGGCATGACCGTGCTGCCGTCCTGCACGGCGATGCGCAGGAAACGCCCGGTGTGCACGAGCGTGAGGTCGAACTCGCCCCCGGAATGCACGACCGCGTTGGCCGTCAGCTCGTTGGCGACCAGCCGGGCCGGCCCCCGCAACTCCTCGAGCCCCCAGGTCAGGCAGGCCTCGCCGGTCACGTTGCGGGCCGCGGCGGCACTGTGCACCTCGGGCCGCAGATGGCGCCGCACCCAGCGCGGGACGTTGGCGTGCACGGCCATCGAGGCCAGCTCCCGGTCCTCGTACAGTGCGACGTAGGTCCTGAAGGCAGAAAGGCCTTCCCGTACGCCGGGAGCCGCGTCGCACAACATCAGCGGCACCCCCCAGTGCAGTTGCGCGTCGTGCGTCAGCGTGGCGAACACGCTCAGCAACGGGTCGTCGTCGTGCCGCAGCCCGGCCAGGTCGACGATCACGGCCGGCGGGCACTCGGCCACGGCCTTGCCGATCACCGCCCCCACATCGGAAACGCTGGCCGGCGACAGATCCCCGTCCAGACGCACCGTCGTCACCCCGGTGTCGAGATTCCGGTCGATCGCAGTCGTCAACATTCCAGCCCTCTGCTCGCACCTCCCCGTCGGTAGCGCCCTCCACCAAACGCCCGCCGCCCCTCCGGCGCAATCCCTGGTCGCACGCCTATCGCCCGTTAGGTGCCGCGCCCGGTCCGATCACCGCGCCAGGAAGCGGGCGACGGCGGCGGTCCAGTTCGCACGGGCCTCGTCGTTCTCGCCGGGGCCGGGCAGGCCGATCTGGGTGGCCACGACGGAGGCCGAGCCGTTGGGCTTGGGTTCGCTGGTGACGACGACCGAGGACCCGTCGGTGGCCTTGGCCCGCCACGTGATGCGGCGCTCGGTGCCGCTGACCTTGGGCTCGCCGGCGATCAACCCGGTCAGGAACGCGTCCCGCGCGGCGAACGCCGTCCACGCGTCCATCAGCTCTTGCATGCCCAGCCCGGTCGCCTTGCTGACACTCATCTGGAACGTGCCGTCGGGCCGCTGCCCCGGGATGCGGCGCCCGATGAACTGCTCGTAGGCGACGGTGACGGCCTGCGTCCACCACCCGAGCGGCTCGACGCCGGCGCCCTCGAGCTCGTAGTAGACCTTGAGCGCGATCTGCTTGTGGTCGAGATCCTTGGCCCCGATCCCGTCCATGAACGCCAGCCACTCGTCCCAGGACCGCTTCGTCGCCCGCTCGACCGGCTTGATCCGTGAATTGGCCGCCATGCGCGTGAGCCTAAGCCTTCATCGCCGGTTCACGGGGCGGGCCGCCGTCAGCCCATAGAGTCATGTGCGTCGATGAATGACGGGAGACGAGACATGACTCGCCGAATTCTGGCCCTTATCGCCGCGGTGTCGGCCGCCCTGGTGATGACGCCGGCCGTGGCCCAGGCGCACGGGCACGGGGTGCGGCCGCTGGCCCGGGCGCACGCGCACAACGACTACGAGCACGAACGGCCGCTGGCCGACGCCCTCGCGCACGGATTCACCAGCGTCGAGGCCGACATCTACCTGGTCGACGGGGAACTGCTCGTCGGCCATGACCCGGAGGACGTGGTTCCGGGCCGCACGCTGCAGAGCCTCTATCTGGACCCGCTGCGGCAACGGGTGCGGGCCAACCACGGGCGCGTGTACCGGGGCAGTCCGGTCTCGCTGCAACTGCTGGTGGACATCAAGAACACCGGGCCCGCGACCTATACGGAACTCGACCGGGTGCTCCGCCAGTACAAGAGCATCCTCACGACGTACGCGTGGGGAAAGGTCTTGAACGACGCCGTGACCGTGGTCGTCAGCGGCGACCGCCCGCGCGACCTGATGGCCGGGCAGCGGGTGCGCTACGCGTTCTACGACGGCCGCGCCGCCGACCTGAACTCGGGCACCCGCGCGTCGCTGATCCCGCTGATCAGCGACAACTGGACCAACCTGTTCACGTGGCAGGGCGTGGGCCCGATGCCCCCGGCCGAACGCACGAAGCTGCGCCAGTTCATCCGCGACGCCCACACCAACCACCAGCGCGTCCGCTTCTGGGCCACCCCTGACACTCCGGGCCCGGCCCGCGACGCGCTCTGGCGAGAACTGGTAGCCGCCGACGTCGACCACATCAACACCGACGACCTGGCCGGCCTGGAAGCCTTCCTCCGCGGCCGCTCATCGGCGAAGGCGGCCTGAAGAACAAACATCCGCACGCGAAGGTAACAATTCCTCTAGCTCGCAATTTGGACCAAACGCGATGAGTCGATCTGTGGGCGCGCCGACCGGCGCGCCCACAACATCAACCCAGCCCTACCGAGCCGGTGGGGTATCGAGAGGCCTGAGGCTGCGAACTTCCGGCATCGGCCGTATTCTTCGACGAGTACCGGCTCGTTATCGAGCCATGTTTCGGGTTGCCAATTGGCCGTCTGCCAGGTAGCAATTCATCATTTCATTCATGCGCGAACCTGGCGTCGGCTTCCTTCCGTGCCGCAAACTCTTGCTCAAAAGCGTGAGCATTCTGCTCTTTCATCGCCGGGGGCGTCAGAGCAAGGGGCATCGCGGGGAAGGACCGGCCATGAAAGGCGACGAGTCGGGGCGATCCTTTTCATGGGTTCGCTGGGCGTTCTTCACGCTGCTGATCGGCGGGCTGATGGTCCCGGCCGGCATCGGCCTGGCCGCGGCCGTCAGCCGGGGTGGCGACGATGACCTCTGGGCGCGGTGGGGCAGCGCGGGCGAGGCCTTCGGGGCCATCAACTCGCTCCTGTCCGCGTTGGCGCTGGCCGCCCTGGTGATCACCTATCTGACACAGTCGCGCGATCTGCACGTCCAGCGCCTTGCCCTCGAGAACGCGGAGAAGGCCCTGCGGCGAACCGCTGACGTCGGCGTCCGGGGCCTGCACATGGAACTCATGAACATGGCCCTGGGCGACCCGGCGCTGGCCGACGTGCTGCCTAGTCACGGCGGCGAAAGCGAACGGACCCGGCGGCAGCACATCTACAGCAACCTGCTCCTGCAGAACGTATGGCTGCAGTACACCATCGGCATCGATTCCGAGGACGAGATGGTCAGCAACATAAGGCATCTTTTCGCCAGCCCGAAGATCCGTGAATACTGGAGTGCCACAGCCATGACCAGAAAGAACATCTTGGTCTCGGGCACCCACGAACAAAGCCTGGCCCGAGTGGCCGACACGGTCTTCAATGAATATCAAAGCGTGCTGGCCTGCTCCGAAAACACCTTGTCGAGGGATCGCGCCGAGCGTCCGCCGAAGATCACAAAACGGGGAGGTCTTTCCGGGCCGCCACAAGTGTCTCTCGACTGACGACAACGATGCGCTCGTACTGAGCGACACCCGCATCCGCCGGAAGGTGGTGCCTCAGCTCGTCGGTGCGATCGGTGCCGATGACGGCGAAGTTGCCGTCGGCCAGCTCGAACAGGTCGGGGCACGTGCACTCCGTGGCGCTACCCCGGGCCTGCGGAGACAGCCCCAATCGCCGGAGAATGGGCGAGGCCGGGAGTGCCCCGGACGTCGGTGATCCGGCCGTCAACTCTTCACGCACTGCATAGTTGTAGCGCACCGGCAAGTGGTCGCGCGGGAGGCCCGCCCGATCAGGCCGGGTCGGTGAAGGAGATCGGCTTGCCGGTGGATCGGGCGTAGGCGATCTCGCGGCTTGTGGACTCGCCGATGTAGCCGCCGGGGTTGACGATCAGGACTCGGTCGGCCAGGTCGATTTTGCGTAGGTGGAGGGTGGAGAGCATCGCTGTCTGCCCGTCGGCGCCGGAGAAGATCGCGGGGGCCAGGACGATGATGCCGGCGAGGGTCAGGTCGCGGTTGGCTGCGTTCAGCTCGTCCGCGAAGCGGATGGAGCCGCACAGGCAGACGATTTCCGGGCGGTCGGGCACGTTCAACTCCTAGTACGTATCGCGTTGACCAGGACGCCGGTGGTGGCCAGTTCCTTGCCCAGCGACTTGGTCAAGGCGATCACCGCCGCCTTGGAGGCCGAGTACGGGCTCATGTTGGGGTTGCCGTCCTTGCCGGCGATGCTGGCCAGGTTGACGATGCGGCCCCAACCCCGGTCGCGCATGCCGGGCACGAATGCGCGGCACATGTTGAACGTGCCGCGCACGTTGATGGCGAAGACCCTGTCCCAGGCTGCGGGGTCGATCTCCCACAGGGGCGCGTTCGGGCCGACCACGCCGGCCGAGTTGATCAGGATGTCGACCGGGCCCAGGGCCTCGGCCGCGCTCCGGACCTCGGCCGGGTCGGAGACGTCGGCCCGCACGTCGGCGTCGTCGGCCAGGTCGATCGTGTGGACCTGGACGCCGTCGGCGCGCAGGCGGGTGGCAGCGGCGGCGCCGAGACCGCTCAGGCCGCCGGTGATCACCGCCGTACGGGAGGAAGTCACCGCCCTATTTGATCGCTACTCCGCAGACCACGTCGAGGGGCTGGGGGTCGGGAACTGCGGGGCGCCACAGCGGGGCCGAGGTGACGCCGGGTTCGATCAGGGTCAGGCCGTCGAAGAAGCGGGCGAACTGGGCGTGACCGCGAAGCACGTACGGCGGGTTGGCCTGTTCGTTCCAGATCTTTTCGGCCTCGCCGTGCTCGATGCTGTGCGACCCGTCGAGCGCGATGAAATAGCTGCCGGGGGCGAGGGCGTCGAGGTACGCGCCGACCATGGCCCGCGCGGCGTCGTCGTCGGTCACGTGGCCGAGCAGGCCCGACATGATCAGGGCGACCGGGCGGGTGAAGTCGAGCGGGGCCGCCTTCAGCACCCACGCCGTGTCACGACCGTCGGCCTGCACGAACTCGGTGTTACCGGTGAGCAGTTGCTGAGCGTGCGCGAGAACGAGCGGATCGCTGTCGACGTACACGACCCGGGACTCGGGGGCGACCCGCTGCGCCACCTCGTGCGTGTTGTCGGCCGCGGGCAGGCCGGCCCCGACGTCCAGAAATTGCCTGATGCCGGCCGCCTCCGTCGTATGGGTGACCGCCCGTACGAGAAATGCTCTTGACGCTTTCGCATTGGCCACGATGTCGGGGAAGGCCTCGCGGATCTGGTCGCCGACCTGGCGATCCACCGCGAAATTGTCCGTCCCGCCGAGCCAGTAGTTCCAGATTCGCGCCGTTTGCGGCACGCCGGTGTCGAGTTCATCCATATTTCCATTGTGGACCGGTGGGACAGTCCTGGGCAGCGGGAGTTATTGTTCCGCTGTGGATCACACCAGCGCAGCCTCGGCGGGCCTGGACCCGACCGTGCCCCACCCCGCCCGGCGCTACAACTACTGGCTCGGTGGCAAGGACAACTTCGCCGCCGACCGGGCCTCGGGCGACGAGCTGCAGAGACTCTTCCCCAAAGTACGGCTGGGAGCGCTGGCCAACCGGGCCGTGCTCCAGCGGGCGACCCGTTTCCTGGCCGAGGAGGCCGGCATCCGCCAGTTCCTCGACATCGGCACGGGCCTGCCCACGGCCGACAACACGCACGAGGTGGCGCAGCGGGTCACGCCCGACGCCCGTATCGTCTACGTCGACAACGACCCGCTGGTCATGGTGCACGCCCGCGCGCTGCTCAACAGCAGCCCCGAGGGGCGTACGGCCTACATCGAGGCCGACCTGAACCACCCGGCCGACATCCTCGGCCACCCGACGCTGCGCGAGACGCTCGACCTCGGCCAGCCCGTGGGGCTGATGCTGATCGCCGTGCTGCACTTCATCCACCGCGACGGCGCGGCCCGGCCGATCGTGCGCGAGCTGCTCGACGCCCTGCCCTCGGGCAGCTACCTGGTGGCGACGCACGCCACGTCCGACTTCGGCACCCCCGAGCAGCAGAAGCTGTATCAGCAGCTCATCGCCCAGGGCAAGTCCGATGTGTGGACCCGCTCCAAGGAAGAGTTCACCGCCCTGTTCGACGGCCTCGAGCTGGTCGAGCCGGGTGTCGTGCCGGCCAGTGAGTGGCGGCCCGAGCCGGGCGCCGAGATCCCGGAACGCTCCGACATCAACATCTGGGCCGCCGTCGGGCGCAAGCCTTAGGGCGTATCTGGTGGATCACGTGGGAGCGAGGCGAGGTCCAGGTCGTGGCTGGCGTCGGCCGCAGGGCGGTCCAATACCGGTGATGCCCC
>NZ_JAMYJR010000074.1 GCF_024137025.1 Paractinoplanes aksuensis
GGCACGCCGCGGGTCAGCAGCAGGCGGGCCAGCCCGGCCATGCCCACCCCGCCGATGCCGATGAGATGCACGTTGCCCAGGTCCTCGACAGCCACATCATCTGCGGGATTGCGGTCCACCGGCATCATTGCGCACTCTCCTCGATCTCCACGACCGCGTAGATCAGTTCCTCTTGGTCGCCCAACGCATTCCAGAACTCGTGGTAGACATCCGTACTCATGGTGTGGCCCGGCAACCCCGGCCCCACGGCATGGAAGGGAACCGCCTGCCCCGGAAAGACTTCGTCATCGGCCACAGCCGGTCGGTGCCGCACCAGCTGAGGGCTGTGCCGCCTGATCGATCTGGAGCCGGCCGGAATCAAGGCGCGATCGCCAAGCTTCTTGGACCATCCCTTGCGAAGCAAGAACACCGCGGTGGATTCTTGATCAGAAACCCTCTCAAGATCCGGTCGGACCGTGACTCCGGCAAACTTCCGCGCGCGTCCGCCCGTGTCCTCACACCACATCACCACGAACAATTCGGGCCGAACGTCGGACCCATCGAAGGCATTCCTGATGCCGAGGATGATTCGGTTGCCTCCGTAAAGCTCCCGGAAGACTGATAGCTCGGTCACTCGAGAGAGGTACGGCTCGTATGCGTGGAAAGTCAATCGCTCGTCGGCGACGGTCACATCACTTCTCCTGTCGAAGCCAGGATGGACTCCGCACATCGTCCTGTTTGGATAGACGTGGGTGTTTCTCCACCGCTCATTACCGGGCCGAGAAGTGACTGTCATCACCGTTTCCGGGGACTCACAAGCGCGTTGTGTTGCGCCAGAGTCCAGGACTCAGCGGCCGATCAGATGCTGCAGATCGGCCCGGGTGATCCCCGCTGCACCCGTGGTCCGTTCAGCGGCGACCTCAGGTACCGGCACCGGCTCGCACTGCCGGTCGGATCGGTTGCCACCGACCCGCTGAGGCAGAGCGCCGTCACGCAGATGGTCGGCGATGGTGTCGTCGACGCAGGTCATCCCTCCACACGAGCCGGCATGGGTGGTGCCGCCGACTCCTTCGACCAGCACCGAGCGCGGGAACCGCTTGCGCACTTCCAGCGCGCCCGCGAACGGCGTGGCCGCATCACAGGTCTCGTTGATCAGCAGGATCGGCGGCGTCTTGGTCCCGTCGACCTGGACCGGGGTGCCCGGACGGGCGCCCCAGTCGCGACCGGGCGCGTTGAACCAGGTGTTGCCCCAGGCTGCGAACGGGTGCCGGGCGTGAATACGCCAAGCCTCCTGCTGCCACCTCCGCCGGTCGCGCGGCCATGAGGTGTCGGTGCACGAAACCGCCAGGTAGACCACGTAGCCGTTGTCGGCGTCAGCCGTTCCGGGCGGGGCGTACATCTCAAGCAGGCCACCGGCGTCCCAGCCGTAGACCCAGGCCGATAACGCCGCGGCCACGTCAGGCCAGTAGACCACGTGGTAGACGGCCGACAGGACAATGTCACCGAGTTCGGCCGGACCGATCTTGCCGTCGGCCGGGGTGGCCTTCAGCGTGCGCACTCGGCGTAATACCGGTCACGGACGGCCTTGCCGGTCGTACCCAGATGCTAGGCGTCGTCGTGCTCGGCGACCCAGTCGAAGAAGATACCGATGGTCTTGTCGAATGCGACGTTCTGGTCGAGGTTGTCTCGGACGGTGCCGCCACGGCGACCGACGGCGGAGATACGCCCACGCTGGTGACCAGTGCGGCGCCGAGTAGCCCAGCGACCACTTTGCGCATGCCAGACATCCATTGACAGGCGTGTATCTTTTGCTGTCCGACGCCTCCCGCAGGCAGCAGTTCGATCCGCCTTCGATGTGTATGACGGGCCTACCGTGGCCGGCTTACTGTGAACCGGCCCGAGCGACAGGGGAAATGCGCTACTCGAGCTTGAGCTGGCGCAGATTGGCCGAGGCGACCTGCAGCACGTCGTGGCCCGAGCCGTTGAGGATCGAACGGGTGGCCCAGAGCGCGAAGCCCTTCGCCTGCTCGAAACTGACCTTCGGCGGAAGGGCGATCTCCTCCCGTTCGGTCACGACGTCGACCAGCGCCGGGCCGGGGTGCGCGAAGGCGTCCTTCAGTGCGTTCTCCAGCTCGCCCGGGTGCTCAACCCGCCGCCCGTACAGTCCGACCGCGTTGGCGACGTCCGCGAAGTTCGGGTTGGTGAGGCCGGTGCCGAAGTTGAGCACCCCGGCCGCCTTCATCTCGAGTTCGACGAAACCGAGTGCGGCGTTGTTCAGCACGACGATCTTCACCGGTAGGTGCTGCTGACGGAGTGTGAGCAACTCGCCGAGGAGCATGGCTAGGCCGCCATCGCCGGACAGGGACACCACCTGCCGCGTCGGATGCGCCGCCTGCGCACCGATCGCCTGAGGCAGGGCATTGGCCATCGACCCGTGGGTGAACGAGCCGATCAGCCGCCGTCGCCCGTTCATGGTCAGATAGCGCGCCGCCCACAGGGTCGGGGTGCCGACATCCGGGGTGAAGACAGCGTCGTCGGCGGCGAGTCGATCGACGGCGGCCACGACGGACTGCGGGTGCACCGGGCCTGGTCCGTGACCGGCGGCGGCCAACGAGTCGAACCGGGACCGGGTGCGCTGGTAGTGCGCGGTCATCAGGCGAAGATGCTTGCTGTCGTGACCGGTCAGCCGCGGGAGCAGCGCGGCCAGCGTCTCCTTGACCCCACCAGCCAGAGGCACGTCGACCGGCACCCGCCGCCCGATCCGCTCGGCCCTCAGGTCGACCTGCACCACCTTCGCCTGGTCCGGATAGAACTGTCGGTACGGGAAGTCGGTACCCAGCATCAGCAGGGTGTCGCAGTGCTCCATCGCGCGGTACCCCGAAGGGAAACCGAGCAGTCCGGTCAGGCCGACGTCGTACGGGTTGCGGTACTCGACGTACTCCTTGCCCCGCAACGCGTGCACCACCGGCGCCTGCAGTCGTTCCGCCGTGGCCAGCAGTTCGGCACGCGCATCCGCGCAGCCCGCGCCGGCCAGGATGGTGACCCGCCTCGCCGCGTTGAGCACGTCCGCCGCGGCGGTCAGGTCCTCCTCGCCGGGAACCACGACCGAGGTGGTCGCCCGGACCGCTCGCACCTGCGTGCCCGGCGGCACCCCATCCTGAAACACTTCACCCGGAACGACCAGTACGGCGACGCCACGCCGTTCGATCGCCGTGCGCATCGCGATCCGCAGCATGCGCGGCAGTTGCTCGGCGTTGCTCACCAGCTCGGCATACACGCTGCATTCACGGAACAGGTCCTGCGGGTGGGTCTCCTGGAAGTAGCCGGTGCCGATCTCGGCCAGCGGAATCTGAGCCGCGATGGCGAGCACCGGGACTCCGCTGCGCTGAGCGTCGAACAGACCGTTGATCAGGTGCAGGTTGCCGGGGCCGCAACTGGCCGCGCAGACGGCGAGGTCCCCGGTGACAGCGGCGTCGGCGGCCGCCGCGAATGCCGCGGCCTCCTCATGCCGAACGTGCTGCCAGGTCAGGTCCTTCTCACGACGGATGGCATCGGTGAGCCCGTTGAGCGAGTCACCGGGCAGGCCGTAGATACGGCGTACACCCGACGCTGTGAGGGTGGCCACCAGGTGCTCGGCTGCTGAGCTCATCTTGTTTCTCACTCCTTTGTCCGCGTTGGCACGGGGCGCATCCGGGTGTCGTCAGGCTGATGTGATGTCGGTGGTCGCCGCCAGGTCGCGGCTCGCCTCGAAGTCCTCGGCCAGGGCCTTGATCCGGTCCTGGGCGATGGCGTACGAGTCGGAGCCGAGCAGCTGGTGCAGCGGTGCCCGGCCGGATGCCGCGACCTCGATGATGGCCGCGGCCACCTTGGCCGGGTCGCCGAGCTGAGTTCCGGGCATCGCGAGGTGAGCTTCGGTCATTGCCCGGATGTCCTCGTACCCCGCGACGTGCCCCTCGGGCAGGCCCAGCGCCGGCGGCCGCAGGAAGTCGGTGCGCGTGTAACCGGGCTCGATGACGTTGACCTTGATGCCGAACCCGGCGACCTCACCGGCCAGCGCGTCCGAGATCCCTTCCAAGGCGTACTTGGCCGAGCAGTAGAGGGCCCAGCCGGGGAAGGCGGTGAGCCCCAGCACGGACGAGACATTGATGATGTGACCGCGACGAGCAACGCGCATGCCCGGCAGGACCGCGCGCAGCACATTCCAGGCTCCGAAGACCTGCACCTCGAACATTCGTCGGACCTCGGTCGCCGAGGTCTCCTCGACCGCACCCAGGAAGCCGTAGCCGGCGTTGTTGACCACCACGTCGATCCCACCGAACCGGTCCTCGGCCTGGCTGACCGCGGCCGCTACCGCCGCCTCGTCGGTGAGGTCGAGCGCCAGCGGAAGCAGCCGGTCGCCGGACCCGGACCCCAGGGCGTCGGTCAGACGTGGAATCGACCGGGTGGTCGCGGCGACGTTGTCGCCGCGCTCGAGCAGCCGGCGGACGAGTTCGAGGCCGATGCCGCGGGACGTGCCGGTGACGAACCAGGTCGACATGAGGTCTCCTTGAAGTTGTGGACGCACGTGACGTGCACTTGCACGCCTTACGACGCGCCACGTGTTCGCGGGTTCACACCGCACACCGGGACCGGCGTCTCGAGGAAGCCGGCTCCGGACGGGATCCGGGTGTTCGCCGGCGTCATGGCTGCACACCCGGGGTATCGACTCGGCTGGTCCGCGGGCGAGGGAGGTGACGCTGCCGAACCACCAGGTGCCAGTAGACGAAGCCGGCCGTTCTCAGGAGCCGTACCGCTATCACCGCAAGAGGCGTCCGCATACCCCAGCAGACGGCTGACCGGCCCGCCGGTTCGCCGGTTCACCCCGCGAGGTGTGCTCAGCCGTGCGAGGCGAGCGAAGCGTGAACCTCAGCCGATCCAGTACGTCCACCTGAACGGGTCGCTTCTCCGGCGCCGAGAAGCCCGACGAAGGATGGTCATGTCACACTCCACCAGTCAATCCCAGATCGAGTCGCACTACGACCTGAGCAACAGTTATTACGCGCTCTGGCTCGACGAATCCATGACCTACTCAGCCGCGCTCTGGGGCGGGACGGAGGCTGACCCGGCCGGTCTGGCCGACGCCCAGCAGGCGAAATACCACCGCCACCTCGACCTGGCCGGCGCACCCGGGGTCGACGGCTCACACCCGGACGGCTTCCGCCTGTTGGACATCGGTTGCGGCTGGGGTGGGATGGTCCGGTACGCGTTGGACACCGGGCGGGTCACTGCGGCGACCGGCCTGACACTGTCGCGGGCGCAGCACAGCTACTTCGGCGCCACTCCCCGGCCGGGCGGAAGAGTCCTGGTGGAAAGTTGGGAAACGCATCGCCCGGAACAGCCCTACGATGCGATCGTGTCGATCGGGGCGTTCGAGCACTTCGTGACCGCCGACACCGCGCCCGAGCAGCGCGCCGGGGCCTACGAGTCCTACTTCCAGCGCTGCCACCAGCTCCTACGTCCGGGCGCCTCAATGTCGCTGCAGACCATCGCGTACGACGGAGTGGCGGGGACGGCCGGGCCGGTAGGAGCCTTCGTCACCGGCGACATCTTTCCCGGCAGCACTCTGCCGAGGCTGGTCGAGATCGCGGCGGCCTGTGATGCGTACTTCTCCGTCGAGCAGGTGACCAGCCATCCCGACGACTACGCCAAGACCCTGACGGTCTGGTCCGCACGTCTGACGGCCGCCCGGGCCCAGGCGGAGGAGCTTGTCGGTCCGGACGAGTACCGCCGTTACCGCGTCTATCTCAAGGCGTGCGAGGCCACGTTCCGACGCCGGGCCGCGACTCTGTACCGGATCGGCTTCCGCCGGCGGGACGAGCCGTTGTTCCGCTGACACCGCGCCGGGAGAGCCGTCGAGGCCCCGGAAGCGTGGGACCGCAAGCCGGTGTCGCATTTCGCCGGTGTCGCAACGAACTTGTCGCTCGGGTGGTCATCGGGTGAGCTCGACCGGCGGCAGGGGTTCGTCGGCACGCGGCGTGCCCAGCCGTTCGGCCACCACGCTGAATGCCCGCAGTACACGCTCGACATGCGGGGTGTCGAGGGCCGCGGTCACCGTGACGCGCAGCATGGCCCGCTTGGCCGCGGGCGGACCGGAGAGGTTGGTGATCACACCGGCCTCGCACAGGCCCGCCCAGAACGCGCCCGCCGTCGGAACGTCCGGGAAGGTCACCGGCACGATCGGCGTGGTGGACGGGCGGGTGTCGAAGCCGATGGCCCGAAGCCCGTCGTGCAGCAACCGGCTCAGACGGTGCAGTCGGTCACGCCGCTCGGGCTCGGCCTCCAGCACGTCGAGGGCGGCCAGCGCCGCGGCGGCCGACGCCGGCGGCAGCGCCGCCGAGAAAAGCAGCGAGCGCGCGTTGTACCGCAGCTGGCGGACGTTCGCGGCCGGCCCGGCAATCACACCGCCCGTCGAACCGAGAGCCTTCGACATGGTGACGATGATCAGGTCGACCCGGTCCGTCAGCCCCGCGGACTCGGTCAGCCCGGCTCCACTTCGTCCGAGGACACCGAAGTCGTGAGCACTGTCGACGATCAGCCTGGCACCGAACTCGTCGGCCACCTCACGGAGAGCGCGGAGCGGCGCCGCGTCACCCTCCATGGAGAACACGCCGTCGGTGACGACGAGCCGGCCCCCCGGCCCGGCGCTGGCCCGCAGTCGTTGCCGCAGATGATCAGGATCGCAGTGCCGGTACGACCGTACGGTGCCGAGTCCCATGCGCATGCCGTCGACCAGCGACGCATGGTTACGGATGTCGCCGAAGGCCACGTCGTCCCGGCCCAGGGCCGCGGACAGCGCCAGACCGGCCTGGAAACCGGTGGTGGCGACGGCCGCGGCTTCCTGACCGAGGAACCGGGCCAGCCGAGCCTCGAGGGCTTCGTGCAGTTCGATCGTGCCGTTCAGCGCGCGGGAGCCGCTCACCGAAGTCCCGTACCGGCCGATCGCCTCCACAGCGGCCGCGAGCACCCGCGGATGCCGGGACAGTCCCAGGTAGTCGTTCGAGCCGGCCATGACCACTTCCCGGCCGTCGAGCAATGCGTACCCGTCCTCGGTCCAGCCCTGAACGGCCCGGTAGAAGGCATCGACGCCCCGGGCCTTCAGCACCGCCTCGATGTCGTGCAACCCGTTCTTGGCGAACGGGTCGGCGCCGCCGTGAGAGGTGGTCGATTCGGTGGGGATACTGGCCATCTCGTCAGCCTTGTCGTGCGATCCGGTCGTGGTCATTGGCACCGCTCCCGCCGAGGAGTCGCTGACCCCCGTCTGCGATATCGGGCGAGCCGGTAGTGACACAGTCGGCGGTAGAAGCCGGGAACGACCTGGCTGAAACGGGCCAGGAAGGGAGACGCCCGGTCGCTGAAGATCTCGTCGGAACGCCGGTTGATGCCCCGCAGTATCGCGCGTGCGACTCGCTCCGGTTCGATCGGCTCGATCGTGCCGCTCAGCGCCGCCGTCTCCGCCGGCTTGGTGCGGTTCTCGTGGTCGAGTTGCGGGGTGCGCACATCGGCGGGATAGACACAGGCGACGTGGACGCCCTTGTCCTTCATCTCCATGCGCAGCGCGTCGATGAAGCCCCGGACGGCGAATTTCGCCGGCGCGTAGGCGGTGTAGCCGTACACCCCCAGGAAACCGGCGACCGAGCAGACACCGACGATGACGCCCCGGCCCCGCTCGACCATCTCGGGCAGCACCGCACGGACGGCCCACACGGTGCCGAAGTAATCGACGTCCATGGTGTAGACGAAGACGTCCTCGGCGATGTCCTGGACGTAGCCGGGCTCGGCATATCCGGCGCAGGTGACCAGGACGTCACAGGCGCCGTGCCGCTCCTGAGCCTGATGGAACGCCTGCCGCAGAGCGGCCCGGTCGGTCACGTCCACCGCGAAAGCCGACGCGACGAGACCCGCTTCCAGAATGGAACGTCGCAGCCGCTCCGCGTCGCGGGCCATGAGCGACACCGTGGCGCCCTCGCGGTGAAGCAACGACGCGGTGGCCAGGCCGATGCCACTGGAGCCGCCGGTGATGATCACGTGTTGGCCGCGCACTGCCGTATTCACCGCCTTGACCATGGAATGCGATACGAGTGATCCAGAACTCGGAGCCGTCACCCGGGCGCCTCGACACCGGAATCCGTTGCTCGCCGTCCGCCATTGGAGCACGGCGAAAGCCGGACTCGAAAACCCTCCATCGCATGTTCCGTATCACCCTTCCCGCACTGAACCCAGCACTCGGCGGCACGTCTGACGTCGGGCGCGAAAGCGTTGCGCCGTCCGGCCCCGGTGCACCGCCCGGCGAGCCGAGCCCGGTCCGTTGCTCCGGCTGTCGCCATTGACGTGCGGACCCTCGTCCCGACACGACCGCGGAACGCTACTCGCGCTCAGCCCCCTACCGGGGATTGGTCGCCTGTTGTGTCAAGTCCGTGTCCGCGGCTTCGGTGTGCTCGGTGGCCCACCATGAAGCCAGCAGCCGCAGACCGTGTTCCGACCGCGAGCCCGGCTCCGGAACGAAGGTGGTCAGGAACAGACCCGGATCCCCCAGCTCGACGTTGACATAGCCGAGTTCCAGGAGGCCCGCGACGGGATGGGTGAACGACTTCGCACCGGAGTAGTTACGACGCACGTTGTGCTCCCGCCACCGGCGACGGAACTCTTCATTACCGTCCATCAGTTCGTCGATGAGCGCGGCAAGACTCGCATCCTGCGGATAACGAGCCGACTCCCGCCGCAGATGGGCGGCATTGTCGTCCGCGACCTCAGCCCAATCACCATAGAAAGAACGTGCACGCCCGTCACAGAACACGAAACGCGACACGTTGGCCGGCCCGATCAGTGTCGGCTCCAGGGGATACACGAACGCCCAGCCCAGTTCGTTGCCCGCGATGATGTCCATCCGCCGGTTCACCACGATCGCCGGAACGCTCGCTGCCGCATCGAGAAGATGGCGGACCACCGGAGTCACACTATCCGGCACCGCCGACTGTTGTTGACGACCCGCCTTGCCGAACAGGTTGAACAAGTACTCGCCCTCGGCGTCGTCGAGTCGCAGCACGCGCGCGATGGAGCCGAGTACCGCATCCGAGGCCCCGTCGAGGGTGCCTCGCTCGAGCTTGGTGTAGTAATCCACGCTCACGCCCGCACGCTCGGCGACCTCCTCCCGCCGCAATCCCGGAACCCGACGCCGATCACCACCGGTGGGAAACCCGGCGCTTTCGGGAGCAATACGAGCCCGGCGGGTCCTCAGGAACTCCCGGATCGCTTGACGATCGTTCATCGTCACATCGTCTCCCCATTTCCGGCGTGGCTACCACCTTTGCCTGCCGCGGGCGGGGGCGGACCGAACCCTTGCGGTCGGCCAGTCCATAGGCCTCGGGACGCCCCCAGCCGTGAGCCGGGAGGCGCTGCCGTCCTACCTTGGCTCGAGGTTCAGTACCGGGTGGGATTCCCGGCCAGGGGCGGGAAGACGTCGTGGGCCCGGCCGTCGACCGTCGACCCGCCGAACTCCATTGCCGCCGCGAGCCTGTTCACCCAGGCGGGGAAGCTCAGCTGAGGCTCGACCGGCGCCACCCCCGTTCAGGTCACCGAGGTGCAGGTTGCCGAAGAACTTCGTGCCGATGACCAGCCGGTCACGAAGCCCAGGACGACTCTCGAGGTAGTCCCCGACAATTTTCTCCGCGTGACCGTTGGTGTAGAGGTTGGCGGTGTCCAGGCTGTTCCCGCCCCGGTCGATGTAGGCGGCCAGCACATCCTTGGCCAGTTCGGCGCCACTTCCACGATCGGAAATCAGCGCGCGGGCGATTCCGTGAATCAGCTCTCGGCCAGGACGATGACTTTGTCACCCGGTACGAGCGTCAGCTGATCGCGCTTGGTCGGGTTGAGGGTGATGCCGTACGAGCGTTCCTTGTTCCGCTTGTCAGCAGTGATGCGGTAACCGATCGCGGTCTCGCCCCGCCGGCTGGCCGCCTCGACAACCGTGTGGAAGTCGGTGATGGCGCCCGGCTTGATGTACAGGTCGGCCGGGCGCAGGTAGATCTCACTGCCGGTGCTGGAGAACAGGGTCTGGAACACCTCGTTGGTACGCTCGTTCTCCGAGGTCTGCGACAGCATGAGGCTGATCAGCTTGTCGCTCACGATGAAGTCGTCCGCCTTGGTCACCTCGGCCAGTTCGCGGTTGCGGTCGTCGAGCATCTCGCTGACGACGTTGAGCTCGACGCCCAGCCCGTTCGCCATCTCCCGCAGGTGCAGCAGGGTGATCAGAGTTTTGGCATCGGCCCGCTGCGGGCTGGTGTCGTCCTTGTCGGACAGCACGACGATGTGGTCGAACTCGTGCACCCGCAGGCTCTCCAGCACAGACCGGTTCACGGTGTCGCCGGGCACGTGGGTCACGCTCAGATTCTTGTACGGGCCGAGGTCCGGGATCGCGGCCGGGGAGACCACCGTGACCGTCGATCCCGCGGCCACGTACCGGTCGAGCTCAGCCAACATCGAGCCGAGACTGTTGTTGCATCCCAGCACCAGCGCGCGGTCCGGTGCGTCGGCGTGGTGCACGAGGTCGCTGATCAGGGACATGTCCGGGCGCCCGGACGGAGTCGTACGAATCTTGCTGTCGTCCTCGGCGATGAGGATCAGCTTCTCGCCCGGCTGCATGACACGCGCGGCCGGGGGGTTGAGCACAACACCACCGGCGGAGAGCACGCCGATGACGGCCGAGTCGGCGAACGCCTGCTGCGCGTCCAGGTAGGTCCGGCCGGTCAGCGCGGTCTGCTCGCTGAAGTAGAGTTCATCCCCGGCGAAGTCGAGCAGCTCGGTGTAGACCTCGCTCAGGCCGCTCTGCCGGCTCGTCTGGACGGTGATGCGGCTGATCAGCTCGTCCGTGAGCACCCAGTCGGCCTCGTCCCGGCCCACCAGGCGAGCAGCATCCATGTTCGCCGAGTGCCGGATCTCGCCGACGATGTGGTAGCGACCCTGTTTGCGGTGCGGGCTGTTGGTCAGCGCGAGCGCGGCCTTGATCACGGCCGAGTCCGGATCCTCGTCGCCGTCCGGGGCCAGGATCACGATGCTGCGAGCGGCGCGAGGGCTGGCGACCTCCAGGTCGCCGAGGTCCAGCGGGTCGCCGCTGCGCACGATGAGACGAGTCCGGCCGGGGTCGGGCACTTTGGCCTGCAGCGCCTCCTCCATCTCGATCTTGTCACCGGGGGCGAGGACAACGATGGCCGAGCTCCGGCGGGACTGGTTGGCCAAGCAGATCTCGTTCACGATCGCGAAGATCTTCGAGTTCCAGCCCAGGATCAGCGTGTGGTCCTGCTCCAGCACCCGGGAGTGACCCTTGCGCAGCTGCTCGACCCGGGCGTCGAAGGCGTTGGAGATGATGCTGATCAGACTGGCCACCACGATGATGCCGGCGACGGTCACGACTAGCTGGGCGGCCCGGAGGCCGACGCCGTCGTCACCGCCGAGGGTTCCGCTGTCCAACGCGTGCATGAGGCTCGACCAGAACGTCTCGTCGAAGCTCTTCTGCTCGTCCGGCCACAACCCCAAGACCGTGATCACCAGCGACATGACCGCGATGAGCACGACACTGCCGAAAGCAAGGAGGCCGATAAGCGCGATCATGCCCTTGGACATGACGCCGTCGAACCAGTACCGGAACCGTTCGCCGGCGGTAGGTCGGTCGAAATTGATTTTGTTCACCGTGTCCTCGAGATGTGATCCGAGACCGTCACCATCGCGGCCTCGATCGGTGCACCGCGGTCAGAGCAACGTGGTTGAAGGGGGTCGGACAGCGATCTTATGGCCACCACCAGAAATGGGCGAATGTTGCCAAGAGAACAATTCTTCGATGGCGGCGTTGACCGCGATAGGTGCGTATCCGCAGTGAGGCCGTGCAGTTCGAACTGCGCTCGTCTTGGCCGGCCGAAACCGTCCCAGGGGCCCGGCCGCAGACCTTCGTCGACAAGCTGTCCGGCGGCGTCAGCGGGCCGGGTCTGGGACCTTGCGGTACGCCGATGCGGCGAACAGGATGCCGAATACGGAGATGACGGCACCCCAGAAGAAGGCCTGCCTGATGCCGTCGCTGGTGGCGGCCAGCGGGCTGGCTCCGGCGGCCAGGCGGGCGGCGCCGGTGGTGGACAGCACGGTGATGAAGAGGGCGGAACCGGCGGCACCGGCGAGCTGGTTGAGGCTGCCCATGATGGCGCTGCCGTGGCCATAGAGGCCGGCCGGCAGGACACCCAGGGCAGACGTGATCAGCGGCGTGAACAGCAGCCCCAATCCGCTGGTCAGGACCGTGTAGTAAAGGACCACCAACGGTAGGGCAGTGGTCGGGCCGATGCTGGACAGGAGCCACATCCCGGCGCTGAGGACGATCGCGCCGGGCAGGACCAGTGGACGTGGGCCGTACCGGTCGTAGAGACGGCCGACGAGCGGCGAGAGAACGCTCACCGCCGCGCCGCCGGGCAGGAGCATCAGGCCGGCTTCGAAGGCGCTGATGCCGACCACGTTCTGCAGGTAGATCGGTAGCAGGATGAGCGTGCCGAACAGTCCGGTGAAGCCGGCGATCATCACGAAGGTATTGAGGGTGAACGTGCGGTAGGCGAAGGCGCTCAGGTCGAGCAGGGGGCCGTGGCTGGTCTGCAACGCGTGCTGACGCCACGCGAAAAGGACCAGGGCGAGGGCCCCGGCCGCCGTGGGCACCCACGGGGCTACGGGTGCCTCACCGGAGGCTTCACCGAGGCTGGACAAGCCGTAGATGAGGCCCCCGAACCCGACTGCGGACAGCGCGAGAGAGAGGATGTCGAGACGGACGCGCCGCGGAGTGGACACGTTGCGGATCTTCCACGCTCCGAGCGCGAGCATCAGCAACGCGACCGGCAGGACGATGCCGAACAGCCATCGCCAACTGAGCCGGGCGAGCACCAGGCCGGAGATGGTCGGGCCGATCGCCGGCGCCACCGAGATGACCACGGAGATGACGCCCATGATCCGACCCCGGGCTCCGGTGGGAACGATGATCATGGCGGTCGTCATGAGCAGCGGCATCATCACACCTGTGCCGGCGGCTTGGACGATCCGGCCGGTCAGCAGGAGTTCGAAGCCCGGCGCGGTGGCGGCGATCGCGGTGCCGAGACTGAACAGGGCCATGGCGCCGGCGTAGACCCGGCGAAGGGGGTAGCGCTCCATGACGAACCCCGTTGTGGGGATGACCACGGCCATGGTCAGGAGGAAGCCGGTGGTGAGCCATTGGCCGGTCGACGCGGAGACATGCAGATCCTGCATCAGGCGCGGCAACGCCAGGGACATGACGGTCTCGTTGAGGATCACGACAAAGGTGGAGACCACCAGAAGACTGACCAGAGTGCGGTCGGCGCTGCTCAGAGCAGTCCGGTCGGCGATCAGGGCCGGGCGGTCGGACGCGGTGGTGTCGGGTGGGCTGAACAACGGTGCTCCTGGGGTGATGGCCGTGCGGTAGGCGTGTGACTCCGGGTAACGGCCTGATCAAGGCATTCAGCGGGCGGCCGGAGAGGCCATAGACCGGTAACTCGCACGGTAGGGCCGGTTGGGGTCACCCTGGCAGGGCAAATTTGAGCCCCTCTACCGGGGAGTAGCCGTCGGTCGGGCCGGGCCCGCGTCCGACGGCTTCGATCCGCTCGTCGAGCACTCGGTGACACGGCACGCTCTGGCTTAGGTGATAGATCACTGATTGTTTCTCTCCTGATCCGCGATGCTGTCGAGCACTGCCTCCGACAGAGCGGCCAGCATGTCGATCTGCCGAGGGCTGATCGCGTCGAAGAACGTCCGGCGGACATCCCGCAGATGCAGGGGCGTGGCTTGGCGAACGGCTTCCCGGCCCCGCTCGGTCAGGGCCACTCGACTGCCTCGACTGTCCTCGGCGGCCGGCCGGCGCTCGAGCAGCTCGCGTGACACCATCCGCG
The DNA here is from genome assembly GCF_024137025.1 of Paractinoplanes aksuensis. Taxonomy (GTDB): domain Bacteria; phylum Actinomycetota; class Actinomycetes; order Mycobacteriales; family Micromonosporaceae; genus Actinoplanes; species Actinoplanes aksuensis. The sequence goes on from NZ_JAMYJR010000074.1 coordinate 13,941, forward strand.
AGACCTGGTGGATGAGCCGCGTTCGCTCCCATCGCAGCAGGCTGACCAGCTCGAACACCCGCAGGGCGCCGTCGGGCTGCTGCACCAGGGCGCTGAGGACGGAGAAGTCCGAGAGCGAGAGCCCGGAGTCCTCCAGCAGCTGCCGGTTGATGTGCCGGCGCAGATCCTCCTGCATCGTCAGAAAGCCGAACCAGGCCCGTTGCTCACGTTCGTCGAACTGCTCGGTGTCCGTCACCCGGCAAGCCTAGGCAGCTTTATGTGATGTGTCACTTAGTTGTTCTCAGGGGTAGCCAAGGAGGTAGGTGATGTATCACCTTGAAGACATAGTTGCTTCGGCTCCATTTCTCAGTACGAAGGGATCTCGATCATGGGACGGGTAGAGGGCAGGACAGCAATCGTCACCGGCGGGGCGAAAGGCATGGGCGCGGCCATGGTGAGTCTGCTCGCCGCCGAGGGCGCCCGGGTCATCGCGGCCGACGTCGACCTCGAGGGCGCGGAGGAGTTGGCCAGGCAGTTGGGTCCGGACGTGGTCGCCCGCCGGCTGGACGTCCGTTCGGTGACAGACTGGGCCGAGGTCGTCCGGGACGCCGAGAAGCTGTTCGGGACGGTCGACATCCTGATCAACGACGCCGGGATCGCTGACCCGGCGGCGCTCAGCGAATGGGACACCGCCCGGCTTCAGCACACGCTGGACGTCAACCTCATCGGGGCCTTCAACGGGCTCCAGGCCGTCACCGCGGGCATGCGCCGGGCCGGGGGTGGATCGATCGTCAATATCGGCTCGGTGGGCGCCTTTCAAGGCGTACCGCGAATGTTCGGTTATGTGGTCTCGAAGTGGGCTCTGCGAGGGCTGACCAAGACGGCCGCCCTCGAGTTGGGTCACGACGGCATCCGGGTGAACATGGTGCACCCCGGCCAGACCAGGACGCCGATGACCGAGGGCGTCGTCTTCGACACCCACAGCATCGCACTCGGCCGAGTCGGCGAGCCCGAGGACATCGCCAACGCGGTGCTGTACTTCGCCTCGGATGAGTCCCGGTTCGTTACCGGCACCGAGGTCCTGGTCGACGGCGGAATGCTGGCCGGACAAGCCGACTACCAGGGCCTGCCGCAGTAGACCCGGCCGGCCCTGCACAATCTTCCAGAATTGGAGACATGTCATGAATCGGTTGCAGGACAAGGTTGCCATCGTCACCGGCGCGGCGGGCAACCTCGGATTCACCGGCGCCCACGCCATGGCGGCCGAAGGCGCCCGGGTGGTCATGATGGACCTCTCGCCCTCCGTCGCCGACCGCGCGGCGGAGTTGGCGAAGGAGGGCCTCGAGGTGGTCCCGTACGTCGGCGACGTCAGCGACGAGAGCGACATCCGGGAAATGGTGAACCTCGCGACCCGGACGTACGGCCGGCTCGATGTGCTGTGGAACAACGCCGGCCTGATCGGCGCCGACTGGCTCGATCGAGACACCGACGTCGTGGGCGTCACTCGCGACCACCTGATGCGGACACTCGAGGTCAACCTGCTCAGCGTCTTCCTCGGCAGCAAGTACGCCATTCCCGTCATGGCCGAGGGCGGCGGCGGATCGATCATCAACACGTCGTCGATCCAGTCCGCCGGCGGGGACCTCGCGCTCGTCTCGTACGGAACGAGCAAGGCGGCGATCGACTATCTGACGCAGTCCATCGCCACGTCGTACGGCCATCTGCGCATCCGTTGCAACGCCATCGCCCCGGGACTGGTCCCGCCGCCGGCCGTCGACGACGGGCGGGCGAAGTCCGCCCCGGTCCAGCTGTTGCGCGACTCGCAGATGCTGCCGTACGTCGGAGAGCCGAGCGACGTGTCCAACGCGGTGGTGTTCCTGGCGTCGGACGAGTCGAAGTTCATCACCGGCCAGCGGATCAACGTCGACGGTGGAGCGACCGGTCACCTGCCGACTCTCTCCGACCGCCGGAAAGCGGCGTGACGATCCGGCCCACCCCGAAGCCCGGAACCCGGGCGACTGGCGCCTCGACGCGGCCCGGGACCTGACCGTCCCGGGCCGCGCGGTGAGCATGCAGACACTGCATCCGCTGCGACGTAGGCCCCCTCGTCGTGGCGGATGCACCGAATGCCTGCCGGACGGCCGTGGGCGCATTCGCCACCTCCTCCCCCTACGAGTGCGTTATTGGGAAAGACGGCTCGACCGCCGCAGAGTTCATCGACTCGCCAGCACGGGCGACGACGGCCGCCGCCCATACCGGTGAGTGAACTTCTCCACTTCTGCCCCGTTCGTAGCGGTTTTGACCTCCCTTAGCGACTTCAGCCACCGGAATCAGCCGCAATACCTGCGCGACTACCTGGCCACCGCGGCCGCCTCGCCCGACATCGTCCGCGTGCGGGCCACTGGT
>NZ_JAMYJR010000075.1 GCF_024137025.1 Paractinoplanes aksuensis
GCCGCGGCCCGCGCCCGCGACGAGGGCTGGGCGACGCTGCGCCCCCGCGACACACCCGCTCTCTGACACCCGGCGGGGGGGGGGGGGGCGCCCCCCCCCCCCCCCCCCCCCCCCCCCCCCCCCCCCCCCCCCCCGCGGGCGGCCAGCGCCGAGGCGATGCGGACGCTGAGTTCCCGCACCTCCCCGTACGTCCGTGTCTCCCCCTCCGTGGTCAGACACGGCGCGTCCGGGTCGAGCGAGGCCCCCTTGTCCAGGTAGTCGACGAGCCGCATGACTCAGCGCTCGACCGTGACGGTCGGCTCACGGACCAGACCGAAGCTCTCCAGTACGCCGAGCAGCTCGCGATGCCCGAAGGCCTGGCACCCGGAGGCGAACCCGACCCGTCGCGGCGGCTGCTGCAGCAAGTGGTACGCGGCGTACGCCTGCATCAGGCCGGTCTGCTTGTAGTTCGAGTTGCCGTAGATGACGCAGTGGGCACGACCCAACGGACCCGAGGCGTGCACCGAGTCGACCGACTTGTTCAGCCGCGGATTCTCCCGGGGCGGCATCTGGTTCATCACCTGGGCCGCCGTCGCGGTGAGGGCCGCGTACCGGTCGTCGGGGGCCATGTCCTTGGTCGCCTCGACCGCGTTGGCCACGATCTGCGGCACGCCGTTCATCAGCGCCCGGTTGAACACGCCACCGAGCACCTTGACGTTGGCCACCCGCGGGTCGCGGCGGTACCAGACCGGGTGCGAGGTGCCACCCCACGGCAGCGCCAGCGCGAGCTCGTGCTGGCCCGGCAGCACCAGCTGATACAGCCCAGCCTCCGGATCCCAGGCCTCGTAGCGGTTCTGCTCGAGCCGGTACGCGCCCGAGGTGGCCGCGTTGACCAGGATCGTCAGCGTCGACGCGATCGTCGGGCTGCCGCCCCAGAACACCGCGATGTCCAGAGTGTCCAGTCCCGGCTTCTCCAGGCACAGCTCGGCCGCGATCTCGCCGGTCGTGTACATCTGCGCGATGCCGGGCGCGAGCAGCAGGCCGGCCGCGGCGAAGTCGGAGCCGTACTTCTCGTCGCAGGTGATCATCCAGTCCTGCTCGCCCGTGGTGTCGAGGTAGTGCGTGCCGGCGGCCAGGCAGGCCTCGACGACCTCGGGCCCGTAGACGCTGAACGGGCCGACCGTGTTGCAGACGACTTCCGCATCGGCGAACAGCTCGGTCAGCGCCTTGACGTCGTGGCCGACCTCGGCGATCTCGTAGTCGGCGGTCTCGATGCCGGCCACGTTCTCCTGCATCGACTGCTTGAGCTTGGCCGCATCGCGACCGGCGGCGACGAACGGGACGTTGTACTCGCGCAGGTATTCGCAGATCAGCCGGCCGGTGTAACCGGAGGCGCCGTAGACGACGACGGGCTTGGTGGCCATGTCACATCCCCATTCCGCCGTCGACGGGCAGGCCCACGCCGTTGATGAAGCGGGCCGCGTCCGAGGCCAGGAACACCACCGCGTCGGCCATGTCGGCGACCTCGCCCAGGCGACCGGACGGTGTGAGCTCGACGACCGCGCCCACGGCGGCCTCGGGCGACGGGAACAGGCCGATCTGGGCCACGTCGTTGGCCAGCCCGGCGCCCATCGCGGTCGGCACCAGACCGGGATAGACACAATTGACGCGTACGCCGTAACCGAGCTTGCCCGACTCCATGGCCGCGACCCGCGTGAGCCGGTCGACGCCCGACTTGGTGGCCGAGTAGACCGAGATGCCGGGGAAGGCGATGGTCGCCGCGACCGAGGCCACGTTGATCACGACGCCGCTCTGCTGGGCGCGCATCGCCCGGAAGGCGTGCTTGATGCCCAGGGCCGTACCGAGCAGGTTGACCTCGAGCTGCTTGCGCACCGCGACCGGGTCGAGGTCGACGATCAGGCTGGTGATCTCGACGCCGGCGTTGTTGACGACGATGTCGAGCCCGCCCATGATCCCGATCGCCTGCTCGACCGCGGCCGCCCAGCCCTCGTCGTCGGTGACGTCGAGGTGCACGAAGCCGCCGGGATTGCCGAGCGATTCGGCCACCTTGGGCCCGAGGTCGTCCTGCAGGTCGGCCACGACCACGGAGGCGCCGGCCGCGTCGAGGGCCCGGGCCATGCCTTCGCCCAGCCCCTGGGCGCCGCCGGTGACCAGGGCGCGCCGGCCGGTGAGATCGATCTGTGTCATCTGAGGCTCCCGGGAGGATCGAGAACGTTGAGACCCACATCACATGCCTTCGCTTGACACTTGTCAAGAAAACTTTGGACGAGTGTCAAGTCGTACGATGTCCTCGTGCCCCCTGTGAAGAGCCGCCCGGTCGACAAGTACGACCGCCGCCGTGACGAGTTGGCCGAGTCGGCGCTGCTGACCCTCGGCGAGATGGGGTACGCCCGGGCCAGCCTGCGCGAGATCGCCGGCAACTCACCGTTCAGCCACGGCGTCGTGCACTACTACTTCCAGGACAAGACCGAGCTGGTCATCTACAGCGTCCGCTACTACAAGGCGCGCTGCGTCACCCGCTACGACGCCGTCGTCCGCGACTCGGAATCGGCCGTAGAGCTGGTCGAGGCGTTCGCCGACAAGCTGGCCCAGACGATCCGCGATGAGGCGCCCATGCACCGCCTCTGGTACGACCTGCGCACCCAGAGCATGTTCGAGGAGCCGCTGCGGGCCGCCATCACCGAGATCGACGCCGCGCTCGAGGCGATGATCTGGCGGGTCGTCACCCGCTACGCGACCCTGGCCGGCGCCACGCCGTCGACGCCCGCCCCCACCGCGTACGCCATGCTCGACGGCCTGTTCCAGCAGGCTCTGCTCGCCTACACCACCGCTGGCGAACCGGTCCTCGACGGCCTGGCCGCCCAGGTCCGCATAGTCATGCCCCTGCTGGCGCGCTGACGTCGCCCCCTCTCGTGAGGCGGCCCACTTTGCCTTCGTTTTTTACCAAACGTTTGGTAATCTACGAGCCATGCAATCGGTCTTTCACTGGGGCGAGTTGGAAGCCCAGGCCCGAGCGGGCCTGACGCGGCAGGCGGCCGGCGTCTCCCGGCTGGTCCAGCCGACCCTGCCCGAGGGCGCCGACGAATTCCTGTCGTATCAGAACATCCTGGTCGTCGGAGCCCAGGCCGACGACGGCCGGCTGTGGGCGTCGATGTTCGTCGGCCCGCGCGGATTCATCAACGCCCCCGACGACGAGTCGGTGCTGGTGCAGGCCCGGCTCGCGGCCGGCGATCCGGTCGAGCCGATGACCCGCCGACCCGGCCGGCTGGGCCTGCTGGCCATCGACCTCGAGACACGCATCCGGCTGCGGATGAACGGCACGTCGACGCCGCTGCCCTCCGGCCTGCTGCTCACCATCGAGCAGAGCTTCCCCAACTGCCCGAAGTACATCCAGCAGCGCTCGGTGATCAGCCTCGACGGCACCCCGTCGGAGCCGGCCGCCGCCACGAGCACCCCCGCACTGACCGAAGACATGAGCCGCCTGGTCACCACGGCCGACACGTTCTTCGTAGCCTCGGCCTCGGAGGACGGCGACCCCGACGTCTCCCACCGCGGCGGAAACCCGGGTTTCATCGAACTGCTGTCCCCGACCCGGCTGCGCTGGCCCGACTACCGAGGCAACAACATGCTGATGACCCTCGGCAACATCACCGAAAACCCGCACACGGCCCTGCTCTTCGTCGACTGGACCACCGGCACCACCGTCCACCTCACCGGCCGCGCCGAGGTGCGCTGGCCATCCGACGCAGCCACCCCGGCTTCACGCGCGGTCGAGTTCGAGATCGATGAGGCCATCCTGCTACCACGCTCCCTGGCCGCGAACTGGTCGGCGCCGACGATGTCGCGCTTCAACCCACCACTGCCCGCCACCCGATGAACGCCGACGGCGCTCAGCGGTTCCCCTAGCTGTTTCGTAGTGCGGGCCAGATTCGTCCGGCTCCCGGTGTTGGAACCGGGCTTTCGCTCAGACGCCGCCAGGCGGGATCTGAGCCTCGCCGCAGCCCCGTCCCCGCTACGAACAGGCGCTGAGACCAATGTGGACCGGTCCCGACGCGAGAACCGCTCACCGGCGGCCCCTCCCCGAGGGACCACCCCGCCCACTGAGGTCGACACCGAATAGCGGCGCGGCTGCCGCATCACGGACCTGGATCAGCGGGCGCTACGGCCTTCGGCGAAAACCTGATTCCGTACGGGGAACCGGTCACCGCGACCGGCTCGCGCCCCCGCGAACACGCCGCCGCCTCGACCATCCCGCACGCCACCACCCCACACCGACAACCAGCTGCCCCCGGTGATCGCGGCGCGCGTTCCGGTCCCTCTTCGACCGGGCCAGCTGCTTCGGATGATCGAGTTCGACGTGGTCGCGGCGGGCGCTCCGGTCATGAGGGCCGGCCACCACTTCAGCCGGGATCGCCGCCCCGAAATACCAACTAGCCGAGATCGCAACGACGCTCAACGCCGGCCGGCGACTGCCCCCACGAGCATCTGTGGCAGCTCGGCCAGCGCGAGCTGGAACTCCGACGGATCATCCAGCACCCGGGCCAGGATCAACGCCCCCTCGATCCGCACCAGAGCGGCCCGGGCCCGACGCGGCGCCTCCTGCTCGGAGACACCCGCCCGCCGAGCCACATCGGCCATCGCGGTCAGCCACCCGTTGGCCAGATGCGCGGCCCGCGCCCGGATATCGTCGGGCGCTCCCCGCAACGTCATGGTGTCGAGCACACAGGCCAGCCGCCCGTCGTCATAGAACGCACCAACCCGCCGCGCCATCTCTTCCACAGCAGCCGCCGGCCCCAGCCCCGACGAGAGCGGCTCCAGAATCTCGACAAACGCCTGCTCCACGGCCTCAAGCACAGCCGCCGCCATCCCCGGCTTCCCACTCGGAAAGCGGTGGTAGAGGCTCGCCCGATGCAACCCCGTCGCCGCCGACAAATCAGTCAGCGACGCCCCCTCATACCCCGCCCGCCGAAACACTTCACTGAGCCGATCCAACAACGCCACATCATCAATACTCGGAGCCCGCCCCATACCCCCAACATTACCGAACGTACGGTAAACAACCTTTCGCACCCTCTCCCCAGGGCCCCTGGGGCACGCGGTTCCGTAACCAGGGCGCTTGAGAGCAGGCGCGCGATGGAACCCCCGCTTCGCGCTGAGCAGCGGCC
>NZ_JAMYJR010000076.1 GCF_024137025.1 Paractinoplanes aksuensis
TTCCGGCTTCCGGCTTCCGGCTTCCGGCTTCCGGCTTCCGGCTTCCGGCTTCCGGCTTCCGGCTTCCGGCTTCCGGCTTCCGGCGGCGAATATAACGCGGGCCGACTGGCCACGCCGATGCGGCGGCTGAGCCGGTGGCGCTGTTGTAGCCGCGCGACGCGCACGTCCCGGTGACCAACGGTTCCTAGCACCCGAATCAAGCCTGACCCCGTCGAGCGAAGCGCAGACCCCACCATCACCACCGACGACCGCAAGCGACCGCAACGCGGGGCGTCCGGGGGCTCGGCCCCCGGAGCAGGAATGACCAGCGCAAAGGTCCGCGCCCTCCGCGGACATGGTGTGCCCAAGCTGGTGGGCCGGACGTTGCACCATGCGAACCACGTCACCATCGTCCCGGGCCGCCCACTTTCGGGACGTTTGACCAACTCACGTGTTAGGCGCTAGCGCTGGGGACGGTTGACCCCGACAACATCGGGCTCACCCTCCACGCCGATAGTGGTACCGTATCCAGTACCACTTCGGGAGGCATCATGACGTCCGCGATCAGTGCCAGCGAGGCGCGCAAGTCCCTCTTTCCGCTCATCGAGCGCGTCAACGAGGACCACACCCCGATCGAGATCGTCTCCAAGCGTGGAAACGCGGTCCTGGTGAGTAAGGAGGACTGGGACTCGATCATGGAGACCAACTACCTGCTCCGATCACCCGCCAACGCCAAGCGCCTCGTCGAGAGCGTCGAGCAGTGGCGAGCCGGCCGAGCCACCGAGCGCGAGTTCGGCCCCGAGGAGTGAGACTCAGCTGGACCGACCACGGCTGGGACGACTACCTGTACTGGCAGACCCAGGATCGCAAAACCCTCAAACGCATCAATGCGCTGATCGCCGACATCAAACGCGACCCCGACGGTCAGGGCATCGGCAAACCGGAGATCCTCCGAAACAACCTCGCAGGACTCCGGTCACGGCGCATCGACGACGAGCACCGCATGGTGTACGCCGTCGAGCCCAACGAGATCACCATCATCTCCTGCCGGTACCACTACGAGTAGATCCGGCCCTGTCGTTGCTGTTCAGCGGCGTTTGGCGAATTCCGCCAACCGCTCGCTGAGCGGGCTCACCCGTGGGCGCGGTGGCCGGTCGAAATAGCTTGGCTTGATTTCACGCATCAGCGCCTCACCGTCGCGGCCCCAGTCGAACCGTGGCCGTTTCAGCAGTCGCCGGAACAAGACACTCGCCTTCTTCGGATCCCTCGCCGCAAGCCGACGCAGGACCATCGGCTCCACGCTGTCGTCCTCGAGATAGGACAGCGTCTGCTCGCGCCACCGGCGACGTCGCAACAGGTCGGGGTTCGCGAACGCTTCCTCCACGAGGCCGAACTCCGCGTAGAAACCGAGCCCGTCCGTCTCGTCGTAGATCAGCGCCACCGTCTCCGCATCGGTCACATCCGGCGGCAACGACATCGACACCGCAGGAGGGACGTCCTTCGGGTCCGGCCCGAGAACCGTGTCACGGCAGTACGTGTAGTAGCCGTCGAGCCGCTCTTGTGCCTGGTCCCCCGGGACCACCAGCAGGTCGGTGCCGAAGAACTCGACGAACCGTGCCGGTCAGCACGCTGATGCTCCCACGCCTGCGCCAGCTTCTCTGGATTCCGGAACACTGCTTGCGGCGTACGCAACGACATGTCCAGCGCGAGCTGATAGGCGATGTCCCGCTCGCTCCCACGCAGGATCTGTACCGGCCCGCTCAGCATCCACTCGTCACCGACCGCAACCAGCCGGGCGATGATGAACGAGCGGCGCGGCATCTGCTTGAACACTGCCGGACCCATGTTCGACCGGACCCGATACGTCAAGTCGTCGACCAGGCTCTCCACCACGAGCGCTGACCCGTCCTTGCGCTGCACCTCGAACGGGCCCTGCACCACATCACGCCAGCCGAGCACCATCTCCCGCTCGACCTCCGGCAGGTCCGGCCGGGCATCCACGAACTGCTCCACCACCGTCCGGCCGTTCGCCAGCCGGTGCTCCAGGATGAAACAGTCCCAGAGCAGCATCCACCGCTGCTCATCGGCGTCTTCCAGGCCGTTGCCGTACTGGGCCAGAAAACTCGACGCAGCCCGGTCGTAGCGGGGCTGTTGAGAGAACGCCACCAGCTCGCCCTTGAGGTCACCAGCCCGTCGGAGCAGCGCGGCATCAGACATCGACATGTCACCAACCTATGAGCTGTCAGAGTCAGACCGGCACGGGGTGCCTCGTTCGGGTGATCAATCGATCAGACGCCGAGCGAGGCGTTCGGCGTTTAGTCCCCGCATTGCTCCGTCGACGGCCTCCGGGTCGGTCAGGTCGATACCGCGGGCCGCCAGCTCCGCGGCGATCTGCTTGGCAGGACCCCACGCCGCCACGTCGTCGAACGCCTCCTCGAACGCGGGAAGGAACGTGTCGACAGCCTCGACCACCGGACCGATCCACTCCGGGTCGACCGCACGACGGTCCAGGGCGTACCGAATCCAGCGCCGCAACACCTCCGGCAAGGCGGCACGCTGTTCGGCATCCAGCGCCGCCTTGCGCGGCAGCCAGTCGGCCAGGAACAAGCCCACCTGCCCCGGGCTCCAGCACAACGGGCCACTCGTCATGTAGCCGTCCCCGTAGTCCAGGAACAGGTCGGCCAGCGACCTGGCGACCGTGTCGTCGACCGGCGCGAACCCGCCCAGCAGGCGCTCCCGTTCCTCATCGCCCATCGGCTGCCAGTCACGGAAGTCCGGCAGGTACGGAAGGCATCGCGACCAGGCCAGCGCCCGCAAGTCGACGAAGTCCTCGTCATCATGGCGGGGCCAGGTCATGTCAGTGGTCCGCAAGGCATCCGCCAACTCCGCCAGCGCAACCTCGACCGGGCACTCGATGGCCGGCATCGGCACCTCGTCGGGCTCACGCAGCCGATCCCAGGTCTCCGCAGCCCCGGGCTGCAGTACCGCCAGCTTGTCCACCAGCGCACCCCCGGCGAGGGAGATCTGCGCCATCACCGTGTGCAGCGTCTGCCCGGCGAACTCGACGAACAGCACGTGCTCGCTGTCCCAGACATCCACCGCCCGCCACGCCCGAACCGGCTCGAAGGCAGCCGCCTCCGACCACCGCGGTACCGGCTGACTCTCCGACAAGATCTCCAACGTGCCGTCCAGCAGCGACCACTCGCAAGGAGCGGCGACACGGCGCAGCGCCGCCACCGCGGCCAGCCCATGCGGTGACGGCCGGGTCGACGCCCGGCCCACCACCTCCAGGTGGAACATCTTCTCCGGCTCACGCTCGCCGAACCCCGCCGCCGACCACGCCGCGCCAAGCCACCCACTGGCCCACCGCTCGACCTCGAGCACACTGTCCTCGGACACGATCGTGACCGCGTCACGCATCAACCGGTCCGACAACCGCAGCTCCCGCACCGGGCGCTGCGGACGCTTTGGCTTACCTCGTCCCGCGGGACGACCACGACTCTTGGGCATGTACCCACCTACCACATACGCCCCAGGGCGACAGGCGAGCGACCCGCGGTTTGCGCAATGCCACATTTGACCTGTTCGAACACGCAGGTCAGGCGTGGAGTGGGCCGCCGGGGACTCGAACCCCGAACCTATGGATTAAAAGTCCACAGCTCTGCCATTGAGCTAGCGGCCCGCGATCATAGAGTACCTGCGGTGGTCCAAGTCGTTCGACTGGTATCCCGCCGAAGCCGGCCGCAGGCGTCACATCAGCGTGAAATGCCTGGTGGGGAGCCGGTCTAGAGCGCCGACAGCAACGCTGGGGTGGCCGCTTGCGGTGGGTATATCTGCCACGCTCCGGTGCGCCGGTTGATGTACAGGTGCCGAGATTCGAGCCGGTGGCTGCACTCCCACAGCCGGCCCTTCTGAACCGTGGCGAGATTCAGCTCGACCCGCCCTTGAGTGGTCGGTGTAGCCAGCAGATCCGTCGCCATCGAAACCGCCGACTCCCGGTTCACCTGTCCTTCGCGTTCAACGTGGGCGAGCAGCCGCAGCGCGTAGGCCGCCCACCGATTCACCAACGGATGCACCTGTCGGCTCGCCCGCTGGGCCGCTGCGCGCAGTGCCGCGAGATCGTCGGGCCGGCGCTGCCAGGCCAGAAGCCTCGAGTAGTCCTCGAGCACGATCAGGCAGAGGTCGCGCTTGGGGCAGTCCGCCCAACCGGCCGCCGCGATCAGCAGATCGAAGCCGGCAACGTCGTACAGCAGCAGATCCTCATCCTGCGAGTCGAGCTCGGCGAACGGGTCCATGGCCCAGACCCAGAACGCCTGCTCATCCCTGAAGGGCCACCACGACATCACTCGATGATCTCGCACTACATGCCGCGCACGCGCGAGCCGTTCGGGCCGCATCCGACGGCGCGGCCGATCCTCGATCGAGCGCCACTATCCACAACCCCACGTTGGCCGACTCGCCTTCACCGATTGCGGCAAGCGTAGGCGGCCGGGCCCAGCCGATCTTCGACGCCGTCAAGTCGGCCGGTGAGTTCGGCTTCGCGCACGCGGTCAAGCTCCACTCGGGTCGGGCTGCTGAGTGGGGCCGCCCCCGGAGACCGGGATCAAGGCTGGTTTGCCGCCGGTGCTCGGTGCAGGGCCTGGTGGGCCTCGAGGAAGCCGTCGACCGAGCGCTGCCACGGGAAGAGCTCGGCCTGCGCCCGAGCGGCCGCGCGGCGTAGTGGTTCGGGGCGGGAGAGCAGCGTCCGCACCGCCTCGGCGTAGGCCGGGCCTTCGCCGGGGGCGGCCACGCCGGCGTCGCCGATCACCTCGGGCAGGGCGCTTTCGGCGCTCACCACCACCGGCGTACCGCTGGCCAGGGTTTCCAATGCGGCCAGCCCGAACGTCTCGATGGGGCCAGGGGCGATCGCCACGTCCACGCTGGCCAGCAGCGCCGCGAGCTTGCGCCGGTCGCCGACGTGCCCGAGGAAGCGGACGGGCAGGCCCCGCTCGGCCGCCTCGGACTGCAAGGCGATGCGCAGCGGCCCGTCGCCCGCCACCACCAGTACCGCCGGCACGCCCGACTTGCGCAGCCCGGCCAGCGCCTCCAGAGAGCGCCGGGGCTTCTTCTCCGGAGCCAACCGACCGCAGTGCAGCAGCAGCACGTCCTCGGCCGCCGACCACATCGTGCGCATCCGGGGGTCGTGGTTGGCCGGGACGAACCGGTCGAGGTCGACGCCCAGCGGCACCTGCGTGAGATTGCGTACGCCGAGACGCGCGAACTCCGAGGCCGCCCACCCGGTCGTGCAGACGACCTGGTCGTGGTCGGCCGCCGTCCGCGCGTTCAGCAGGTCGCCGACACGGCGGCTGTGGCCCGGGCCGAACAGGCGCAGCAGACCGTCGAGGCTCTCGTGCGACACCATCATCGACGGGATGCCCCGGCCGCGAGCCCACCGGCCCAGCCAGCGCAGCGTCGCGCGGTCGGAGATCTCGATCCGGTCGGGCCGCAACGATTGCAGGGTGGCGCTGAGCCGGGCCCGGTCCAGCAGCACTCGATAGCCGCCCATGCGGGGGACCAGCGGCCCGGGCAGGGTGATCACGCGGCCCTGGTCGGTCTGCTCGTCGGACTCGGTGGCGCCCGGCACCACCAGCACCGGTTCGTGCCCGGCGGCCAGATAGCCGGCGCCGAGGTGGCGGAGTGCGGTCCGCAAGCCCCCGGAGCGGGGAGTAACGAAGTTCGCCACGCGGACGATCCTCACGCGGCGACCGCCCTTCGTTCGAGGTAACCGACGCTACACGCTTCGCCGTAGTGGACGAGCAGTTCCTCGCCCACGGCGGACCAACTGCGGCCCTCGATGGCCTGCCGTCCGGCCGCTCCGAAGGCCGCTCGGCGGGCCGGGTCGGCCACCAGGTCCCGTACGGCCGAAGTGAAGCCTTCGGCGACGAACGGGGGCACGAGATAGCCGGTGCGCTCGTGGTCTACCAGGTCGACCGGGCCGCCGGCCCGCGGCGCCACCACGGGCAGCCCGCTGGCCATGGCCTCCTGCACGGCTTGGCCGAAGGTCTCGTACGGTCCGGTGTGGGCGAAGATGTCGAAGCTGGCGTACAGCTCGGCCAGTTCCTCACCGCGCCGCACCCCGAGGAACGTCGCGGCCGGCAGCGCCTTGTGCAGCTGCGGCGCGGCCGGGCCGTCACCGACGATCACCAGGCGTACGCCGGGCAGCCGGCTCACGTCGGCCAGCAGGTCGATCTGCTTCTCGACGGCCAGCCGCCCGACAAAACCGACGACGAGCTCGCCGTTCGGGGCGAGCGACTGCCGCACCTCGTCGCGTCGCCGGCCGGGGTGGAACAGCTCGTCGTCGACGCCGCGCCGCCACAGGTGGACCCGTTCGACGCCGTGCGCGTTCAGGGCGAAGGCCGACTCGGACGACGGCACCAGCGTGCGCGAGGCCAGGTTGTGCACCGTCTTGATCCACTTCCAGGCGGCGCCCTCGGTCATGCCGACCTTGTAGGCCCGGGCGTACGCGGCCACGTCGGTCTGATACACGGCCACCGTGGGCAGACGTAGTGTGCGGGCGGCCAGCATGCCCCACGCCCCGAGCACGAACGGGCTGGCCAGGTGGACGAGGTCGGCCCCGAACGCGCGCAGCGCGCCGGTCAGCGTGGGGGTGGGCAGGCCCAGCCGGATCTGCGGGTATCCCGGCATGGGCAGGGAGGCGACCCGAACCACCGGGTACGGCACGTGGACCGGGGTGTCGCGGACCGCGGGCGGAGGCTGCGGAGCGATCACCATCGGCTCGTGCCCTCGGCGCAGCAGATGGTCGGCGGTGCGGACCACCGAGTTGGCGACACCGTTCACATCGGGCAGGAACGACTCCGTGACCAGAGCGACTCGCATGCAGTCACGATGGGCCCGCATCGATGGCCAGCACACCGTACGCGTCGTGGCCGGATCCCTAACGCTGATCGAACGAACGACTAGGCCGCGAGCTCGGTGGGTATCTTCCGTCCGTGAGACATCCGTCGATGGCCCTGGGCTTGAGCGTGCTGCTGCTCGTCGGCGCCTGCGACTGGCGGGGTGGCGACGGCCGCGACCACAACCCCGAGAATCGGCCCGGCTATTACCTGGGCGAACGCCATCAAAGTACGCCGCACCGGGTTCGCGGCGACGGCCGTGTCTCGTCGTTCCTCCTCGTCAGCGGAGCCGACGTGGTGCGGGTGCGGCTCGCCGACCTCGGCGGCGACCTGTACGAGTTGTCGACGCCGGAGGATTCCAAGGTGGCGCCGACCGCCACCGTCGAGGGGCCCGACCTGGTCGCCGGTCTGCGCGACACCGGCCGCGGCGGTCCGGCCGTGCTGACCGTCGTGCTCAGCGACGACGTGCGCTGGCAGATCCGTCTCGCGGGCGGCGCCAAGGACGAGTCCGTCGACCTCACCGGCGGCCCGGGCGGCGACGTCGACTTCAGCTCCGGCACCGAGCGTTCATCGGTCGTGCTGCCGGCCGGCCCGGGCACCCAGCGGGTGGTGCTCGGCGGGGGCGCGAGCCTGCTTTCCGTACGCCTGACCGGCCAGGCCCCCGTGCGAGTCTCGGCCCGCGGGGGTGCCGGCAGCGTCACGGTCGACGGGCAGGCCCGCACCGGCGTCGCGGGCGGGTCGGTCTGGGTGCAGGACGGCTGGGACGCCGCGACCGACCGCTACGACGTGGACGCCACCTCGGGCGTCGGGACGCTCACCGTCGACCGCTCCTGAACACCCCGGGTCAGTCGGCCCGGGTGTTCAGCGAGCGCCAGTCGACGTACTTGAAGTTGGTGCTGACCCGGCCGTCGTCGGGCTTGTTCTCGCCGTCGTGCAGCACCAGCAGGCCCTTGGGGTAGCCGGGGAGCGAAACGCTCGTCGCGGCCGCGCCGTCCGAGTGCTGCACACCGTCGGCGCGAGGACCGTCGACCACCTGGAAACTCGACAGGCGGCGGTTGGTCCGCCGGTCGTACACATAGAACTTGCTGTCGCCCTGGCTCGAGACGATCAGGTAGCCGTCGCGCTTACCGGTCGGATAGATCGCGGCGCCCTCGACATCGGCCCGGATGCGCCCGGCCTCCGGGGCAGGCTCACCCAGCGCGCACTCTTCGGTCTCGGCGTCGTAGCGGCCCGGCGCACCGAACTCGGCCACCCGCTCGACGATCCGCGGCACCCCGATGAACCGGTCGCGGTCGAGCTGGATCTTCCACAGCGCGACGTCCTCTTGCGCGGCGTAGAGCACGCCGGCCTCGCTGTCGACGACCATGCCCTCGATCTGCGGGTCCTCGCCCGGCTCAGCGCACGGCGTCCAGGTCGCGCCGGTCGACAGGCGGAACTGTTTGGGCAGGTCGAGCTTGTCGGTGACGCGGTAGCTGACGGAGTTCTTCCGCTCCTCGAGCCGGAAGATGCCCAGCGTCGTGCTGTGCCGCCGGCTGACCACGGCGTACCGCCCGTAGGTGGCCAGCCCGTAGCCGGTGGCCTGCGTCTCGACCTCGGCCTGGTCACGCGAGAACAGCAGCGGCGCGTCGGCCGAGGTGACATCGGTGAGCCGGCCCGACAGGTCGATGCGATAGATGCGCAGCTGGTCGAGCCCTCGGTCGGTGACCACGGCGTAGTCCTGCCGTTCGGCCCCGAACCCGGTCACCAGGTCGACGTTGTTGAACCGTCCACCCTCGGGCGGCAGGATCGACTGCACTTCGCGACCGGCCAGGTCGTAGACCCGCAGACCGCCGTTCTTGGCCGTCCCGATGACCCGGCTGCGCGACTTGTCGGCCCGGTTGACCCAGATCGCCGGATCATCGGCGTCGGCGTCCCCGCCGGCTTCGTCGTCGAACAGCGCCGGCGTCTCGACCGCAGCCGTGATCTCGACCAGCGGTCCGTCCCCCGATGGCCCACCAGCTCGCGCCGGCCCCGCCACCGCGGTGCTCAGCACAACAAGAGCCACAACCCCAGCAGTACGACGCATACCTGCCAACTTGCCCGCCGAAAGCGGCCCCCAGGTTGCCCTCACCTGAATGTTCGCTGTGCTCCGCCGTGAAAAGCACCCACAAACGACAGTAGGCCCACCCCGCATGGGGTGGGCCAACTGTTCACGTTGAGTCCGGCGGCGTCCTACTCTCCCACACCCTCCCGAGTGCAGTACCATCGGCGCTGGAGGGCTT
>NZ_JAMYJR010000077.1 GCF_024137025.1 Paractinoplanes aksuensis
CCCCCCCCCCCCCCCCCCCCCCCCCCCCCCCGGCGCCCCCCCCCCCGCCCCCCCCGCGGGGGGGCCGGCCGGGGGGGGCCCCCCCCCACTGTCGTCCAGCACCCCCAGGAAGGGCCCGGCTGAAAGCCGGGCCCTTCTTCCTTGTGTACGCAGCTCACGCGCCCAAGCCCCCCGCCGCTCCCAGCCCTCGCAGCCGGCAGCCCTCCGCCCAGCCCGACCTGCACCAAGCCCACCCCCATCGTGGCGCAAGTGTGCCGAGGTTCGGGGGCGGGGGATGACCCACGCAGGGATCAAGCCTGACCGCCCCTAGTGGGGCATCCCCCGCCCCCGAACCGTCCTACCGCAACTTGCGCCACGATCCCCCTCCACATTCCTCCACGGGAGGGGTTGACAGGGTTGTTGTCTGGGAGGTTTCGGCGTGTTCGTGGGGATTCTTGGCAGCGAAGTCGGAGGATGTCGGAAACCGGACGGGGTTGATCATGGTCTGGCCCTCCACTCGACCCACCCCTCGCTGAGCTGGGGTTTCGTGTGCGAGCAACCTTCGCGACCCCGCTCATTCCGCTTGCGAGTGGAGGGAAGTGGAGTAGAGTGGAGCGCAGTGGCAGGGCCGATGGCGAACCTCACCTGAGCGACCTGCCGACCCGAGTTGACAGGCGGACCGCGAACCGCCCGGGGGCAGGGGGTGGCGCCGATGTTCCTCGGCACGCACACCCCACGCCTCGATGACAAGGGGCGGCTGATCCTTCCGGCGAAGTTCCGAGATGAACTGGCGGGAGGTGTCGTGATCACCAAGGGGCAGGAACGCTGTTTGTACGTGTTCCCGATGCCGGAGTTCCAGCGCATCGCCGGCCAGTTGCGCGAAGCGCCGGTCACCAACAAGGCGGCCCGGGCCTACGGCCGGGTCTTCTTCGCCAGCGCGCACGACGAGATCCCCGACAAGCAGGGCCGGGTCACCATCCCGGCGCATCTGCGCGGTTACGCGGGTCTCGACCGTGAGCTCGTGGTGATCGGGGCCAGCACCCGCGTCGAGATCTGGGACAAGCAGTCCTGGGAGGACTACCTCGCGGCGAGCGAGGACGAGTTCGCCGACATCGAGGAGGGGGTGCTGCCCGGCGGACTGTAGGCGTGGCACTCGGCTGGGCCCGCGAAGGCCCGGACGTCGCGCTTTCCGTACTGCGAGATCTCCAGCCGCTCCCGCTCCTGGCGCCTCTTCCCCGGCGCCAGGCGCGTGTCCGGCCCCGAGCGCGCCCGATGGCAACGGGCGAGCGACGGGCACGAGCGGATGGGGATCTGGCGGTACGGACGGACGTCCGGGGTGCGCCGCGGAACGGTGACGAACGCGGCGGTGTGACGAGACAACCGGCAGGTCGGTGCCGGGCGGGGCGCGCGTGACAGCGAGTGGGGGTCGACATGGGGGAGCTTCGCGGCACGCACGTGCCGGTGCTGCTCGAGCGTTGCCTCGAGCTGCTCACTCCCGCCCTGCGGTTGCCGGGCGCCGTGCACGTCGACTTCACGCTGGGCCTGGGCGGGCACGCCGAGGCCGTGCTCGAGCGATTCGATGAGGTGACGCTGGTCGGGCTCGACCGGGACACCGAGGCGCTCGCGCACGCCGGTCATCGTCTGGCCCGGTTCGCCGGCCGTACGCACCTGGTGCACGCGGTCTACGACGAGCTGCCGCGGGTGCTCGACGGGCTCGATCTGGCCGAGTTCCACAGCGGACTGTTCGACCTGGGTGTCTCTTCGTTGCAGCTGGACGAGGCCGACCGCGGTTTCGCGTACGCCCAGGACGCCCCGCTCGACATGCGGATGGACCAGACGTCCGGCTTCACGGCCGAGCAGGTCGTCAACGAGTACGAGCCGGGCGAGCTGGTGCGGATCCTGCGGCAGTACGGCGAGGAGAAGTTCGCGACCCGGGTCGTCTCGACGATCGTCCGCGAGCGGCAGAAGGAAAGAATTGTCTCCACGGCGCGACTGTCCGAGCTGGTCAAGGCATCTATCCCGGCCGCCGCGCGACGAACGGGTGGAAATCCCGCGAAAAGAACGTTTCAGGCGCTACGTATTGAGGTAAATGGCGAACTCGCCACGCTCAAAGCGGCCGTACCGGCGGCTTTGGACCTGCTTGCCCCGAAGGGGCGGCTTGTGGTGATGAGCTACCAATCTCTGGAGGACAGGATCGTCAAGCGCGCCCTCACCGCGAGGACGCGCAGCACCGGGCCGGTCGACCTGCCGGTCGAACTGCCCGGGACGGGTCCGACCCTGCGGCTGCTGACAAAGGGGTCGGAGCCGCCCACTGAGCAAGAGGTCGCGGAGAACCCGCGAGCGGCTTCGGTGAAGCTGCGCGCGGTCGAGCGCCTCGAACGGCACGACGCACCATCCGGGGCCGCCCGCGAACGGCCCCGACGGTAGACAACGCACGGGGGACAAGGGCGGTTACGCCCGGGGGAACTGAAGAGGGGGAGGGGGAAGCATGAGCGAGCGCAACCAGGCGCCGCGGTCGGGGGGCCGGACCGCGGATCCGCAGCGCCGGACCACCGGGCGCCGCGACACGACGGGTGCAGGCCGCGATGCGGACGCTCCGGGAAACGCCGGCCGGGGGGCGCGGCGCTTCGCCGGTGCGGAGGACGACGGTGGGCCACGCCGGTCCGACACGCGCCGGTCAGGGATGCGGAGCGAGAAGCGCGACCAGGGCGAGGGCCGTCCGGCCCGTTCCGGTGCCCGCACTTCCGATTCCGTACGCGGTAAGGCCCGCGACACCGGGGCCGGGCGCAGCCGGGGCCGCAAGGTCGAGGCGCCGGTCGACGGGGCCGCCGCGCTGCAGCTCGACGTCACGGCCGAGCCGCTGCGGGCGACCGAGCCCGCCACCGGTCCGCGGCTGCGGGTCGCTCCGCCGCCGCCGATCCACGGTGGACCGCGGGCGCCGTTCGTCGGGGCGGTGATCGGCGTGGTGATCGTCGGCGTGCTGGGCATCCTGCTGATCAACACGAAGACCAACGAGAACTCGTTCCGCATCGCCGACCTGCAGAACCAGAACACCGTGCTCGAGAACCAGCGGCAGGACCTGGAGAACCAGGTCGTCGAGGCGTCGAGCGTCGGCAACCTGGACGCCGCGGCCCGCCGCCTCGGCCTGGTCAAGGCCAAGGGCGTGGCTCAGCTCCGGCTGCCCGACGGCAAGATCGTCAACCTGCCGAAGCCGGCCACCGGTGACCGTTCGCCGACCGCCCAGGAGGGCATCGGCGAGTCGAGCCCGCTGACCGACAAGGGGGCCGACAACGTGACGCCCGCCGACGGCGCCGGGCGGTAGCCGGATGCCGCGGGCCGACGACACTCCACCGCGCCGGGGCGCTCAGCCCCGGCGCGGCACGTCTCGTGACCTGCCCATCGAGGGCGACGAGACGACGGACCGACGGAGCCGGGGGTTCGGCGGCATCGGCGACGCTCGGGCCTACACGCCGCGCGGGCGCACCGTGGCCGAACGCGACCAGCGCACCCGCTCGCCGCGGGCCGGGCGCACCTCCGACCCGTTCCGGCCGGCGCTGCAGGTGCTCGACGGCGGGCAGCCGCCGCGCCGCGGCCGGGCGACGGCCGAACCCGAGGCTCCGGCCGAGCCGAAGAAGAAGGACAAGAAGCAGCAGCCGCCGCGCAGCCGCAGGCCCGAGCCCGACCACGACGACGACGAGCTCGACCGCCGGCGGGGCGGCCGCCCGACCGCCCGGACCGGGTCGGCCACGCGCACCGTGGCCGACAAGCCCCGGGCCCGGACGACCGCGGCCAAGCCGGCCCGGCCGGGGCGGATCACGGCCTCACCTCGTACGCCGGGAAAGCCTGGAACACGACGGACCGTGAGCGGACCGCGGGTCGACCGGGCCGTCCGGGCCGTCGCCGAGCCGCCGAAGCTGGCCAACAGCACGCGGCGCCTGCGGGTCGGGGCCGTGCTCGCGCTGTCGTTGTTCGTGATGATCGGCATCCGGCTGGTGATCCTGCAGGTGGCGGCCTCGCCCGAGGACGCCAACCGGCTGATGGAGCTGCGCGAGAGCCGGCTGGCCGACGTGCGCCTGCCCGCCCCGCGCGGCAGCATCCTCGACCGTGACGGCACCGTGCTGGCCCACAGCGTGGAGGCGCGCTACGTCGGTGTCGACCCGAAGCTGGTCAAGGACCCGGCCCAGACGGCGGCGATCCTGGCGCCGGTGCTCGGGGTGCAGCAGTCGAAGCTGGTGCCGCTGATGACGCGGCACAACCGGCCCGGCGGTGGCGAGTCCCGGTTCGAGTTCCTGGCCCAGGGTGTGGACATCTCGACCGGCAACCGGATCCGCGCGATGAAGCTGCCCGGCATCGTGATCAAAGAGGACGAGCGGCGCGACGTGCCGAACGCCGACCTGGCGGCCAACCTGATCGGCTTCACCGGCGCCGACAACTCCGGCCTGGAGGGTCTCGAGGCGCGGTACGACTCGCTGCTGCGCGGCGCCGACGGCAGCCGCAAGTTCGAGATCGGGGCGGGTGACCTCAACAAGCCCATCCCGGGCGGTTACGAGAAGTTCGTCGAGCCCCAGCCCGGCACCTCGCTCCAGCTCACCATCGACGGCGACCTGCAGTACGAGGTGCAGCGCATCCTGGCCGAGCAGATGGAGCAGGTGAAGGCCACGATCGGCGGCGCCGTGGTGATCGACGTCAAGACCGGCGAGGTCGTGGCCCAGGCCAGCTACCCGGCCTACAACGCGGCCAAGCCGGGCGACTTCACGCCGACCGAGCGCGAGGACGTGCCGAGCAGCATCGTGGCCGACCCCGGCTCGATCCACAAGGCGTTCATCTTCGGCGCGGCCCTGCAGGAGGGGCACATCAAGCCGGACTCGGTGCTGACCATCGGCCCGGCCCTGGAACGCGGCGGTTACCGCTTCCAGGACGGTCACATGCAGAAAAAAGGCACCAAGATGACGATGCCGGGCCTGCTCGCGTACTCGTCCAACGTGGGCACGATCCTGATCGCCGACATGCTCGGCAAGGACAAGGTCATCGAGTACCAGCAGAAGTTCGGGCTGGGCAAGTCGACCAACGAGGGCATGCCGGGCGAGGCCGAGGGCAAGATCCTCGGGCCGGACGAGTGGAGCGGCTCGGCCTCGGGCTCGGTGCCGATCGGCATGAGCGTGGACGCCACGCTGGTGCAGATGGCGGCCGGTTACGCGGCCATCGCCAACGACGGCGAGTACATCCAGCCCCACCTGATCAAGGCGATGATCTCGGGCCAGGGCGGCAAGGTGACCGCCGCGCCGGCGCCCGAGCGGCACCGGGTGCTCGACCCGCACGTGGCGGCCGAGCTGCGCCTGATGATGGAGGCCGTGGTCGACAACAAGGGTGGCACCGGCACCCAGGCCGCCGTGCCCGGCTACCGGGTGGCGGGCAAGACCGGCACCGGCAAGCGGCTGATCGACGGGCAGTACACGAGCGCCAACTACGGCTCGTTCATCGGCATGGCGCCGGCCGACAACCCGCGGTACGTCATCGCGGTCTCGGCCGACGTGCCCAAGGGCACCGGTGGCGACGTGGCCGCGCCGGCCTTCGCCAAGATGATGTCGTTCGCGCTGCTGCACGGCCGAGTGCCGCCTTCCAGCACAAAGGCGCCCACGTTCAAGATCCATCCATGAACCCGGGCGGCCGTCGCATGGCGTTTTCCGTACGAAGCCGGGCACGGGGTAGGGTCTGACGCCGTGCCCGGCATTCCCCGCCCCGATTCCGTCGCTCCGTACCGGCTGGCCCGGCTGGCCGCGCTGTTGCCGGCCACGCTGACCGGCGTCGATGCCGAGGTCAGCGGCGTGACGCACGACAGCCGCGCGGTCCGCCCGGGTGATCTCTACGCGGCGCTGCCCGGCGCCAACCGGCACGGCGCCGAGTTCATCAGCGACGTCGCCGCGGCCGGTGCCTCGGCCGTGCTGACCGACGCCGCCGGCCACGCCGCCGCGGTCGCCGCGGGCCTGCCGGTGCTGGTGGCCGAGGACCCGCGGGCGGTGCTCGGCACGGCTGCGGCCGCGATCTACGGCGACCCGTCGGGCCGGCTGACGATGATCGGGATCACCGGCACGGCCGGCAAGACCTCGACGGCGTACCTGGTGGAATCGGGTCTGCGGGCCGCGGGCGTGGTCACCGGGCTGATCGGCACGGTCGAGACGCGCATCGGCGACCTGGTCGTCGACAGTGTGCGCACCACCCCCGAGGCCACCGACGTGCACGCGATCCTCGCCGCCGGGCTGGAGCGCGGGGTCGGCGCCGTGGTCATGGAGGTGTCCAGTCACGCGCTGGCCATCGGGCGGGTCAACGGCATCGGCTTCACGGTCGGCGGCTACACGAACTTCGGCCTCGACCACCTCGACTTCCACGCCGACGCCGACGACTACTTCGCGGCCAAGGCCAAGCTGTTCGACGGGCGCTGCCGGTTCGAGGTGCTCAACTTCGACGACCAGGCGCTGCGGCCGCTGTTCAAGCCGGGCACGATCAGCTACTCGGCCGACGGTGACCCGGCCGCGACGTGGTGGGCCACCGACGTCCGCCCGTCCGAGTTCGGCCAGCGCTTCGTCGCGCACGGCCCCGGGGTCGAGGTCGAGGCGGGCGTGGCCCTGCCCGGCCGGCACAACGTGGCCAACGCCCTGCTCGCCCTGTCGGCCCTGGTCGCGGTCGGCATCAACGCCCAGGTGGCGGCCGACGGCATCGCGACCTGCCCCGGGGTGCCGGGTCGGCTCGAGCGCGTGTCGGCCCCGGGCGAGGTGCTGGGCGTCGTCGACTACGCGCACAAGACCGACGCCATCGTGGCCGCCCTGGCCGCGCTGCGCGAGCTGGCCACCAGCCGCGGCGGCCGGCTGATCGGGCTGCTCGGCGCGGGCGGCGACCGCGACAAGGACAAGCGCCCGCTGATGGGCGCGGCCGCGGCCCGCGGAGCCGACCTGGTGATCGTCACCGACGACAACCCGCGCACCGAGGACCCGGCCGAGGTGCGGGCCGCGGTCCGGGCCGGCGCCGAGCAGTCCGGCGCGGCTGCGAAGATCAT
Source organism: Paractinoplanes aksuensis (assembly GCF_024137025.1). Lineage (GTDB taxonomy): Bacteria > Actinomycetota > Actinomycetes > Mycobacteriales > Micromonosporaceae > Actinoplanes > Actinoplanes aksuensis. The sequence continues at coordinate 7,031 of NZ_JAMYJR010000077.1, forward strand.
CGAAGTCTCGGGGCGCCGGGCCGCGATCGACGAGGCGGTCCGGCTGGCCGGCCCCGGGGACGTGATCGCGCTGCTGGGCAAGGGGCACGAGCGGGGCCAGGAGGTGAACGGGCAGATGCTGCCGTTCGACGACCGGATCGAGCTCGCCGAGGCGTTGACCGCCGCGGCCGGAGGACACTCGTGATCCGACTGACTTTGGCCGAGATCGCTGAGATCACCGGCGGTCGCGTCGTGCACGCGGAACCGGGGCACGCGGTCACCGGGGGCGTCGAGTACGACTCCCGCAAGATCGGCCCCGGCGGCCTGTTCGTCGCGTTCGAGGGCGAGAAGGTCGACGGGCACGAGTACGCGGCCCGGGCCGTCGCCGCGGGGGCCGCCGCCGTGCTGAGCACCCGCGACACCGGCGAGCCGGGCGTGATCGTCGGCGAGCCCCTGGCCGCGCTGGCCAAGCTGGCCCAGGCTGTCGTCGCGCGGCTGGACGAGCTGACCGTGGTCGGGCTGACCGGGTCGAACGGCAAGACGACGACCAAGGACTACATCGGGCAGCTGCTGGCACGGCTCGGGCCGACCGTGGCCCCGGCCGGCTCGCTCAACAACGAGCTCGGCTTCCCGTACACGGTGCTCCAGGCGACCGAGGAGACGCGCTTCCTCGTGCTCGAGATGGGCGCGCGGGGGATCGGGCACATCCGCTACCTGACCGACATCGCGCGGCCGTCGATCGGGGCGGTGCTGAACATCGGGGCGGCGCACCTCGGCGAGTTCGGGTCGGTCGAGGGGACCGCACAGGCCAAGGGTGAGCTGGTCGAGGCGCTCCCGTCGTCGGGTGTGGCGATCTTGAACGCGGACGATCCGCTGGTCGCCGGGATGGCGTCGCGGACCGCAGCGCGAGTCCTCCTGACCGGTGAATCGGAAAAGTCGGATTTGCGGGGCACTGACGTCGAGGTCGGTCCGGCCGGACGGGCGTCGTACACGCTGCACTTCGAGGGCCGGGCGGCCCGGGTCGAGCTGGCCGTGGCCGGGCGCCACCAGGTCGCCAACACTCTGGCCGCGGCCGGCGTCGCACTCTCGGCCGGCCTGCCCTTCGACGACGTGGTGGCCGCGCTGGGCGAGGTCGGCATCGCGTCGGTCCGGCGGATGGACGTCTTCACCCGCCCCGACGGCACGACGGTGATCGACGACTCGTACAACGCCAATCCGTCCTCGATGGCCGCCGCGCTGCACGCGCAGGCCGCGATGGCGGGCGGGCGCCGCACCGTCGCCGTGCTCGGCTACATGGCCGAGCTGGGCGAGCACGAGCGCTCCGGCCACGAGGAGGTCGGCCGGCTGGCCGCCGAGCTCGGCGTGGACCGGCTGATCGTGGTGGCCGAGGAGGCCGCGCCGATCACCGACGGCGCGCTGGCGACCGAGGGCTGGACGGGCTCGGCCTTCCTCGCCGCCGACCAGGCCTCGGCCATCGAAGTCCTGCACGACGACCTCCACGGCGGCGAGGTCGTGCTGGTCAAGGGTTCCCGGTACCGCACGTGGGACGTGGTGGACTCACTGCGCCCCGAGGAGGTTCGCCCGTGAGGGCAGTCATCGTCGCGGCCGCGGTCGCGTTCATCATCTCGCTGTTCGGCACGCCGATCGCGATCCGCGTCTTCACGGCGCTCAAGGCGGGCCAGCCCATCCGTACGGTCGGGCCGGCCACGCACCAGGGCAAGAAGGGCACGCCCACGATGGGCGGGGTCGTGTTCATCTTCGCCACGGTCATCGCGTACGCGGCCGGGCACGTCGCCCTGACGACGCTGCCCGAGCGGCAGATCGCGCAGGAGTCGCCGACCATGACGGCGCTCGTGCTGCTCGGCCTGTTCGTGTTCTGCGGCGTGGTCGGCTTCCTGGACGACTTCCTCAAGGTGCGCCGCCGCAACTCCGACGGCCTGAGCGCCAAGGGCAAGCTGCTCGGCCAGTTGATCGTCGGCGGCGCGTTCGCCGTGGTCGCGCTGTACGTGCCCAGCACCAACGGCGAGACCGTGGCCAGCGAGAGCATCTCGTTCATCCGCGACATCAGCTGGCTCGACGTCGGCAAGGTCGGCTCGGTGCTGGTCTTCGTGTTCGTCATCATGTCCATGTCGAACGGCGTGAACCTCACCGACGGCCTGGACGGGCTGGCCACCGGCGCGTCCATCCTGGTGCTGGGGGCGTACTCGCTGATCGGTTTCTGGCAGTACCGCCACTGGTGCGGTGACTCGGACTACGCCCGGGTCAACGACTACTGCTACCAGGTACGGGATCCACTGGAGATCGCGATGATCGCCGCGGCGGCCGCGGCCGCCTGTGTCGGCTTCCTGTGGTGGAACACGTCGCCGGCCCGGATCTTCATGGGTGACGCCGGCGCGCTCGGGCTCGGCGGCCTGATCGGCGGCCTGGCCGTGGCCACCCGCACCACGCTGCTGTCGGTCATCATCGGCGGCCTGTTCGTGATCATCACGATGTCGGTGGTCATCCAGATCATCTCGTTCAAGACCACCGGCAAGCGGGTCTTCCGCATGTCGCCGTTGCAGCACCACTTCGAACTGGCGGGGTGGAGCGAGGTCAACATCGTGGTCCGGTTCTGGATCGTGGCCGGCATCTGCGTCGCCATCGGACTGGGCCTGTTCTATTCGGACTTCCTGGCAACCATGGGATAGATCTCTCTCGCGACACGCCCACCCGATGACACCGGCGGGCGTGTCGCCGGGACGAAGATGAGTGAATGGCGGAAGACCGGTCTCAGCAGGCACCCCGCCCGTCACTGAGCCGGCAGCTGCTGCCCGCGGTGCACGGGATGCTGGCGCGCCCGCTCTCCTCGTACTACCTGCTGCTCGCCAGCTCCGGCCTGCTGCTGCTCATCGGGCTGACCATGGTCTTCTCGGCCACCAGCGTGAAGGCGTTCGCCGAGAACGGGAACGCGTTCAGCGCGATCGCCAACCAGGCCGTCTTCGCCCTGCTCGGCCTGTTCGCGTTCTGGGTGTGCCAGCGGCTGCCCGCGGGCACCCTGCGCGACCTCGGCAAGTTCGTGCTGGGCGCGGCCATCGTGCTGCTCTGCATCCTCGACCTGCTGGGCGCGCTGAAGTCGGTCGGGGTGCTGAGCCGGTCGGCGATCGGCCCGATCCGGGCCGACCTGCTGTGGCTCTACTTCGGCCCGATCGGTCTGCAGCCGGCCGAGTTCGCCAAGCTCGGCATGGTGCTGTGGGGCGCCGACGTGATCGCCCGCAAGGGCCCGGCGCTGGGGCACTGGCGCGAGCTGTCGCGCCCGCTGTTCCCCGTGGTCGGCCTGCTGTTCGTGCTCGTCGGCTACAACGACCTGGGCAGCATGCTCGTGCTGCTCGCACTCATCGTCGGCCTGCTGTGGGCGGCCGGGGTGCGGCTGCGGGTCTTCGCCGCGCTCGGTGTGCTCGGCCTGGCCGGCATCAGCCTGCTGATCGCGGCCGCGTCCGGCGGCGCCGGCTCGGGTCAGGCCGGCGAGTCCAACTACCGGCTGGCCCGGCTCACCAACTTCCTGCAGCCGATCGAGTCGTGCGACCTCGACGGTCCGTGCTACCAGCTGATCCAGGCCCGGTCGGCCATCTTCGAGGGCGGCTGGTTCGGGGTCGGGCTGGGCAAGGGCGCACTGAAGTGGAACTGGCTGCCCCAGGCCGACAACGACTTCATCTACGCCGTGGTGGCCGAGGAGCTGGGCGTGGTCGGCTGCGCGCTCATCCTGGCCCTGTTCTCGGTGCTGGCCTACACCGGTTTCCGGATCGCCCGCCGCTCGCAGGACCCGTTCCGCCGGCTGGCCGCCGCCGCGATCACCACGTGGATGGTGGCCCAGGCTGTGATCAACATCGGCGGCGTGACCGGCATGCTGCCGATCACCGGCCTGCCGCTGCCGTTCATCTCCGCAGGTGGTAGCGCACTGGTGGTCACCATGGCGGCGGTCGGCATGCTCGCCTCGTTCGCCCGGGCCGAACCGCAGGCGTCACTCGCCCTGAACGCGCGTCCGCCCGCTCGATGGGTACGACTAGTGTGGGCCCCGCTGCCGCCGCTTCCCCCGTCGCGGCGGCCGAAGCCGGCTCCGGCGAAGGCAGGCACGGGGGCCGAGGGGAGAAGGTAATGGGGTTGCTGCGGTCGGTCGTGCTCGCCGGGGGAGGCACCGGTGGTCACATCTATCCGCTGCTCGCTTTCGCCGACGCGGTGAAGAGGCACTTCCCCGAGGTGCGGATCACCGCGCTGGGCAGCCCCAAGGGCATGGAGAACGAGCTCATCCCGCCCACGGGTTACGACCTGCGGATCATCCCCGCGTTCCAGCTGCCGCGGTCGGTCAACCTCAACCTGCTGCGCACCCCCGACCGCATGTGGAAGTCGTCGCACGCGGCGGGCAAGATCCTCGACGAGGTCCAGGCCGACGTGGTGGTCGGGTTCGGCGGCTACGTGTCGGTGCCGGCCTACCTGGCGGCGTGGCGGCGCGAGACACCGATCGTCATCCACGAGGTCAACGTGCCGCCGGGCGTGGCCAACCGGATGGGCATGAAGTTCACCAAGAACGTCGCGGTCGGTTTCCCGCAGCAGCCTCAGATGGCCGAGTCGCTGAAGGACGCCCGGGTGGTCGGCGTCCCGCTGCGCACGTCGCTGACCCGTCTCGACCGGGCCGCGCTGCGGCCGCAGGCGCTGTATCACTTCGGTCTGCGGCCCGACCTGCCGGTGTTGTTCGTCTCGGGCGGCTCGTCCGGCGCCCGCACGGTCAACCTGGCCGTGGCCGCCGCGGCCAAGCGCCTGGCCCACGCCGGCATCCAGGTGCTGCACGTGCAGGGCGGCCGCAACGACCCGTTCGAGGTGCCGAACGACCTTCCGGTGCCGTACGTCGTGCTGCCCTACCTGTCCGACATGCAGCTCGGCTACGCCGCGGCCGACCTCATGCTGTGCCGGGGCGGCGCGATCACGGTGGCCGAGACGACCGCGCTCGGCGTGCCCGCGGTCTACGTGCCCTACCCGTTCAGCAACCAGGAGCAGCGGCGTAACGCGCAGCCGGTGGTCGACGCGGGCGGCGGCATCCTGGTCGACAACGACGAGCTCACCCCCGAGTGGATCGAGCAGCACATCATTCCGCTGGCGCGGAACAGGCAGAGCCTCGCTCAGATGGGCCAGGCGGCCGCCCGGTACGGTCGTCGCGACGGTGACGAGGCGCTGCTCGAATTCGTTCTCGAAGCGGTCGCGAAGACTCGATGAGCCTGGTTAAGGGAGTGGACCTGTGAACACCGCGGAGCTCAGGCCGGCCGGCGAACTGACCGCCGAGGACCTCGGCAACGTGCATCTCATCGGCATCGGCGGGGTGGGCATGGCCGGGCTGGCCCGCCTGCTGCTGACCCGCGGCGTGCC
>NZ_JAMYJR010000078.1 GCF_024137025.1 Paractinoplanes aksuensis
GCGCCTTCATCCAACCCGCTGGCCGACCCACCGCAACCTCCAATGTCGAAGTGTTGCGACGACCGGTTGAACTCACCGTTCGAGCCTCTATCGCTGTGATGTATGAGCTGTCCGTCGCGGACGTCACGCGACCAGATGCCGTACTCGAGCGCGGCCAGGATCAGATCGGTGTCGCACCGGTCTGAGGTCTTCCAGCCGACGATCCTTCTCGAGAAGACGTCGCGGACGGCGGCCAGCCAGAACACGCCCTCGCCGGTCGGGATGCGGGTGGCGTCGGCCACCCAGAGCCGGTTCGGGCGGTCTGCGGTGAAGTTGCGGTTGACCAGATCCGGGGCCGGAGTGTGCCGTGGGTCCTGCCGGGTTGAGCCGCCGCGCCAGCCGCGGCGCAGGAACGCCCCGTGCCAGCCCTGGCCGGCCATCAGCCGCTCAACGCGCTTGCGGCCTACCCGGATCCCGTCGCGGCGCAGCTGCCGGTGGACGCGGTCGGCGCCGTAGGTGAAGCCGGAGGCCTCCCAGATCTCATAGATGTTGGAGATCAGGCCGAGGTCGACCAGGTCCCGGTCGCAAGGCTGTTCGGCCTGTTCGACCCACTGGTAGTAGGTCGACTCGGCGATGTTCAGGACCCGTAGCAGGAGCGCGACCGCGAAGCGGTCACGGTGTTCGTCGATGAACCTCATGACCGTCGCCGGGTCGGGCCGAGCTCCGAGGCGAAATACGAGGACGCGGCACGCAGGATCTCATTGACCCGCCGCAGCTCAGCGACCTCTTCCCGCAGCCGGCGGTTCTCCTCGGCCATCTCGGTGGTGGGCCGGTCATGACGCTCACCCGCGTCGGCCTCGGCCTGCCGGATCCAGTTGCGCAGCGCTTCGTGATGCACGTTCAGCTGCTCGGCGAGTCGCCGGATCGTCGGCTTCGGGTCCGACTCGCGATACAGACGCACGGCACGCGCTCTGAGCTCATCGGGGTACTTCTTCGGTGCGGCCACGGATACTTCCTCCCCATGATCAGTCGATCATGTTTGAGAAGCTCCGCCAAACCGGGGGGAACTCAGCGCGGCGGCATAGTCCGGCGTCATGACCACCAGGCTGCTTTCGCCGGGAAACGGCTCGGGCGTCGAGCCAGGTCGTAAGACGCTGGCGTAAGCGGCCTGCCGGGTGACGCGGTCGATGTGCGGAAGCCACGGGGCCACGTCGCCGGGTTCGCAGTACGAGCCGAGTACGACAGCATGCTCCTGCCCGTCGATCGCCACGCTGATTCGCTCGAGGGCGGGGCCGATGGCCGCGTCGTGCGCCAGTCCGGTCGCACCTGCGATGGCTACCTCGAAAGGGCTGCCGATCGGCTGGTGCAATCCGGGGCGGGCATCGCGTATCCCAGCAGCCGCGCCGCGGACGTGCAGCTGCAGGTCGGCTGCACGGGTTGGTCGCCCGAAATGCCATCCCTGTCCCCACGTCGCGCCAAGTGTCCGGGCAACATCAACATCCGCGCTCGTCTCGATGCCTTCGGCGATCACCACCGCCCCCGTCCGTGCAGCGGCCGCAGCGACCACCGCGCACACTTCGGCGGTGGAGGGCGCGCAGGGGTTGCGGAGCAGGTGCATGTCGAGCTTGATGACGTCGGGTTCGATGAAAGGCAGGAACGCCAGTGACATCGGGTCGGCGCCGACGTCGTCCAGGGCGATGCCGTTGCCGAGCAGGTGTGACTGACCGGCGATGCGCAGCAGGGCCGCGGGAAAGGTGGACAAGGCCCGCTCGGTGTACTCGGTGACGATGCGAAATGGCAGGTCGCTGAGCAGCAATTCGATCAGCCGGGCCGAGATAGGCTGATCGAGAGCGGCCGGCTCGGCGTTGACGAACAGCATGGGCGGTGTGTTCGCCGCCTCCAGCTCGCACTCGATAGCCCGTTCGGCGCACATCAGATCCATCGGCCCCAGCAGTCCCGCCTGCGACGCGGCAGCGAAGAGGCGGTCGAGGCGTTCGAGGCAGGAGCCGACCGGACCTCGGGCGAGCGCCTCGACAGCGACCACCGTGCCTGTGTCCAGGTCGACGATGGGCTGGAACAGCGGGGTGACCAGCCGGTGCCGCAGAATTGTCGCCGCGTCCAGGGCGTGCTCGTCGTGCTCCGGCACAGCCACGGCATCCGCCGGTCTCAGCCTGGCCATTCCTGACATCCTCCGCCCCGGGCGGCTCCACGTAGAGCGGCTCGTCGTCCTATCGACCGGTCCGGCCCTGGGCTGAGCCTGACGGGATCCGGCGTTGCGAGCGTGCCGGTTCACGCGGGCGGGAGGGCTGGACCGAGCCAGTGCAGGAGCAGGACGGTGGCGTCGTCCTGCAGCCGGTCATCCTGGTGTTTGAGAATGGCGTGGACGAGTCTGCGGGCGGTCTCGGCGGCGGGAAGACGGTCGGCCAGGGCTCGCTGGGCGAAGTCGATGAGCCGGTCGACGCCGAAGGGGTTGCCGTCGTGGTCGCGGGCCTCGGTGATGCCGTCGGTGTAGAGCAGGACCTGGTCGCCGGGTTCGAGCGCTTCCTGGATGATCACCGGAGGCCGACGGTCACCGAGGGTGACCGGAAGCGCGGTGGGTGTGGGCAGCACAGTGACCACGCGTCCGTGGCGCAGCACGATGCCGCTGGGATGCCCGGCCGAGATGACGCGCAGGATGCCGCTGTTCTGGTCGAGTTCGGCCAGCACAGCGGTGATCATGCCGGTGCGGTCGTGGGCCCTGACCGCCTCGTCGAGCTGGTGATAGGTGGCGGTCAGGTCCCGGCCGGCGCGGCGGGCGTTGCGATACGCGGCGATTGCGATCGAGGCCAGAACCACCGCGCGCATGCCGCCGGCGGAGCCGTGCCCGACGGCGTCGAACAGGGCGAGATGGGCGGTGTCGTCGTTGACGGCGTAGTCGAACGCGTCCCCGCCGACGTCGTAGCAGGGCTCCAGGATGCCGGCGATGACGGTGCGGCTGGTGGCGAAGGTCAGCGGCGGGAGCTGGGCGCGCAGCATCTCGGCGGCCAGCCGCATCGGTTCGCGGCGGCGCAGCCGTTCGATGGTGTCGCTGTACAGGTCGCACGTGACCACGAGCTCCCCGACCAGCGCCGCCACCGTGGCGCAGTCGGCGATGGCCTGCTCGCTCAACGGCCGATCGGCAGTGACCTGCACAACTCCCATACGTTCGCTGCCGTCGAGCAGGGGCACCCACACCACTTGACGGCCGTCCTGCTCGCCGCCGACCGGTGCCACGGTGCTGTAAGCACGCCCGGCAAGGGTCCCGTCGATACTCAACGCGGGGCCGGCCGGGGTCCGCCGGCCGGGCAGCGGCCGTAGCTCGTGTTGCTGGTGGTCGACCACATAGATGTGCAGGGTCTCGACATCGAGCAAGGCAGCGGCTTGCATGGCCATGTCGGCCAGATCTTCCGGCCGGGCTCGGTAGCCTTGGCGGATCAGCTGCCGTACGGCTTCGAGCGCGCCCACCGTCACCCCTCTTCCGCCAGCCGGTGCTGTCCGGCTGCCGATTCAACCAGATCAACACCCGAACGGCGGAACCCACATGCAGGCCGGTGCGGACGCACGCACGGCTGAGCGGTAAACGGTCGGCCGGTTCAGGCGGCGCTCAGGCTCGGATCGGTGATCGCGGACAGCTGTGCCCAGACAGCCTTGCCGTGAGGGCAGGTGCGCACGCCCCACGCCTGGCTGAGGGCTTGCACGAGTGACAGGCCCCGGCCGCCGATCTGGTCTGCGGCAGGGTGTCGGGCGCTCGGAATGACGGTGCTGGTGTCGCCGACTTCGACTACGACGGTATTCGCGGTGGCGGTGATGAGCAGTTCGCCGTCGGCGTCGGTGTGCTGGCTGACGTTCTGCACGAGCTCGGTGACCACGATCAGGACATCGTCAATCCATACCGGGTCACCGGCCGGGCCGTCAGGTCTCTGCAACGCAGCCCGGACTCTGTGCCGAAGCGGACGAGCGGGATCATCGCGACGAACGCGGCACCGCAGGACCTGAATGCCGTCGCTACCAGTCCTGCGCATGTCCGACGAATGCCCGGCGTTCTGTCCGGTAAACGCCGGGCAACCATGCTGCTCAATGGTGGTGCGGCGATGAAACAGGAAGGCCGGACGGCGCTGAGGGGATCCACGCCCGAGTCCACCCGGTCGATGCCGGGCGGACTATTCACCGTACGGAAGAAACAGACGGGGTGTCGCAGCCGACCGGCTGGCGCGCTGGTCTGCGGCGACCCGGGTGGCTACGTTGTCGGCGCGGGGTGGGGTCGGGTCGGCGGCGGGGGTACGCCCGAGTCGGCCACGTCCGTTGCGTTTGGCGTCATAGAGAGCGGCGTCGGCGGCGGCGTACAGGTCGCGGAGGTCATGGCCGTGTTGGCTTAGGTGGGCGGTGCCTGCGCTGACCGACAGCGAGAGTTCCCGGCCGTCGGCCAGGTGCAAGGGGTCATGCCGGACGGCATCCACGATGTGCTGGGCCTGGCGGATCAGAGAGTGCAGGTCGCAGCGGGGCAGGAGGATGGCGATTTCGTCGCCGCCCATGCGGGTCAGGGTGTCGTGTGGTGTGCAGTGGCGGCGCAGGACCGTAGTGATGTGGATGAGTGCTTCGTCGCCGGTGACGTGTCCGTGCGTGTCGTTGATGGTTTTGAAGTTGTCGACGTCGAGCCAGATCAGCCCGGGGCCGTTCCGGGGTTCGTGGGTGGTGGCGGTGATCGCGGCGCGGGCCCGGTCGTCCAGGACACGGCGGGTGGCCATGCCGGTGAGCGGGTCGACGGCGGCTTGGTGCTGCAGCTGGGCGATGAGGCGGTGCTGGGTGACGGTGGCTCGGGTGAGCACAGCGGCCATGAGGATCAGCAGGCAAGCCATGAAGGCGAGTTCGGTCAGGGCCTGTCCGGCGGGAAGCAGCGTGTAGACCACGACGGTGTCGCCGATGACGGCGGCCGCGGTGATCAGCACGGCGCCGGGTACGCGCAGGTGCACGCTGGCGTAGAGCACGGGGATGCAAAAGAAGATCTGGCCCGTGAGGCTCGCGTCGGCGGTGCCGAGGTCGAGGGTCACGATCCCGGCCGTCCCGAGCAGTGGGCCGACGACACACAAGGGCGCCGTCCGGTTCTCCGGGAGCACCATCAGGATTGAACAGAACAGGGCGAGCACCGCGGCGCAGATCAGGTGAACGCCCATCAGACTGGATTCGCTGAGCAGGGCTGAGCCGACGAACACGGCGGTGGCCGAACCGATGATGATCGCGACCCAGCGGCGCGCCGTGCGCAGGTTGCGTGGGCCCAGCGCTGTCCCGGCCGCTACCGATGCAGTCACCAGCAACCGGACGAGACCCATGCCCCTTCCATCGGTCTCGGCTGTCGGCATCTGAGCTTCATCGAGCGACGGCAGCTCGGCGGCTGCTTATTGCTGCGGCTGGTTGTCGATGGTGCACAGCGAGCCCAAGACGTTACCGTCGGCATCGATCAAGGGCATCCCGCCGTAAGCGATAACGCCGAGGCCATCGCTGGCGAGACTGTCTTTCAGTCGCGAGTCAGCGCGGGCGTGGAGGTGACGAGCGGGCGTTGAGCGGCCTGGCCATCGCACCGCCGGCTGTCGGCGCGTCAGGGAAGCTCGGCAGTGTCGGCGAAGAAGGCGTTGATCTTCTGGACGGCCGATTCGAACCTGTCCAGATCCAGGGGCTTGGTGACGAACGCGCTGGCGTGGTGACGGTAGCTGGCCAGAATGTCCGGATGTGCGTCCGAGGTCGTCAGGACCACCACCGGGATCGACTGCAATCGCGGATCGGACTTCAATTCCTCCAGCAACTGCAACCCGCCCATCCGGGGCATATTCAGGTCCAAGAGGATCAAGTCCGGCAAGTCTCCCTGTGGTTCGTCGGCCTCTGCACGGAGCTGGTCGAGAGCTTCCCGCCCGTCGCGGGCGCGTTGCGTCACGGGTGGCACAGTTGCGGCGGCAAGGGCCTCTTCGATCATCACGGTGTCCGCGTCGTCGTCATCGACCACGAGGATCCGCAACGTACGCGGCTTCGGCGACGCCATCACACCACCACTTTCCAGCCCGGCGCATCCGGAAAGCAAGAAGCGGTGCGCGTCTGATCTGTTGCCGACGGGAAAGTATACGAGGTCCCCCACCAGGTCGAAGACCACCCCAAGCTGGAGAAAAGTAGCCTTCCGACAACTGACGACGACCGGACTGATGATCAACGCTGCCGCAGGCGGAATGAGACGGGTGGAAGTTGTGTCCGGATGGCCGGACAGCGACTGATCTCACGCTTCGGCCTGCTTGAGTCAGCGCTTGAGCGGCCGATCACTGGAGGCATCACGGGTGAGAGGAACCGACTGTGCTGGTGGTCGTACCGCTGCTGCGCCGCCAGGCGCTGCTACTGCTCGCCGCCGGGCTGGTAGTCGCCGACGCTGTGTGGCTCGGTGCCGGGCTCACACACGAGTGGTCTCATGCCCTGCTCGGATGGCTGCCGCTGCCGGTCACCACCCTGCTGGCCGGCCACGCCTGCTGGCAGGTAAACCGCCACCTCGAACTGGACGCCGAGACCCGCCGCTTCTGGCGGCATCTGACCGCAGCCTGCCTTCTGTTCACCGGCGGAGTGATAGCCAACACGATCGACGCGCTCGGTCATGGCACCCCCTCGCAACGTGTCGGTCCGGCGTCACTGGCCTTCTACCTGTCAGTGCTGGGTGTGGTGCTGTGGGCGTTGCTGCGGTTGCCGTCGTGGCAGCGCACCCGCAGCGACTGGATCCGGTTCGGCCTCGATCTGTGTATGGTGGTGATCACCATCGCCGTCCTGGTCTGGCACCTGTCGCTACGCAACCACCATGAATGGACGATGCAGACCGGCTCGGGCGGGGCGGTGCTGGCCATCACCGTGGTCGGATTCCTGTCGATGGCCACCTTCGTCAAAGTCGCCTTCGCCGGAGCCGGCCGCCTCGACCGCCGTGCCGTGTACACGCTGGCCACCGGCAGCGCGATCAGCGCGTCACTCGGCAGCCTGTCGCCGTTTCTCATCAGCCGCCCCTACCTGTCCACGAGTCTGATCGCGGTACCGGTCGCGGCCTTGAGCATCCACGTGGCGGCGGTGATCCAGCAGCACGCCGGATCACGCACCCCGCCGCCACGGCGATCCTCCCGCCGCGTCAGCATCACGCCGTACCTGGCCGTCGCGGTGACCGACGCGCTGCTGCTGGCCAACACGCGCAGCGACATGACCGAGACGGCAATCATGCAGATCGCCGCGGTTACTTTGACCGGCGTGGTCGTCATCCGGCAGATCATCGCCCTGCGCGACAACAAGCGGCTCCTGAGCACCGTCGACGCCCAACTGTCAGACCTGCGCCGTTACCAGAACCGCCTCGAACACCAAGCGACACACGACAAGCTCACCGGCACCGGCAACCGGGCCCTGCTCGAACGGCACGTCGACGAACTGCTCACCGCGGGGCAACCGTTCCATCTGGTCCTGCTCGACATCGACGACTTCAAAGCCGTCAACGACCGCCTCGGCCACCACGTCGGCGACAGCCTGCTGACCGTCATCAGCCACCGGCTCACCACCGTTGTCGGCGGACGCGGTGTCGTGGCCCGGCTGGGCGGTGACGAATTCGCTGTCGTCGTACCGGCACCGGCAGACCACGTCGAAGCTGTGCTCGAACGCATCCTGGCCACCGTGCGGCAACCAGCAGAACTCGGCGAGCACACCACCGTGGCGGCGATCAGCATCGGCGTCACTGCCAGCCGCACCGGTGACAACCCGTCCGAGCTGCTGCGCCGGGCCGACGTCGCCATGTACGCCGCGAAGACGGCCGGCGGCCACCGGTGGCACTGGTTCGACCAGGCCATGGACGAATCTGCCGACGCGGCCGCACGCCTGTCGGCCGACCTGCGCCAGGCACTGTCCCGCGGGCAGATCTTCGCGCTGTATCAGCCCATCATCGACCTGACCACCGGGCTGTGCGCCGGCGGTGAGGTACTCATGCGCTGGCAACACCCCGATCGCGGGCTGATCAGCCCGGACCTGTTCATCCCCCTGGCCGAATGCAGCGGGTGCATCGTCGACCTCGGCTACTGGATCCTCGAACACGCCTGCCGGCAGACCGCAACCTGGCAGCGCCGCTACGGCGACCACGCACCCGCCAAGATCAGCATCAATGTGTCCGCCCGGCAACTGTCCGAGCCCGACTTCGTCGACCGCGTCCAAGAAATCCTGGAGCGCACCGGCGTCGACACAGGCCGGCTCGTCCTCGAGGTCACCGAAACCGCGGTCTTCGCCACCACTGTCGCAGTGCAGCAACTCGAACGTCTCAAAACGCTGGGCATCCGCATCGCCCTCGACGACTTCGGCACCGGACACTCGTCACTGAGCCTGCTGCTCGACTGTCCGGTCGATCTCCTCAAGGTCGACAAGTCATTCGTCAGCGGCGCCGCCGCCGATCAGGCCGGCGCTCTGATCGTCAAGAACCTCATCGGCTTCACCAGCGACTTCGCCATCGAAGCAGTCGCCGAAGGCGTCGAAACACCCGAGCAGGCCGCCCTCCTGCGCCGGCTCGGCTACCAGTACGCACAGGGCTACCTGTACGCACGGCCCATGCCTGCCGCCGACTTCGAACAGCATTTCACGACGGCCACCGTCATGACACCGACCGGATAGCGAGCCGCCTTGCTCAGCATCGACGCGACCGGCAGCCACGGCTATCAGCCCGGCCGCGACGGCGTACGGCCCGGGTGGGCCGTCGCCGACAACGCCTGCGGGCAGTACAACTACGACCTCAACGAGAACGGCACCGTCAAGCACTACGGCAAGGCACCCGCCGACTACCTGACCACGGTGATCGACAGCAAGGCGTCGTCGTTCATCACCGCGTCGGCCAAGACAGGTGACCCGTTCCTGCTCGAGGTGGCCACCTTCTCCCCGCACGGGCCCTGCACCCCGGCGCCGCGGGACGCCGAGGCCTTCCCCGGGCTCACGGCACCACACGGGCCGTCCTTCGACAAAGTCCCGGCCGACGCTCCCGCGTGGCTGGCGTCGCGACCGGAGCTGACCGACAAGCAGCAGACCACGATCGACCGGGTCTACCGCAAGCGAGCCCGGCGTGAGGCGACCTGGCGCCGGTAGGGGTGGTCAGCGGTCCGCCGTGACCAGCGAGGCGTAGGCGACGATGTTGTCGAGGTAGTGGCCGCTGCGGTCGTCGAAGTCGCCACCGCAGGTGATCAGGCGTAGCCCGGCGTGGTCGATGGCGCCGTAGACCGCGTCGGCCGGGAACTGGTCCTTGGGATAGCGGTCGAGGCGGTTGACGGCGAATGTCGCGGTGACGCCGTCCTGCCGGGCGACCATGATCCGGTCGCCGGGGCGCAGCATGGCCAACCGGGCGAAGGTGCCGTCGGCGCCCCGGTAATTGACGTGCCCGGCGAGTACAGCCGGTCCGAGCGAACCGGGGGTCGGCGCCTTGGTGTACCAGCCGACCGTGTGCGCGTCGGTCGGCACCTGCATGGAGCCGTCGGGATTCTGACCGAGACCGATGACAGCCTCGTCGACGTGGAGGGCCGGAATCCGGACGCGGGTGGGCTCGGATGTCGGTAGCAGCCTTCCCGTGGTCAGCACATCCGTGCCGCTGCGGGTGGCCGGGGCGGAGAACGGCGGGCCGGGCGGCGCGGTCCGGGGTGGTTCGGCGACAGGCTCGTCGTGCCGGCCGACGACTATCGCGATCGCACCGGCGATCGCCAGGACTGCGGCGGCCACCAGCGCAACCTTGCGGGACCGGGTCACCGCTGGACGCGGTTCAGCACGTACGAGCGGCGGCGGGTGACCACGACGATGCCGAGCGCCGCCAGTAGGGCCAGGCCACCGGCGCCGTACCAGACCGTCGCCTCGTCGCGGGTGCTGCCGTCACCGGTGGCGACGCCGCCGACCGGCACCGACCCGGCGGCCGCGCCCGAGACCATGCCGCACAAGGCCGGGTCGGTGGCCTCCTCCGGGATGCCGCTGAGTCCGGCCGACTTGGCCAGGGTGGACTCGCCCAGCCCGGCCAGGTCGTACTTGTCGTTGTCGTTGGCATCGACCCCGTGCTCGACGATGTGCAGGTCCTTGAGGTGCTCAATGGTGCCGGGCGGCAGGTCGGCGCCCGCGATGGTCCGGTCGTACCGCAGATTGCCCTCCGGGTCGGCGGTGGGCATCCGGTCGACCGCCAGCCCGCTCGCCTTCGAGGTGTCGCCCTTGGTGGTCAGAGAGACGAAGATGTCGCCGTACGCGGGCATGCCCTCTTCGGTGCTGACGTAGCCGTTGCCGTTGGTGTCGGCCGACATGTCCGGGCAGTGGAAGTCCATGCCGGTGGTCGAGCCGTGCAGGTGCTGGGCGTGCGGTGAGTTCGGCACCAGCCCGGTCGAGCGGATGCTGATCCTAAGGTCTCCGCCGCTGGTGGCGGTCAGGGTCGCGTTGCCGCTGGCGCCGGAATTGTTGAGTTCCAGGAGCTTGACGTGGACGCTCTCGTCCGCGAGGGCGGCGGTGGGGGTGGCCAGCAGCAGGGCGGCTGCGGCGGGGACGGCGAGCAAGGTGCGGCGGATTCTCATGCAGTTCGGCCTTTCGGGTGGGGGTGTTCAGCGGGCGGATGCGAACAGGTTCACGAGCTGCTTCTGTACGGTCAGCGCCTTCGCCCAGTTCGGGGCGGCGGTGGTGAAGCGCAGCAGGTAGGACCGGTCGCCGGAGGTGGCGACCAGGATCCGGCGTTCGTGCAGGGTGGTGTCCGAGTCGGGCTTCCAGGTGTATTCCCAGTCGGCGCCGCCGCGCTGGAGCAGCAGAACGCCCATGCTGATGCGCTGGTACCCGGGTAGGCCGCCGTCTTTCTCGCGGGCCTGCCAGTAGGCGAGTGGTTGCTGGGTCCGGACCGGCGACTGGTTGACGGTGAAGGCACGCCGCCCGGCCGGGTCGCTGAAGCAGACCTCGTTCCCGCTGGTGGAGCGCTGCCAGCCGGCGGGCACGGCGAGCGCGAAGCCGACCGGGTCACGCGTCCAGATCCATCCCATCGGCAGCCCGGCCGGCACACGCGAGGTGGCCTTCGCGACGGGCTGGGGCTCAGTTCCGAGGTTGCACAGCGCGCCCGCCTGATCCGTGGGGGTCGTGACGGGTGCGGCCGACTCGACGGCGGCTGGGCGTACCGGACCCGGGAGTTGCCGTGATCGGGCGGCGTAGGTGGCACCACCGCTGATCAGGACCGCGAGCGAGAGGCCGGTGATCACGACGGCTCGCAGGCGACGGCGCCGCCGTGGCGTGACAGTGGCGATGCCTCGGGCGACCGGGGCGAAGGTGGTGTTCTCGGCCGGGGGTCGGGGTTTGGGCGCCTGGGTCTGGCTGGCCACGGTCTCGAGCCATGCTGCCGTCTGTTCGGCGTCCGGCCGGCGGTCGGGGTTCTTGTCGAGCAGGGCCAGCAGCAGGCCGGTCAGTGGCCCGGCTCGGCGCGGCGGGTCGGGGTCGTCGTTCAGCAAGGCCTGCAGGGAGGCTTCGACGTCGTCGCGGGCGAACGGCGCCCGCCCCTCGACCGCCGTGTAGAGGGTGGCGCCCAGCGACCAGAGGTCGGCCGGTGCGCCGGCCTCCTGCGAGCGCAATTGTTCCGGGGCGACGTAGTGCGGTGAGCCCAGCCGCGGGTCGGGCCGGCCGGCTTCCCGGTCGCCGATGATGGCCAGGCCGAAGTCGGTGAGCACGACCCGGCCGTCGGCTGCGAGCAGGACGTTGCCCGGTTTGACGTCGCGGTGCAGCACCCCGGCGGCGTGCGCGCTGCGCAGGGCAGACAGCACACGAAGGCCGAGCCGGGCGACCTGTTTGGGGGCCAGCGGACCGTCGGCCTGAACTACCTGGTGCAGAGACCGGGCCTGGACGTATTCCATGACCAGCCAGGAGCGGTCGTCCTGCCAGACGACGTCGTAGACGCTGATCACGCCGGGATGGTCGAGGCGCGCGGCAGCGCGCGCCTCCCGCATGGCCTGGGTGGCCAGCAGGGCGGTCGATGGCACGGTGATCTCCTTGACCGCCACCACCCGCTCGAGCAGTTCGTCCCGAGCCCGCCACACCTGGCCCATCCCGCCCGAGCCGATCAGGTCGAGCAGCCGGTACCGGCCGCCTACCAGCTCGTTCATCACGTTGCTCCGATCCCGTCGTCTGGGTGGGATTCGAGGCCGGTGGTGTGACGGATGGGTCGGATCTCAGCCGACGGTGACCGTGATGGTGTGCTGACCGGTGGCGCCGCTGGGGAAGGGCTTGGCCCGGGCCTCGGTCTGCACCTGGCCGGCGCCGTCGGTGGCGCGGACCGA
>NZ_JAMYJR010000079.1 GCF_024137025.1 Paractinoplanes aksuensis
TCGGAGTCGGCCGATCTGCGGATCAGCGAGGTCGTGTCGACCGCGAGCGGTGTGCGCTACTCGGCTGAGCTCGACGGTAAGCCGCTCGGCGAGATCCGGCTGTCGCTGCCGGGCCGGCACATGGGTTTGAACAGCGCGGCCGCGGTGCTGACCGCGCTGCGGCTCGGCCTGCCGCTCGACAAGATCGTCGAGGCTTTGGCGTCGTTCCCGGGGGTGCGGCGGCGCTTCGAGCGCAAGGGCATCGCGGCCGGTGTGCGGGTCTACGACGAGTACGCCTACCACCCGACCTCGGTCGAGGCTGCGCTGCGCACGCTGCGTGAGGTGGCGGGGGACGGCCGGCTGCTGGTGGTCTTCCAGCCGTACCGGGTCTATCGCACCCGTGACCTGCAGGCCGAGCTGGCCCGCGGGCTGGGCCTGGCCGACCAGGTCATCTGCATGGAGGTCTTCGGCCCGGGTGAGGTGCGCGGTCCCGGTGAGGGCGGGGTGGCGCTGACCGCGGCCATCGACCTGCCGGCCGACCGCAAGGTCTTCGTGCCGGACTGGGAGGACGTGCCGGCCGAGGTTGTGCGGCGCAGCCGGCCGGGCGACGTCGTGGTGACCATGGGCGCCCCGCCGATCTCGCTGATGGGTGACGAGCTGCTGGCCGCACTCGACGCCGCCGACCGTCGTTAGGGCAGCGGCGACGGGACCACGGCCCGTTGAATTGCGAGGTGGCATTCGGCCCGCGACCGGAGTGCGGGCCGACGAGGCAGGGCGATAAAGGTGTGGGGATGTCTTTATCGCCCCTCCGCGTCAGCGACGGATGTCGCCATCCTGCGCCCGCAACGCGCAGAGAACGGCCATGCCGATCCGGACGAAGCGGCGTTCGGCCTCGTCGGCTGCTGACCGGTCATCCCGGCCGACATCGGTCACGGTGCTCAACGCGCTCCGCGCTGCCGCAATGGTTCGTTCCATCGCGCCTTGCAGCGCCCGAACGTCGGTCCCGGTACCTACCTCGGATCGCAGGGACTCGAGGGCTGCAGCGAGCCGCGCGGTCGAATCGGCCAGCGGTGCCGTCGGGCCGCGCAAGTCGAGAGCGCTGCGGGCGACGCCGGCAACAACAGCGGTGGCTCCCAACCGGACCAACTCCGCCGTCGGCCACCGGTAGGGTGATTGCGCAGGCTGTCCCGTTTCCTGCGCAGGGTACGAAAATCCGCTGGGCACGAATACGTCGTCGACCGTCACCCGGCCGGACGCCATCCACGTCGGGAAATTTCCGGTTGTGTCGGCCGTCCGCGCCGCCCCCCGAGGTATGACAAGGAAACGAGGTTCGCCCTCATCGGTGTGGGCGCACAGCAGGAACCAGTCGGCCCGGCGAGCCCCTGGAACTGCTTCCCACCGGCCCGAGAGGCGATATCCGCCGCCCACTGCCTCGATCTGGCCTACTTGTCGGGAGCAGGCGATCAACGGATCCGGCCCCATGCCCCACACCCACGAGACTGCCTCGCCGGCCCGATCCGCGATGAAGCCCATATTCAGGCTTCACAGGATCCATGCGGTGGGACCATCGACCCGCGCAATCTGTTCCAACAAAGTGAGGACGTCGGCCGGCGACGCTTCGAACCCACCCAGCTCGCGCGGCGCATAAAGTCGGAACGCCTGCTCAGAGATCAACGCTTCGAGCAGGTCGTCGGGCATCCGCCCGAGCTTTTCCGCCCGTTCCCGGCTCTCCTCGATCAGGGATGACAATGTTCCTGCCAGGCCGGCCGGCTCGGCGCTGGCGAAAGGTCCGGTCCGGTCGGCACTCCCCGAGGCAGGGCCGAGTTCAGAGGTCTGGTCGTCTGGGCATTTGATCTGCACCGCTACCGCCGATCTGTTCATGGGCTCACTCACGAATACGGCCCGGGGCGGCAGCAGTTCAATGTGGACAGCATGGTCACATGCGGTGTGGCAGATCTCGTCGACGCCGAGGCACGCATTTCCTCAGCCGCAGTGACGCTCGTCATTACCTCTCCGACGGCACGCACAGCCCGGCCCGGGACCGCCCTTCGAAGACGACGGTGGCGTAGCCGTGAACGCTGCCGCCGGGATCGGACCGGTGATCGTGCTCGGGGCCACGCGTAGGCGGCTGCACCGAACAGTCGATCCGGTTCGCCACGTTTAACTTTCAGCAGTATTTGCGGACTCGGTCGAACCTGCCGGCCTACGGCCAGCGTTGCCCTCTTCTCTACGCATACTTCGGGGCATCGTTCATGGATCGTCCATGAATTCAACGACATATTGCTGCACGTCTACGGAAGGGAGTTGAATGTTTGCTTGATCGTCCGACTTGCTGATGGTTCAGTGGAGGTCATTACTGAACCGAGCAAAGGAAAATGATCCATGCGATTCAAGTCGGTCGTCACTGCCCTCATGGCCATGACCGTCATGGCCACCGGCATTGTCAGCTTTTCAGGGACGGCTCAAGCGGAGCCGTTCGAATTTCACATGCAGAATGTGAAGACGAGCGAATGCCTCGACAGTAACTCAAGCGGCGATGTCTACACGCGGCCGTGCCAATTCGGAAACATGTATCAAACCTGGTACAAGGTGAACATCAAGGGTGACCAGTTGCGAAATAAGGCGACGGGTCGCTGCTTGGACAATGCCGAAAAGGAATTCAAGGTATACACAAACCCCTGCGACGAAAATGGCAACAACCGCTACCAGAGGTGGAACCAGTGGACGAAGAACGACCTGCGCAAATACACCAGCTTCGCCACCACCAGGGCTCTCGTCAGCAACGGCCCGAATAACGCCACCATGCGAAACCACAGCTACGAATGGTTCGACAGCGCTGAGCAGTGGCGCACAGTCAATTTCGGCTGACTTCGACGATGGAGCCGGAGGCGGCTCGCTTCAGCCTTACCCGCTGCTAGCTCCGCGCTGCCCCGCTGTACCGGGTAAGAGCTTGATCGCGCTCCTCGGGCCGGTCGGGCGATGAACAGGCGCAGCAACGCCGCGACAAGCGACATCATGGGGCGCCAGGGGTGCCCAGGCAATGGCGACAATGAGCTTCCACGTGTCTCGCCGGTGATTACCGAAGAGCCGGAGCGGGTCGGGTCCTTCCGGTTTGCGGACCCGGCCCGCGTAGGCGGCGGTTCCGGCGCCGCTCACGTGTAGCTGCATCCAGCTTTCGACCCCTGGCCCTTCGTCGATGGGGGAGCTCGTCCAGTAGGCAGGCTCGGGCAAGAGTCGATGGCCGCCTACGCCTGGCTCGTCGCTGGCCGCGCGTTGACCGCAAAGGGAATCAGCCCCGGCGAAGACATGATGTAATGCCACCACCGGTGAACACAGCGCGAGGACGACCCCAATGGCGGCCTGGGATTCGCCGGCCGTGAGATGTCGGCGTACCAGGATGAACGAGAGCGGCAGCGCACCCACCATGACGCCCTGCAGGACCTGGCCAAGCAGCAGCACCGGCAGGTTCGGCGCCAGGCCGGCCAGCAGCTTCTTGCTGGTCAGTTCACCGAACCAGACGGACTTGACCTGACAGTGGTGAGGGGGGAGGTGTACGGCTTCCTCGGGCCGAACGGCAGCGGCAAGATCACCTTGATCCGCGTACTGCTGGGGCTGCTACGCCCGGACGGCGGTGAGGTTCAGCTGCTCGGCGGCGACCTGTGGCGCGACGCCGACTCGTTGCCCGCGCCTGGCGTACGTCCGAGATCACCGTCTTGCCGCGGCTGCCGTTCCGCACATTCGTCGACTCACGACCCGGCTCGTCCTGGTTCTTCTCATGGCCGAGGTGCTCGACCACCCGCCAGACTCTGACCAAGATGCTCGAAGACGAGATGACCGCGTCCGAGCCGGCCGTCATCAGCGAGCCCTATCAGCAGATCCTCGCCGTGTTCACCCCCGACCGCGGTGCCCTGCGCGCCGAAGACGTCGGCCAAGCGCTGGGCATCGGCACCGAACCCAAGGACACCGAAGGTATCCGCGCCAAAATGAAACGCCTGGTGAACCGGCAGATCCTGACCGAGAATCAACCCGGACCACTTACCTTGAGCCAGAAACGGTCATAACCTCACGAACGCCCTATCACTCCGCCGCCCGCGAACTCGAGTTCGATCCGTGCATCCTCGACGAAGCCTCCAAAGCCACTGCCACGGAAACCTGCGGCCCGCTCGAAACGCTGGATCCTCGTCGACGACCCCAACCAGCTACCACCCATGCAAGAAGAAGTCGTCGGCCGCCCCGACCTCATGCAACGCCACGAACTCGAACGCGCCGACGTCGAACACACACTGCTCCAGCGCCTACGCCGACGGTCAGACTATGGGATCGATGATGAGGCCCTTATCGGCCGACTGCGAAGAGTGGATCATAACGGTTCCGCTTGTTGACGGGAACCACAGTCCGGGCTTGACGAGGGTGTGAATCGGGCCTCGAGGATCATGTGCGCTGAGCAGGTTGGTCCCTCGATCGCGCCATTCCCATCGGATTGTTTCCCAAAGCCCGCGAGCCGCGTCACGGTGCCCATCGGCGTACCAGAACTTGTCCGTAATGACGTTGCGTAAGCGGCCGTCAGCCGGAAGTACCCGGAAGAAGTGGTTCACGAGGCGGAAAGAGGGCGAAGGGTGTTCCACCACGTATGACTGCACCAGCCCTTCCTCACGCAGGCCGATACCGGCAAGCAGGCGTCCGCGAGAGTCGGTGGCCACCACATAGTGATTGATGGGCTGCGATGATGGACTCGTGCTCAGCCAGCGTCGCAGCTTTTCCGGGCTCCACCGTATCGAGAAGGACCAGCGGCGCTTCAGTAAAGCTTCTGCGATCTGATCCAGGTCATCCTCGTTGGCCGGCCGGATCTCGATTTCCGGACGCCGTTTTGGCGGCGATGTAAGCATCGGGACCATCATGAGAGTGATGCGGCCTGCGTTTTCGCTGGCCCAGTGCCGGTTCGCAGCCTCTGATGCTTTGTTTCCCGTCTGAATGTGAGCAACTGTGACGACGCCTTTTCCTGCCTCATTCTCGGCAAGTTGCGTCACAAATTTTGCAAGTCGGGAGGCGATGCCGCGGCGGCGGTAGCTGGGGTGCACGATCGCGGAATGTACGAATGCATACGGTCGCCACTCTCCGGCGAACCAGCACTCGCCGATGCTCATCTTTCCTGCGCCAATCATGACATCCGAGTCGGGATCACGGACGATGATGTTCAAGACTCGGTCATGGATTCCTGAGTCGGAATGCGTCTCCGGCAAGTGGCGCTCACGCCGGAAATTTAGCTTTCCGCCGTCGGACGATGCGTCCGCTAGCTGTTGAATTTCTGTATAGTCGGAGGAATTTGCTATTTCCATGCGAATCTTGTCCAGGTTCATCTGCTTAAGCCTTCTCCACTGCTTTCACGCACCGGCCATTCGTCTCAGATCAATAGCTGAGGTCGTAGAGGGCGCAGAAATGCCGTGTCCAGCAGGTTGTCCACGTCGTCACAAAATCAGCGTCGATATTCAACGTCTCCGGTGCTCTGGCGTCTCCTCTGAAATAATCGAGATATTCAACGCATAGCCGGCCATGCGTGACGACATACAGTCCGGCCGGTAAGTTGGCTGAGTCGCTCAATGCTGACGGTAAATTGGGCTTATCCGGGCAATGGCGTCCACTGTGTAATAGTTTCGCACATAAGTCCGTCCTGAGTCCAGAGCGTCGAAAGTCACTGAATACTGGAAGTGGCAGAATGAACTGGGGCTGTCAGGTGCGTACCGGCGGGGTATGTTCATCGGCCGATGCCTGCCGTCGCTTTCTGCACTGACGTTCGGCGCTGCGGCCCCGGGCGTTCGGTCCGGCGGTCCCTCGTTACGAGCTGAGCATCTGCAGCTGGGAGACTTTCATGCAATTGCCACTTATCCCGGTGGCAGTCTCGCGGCTCGCTGCAGCCGGCACGAAATCCAACCCCTGCATGTGCCCATTCCCATCTCTTAGTAGGTGATTGGATGGTGGCGGATCGGGTGGCGTCCCGGTCCGCCACGGGTCAAGCGCCGGAGCATCTGACTGATCGCGGTCCAGTGAACCTTTTCAACCTCCGTAGGTCAGGTTCTCTCCGTGATGTGGGACGAGGATGGCCCGCACGATCGTGGTCGCTCGGTGCGGGCTGCGGCGCAGCCTGGTCAGGACTTTCCAAGTCTTGAGGGTGGCGTTGGCGCGCTCGCCGATGGCGTGGACCCGGGCTTTGGGTGCGATTGACTTTCTCCTGCCAGCGGGAGAGTTTCGGCCGGTAGCGGTGTCGTTCGAACGGTGTCCGGATGCTGCCGTGGGCTCCTTGGTACGTCTTGTCGGCGAACGTCATCACGCTCGCGCTGGTCAGCGCCTCGATGATGGCGTGGGAGCGGGCCGCGGTTCAGGTCATGGGTGGCACCTGGCAGCGCGGCCGACGCCCAGATCAGCCGGCCTGCCGATCAGCGACGAGTACGGCGTGTTCCTGGGCCTGGACGTCGGCAAGAGCGACCACACGCGGTCGCGTTGGACCCGGCGGGCAAGCGGCTGCATGACGCGGCGTTGCCGAACACCGAGGCCGGGCTGCGGAAACTGTTCGACAAACTCGCCCGGCACGGCCGGATCCTGGCGGTGGTCGATCAGCCTGCCTCGATCGGTGCCCTGCCGGTTGCGGTCGCCCGGGCGGCTGGGCATCAGATCGCCTACCTGCCGGGCCTGGTCATGCACAGGTTGGCTGACCTGCACCCGGGCACGGCGAAGACCGACGCCCGTGACGCCTACGTGATCGCAGATGCGGCCCGGACTCTGCCGCACACTCTGCGCCGGGTCGACGCCGGCGACGACACCCTCGCCGAGCTGGAGATACTGGTCGGCTACGACGATGACCTGGCCGGTGAGGTCACCCGCATCTCGAATCGGATCCGGGGGCTGCTCACCCAGATCCACCCGCCGCTGGAACGAGTGCTGGGCCCGAAAGTGCAGCATGCCGCGGCGCTGGAACTGTTGTCGCGGTGTGGCGGCCCGGCCGGACTGCGCAAGGCGGGCCGGTCGAAACTCGCCGAGATCGTCAAACCGCGTGCGCCCAGGATGGGGGTCGCCTGGTCGAGCAGATCTTTACTGCCCTGGATGCTCAGACCGTGGTGGTTCCCGGCACGACGGCGGCCGAGACGATCCTGCCGAAGCTGGCGGACAGCCTGCGGGACCTGCTGAAACAACGTGATCAGGTCGCCGGCCAGGTGGAGGAGATGCTTGATGCTCACCCTCTTCCGGTACTGGTTCGACGGCGTCATGTCCAAGGGCATGATCGCGCTTACCGGCCTCCTTGCTTTCGGCAGTGTCGTGCTCATCGCGGTCATGTCGCTGGTGAGCACGGTCTTGGGGCTGTGGCCGGGCGAGCAGAAGAGCTTCGAGAACTGAGCGAACGCATCCGAACCAGCTGCCGAAACGGACTGGGTCGAGCTCCGAAAGAGCGGGGGCGCGTCCGGTTCGCCAATTGATCGCATTGTGCAAGGGCCTGAGGCGATCGTGACCGCGAGGCCGGGCTTCCGGCAGTTTGATGGAGGCGCCGCGGGGAGGAACCCGGCGGATAGATCGGAGAGGCCTGCAATGTCGCTCAATTCCTATGTCACCATGGGCCGGTCGGGCCTGCGCGTCAGCCCTTTCACGCTGGGCACCATGACCTTCGGTGAAGATTGGCAGCTGGGAAGTTCGCCGGAGGAGGCCAAGGATGTGCTGGCCGCCTACATCGACCGGGGCGGGAACAGCCTGGACACCGCCAACCTCTACACCAACGGTCACGCGGAGAAAATTGTCGGGGACTACCTCGAGAGTCGTCCTGGGCTTCGTGACCGGCTGGTCATCGGCACGAAGTTCTTCGGCAACCTGCACCTCGGTGACCCCAACGGGGGTGGCGCCGGCCGCAAGGGCATCACCCACCAGTTGGAGGACTCGCTGCGTCGGCTGCGGACCGATTATGTCGACATCTACTGGCTGCACAACTACAACCCGCGGAACCCGATCGACGAGACGATGAGGACGTTGGACGACCTCGTGAGCGCGGGCAAGATCCGCTATGTGGGGATGTCCGATCTGCCGGCCTGGCGATTCACCGAGGCCAGCGTTCTCGCCAACTTCCGGGGCTGGGCACCGGTCACCGCGGTGCAGCTCGAGTACTCGCTGCTCGAACGTACCGCGGAAGGTGAGGTCATCCCGGCGGCTGAGGCTTTCGGCGCCGGAATCATGCCGTGGAGCCCTCTGCGCAGCGGGCGCCTCTCGGGAACGTACGGCAGTGACCGGCCCGTGCCGGACACCATCAAGACCACGATGATGGGCATGCCCACCGACACCGAGTTCCGCGTCATCGACGCGGTGAACGAGATCGCGGACGAGGCCGGTGTCAGCTCGGCGCAGATCGCCCTGGCCTGGGTCCGCGGCCGTCGTGCGGTCACGTCCACGATCATCGGTGCGCGGACGCTGCGTCAGCTCGAAGCCAACCTGGCATCGCTCGATGTGCAGCTGTCGGAGGATCACCGGAAGCGGCTGGATGAGGTGTCCGAGCCTCAGCTGAGCTTCCCCGCCTCGGTGAACAGGCTCGCGGCGGCAATGGAGTTCGGCGGGTCGACGGTCGACGGCCGGGCCCACGACGTCTTCCCGCCCCTGGCCGGGAATCCCACCCGGTACTGAACCTCAGGCCGGAGAGGACGGCATCGCCCCTGGCTCGTGGCCAGGGGCGTCCCGCCCGGGTGATACGCCGAACATCCGGCGGTACTCACGTGTGAACTGCGACGGGCTGCGGTATCCCACCATGTGCCCGACAGCGGCGACGTTGTCCGCCCCGCCGATGATCTCTGCTCGGGCCCTCTGCAGACGCAACTGCTTCTGATACTGCAGCGGAGTCAGCGCGGTGGCCGCCCGGAAATGCCGATTGAGCGTCGGCACGCTGACTCGGACATGGTCCGCCAGATCGGAGATCCGGATGACCTGGTCGAAGTGGTCACGGATCCAAGTCGCGGCATCCCGGGCCACCGCCCTCGGGCCGTCGAGCCGTCCCAGGCGGCGGACGACTGCTGCCTGCGGCCCGTTCAGAAGCCGCCAGTGAATCTCCCGCTCGACGGTCGGCGCGAGCACGGCGAAGTCGCGCGGCCGATCGATCAGCTTCAACAGCCGGACGATCGCCTCGATGAGAGGGCCTTCGGCGGCCGCGACCGCCACGGCTGGTTCCGGCTCCTTGGGCATCTTGATTGGGGCGGCCGGATGGTCGAGCAGTTCCACGACGAGTTCCGGCCGGACCGGCATGACAAACCCGAGATAAGGGCCGGCGTACGCGATCTGCGCCGTCACCGGCAGCTCCGGGGCGGTTACCAGATACTGGCCGGGTCCGCAGTCCCACCGCCTGGATCCCCACGTGATCCGCTTGGTGCCCTGCGCCGACACGGCGAACGTGGGGCCGGTGAACCCGCAGGAAGGTCGCGCAACCCGTGTCGTGGCGATGACCCGCATACCCGACGCCCATCGGGCACGATGCTCCGTGCTGAAGCTCAGACGCCTGATCTGATCGCGCAGCTCGATCAGTGGGTCCGTACCGTGGCCGTGCCACGCCTCCATCACCCCGGGCGGAGGCACCATGGGACCGCGTCGATCGGGAAACATTTCCACCTCGTCGTTGATTCTTGTCGCTCGTCGAGCGTCTGAGATCAGCAAGAGGCTTCCCGGCGATAACGTGATCAGTGCGGGCTGACTGGCAATCGTCGATCTTGCGGATCGAGGGGATGGTCTCCGGATTCAGCTCTCCGGCGACGGGATGTCAGTACTGAACGCCAATTTCCGGCCGGCCTCGATGTCCCCGGTGAGAGCCTGCACAGGAGTCTGGGCGAGGCTGAAGGAGTCCGAGCCGAGCAGCTGATGCAGCGGGGCTTGGCCCGAGTCGACCACCTCGATGATCGCGGCCGCCACCTTGACCGGGTCGCCGAGCTGGCTCCCCGGCATCGCCAGGTGGGCCTCAGTCATCTCGCGGATCGCCTCGTAGCCGGCCACCTGGTTCTCCGGCAGGGCGAGCGCCGGCGGCTTCAGGAAATCGGTTCGGGTGTAGCCCGGCTCGATGACGTTGACTTTGATGCCGAATCCGGCGACCTCGCCGGCCAACGCGTCCGACAGGCCTTCGAGGGCGTACTTGGCCGAGCAGTAGAGAGCCCATCCCGGGAAAGCCGTGAGGCCCAGCACGGATGAGACCTTGATGATGTGACCGCGGCCGTTGGCCCGCATGCTCGGAAGCGCCGCACGCAGCACGTTCCAGGTGCCGAAGACCTGCACCTGGAACATCCTTCGCACTTCGACGTGGGCGGTTTCCTCGACGGCGCCGAGGAAACCGTAGCCCGCGTTGTTAACGACCACG
This sequence comes from Paractinoplanes aksuensis, assembly GCF_024137025.1. GTDB lineage: Bacteria > Actinomycetota > Actinomycetes > Mycobacteriales > Micromonosporaceae > Actinoplanes > Actinoplanes aksuensis. Next base: position 10,340 of record NZ_JAMYJR010000079.1, read on the forward strand.
TCGATGCCGTCGAACCGTTTCTCGGCGGCCGTGACCGCTCCGGTGACGGCACCCTCGTCAGTGAGATCGAGTTCGAGCGGAAGCAGACGTTCGTGGGCGACAGAGCCCAGGGCCTCGTCCAGGCGGCTCGCCGATCGGGTAGTCGCGGCGACATTGTCGCCCCGCGTCAGCAACTGCTTGACGAGCTCGAGACCGAGACCCCGGGACGCACCGGCGACGAACCAGGTGGACATGAGACTCTCCTTGCGCCATGAGCCTGCCGGCGGTGAGCCGATAAAGGCAGCAAAACTTGACCTTGTGCCCGAGTTGAGAAGTGATCCGCCTGACGGTGGGCTCGCCGGCCGCAGGCGCACCGTGTGCTATCGCGGGCGGGTGCCGACGGCCACCCACATGGTGAAGGCGAGCAGGAAGGTGCCGTCGTCGACGGCTTCGTCGATGGTGT
>NZ_JAMYJR010000008.1 GCF_024137025.1 Paractinoplanes aksuensis
AGCCCCGCACAGCGCGGCCCCGTACCGGGGCCGCGCGGCGGCGGGTCAGTCGGTGCCGGATTCCATGGCGGCCTGGTCGAGCAGGTCGTCCTCGACGGGGACGGCGCCGCGGGAGGCGATCTCTTCGGCGCCGCCGGCCGGGAGGGCGCCGACCAGGCCCTGAGGGCTGCCGACCATGCCGAGGCGGGCGTACTGCTCGAGCTTGGAGCGGCTGTCGGCGATGTCGAGGTTGCGCATCGTCAGCTGGCCGATCCGGTCGGCCGGGGCGAACGCCGGCGTCTCGGTGCGTTCCATCGACAGCTTGTCGGGGTGGTAGCTGAACGCCGGGCCGGTGGTGTTGAGCACCGAGTAGTCGTCGCCGCGGCGCAGCCGGAGCGTGACCTCGCCCGTGATCGCGTTGCCGACCCAGCGCTGCAGGGCCTCGCGCAGCATGAGCGCCTGCGGGTCGAGCCAGCGACCCTCGTACATGAGCCGGCCCAGCTTGCGGCCGTCGTTGTGGTAGCTGGTGACCGTGTCCTCGTTGTGGATCGCGTTGACCAGCCGCTCGTACGCGATGTGGAGCAGGGCCATGCCCGGCGCCTCGTAGATGCCGCGGCTCTTGGCCTCGATGATCCTGTTCTCGATCTGGTCGGACATGCCCAGACCGTGCCGGCCGCCGATCGCGTTGACCTCGAGCACCAGGTCGACCGCGGAGCCGAACTCTTTGCCGTTGACCGTGACCGGGCGGCCCTCGGCGAAGCCGATCGTCACGTCTTCGGTGGCGATGGCGACAGCCGGATCCCAGAACCGGACGCCCATGATCGGGTCGACCAGCTCGATGCCGTTGTCGAGGTGTTCCAGCGACTTGGCCTCGTGGGTGGCGCCCCAGATGTTGGCGTCGGTCGAATACGCCTTCTCGGTGGAGTCGCGGTAGGGCAGGTCGTGGGCGAGCAGCCACTCGCTCATCTCTTTGCGCCCGCCGAGCTCGGTGACGAAGTCTTTGTCGAGCCACGGCTTGTAGATGCGCAGCGACGGGTTGGCCAGCAGCCCGTAGCGGTAGAAGCGCTCGATGTCGTTGCCCTTGAACGTCGACCCGTCGCCCCAGATCTGCACCTGGTCCTCGAGCATGGCCCGCACGAGCAGCGTGCCGGTGACGGCCCGGCCCAGCGGCGTGGTGTTGAAGTAGGTGCGCCCGCCCGAGCGGATGTGGAACGCGCCGCAGGCCAGAGCGGCGAGCCCCTCTTCGACGAGGGCGTCGCGGCAGTCGACGAGGCGGGCCAGCTCGGCGCCGTAGGCCAGCGCCCGCGCGGGCACGGAGGTCACGTCGGGCTCGTCGTACTGGCCGATCTCGGCCGTGTAGGCGCAGGGCACAGCGCCCTTTTCGCGCATCCACGCGACCGCCACCGACGTGTCGAGGCCACCGGAGAACGCGATGCCGACCCGCTCACCGACCGGAAGAGAAGACAGAACCTTGGTCACACGAGGATTATGCACCATCCCGCATTTTCATGCGACCCGACACCCCCGGAGTGAGAACGCTCTGGTCCAGCCGCCCGGCCTCCACCGGGGCTTGACCGTCTCGCCGGCCTCGCTGATGACTGCCCAGCCTCCGGCTGTCGACCATCGTCGGCCGCAAGGTTTCCGCAAGCACGCCGTGGAAGGCTCCGGCGAGCGGAGACAGAGATGGATATCTCTCTCCGAGCATTCCGACCTCTGCGCGAAGGGAACAGTCTCGTGATGATCAAGCGATTCGCCGCAGGCCTCTCCATGGCCGCGGCGACAGCCACTGTCTCGATCCTCGCCACCGCGGCTCCCGCCTCGGCCGCCGCCTGCGGTACGCCCGGATGCGGCGGCATCGTCCAGAACACTGCCTCGTCCGGCATCGGCGTCTACGTCTCGAACTGCTGGACCGGCAGCGCTTCCACCTACAGCGGGGAGTCGCCGCCGTGCACGAACGGCCGCGTGAGCCTGAACCAAGCGAACGCGATGTACTTCGTGAGCCCGGGACAAACCACGAGGAACTGGCGGTACTACTACGACGTCGACGCCTACAAGGTCGGCGCGAACTGCGTCTTGAACAGGAGTGGCGTCATCACCGACCGGCGGGGGCTCGGGACGGTCTGGTACAAGATCACCGACGCGGCTCGGGTGAACGTCACGTCGTACCGTTGCTTCTGATCACCTGCTGATATCGGCGGGGGGGGGGGGGGGGGGGGGGGGGGGGGGGGGGGGGGCCGCCCCCCCCCCCCGGCCGGGGGGGGGGGGGCGGCGCGGGCGCGGGCCGCGC
>NZ_JAMYJR010000080.1 GCF_024137025.1 Paractinoplanes aksuensis
GGCCGGCCTCTTGCGCGCGGCCGGCCTCTTGCGCGCGGCCGGCCTCTTGCGCGGCGCTCAGCCTGTTGCACGGCGGCCGGCCTGTTGCGCGGCGGCCGGCCTGTTGCGCGGCGGCCGGCCTGTTGCGCGGCGGCCGGCTTCCTGCGCGGCGCCCGGCTTCCTGCGCGGCGGTCAGGCTTCTTTACGCTGGGGACGTGACCGATTTCGCGACGTCGATCGACCGGCTGCTCAACCAGGTGCGCTACTGGGAGCAGCCGCGCTGGCGGGCCGACAGTCGCAACGACCGCGCGTACGCCCTGGTGCAACTGCTGGCCGACCTCGGAGCGGACGCCGAGGGGCAACCTCGCCGGCCAGTGCCGCGCGAGCACGACATGATCCTGCCCGACCAATTGCGCGTGATGGCCGACGACCTGCTCGCGGCCGACCCGCCACCCGCGGTGCTCGACGAGGCGTCCGCGGCCGTCGACCAGCTACGCCACAACCTCGACCGCCGGTAGCCGCCGCCCCACACGTCTCGTGAGACGAAACGTCGCGTCTCGCGGCACGAGCCGTTTCGTTTAGTTCGCGTCTCGCGAGACGAACCGTTTCGTCTTGCGCGCCCGCGGAACGATACGTTGCGTCGCGAGACGGGCGGTTTGTCAGGCGTGCGCCCGCGGAACGATACGTTTCGTCCGCGAGACGCGACGTATCGTCTTGCGCGGCGTACGGGGCTCGTCGGGGGCAGGGCCGTGGAAATGACTCCGCCGAGCCCGGCCGCTCGTGGCAGACCGGACCCGGCGGAAGCTCGGGGGTGTTTCTAGCTCAGGCGCTCGATGATCAGCGCCATGCCCTGGCCGCCGCCGACGCACATCGTTTCGAGGCCGATGGTTTTGTCGTGCCAGTCGAGCGAGTTGAGCAGCGTGCCCGTCATGCGGGCGCCGGTCGAGCCGAACGGGTGGCCGATGGCGATCGCGCCGCCGTTCACGTTGAGCTTCTCGATCGGAATGCCCAGGTCCTGGTACGAGGGGATGACCTGGGCCGCGAAGGCCTCGTTGATCTCGACCAGGTCGACGTCGCCGATGCTCATGCCGGCCCGCTTCAGCGCCTGCTTCGACGCCTCGACCGGGCCCAGGCCCATGATCTCGGGGCTGAGCGCCGTCACACCGGTCGACACGATCCGGGCCAGCGGCGTGAGGCCCAGCTCGCGGGCTTTGGTGTCACTCATGATCACCACGGCCGCGGCGCCGTCGTTGAGCGGGCAGCAGTTGCCCGCCGTGACCCGGCCGTCGGGGCGGAAGACCGGCTTGAGCTGCGACACCGCCTCCAGCGTGACGCCCGGACGGGGGCCGTCGTCCTGCGCGACGACCGTACCGTCGGGGAGCGTGACCGGGGTGATCTCGCGCGCCCAGAAACCGTTGGCGATGGCCTTCTCGGCGAGGTTCTGACTGCGTACGCCGAATTCGTCCATCTCTTGCCGGCTGACGCCCTTGATCTGGGCCAGATTTTCGGCGGTCTGGCCCATCGCGATGTAGACGTCGGGCAGCGTGTTGTCGTCGCGCGGGTCGTGCCAGGTCTGGCCGCCCGCGGCGTACTTGGCCGTGCGGGCCCGCGCCTCGTCGTACTTCGGGTTCTCCCAGCCGCCGCCGACCAGGGCCTGCGCCTCGGACGGGAGCCCGTCGGAGCTGCCCCGGGCGTAGCGGGACACGGTCTCGACACCGGCTGACAGGAAGATGTCACCCTCGCCGGCCTTGATCGCGTGGAAGGCCATGCGGGTGGTCTGCAGCGAGGACGAGCAGTAGCGGGTGACGGTCGCGCCCGGCAGGCCGTCCAGCCCGAGCTGGGTGGCGACCACGCGGGCCATGTTGAAGCCCTGCTCACCGCCGGGCAGCCCGCACCCGAGGTAGAGATCCTCGATCAGCGTGCGGTCGAGCTGCGGTACCTTGTTCAGCGCGGCGTCGATGATGGTGGTGGCAAGGTCGTCGGGACGCAGGTCCCTCAGGGATCCCTTGGCTGCACGGCCGATGGGGGATCGGGCGGTGGCGACGATGACAGCTTCCGGCATGGGCCCAATTTAACTGGCCGGTAACTTAGCCGGAAGTACAACTTCGTCACACACGCGTCATGTTCGACTACGAATCCGTCATTGCGCTCAGCCCGCGGGCGTCATCGCGGCTTTCACCACAGCCGGGTACAACGCGTGTGCCCACACCCGGTAGCCGTCGGCCGACGGGTGGAAACCGTCGTAGCAGAGCGTGCCCGCGTCGGCCCGGAACACGGCGCCGGTCTCGTCACCCAGATGCACGACCGCACCGCCCGCGGCGGTGACCGTCTTGGCCTGCGCCTTGGCCATGCGCCGGCCCAGCACCCCGGCGATCTGGCGCAGCGGCGGCGCGATCGCCCGCAACGCGCCCAGGTCGGGGCAGGTGCCGACGACCACGCGGACGCCCGCCTCGCGCAAGCGCCGCACGGCCGTGCCCAGCTGGGCCGCCGATTCCTCGGGGCTGCGCAGGCTGGTGGCGTCGTGCGCGCCGATCAGCACCACAGCGACGTCCGGACGCTCGCCCAGCAGCGCCCGCGCCACCTGGGTGGCCAGGTCGGACGAGCGGGAACCGGCCACACCGACGCTGGACAGCAGGACGTGCCGCTCACCGACCTCGGCGCTGCCCTCGGCCAGCAGGCGGGCCAGGTGACCGCCGACCGTCTCGCTCAGCCACTCGACCCCCACGCCGATCGCCGCCGAATCACCCAGCAGCACCAGGCGCAGGGGCGGGGCCGAGATCCGGCCCATCGACGTCCGCAGGGCCAGGCCCATGGTCGGCTTCGCGTAGCGCCGGGCCTTGGCCGCGAGGATCTCGCCGACCAGCAGGGCCGCGCCGCCCACCGTGCCGGCGAGCAGACCGGTGGCCGCCGCCTTGCCGATCCGTGCGTTCAGACCCGCCATCCCACTCGCCTCCCTGCGTAGCGAAACCCGCCTGCCTCACGAAGCAGGCTGATGATCCTCCGGCGTCCACCCTACGGCGCTGGCCGCCGACCGGCCGCCGGGAACGGACTGCCCCTCCGTTCCGGGGGACGCCGCCGCGCGGTGGCCGAACCACGAGCGCGGCTCGCCGAACCACGGGTGCCGGCGCAGCACCGCCCAGCGTCCGGCCGCACTGACCTCGGTGCCGGGCGCGAGCACGGCCTCCTGCGCCGCCTCTTCCAGACTCCGTACCCCCTCGCCGCCGGTCAGAACCGTGCGGTCGTCCTCGCCGAGGGCCGCCATCAGGGTCGGCAGCACCACGGCGGCGGCCCGGGCGTACCCCTCGGCCGACGGGTGGAAGCGGTCCGAGCCGAACATACGGACGGGGTCGGCCTCGAACATCGGCCCGAGCAGACCACCGATCGACACCGTACGACCACCCGCCGCCACCACGGCGACCGTCTGCGCCGCGGCCAGATCGCGGCTCCACTTGCGGGCCAGCCAGCGCAGCGGCGGCTTGATCGGCTGGATCGCGCCGACGTCGGGACAGGTGCCGACCACCACCTTGCAGCCGGCCTCGCGTAGCCGGCGCACCGACTCGCCCAGATGGTGCACGGCGGAGTCGCGGCTCGAGGCGTGCGTGACGTCATTGCCGCCGATCAGGATGATCGCCACCTCGGGGGCGTGCTCCAGCGCCGCGTCCACCTGATAGGGCAGGCCGGACGACATCGACCCGACCACGGCCAGCCGGTGCAGGCGGACGGGTCGGTGCAGGCGGCGCGACACGCCGGTGGCCAGCAGCGCGCCCGGCGTCTCCCGGGGGCGGTGCACGCCGTACCCGGCGGCCGTCGAATCACCCAGAATGACCATGCTGATCGCCTTGCCGCCGAACTTCCCGCCGTACGTGCCGTCGCCGCGCGGGGGCGGGGCCTCGGCCATCGGGATGATCCGGCGCAGGTCCTTGGCCTGCCGCAGCAGCAGGCCGACCGACATGGCGGTCGCGGTGGCCAAGGCGCCCGTCACGCCGCCGAGGATCTGACCAGCCAGTTTGATCCGGCGCCAGTCCTCCGCAGAGATCTGAATGGTGCTCACAGGCTCCCTCGCTGTCGCTCGCGGTCCTCGAAGTACGGTTAACAGTGGGGAATTCGAGGCTATCGCGCGGCTGCGACAAGCAATCATGGCGGGCGCAAGTCATGCTGGTATGACCGGAAGGAGAACAGCATGGCGAAGACCCTGAAACGGACGGCGGCCTTCACCTCGCTCGCCAAGGCCCTGATGGCCGGCGCCCGCGGGGGTCCGTCCCTGCCCACCCGCATCGCGGCCATCCCGCGCATGATGAAAGCCACCACCAAAGGCCAGTACGACGGCGGGATGAGGCTGGCCATGATGGCCGCGGCCACGGCGTACGTGCTGTCGCCGATCGACGTCGTCCCCGAGATGTTCCTGTTCGTCTTCGGGCTGGCCGACGACGCGCTGATGGTGGCCTGGCTGGCCGGCGCTGTCCTGGCCGAGACGGAGCGCTTCCTGGAGTGGGAGAGGGCACGGGACCGGGTCGTCGTAGTCTGAGGTGTGCGCTATTACGACAACGTCGTCGACATCATCGGGGACACCCCCCTGGTCAAGCTGAACAAGGTCACCGAGGGCATCGCTGCCACCGTGCTGGCCAAGGTCGAGTACTTCAATCCCGGCGGCTCGGTCAAAGACCGGATCGCCCTGCGGATGGTGCTCGACGCCGAGCGCGACGGGCTGCTGAAGCCAGGCGGCACGATCGTCGAGCCCACCAGCGGAAACACGGGCGTCGGCCTGGCCCTGGTCGCTCAGCAACGCGGCTACAAATGCATCTTCGTCTGCCCCGACAAGGTCAGTGAGGACAAGCGGAACGTCCTGAAGGCGTACGGGGCCGACGTGGTGGTCTGCCCCACCGCTGTGGCGCCCGAAGACCCGCGCTCCTACTACAACGTCTCCGACCGCCTGGCCCGCGAGGTGCCGGGCGCGTGGAAGCCCGACCAGTACAGCAACGCGGCCAATCCGCGCTCCCACTACGAAGAGACCGGTCCTGAGCTGTGGAAACAGACCGACGGGCGGATCACCCACTTCGTGGCGGGGGTGGGCACCGGGGGGACGATCACCGGGGTCGGGCGTTATCTGAAAGAGCAAGGTTCGGGCGTACGGGTAATCGGGGCTGATCCGGAAGGCTCGGTGTACTCGGGCGGCACGGGTCGGCCGTACCTGGTCGAGGGCGTGGGCGAGGACTTCTGGCCCACCACGTACGACCGGGAGCTCGCCGACGAGATCATCGAGGTCAGCGACTCCGACTCGTTCGAGATGACCCGCCGCCTGGCCCGCGAAGAAGGTCTGCTCGTGGGCGGCTCGTGCGGCATGGCGGTGGTGGCGGCCCTCGAGGTGGCCCGCCGAGCCGACCCGAGCGACGTGATCGTGGTCCTCCTGCCGGACGGAGGCCGCGGCTACCTGTCGAAGATCTTCAACGACGACTGGATGGCCCGGTACGGCTTCTTGCGTACGGTCGAGGGGGCGCCGACGGTGGCCGACGCGCTCGCCCGGAAAGACGGCGCGATGCCGCCGCTGATCCACGTCCACCCGACCGAGACAGTGCGCGACGCGATCGACTACATGCGCGAGTACGGGGTGTCGCAGCTGCCTGTGCTGAAGGCGGAGCCGCCGGTCGTGACAGGCGAGGTGGCGGGGTCGATCGCGGAGAAGGCCCTGCTGGACGCGTTGTTCACCGGTCAGGCCCACCTGCACGACACCATAGAGCGCCACATGGGCGAGCCGCTCCCGATGATCGGCGGAGGCCAGCCGGTGAGCGAGGCCGTCGCCCTGCTCGAGAAGTCCGACGCGGCGATGGTCCTGGTCGACGGCAAGCCCGCGGGGGTTCTTACTCGGCAAGACCTGCTCACTCACCTGTCCTGATCGCTTTCTGAGGCCGGCGCGGTTCGCTGCGCCGGCCTTTGCTGTGCCTTGTCGCGCCGGGCTCTCCGTGGGCTGGGCTGCGTCGCGCGGGCCCGGCTCTCTTGCGCTGCGCGAGTTCGGCTCTCTGCGCTGCGAGGCTGGGTTTTCTTGCGCCGCGTGGGCTGGGTTTTCTTGCGCCGCGTGGGCTGGGTTTTCTTGCGCCGCGTGGGCTGGGTTTTCTTGCGCCGCGTGGGCTG
>NZ_JAMYJR010000081.1 GCF_024137025.1 Paractinoplanes aksuensis
GATCTTCGATTGGAAGAAGCCCTCCGAGATATTCGCCGAACTCGTAGAGGCAAATGCTTCGACCGCCTGAATTCGCCGACCACTGGCCCCGTACTGCCGTGGAAGTAGGCGCCCAGGATGATCTGCACGACCAGGAAGCGCCGAGCGGCGGTGAACGAGTTCTGCCGGCACGTGAGGATCTCGGTGATGTCGCCGCCCTTGTCCCGCAACGTGATCTCAAGAGCCTCGAGGCGCTGCGCGGGCGGGATCCGAGGGTCGATCAACCCGTCGAAGGAGGCTGGACCGACCTTCTTCACTGCTATGCCGAGAAGCGTCATCAGGTGGGTGAAGCTGCACTCCGACCGCGTCTTGCGGGACGTCGTCACGGTGTTGCCGAGGTCGGGAGCCTCCCGCTCGAGACCGTAGGCGAACAATCGGTACAGCTCGCGCCAGCCGTGATCCTGGGGGTGATCGCCCAAGCTGCGGGCGGCCGAATAGGCATCAGCGAGTACGGTCACTTGTCCGCTTCCATCCGCTGCCAGTTCAACATCAGATATATGTCGGGCTGAGACCGCAGACACAGGATTGAAAATCGATCTTGCGCCCATTGTGGGGACACTGCGGCTTCTCAGCCTATAGCTGCGGACAGTACCACGGAGAACACTCATGGTATAGATCACGGTCGTCACTTATTGATCTAGAAGTTCATGATTCGCGGGTGGTGTTGACATACCGTCGTACCCGTTGTGCGGCCCCCTCGACATGTGTAGGAGTTGCATATGGAGCGCATGATGGTTGAGGCGGAACTGCGTCTGAGGCCTGAGCTGGCGCGCCTATACCGAACGGACAGGTGTGGCCGTCGAAAGGCCATCGATCCCCGCCCGAATCAGCCAAGGATTTATGCAATACTCCGTGGCTTCACCCGCCCGGGTGTACCTCGGGGCAACCGGTTCCGGCCGGGGCCGGTGCCGCGTTGGATGGTGGGGTCGATCGGCGAGCGGTCGGCCCGGAAGATCGACTGCGAGTGAGGATTGAAGTCTGTCGTGACTGTCGAGACGAGGGCGGTGCCGGCTCCCGGGGGCAAGGTTCGGATAGCCCACCGGTATCTGGAGCGCGGCAATGATCTGCTCGTGTTCATGCACGGCTTCGGTTGCGCCAAGGAGAGCTTCGACGGCGCCTTCGCGGCCGACGCGCTGGCCGGCTACTCGCTTCTGACGTTCGACTTCCCCGAGCACGGTGGATCCGGTTCCCTACCCGACGGCGCCGACATCGAGAGTGCCGCGGAGGTCGTCACGGCGCTGCTGGACGAGTTCGACCGCCGGCATCTGTACCTCGTCTGTCACAGCATGGGCGGGGCGATCGGGGCGATCGCCGCGCAGAAGCTGCCCGACCTCGCCGGCTTCATCAGTGTGGAAGGCAATCTGGTCGCCGCGGACTGCGGACTCGTCAGCCGGGGCGTGGCCGAGCAGAGCGCCGACGACTTCAAGGAGCGTGGGTTCTCCGATTTCGTCCAGTGGCTCGAGCACTCGCCGGACAGCAGTCATCAGCAGTGGGTGCAGTGGTATCGGCAATGCGATCCGCGCGGCTTGCACGGGCTGGCCAGGTCTCTTGTGGACTGGTGCGATCACCGTAACCTGCCCCGGATCCTCAGCTCGCTGGGACCGAGCGCTTACGTGCACGGCTCGCGCAGCGAGGTCGCCCATCTGAAGAGCATTCTGCGCGACTCCATGTACCAGATCGACGGGGCCGGGCATTTCCCGATGCTCGATCAGCCGACAGCGTTCTACCGGTTGATCGGCGCGCGTCTCGATGCCTTGGCCAGGAACGGGCGGATGGCCAACGCCTGACCGCCTCCCTCAGGGGCGGAAGCGGCAGCCCATGCCGGGTTCGGTGAGCAGGTGGCAGGGGCGGGCCATGTACTGGCGAAGGTAGTTGCTCTCGTTCAGGTGTTGCGGGCCCCACACCCTCGTTCAGCATGGCCTGGCGGCTCAGCAGCTTTCCGGGGTGGCGCACCAGGTAGTCGAGCAGCCACCGCGAAGCCGTCGTCCCCGTCGGCGTAGGCGACTGCGTGGCCGCCGCCGAGGTTGAGTGCGGGCACGGTCGTGCGGTAGCGGGCCCGGATCACCGCACAGGAGCCCATCGCCTCGCGCAGGCACGTCTCGAACGCGCCGAACCGGCTGAGCTGATGCCCGATCGAGCAGTCCAGCCCGGCCGAACGCCTCTTAGGGCGCATCGCGCCCGGACGTCGGCCTCGTCGAGCACGTGCACGGGGGTGCCGTAGGTGGCGGCCAGCGTCGTCATCCGACCGGGACGCCCAGCGCGCGGTCGCGGGCCGGACGGCCGGGTCGAGAGAGGGGCGCAACGACGTACGCAGGGAAGGCAGTGAGCGTCATGCCTCGACGGTGCGCAGGGGTGGGAGGCGTACGCCAGGGTCGTTCACGAGGATGCAGCGGTGACGGCGCGGATTTTGACGCGTTATTAACGCCTGGGCCGATGCCGGACGGCGGTGGGCGGGACACCCTGGTTCGGTGAACGAGCAAACCGCGCCGGTCGAGTACGCCGTGCCCGCGACCATGGCCTCGCCGGCCCATCAGGCGCCGCCGTCGAAGGGGGTGGCGGGGTGGCTGTTGCGGCATCGGGTGCAGCCGGTCGGGCCGGCGGCCGGGGAGGGGCATGCCGAGCAGCACTCGTGGTGGAAGGTCATGTGCCTGACCGGGGTGGACTACTTCTCGAGCCTGGCCTACGTGCCGGCGATCGCCGTGGCCGCGGCGGGAGCGGTCTCGCCCCTGGCCACGCTGCTGATCGTCGCGTTGACGCTGTTCGGGGTGCTGCCCATGTATCGGCGGGTGGCACGGGAGAGCCCGCACGGCGCCGGCTCGGTGGCGATGCTGGAGCGGCTGCTGCCGTTCTGGCAGGGCAAGTTGTTCGTGCTGGTGCTGCTCGGGTTCGTGGCCACCTCATGGCTGATCACGATCACGCTGTCGGCCGCCGATGCCAGCGTGCACGTGGTCGAGAACCCGTTCTTCCCGTCGTTCCTGCACGGGCACGAGGTCGCGCTGACCGTGGGGCTGCTCCTGCTGCTCGGCTTCGTCTTCCTGCTCGGCTTCAGCGAGGCCGTCAGCGTCGCGATCCCGCTGGTGGCGATCTTCCTCGGGCTCAACGCGCTGGTCATCGGGGCCGGCCTGGTCGAGATCATCAACAATGGCGCCGCGTGGTCGGCCTGGACGTCCGCGCTCGGGGAGACCGGGAACCTGTTCCAGCCCGCCCTGGTCGCGTTTCCGCTGCTCGTGCTCGGGCTCTCCGGCTTCGAGACCGGGGTGAGCATGATGCCGCTGGTCGCCGCGTCGAACCTGGAGAACCGCGTCCGCAACAGCCGGAAGTTGCTGACCACGGCCGCCCTGATCATGAGCGTCTACCTGCTCACGGCCAGCCTGGTCACCACCGTGCTGATCCCGGCCGACGAGTTCGGGCCGGGCGGCGAGGCCAGCGGCCGGGCCCTGGCCTGGCTCGCGCACGAACAGCTCGGTGAGGGCATCGGCACCGCGTACGACATAAGCACGATTCTGATTCTGTGGTTCGCGGGCGCGTCAGCGATGGCCGGCCTGGTCAACATCGTGCCGCGCTATCTTCCCGGGTACGGCATGGCGCCGGAGTGGGGACGGGCCGTGCGCCCGGTCGTGCTCGTCTACACCACGATCAGCGTCATCATCACCATCGCGTTCGGCGCCGACGTCAACGCGCAGGCCGGCGCGTACGCCACCGGCATCCTGGCCATGATGGTGTCGGGCGCGTTCGCCGTCACGACCTGGGCCCTCCGCCACCGCAAGCGCGTCGCCACGACCGGGTTCGCGCTGCTCACCCTGGTCCTGGGCTACGCGCTGGTCGAGAACATCATCGAGAAGCCGGACGGCATCGCCATCTCGGGCCTGTTCATCGCCGGGATCATCGCCGTCTCGCTGATCTCGCGGGTCAGCCGCTCGACCGAGCTGCGCGTGGACAGCATCGAGTTCGACGAGACGGCCCGCCGCTTCATCACCGACTCGATCGAGCTCGACGGCGCCCTCGACCTGGTCGCCCACCGGCGGCAGACCGGCGACGCGGCCGAGTACCAGTTCAAGGAGCGCGAGCAGCGCGGCGACAACCCGGTGCCCGGGTCCAACGACATCCTGTTCCTCGAGATCGACGTGGTCGACCCCTCGGAGTTCAGCGACACCCTGGTCGTGCGGGGCGTCGACGTCGACGGCTACCGGATCCTGCGGACCGAGGCGCCGGCCGCGCCCAATGCCATCGCCGCGATCCTGCTGGCGCTGCGGGACGCCACCGGCGTGCGGCCGCACTGCTACTTCGCGTGGGCCGAGGGCAGCCCGCTGGTCCACATGGTCCGCTACTTCCTCCTCGGCCGCGGCGACACCGCCCCGGTCACCCGCGAGATCATCCGCAAGCACGAGCCCGACCAGGCCCGCCGCCCGGGCATCCACGTCGGCTCCTGAGGGTTACGGGTGGTCCCGCGCCGCTTCACGGTCTTTCTCGGCGGCCTGACGGTGTTCGGCCGCGCGGCGGGCGTGCGCGTGGGTCTGGTCCAGCGCCGCCGCCCGGTCGTGGGCTTCAGCCGCCGCCTCGTAGGCCTCGGCCGCGGACTCGTGGGCCTCCGCCGCGGAATCGACCGCCTCGGCCGCCGCCTGCCGGGCCCGTTCCAGCGCTTCGCGGGACCGATGGACCTGCCCGGCGTCCGATCCGCGCAGCGCTTCCCCACCGGTGGCGGCCGCCCGGCGGCGCCGATCCAGTTCCTCGAGCCGTTCCCGCAGCTCCTGGGCCCGATGTTCGGCTCGCGCCCGATGACGCTCGTTGCGGTCGGCGGCATCCTCACCCATACCGCTGATCGTACGAAGAGCGGGCCCGGCCGCGCTCGCAAGATTGCTCCGAGATTCGACCCATCCGGCATCACGCCTGTTCCGAATGAAGGGTGTAAGGCTACCTAAACCGGAGGAAATCTCATGCGCGCCACCAAGTTCACCGCCCTGACCGCCGCCACGCTCTTCTCGATCTCGCTGGCCGCCTGCGGCAGCGACTCCGACGAGCCGGCGGCCGCACCCACCATGACCAGCCCCGCACCGATGGCGTCGAGTGCCGCCCCGGCCATGGAGAACTTCGGCGCCGGCTGTGCCGCCGTGCCGACCGACCCGGCGAA
>NZ_JAMYJR010000083.1 GCF_024137025.1 Paractinoplanes aksuensis
CCCGAGTAGCAGCGGACTCCTAGAATCTGCTGTGAATCTGCCAGGACCACCTGGTAAGGCTGAATACTTCCTGGTGACCGATAGCGGACAAGTACCGTGAGGGAATGGTGAAAAGTACCCCGGGAGGGGAGTGAAATAGTACCTGAAACCGTTCGCCTACAATCCGTCAGAGCCTTAGGAGCTTCGGTTCCGGGGTGATGGCGTGCCTTTTGAAGAATGAGCCTGCGAGTTAGTGGCACGTGGCGAGGTTAACCTGTGTGGGGTAGCCGTAGCGAAAGCGAGTCTGAATAGGGCGTTTTTAGTCGCGTGTTCTAGACCCGAAGCGGGGTGATCTAGCCATGGGCAGGTTGAAGCGTGGGTAAGACTGCGTGGAGGACCGAACCCACCAACGTTGAAAAGTTGGGGGATGACCTGTGGTTAGGGGTGAAAGGCCAATCAAACTCCGTGATAGCTGGTTCTCCCCGAAATGCATTTAGGTGCAGCGTCGTGTGTTTCTTGCCGGAGGTAGAGCACTGGATGGTCTAGGGGGCCTACAAGCTTACCGAAATCAGCTAAACTCCGAATGCCGGTAAGTGAGAGCGCGGCAGTGAGACTGCGGGGGATAAGCTTCGTAGTCGAGAGGGAAACAGCCCAGATCACCAGCTAAGGCCCCTAAGCGTGTGCTAAGTGGAAAAGGATGTGGGATCGCATTGACAACCAGGAGGTTGGCTTAGAAGCAGCCATCCTTTAAAGAGTGCGTAATAGCTCACTGGTCAAGTGGTTCTGCGCCGACAATGTAGCGGGGCTCAAGCACACCGCCGAAGCTGTGGCATTCACACATTCATCCGCGTCTGAACTTGGTTCAGTCGTGCAGTGGTGTGGATGGGTAGGGGAGCGTCGTATGGCGAGTGAAGCGGCAGAGTGATCTAGCCGTGGACGCCATACGAGTGAGAATGCAGGCATGAGTAGCGAATGAAGAGTGAGAACCTCTTCCGCCGGATGACCAAGGGTTCCAGGGCCAGGCTAATCCGCCCTGGGTGAGTCGGGGCCTAAGGCGAGGCCGAGAGGCGTAGTCGATGGATAACGGGTTGATATTCCCGTACCCGCAAAGGAACGCCCAAGACGAACCTTCATGTACTAACCGCGCAAAGCCGGCGACGACTTCGGTCTGAACTGGTGGAGTCCGGGACCTTGTGGGGTAGTAGTTTAGTGATGGGGTGACGCAGGAAGGTAGATGATCCCAGGCGGTGGTTGTCCTGGGGTAAGCGTGTAGACCGTGTCATAGGCAAATCCGTGACACATGTAGGTTGAGACGTGATGCCGAGCCGTTTCAGGTGAAGTCATTGATCCTATGCTGCCGAGAAAAGCCTCTAGCGATGTTCCGAGCGGCCCGTACCCTAAACCGACACAGGTGGTCAGGTAGAGAATACCGAGGCGACGGGTGAACTGTGGTTAAGGAACTCGGCAAATTGCCCCCGTAACTTAGGGAGAAGGGGGGCCGGACGCGTGAAGCCCCTTTGCGGGTGGAGCGTGGTATGGCCGCAGAGAGCAGGGGGAAGCGACTGTTTACTAAAAACACAGGTCCATGCCAAGTCGTAAGACGATGTATATGGACTGACGCCTGCCCGGTGCTGGAACGTTAAGGGGACCTGTTAGCTCTTCGGGGCGAGGCGGAGAACTTAAGCGCCAGTAAACGGCGGTGGTAACTATAACCATCCTAAGGTAGCGAAATTCCTTGTCGGGTAAGTTCCGACCTGCACGAATGGCGTAACGACTTCCCCACTGTCTCAACCACAGGCCCGGCGAAATTGCAGTACGAGTAAAGATGCTCGTTACGCGCGGCAGGACGGAAAGACCCCGGGACCTTTACTATAGCTTGACATTGGTATCCGAATTTAATTGTGTAGGATAGGTGGGAGCCGGTGAAGCTCGGACGCCAGTTCGGGTGGAGGCAATCTTGAAATACCACTCTGTTGGGTTTGGGTATCTAACTTGCGGCCCTGATCGGGTCGAGGGACAGTGTCTGGTGGGTAGTTTAACTGGGGCGGTTGCCTCCTAAAGGGTAACGGAGGCGCCCAAAGGTTCCCTCAGCCTGGTTGGCAATCAGGTGTTGAGTGTAAGTGCACAAGGGAGCTTGACTGTGAGACTGACAGGTCGAGCAGGGACGAAAGTCGGGACTAGTGATCCGGCACTTGCGTGTGGAAGCGGTGTCGCTCAACGGATAAAAGGTACCCCGGGGATAACAGGCTGATCTTCCCCAAGAGTCCATATCGACGGGATGGTTTGGCACCTCGATGTCGGCTCGTCGCATCCTGGGGCTGTAGCAGGTCCCAAGGGTTGGGCTGTTCGCCCATTAAAGCGGTACGCGAGCTGGGTTTAGAACGTCGTGAGACAGTTCGGTCCCTATCCGCCGTGCGCGTTGGATACTTGAGAAGGGCTGTCCCTAGTACGAGAGGACCGGGACGGACGAACCTCTGGTGTGCCAGTTGTCCCGCCAGGGGCACGGCTGGTTGGCTACGTTCGGAAGGGATAACCGCTGAAAGCATCTAAGCGGGAAGCTCGCTTCGAGATGAGGTATCCCACCACCTTGAGTGGGTAAGGCTCCCAAGAGACTATTGGGTTGATAGGCCGGAGATGTAAGCCAGGTAACTGGTTCAGTCGACCGGTACTAATAGGCCGAGGGCTTAACCACCCTAAACTTTTTGCTCAACGCGTCCACTGTGTGATTCACAGCAAACGAACAACCGCACGCCGGCAACTGCTGGTGTTCGTTGGTTGGATCGTCACGCTGATAGCTGTTTCGGTGGTCATAGCGGAGGGGAAACGCCCGGTCTCATTCCGAACCCGGAAGCTAAGCCCTCCAGCGCCGATGGTACTGCACTCGGGAGGGTGTGGGAGAGTAGGACGCCGCCGGACTCAACGTG
>NZ_JAMYJR010000084.1 GCF_024137025.1 Paractinoplanes aksuensis
CCGACTGCGCCTGCAGCACGGCCGCGTCCAGGACCACCGCGGCCCGCTCCTCGGCGGTCCGCAGCAGGTCGCTGCGGTGCGGGAACCGCCGGCCCGGCACCCGCCACTCGTAGGCGGCGATCACATGCAGGTCGGCTCGGCGTCGCTGAGCCTCGGCGGCGGCCCACCGTACCGCCGCGGCGCCGGCCGGCGAGCCGTTGACTCCGACGACAACCTTCGCCGTGGTGATGGCCATCCCTTCCATGCGTCGTGGGAGTGTGTTCACGCCCCGGCGGGGTGGCGGAGTATCGACTTCGCCACCTGGCCCGCGCCGTGCAGCGCGGCCGTCACCGGAGAGGCGGCCCGGTGGACCGGGGCCCGCAGGGTGCGGGCGAGGGCCTTGGTCAGTTCGGGCTGCGAAGCGCCCGCTCCGACCAGCAGAGCACCGCGCCGCAGCGCGGCCGGGAGATCTGCCGCTCCGGGGCCGGCGCGGACGGCGTTGACGTGGCTGGCGACGGCGTCGGTGATCAGCTCCAGGGTGGCGCCCCGGGCGAGGTCGCGGACGCCGATGTCGATGCGGCGGGCGGCGGTGACCCGGCCCTCCCGCAGCAGCGCCACCTCGGTCAGCTCGGCGCCGACGTCGACGACGAGCAAGGTCCCGGCCGCGGCGCCCGAACCGATCGCCGCCGCGCGCACGGAGTCGATGAACAGCACCCGTCGGGGCTGGAAGACCGCTTGGAGAACGCGCCGGCTCACCCGCAGCTCGGCCTCGCCGGACAGCACCGGCCGGCAGGCCACGATCACGCCGCCGCGGGGCACCGGCTCGACATAGCGGCGGACGAGCGCCGACAGCGACGCGATGCATTCGTCGGCGTCGACGATCCGGCCGCGGCGCACGGCCTCGGCCGTCGCCGAGCCGGGGTCCGTACATGATGCGCTGATGCTGCCCCGGCGGGCCGCCCACACTCCGGTGGTGCAGCTGCCGAGGTCCACGGCCAGCGCCACCGGACCGGAGTCACGCCGGCCGGTGGTGTGGGGTCGGTCCGGCGTGCAGGAGACCTGTGTCAGCACGGTGGCATCGGTTCTTTCTCGCGGTGCGGGCCGGGAAGTTCGGGGCGGGCCGTACGACTACCCGTGATGCTTCTCTTTGCAGGGAACGCAGTGCTGGGCGTGCGGCAGGATCTCGAGGCGTTCGGGCGGGATCGCGGAACCGCACTGCACACACGCGCCGTAGGTTCCGTCGGCGATGCGGCGCAGGGCGCCACTGATCTGATCGAGGTTCTGCCGCGTGGCAGTCAGCATCGCGGCCCGGTTGTGCGCCTCGGCGGAATCGCTCGCGGCCGTGAGTTGCTGGAGCCGGGCCGTCTGCGTCGCGAAATCCTCGCTCAGGGTGGCCCGGACGGCCGCGAACTGTCCGCGGCCGGTTGTCTCGATGTCGATGGTCATGGTGTGTCCTGTGGTCTGGGGGCCGATAAAGAGAATGGGCGAAGCCGGATGGCTTCGCCCAGGTGGTTCGTGGAGGTCGACGACCTCATCGAGCCCGGCGTCGCCGTCGACTCCGGCCGGGCCGGAACGGCTCGGCGCTGAACGGGTGTGTCCGGCCGACCCGGGAGCGGACCAGGCGGGAATCGTCGAACTCGTAACGGATCTGGTCGTCGACGTCGCTGATCCCGGGCACGGCCGCGGCCAGCCGGGCGGCGATGCCGGCGGTGGACTGCCGTCCCACCGCGCCGGTCAGCACCGCGGTGCCCCGGTTCACCCTGACCTGTACCTGGCCGGGGCTGAACCACAGGCGCCGCCGCAGCACCTCGCCGACCTCGCGGGCGATCCCGAAGTCAGCCGGGTGCGTCAGGGCACCGTCCGGCGCCGTCTCGCGGGTCGTCGCGTCATCGGTCCGGGTCTGCATCACGGCACCTTCCCGGACGGGTCAGCCCTGCTTCGTCGTCGGCATCTGCTGCATCCAGCTTGTCCTCGGAGTTCGCCTTCGACCACGGTGTGCGACGGCGAGGAAGCGCATGGTTCATTGCCGACCGTCGGCAACGACGAGCGGGGGTCAGACGCCGGACAGGGGCTTCCGCGGCCAGTCCAGCGCCCGGGCTCCCAGCACGGCGGCTTGCAAAGTGAACCGGTGGGCCGGTTCCGACGGGTCGTAGCCGGTCAGGTCCTTGACGCGTTGCAGGCGGTAGGTCACCGCCCGGACGGACACGTGAATCCGCTTCGCCGTCTCGGTGGCGACCGCGCCGGTGTCGTAATAGGCCTGCAGAGTGGCCAGAAGCGGCTCGGCCCCGCCGCGCGCCTGCTCCAGCGGGTGCAGGACACCGTGGACCAGCTCGACGATGGCGGGCTGGTCCCGCAGCAGCACCCGGTAGATGAGCAGTTCCCGGGCGCTCACCACGGGCGCCTCGAGCCGCAGCCGCGTCGCCATCGAGAGGGCCTCCCGGGCCTCCTCGTACGAGCGGGCGATACCGTACAGCCCGGGGTGGGGCCGGCCGACAGCGATGCGCCACGGCCGTCCCCGGGGCAGCCGGCGAAGCTGGTCGTGCATCAGCTCGCCCAGGTCGGAGGCG
>NZ_JAMYJR010000085.1 GCF_024137025.1 Paractinoplanes aksuensis
GCCGCCGCGGGCGGCCGGACCGCCGGGCGCGCCGCTACGAACGGCCGCCGAACCGGCGGCACCGGCCACCGAGGCTGCTCCGCTCGCCGCCGCGCCGCCGACCGAAGCCGCGCCGCTGGCGGGGCCGACCGAGGCTGCTCCGCCGACCGACGCTGCTCCACCCGCGCGGCCACCTACTGAGGCTGCACCGCTCACGGGGCCGCCGACTGTTGCTGCTCCGCCGGCTGAGGCCGCACCGGCCGCCGCTGCACCGGCGATCCCGCCGACTACCGCAGCGCCGGAGGCTCCCCGAGCGCCCAGTGCGTGTGAGCCTGAAGGACCGTTGCCCGGTCCACCGGAACCGCCCGGCCCCGGACCGGTCGGTGGGCCGCCGACGCTCGCGGACCCGCGTCCGGCCGCGCCGCGCCCACCCGGGCCGTCGCCGCCGGGCTCACCCCCGTGACCACGCCCGCCCGGAGGCAGAGCGCCCCGAGGCGGCTGCCCCGGAACCGACTGAGCTCGAGAGAGCTGACCGTATTCGCCGGGAACCTGGTCGGGCTCGCCGTGCCGCGAGCGTTCGACGTTGTCCTGGTCGGTCTCGCCCCGCGGCATTCCGGGAACACTCCCGGCGCGCGAAAGCTGGCCGTACTCCCCTGGAACCGGACCAGCCGCGCCCGGCGGCCGGCCGTAGGGCTGCCCCGGCCCGGACAACGGCTGACCGGGCGAGTTCGGCCCGGGCAGCGGCGGGCCGGCGGGATTCTGTCCGTAGGCCGGGGCCGACCCACCGGACGGGTTCGGACCGTACGGCGACGGCCCGGGTGAAACCGGACCGGCCGGCGGCGACACCGGGCGGACGGGCACAGCACCTGTGCCGGCCCGGCCTTGCTGGCCTGGTCCCGGCTGTCCGCCCCGGCCGGGTGGCTGAGCGCCGCCCGGCGGGTTGCCGCCTTGTTGATTGCCTCGCGGGCCGACACGGCCGGAGCCTTCGCCGGGTCGAGCGACGACGCCTGACGTGTGGCCGGCCATCGCTCCGGCCCGACCCGGAACGGCCGGGGCTCGGACACCTTCGCGGCCCGGCACGACCGGCGGCACTACAGCCGCGCCTCGTACTGGCCCAGTTCCGCCCGGTGCGGTTACCGGGAAGCCCCCGGTGTGCCCGGAAGTCCCGGGCCCGCTCGGAACCCGCCCGGTCGAGCCGCCGACCTGGCCACGCCCACTCGGGCCGCCCTGGTTCGGGCCGTGCCCACCAGTGTCACCCTGACCGCCCGCATGACCCGGGCCGGAGCCGTCCGGCCCAGGGCCACCTGGACCACGTCTTCCCGCGCCGCGTCCGCCGGGGCCGCCTTGACCGGGGCCGGCGTCTCCCGCGCCGCCATGACGTCCGCCGCCGTGACGGCCACCGCCGGCACCTTGGTCGGGGGCGTCCGGGCCGCCGCGGGCCTGGGGCATGCGGCCGCCCTGGGCGGGCACGTTGCCGCGACCGGACCGGCCGGCGCCCTGCGGGCCGTCCTGGTCCGGGAAGTCCGGTGCGCCTCCGAAGGCGGTCGGGTCGCCGGCGTCGGGGCTGCCGTGCCGTCCGGTCCGCTCGCCCGGGGTGTTGTCGTCGCCGCGGCCGTGGCGGCCGGGGATCGCTCCGCTTCCGCTGCCGGCGCCGGGGTAGCCGGGACCGCCACCCGGGAAAGCCGCACCGGGGGCGCCGGACACCGGGCGCGCCGAGCCGTAGTCGCCGGGCGCGGCCCCACGGCCGCCGGAGACCGGGCGGCTGGCACCCCCGTACTCACCCGGCGCACCGGAGACGGGCCGGGCCGATCCGAAGTTCGCACCACCGGGCGCGCCCGACACCGGTCGACCGGCGCCACCCGGCGGCGGGCCGTCGGCGTGGAAGCGGTCGCGGCCGCGGGTCGGGCCGCCCGGTGAGGTGGGTCGTGAGGCCGGCGACACCGGCCGGACCGACGGCACCTCGGGAGCGTTGCCGGAGACGGGCACGATCGGGCCGGAAGTCATGCCGTCGAAGTCGCGCGGGTCAGCCCCCGGCCGTCCGGGCGTCCCGTATTGCTGGGGAGCCGGAGCACGCCCACCCGGCATGCCCGGCGCGGGCCCACCGGTCTGGGCGCCGCCGTACTGCGCCCCACCGGGTTGGCCGCCGCTGTCGGAGGCTCCGGGCTGGCCGCCGCCGTATGGGGAAGCCCCGGGCTGGCCGCCGTACTGCGTAGCGCCTCCGGGCGGGGGCGGGCCGGGCTGAGCCGCGCCATAAGCCGCCGGACCGACCTGCGCCGCACCCCGCTGCGGAGCAACGCCGGGCTGGGCCGCGCCACGTTGGGGAGCAGCGCCGGGCTGGGCCGCACCACGCTGCGGGGCAGCGCCGGGCTGGGCCGCACCGCGCGCTGGGGCGGCGGGCTGCGGCGGAACCCCCG
>NZ_JAMYJR010000086.1 GCF_024137025.1 Paractinoplanes aksuensis
CCGATGGCGTCGAGTGCCGCCCCGGCCATGGAGAACTTCGGCGCCGGCTGTGCCGCCGTGCCGACCGACCCGGCGAACAAGGGCAGCTTCGAGGCCATGGCCCAGGAGCCCGTGGCCACCGCCGCGTCGGGCAACCCGCTGCTCTCGACGCTGGTCTCGGCGGTCAAGCAGGCCGGGCTGGTCGACTCGCTCAACTCGGCCGACGGCATCACCGTCTTCGCACCGACCAACGACGCCTTCGCCAAGATCCCGGAGGCCGACCTCAAGAAGGTCCTGGCCGACAAGAAGACGCTGACCGACATCCTGACCTACCACGTCGTGCCCGGGAAGCTGACCCCGGCCGACCTGTCCGGCAGCCACAAGACCCTCGAGGGCAAGGACCTCAGCGTCATGGGCTCGGGCGAGGACTTCAAGGTCGACGGGGCCGCCTCGGTCGTCTGCGGCAACGTCCAGACCGCCAACGCCAACGTTTACATCATCGACTCCGTGCTCATGCCGAAGAGCTGATGCGCACCCTGCTGCGCGACGCCGCCGCAGGGGTAGTAGCCGCCGGGCTCGGGATCGCGGTCGCGGAACTGTTCGCCGCCGCGACCCGGCCCGACGCGGCACCCCTGATCGCGGTCGGCGGCGCGATCATCGACGCCACCCCGACCCCCTTGAAAGAATTTGCCGTACGGGAGCTCGGCACTTACGACAAGCCGGTGCTGCTCGGTTCGGTCGGCCTGGTGCTGGCGCTGTTCGCCGCCGCGCTCGGTCTCCTCGGCCGCCGTCGCCGGATCCTGATCCCGATCGGCGCCGTCGTCCTCGGCGCGGCCGGCGCCACCGCCGCCCTGACCCGCCCCACCGCCTCGGCCTTCTCCCCGGTGCCGTCCCTGCTGGCGGCCGCGATCGCCGGCGCGACCCTGTGGTGGCTGCTGCGCTCGGTCGAGCCACCCGCCCACCGCCGGGCCTTCCTGCGCGGCGCGGTGCTCGTGGCCGGCGCCGCCATGATCGCCGAGGCCGGAGCCCTGCTCGTCACGAGGACAGTCCGCCGCGTACGCACGGATGTGGCCCTGCCCGCACCGGCGTCCCCGGCCAAGCCCGCACCCGGACTGGATATCACCCCGAGCGCCGACTTCTACCGGGTCGACACCGCGCTGACCGTCCCCCGCGTCGACCCCGACACGTGGACGCTACGCATTCACGGCATGGTCGGCACCGAGCTGGAGCTGTCGCTGGACGACCTGTTGCGGCGGCCGCTGATCGAGCGCGACATCACCCTCAACTGCGTCTCCAACGAGGTCGGCGGCCCCTACATCGGCACGGCCCGCTGGCTCGGCGTGCCGCTGGCCCCGCTGCTGCGCGAGGCCGGGCTGCGACCGGAGGCCGACCAGATCGTCGCCCGGTCGGTCGAGGGCATGACCATCGGCACTCCCGTCGCGACCGCCCTCGACGGCCGCGACACCATGCTCGCGGTCGCCATGAACGGCGAGCCGCTGCGGCCCGAGCACGGCTTTCCCGTACGCATGCTGACGCCCGGCCTGTACGGCTACGCCGGCGCTTGCAAGTGGGTCACCGAGCTCGAGCTGACCACGTTCGCGGCGTTCGACGCGTACTGGGTCGAGCGCGGCTGGGCCCGCCCCGGCACGGTCCGCACGGCTTCCCGCATCGACAAGCCGCGCCCGTTCGCCCGCCCCGCCGCCGGCCCGGTGACCGTGGCCGGCGTGGCCTGGGCCCAGCGCCGCGGCATCACGAAGGTCGAACTCAGCGTCGACGGCGGCGCGTGGCAGCCGGCCGAACTGCTGCCCGTCCCGTCGATCGACACCTGGGTGCAGTGGCGCTGGACGTGGAACGCCACCCCCGGCCCGCACTCGCTGTCGGTCCGCGCCACCGACGGCGCCGGCCAGGTGCAGACCGAGGCCCGGGCCAAGCCCTTCCCCAGCGGCGCCACCGG
>NZ_JAMYJR010000087.1 GCF_024137025.1 Paractinoplanes aksuensis
CTTCGCGTTTAACATCGGTTTCGTCGTTTTGGGGTCTTGACGTTGGTCTTCTTGATCGCTGGATGGCGTTGGGCGGGTGTGGATCGGGAGCCTTTGGGTCGTCCCGGGCCGGGTCGGGTGGGTTTCGGTGCGCTGGCCGGACTTCCGAGAGTTGGCAGTAGATGGCCGAAACCTTGGCGGACCCGGCCGGGGGTGAGCGTGCCGGCTGGTTGTGGTTTCTGCCAGGGCAACCGGTGGTCAGCGACAAGGGGTCGGGCCAGGCGTAGTTGGGTCAGTGTGGCCAGGATCAGCCAGGTCCACCGGTCGGCCTGCTGCGGTGTGCGCAGCTTCGGCGTGGTCCAGCCCAGCGTCTGCTTGGCGAACCGAAACGTGTGCTCGATGTCGAAGCGGCGCAGGTAGGCGTGCCAGACCCGGTCCAGGTCCAGGTCGGACTCGCACGGACCGTGCCACCACAGCCATACCGTCTTCGGTTCCCGGTCACGACGTCCGGGTAGCCGGGAGACGTGCAGCCGGATCAGGGTGCCCTCGACGATCCGTAAGCCGTCGGGATCGCGGTAGGTGCGCTGTTTGGGGTGCAGCCGATGCCACGCCGATACCTGGACCTGTCCGTAGATTTCGTCGTCGGCGGCGAGCTTCGCGTCCGGGGCCGGCCAGGTGAGCGGATCAGCGCAGGCGAATTTGGCGCCGTGCCGTCGCGGCCGACCGGCCCGGCCACCGGCAGGGACGACGGGACGAGCGAAGTAGGTGCGGTCGTCACGGACCCGGGTGACGATCTGTGTGTCGGTACCGGCCAGCTCGACCGACAGTTGGACGGGGTCGTAACCGGCGTCGAAGGCGAACAACGCCTGTTGCGACAGTGCTCCGAGCCGGGGCAGCACCGCCCGGATCTGCCTGGCGGCGACCAGATTCGGGTTGTCACCGACCGTCAGCCGGCAGGCATCCAGCGGCGCCGTCCATGAATCCGCCTCGCCCGACAAAGCGACCAACCACGAGTAGCACCAGCCCGCCACGATCGGCTGGCCCGCTGAGTGCCGCGACGGGTGATAGTAGAAGCCGCGTTCCGGCGAGCACTCAGCATCGC
This sequence comes from Paractinoplanes aksuensis, assembly GCF_024137025.1. GTDB lineage: Bacteria > Actinomycetota > Actinomycetes > Mycobacteriales > Micromonosporaceae > Actinoplanes > Actinoplanes aksuensis. Next base: position 1,082 of record NZ_JAMYJR010000087.1, read on the forward strand.
AACGCGCCCACACCGACGCATCGACCGCAAAGTCCGGCCGCCACCACCGCGGCCGATACCCGGCCAGAACATCGCGCAACAGTTCCTCATCGATCCGGCCTGCAGCAACCGCGGCATAAGCAGCGCCGTGACCACGCCGGGCACCCGGCGCCAGACTCAGATACGCGACCCCGTTCACCGTGACCGGCGCACAAATCCCATCGATCAGATCGAACAAAGCATCAGCCCGCAGGTCGAAACAGTCGTACACCTCGCCCCGGAACCGGCGAAGTTCACCCTGGTCAACACCATCAAGCTGCACGACACTACGAACAACGGCCACCTGGTCCTCCCCGAGAAGATTCGCCTCTTCCTCAGAGAGTGAGCAGGTGGCCGCTTGCTGCCAGTCCCTCAACAGGGCGACTGATCACCCAACCGACGTTAAACGCGAAGCT
>NZ_JAMYJR010000088.1 GCF_024137025.1 Paractinoplanes aksuensis
GGATCACGCGGGGCTGCGGCGTGGCCCAGCCCGCGCCTGACGGCGTCCGCAGAACGGCCCAATACAACTGTGAGGATGGTTGGGTGCCGCCCGCGGCTTGGGGCCTGACCCGATATACAACTGACAGCGATGTCCTGCCGGTGATCTGTCGGTCCTGGGTCGTGGGTGGTGCTTGCTGCCACCGGACCGGTCAGGCGTGTCTCGATAGGGGCCTTGCCGCAAACAAGAGCACCATCACAGTTCTGACCGCCCTGCCGGCCCGGTGACGGCCATCCCGTTCCCGTTCCGCAGGAGACCGAACGACCATGTCCAGCATGTCGCACCCGCCTGTCACCAGCCAGCCCGACACCACCGCCGAGGTGGTCCTGGGCGTGGACACCCACAAAGAGTTCCATGTCGCCGCGTTGGTCAGTGTGCTGGGTGTGGTGCTGGCCTGGCACCGGTTCTCGGCCACGGCCGCCGGTTATCGGCAGTTACTGGCGTGGGCCGGCGGGTTCGGGGTCGTGCGTCGGGCCGGGATCGAGGGCTCGCACTCCTACGGCGCTGCTCTGACTCGTCATCTGCAAGCGGCCGGGCTTGAGGTCATCGAGGTCAGTCAGCCGGACCGGGCCGAACGGCGCCGCCGCGGCAAGACCGATGTGCTTGACGCCGAGGCGGCTGCCCGGGCGGTGTTGTCCGGACGCGCCGGCGCGGTGGCGAAGACCAGTACCGGGCCGGTCGAGATGATCCGGATGTTCAAGCTGGCCAAGGCGTCCGCGGTCAAGTCCCGCACCCAGACGATCAATCAGCTCAAAGCTGTCCTGGTCGGCGCCGAGCCGAGCCTGCGTGAGCCCCTGGCCGGGCTGAGCAACCCGAAACTGTTCCGGGCCTGCGCCCAGCTCGACGCGGGCACACCCATCGACACCAGCACCGCCACCACCTACACCCTGCGACTGCTGGCCCGCCGCATCACCGCGCTCAGCGCAGAGATCACCGACCTCGACCGGCGCATCACCGACGCGGTCCATGCTTGCCGGCCGGCCCTGCTCGACCGGCACGGTGTCGGCCCGGACACCGCCGCTGCGCTGCTGCTGGCCGCCGGTGACAACCCGCACCGGCTCACCAGCGAGGCCGGCTTCGCTGCCCTGTGCGGGGTCAACCCCATCGAAGTGTCCTCCGGGAAAAACAGTCGGCGCCGTCTCAACCGCGGCGGTGACCGACAAGCCAACTCCGCGCTCTACACCGTCGCCGTCACCCGGCTGCGCTGGGACCAACGCACCCGCGACTATGTCGAACGCCGCGTCACCGAAGGTAAAACCCGCCGCGAAGCCATCCGCTGCCTCAAACGCTACATAGCCCGAGAGCTCTACCAACTCATCGCCCCAGCCGCCCCCACACCTGCTTGACATCCATAGGGGCATCACCGGTATTGGACCGCCCTGCGGCCGACGCCAGCCACGACCTGGACCTCGCCTCGCTCCCACGTGATCC
>NZ_JAMYJR010000089.1 GCF_024137025.1 Paractinoplanes aksuensis
GGTGAGTTCAACCGGTCGTCGCAACACTTCGACATTGGAGGTTGCGGTGGGTCGGCCAGCGGGTTGGATGAAGGCGCTGACGGGCAGGGAGGCGATGAAGTCGCCCGGTCACCCGAAACATCGGCGGGCCGTCGAGCGGTTGTTCTGGCGTGAGATTGCTAGGGGTTTGAGCAGCGAAAACGCTGCGGCAGTGGTAGGCGTGTCGCCGGTGATCGGAAGCCGGTGGTTCCGGCAACGTGGCGGTATGCCATTGTTCCTGGTTAAGCCGATTTCGGGCCGCTATCTGTCATTCGCGGAGCGGGAAGAGATCGCGTTGCTGAACGGCCAAGATCTCGGGGTCCGTGAGATCGCGCGGCGAGTGGGTCGTGACCCTTCCACCATCTCGCGGGAACTGCGCCGCAACGCAGCGACCAGGGGCGGCAAGCTCGAATACCGGGCCTCGGTCGCACAGTGGAAGGCCGAGTTGTTCGCACGGCGGCCGAAACCAGCCAAGCTGGTCGTCAACGAACGGCTCCGCAACTACGTCCAGGAACGGCTTTCAGGCCAGGTCCGACGGCTCGACGGGACACCTCATGCGGGGCCGGCCGCGCGAGCGTGGATCGGCAGAAACAAGCCCCGGCGCCAAGACCGGCGATGGGTCAGCGCCTGGAGCCCGCAGCAGATCGCTCACCGGCTCAAAATCGACTTCCCGGATGATGATTCGATGCGCATCTCGCACGAGGCGATATACCAGTCGCTGTTCATCCAGGGGCGAGGCGCGTTGAAGCGGGAACTGGTCGCCTGCCTGCGCACCGGCCGTGCTCTGCGAGTACCGCGTGCTCGAGCCCGGCGAGAACGCGCCGGCATGGTCACCCCGGAGGTGATGATCAGCAAACGCCCTGCCGAAGCTGCCGACCGGGCGGTTCCGGGGCATTGGGAAGGCGATCTGATCATCGGCCTGGAACGCTCGGCAATCGGCACTCTGGTCGAGCGCACGACCCGCTACACGATGCTGCTGCACCTGCCTCGCATGGATGGCTGGGGTGTCGAACCACGGGTCAAGAACGGTCCGGCCCTGGCCGGCCGCGGCGCGCAAGCCGTCCGCGAGGCGATCACCGCGACAATCACCACGCTGCCCGAACATCTACGGCGGACCCTGACCTGGGACCGCGGTAAGGAACTCGCCCAGCACGCCCAGCTGACCATCGACTCGGGCGTCCGGGTCTACTTCGCCGACCCGCACAGCCCATGGCAACGCGGCACGAACGAGAACACCAACGGCCTGCTCCGCCAGTACTTTCCGAAAGGCACCGACCTGGCTCGCTGGGACCGTGACGACCTCGACGCCGTCGCCGCGACCCTCAATACCCGACCACGAAAGACACTCGGCTGGAGAAC
>NZ_JAMYJR010000009.1 GCF_024137025.1 Paractinoplanes aksuensis
CTGACCCGATGAGCCGGGCGGCCTGACCTCGGTGGTGGGGGGGGGGCCGCCCCGGGGGCCGCCCCCCCCCCCCCCCCCCCCGACCCCGTTTCGCTTGATCGTCCCCGCGGAGGACTGCTCTGCCGGCCGGCGCGAACGACCACCCACCGGCAGCGCATACGGATCCATGCGAGTCGCCTACACGCAGTAGCATCCTCATGACCATCATCGATACGAGGAAGTTGCCGCGGAAGGAGCCCGGTGCTGGACTTCACTCTCCTCGGAGCGGTCGAGATCTGGCGGGACGGGCAGCGGGTCGATGCCGGTCACCCGCGCCAGCGTGCCGTCCTGGCCAGCCTGCTCGCTGAGGCCGGGCGTCCTGTCCCCACCGACGTGGTGATCGACCGCGTCTGGGGCCACACTCCCCCACCGTCGGTCCGGCCGACGCTGCACGCCCACATCGCCCGGCTGCGTCGCATAGTCCAGCCGGACGTCGCCCTGCGCTTCGCCTCCGGCTGCTACGTGCTGGAGGCCGACGCCGGTCGGGTGGACGTACACCGGTTCGGCGCGCTGGTGGCCCGCGCCGCCGACGCGCAGAGCCCGGCCGGGACCCGGCTCGACCTGCTGCGGGCGGCGATGGGACTGTGGCGGGGCGAACCGCTGGCCGGGCTGACCGGGGACTGGGCCGAGCAGACCCGCGCATCCTGGCAGCGGCAGCACGCCGATGCGTCGATGGCCTGGGCGGAGGCCGAGCTGCGGGCGGCCAACCCGGCCGCGGTGCTGCCGCTGCTGACCGACCTGAGCGAGAGAAATCCGCTGCACGAGGCGCTGGCGGTGGCGCTCATGCAGGCGCTGTGCGCGGCGGGCCGGCCGGCCGAGGCGCTGGCTCACTTCGAGACGATCCGGACGCATCTGCAGTCCGAGCTCGGCGCCGACCCTGGTCCTGCGTTGCAGGACATGCACCGCATCGTCCTGCGCGGCGAGGTGCCCGGTACGACGGAGCGCACGGCACGGCCGGCCCAGCTACCCGCGGCACCAGCCACTTTCGTGGGTCGCGGGCGGGAATTGGCCGCCCTCGACGAGTGGCGCACCGACCCGGCGATCGCGGTGGTCGGACCGGCCGGGGTGGGCAAGACCGCGCTGGTGCTTCGCTGGTGCTGGGCGGTGCGGCAGCAGTTCCCGGACGGCCAGCTCTACGTCGACATGCGCGGCTTCGGCGACGGCGACCCGGTCGACCCGGCCGACGCGCTCGACCGGATGCTGCGAGCGCTGGGCGTGCCGCCCGAGCAGATCGCCCGCGACCCGGACGAGCGGTCCGCGCAGCTGCGGTCCGAGCTGGCCGACCGCCGGGTCCTGGTGGTTCTCGACAACGCCCGGTCGGCACGTCAGGTGCGGGCGTTGCTACCCGGTGGCTCCGGTTCCCTGGCCATGGTGACCAGCCGCAGCCGCCTGGACGGTCTGGTCGCTGAGGGCGTGCGCCGACTCCCGCTGGTCGCCCTCACGAGCGGGGAGGCCACCGCCCTGGTACGCCGGATCGCGGGGCACGACGCTGTCGGCGACGACGGGTTGACGGGCCGGTTGGTCGCGCTGTGCGAGGGCCTGCCACTCGCGGTGAGCGTGGTGGCCGCCCGGCTGGACGCGCCGCACCGGCTTCTGACGATCGTCCGGGAGCTCGAGGACGAACGTAACCGCTTGTCGGTGCTCGACGTGCAGGAAGACGACGTCTCGGTCCGTCGGGCGCTGGGGTTCTCCGTACGGTCGTTGGACGACCCGGCGCGGCGGCTGTTCGGCCTGTTGTCGGCTCACCCGGGGCAGACGCCGACGCTGGGCGCGTGCGCGGCCCTGCTCGGCCAGGACATCGACGGCACCCGGATGCTGCTGGACTCGCTGGCCGCCGTCCACCTGGTCCAGTTGCCGTCGCCGGGCCGCTACCGGATGCACGACCTGGTTCGGCTGGCCGCCCGGGAGCAGGCAGCCGCTTCCGCCGAGCAGCACACCGCACGGCGCCGGGTTCTGCTCTGGTACCGCGACACCGCCAACACCGCCGACCGCGTACTGCGGCCGGCGGAACGCCCCAACTTCGCCTCGCCCGCGCCGGTCACCTTCGCCGACGCCGAGGAAGCCATGGCCTGGCTGGACGCGGAGGCCGACAACCTCACCGCGGCCGTGCTGGTCGGTTGCCGGTCGGACCCCGCGATCGGCTGGCAGATCGCCGCGGCGCTGTACGGCTGGCTGGTCCGGCGCCGGCACTTGGACAAATGGGTCGAGCTCTACCAGGTGGCGGCCGGCGCCGCCGCTGAGGTGGGGGACTCTGTCGGCGAAGGCCTGATCCGCAGCCGACTGGCCGCGCCGTACAGCAGCCTCGGCCGAATCGAGCAGGCGTCGCTGAGCTGCCGCCGCGCCTACGAGCTGCGCCGCGCCGACGGCGACCTGCTGGGCGCCGCGACGGCGCTGCTCAACCTCGGCGCCGTGCAGAACAACGCCCGCCAAGCCGATGAGGCGATCCGCTGGCTGGGCGAGGCCGCGCAGCTGAGCGGCAAACTGGACGGCGCCGGTCACTTGCGGGCGCTGATTGCCAGCAACCTCGGTGAAGCACACGGGTTGCGGAAGCAGTACGACCAGGCGGTCAGGCACTACCGCACGGCATTGCGCCTGGCCCAGGAGCACTGTGGGCCACGCGACGTAGGTGAGATCATGCGGCAGCTGGCGGAGACCTACCGCGACAGCGGCCGCCCCGCGGAGGCTGACCGGTACGCCGGGCAAGCGATGGAGCGGGCGCGAACGGCCGGCGACCCTCTGCTCGAGGTCAAAAGCCTGGTGGTGCTCGGTCAGGCCCGAAAAGCCCAGGGCCGACATGCCGACGCCGACCAGTTCGTCCGCAAAGCCTTGGCCTTGTCGGAGCCGCTGGACAGCGATCGAGCAGCCGCGCTGCGCGCCTTGCTCGACAGCTGGGCTGTCGCAACAGCCCGGACCTGATGTCGACAACCTGCCGGCGGAATGACGAAAGGCCGCAATTCGCGTTTGCGAACTGCGGCCTCTGCATCTCGTGGACCGTACGTGGCAGAATAAGAACCGCGTTTTCCCTGTTCAAGGTCCATCTGTCACCACCCCAACGGTTCGTTTCCGCGCCACACCGTCGCGATCGTAAGAACCCCCGTGCGCTGCAGTAACCGTGCGTAATACCTACGCGCGCAACGGCTCGGTCTGCTGGACCGCTACGGCCCGACGCACAGGCCCAACGGATCCGTATGCAGGTTTGGGGCGGAGTCCCTACACCGCCGCCGTTCGTCGGGCCTGGTCGAGGACGTCGTCGAGGAGTCCGCGTACGTTTGCGCTTCCGAGGACAAGTTGACGGTCCAGCAGCCGGTTGGCCGTCTCGCACGACGTCTCACTGACGAGTACGCAGCCGTGGCAGGCGGAGAGGTTGAGCTGGGAGGCGCCTTGTCGGTCGCTTTCGATGCAGACGGGGTCGTTGGAGCAGACGTCTGCGTCGCCGAGGGCGGCCAGCATGAGCGGGAGAATACGACCCGGTTCGCCGAGGCGGACGAGGCCACCGAGGGTGCCCTGGGCGTCGCCGGCGGCGGTGTAGATCAAAATACCTGCGGTGCGGTCGGGCCGATCGGTGTGGGCGTAGACGCGTTCCTGCAGGGAGGCGGAGGAGTAACCGCTGGCGAAGGCCAGCCGTCGAATCAGCAGGTGCGCGATCGTATGCAGCGCGATGTAGCGCGGCTCGGGGACATCGAGTCGAGTCGCCCAGGGGCTTCGTTCTCGCCGGTCGATCAGGATGCCGGCGCGGGCTCGCACCTCGGGCTGGTTCTCCCACTCGGTGAGTCGTTCCTCGTCGAATCGTAGGAATATTCCCTCCCCGAACGTCTCGACGGCCGGGTAGACAAGCTTCCTTCCGGTACCCGATCTGAGGTCCGCGCTGATGAACTCGGCTTCAGCATTGTGACGCCGGAAGCCCTTGAGTGCTCGGACCTCGCGTACGCGCCGGACCTGTCCCACCGCTGCGAGTCGGCTGGTGAGCGCCGACGGCCAGGCCGCGGCGGACCGGGCTTGCCAGCCGTCGACGATGAAGTCGCCGCCGCTGTGGTCCCGGCCGCCGTCGAGTTTCTTGAGGAAGGCCGCCCATTCCCCGTCCTTGAGCTCGAGCAGCGGTGCGTCGTCCGTCTCGCGGTCCGGGTCCTCGTCGCCGGCCGCGAGGCGTAGGACCTCGTCCTTGGAGACTTCGAGTTCGTCGGCGATCCAGCCCGCCACCATGTCGGACTGGGGGCCACCGTTGTCCGCGACGACCCTCTTGAAGTAGTCGTGGCTGCGGATCTCGTCGCGCTTCTCGACGGACTGGGGTACCTCCTCCGGGATGTCGAGGGCGGAGAGCCGTTCCGCGATGTAGTTGCCGGTGGCACCACGTTGCACGGCCTTCAGGGGCCGATTGCAGGGGTCACCGGTGTTCTCGTCCTCCCACGGTTGGGTGCCTTCGCAGCGGATGCTGTCGCGCCGCAGCGCGTCCTTGCTCACGAGATCCGACAGCGGTCGGTCCCGCTTGCACCCGTTGCAGACGACGCGGAGAGACGCCAGGCCCTCGCCGTACCGGGACGACCGTACGAACTTCAGTTCCTTGAAAGCACGGCAGTGCCGAACGGTCTCGGTGACGCCTGCGTCGTTGCCGCGGTGCGCCCACATGAACCAGGGGATGTCCTGCAGGTGGCTTCCGCCCTCGCAGACGGCGACGTAGCGCATCGGGACGAGGGTGCCGCCGCAGTCGCACTTATTGGTCCAGTGACCTCTGCTCTTGCCGGTGAGCTTGGAGAGCTTCGTGCAGCGTTCGCAGAATCGCCATTCCGGGAATCGGAAGTACAGCAGGCTCGTGGTCTCTTTGGCCGCCCGGCCCGCGTGCGTGGGCGGTTGCCGCAGGTCGGCGCCGCGCAGCTTCGCCGAAAGCCGCGCGCAGGCGATCACGGGGGCACGTTTCGGGTCCCACCAGGAGGTGTCGGGCGCGATGAGGGATTCTCCGCGGACGTCGACGACGGCGCCGACGCCGTACGGGCTGATCGTCTCGGAGAGACGCAGGTCATGAACGATCGGTTCCACGGCGGACCTCCTCCATCGGTTCACGGACGTGGACGGCGACGTTCGGTTCGACCGAGCGCATAGAGTCCGCGACCAGCCAGCCCTCGCCGCTCTGGTCGAATCGTTTGAGCAGGGCGTCGTCGTCGGCCTTGCGACGGTCGTAAAGCAGGCTCATGCCGTCCTCTCGCGCAAGCTTGGCGCGGCGGTCCCAGTCGCGGAGCAGTCGCCACACGTCGTCCTCGGTCTCGTCGGCCTCGACGCGGTCGGATCGGCCGACCAGGCCGAGGAACGTCTCGACGAGCCGTTCAACGGTGCGCCGCATGTCGTCGTCCCCGAGATCGAGTCGGACGGCGGCGTCGTTGGCGGCCAACGCCGTGATCGAATGCCGCAGGAGCGCTACCAGGGCGCCACCCAGCGACCGGTCGCGGGAGGCCAGGGACCAGGGGGTCACGCTGGTGGGTTCGACGTCGCGGTAGAGGGCTTCGTGGTAGCCGCGGAACGTCTCGAAGTGGGAGCGGTCGCGGGCCCGGTTGGATCGGAACAGCGTGGTAACGATGCCATTGTTGCGGCCGCGGCCGACGCGGCTGGTGGCCTGGATGTATTCGGCGGTGGTCTTCGGCTGGCCGACCATGAGCATCAGCGCGAGGCGAGGGATGTCGATGCCGACCGACAGCATGTTCGAGGACAGCACGACGTCGACGGCTTGGTCGGTGTGGTCGGCGCTGCGGGCAAGTTCGCGTAGGTCGTTGGGTAGTTCCTCGGGGCCGCGGCGGCTGGTCAGCTCGAGAACGCGGTCGGCACGCACTTTCCGGAACGGTAGTTTGAGGCGTTCTGCTCGGGGTTCGAGTCGGCCGTTGACGTCGTCGACGACCAATGTTCCCGTACGGCCGAGTTCGCGCAGGCTGTTGTGATACATCACGGCGGTCCAGTAGGAGTCGCGAGTCGTACCACTGTCGGCCGTACGGTCGAGGACAGCGGGAATCTCGATCAGCGGGGCGGCCGCGGAGATGACCGCGGAAACCTGGGACAGCGACTGGGGCATGAGTCCCACGTAGAGGCGGCCTTCGCCGCTCGGGACCGGCCGGGAGAAGAAGGTCCGATCGCCGTCGAGCCCTGCGGGCGGGTAGAGGGCGACTCTGCGGCCGTACAGGCCCTGGACCTGTTCCTGAGAGGCGCGGATGGTGGCGGTCGACGCGATGATTTTCGGCGCCGAGCCGGCTCGGCCGAGCAGCATCTGGATGACGGCATCGAAGACGGCGACCGTCGTGCCGAGTGGCCCGGACAGCAGGTGCAGCTCGTCCTGGATGATCATCGACGGTTGCCGGTACGGGGTGTCGAGGCCGAGCAGTTTTCCGGCGTCGGGGCGGAACTGCAAGCGAGCGAACTTGTCGACGGTGGCCAGCAGGATGGTGGGTGGTTCGGCGTAGAGGACCTCGTCGACGACGGCGACGGGCAGTTCGTCGCCGAACGGGCAGCTCCGGGCGGTGCAATGAATGATGACGTCCTTGCCGACCAGGCGTAAGCCGTAGCGGCTGCGATCGTCGGACCGTTTGTCCGGCAGGAGGGCGGCGCCACACCACGGGCAGCTCTCGACCTGGAACTGGTTGGCCTCCTCGGGGCGCCTGGCCTTGTGGAGCCGGTCGAGCGCCGCTTTCGCGTCGCTCCTCGTGCCGGGGGTGACCTCGTTGCCCACCCACAGGCCGATGTGGAACCGGGCCATGCCCTTGGCCCGTACATCTTGTCGGCGTAGAAGTTCCATCGCACAGACCAGCGAGGCCGCCCGCTGGAACTGCTGGGCGGTGAGCAGCCGTAGCGTGTACCGGGTCAGGACCGCGGTGCCGGCGCCCGCCATGCCGTGGTCGAGCCTGCGGCGGAAGATCTCGATCGCGGCCAGGCCGAGGTATGCCTCGGTCTTGCCGCCGCCGGTAGGGAACCAGATCAGATCGACCAATTCCCGGTCGGCGTGCCGGTCGTCGACGGTCGAGGCCAACGCCACCAGCAGGAAACCGAGTTGGAACGGCCGCCACTGCGGCTCCGCCACAGCGTCCTCGGCTGTTCCCTCGCGTACCTTGGTCTGTAGCATCTGCAGCCGCATAGCGGTCATGGCCAGGGCGAAAGCGGTCCGCAGGTTCTGTTTCGCGGGATCACGGAGCAGGTCGACGCCGGCGTGCATCCGGTGCAGCGCGGCTCGAGCGCGGTCGGTGATGGATCGGGCCACCCCGGCGTCCGTACCGAACGCATCGACGGCGTCCTCCTGCTCCTCGACCCAGACGCCGAAGGCGGCGACGAACGCGTCGAGCGTGGCCACGACCTCGGCCGTACGGGTGTCCGCGTGGGCCAGGTTGTCGAGGCGCAACGCCTGCGCCTCGGTGCTGTCCGGTGTTAATCCGGCCGTCTCGACGGCGGACACCACGAACGCGGGCACGGCGACGAGGCGAACCTTGGTGCATTCTCCGCCGGAGACATCCCAGTCGGCGGCCATGCCGTGGCCGACGGCGTAGACCTTCTTGTTCCGGAACCGCAGGCGCAGTTCGGCGGACTCGGCGTCCAGGTCAAGCGGGGCCGATCCGCGGTATTCGAGGAAGCGGCCGCCGGCGGCCGGGATGACGGCGAGCGCGACCTGGAAGAGCATCGACTCGATATCGAGTCGGTCGTTGCGCGTGGACTCGCGCGCCACCCTGGCGTGCACGGTCACCAGGTGGGCATCGCCGTACGGGCGCCACCGCGAGCCCACCTCGACCGGGACCGTCCCCGCCTGGAGCTGGTGCGGCGGACGGTGTGGGCCGAGTTCGACCGCGTCGAACCGGAACGGGTGACGCTGCCACCGCGGCGGCCCGTCACCGGCGACCGGCTTATAGGTTCCGCCGGACAGATCGCAGGTGACGGCTGGTTTGTCGGTGACGAAGGAGATCGCCACCGAGGACGGGCGCCAGTCCTCGGCGAGCGGCACCCCGGCGCCGTCCTCCTCGACGTCGCCGTCGGGCACGTCGGCCCTGACCTCCTCCTGTGCCTTCGCCGCCGGTGGCGGTTCCGCGGCGAAGGGGAACAGCATGCCGACGGCGTACTGCCGGTCCGGCAGGTTGGTGAGGATCTCCTCGGGGCCGGCGTCGGGGCCGATGTATGCGTCGCGCAGATGCGCCAGCGCGGTCTCCTGCGCCGTGGTCATGGTCATTTCGTCACCAACCCCTGTCGGAGGAGGTCCTGCAGCCGACGCCGGTCGGCCTTGGTCACAAGGATGTCCAGGGAGACCCGCGCCCGGGTCACTGCCACGTACAGGGCGGCGAGGCCGGCGGTGTCGTAGGTCTCGGGCAGGGCACACAGCACGACGCTCTCCGCTTCGAGACCTTTGGCGAACCGTGGGCTCGTCAACGTGAAGCCGCCCGCCGTGACGGTGGGAGCCGCCGTGGAGTCGGTCTTGATGATCCAGACGTCCTTGCGACGGACCCCGTCGGCGATCAGCTGTTCGGCGACCGTCTCGGCCTCGGCGACGTCGGCCGCGCCATCAACAGTGTGCCAGCGGACCTTCTCGCCGTGGACGATGCCGGGGTCGCCGACGTCTGCGCCGAGATACTCCTGCACCATGTGCACGATCGCCCGGGTGTTGCGGACGTTGAGTTCGAGGTCGACCGAGAGTGCCTCGGCACAGACCAGTTCGTACACGTCGGAGTCGAAGCCGCCGTCGACGTGCGACTGGTTGTTGATGTCGAGGAACATCCGCCACCGGCCGCGCTCGCGGCCACCGACGACAATCGTGTCGAGCCGGTCCATCGTCGCGGCGTCCATCAGGTCCTGCGCCTCGTCGACGAAGACCGCGTCGTACACCTTGTCGGAGCCCAGCCTCACGAACGGGATGACGTCGACGTCCCGGCCAACAACGTGCGGGGCGAAGAACCGGATCAGCTCCGGGGAGTGGAACGTGATCAGCACGGAACGGCCCTGATCAGCCTCCTGCTTCGCCGCCTCCACCAGGACCAGGGATTTGCCCGTGCCCGCACCGCCGCACACCATGACCCGCGGGTTGCGGGCCAGCGCAGCCAGCACCCGGGCCTGCCCAACGGTGGCCCGGTTCTGCTCCTCAATGATCGCACCGCGCTGTGCGTCGATCACCGGCATCCGTGTGAACTCGCCGAACAACCGCGTACGCAGGTCGTCGGGCCGGGCGATCCGCTGACCAGCGGGTGGCCTGCGGGCGAGGTCGGTGATCACCTCGAACGCCGTGGTCAGTCGCTCGACTGTCATGTCCTGCTTGGCGAGCCAATGGGTGGGCTGCCACTCCACCGCGTGCGGCGGGGTGTCGATGTCCGGGGTGACGACGACGGCCTCGTGCGCGAACCAGCCGACACCCTCCTCCCGCAGAATGTCGCGCAGCGCGTACATCGCCGACCGGGCCTGTTCCATGGGCGAACCCGACAGCTTGTGCCAGTCGCCGCGACGGTCGACGCTGTACCAGACCCCGTCGTGGCGGCGGACTCCCCCGCCTTTGACCTCGATGACGATCAGGCTCTTCTTCCAGAGCACGACGAAGTCCGCCTCGGCCTGCTGCTTGTAGGCGTGCGAGCGCAGCTTCACCGAGTGGAACGCGACCGCGTCCGGATCACCGGCCACCTCTCGCAGCAGCCGGGCCACACGCCGCTCGGCGTCGCTCTCGGCGTTCTTGACGATGTCGGTCAGGTCCGGGACGAGGATCACGGCCGGTGCTCCTGCCAGAGGTCCTCGTACTCGCGGTACCCGAGCAGCTCGGTGACGTCACCGAAGTTGTCGGCCATATCCACGATCAGGCACTCGTCCTTGCCGCCGTTGGCCGGCCCGCGCAGGCCCCGGCCGGCCATCTGGATGTAGGCGTTCGGGCTGAACGTCGGCCGCGCGATGTACAAGGCCCGGACGGCGGGGGCGTCGAAGCCCTGGATGAGCAGGTCGCAGTTGGCCAGGATCCTGACCTCGCCCTTCTTGAACCGCTCGATGATGTTGCGGCGTTCCTGCCTACCGGTCTGGCCGCTGACCGATTCGGCGGTGGCGCCGCGGTACCGCAGCGTGGCGGCGAGAACCTGCGCCGACAGGACGTTCGGGGTGAACACCAGGACCGGCCAGTCCGGATCCAAGCCCATGATGTGGTTGACCAAGATCTTCATGCGGGCGTGGTCGCGGCCGATGCGGTCCATGACCGACTGGCTGATCCGGCGCAGGGTCCTGGCATCGTTGCGTTCGCCGGGTTGCAGCTCGACGTCTACGCCGGGCAACACCTGGTGCTGAACCTGAGCGAGGACGCCGAGGTCGGCCAAACGGCGATAGGCGTTGTCCTGTTCGAAAGCGTCGATCTTCCATCCACCGAAGCGGTTCACGAGTGCGGCGGTGCCCGATTCGGAGGTGCCTTTGAACGGTGTCGCGGACAGCCCGATCAGTGGTCGTGCGAAGCCCCAGCCAGCCACGCCGAGCCAGTTCAGGATCCGAGTGTATCGCTCGGATCCGCCCGCCCGGTGGCCCTCGTCGATGATGACCGCGGAGGCCTCCTTGAGCCAGTCGTAGTCGGGATCGGCGCGGATGACGTCGAGTTGCGCGTCGGTGGCCACGATGAAACTGAACTCCGTGTCCGGCTCATGGACGGTGTTGCCCTCCCACAGCCGTCCGACGGTCAGCGGGCGCTCGTCCCCGAGCCCGCGCCACACCGTGCTGGTGGTCTGGACCGCCTGCTCGCAGAGCTCCTGCGACTGCGCGATCCACAGAACAGGTCCCCGCATCATGTCCTCGATGAACAGCCGGAGCACTGTCTCCGTGGCGACGCGCGTCTTACCGGCGCCGGTCGGCAGTTCGACCATCGCCTTCAGGTGCCGGCCGTTCGCCTCACGCAACGTCAGAGCGCGGCGAAGGTCGGCGCTGATCTTCTTCTGGAACGTGTGCAGTTCGTTGAGCTTCACCGCACCGGGAACGACGAACTCCTGGTCCTGGCGCTGGTTCCGGCGGCCTGCGTACTCGGTGCCGAAACCCATCTTCCGCAGCCAAGAGATCGTGGTCGACCGGCCCGCCCACTCCGTCGGCACGTCCGGGAAACCTTCCTGGCGGAAGTTCTGGGCGAGCTGTTTGATGGAGTCTGAGCCGTACACAGTCAGGAACAACTCGGCGACCGACGTGTCGTCATCGACGAGATCCTGAGCCTCGAGCGCCTGCCAGAGACCTTTCGGCAGAGCCTCCCGGAGGTCGTCGGACCCGAAGTAGACGTCGAGACGGTCGGCGTCGTTCGCTGCAGCCTTGGCCCGCTGCCGCAGTTCTTCGAGTCTGTGGTCGAGGCCGGCCTTGAGGACCTGCTCCAGTTCGGCGTTCGTGAGGTGCAGTTCGAACGCCTCGTCGACGAACCGCAGGAGCCGACGCTCGTCGGCGTCACTGCGGGCGACCAGGCCCAGTCCGTCGCGGTGCCAGTCGAGCGTCTGGTCCTCGACGCCGTCCTCGGTGGTCACCCGCTTGCTCACCAGCGCGGCCCGGGTCAACGTCGCGTTCTCCACTTTCCTGGCCACGTGTGTCGTTCGCAGCCCGGTGAAGACGTCGACGATCGGCTCGCTCTCCTGCTCACCTTCGATCAGCATCGAGAACGCGAAGCTGTCCTCGAACCGACGGCAGCCGACCGCCTCCACCAGCTCCGCGGTCATCTCGACCGAAACTCGCAGATACGGGCGTTGACGCGAGGCGAGGAACTTCTCCTGCTCGTCGGAAACCGCCAGATACACCGTGGCCGGACTCCGCGACTCGGTGACCCGCCCGACCCGCGCGGGAATGGCCGGCGGCTGTGCCCCGGCGTACGCAATCCGAGACGCTCCCAGGATGAAGTCGACGAGGACGTCGTCGGCGATACCCGGCGGGAGCAAAGTTGCCGCGAGCGCCTCTCTGAGAACCGGTACGGGCACCGCGTCGAGGTCTTCCGGAAGCTCGAGGGCGTCAGCGACCTGCGACGAGCCGCGGAACATCGGCAGCAGCTTCTCGTATCGTACGACCGACGGCGCGACGACCATGGAAGGCGGGAGAAACCCGCGGGACGAATTCACCAAACCCGCGACATCCGCCGCCCAGCGGACCGGCGAGAACACCGTGTAGGTCACACCCGAGTCGACATCCTCGCACGACCAGTAGGAGCTGCCGGCCTGCAGGAGGGCAGTCGTCCAGTTCGCCCGAAGCTGCTGAGACGCTCCCGCGTCGCGCAGGATGTACAGCATCGAGAACGGACCAGGCCCGGCACCCTCGGTCAACTCGATGCGCTCGACGGGACGCTCGCCCGGCCCTTGGAGGGCGTTGAGCTGTTCCAATACCCAGGTCCGGTAAGCGTCGAAATAGAGTTCGTCCTCGACGGAGAAGTTTCTTACCGAATCCCGGACCACCCCGAGTGCGTGGGCAGCCTGGGGCACGCAGCGTTCCCGGTCCAACGCCTTGACCCCGGTCACCTCGGACAGGTCGACATCGACGTCGATCACCTGACGACCCCATGCCCACCCCCCGTCGCGGGTAGGGACCTTGACCCGGTCCGCATGCCCCTCAAGTGTCTTCACCGCGACGTTGAGGGACACCCCTTCGGCAGACTTCCACAGCTGGGCGTACTCCTCGTCACCGGAGGTGGTGGTAAGCCGGGCAAGACGCGCGGTGAGAATTGCGAGCGGGTCGAGATCCCGGAAGCCCGCCTGGCGCAGCAACACTTCGACACCGGGCTGGGCGAGGAAACGGGGGAGGACGAAGACCGCCCCCTCGATCTCGACACCCTTCTCCTGCCGGAGAAACACGACCTTGTTATCCCGCAACGTACGCAGGCCGTCGGTCGTCGGGATCACCTTGGCCGTCTCGAAGCCCTCGACGTTACGCTGCTTGCACACGAACCGGAACGCGTTAGCAGCCGACACCGGATCGGTGCCCTCCGCCCACTCCCGCAGCCAGGACATGACACCACGTTTCGGCATCGCCGCCAACGCCCGTTTGACGTCGACCTCGGTGGCGATCAGACCGCTGCCGTACTCCGCCGCGAACAACCGTCGCATCCGCGTGATGCGCTGCTGGGTGCTGTAGCACCGCCAGTGCGGTACGTCGGTTCCGGTGTTCGGCGAGTTGATCCACGCCTCCTGAACGTCTTCGGGAATCGCGGCCGCGAAGTCGAGGGGCGTCAACATCTTGGTCTGCGTGAGCACCCCCGTGGCGTCGGGTATGAGATCCAGATCGGCGCAGATCTGCGGCACCTGCGCGCAGAGCACCTCGTCGCCGAATGACAGTTCCTCCTTGCCACGCGCCGGCAGATAGTCCAGGTGCGAGGCTGGATCGGTCGACGTGCGCACCAACGCGACCTTGTGCCCGAACATGCCCGCGAGCGTGACCAGGATTTCCCGGTTGTAGTCGTTGCGGAGCAGCGTCGTCCGGTCGTCGTTCACGCTCCACGGAGCGTTGAACAATGCGGACGCCGAGGTCTTGTCCTGCAACGGAAAGTAGGACCAGAACTGCCCGACCTGGTACTCCCTACCTCTGCGCTTCGGGATCGCCACGGTGACCTTGACCTCCGCACGCGAGACGGCCTCACCGACCTGCCGCCGAGCGTCCGCCGACGGTGCGTGCATCCGGTCCTCGACGATCCACTCCTCGCTCTCGCCACCGGACCGCTCGATGCGGAACAGACCGTCGCCGAGATTGCGGGACACATGGGTAGTTTCGAAGGGTTCGGCGCCGACGATGCGGAGCCTCACCTCCCGCACGTCGCCGACGAAGAGCAGGAACTGCGACTTGAACCGGAGGATCTCGCTACGGAGTCGCGGGATGCTCGACGCACTCGGCAGCTTCACGACCGTGGTCGCCCACTCTGCCAGTTCTGCGAGAATCGGATCCCGGGCGAACTCCGCCGTCGGGTCGACCACGGTCGCGGTACGCAAAATCGGATATCGCTTCGCCCCGGAACCCACTCCGGCGATCGCGGACGTCGCCTCCCGCGAGTTGAATTCGAACGACACGGAACGGCTGAACACCTGCGGGAAGTTGGACACCGCGAGCACCGACTTGAAACCCAGACCGAACCGGCCGATCTCGTCCCCACGCTTGCCGCTCAAGTGCGCATGCGTGATGGCGATCAGACCGCCGCGGGAAAACGGACGCCCGGCGTTGGCGCAGTACAGCGTCCCGGCCGCGGTGTCCAGGACGATCTCGACCCTACCCGCGAACTCGTCGATGTCGGCCGCGGTCCCCGCCATGGCGTCGGCGGCGTTCTGCACGAGCTCGAGGAGAGTCCGGTTGGCGTACCCGCCGACCCGGATGGACTCCTCGTGGTTGGCATGCTCGGAGATCAACTCCGGTTTGGCTCGGTAGGACTCGATGGTGCTGTCGAACAGCTTCCCGACCTCGTGAACGAGGCCCGTGTCGGGCGTCCACGACTGCTTCATCATCACGATCGAGCACTCCCCGCGCCGCCGTCCGCTTCACAGGCGCCAGAAGCGGTCGAGCGCGTCCGATCTGGGAGGACCCTGGACCAGGACGCCCTCGATTGTGGAAGGGCAGCCCGTCCTGCACCGGCACCAAAATCTTGTAGTCGAAATGCATCCCACGCCCGCAAACCCGAACTCCCCCATTGTTACACCTTCGACGACCAGAACGTCGCCGACACATCGCTCCGGTCGCACAAACCCTAGTCCCTTACGCCGCAACCACCACTTCCGCCTTTCGGCCCTTCCTAAGAACCAGAAACACCATTGTTCCTGCCAGCGCCCTGACGATGAACGAGCCTTTTCATCCTGAGTAGGCCGGGGTTCTCGACGCGGTGCAGGATGAGGACGGCTTGCGCGATTGAGGTCGCCCGGTGGCGGGCTGCAGCGGAGTTGGTCAGGAGTTTCCAGGTCCTGAGGCCGGCCTTGGCTCGTTCGCCGATGGCACGGATTTGAGCGTGAGCCCGATTGACCTTCGTCTCGCCGTGGCGGCGGTGTCTGCCTGAGCAGCACAGCTTCTGGTCGGCAGCCCGCTCGATCGGGATCGGTATGCCGTCGAAGATCACGTAGGCGAGCAGCCGGATCGGGTTTCGCTGTTTCGAGGTCGTCGGCGGTGGCGGCGAGCAGGTCGATGGCCTCACGGACGTAACGCCGGCCCGTGGCCACGCCGATCTCGAACCCGCCGGCCAGGCGGGTCAGGATGTCGCCGTTACGTAGATGGGCCAAAGCGAGCACGGCTTGCCGGCCGGGGTCGAGGCACCTCGATCGGGATCTGCGCTGGTTGCGGTGGGCTCGGACCAGGCAGGCGAGGTGGTTCAGGCTGCGAGTGGACAAGGGAATCGCGGCAGGATGAGACAGCACATCGAGGCTCCCGGTCGGGGCATCGGATCTTGGCCGGCTGCAGTCTTGCCGCGAGCTCGTCCTATGTCGACTGCCGACGCTCTGCCAGTGCGGTGACCTGCGCCGTCACGGTGAAAGGGCTGACTGGACGGCGGACATTCCATGCTTCGAGTATTTGGCTATGACGAGGCTCGATAGACCCGACAGATGACCTATCATCGGCATCAGGACCGGTAGCGCGCACCGATCGTCCACCCGGCATGCGATCGGACCCGCCGAGGTGACCGACTGCGGGTCGCGCGGAAGTCTGCTGTGCAGGATCTCCTGGTCGGCAGACCTCGAGGGCCCGGGTGCCGGTGGCCATGTGATGCGGGTGCCAGCCTCCGCGACGTGCAGCGGCTATCGGTCGTGTCCACCGAAGTGGTTTATGACCTGGACTTTTTCGGCGAATGGAGCGGCCACCGCAGATCTTTCAATTGTCTGAAGATCACGAAGCAGAGACCAGCGATGGCCGCAGAATCGAGTCCGAGCGTTGCGGAGCTGCTGCGAGAGCATCTGGAATCGGTGAGCCTGAATTTGCTGCGGGCGATGGTGAAAACCTTCGCTGACGTGCTCATGTCCGCCTAGCCTCGATGATTCGCGGGTGACGGGCCGCTGGCTCAGCCGGGCCGCTTTGATCGCCTGATGTCGATGGGTGTTACGGTTCGGCATGATGGTGGGCCGTCTGTCGCGGCGGTGGGCGTGGTCTCCTGGGGTTCTCCGGTTGTAGGTGTGCGACTGACGGCAGGTCAGCCGGGTGCGGGGATCGCCGCGATCCGGGTGAACGCGGCGGACAGTTGTTCGGCCCAGGGCCAGGTGGCCGGGATGCGTAGCCGGCGGCGGCGTTGGCCGTGGGTGAGCCGGGCGGCGGTGTGCAGCAGCCGGTAGCGCAGTCGTTTTGGTTCGGCTCGGGCCAGGTCGTCGTCGAGGGCGTGGATTTGCAGCCAGGCGATGAGGTCGGCGGCGATCGCGGCGGCAACACACCAGGCCTGGTTGATCGCGAACTCACGCGACGGGAGCCGGCGTAGTCCGGTGTCTTTGGCGCAGCGGATCCGGTCCTCGACGCGGGCGTGGGCGCGGTGGCGGACCTCGAGCGATTGCAACGCGCCGGCTTTCGTGTTGGTGACGAAGGCGGTGTAGCGCCAGCCGTCGCGTTCCTCGAACAGTGACAGTTGAGCGCCGGGGTGGGGTCGTTCGCGGCGGACGATGACCCGCATCGTCTGCGGCCAGCCGGTCAGGGCGAGCAGGCCGGTCAGCTCGGCCACCTCGGCTTTCTCCCGGAGGCCGCCGTCCGCAGCCAAGGCCGGCGTCCAGGCGGTAGCGGGCAGGGCGGTGATGGCGGTGCGTTCCGGCTCGCCGACCGACCAGCCGATCGAGTATTCGATGGTGCGGCGGCGGGTGTTCTGGGCGGTGAGCCAGTCCCGCCCGCAGTCTGATGGCGAGCAGTTCGTCGGTGTGGTCGCAGGTCACGAGGATCGGGTGGAAGCCATAGGTGTGCTTTTAAGTCGCCGCGGCGTGTTCTTTGTCGGAGTACGCGATCAGGATTGTGGAATCCACGTCCAGCACGACCACCCGCTCGCCGATGTCCCGGCCCGCGGCTCGGGCCGCCGACGGCCCGCCGAACAGCTGCCACATCCGAGTCCGGACCTTCGCCCTGGCCATCGCGATCCGGCGGAGCTGGGTGGCGCCGATCTCGTCCAGGGCCCGCCACACCGTGGTGTCCGAGGCGACCGGCCCGAACACCTCCCGCTGGTGACGCAGCACGTCGATGTCGCAGATCGCCTCACCACCGTCGGCGATCAGCACGGCCAGGTCGACCAGGACCCGGCCCCGGTCGTGGACCGGGAACACACCGGCACGGGCGAGCGCGCCGGACAGGGCACCGGTCAGCCCGGCCCGATCCGCGAGCATTCGTAGCAGTGCGGTGCCGACGTGCGACACCACCTGTGTTCCGTCCGCGGTGACCCGCAGATCCTTCGACCACGCCGTAGACTCCACACCGGAAGTGCCTTCCTTGCAGAGATCCTTGTAGATGTCGCAATCACAAGCTTCCCCTGCCAGAGAGGCACTTCCGTCTATTTGCACGCCGGTCGGACCCACCAGTTGGTGATCACCGTGAATCACCCGGGCTAGGTCGACGCGCTTTGCGGGGCCGGCTACGGCGAGCTGCAGCGACGACCGGGTCTTCTCCCGTAATGGCTACCACGATCGGGAGTGGAACACCCGGGCCGGCGCGGTCGAGTTAGCCATTCCGAAGCTGCGCTCCGGCTCCTACTTCCTGGATTGGTTGCCGCAGCACCGCCGCCGTGCCGAGCAAGCCATGGTCAGCGTGGTGGCCACCGGCTATCTGCTCGGTGTTTCGACCCGGCGGTCGAGAAGCTGGTCGAGCAGCTCGTTACAAGCAGTTGTCCAAGAGTCAAGTCTCGGAGATGACCCGGCACCTCGACGTCCAGGATGAGGCGTGCCGCCACCGGCCGCTGGACGCTAAGCCTTACAGGTTCACGTGGCTCGATGCGCTGGTCATCAAGGTCCGCCAGGCCGGGCGGCATCAACGTGCACACCTGGTCGCGGTCGGGGTCAACGCCGACGGCGGCCGCGAGTCCTGGGCCTGGACATCGGCAATGACGAGGACGGGCCGGCCGGCTGGCCTTCCGGCGGTCGCTGACGGCCCGCGGCCTGTCCGGGGTCCGGCTGGTCGTCTCCGACGCCCACACCGGACTGGCCTTACCCGGTGCGTCCCAGCAGCGCTGCCGCACCCACTACCTGCGCAACCAACTCGGCAAAGCACCTAGGAGCGCAGCTGTGGATTCCGACCCTGGTCCGCACCATTTCGACCAGCCCAGCACCGAAGAGGTCAACGCGCAGTTCGCTCACGTGCTGGACACCATCACGGCGAAGTTCCCCGACGCCGCCGAGCACCTCGGGAACGCCCAGGCAGATCTATTGACCTTCACCGCGATTCCTCACCAGCTCTGGCACAGATCTGGTCGAACAAACGCAAGAACGCCTGAACAAAAATTCGACGCCGGACCGACATCGTCGAGATCTTCCCGAACCGGGCCGCGATCATCCGACTCGTCGGTGCCGCCCTGGCCGAACAGGCCGTCGATGAGTCGAAGGACGCCGCTACATGAGCCTCGACCTCCTCCGCAAAGCCCGCTCGACCCCACTCAACACCGGCTCTGAGCAGCCCGGGCCCCTGAACCCACCGAAGTCGCCGCCTAACATCAACCCACACGGATCAGCGCTGGCCGCCTCTTACACCACACCAGCGGACGTAACTCGGTAACTATGGCTCGGCCCGGCCAAAGCGGGTCGCGCGATCGCCGCAGTTCACCTGCCAGCGCCAGACCACTCAGCCACGTAACCGCACCGTGGTCTGCTCAGAGGGCTCGGCCCCCTGAGCAGACATGACGAGAGGCCGCGGTTCGCGCTTCTCAGCGAACACACGGCCTCTGCATCTCGTGGGCGATACTGGGATCGAACCAGTGACCTCTTCCGTGTCAAGGAAGCGCGCTCCCGCTGCGCCAATCGCCCTCGGGACTTGCAACCTCTTGCGAGGTGGAGACGGGATTTGAACCCGTGTAGACGGCTTTGCAGGCCGTTGCCTCGCCTCTCGGCCACTCCACCGAGCAGGCCCAGCACGTGTCTGTGAAGGCCTCTCCGAGCGGACGACGGGATTCGAACCCGCGACCCTCACCTTGGCAAGGTGATGCGCTACCACTGCGCCACGTCCGCATGTCTGGCCAGCCCGGCCGGTGTTCCGGCTTGCCTGGCGACGGATGAAACATTAGCGGGTCCCGGGGCGCCTTGCCAAACCGGGGTCCCCCGGCGCGTCGCGCGGGTGGCTTCACCTGGTGGTTCCGACTTATCCACAGGCTGGAAATCCGGCGGGCGGACGGGCGTCTTTCCGGTGTTGGATGGGGCCATGGATTTCCGAGAGATCAGCGCGGCTGAACGCACGGCGACCATGTTTCCCCTGCAGTCGTACGCGTTCATGCCCTCGCCCTGGCCGGCCGACGACGAGGCGGCCTACGAGCGGCGCATGGCGTACTTCCAGACGGCCATCAACCTGATCGCCGAGGAGGGCGGCGAGACGCTGGCCTGCGCGGCCTCCTTGCGCATGCGGCAGAACGTGCGGGGGCAGGTGCTCGACATGGCGGGCGTCGCATCCGTCGCGTCGCATCCGTCCGCGCGGCGGCGGGGGCTGGTGCGGGGTGTGCTCGAGCGGCTGCTGCGCCGGGCCCGTGACGAGGGGGCCGTGGTCAGCGCGCTCTACCCGTTCCGTCCCAGTTTTTACGCTCGGTTCGGCTATGTCGGCACTCCGCGGCATCGGATCGCGACGTTTCCGCCCGAGGGGTTGTCGCATCTGACGCGGGCCGAGCTGCCGGGTGAGGTCGAATTGCTGCCCATGCGCGACGGGTTCGCCGCCTGGCAGGGGCTCCAGCAGCGGCTGCTCGGCGAGCGGCACGGGTTCGCGGTGTACGACGAGACCCGCGCGGCCGAGTTCCGCGAGGACAAGCGGTGGGTGGCGGTGGCCCGCGCCGGGGGCGAGGTGGTCGGCGCGATCGAGTACCGCGTGGGGGCGTACGGCGGGGATCTTTTTGGCTCTGATCTGCTGACCACCGGGCCGTTGGGGCGGGCGTTGCTGCTGCAGTTCTTCGGGCGGCACGTCGACCAGGTGGCTCGCGTCCATGTGCGGGTGAGCACCGACGAGGTGCCGGAGCTGTGGGGCACCGACTTCACGGTGACCACGGAGGCCAAGGTCGACCAGCCTCGGCACGGCGGGGCGATGGTGCGCGTGCTCGACATGCCGGGCCTGAGCGGCGTTGCGGCGGGCGACGGGGACATCACCGTCGAGATCGCCGACGATCCGCTGGTGGGCGGTCTGTGGCGGCTGACCGGTGAGGCCGGCCGGCTCACTGTGGCCAAGGGCACAGCCGAGCCGGCGGCGACGCTCACGGTGGGTGGGTTCAGCGGGCTTCTGTACGGGGTGCTCGACCCCGTCGAGGTGGCCGTGCGCGGGCTGGGGCAGGTCGAAGGGGCGGCCGGGGCCACGCTGAGCAGCATGTTCCCACGGCAGATGCCGTACATCTGTGCCGACTTCTGACAAGCGTCCAGAGCCACGCGGGGGTGATAATCACGGGATGAAGGGCTCGATCTTGTCGTACAAGTCCGAGGATTCCGTGCTGAGCATCTACTCCAAAGGATCCGTGCTGTCGATCGGGTCCATCGGGTCGTCGCTCTCCATCGGGTCGGTCGGTTCCAATCTGTCGATCCTGTCGATCGGGTCGTGGCTGTCGATCGGCTCGATCATGTCGGCCGTGTCGATCGGCTCGGTCATGGCCTGGCGGTCGAAGTGGGGCCTGCTGTCCGCGCCGCCCGAGGACGTCAAGCGCGTACAGGCCAAGCTCGGGCGCTGACCGCGTCATCGGGTCGGCAGGTCCAGGTAGGAGCCGCCGGCGATGGTGATGGTGCGGCCGGGGTCGTTGGCGTCGTAATAGAGCGGATCCACCGTGTCCACGACCAGGGTCAGCGAGTGGCCGGCGGGGACGTCGTAGGCGGCCGCCGACAGCGCCACGTCCACGTCACCCGCGCCCGACCAGGTGACCGGCGCGTGGGTTATCAGGCGGGCGGTGCCCAGCGTGTCGAGGTCGTAAAGGTAAGCGACCAGGGAACCGGCGGCGGGGGCGTCAGCCAGCTTCAGATTTACGCGGGGAATGCCGCGGATCTTGAGCGCCGTGCTCGGCCGGACAGCGGCCCAGACGCCGGCCCGGGTTCGGCTGACCGTGGGCAGCCAGACCGACGGCCGTTGGTTGGTGAACGCGGCCACCCCGTTGGTCAGCAGCACCACGCCGCCGCTGGCTGTGGTGTCCAGGTCGGTCGGCACGCTCTTGGTCCAGCCGGTCGTGGGGGCGCCGCCGAGCAGGCCGGTGCCGTCCAGCGGGCGGATGCGGCCGAGCCCGTAGCGGGTGGTCGAAGTGTTCAGGGCCGGCCAGTCGGCGTACGACTCGGTGGCGGCGTTGTCGGGGCGGATCAGCACGGGTGGACGGGGCTCGGCGGGCCGGTCGGCCAGATGCTGGTCGAACCAGGCCCGTACGCCGGTCCAGACGTCGTTCTCGAAGCCGAAGATGCCGCCCAGCTCGGCGATCGCGTGGTCGCCGGGACGCAACTCCAGCCGCTTGGGGCCGGTGAGTCCGCGGTAGAAGTCAACCAACTGGTTGGGCGGGAAGAACGAGTCGCCCCAGGCGTTCGCGATCAGCACGGCCGGGGCGTTGTCGTTGATCTGCGACAGGTACGTGCTCGGTGACCGCACACGCGCCCACGACATGACGTCGCCGATGTTGCGATTGGCCTTGAAGTCGGCCAGCTTGCCGCCGAGATCGGGCCCGGAGTTGCCGAGCAGCGCGGCCGCCAGCTCGAGCAGCCCGGCCGACTGACGGTGGCGGGTCTGATCGCTGTACAGCGAATACACCAGGTCGGTCCAGCCGCTCATCATGGCCACGACGCGGATCCGCTTGTCGAAGGCCGAACCCAGCAGGCTCAGACCGGCGCCGTACGAGACCCCGGCCGCCCCGATCCGGGCCGGGTCGGCGGCCGTGTTGGCCAGCGTCCAGTCGATCACCCGGGACAGGTCGGCCATGTCCTTGGGCCCGGCCGTGTCGATCTCCCCGCCGGACGCCCACCACCCGCGCGGCGTGTACGAGACGACGACGTAGCCGCCCTCGGCCAGCTTCCGGGCCTGGGCCAGGTATTCGAGATCGTTCAGCCCCCAGCTCGCGGGCAGGATGACGACCGGGTGGCGGCCCGCCTCGGTGGGTGCGATGACGTTGGCCTTCAGCACGACGCCGGCACCCGGGATGTCGACAAATTTGAATCCAGTTGTGGCGGCCGAGCCGGCAATGGCGGACGCGGCCGAGCGGGACAGGCCTTCCACAGAGGTCGCCGCGAGAAGAGATGTCTCGGGTGAAGTGAGTCCGGCGGGAACAGCGGCGGCGGCCGGATGGGGAACGGCGCCGGACAGGACGAGACCGGCGGTCAGGGCGACGCTGAGCAGGATCTTGCGGCGGTGCTCCATGCGCACTCCTCGAGCAGAGCAAGGACGACGAGCCCGGCCGGCGGACGCGGTGGCACGTCCGTGCGGGTCGGGGTCGCGTATGGGAGGGGCTGGAGCGCTCCGGTTTCGGCAGCGTAGGAGCCGGTTCCGAGAAATTGAACTTCATGACATTATCGTTACCAGCCAGTAACGTAGGTCACTTCGAGGCGTGAACGCGCAGGCCACGGCGCCCAGCTCGGCGAATTGAGCGCCGGCGCGCAACGCGTCCTGGCCACGCGGAGGGAGGCAGGCCGATGCTCTACGGGGTGCAGTCTCCGCGCCGGCGGGACGCTCAGCGCAACCGGGAGGCGATCGTGCGGGCCGCCTGCGACCTGATGACCAGCGGTCGCGACGCCGTCGGCATGCCGGAGATCGCGCGCCGCGCGGGAGTCGGCCAGGCCACCCTCTACCGCCACTTCCCCGACCGCTACGCCCTGACCGTGGCCGTCATCGCCCACCAGGTCGAACGCCTCGAGGCCTACGTCGCCGCGACCGACCAGCAGCCCGCCGCCTTCCGCCCGATGCTCGACGCCGTGCTGCGGGCCCAGGTCACCATGCGGCCGCTGGTCCACCTGGCCCGCCGCCTGGAACCGGCGGTGCAGGGCCGCTACCTGCGCCGCATCGTCGCCCTGCTGGCCGAACCCCTGCGCCGGGCCCAGGAACACGGCCACGTCCGCCGCGACCTGGAACCCGGCGACCTCGTCCTGATCTTCACCATGGTCGAGGGCGTCCTGGAGGGCACCCTCGACGGCGCCCTCGAGTCCCAGGCCGCCGCCGGCCGCACGATCGACCTCGCCCTCGACGGCGTGTTCCGCGCATCCGGAGATCCACCGGCCGCGTGATCAGGAATCGAAGATCGGCCGGCCGTCGATGCTGACGGCGTTCTTCTTCCGGCGGTAGTCGGCCAGATCGGCGTCGGTCCGGCGCTCATGGGCCCGGACCAGCAGGTCGCGGTCGCCCTCGTAGGACATGAGCGGCACCGCGTACCCACAGGAATCGCTGATCCGGTCGACTGTCACATCGATCACCGACCGCACGCCATGCGTGTCCGGCGGCGCGCTGAACAGGGGCAGAAGCTCGTCGTACTCCGGAGCTGTGACCGGCACCGCGCGGCCGTGCCCGTGCAACCGGACGATGTTCGGAGGGCCCTGAAAAGCGCAGAACATCAGGGTGATCCGTCCGTTGTCGTCGAGGTGGGCGGTCGTCTCGGCCCCGCTGCCGTGATAGTCCAGGTACGCGACCCGGTGCTCACCGAGAACGGCGAACGTGCCGGTCATGCCCTTGGGCGAGACGTTGACGTGCCCACCCGGTCCGCTCGGCGCGGTGGCCACGAAGAACATCGGCTGCGCCTCGATGAACGCCCGCAACCGCCCGTCGATCCGCTCATGCACCTTCATGATGTGATCCTGCCTCTTCTGGTCCGGTCAGTCGCTGCTGTGCCAGGAACGCCACAGCGACGCGTACGGGCCGTCGGCGGCGACCAGGGCGTCGTGGGTGCCGACCTCGATGATGCGGCCGTCCTCCATCACCACGACGCGGTCGGCGTCGTGGGCGGTCTGCAGGCGGTGGGCGATGGCGATGACCGTGCGTTCGTGCAGGACGGCGGCCAGGGCACGTTCGGCCGTGCGGGCCGCGGTGGGGTCGAGCAGGGCGGTGGCCTCGTCGAGGATGACCGTGTGGGGGTCGGCCAGCACCACGCGGGCCAGGGCCAACTGCTGGGCCTGGGCGCCGTCGGGTGGGTTGACGCCCAGATCACGGTCGAGGTCGTCGGCCCAGTCGGCGCCGACCATCTTGAGGGCCCGGCGCAGGTCGTCGTCGGGGGCGGTGATCATCAGGTTGTCGCGCAGGGACTCGCGGAAGACGTGGTGTTCCTGCGTCACCAGCACCACCTGGCGGCGCAGCACGTCGGGCGGCAGGTCGGCCACCGGCACACCGCCGACCGTAAGCGAGCCCGCGCCGGGGCGGTCGACCCCGGCGATCAGGCGGCCCAGCGTGGACTTGCCGGCCCCGGACAGGCCCACGATGGCCAGCCGCTCCCCCGGCCGCACGGTCAGGTTCACGTCGTGCAGCACGTCATGGCCCTGGTCGTACGCGTAGCGGACGCCGGTGATCTCGATGCGGTCGTCGGTGGGAAGCGTGGTCGCCGACGGGGGTGCGGCCGGCACCGCGGCCAGGCCCTCGATGCGGGCGAACGACGCGCTGCTGCTCTGCAACGACTCGATCCAGATCAGGATCATGTCGAGCGGGCCGACCAGCTGTCGCAGGTAGAGGACCGCGGCGCTGACCGTGCCCAGGGTGACCCGGCCCTCGAAGAACAGCCAGCCGCCGATCAGCAGCACCAGCATGCTCGGCACCGCGTACGAGATCTCGACCGACGGGAAGAACACGCTGCGCAGCCGCAGGGTGGCCAGGCGGGTCCGCCGGGTCTCGGTGATCACCTCGCGGCCGATCGCGAGCCGGCGGGCCGACAGGTCGAAGGCCTCGATCGTCCGGGCGCCCGCGGTCGTGGCCGACAATTCGTCGGCCAGCCGGGAGTTGGCCTCGCCCTCGGTCAGGTAGGCCGAGCGGGCCCGGCGCAGGTACCACCGCGTCGAGAACCAGATGCCGGACAGGCCGAGCACGCCGACGATGCCGAGCAGCGGGTCGAGCACGAGCACCGCGACGACGATGAAGATGATCTGGACGACGCCGATGAAGATGTTGGGCAGGATGTCGCGCAGCGTGTTGGCCACCGCGTCGACGTCGGTGGTGCCGCGGGCGGCCAGGTCGCCGGCCGGCACCCGTTCGATCACGGCCGCGGGCAGCCCCAGCGAGCGGCGCAGGAAGTTCTCGCGGATGCGGGCGGCGGTGCGCTCGCCGAAGCGGTAGGCGATCGACAGCGACTGCCGGGACAGCACCGTCTGGACGATCGCGCAGGCCAGCACGGCCGCGGCCAGTTTGTCGATCGTGTCCACCCCGCCCCCGGCGGCGACCTCGTCGATGATCCGGCCGAGCAGCCACGGGCCGCCGAGACCGGCCAGCGCGGCCAGGCCGTTGAGGGTCAGCATCACGGTGACCGAGCGGCGGTCGGCCGCGACCAGGCGCAGCGCGGCCCGGCCGACCTGGCGTTGATCAGCGATGGGCAGGTTCACGCGCCCTCCTCGGAGTCGAAGGCGCGGGTCACCAGGTCGCGGTAGCCGGGGCTGGTGGCCAGCAGCGTGCGGTGGGTGCCGGAGGCGGCGACCCGGCCGTCGACCAGGTAGTGCACCACGTCGGCCCGGTCGAGCAGCACCGGCGAGGTGGTGGCCACGACGGTGCCCCGGCCGCGGCGGGCCGCGCTGAGCCGTTCGGCGATGGCGGCCTCGGTGTGGGCGTCGACGGCCGAGGTCGGCTCGGCCGTGAGCAGCAGCTCGGGGTCGGCGTGGACGGCCCGGGCCAGCCGGACCCGCTGCCGCTGGCCGCCCGAGATGTTGCGGCCGGACCACTCGATCGGCCGGTCGAGCTCGGCCGCGACGTCGTGGGCGACGGCGGCCGTGATCGCGGCCCGGACCCGGTTGTCGTCGGGCTCGTCGCGGCCGGCGATCACCTCGCGCAGCTCGCCCGCGAACAGGGCGGCGTCGGGCTCGGCGACCAGGATGCGGGCGCGCACCTCGGCCTGGGCGATCCCGGCCAGCGGACGGCCGCCCCAGGTGGCGTCCGTCGGCCCGTACGCGCCGAGCCGGTCGATCACCGCGGCTGCGTCGGACGGCCGGGCCCCGGCCAGCGCGGTCAGCCGCCCCGGTTCGACGGTGACCCCGGAATCCGGGTCGTGCAGCGGAGCCGGGCCGTCGGGGGCGGGCGCCCCGGCCGGGTCGTCGGCCGGCAGCCGCAGGAAGTCGACCACGCGCCGGGCCGAGACCAGCCCACGGGTGACGTCGAACGAGCAGAAGATCAGCACGTTGACCGGGATCACCAGCATGGCCGTGTAGCCGTAGACCGCGACCAGCTCGCCCACGGTGAGCTGCCCGGACGCGGCAAGCCGGGCCGCCAGCCAGACGACCACGGCCAGGAACACGACCGGGAGCCCGTCGCCGAGCGCGCCGATCCAGCTGAACGGCCCGCCGACCTTGTAGCCCTGGTCGCGCAGGCGCGCGGACTGCTCGTCGTACCGGTCGAGGTGGGTCTGCTTGCCGCCGAGCCCGTTGAGGATGCGCAGGCCGCCCAGCACGTCGACCAGGCGCGTGTTGAGCTCGCCCTGCTGCTCGCGGTAGCCCAGGCCGGCCCGCTGGCCACGCTGGAGCAGCGGGCCGACGAAGAGCGCGAGCAGGGGCACGCCGATCAGCACGACCACGGCGAGCATGTGGGACGTGCGGAACAGCACCACGGCCACCACGCTGATGGCCAGCACCGAGGCCACGCCCACGCCGCCGACGTTCATGGCCCGGCCGATCGTCCACACGTCGGAGATGCCGATGGTGACGACCTCGCCCGCGGTGATGCGCCGCGGCAGGGCCGAGCCGAGCCGGGTCGCGTGGTTCATCACCAGCTCGGCCGTCTGCAGGGCGGCCGCCATGCGCATCTTGGTCATGCTGCGGTGCCGCATGATGCCCAGGCCCGCGCTGGCCGCCCCGACCACCAGGACGGCCAGGGCCCAGCCGATCAGCGTGCCGGGCGCCCGCCCGGCCAAGCCGTGGTCGATCGCCCGCGACAGCAGCCAGGGCGCCGAGGCCAGGCTGAGGAACCACAACGAACCGAAGAACGCGCCGAGCGCAACCCGACGCTTGTTACTTCTTGCCAACCACCAGAGAAATCTTGCCGGTCCCCGTATGTCCACGCAGCCATGCTGCCTCAGGACGGTCGATGAACGCCGCCCTGTTTCACCCGGTTGTGGACAACCGCACGGACGGACGACGCGGCCGTCCACAGGGCCGCACGACCGTATAAAGTCGGTGTATCAGACAGCGGCCGGCAGGTTGGCCGAGCTGAACGCGCGGCCGTCGTCGGTCACCACGGCCGAGTCGTAGCCGTCGACCGCCCGCTTCGCGAGCCAGGCGATGCCGGCCTCGCCCATCGCCAGCGCGGCCGTGGCATAGGCGTCGGCGATCGACAGATCCGGCCCGACGACCGTCACCGACCGCAGCCCCTGCGCCGGACGGCCCGTACGCGGGTTGAAGATGTGATCGCCCCGCTCGTACGTCCCCGACGTGGCCACCGCGCCGTCGTGCAGCGCGAGCACCCAGCTGACCTTGTCGGCCTCCCACGGGTGCCGGATGCCGACCCGCCACGGCCCGCCGTCGGGGTGGTTTCCGCGCATCCGGATGTCGCCCCCGGCGTTGATGTAGTGGTCGTGCGAGCCGGCCGCCAGCAGCCGGGCCGCGGCCACCTCGACCGACCAGCCCTTCACATAGCCCGACGGGTCGACCGGCCCCGATGCGTACACGTCGAAGTAACCGTCCGTATCGCGCCAGAGATCGGCCGACGCTTCCAGGACGTGGCGCAGATCGGCCGAGGCGTCGTCGATCCGCAGCTCGCCGCGGGCGAACCGGGACACCTCGCTGTCCGCCTTGTACGTGCTGAACCGCGCGTCCACCTCGTGCAACCAGTCGCACACGTCCGCGATGAGACGACGGAGCTCGTCATCGGGCCGGTCCTCGCCCAGCTCGATGCTGACCGTCGTACCCATCACATGTTCGACATGGCGCACAGAGCGTGACCCTACGCCTTTGCCGCGTCCAGCGCCGCCTGGAGTGACTTGACGTAGGACTCGCTGGTGTAGGTCGCGCCGGAAACAGCCGAGACGTCCGCGTTCTGCGCGTCGAGCGTCGACTGCTTGAGGGCGGCGATGGCGGGCGGGTTGATCGTGGCGCTGTCGTTCGCGGTCGGGTAGGTCGCAGCCGCGTCGGTGATCTCGCCGCCCTCAACCTTGATGGTGACCTGGATCTTCCCGTACGGGTTGGCCGCCGCGTTGCCCTTGAACACGCCGTCCTTGAGACCGCTCTTGGGCTTCGCGGCCTCCTCCTCTTTCTCCGGCGCCTTCTCCTTGTCGCCTTCCTTGTCGCCGGAGGCCGCCGGCTTCTTCGACGACGGCTTGGGCGCCGGGGTGGCGTCGGCCAGGTTGCCGACCGGCGCGGCCACGACGGGGGCCTCGGGCGGCGTCACGCTCAGTCGCACCCCGATGATCAGGGCGGCGCCGGTGAGGGTGCCGACGGCTGCTGCGGTACTACGTCGCATCGAGAGACTCCTAGTTAGAACTCGAACGGGTCGAGGTGCAGCTGACTGTCCGGGACATCGAGATCACGCAAGGTGCCGACCGCGGCCTCGACCAGCCCGGGCGGGCCGCACAGGTAGACGTCACGCCGGCTCACGTCGGGGACCAGGCCGAGCAGGCCGTCCGGCGTGAACAGCCGGCGCGGGCCGGGGTCGTTGCGCCCGCCGACGATGTAGCGGACCCAGGCGTCGCGCTGCTCGGCCAGCTCCTCGAGCTCGCCCCGGAAGACCAGCTCGTCGGGGCGGCTGGCCCGGTAGATCACGATCGTGTCCGGCGGCATGTCCTCGAGCAGGGCCCGGATCGGCGCGATGCCGCTGCCGCCGGCGATCAGAAGAGCCCGACGGCGCGTACGCCGCTGGGCCGTGAACACCCCGAACGGGCCCTCGGCCCAGACCGGCGTGCCCGGCTTCATCCGGGCCAGGCGCTGGGTGTGCCCGCCGACCATGGTCACCGTGAGCCGCAGCCACTGCGAGTTGGGCGCGGCCGACAGCGAGAACGGGTGCGACTGCCACCAGCCGTTGCGGGTCAGGAAGCGCCAGCGCATGAACTGGCCGGCCTGCGCGGGCAGCTTCTCGAGGTTCTTGCCGTCGATGTAGATCGAGAACGTGTTGCCGCCCTCGGAGACGACCTCGGCCACCTCGAACTTGTGCCGCAGGTTGAGCCAGAGCGGCTCGACCAGGCGGCCCCAGACCAGCGCCGAGATCACCAGGGCGGTCAGGGCGGGCCAGAAGATCGAGGCGAACGGCCCGCTCAGGTTGGCGCCGGTGGCGACCTGGTGGCCGTACCCCAGCAGCAGAACCAGATAGCCCGTGAGGTGGATGAGGTGCCACAACTCGTACGGAAGCTTGGCCCGGGCCCCTCGGATCGAGATCAGGCTGATGACGACCAGGATGATCGTGGCCGCCGTGGCGCTCAGCATCTCGGGCAGCGTCGTGATGATCGTCCAGCCCTGCTCGACGACGCCGGTCTCGGCGGTGAGCGCGTAGCCGTACACGATGAAGACGACGTGGGCGAGCACGAAGACGGTCAGCGAGGTGCCGAGCCAGCGGTGCCAGCGCAGCAGGTCGCGGGCCCCCACCCACTCCTCGAGCCAGCTGACCCGGCTCATCATCAGCAGCTGGATGAAGAGCAGGTAGCCGCCGATCAGCCCGGTGATGCGACCGGCCGCGAGCATCAGGCTGGCCGTGTCGCCGATCTCGCCCGACTGCGTCTCGAACAGCCAGAGGCTGACGCTCGTGGCCAGGCCGGCGAAGAACAACAGGACCGTGAGCAGGCGGTTGCCCGAGATGGCCTCGGCCGGCGGACGGTCGTCGGGCATCGGCGGCTGAGCCGGGCCGGACGCCTTCCAGCCGGTCGGGTCGGTCTGCGACTCGACCAGGATGTCGCTGCGCCGGTAAGGATCGTCGCGGTAAGGGTCGTCGGGCCAGGGATCGTCCTGGGCCACCCAGCGGTCGTCCGCGTCGTCGGGCATGGACCGCAGGTCCGCGAAGAACTGCGCGTCGTCGTCCGGCTGCTCGTAACGCTGATCCTGGAACGTCTGGAACGTCGGCGGTCCCTGCGCCATGTTCGTCACCCGTTCACGGTCGGTGGGGGTCGTCTGCCACCCCCTGCGGCCGACGTGACGACCCGGTCTCGGGGAGTCGTCGGGCTGTTGTACGCACCCAGCACGGCCATCGCTCAACCGGACGCGGAAATTGTTGGTCCCGCGCCGTTCGATAGGTTCGGCGCATGAGCGCCGAACACCCCCGCCTGGTCACGGTGGTCGGCATCGGCGCCGGCGGCTGGTCAGATCTTTCTCGTACGAGCCATCAGGCGCTGCGTGCAGCCGGTGTGATCATGGGTGGCCCGCGCCATTTGTCACTGTTGCCGCCATCGGTCCCGGCGCGGCGGGTGCCGTTGCCGTCGCCGCTGCTCCCGGCCCTGTTCGAGCTGCTCGAGGAGCACGCCGAGGCCGGGCTGGCCGTGCTGGCCAGCGGCGACCCGATGTTCCACGGCATCGGGGCCACGCTGGTGCGGGTGATCGGGCCCGGCCGGGTCCGGGTGCTCCCGCACGCGTCGTCGGCCGCCCTCGCGGCGGCCCGGCTGGGCTGGCCGCTGGCCACGACCGAGGTGCTGAGCCTGGTGACCGCCGACCCGGCGACCGTCCGCCGCGCGCTGAACCCCGGCCGGCGGTTGCTGGTGCTGTCCCGGGACGCCGCGACCCCGGCCACCGTGGCCGCCCTGGTGACGGCGGCCGGCCACGGATCGGCCGTGATCACCGTGCTCGAGCAACTGGGCGGACCGGCTGAACGGATCTACTCCGCGGACGCGGCATCCTGGGACCACCCGTCCGGGGATCCGCTCAACGTGATCGCGATCGACTGCGGCCCGGACGGCCCGGCGACGCCGGTGGTGCCCGGGCTCCCGGATTCGGCCTACGAGACGGACGGCCAGCTCACGAAGCGCGAGGTGCGGGCCGTGACCCTGTCGATGCTGGCCCCCGCGCCGGGCCAGCTGCTGTGGGACGTGGGCGCGGGGTCGGGCTCGATCGGCATCGAGTGGATGCGCAGCCACCCCTCGTGCCGAGCCATCGCGATCGAGTCGTCAACGGAACGGGTCGCTTCCATTCGGACAAATGCTGCGAACCTGGGCGTGCCCGGCCTTCAGATCGTCACCGGCCGCGCCCCCGAGGCCCTCGACAGCCTTCCCACCCCCGACACGATCTTCATCGGCGGCGGCCTGACCCGCGACGGCGTCCTCGACGCCGGCCTGACAGCCCTACGCCCCGGCGGCCGCCTGGTCGCCAACGCCGTGACCGTCGAATCCGAGGCTGCCGTGGCCGCCGCCCACGCCAAGCTGGGCGGCGACCTGATCCGCCTGTCGGTCAGCCGCGGGGCCCCCGTCGGCACCTTCACCGGCTGGAGACCGATGATGCCCGTAACAATCTGGTCGGTGACCAGGTGAAAAACGCGCACGCCGACTCCCCCGCTCACGAAAATCGCCGCTGCCGGCGGCCCGAACGCGGAACGGTGGCCCAGTGACGGTGCACTTCATCGGGGCCGGCCCCGGAGCCGCCGACCTGATCACGGTGCGCGGGCAGCGCCTGATCGCGGCCGCCCCCGTCTGCCTCTACGCGGGCAGTCTCGTGCCGCGCGAGCTGCTCGAATGGTGCCCGCCCGGCTGCCGCGTGATCGACACCGCCGACCTGAACCTGGACGAGATCATCGCCGAGCTGGTGGCCGCCCACTCCGCCGGCCACGACGTGGCCCGCCTGCACTCGGGCGACCCATCGGTCTTCAGCGCAGTAGCCGAACAGATGCGCCGCCTCGACGCCGCCGGGGTTCCCTACGACGTGATCCCCGGAGTCCCCGCCTTCGCCGCGGCGGCCGCCACCCTGCATCGCGAACTCACCGTCCCCGGCGTGGCCCAGACGGTGATCCTCACCCGCACCGCCGAGCGCGCCACCGCCATGCCCCCCGGCGAAGACCTGGCCACCCTGGCCGCGAGCAAGGCCACGATGGTCCTGCACCTGACCGTCCACCGCATCGAGGCCCTGGCCGCCGAACTGCTCCCCCACTACGGCCCCGACTGCCCGGTCGCCGTAGTAGCCCGAGCCAGCCGCCCCGACGAATTGATCGTCCGCGGCACCCTGGCCGACATAGCCCCCAAAGTCATCGAGGCCGGCATCCGCCGCACAGCAATTATCGTCGTCGGCGCCGCCCTTACCGCCTCCCAGTTCCCCGACAGCCACCTCTACTCCACGACCCGCTCCCGCCCAGCCCCCGATGCCTGACCCACCCCGCGACACCACAGCCGCAGCAGATGCGGGCTCCTCGACCACAGGCGAGGTCAGCGCTGAAGCCGTAGATGCAGGCGCCCCGAGCAGAGACGCGGTGGCGGCAGACGGAGTGGTTAGAGGTACCGCGAGCGGCCCCCCGAGTGAGGCCGGATGGATCACAGCGGCCGACCTGTCAAGACGCCCACGCGTGCTCATTCTGGGTGGCACGAGTGAGGCTCGTGCTCTGGCCGGCTCGCTCCCCGGATTCGCGGTCATCACGTCGCTGGCCGGGCGCACCTCCTCCCCGCTGCTGCCCGCCGGAGAGGTACGGATCGGCGGCTTCGGCGGAGCCGACGGCCTGGCCGCCTTCGTACAGACGCAGAACATCGACGTGCTGGTCGACGCCACCCACCCGTTCGCGGCGACGATCAGCGCCAACGCAGCCCAGGCAGCGACCCGAACCGGCGTCCCGCTGATCGTGTTACGCCGCCCAGGATGGACCGAGCAGCCCGGCGACCAGTGGCATCGCGTCCGCGATCTCGGAGAAGCCGCCGCCCTGCTGACAAGCGACCGGCTCGGCCTGAGCGCCGTCCGCCCGGAAACAAAACCCCGGGTGTTCCTGACAACCGGCCGCCAGGGCATCGCCGCGTTCGCCGGCGTGGACGCCTGGTTCCTGGCGCGCTCGGTCGAGCCACCGGAACCACCCATGCCGCGCGACCTCGAAGTGCTGCTCGACCGCGGCCCCTTCACCCTCGACGGCGAACGCCGCCTGCTCGCCGACCACCACATCGACGTACTGGTCACCAAGGACAGCGGCGGCCCCGACGCCAAACTGGCGGCAGCCCGGGAACGCGGCCTGCCGGTCGTCATGGTGAACCGCCCACCCGCGGCGGCGACAGCCCACACCGTGACCACCGTCGCCGAGGCCACCGAATGTCTGACCGGCCTTCTTCGGTAATCGCCCCGCGCAACTCACGGCCCGGATCCTGCTCCGGAGGTACGACATTTTCGCCGGCCCTGGTCAGCGACAACGCCCCCGGACGTGCTGGGCGTCGAAGCCGCCGGGACGCCTATTGACCCAGCAACCAGCGGTGCGGGGCGACCAGCTTGCGGGCGGCTGTCGGGCCCCACGAGCCCTGGGCGTACGGCAGGGGCTCGGGGCGGTTCTCGAGCAGTGGCCCGACCGCTTTCCAGGTGGCGCTGAGGCCGTCGGGGCGGGTGAACAGGGAGCGGTCGCCCAGCAGGACGTCGTGAATCAGGCGGGAGTACGGCGGCAGCGGCTCGGCGTCGGTCACTTCCTCGAGGGGCAGCCGCACCGAGCCGGCCTCCACGTCGAGCGCCACCCCGGGCCGCTTCACCAGCAGCGACAGGTCGATTTTGCCGTTGCCGGCCAGGTCGAAGGTCAGGACGTTGGCCTGCTGCGGCAGGTCCGGCAGGGGCTTGGGCGGGGTCTTCAGCACGAGGCTGACGACCTGGCGGCTGTCGGCCAGCCTCTTGCCCGTACGCAGATAGAACGGCACACCCCGCCAGCGCGCGTTGTCGATCCAGAGCTTCGCCGCGACGTACGTGTCGGTGGTTGATCCGCGCTTCACGCCTTTGATCGACTTGTAGCCGGTGTGCTGGCCGAGGACCACGTCGGCCGGGTCGAGGGGGCGGAACGAGCGGATCACCCGTTCCCGGGCCGATTGCAGGTCGGCCGCGTCGAGGCCGGCCGGTGGTTCCATGGCGACCTCGGCGGCGACCTGGAACAGGTGGGTGACCAGCATGTCGAGCACGGCCCCGGTGGCGTCGTAGAACTCGGCCCGCTGCTCGACGCCGAGCGTCTCGGGCACATCGATCTGCACGCTTTCGATGTGCTCGCGGGTCCACAGGGCGGCGAACGCCTCGTTGGCGAAGCGGGTCACGTGCAGGTTCTGCGTGGCCTCCTTGCCCAGGAAGTGGTCGATCCGATAGACCTGCTCCTCGTCGAAGACCCGGTGCACGAGGCGGTTGAGTGAGCGGAACGACGACGGCGACGTCCCGAACGGCTTCTCGTAGACGGCCCGCGCGCCTTTGGCCAGGCCGTGCTCGCCCAGCGCCTTGGTCGTCTCTTCGAACGCCACCGGCGGAATCGCCAGATAGTGCACGAGTTGGGGCGAGCCGCCCAGTTCTTTCCGGGCCGAAGCGATCACGTCGAGCAGGCTGCCGGGGTCGTCGGAGCGGAAGCCGCCGCCGGCGAAGCGCAGCCGGTCGGCGAAACTTTTCCACGGTCCGTCGCCGGGGGCCGGGCCGAACTCTTCGAGCGCCTTGCCCACGTGGCCCCGGAAATCCTCGTGGGAGACGTCGCCGCGGCCGTTGCCGACCAGGATCCACTCGTCGGGCAGCAGGCCCTCGATCGCGAGCGTGTAGAAGGCCGGCAGCACCATCCGCCGGGCCAGGTCGCCGGTCGCGCCGAACAGCACGAACACCGTGGGGCCGGGAGTCTTCGCCATGTCCACGGCAATGCCCGGCGGATCAGGGGCTCACACCGGCTGTGACGACCGGAACGTTCCGCGGTAGGCCTGCGGGGTCGTGGCCAGCCGCTGGGCGAAGTGATGCCGGAGCGTGGCGGCACTGCCGAAGCCCGTACGGTCGGCGATCGCGTCCACGCCCAGGCCGGTCTCTTCGAGCAGGTTGCGGGCGAGGAGCATGCGCTGGCTGATGAGCCAGTCGTGCGGCGTGGCCCCCGTTTCGTCGCGGAACTTGCGGGCGAACGTGCGTGGCGCCATGTGGGCCAGCTCGGCCATGGTGTCGACCGTGTGCGGCTGGTCGAGGCTGGCCAGCACCGCGGTCAGCACGGGCTGCAGCGTCTCGCACTGCACGGGCTTGAGCGGCGTCTCGATGTACTGGGCCTGGCCGCCCTCGCGGTGCGGCGGCACGACCATGCGCCGGGCCAGCATCGTGGCCACCGCCGTGCTGTGTTCCTGGCGGATCAGGTGCAGGCCGGCGTCGATGCTGGCGGCGGTGCCGGCGCTGGTCAGCACCCGCCCGTCCTGCACGTAGAGCACGTCGGGGTCGACGATGGCGGCCGGATAGAGGCGGGCCAGGCGGGCCGTGTGCAGCCAGTGGGTGGTGCACCGGCGGCCGTCGAGCAGGCCGGCCGCGCCCAGGGCGAACGCGCCCGTGCACACGCTCATCACCCAGGCGCCGCGTTCATGGGCCCGGCGCAGGGCCGCGAGGACAGGCGCGGGCGGCTCGAACGCCGGGTTGTCGAACGGGGCGACCACGACCAGGTCGGCGGCCTCGGCCCGGCTCAGATCATGGCGTACGGAAATGTCGAAACCGGCCCGGCTGGGCACGGGACCGCCGTCGAGCGAGCAGACGGCGAAGTCGTAGGCCGGGAGCCCGTCGGCTGTGCGGTCGTAGCCGAACAGTTCGCACAGCACGCCGAGCTCGAAGACGGCCACCTCGGGCAGGGCGATCACGGCCACGTTGCGCAGCATGTGACGGAGCATACGGCGGGTTGGCAGGATTTTGAAGGTGTCTGGCATCCCTGCCACTGTCGGCCATGGGCGACCACGACGAAGCTCTATGTCATGGCTATCGCAATCGCAATCTTCTTCCTGGTCATCCTCGCCTTCGCCATCGCCGGCCGCACCGCGGACACACGCGACAGCGCCGACTGGAAGCCTTCCGACGGCGGCTTCCGCCACACGTGACAGACGGTGGGGCGGCCCGCCAGCCGCCCCACCGGTTCTAGCCGAGAATCGAGACCGGCCGCGGCGAAACAACCGGCGGCCGCTGCTTGCCGGCGGACAGCGTTGCCGGCAGAGGCTCGGTGAACGGCTGCGGCGCGTCCGAGCACACCTTGCCGTCCTTGGGCGCCGTGCCCGTCAACAGGTAGTTGTCGATCGTCGTGGTGGCACAGACCCCGGCGCCGTACGCCGTGTGTCCCCAGTTGTTGCTGGAGAGCAGCCGGGCGTTCGGGGCCAGCTTGTCCGACGACACCGCGCCGCGGTAGTTGGTCGCCGGGTCCCAGTAGTTGCCGACGATCAGGAACGGCTTGGCCGTGCGCTTGGTGAACGGCCCGGTGTACGCGTTCTTGTCGCGCACGGTCCAGGTCTTGCTCGCGCACTGGCTGTCGATCCAGCCCCACGAACGCCCGAAGTACGGCGCCTCGCGGTCCCGGCGGTCGACGGCGGCCGGCCACGACTCGGCGCGGGCCGGGTGCGTGCCGTCGGTGCAGATCACGGTGCTGCCGGCTTCGAGGCCGTTGTCGTACGGGAAGTCGTAAGCCCGCGCCGACTTGGCCGCCTTCACCCGCTGCAGCAGCGGAGCAGTCGTGCCCCCGGCCTGCGCAGCGGCGACCTCGGCGGCCAGTGCGGTGACGTCCTCGCCCGCCGTGGTGCCGTAGAGCGCACCGAGAATCGCGCTGACGAACACGGCGTAGGTGACCTTG
Organism: Paractinoplanes aksuensis; assembly: GCF_024137025.1. Lineage (GTDB taxonomy): Bacteria > Actinomycetota > Actinomycetes > Mycobacteriales > Micromonosporaceae > Actinoplanes > Actinoplanes aksuensis. The sequence goes on from NZ_JAMYJR010000009.1 coordinate 36,853, forward strand.
ATCGTGCCGCCCGCGCCGTCGGGGAACTCGACCGGCTTCGTCTTGAGCCCGTTGGCCACCTGGGCGAAGCGCTTGACCGGGTCGCCCGCGGCGAACACGCACTTGGTCTCGCCGGCCTTGTCGCAGCGCTTCAAGATCTCGATCAGCGCCTTGTAGGCCCCGTCGCTCGACCGCAGCCGCTGGTCGAGGATCTGCTTCGAGTTCTTGCCGACCCAGGCCGTCGGGTCGAGCACACCGTCGACGACGAGCGCGCGGAACCAGTCGGGGTACATGTTCGCGTAGTACTGACCCAGCGCGCTGCCGTAGCTGAAGCCCAGGTAGCTGAGCTTCTTGTCACCCACCGCGCGGCGCACCATCTCCATGTCGCGGGCCACCTCGGCCGTCGACGAGTTCGCGGTGAGCGGTTTGCCCGTGGTCGAGCAGGCCTGGCCCAGCTTCTTGGAGCCGGCGACGTAGTTGCGCTCCTCGGCCGCGGTGACCGGGAACGGGACGTTCATCAGGTCGAGCACCGCGGTCTGGGCGCGGACCGACTTGAAGCACTTGACCTGCTCGCTGGCCCCGATTCCGCGCGGGTCGACGCCGACGACGTCGAAACGCTCGAGCAGGCTGTCGCTGAGGAACTCGGGGGGCGAACAGGGCGAACTGGGTGGACGACCCGCCCGGCCCGCCGGGGTTCACGAACAGGCTGCCGATCTTCTTGGCCTGGTTGCGCGCCTTGACCCGCAGCACCGCGATCTCGGTCTTGGGACCCTTGGGCTTGGCGTAGTCGAGGGGCAGCTTGACGGTGGCGCACTCGGCGATCTCGTAGCACTTGTACCAGCCGAGTTCGGGCGTGGGCACCGCGTCGGTCAGCACCCGCGGCGCACCGGCGGAGGCGGGCGCGACGCCCACCCCCGGCCAGGACGATTCCGGCGAGCGCGGCGGTGAACAGTCGCTGTTTCTTCAACGGCATTCGGGCGACCCTTCTGCAGTTGGGATCGCGGCCTCGTCGCCGCGACCCCAGGCATTCCAGGAAGTCGATGCACGCCCGCCCGGTCCGCGATTTTTCGCATCGGTAAGGCGCACAAGCCGTCAGGGGGGTGACATCCGCGCCCGCCGGTTTGGCAAAGTGGACGGATGCTCACCGACGTGGACCTGCCGGCGCCCGGATTGCTGTGGACGCGCTGGGCGACGCTCTCCGCCGCGCTGACCGGCATCGGCTACGCCGACGTCTGGTTCGTCGACGAGCGCGGCGCGCACCACGACGACCACGGTGGCAGCTGGGCCCGGCTGGCCCTGGTCGAGGGCGCGCGGGCGGTGCTGTTCGGTTACGACCGCGACCACAGCGCCACGGTCGCCGCCGACCCGCCGATCGATCTGCTCACCGGCGCCCCCGAGTGGCTGCCGTGGGACGACCTGACCGCGCTGGCCGAGGCCGACCGGCTCGGCTTCGTCGTGTGGCACGCCGAGGGCCGCTGGTCCCGCACCCGCTACCGCGACGGCCTGGGCGACGGGCTGACCCACACCGTGGCCCCGGTGCTGAGCACCGAGGCCACCCTGCAGGAGCTGGCCGAGGTCGTCCACGAGTGGGGTCAGCACGAGCTGCGGACGCCGGCCGAGCGCGACGAGGTCCGCGACGCGAGCGAGAGCCTGCTCACCGCGGCCGTCCGGGGCGAGGTCAGCGGCGCGTCCTTCGAGCGGCTGCTGGGCCGGCTGACCGAGCCCGCGCTCGACCTGCGGTCGGCGCTGTTCACGGCGGGCCGCGGCGGCATCACTTCCGGCACTCGGCCGCCGCGCATCGCGCCCGGCGAGCGCCCGCCGATGCGCCGGGTGCGGCGGCTCAGCCAGGGCGAGCACGACCGTCTGGTCTGGGCGGCCATGCAGGACGCGACCGAGCTCGGCCGGCCCGATCCGCCCGGCACGGACGAGCTCGAGGCGCTGGCCACCTGGATGCGCGAGCGCTCACCGCACCAGGACGGCCGCTGCACGGTGCTGGTCTATGCCGACGCGACCAGCCTGAGCGTGCAGGGCGGCAAGTACCCGCCCGCCGACCGTCCCGACGACCCCCGGTTCGGCACGTTCCAGCAGATCAGCGAGTTGGTGCGGCGTCTGCGCCGGGCCGAGGCCGATCCCCGGTACGGGCGGTGGCTGTTCCTGCGCGTGCAGACCACCCCGACCGCGGTCCTGGTCGAGCGCCGCTACGACTCGTGGCCCAAGTGGTGGGCCGACGACGGCGTCTCCGGCCCGTGGCGCACCAACCTGCACGAAGAGATGGAGGGCCGGCCCGTCTCGTGGCGCCCGGACTGGACCCGGCTGCTCGACCCCGAGGTCGCCTACCGCCCGGCCGGTTAGCGGGCTTTGCCCTCGCTGAGCAGCCCGACCGACTTGGCCAGCCGACGGGCCCGGGTCTCGGCCGTCTTGGCCCCGGTGAGCTGGTCGACGTGGTAGCGCTGGTTCGAGAACGAGAGCGTGGCCCAGAAGTCGCGGGCCGCGGGCTCGGCCTCGAGCGCGGCCCGCAGGTCGTCGGGGACCTCGATCGCGCGCGGGGCCGCGTCCAGTTCGACCTCGACGTCGTACGTCTCGCCGCCGCTGACCCCGGCCGCCTCGCGGCGCTCGGAGCTCACGCCGAGCCAGTAGCTGCCGCCCATCTTGGCGATCGACGAGCGGAACGTGAAGCCGTTCAGCACGACCACGACCTTGGGCCGGCCACCACCGCCGAGCTCGCTGACGAACTCGTCGGGCACCTGGAAACCGGTGGTGTTGCCCCCCGTGCGCTGCAGCTCGGCGCGAAGTTTCATGGCCGTCAGCCTAGTGGCTCCTCGACCAGCTCGGACCACTCCGTGACCAGCGGGATCAGCTCGCCGGCGGCCCACAACGGCAGCTGGTCGAGGTGGTGCGGCGAGTCCGGGTCGCCCGAGGCGCCGAACGGCACGACCCAGCGGCTGCGCTGCCGGTCGGCGATGTCCCACACGTAGCGGGCGACCGGGCCGTTCGAGCACCGGTCGGTCACGCCCGGCCAGCTGACCAGGCAGAGCACCGAGTCGCGTTCCCCCGAGAGCTCGGTGCGCGGGATCTCGGTCCGCGAACCCGGCAGGCGTACGGGATCGAGCAGGTGCCGCTCGCCCCAAGGCCCCGATTCGATCGTCGCCGGGTCGACCACCTCGGCCGCGGTCAGCCCCAGCCCGGCCAGCACACCGTCGAGCACCGAGCCGATCCGGACGCGCGGATCGGTCCAGCCGTCGAAGAGCGGGTCGAAGCCCGTGGGTTCCATCAGCGGCTTCAGCGCCGGGTGGTCGTGCAGCCGCCGCGCGATCGCGAACCGCCAGGCGGCCCGTCGCCCGGCCTCGACGCTGCCGGCCGGCATCGACGTGTCCATGTGGATGCGCTGCGCGGGCACACCCTCGGCGATCAGCTCACGGATCCGGTCAGCCCGGGCTTTCGAGGCAAAAGCGTTGCCGTACGCCTCCGTGTCCGGCCGCCGGTCGTTCGCGTTCACGGCCACGCCGTCCACATCGACCCGGGTCATCGGCACGTGGCCCGGCTCCCAGGCGTACGTCTGATCCCAGGCCGGCACCGGAACGCGGCCGTTCCGCTTGTCCCGCACCGGCACCCGCCCCACGGTGAGCTGCAGGACCCGTCCCGTGGTGTCGGCCGTGAGGATGCTGTTGACCGGCTCGACCCAGCGCTCGAGAGCGGCCGCCACATCGTCCACGGTGGACGCGTGCAGCAACGGCAGCAGCGCGCCGAACCCCAGATCGAAGTCGGCCCGGGTCGGCGTACGCAGGCTCAGGTTGCCGTCGATGATCGGCCCACGGGCGGTCTCGACCACCTCGACCAGCTCGCTGCCCCCGCCGCGGACGGGAATCGTCTCGGTGTGCACCTCGGCCGGTTCCCAGCCGCCCGGCCCGCGGGCCTGCACCCCCGAGGGCGTACGCCGGAGCTCTTCGACAAAGAGGTCTTGATAATCGGCCATGGCGTTGGTGACCGCCCACGCCACCCCGCCCGCGTGCCCGAAATGCTGCACGCCCGGGACGCCGGCGAAGGTCAGCCCGGCCACGTCGAACTCCTGACACGAGAGCCGGATCTGCTGGTAGACGCCGGGCAGCTCGATCCGCCGGTGCGGGTCGCCGGCGATCAGACCCGGCACGGCCCACGCGTTGCTGCCGGAACTGGCCGCGGACTCGGCCGCGAACCACCCGACCGCCTCGGGCCCCAGGGTCCGCTCGACGTGCGAGTTCCACATCTTGCTGGGAAAACTGGCGAACATGAGGTGCCGGGCCAGGAAGACGCCCAGCGACGACCAGGGGTGCCAGACCAGGCCTTCGGCCCGAACCCCTTCGGCGTACGCCCGGAGCCACTCCCTCGTACGCGGGTCGAGGTTGATGAAACAGCGGCGGGCGGTGTCGTCGATCCGGGCCCGGCGCGCGAACCTGTCCCAGCCCAACCCGTCCGGCCCGATCAGCTCGGACAGCAGCCCCTCGGACTTTCGGCGCTCGACGTCGATCTGCTCCCGGCGGTCGCGGGCCGTCACCCGCCCCTGCAGGAACGCCAGCTCGTCGACCGTGTCCGCCCGCAGATGAGGAACGCCGTACCCGTCCCGGAAAACCCGCATCCCCCATCCTCTCCTGCCACTCGACGGCCGGGCGACCCCGGACCCGCCACGGCCTACCGATATCAGTATCGATAGTGATATAGTTCGGCGGTGGACATGGCGAGAGACCGTTGGGCCGAGCTGGCGCTGCATCCGGTGCGGATCCGGATCCTGCGGGCGCTGGCCGGCACCCGGCTGACCACGCACGACCTGGTCGCACTGCTGCCCGACGTCCCGCACGCCACGCTGTACCGGCACCTGGCCACGCTGGCCAAGGCCGGCCTCATCGAGGTCGTCGACCAACGCAAGATCCGCGGCGCCGTCGAGCGGGTCTACGCGCTGCCGGCCCAGGGCGCCACCCTCGACGCGGACGCCCTGCGCACGGCGACGCCCGACGACCACGGCCGCTACTTCACCGCGTTCGTGTCGAGCCTGCTGTCCGAGTTCTCCCGCTACGTCGCCCGCGACCACGTCGACTTCGCCGCCGACGGGGCGGGATATCAGCAGATCATGCTGCACCTGACCGACGCCGAGCTGGCGAAGTTCGCCGCCGACCTCAACCAGGTCATCGCCCCGCTGCTGGCCCACGGGCCGGGCCCGGGCCGGGTCGCGCGCCTGTTCGCCACCGTCCTGCTGCCGACCGACCAACCGCCGGAGGGCGACTCCGGCCCGGGGAGAGGAAGTGCCTGATGGCATCCATCACCGTCACCGGCGACATCATCGAGATCCGGTTCACCGGATGGGAACGGCTCTGGACCGGCCGGCAGCGGCTGGCGATCCCGGTCGCCGCGGTGCGGCAGGCGTCGGCCGTGGCCGAGCCACTCGGGTTGGCCCGCGGCGCCCGGCGCGGACTCGCGGTGTCCGGCTTGCTCAAGGTCGGTGTGTGGGGACTGTTCGGCGGCACCCGCCAACTCGTGGCAGCGCGCCGGGGTGAGCCGGGGCTGCACCTGATCCTGAGCGCCGGCCAGGAGTTCGACGAGATCGTGATCTCCGACCCGGCCGGGGCCCGCCACGCCGGCACGATCGCCCGCGCGACGGCCGGTCGCACGTGAACGGCCGCCCCCTGACGATCGAGGTATCGCGACTGAGCAAGCGGTACGGCCCGGTGGCCGCTGTGCGGGATTTGAGCTTCACCGTCGAGCCGGGTGTGGTCACCGGATTTCTGGGGCCGAACGGCGCCGGCAAGACCACCACGATGCGCATGCTGACCGGGCTGGTCTCGCCCACGTCCGGCACCGCGACGATCGGCGGCCGGCCCTACCGCCGGCTGCGGCAGCCGTCGCGGGCGGTCGGCGCCGTGTTCGACGCGAGCGCGTTCCATCCTGGACACACGGCCCGCGACCACCTTCGGGTGTACGCCGCGATGGGCGGCTACCCGGACGGCCGGGTCACCGAACTGCTCGAGCTGCTCGACCTGGCCGGGGCGGCCGACCGCCGTACGCACGGATTCTCGACCGGCATGCGTCAGCGGCTCACCCTGGCCACCGCGCTGCTCGGCGACCCCCGCGTGCTGCTGCTGGACGAGCCGAGCAACGGGCTCGACCCCGAAGGCGTGCGCTGGCTGCGCGGCTTCCTGCGCCGCCTGGCCGACGAGGGCCGCACGGTGCTGATCTCGAGCCACGTGCTGCACGAGATGCAACAGCTGGTCGACGACGTGGTGGTGATCCGGCGCGGCGAGCTGGTCGCCGCCGGCCCCTGGTCGCAGCTGGCCGGTCCCCCGGCCGTGCTGGTGAGGTCGCCCGACGCCGACCGGCTGATCACCGCCCTGCACGGCCATCGGGTCGAAACTGTCGAGCCCGGCCGCCTGCGGGTGCACGGCCTGGACGCGCCGGCCGTGGCCGGCCTGGCCGCCCGCCACCAGGTGCGGGTGCACGAACTGGTCGCCGAGAACACCAGCCTGGAAGAACTCTTCCTCGACCTGACCAGCGACAAGGCGGCCACCCCATGAACCTGCTCCGAGCCGAGTTCCGCCGCCTGCTCGCCACCCGCATGTGGCGCGGGCTGCTGCTCGCCGCCGCCCTGCTGGGCGGCGGCCTGATGGGCGCGATGGCCCTCGTCGGCCCGCAGAACTTCAGCCCGCCCATGCCCGGCCTGGACACCGGGACGGGCGTGCGTTCGCTGCTCGGCTTCCTCGGCTACACCGCTTTCGTACCGGCGGCCGTCGGCGCCCTGGCCGTCACGTCCGAGTATCGGCACCGCACGGCCGCGGTGACGTTCCTGTTCGCTCCCCGCCGCGGCCAGGTGCTCGCGGCCAAGCTCGCCGCCTTCGGCGGGGCCGGTCTGGCGTACGGGGTGATTCTGGCCGGCACCGCGGCCGGGGCCCTCTTCGGCGTCGCCGCCATCCGGGGCATCTCGCTCGGTCTGCCCACCGGCACGGTGCTCGGGCTGCTGGCCCGCGTCGGCCTGGCCATGGTGGTGTTCCTGCTGATCGGGGTCGGCGTGGGGGCGCTGCTGCGCAACCAGGTCGCGGCCCTGAGCGTGGTGATCGGCTACCTCTACCTGGGCGAGCCGCTGCTCATGATGATCCCGGGCGTCAACCGCCTCTACCCGGTGCTGCCGGGCGGGGCCACGGCCGCCCTGACCGACTTCACCTACCTGGCCGACGCGATCTCCCAAGAGGTCGGCAGCACCGCCGTCCACCTGCTACCCCCGGCCGGCGGCGCCCTGCTGCTCACCGCCTACGCCCTGACCGCCGCCCTGCTGGCCACCATCCTGACCCTGCGCCGCGACATCACCTGACGCAGGCGAGCTTGCGATCTATTTTGAACGCCATGATTGACGAGGTCTGGACCCTGCACCGACGCGATGACGACCTCTTGCTGGCCGAGCTAAGCGTGACCGACCAGGACTTTCCGTGGCTGTATGCCCGGGTCGAGCCCCGGGGCGGTCTCGACGACCTGCGTCCCCTGTTCGCCGAGGAGTTGCGCCTGCTGGAACAGGTGGAAGCCTGGGAGGCGGCCTACGACGCGATCTCGGCCGCGGTGACCTTGCGCTATCCCGACGGCCAGGTCGTCCCCGAATTCCTGCTGCACCTGGAGGGCGATGAGGCTTGGTGGCGCTGGATCGACGACCGCGCTCACGAGTAGCCACAGCCCCGCGCTCAAGAGTCCGCGGGGGCCGGCGTTCTCTCCGGAAACGGCAGTGCCCGGCAGACACCCGGGCTAGCGTGAGCGCGGTGGAGTCAGCCATGGGCACGAATCCGCAGCTGGTCGAACTGACTCCGGCTTTCCTGACTCGGCTACGCCGCGTCGCTGCCTGGGCGATGGTCGTCATGCTGACGTGCGCCCTTCCTCCTTCTCCGGCTCATGCGGCTCCCGCCGGTGTCGAGGGCGAGGTTCATCTTCGGAATCTCACGTTGCCGGCTGACGGGAGCACCGTCGAGGAGATCCTGTCCCCGCTCCTGTTCGCCGACGAGCAGGGTTGGGCCGACAGCGTCACCCTCACCATCGACACGTCCCAGGTGGGTGTGGCCGTGGTGAAGGTCGTCGACTCGTGGTCTGCGGCGAAATGCTCGAGCGGCCCGGTCGTACGGTGTGTTCTGCCGGGTCCGCACCGCGTCTTCGAGCGGCCCAAGGACGATGGCGCGTACGGCTATGTGACCTTTGGCTCGGTGCCGTTGAGCCTTATCCCGAAGCCGGGCGTGTCGATCGGTGACACGGGCACCCTGTCCGTCGCGACGAAGGTCGACGACGGACCGGCGACCATCGAGACCTCCACCGTCCGCATCGGCGAGGCCGTCAATCTGACCGCGGTCGACGAAGAACCGCAGACGGTGGCTCCCGGCGGCGCCGTGACTCTGCGACCCAAGGTGCGTAACACAGGTCCGACGCCGGTCGACGGCCTGACCGCCGTAATCAGCGCTGATCCGGGTGCTCTGGCCGGCACGAACTTCAGCAATTGCACGTACGGCTACGCCGTTGCCTGCACCTTCGACACGACAATGGCCGCGGGATCCACGTACGGCATGGCCGCACCGATCACACTGCGGGTGCCCGGCGATGCGGCGGGGGCCAGCCAGACGATGGTGGGCGTGCAATGGATGACCGCCGCCGAGTGGGAGGACTGGCTGGCCGACTACGGTGAGCTGCCGCAGGATCGCGCCGGCACCGGGCCCGAACTCGAACTCGAGGAAATGGCCGTGTCAGCGGCCGGCGCGCCGCAGGCCGACACCGACCACGACGACAACGGCTCGTACACGACGGTCACCGTCTCCGGCCGGCGCACCGACCTGGTGGCCGTCGGCGCGACTGTCCCGGGCACGGCCGCTGAACACACCTTCTCGGTCGGGCTGGTCAACCAGGGTCCGGGCACTTTGCGATACCCACCCTTCTCGAACAATGTCGGCAGCGTACGCGTGACCCTGCCCGCGCCGATGTCAGTCATCGTGGCCGATGACCGCTGCCGGTCGGAATCCGGCGACCTCGATCCGCCGCCCTCGTCCGCGCCCGATGAGCCGCCCTACTACGGCCCTCCGGTGTTCTCCTCACACTGCGGCCGATCGGCCTACGGCCCGCGGAACGTGTCATGTTCACCTTCACGGTTCGGATCACCCCGGCCACCCGTGACGAGGAAGGATCAATGCGGTTCTCCTTGTACGACTACGGTGAGGTCGAAGTCGATCGCGACCCGGGCAACAACGAAGCCGCGATCAGGGTGACCGGAACCGGCCGGGCGCCGGAGCTGCCCATCACCGGCACCATCGCGGCTTTCATCACCAGCAGCGGCATCATCTTCCTGCTGCTCGGTACAGTGATCGTCGCGACAGCGCGCCGTCGCGCCACGCGCGTCGATGTCGCTCGCCCCGGGCGTGCCCATCAAAGGTGATCCCGGCGAGCGCCCGCCGGACACGTTTGTCACGTTCGTTCCGGACGAGCGGGACCCGTCGTGGGACGGTGTGTGGGACCCCGAGGTTGAGCTGCCGCCCGCGGTGTTCCTGTGGCGTTACTTCCAGGTCCGGGTGACCTTTCGGATGGGCGGCGTCGACCTCAGTCAGAGCATGGACAGCATTCCCGTGAGCGTCCTGATTTCGCCCTGATGCTGCGGGCGGCGGTGGCCATGCTGCGGCGTGCGAACAGCTCGGAGATCGGGTTGTCGGATCGTGGTGACCAGTGGTGGTTCACGCGGAAGGCCGGAGTGGTCACGCGCGGATCCGAGGCCCGCTCGACCGGGGCTGGGTCGAAGCGTCGTGCCCGGCCGGGGAATTCGAGCAGCTAGCGGAGGTCTGTGTGGCCGATGCTTTGCGGCTGCTGTTCTGGAAGCAGCCTGCGCTTGAGCAGAACGCCTATCTGCGAACCCTGACCCGCCGGGGTGTCAGCCGCTGAGCAGGGCGCGCAGGCGCAGGGTGTCGGCGACGGTCCAGCCGGGTGGGGGTGCGAGGGCGGCCCAGCCGTCGACCGCGCCGGATTTGTAGACGTGGCCGTGGCCGACCGGGGCCTTGTTGGCGAAGAGCAGGTCGACGGTGGTCTGCCAGAACGTGATGACCGGGTACCAGTGCATGTCGGGGGTCACGTCGGGGCCTCGTTGGCCTTTCAGCCAGTCGGGTTTGTGCCACAGCAGGCTGGGGCTCCACCAGACGACCGGGTCGGAGGAGTTCTGCATGTAGACGACCTTGCGGGGGAGGCCGGTCAGGTCGCGCAGTTCGTGGGACTCCGACGAGAACTCGACCGGCAGGCGGGGGTAGACCGGGTCCCAGACGGGGCTGCCGGGGGCGCGGTCGGCCGTCAGGCGGCGGTGGATCGGGTTGGCGAACATCGGGCCCTCGAGCAGGATGCCGTCGGCCCCCTCGACCATGGCCTCGGCCGTACCGAAGGTCTTTTCCGTGCCGTACGTGCCCAGACTTTCGCCGAAGATCAGGAGCTTGGGGCGGTGGGTCGCGGGCATCGCGGCCCACCGTTCGCGGACGGCGCCGATCAGGGCCGAGGCCGCGTCCACCACCTTGGTGCGGTCGACGGCGAACGAGATCCAGCTCGGCAGGTAGCTGTACTGCATCGACACGAGGGCCGTGTTGCCGCCGTACATGTACTCCAGCGAGCTCGGCACGTCGTTGTCGACCCAGCCGGTGCCGGTGGGGGTGAAGACCGCGATGACCGCGCGGTCCCAGGCGTGGGTGCGGTCCATTTCCCGTACGACCAGGGCCGCTCGATCCTCGACCGTGTCGGCCGAGGAGAGGCCGGCGTAGATGCGTACCGGATCTTCCGCCGCGCGGCCGGTGAACGCGCTGAGGCGGTCGACGGAGGGTGCCTTGGTCACGAAGTTGCGGCCCTGGCGGCCCAGCGAGTCCCAGGTGATCAGCGAACTTCGGCTGCCTGAGCGCAGGGCCGAGGCCGGCTGGACGACGCCGTTGCCGGTGCCGCTGTCGGTTATCGCGGCCGAGCGGTCGGCGCTCGAGAACACCTTGCTGACCAGGATGCCGTCGAACGCGGTGTAGCTGAGCAGGGTCACCACCACGAAACCGGCGCAGTACGCCGCCGATTCGGGCACGAGGCGGCCGAACAGGCGGGCGAAGCCGTGGGCGGCCAGCCGCAGGCAGCGGGCCAGCAACAGCAGCGCCCCGAACGTGATGAGGCTGATTCCCACCGTACGGATGAGGTCGTATTCCTGCTGGGGCGGCATGCCGAGGCGGACGCGCAGGTCGCGCTGCCACCGGGCGCCCAGCCACAGGAACAGCAGGATCAGCGGGGGGACCAGCACGAACAGCACCCGCCAGGCGATCCGCTCGACGCGGCGCGACGGCCACCAGCGCAGACGGACCACGGCCCCGATGGCTGTCCCCCCGGCGTACCCGAAAGAGGCGGTGAGGCCGGCGACGACCCCTTGCAGGAACCAGGACCTCGGCAGCAGGGACGGCGTGTAGGTGAGGCAGTAGAAGACGGCGCACAGGCCGATGCCGGTGATGCTCAGCCCGCAGCGGACGACCCGGCGGCGCGGGACGACAGTCGGCGCGGTGGCCGACGAGATGACCCGGCGCTGGACGGGAATCAAGGGGGCCGGTAACACCACTTTGCGCATCGGCTCCCCCGCCCCTCGCCACCGCCGTCGATATGCGTGACCCGCGCGCCACCGAAGGTTACGTTGACCCGATGGCAGGATCTTCCGTTCGCACCCGGGCCGCAAGCGCGTTCGAGGCCCTGCTTCCATCTTTGACCGCCGACGCCACCGAAAGGCTGGGCCGATCGGAGGGACTTGCGTTCATTGCCCGTTTGGCCACGTCGCTACTCGACATCTACGAGCCGTTGGAAGTTGTGTACGGCACAGCCGAGCTGAACGACCTGGTAGCGGTCGCGCTCGAGGCGGCTGGTGAGCGACCGATCGCTCTGCGTGATCTCGATCGGCGGCGGGAGATCGACCCGCGCTGGTACCAGCGGGCCCGCCAGGTCGGGTACGTCTGTTATGCCGACCGCTTCGCCGGGTCGCTTCATGCGGTGGCCGACAACTTGGACTATCTGGACGAGCTCGGCGTGACGTATCTGCACCTTATGCCCTTGCTCGAACCGCGGCCGGGCGAGAACGACGGCGGGTACGCGGTGCGCGACTACCGGGCCGTGGATCCGCGGCTGGGCACGATGGACGACCTCAGCGCACTGGCCGGCCGGCTCCACGAGCGCGGCATGAGCCTCTGCGTCGACCTGGTGCTGAACCACACGGCCAAGGAACACGCGTGGGCCGAGGCGTGGCGGGCGGGCGATCCGGCGTACGCGGATTTCTACATGTCTTTCCCCGACCGCGAGATGCCGGACGCGTACGAGCGCACGATCGTGCCGGTCTTCCCGGACCGCGCGCCCGGCTCGTTCACCAAGTTCGCCACCGGTGAAGGTGACAAGTGGGTCTGGACCACGTTCTGGAGCTACCAGTGGGACCTCAACTGGGCCAGCCCGAACGTTTTCCGGGCCATGCTCGAGACGATCCTGTGGCTGGCCAACCGGGGTGTCGACGTGTTCCGCCTCGACGCCGTGCCGTTCCTCTGGAAGCGGCTCGGCACGACCTGCCTCAACGAGCCCGAGGTGCACCGGATCGTGCAGGCGCTGCACGCGCTGGTCCGGGTGGCCGCGCCGGGCGTGATCTTCAAGGCCGAGGCCATCGTGGCCCCCGACGACCTGGTGCCCTACCTGGGCGGGCACGACCGCTACCGGCCCGAGTGCGAGCTGGCCTATCACAACCAGCTCATGGTCATGCTGTGGAGCAGCCTGGCCACCAAGGACGCGCGGCTGATGGCCCAGTCGCTGGCCCGGATGAAGCCGATCCCGGCCGAGGCGACGTGGGTCAGCTATGTGCGCGGGCACGACGACATCGGCTGGGCGATCAGCGCCGAGGACGCGTCGGCGGTCGGCTGGGACTGGTGGAACCACCGCAATTTTCTCAACTCGTTCTTCTCGGGTCGCTTCGGCGGCTCGTACGCCCAGGGTGCCCTTTTCCAGGAGAATCCGGTCACTGGGGACGCGCGGATCTCGGGCTCGGCGGCCTCGCTGTGCGGGATAACGGACGATCCGGCGAGCTGGCCCGACGGCGTGCGGCGGCTGCTCCTGTTGCACTCGGTGGCATTTGCGTACGGCGGCATCCCGCTGATCTACATGGGCGACGAACTCGCGATGCGCAACGACGAGTCGTACCGCGACGACCCGGCCCTCGCCGACGACAACCGCTGGATGCACCGGCCGCACATGGACTGGGCGGCCGCCGAGCGCCGGCACGACCCGAAAACGCTCGAGGGTCAGGTCTTCGCCGGTCTGCGCGAGCTCATCGCCGCCCGCAAGGACCTGCTGGCCCTGCGCGGCGGGGGCGAGACCGCGGTCGTCGGGGTCGACAACGGACACGTCTTCGCGTGGCGCCGGCGGCATCCGCGCAGCGGCACGTTCGTCGGGCTGGCCAACTTCAGCGAGCACGAGCAGACGGTCGAGGCGGCGGCGATCGGGCACTACGGCTGGCTGGAGACGGCGGTGAGCAGTGACGGCCCTCTCGTCGTACGGGAAGGAAGGGCTCACCTGCCCGCGCTCGGGTTCGTCTGGCTGATCGAGCGGTGAATTCCGTTCAGTAAGGCGCGCGGCTGCCGACAAGAAAGTCATGCGGCTGCGCAACTGGATCGCCGTAGTGGTCGGCGTGGTGTTGCTGGCTGCTGCGGGCACTATCGGCTTCCTGGTCAACCGGTCGGCGCTGCAGGCGGCCGACGAGGTCCACCTGGCCGACTCCCGGGCTCTGGCCGTCAACAACAGCACCCTCGTGGGCCGGCTGCAGCTGCTGTCGGCGGGCGAGATCGGCGACTTCCTCGGTGAGAACGCCCTGCACCTCGGGCCGGGCAACGTCGCCGACCGGGCCATGCTGCGCACGTTCGCCGCCAAGAGCAACACCTTCAAGTACGGGGCCCTGCTCGTCGACCTGGACGGCCGCGTCATCAACAGCTCGCGCACCACCGGCGTGCCCGCGGCCGGCCACACCGGCTGGAAGCCGCTGTTCACGATGCTCAAGAGCGGGTCCAAGGCGGGCTTCTCGTCGATCATGGTGGTCGACGGCACGTACCTCGAGGCGGTCGGTGTCCCGGTGATGGTCGGTGGCGCCCCGGCCGCCGTGCTGGTCGGGCTGAACGACGTGGCCACGACCGACCTGCAGCAGTACACGGTGACGCTCAGCTCGGACGTGCACCAGACGGCCGTGATCGACAGCACCGGCACCATCGCGGCCACCAACCGGACGAAGGAACTGGGCGCCCAGATCGACCCGGCGATCCGCCGGGCCCTGGCCGCCCAGCCCACGGGCAGTTTTGTCGAGTACACCACCGTGGCCGGCACCGAGATGGTCGCGATCACGGTCGGCGGCCTGCCCGGCGGCTGGTCCTACGTGCGGGCCCAGACCAAGAAGTCGTTCGACGGCGTGGTCCACACCAAGAGCCAGACGCTCAACCTGACGATGGGCGCCATGCTGCTGATCGGCGTGCTGGCGATGTTCGTGCTCGGCTACCGCACCCAGATCCAGCGCCGGCGGGCCGACGAGCGCTTCCGGGCCCTGTTCCAGCACGCTCCCGACCTGGTGTCTGTGCTCAGCGCCAACGGCACCATCGAGTACTCGAGTCCGAGCGCCGCCGCCGTTCTCGGCTACGACGAGGGTGTGCTGGTCGGCACCAGCGTCTTCGATCTGGTGCACCCGGACGACCAGAAGCACATGCATGACCAGTTCAGCCGGCTTCTGGCCAAGCGCGAGGACCTCCTGCGCCTGCAGTGCCGGGTGCGCTCGGCGGCGGGCGTCTTCCGCTGGTTCGAATTCACCGCGTCCAACCAGATGCACAACCCGGCGCTGCACGGCATTGTCATCAACGCCCGCGACATCAGCGAGAACCGTGCCTTTCAGGAGCGCCTGGCCCACGAGGCCACGCACGACGCCCTCACCGGGCTCCCCAACCGCCGCCGTATGCAGGACGAGCTGGGCTCCTCCCTGCGCGAGCAGCCGGTGGCCGTGCTCTTCGTCGACCTCGACGGGTTCAAGCCGGTCAACGACGCCCACGGCCACGAGGCCGGCGACGAGCTGCTGCGGCAGGTCGCGGCCCGGCTCACGGCCTGCGTCCGCGAGTGGGACGTGCTGGCCCGGGTCGGTGGTGACGAGTTCGTGATTCTCATGCCGGGCGTGATCGGGCCGTCCGACAGCGAGGCGATGAGCGCCCGCATCCGGGACGCCCTCACGTCGCCGTTCCTGGTCGGCGGGGTGCAGGTGCAGATCGGGGCCAGCGTCGGCGTGCACCTCGCGGCCGGCGCCACCGATCCGGACGAGGCTCTGCGGGCCGCCGACCACGCGATGTACGCCGTCAAGCACTCGCGGAACCTCGCACCGGCCCGAGCGGGACGGCATCGTGCGGCAGACTGAAGACCCCTCGTCTTCTTCCTGATCGGCGGTGCCGGCGGTGTCCTCCAAGATCCTTTCGCGACGTGACCTCGACTTCCTGCTCTACGAGTGGCTCGACGTCGAGGCCCTCACATCCCGGGACAGGTTCGCCGAGCACTCCCGCGAGACGTTCGACGCCTTCCTCGACGTCTCGGCCCAGATCGCCGAGCGCGACTTCGCCCCGCACAATCGGCGCTCCGACCTCGAAGAACCGACCTTCGACGGCGTACGGGTCTCGGTGATCCCCGAGGTGGCGGCGGCGCTCAAGGTCTTCAACGAGACCGGGCTGCTCAGCGCCACGATGGACTCCTCGGTGGGCGGGCTGCAGATGCCGCACGTCGTGGCCCGGGCCTGCTTCGCCTGGTTCCAGGCGGCCAACATAGCCACGTCTTCGTATTCGCTGCTGACGGCCGGTAATGCCAATCTCTTGCTGACTCACGGGACGTCGGGGCAGATTGACCGTTTTGTGCGGCCGATGCTCGACGGGCGTTTCACCGGCACGATGTGCCTGTCCGAGCCGCAGGCCGGCTCCGCTTTGAGCGACGTGCTTACGCGCGCTACACCGGTTGCTGATGGGACATATCGGGTCACCGGCTCGAAGATGTGGATCTCGGGTGGCGACCACGAGCTGAGCGAGACGATCGTGCACCTGGTGCTGGCCCGGGCCGCGGGCGCGCCGGCCGGGGTCAAGGGATTGTCGCTGTTCATCGTGCCCAAGCACCACGTCGAGCCCGACGGCACGGTCGGCGAACGTAACGGGGTGGCGCTGTCCGGGCTCAACCACAAGATGGGCTACCGCGGCACGACCAACGCTGTGCTCTCGTTCGAGGACGCCACCGGCTACCTGGTCGGGGAAGAGGGCAAGGGCCTGGCCTATATGTTCCAGATGATGAACGAGGCCCGGATCGGTGTCGGCGCGGGCGCGGTGGCGCTGGGCTACACGGGCTACCTGCACGCGCTCGACTACGCGCGGGAACGCACGCAGGGCCGTCCCGTGGCCGACAAAGACCCGCTGGCCCCGCCGGTGCCGATCGTGCGCCACCCCGACGTGCGGCGCATGCTGCTCGCCTCGAAGTCGTACGTCGAGGGCGGAATGGCGTTGATTCTGTACGCGGCCAAGCTGCTCGACGAGCCCTCCGACGAGAACGACCTGTTGCTCGACGTGCTGACCCCGATCGTCAAGGCGTGGCCCTCGCAGTGGTGCCGGCTGGCCAACGACCACGCCATCCAGGTCCACGGCGGCTACGGCTACACCCGCGAGTACCCGGTCGAGCAGTTCTACCGCGACAACCGCCTCAACTCGATCCACGAGGGCACCGACGGCATCCAGGGCCTCGACCTGCTGGGCCGCAAGGTCGTCATGCGCGGCGGGGCCGGCCTCCAGCTGCTGATCGGCCGCATCGTCACCACGGCCGTGGCCGCCCCGGCCGACCTGGGCCGGCCGGTGATCGCGCTGTGCGACCGCCTGGCCGCGACCACCCGCAAGCTGTGGGCCGGCGGCGACCCGACAGCGGCGCTGGCCAACTCCACGGCATACCTGGAAGCAACCGGCCACCTCGTGATCGCCTGGCTGTGGCTCTCCCAGCTCGCGGCGACCGAGGGCAAGGAAGGCCCCTTCTACGAGGGTAAGCGCCTGGCCGCCCGCTACTTCCTCACCCACGAGCTCCCGCGCATCGCCCCCCTGCTCGACCTGCTCGACTCGGGCGACACCCTGCTGGCCGACCTGGACGACGCCGTTCTGGGTTAGGTTGATCTCATGGCCTCTTCGAGCAAGAGCCCGGCGACCGAGGTGGAGGTCGGCGACCTCAAGGTGCGCGTGTCGAACCCCGACCGTGTCTACTTCCCGGAGCTGGGCCTGACCAAGCTCGACCTGGTCCACTACTACCTGTCGGTCGGTGACGGCATCGTGCGGGCGCTGCGTGAGCGCCCGTGCATGCTGCACCGCTTCCCCGACGGCCTGGCCGGCGAAAAGGTGCACCAGAAGCGCGTGCCGCACGGCGCGCCCCCGTGGCTCGAGACGGTGCGGGTGACGTTCCCGCGCTACAACCGCCACGCCGACGAGCTGTGCGTGACGAAGACGGCCGACGTCATCTGGGCCGTCCAGATGTCGACCGTCGAGTTCCACCCGTGGAACTCCCGCCGCGCCGACACCGAGAAACCCGACGAGTGGCGCATCGACCTCGACCCGATGCCCGACTGCACGTACGACCGGGTGCGCGCGGTGGCCGCGGTCGCCCACGAGGTCCTCGACGACCTCGGCATCACCGGCTACCCCAAGACGTCGGGCGGCCGGGGCCTGCACATCTATGTGCGCATCGAGCCGTCGTGGGGGTTCTCCGACGTACGCCGGGCCGCGCTGGCCTTCGCCCGCGAGGTGGAACGCCGCGCCCCCGACGACGTGACGACCACGTGGTGGCGCAAGGACCGCGACCCCGAGAAGCTGTTCGTCGACTACAACCAGAACGCCCGCGACCACACGATCGCCAGCGCCTACTCAGTACGAGGCGTCCCCACCGCGACCGTCTCGACCCCCGTCACCTGGGCCGAGATCCCCGACGCCGACCCACGCGACTTCACCGTCCGCACAGTCCCGGCCCGCTTCGCCGACCTGGGCGACCTCCACGCCACGATCGACGACAAACACCACTCCCTGTCCACCCTGCTCGAATGGGCCGACCGCGACGAAAAAGCCGGCCTAGCCGGCCCCGCCGACGCCGACTCCTGACCCGCGTTTCCCGGTCATGACCAAGGCCAGGACCAGGCGCCGCTGTAGGTCAGGACCTGAAGCAGGAACCCGCTAACGGCCATGAGGCCGCCTATCAGCACGAGCCTGCGCGGGCGATATTCCGGGTCGCTGCGCCGAAGAGCATGCGCGGCGAGGAGCACACCCACTCCGGCGACGTACACGGTGTGGCAAGCGACAAAATCTGTGTCTCGCACAATCGCGTACCACCCGTCGCCGTTGGAGCTGATCGGCTCCGGCGTGCCCCAGTAACTCGTCTTGCCGGCGCTGACCGGGCTCACAAATGGAGAAAGCAAGGAGACCGGGAAGAAGCTTGTCAGCCAGTACATAAAGAAGAAGATGTAAGTGAATATCAGACCCACCACGACGTTGAGCAGCCGAGACCGTGTCGTGTGGGCGAGCGCGATCCCGGCCGCATGCGCCGCTCCGGTCAGGCCGATGACGTAAGCGGCGTCCGCCACGGTGGGGTACAGGTTCACCGGCACCGGGAACCCGGTCGGGATGCCGCCCGCATCGGCGATCAACAGCCAGGTGAGCGACACGACGACTGCGGTGAGGGCCATCGGAATCGCGCCGGCCACCAGCTGAGCCAGAGTGCGGTGCCGACCGCCCAGCGGACGAGCCGCGAACATTTCGGCAGTTGCCCCGTCGCCAGGTCGTAGCGCAGTCAGGGTGGCCGCGACGAAGGCGCCCAGGTGCAGCGGTGACCACAGCAGCGTCAGCTGCTCATAGGTCTGGGCGTCCCACTGTGCTTCGGGCGGCTGCCCAGTGATCCACCGCGGCAGGGCGAGCCATGCGGCGGCCGCGGCCCCGATCAGCAGGGCGGGATGCCTCAGCAGCCGCCGGGCTTCGACCCGGACCAGAGCGCCAACCGCCGATGGTTCGGCGAGCCGGTCGGGAATCATGTCCCTCTCCCGGTGAGGTACATGTACCCGTCCTCCACGGTCGGCGGGGCGAGCCGGGCGCCACGCGGCGGCTCCCCGATGTGGCGATAACGGCCGTCGCCGGTGCGCCACCACCCGGCCGCTGCGACGTCGGGCATGTCCGCCAGCCAGACGTGGCCGGCCGCGGTCGTGACGAGGTCCGCGACCGTGCCGGTGAAAGTGATCTCACCGTGGCCGAGCACGACCACCTGGTCGCAGAGCGCTGCCACGTCGTCGGTCAGGTGGGTCGACAGCACCACTGTGTGCTCGCGGGCCAACTCCGAGACGACCTGCCGGAATCGGATCCGTTCCAGCGGGTCGAGGCCGACGGTCGGCTCGTCGAGAAGCAGCAGGCGGGGCCGGCCGAGCAGAGATTGAGCGAGGGCGACGCGCTGGCGCTGCCCGCCCGACATCGACCGCAGGTGGCGGTGCATCTGGTCGGTCAGGCCCACGGCCTCGAGCACGCGCCGGACTTCGGAGCGGCGCTGCCGTGTCCCCGTGATCTCCTGCAGAATCGCCACATAGTCCACGAACTCGTAAGCCGTGAACCCTTCGTAGAACCCAGTCTGCTGCGGCAGATAGCCCAGCTGACGGCGGATCTGCAGCCGGTCACCGGCATCACGCGGGTTCCGCCCGAGCAGGCGCAGTTCACCCTCGTCCGGTGACAGAACGGTGGCCATGATGCGCAGCAGGGTGGTCTTGCCGGCGCCATTGGCTCCCAGCAGGCCAGTGACTCCGCGGTCCACCTCCATCGTGATCCCGCGCAGCGCGGTTGTCCTTCCGAAGCGCTTGCTCACGGCGGTGAGCCGGGTCGTCACGCTGTCTCCCGAGCGTCATAGGCGGCGCGGCGGGCCACGGCCACAAAGGTCGCGGTCACGGCCAGCAGGGCCAGCAGCACCTGCCCGGCCGGCCGGAACAGCTGTGAGTGGTCGAGCCAGACCGCCGCCGGGCTTCCCCGATTGCCACGTACGGTCGCCGCCGCCACCACCAGCCAACCGGTCGCCACAGCAGCCGCGGCCGGGACGGTGCCGACGTAACCCGACAACGCCACGGTCAGGCTGGTCAGGGCCAGCGCGGGCACGAACCACAGCAGCGGGACCGCCCCGTGGTCCGGCAGGGCCGCGGCGAGCAGGGCGGCCGGCGGAAGCCAGGACGCCAGCACGATCACTGAGCGCAGGAGCAGCAGGCGGAACGCCGGGAACGGGACGACAACACCGACTTCGCCGGCGGGATCGGCCCGGCGGCCGTAGGTGAGCGCGATGCCGATCACCGGGGCGACCGGGGCGGTGACCACGAACAGCACCGCCCCCACCGGTCCGGACGAGAACTGGGCGAGCAGCACCGCGACCACCAGGACGGACAGGCCGGCGGCGAACCACGCGTGACGGAGCCGCGGGGCTCCGGCGGTGAGCCGCGCGAGCGACGCGGAAACGCCGACCGTGACGAGGAGCCGTTCGAACACACCGCGCCTCGGCTGATCGATGCGGTCAAGAATGCGGTCGAGGCCGTCGTTGTGCCGGCGGCGCGCCGCGACGTCCTGGTGCTCCCGGTCGGCCAACAGCGCGCGGCAATCCGCGCATCGCATCAAGTGTGTCTCCGTGGAGGCGGCACAGGCGTCGCTGACCCGGCCCACCAGGTAGGCGTCGATCGTCGCCACGGTCAGATGCCAGCTCATAGGAGTGCCTCCCGCAGTTGGGTTCGGGCCCGCATCAATCGGGAACGCACCGTGGCCGCCGGCACCCGCAGCAGGCGGGCCGCCTCGCGGCTGTTCAAGCCGTCCAGGACCACGGCCTGAATGACCGCCCTCAACTCCGGGGACAGCCCGTCGACGGCGCCGCCCAGATCGCCGTGTTCGATGCGCAGCAGGACCTGGTCCTCGGCTGACGACGCGGGAGCCGGATCGGCGAGGAACGGCACCGGCACCGGCCACCGGGGGCGCAACGCACTGAGCAGCCGGCGGACCCCGATGCCCCAGACCCACGCCGGCACCGGGCCAGCACCACGATAGTTGCCTGGCTTGCGCCAGATCTCGACGAAGGTGTCCTGAAGGACCTCCTCGACAAGTCCCTCGTCACCGCAGCGGCGACCCAGCCGGGCCCGCAGCCACGGCGCATGCCGTTCGTACAACTCCCGCAGAGCACCCCGATCCCGTTCGGCTATCGCGTCGAGCAACTCGACATCGGCGCGCGCGGAGCCACTGGTCTCCATGGCTATCTGTAGCCCGGCCCGGTCGCCGGTGTTCGCTCACGCAGCCTCGATCGACTGACACCATCCGTGAAAGCGGAACCGGACGCGGCCGAACACCGCTGCACCCCCGGGGCGACAAGGAGGCGAAGTCACTTCCGAACACCTCAGGGGATTGCTGATGTCGATCACCGCCGAACGCCTGCCGACGATACTGAACGCCGACCCGGGCCACCGGACTCACGCGACCGAGCACCACCGGATCGCCCAGCTCATGGACCGGTGCGACCGGCTCGAACGGACCAGCGAAGGACACGAGGAGTTGGCCAAGCTCCGTCGGATCCGTCAAGACCTGGCCTTGGCACAGGCTGCCCTGGACCGCCGGCGGTCTCCGTGCGATCGGTGGAACGGCCGCCCGTTGGCCGACGTCTACCCCTGCATCCACGCCGCGGATGCCGAGCTGGTCACCCTGACCCCGCCCGCGGAACTGCGGGCCATCGCCGTTCACGTGCTCGCACACACCGAGCGCTACCTTCCCCGCCTCGACCAGCGTCGGATCGAGGCCGAAAAGCAAGGGCCCGACCGGCACGTCCTCGCCGACGCACTTCGGGCCGCCTATGCCGCTGGGGACCAGGCGCACAAGCAGCTGCTTACCCTGCGCAACGTAGTGCTGATCGTCTTCATGGTCCTCACCGGCGGAGCCGGGTTCACGGCGGCGGCCGGTGCGTGTTTTCCGGAGGCGCTGTCCCTGTGTTTTCAGCCGGATTCTTTGCCCGTCGCCTGTCCGGCTGGGGGCACTCAAGCGCAGCCCGCGGACATCTTCATGGTCCAGGGTTTCGGCGCGTTCGGGGCAGTGCTGTCGATGGCTTTCCCCCTCCGCTACCAGGGACCATCGGGAATGTCCTATGCACACATGACACCGCTGCTCGCAGTGTTGAAGCTTCCGTTGGGTGCGCTGACCGCGGTGGCCGGCATCCTGTTGATCCACGGCGGTTTCGTGCCTGGCCTGAGCGACCTCGACCAGCCCGCGCAGATCGCTGCCTGGGCCTTGTTCTTCGGCGCGACCCAGCAGGTCGTCAGCCGACTGTTCGACTCCCAGGCCGGCCGCCTCGAAGGCCGGGCCCTGCCGGGAACGGTAGCCGGGGTCAGCGGCGGAGCCAGGGTTGGAGCAGGCGGGTGATTTGTGGGAGCACCAGGTAGGTCATGAGTGGGGTCAGGCAGAGGGTGCTGATCAGGGTGCGCAGCACGACGTTGAGGTCGGCGATGACGTGGTTGAGCGTGAAGGCGGCCAGCAAGCTCACCGGGAAGAAGCCCAGCCAGATGGTCACCGCCTGTTTCCAGCGGGGTGGCGCCTTCGGGGTCGCCGCCTCGCTGATCTCGTGGGTTCGGGGTGGGTCGAACCAGCCTTCGATTCCGGTTCTTTTCTCGGTGCGGGTGTGTTCGACGAAGCCTTCGGCCGACGACAGCCACCAGCGGCGTTGGGGGGATTCTTCCCAGTTGCGCAGGGCGTGTTCGTCGGCGAAGCGGTAGAGCATGTGCCATTCGTACGAGGTCTGGTCGGGGCGGACCCAGCCGGTGCCCAGGAAGC
The DNA here is from genome assembly GCF_024137025.1 of Paractinoplanes aksuensis. Lineage (GTDB taxonomy): Bacteria > Actinomycetota > Actinomycetes > Mycobacteriales > Micromonosporaceae > Actinoplanes > Actinoplanes aksuensis. The sequence goes on from NZ_JAMYJR010000009.1 coordinate 59,724, forward strand.
CGGGGAAGTCCTCGGCCAGCGTCGTGCCGGCGTTCACCCAGGCGATCATCTCGGCCTGCCGGGACGGGTCGGCGCGCCGGGTGATGGCGACGGTGACTGCGGGAGACTCCATGTCCCACATTCTGGTATCCGTAAGTTTCCGGCGCTGCTCGGTGACGGTTTCCGTGCCGTGGCCCACAAGGTAAGTTCCGGCGCATGACCTTGCAGCGAAAGTTGTCGATGGCCGCCGCCGGTGTCGTCGCGGCCCTGCTTCTGCCCGCCGCGCCCGCGCTGGCCGGTGGTGGTTCCCTGACCTGGCAGCTGACCTCGACCGGCACGACGGCGCAGTTCCGGGGGCTGGCGCCGGTCAGCGCGAAGGTGGCCTGGGTGGCCGGTTCGGCCGGCACGATTCTGCGGACGGTCGACGGGGGCCGGCACTGGTCGTCGGTCGGACCGGCGGCCGCGGCCGAGCTTCAGTTCCGCGACATCGAGGCGTTCGACGCGAAGCACGCGGTGGCCCTGACGATCGGCAACGGGCCCGAGTCGCGGATCTATGCGACGTCGAACGGCGGCCGCACCTGGACCGAGTCGTTCCGCAACGAGGACCCGGCCGCCTTCTACGACTGCATGACGTTCCTCGACCGCAGGCACGGCCTGGCCCTGTCCGACCCGGTCGACGGCAAGTTCCGCATTCTCGCCACCCGTGACGGCGGCCGTTCCTGGCGGGTTCAGCCCACGGCCGGCATGCCGGCCGCGCTGACCGGCGAGTTCGCGTTCGCGGCCAGCGGCACCTGCCTGGTCTCAGCGGCGGGGAAGGCCTATTTCGCGACCGGCGGGGGCGCCGAGTCCCGCGTCTTCACCTCGCGCGACGGCGGGCGGAACTGGTCGGTCACTTCCACCCCGGTGCCGAGCGGCCCGAGTGCCGGCATCTACAGCTTGGCCGTACGCCGTGACGGCGCCGCCATCGCGGTCGGCGGTGACTACGCGGCCCCGACGGTCGCGCCCGGCGGTTCGGCCTACCTGCGCGGTCGCACGTGGACCGTGTCGCGCACCGTCCCGGGCGAGTACCGCTCGGGCTCGGCCTGGGTCGGCCGCGGCAACACCGCCCTGGCCGTGGGCCCGACCGGCAGTGACATCTCGTACGACGCCGGCCGCACCTGGAAACGTTTCGACACCGGCAGCTTCGACGCCGTCGAGTGCGTCCCCGGCGCGTGCTGGGCCTCCGGCGCGCAGGGCCGTGTGGCCAGGCTGAGGGGCTGAATTTGCGGAGCGGGTCGATGATGATCTCGTGGACATCCTCGGCTCGCTCCTGCAGTTGTTCTCCGGCGTATCCCCCGGCAGCAAGAACATCGAGCAAGGGCCGGTCACGACGCACGGATCAGTCGTCGTGCTGGCCGGCCTGCACGTCGTGAGCCAGTCGCGCTGGCACTTCGGTCAGCTGCGGCTGGGTGACCCCATGGTCTTCGCCGGGCGGAAAACGATCACCCTGCCCGGTCCGCGGGTGGGTGGGCCCCGCACCCCGGCGGCCGGCGAACCCTGGGCGAACTATCCGGGTTCCCAGGTCTTCTCGGTCACCGCGCGGGGCGGCAAGTACGAGATCGCTGTCAACCGGCTCTGTGTCGACGCCGTCCAGGCCTGGGCAAAGCGGGACTGACCGGTCAGGCGGTGGTGCCCTTGACCCAGGGCAGGGCGAGACGCTCGATCCACACCAGCACGTAGTACAGGATGATGCTGACCAGGGCCATCAGGGTGAGGGCGGCGAACGCGGTCGCGGTGTCGCCCTGGCCGGCGGTCTGGACGATGATCGTGCCGAGGCCCTCGTCGACGCCGCCGGACTGCATCTCGCCCACGGCCACGCCGATCACGGCCAGCGGCATGGCCAGCTTGAGGCCGACGAAGATCTGGGGCAGGGCGGCCGGCACGCGGACGCGCAGGAACGTCTGGGTGCGGGTGGCGTCGAGCGAACGCGCCAGTTCGGCCAGGTCGGCCGGGGTGCTGGCCAGGCCGGTGGCCGTCGACAAAACGATCGGGAAGAAGCAGAGCAGGAAGGCCATGGCCAGGACGGGCTTGGTGCCGAACCCGAACCAGGCGATCATCAGCGGCGCGATGGCCACTTTGGGTACGGCGTTCAGCGCCACCAGCAGGGGGCCGAAGGCCCGCTCGAACGGCTTCCAGGCGGCGATCGCCGTGCCCAGGGCCACGCCGATGATCACCGACAGGCCGAAGCCGATCAGGGTCACCCGCACCGTGTCCCACGTGGTCTGCAGCAGCAGCTCAGGGTACGTACGGAAGCCCTCGTAGACGTCGATCGGCGACGGCAGGATGATCGGCTGGATGTCGAAGATCTCGACGACCGCCCACCACACCACGACGGTGACGACGATGCCGAGCACCGGCCAGGCCACCACGCTGGGTGAGAACTTCCGGTCGGGGCGGGCGGGACGGGCCACAGCGGCCTCCGTCGGGGGCGTCAACGTCTCTTGCACCGGGGGTGCTCCTCATAACCGTGCGGACTGCGTGAAACGAACGCCGCGCGGATCTGGCGAAGCGCGGTGGGGTGCGCCGGCGGACCGGCGCACCCCGCGTAGATCAGTAGGTCAGGCCTTGGGGGTCAGGTCGAAGTTGATGACCTGCTCCGGCTTGAGACCGGGGTCGATCTGGCCGGAACCCTGCAGGATCGCGATCGAGCGGGCGACGCGCTCGGCGTCGAGGGCGCCGACCGGGATGCCGGCGGCGGCCGACTTGACGTACGGGCCCATCAGCGTGAGCTCGGCCGCGACACCCTCGGGCTTGGCCGTCTGCACGTACTTCGGCGTGATCTTGCCGGCCTCGTCGGGGTTCGCGATGGAGTCGGCGAGACCCTTGAGCAGCGCCTCGGTGAACTTCTTGACCTTCTCGGGGTTGTCCTGCGCGTACTTGGTCGACGTGATCAGCACGTTGCCGTAGAGGTCCTGCAGGTAGTCGCTGTAGGGCAGGACGACGGCCTTCTTCTTCGACACCGTCTCGACGGTCGGCTTGCCCACCACGAACTGGCCGATGGCCTGGCTGCGGCCGGAGGCGAGCTGGCCGATCAGTTCCTGGGCCTGGCCGTTCTGGAACTTGACCTTGGTGTCGTCGATGTTGGCCAGCTTGGCGTACGTCGGGAACAGCGTGCGCACGACCGAGCCGGGGGCATCGGAGATCGTCTTGCCCTCGAGGTCCTTGGGCGAGTTGATCTTGTTGCCGTCGAGCGCGATGATCGCGGCCATCGTGCGCTGCTGGATGGCCGACACGGCGGTGAAGCCGGTGGTCTTGTCCTTGCCGCCGGCGGCGATGAGGCCACCGGTGAGGTCGATCGGCGTGAACTGGGCCTGACCGGACACGATCGACTTGATGTTCTCGCCGGAGCCCTTGCCCGGGTTGATCGTGACGTCGAAGCCCGCGTCCTTGAAGTAGCCCTTCTCGAGCGCGACGTACGCGTACGAGTCACGGCCGAAGGTGCCGAACGAGGTCAGGTAAGTGATCTTCTCGAGCGAGGCGCCGCTGCCACCGTCGCCGTCAGCCGAGTCGTCGCTGCATCCAGCGGCCGCGCTCATGGTGAGAGCAAGCGCGCCGGCGACAACGGAACGTACGAGGGTCCTTCTGTGCACCGTAGATCCTTCCCGACCTGGTGCGGTCGAATGGGGAACCGGCAACCCGGCAATTGGCACACCGGGGCCGTGAGGGGTCGAACGTGGGGCAGTGGTGTCCCGACGGGGATCGTAGGGCAAACTGGCACATGCATCGATGACAGGTTCGTCTCAAAAGCCGAAGTAGACGGATGCGCCGATGTTCGAGCAGGATGAGCCGGGTATGCGCCCAGCTCGGTTTATGAGGGACGATGATGCGCGTTTGTCTGTTCGTCGAACCGCACCGGGGTGCGACGTACGACACTCAATTGAACTTCGCCCGTCACACCGAGGACGCCGGTTTCGAGGGCCTGTTGCGGGCCGATCATTACCGTGCGTTGACCCCCGAGCCGGGCCTGCCGGGCCCCACCGACGCGTGGATCACGCTGGCCGGACTGGCCCGCGAGACCCGTACGCTGCGGATCGGGACATTGGTCAACTCCGCTACGTTCCGTATGCCCGGTCCACTGTCGATCATGGTGGCGCAGGTCGACCAGATGAGCGGCGGCCGGGTCGAGCTGGGCATGGGCGCGGGCTGGGTCGAGCGCGAGCACACGGCGTACGGCATTCCCTTCCCCGCGGTCGGCGAGCGCTTCGACCGGCTCGAGGAGCAGCTGGAGATCCTCACGGGACTTTGGGGCACACCCGAGGGCCAGAGTTACTCGTTCGACGGCAAGCATTACCACCTGGTGGACGCCCCGGCGCTGCCTCGTCCCGTCCAGCGGCCGCATCCGCCGATCATCATCGGGGGCAAGGGCCCCCGGCGTACGCCCGATCTGGCCGCCCGCTACGCCGACGAATACAACATGCCGTTCAAGACCGTGGCCGAGACGGCCGCCGCCTTCGATCGCGTCCGGGCGGCGTGCGACAAATCGGGCCGGCAGCTCACCCTGTCGGCCGGCATCGTGGTCGCGATCGGCCGGACCGACGCCGAGGCCGCCCGCCGCGCCGCTCCCCTGCACGTCAAGAGCGTGCTGCCGCCGGAGGACCCGGTGGAGGGCTCCCCGGCCCAGCTCGTGCAGCGCATCGAAGAGATGCGCGCGATCGGCGCGAGCCGCGTGCACCTCCGCATGATCGAGATGGACGACCTCGACCACATCGACCTGATCGCGAGCGAGGTGCTCCCTCAGCTGTCCAAGTAAGCCAGCACAGCCAGCACGCGGCGGTTGTCGTCCTCGGAGACCGGCAGCCCGAGCTTGGTGAAGATGTTGTTGATGTGCTTGCTGACCGCCTTCTCGGTGACGAAAAGCTTGGCCGCGATCGCCGCGTTGGACCGGCCCGCGGCCATCTCGCCCAGCACCTCGCGCTCGCGCGCGGTCAGCACGTCGAGCGGCCGGCTGCGGTCGAGCAGCCGGGCCACGACCTCGGGGTCCATCATCGTGCCGCCGCCGGCCACCTGGCGCACCGCGTCGACGAACTGGGCGACGTCGCTGACCCGATCCTTGAGCAGGTAGCCGACCCCGCCGCGGCGGTCGGAGAGCAGCTCGCGGGCGTACAGCGGCTCGACGTGCTGGCTCAGCACCAGGATCGGCAGACCGGGGGCCTGGCGGCGGGCCGCGATGGCCGCCTGCAGCCCCTCGTCGGTGAAGGTGGGCGGCAGGCGCACATCCAGGACGGCCACGTCGGGCTTGCATTCGAGCAGCGTGGGCAGCACGTCGGGTCCGCGGTCGACGACGGCCACGACCTCGAAGTCGAACGCCTCGAGGATCCGGGTCAGTCCGTCCCGGAGGAGAGCATGGTCCTCGGCGATGACGACGCGCACGGCAGCTCCATGGTCACGATGGTCGGTCCGGCCGGCGGGCTGGACACGGACATCGTGCCATCGAAGGCGGCGAGACGGCGTTCCATTCCGGCCAGGCCGGAGCCGCGCTTCGGGTCGGCGCCGCCGTGCCCGTCGTCGCCGACCTCGAGACGCAGCAGGTCATCGGTGCGGTGCATGCTGACGTAGGCAACGTTGGCGCCGCTGTGCTTCTGCACATTTGTCAGAGCTTCGGCGACCGCGAAGTAGGCGGCCGATTCGACCGGAGTCTCGAGGCGGCCCGCGAGGTCGGAGTCCACAGTGGTCGGGATGGCCATGGTCAGCGCGAGCGCCCGCACCGCGCCGTCGAGGCCGCGCTCGGCCAGCACGGGCGGGTGGATCCCGCGTACGAGATGACGCAGTTCGACCAGGGCCGTCGAGCTGTTCTCGCGGGCTTCGGCGAGCAGCTTGCGGGCGGTCTCGGGGTCGCGCTCGACCAGTTCCTCGGCCAGGCCGATGGCCATGCCCAGCGACACCAGCCGGGCCTGGGCCCCGTCGTGCAGGTCGCGCTCGATCCGGCGCAGCTCGGCCGCCTGGGAGTCGACCGTGTCGGCCCGGGTCACGGTGAGCTGAGCGACCCGAAGGCGCAGCTCGGCGGCCCGGGTCGGGGCCAGGAAGAGCCGGTGGAACAACCCGTCGAACCGGCGCAGGTGGGGCGCGACGACCAGGCCCAGCAGGAGGATGACGACACCCTGCGGCATGGAGAGGAAGCCCTCGCCGACGTTCTCGATCGGCCAGTTGACGCCGTAGCCGGACCAGCCCTCGCCCAGGTAGATCCAGAGCGGGAGCAGGGTGATGCCCTCGACCCCGTACGCCGGCAGGGCGATCGTGAGGATGCCGAGCACGAGCCCGCCGATCGCACCCGGCAGCAGCCACGCGAAGTCGCGCCAGGTCGCGGGGTCGGTGATGATCCACTTGTAGCGGGCCCAGCCGATCGGGGCCAGACCGGCCGGTTTCGGCCGGTAGGGGCGCGCGATGGGCACGCCCTGCCAGCCGGCCACCCGCCGGGCCAGGTCGGCCCGCAGCCGAATCAGCGCGGTCACGGCGGGCAGCAGGAGCAGGCCGATGCCGAGCACCGGGGTGAGCACCAGCGACACCACGAACAGCACGAAGAGCGGGAAGTTCAGCACCGCCAGAACGATCCCCAGCAGGCCGAACGCCATCGCCCGCAGCCCGTCCCGAAGCCAGTCTCTTGTCTCCACGCCTCTCATCGTGGCTTACCGGCGCGCTCAACTCAGTAGTGCTAGCCCCACCAAAGGTTGGGGGGATGCCACTCCTGACCTTGAGGGTTCCCGCACGGTCTGCTTATGGGCATGACGACAATGGCAGAGCGGCCGCGGGCGACGGCCGGGAGCGACTTCGCGGAACTGGGCCGGCGGATCAACGCGGCCGGGCTGCTGCGCCGGCGGCCGGCGTACTACGTGGCCCGGTTGAGCCTGGTCGGCGGGGCGCTGGGGCTGGGCTGGGCCGCGTTCTTCGCGATCGGCGCCTCGTGGTGGACGCTGGCCGTGGCCGCCTTCCTGGCCGTGGTGTTCGCGCAGACCGCGCTGGTCGCCCACGACCTCGCCCACCGGCAGGTGTTCCGCACCAACAAGCCGAGCTCGCGGGCCGGGCTGATCGCGGGCAACCTGGCCATCGGCATGTCCTACGGCTACTGGATGGACAAGCACACCAAGCACCACGCCAACCCCAACCACGACGACCTCGACCCGGACGTCGGGCCGGGCGTGCTGGTGTGGTCGCGCGAGGCAGCGGCCGGCAAGGGTTTCCTGACGCGTTATCAGGCGTACTTCTTCTTTCCGCTGCTGACGCTGCTGGGCCTCAGCCTCAAGCGGGACAGCGTGAAGTGGATCATGCAGAGAGGCAAGGTCGGCGAGGCGCTGCTGATCGGAGCCCACCTCGCCGGGTACGCCGCCGCGCTGCTGCTGGTGCTGACGCCGCTGCAGGCGCTCGCGTTCCTCGTCGTCCACCAAGCGATCTTCGGGGTTTATCTGGGGATGACGTTCGCGCCCAATCACAAGGGCATGCCGCACCCCACCGGCGACGAGGACTTCCTGCGCAAGCAGGTGCTGACCTCGCGCAACGTGCGGGGCGGGCGGTTCGTCGACGCGGCCCTGGGCGGGCTCAACTACCAGATCGAGCACCACCTGTTCCCGGCCATGCCGACGCCCAACCTGCGCAAGGCGCAACCGATCGTGCAGCAGTACTGCGCGGAGATCGGCGTCTCGTACGAGATGACCAGCCTGACCGATTCGTACCGTCAGGCCCTGAGCCACCTGCACGACGTGGGCGCCGACCTCCGCCGGACCGCCTAACGCGGCAGGTTGCGCAGGTTCGTGCGGGCCAGGTGCAGCATCTGCCCGACGCCGCCGGAGAGCACCGACTTCCCGGCGGCGATCGCGAACCCGGCCGCCTCCTCCTTGCTGATGTGCGGCGGGATCTCGAGCGCGTCGGGATCGGTGACCACGTCGAGCAGGGCCGGGCCGTCGTGGTCGAGCACCGAGCGCAGAGCGCCGCGGACCTCGTCGGGCTTCTCCACCCGTACGGCGAAAAGCCCGGCCGCCCGGGCGATGGCCGCGAAATCGACGTGTTCGTGGTCGGTCTCGTACGGCGGATCGCCCGCCACCAGCATCTCGAGGCGCACCATGCCGAGGCTGGAGTTGTTGAAGACCACCACCTTGACCGGCAGGTTGTGCAGCCGCGCGGTCAGCAGCTCGCCGAGCAGCATGGCCAGGCCGCCGTCGCCCGACATCGAGACCACCTGACGGCTCGGGTCGAGTTTCTGGGCGCCGAGCGCGTGCGGCAGGGCGTTGGCCATCGTGCCGTGGACGAACGAGCCGAGCAGCCGGCGACGGCCGTTGGGCGTGATGTAGCGGGCGGCCCAGCTCGTGCACATGCCGGTGTCGGCGGTGAAGACGGTGTCGTCCGCGGCCTCCTCGTCGAGGATCGAGGCGACGTATTCCGGATGGATCGGCACGAGGTGCTCGACATCCTTGGTGTACGCGTCGACGACCCGGTCCAGCTCGTGCACGTGCTTCTCGAGCATGCGGTTGAGGAACTTGTGATCCTTGCGTTCCAGCTTCGGCATCAGCTTCGTGATCGTGGCGCCGACATCACCGGCCACGCCCAGCTCGAGCGCCGTGCGGCGGCCCAGACGGGACGGGTCGATGTCGATCTGGATCGTGTTCTTCTGGGGCAGGAACTGCCGGTACGGGAAGTCGGTGCCGAGCAGCAGGAGCAGGTCGGCCTCGTGCGTCGCCTCGTAACAGGCGCCGTAGCCGAGCAAGCCCGACATGCCCACGTCGTACGGGTTGTCGTACTGCAGCACGTCCTTGCCCCGCAGCGTGTGCCCGACCGGCGCGCCCAGCCACTCGGCCAGCTGCAGCACCTGCTCACGGGCATCCGTACAGCCGATCCCGCCGAAGATGGCCACGGTCCCGGCCGCGTTGATCCGCTCGGCCAGGTCTTCGATGACGTAGTCGGACGGTGCGCCCAGCACCGGCCCGGCCACCGCGTGCCCGGCCCCCGTCTCCTCGGTGGCCTCGGCCGCCAGCACGTCCCCCGGCATGATCAGCACGGCCGCGCCGCGCTTGCCGACCGCCTGCTGAATGCCCATCCGGGCCATCCGCGGCATCTGCCCGGCCGACGAGACCATCTCGGTCCAGTGGCTGGCCTGCCCGAACAGCTGCTTGGGGTCGGTCTCCTGGAAGAAGCCGGAGCCGATCTCGGTCGAGACGATGTGCGAGGCGATGGCCAGCACCGGCGCGGCCGACCGGTGCGCGTCGAAGACGCCCTGGATCAGGTGCGTGTTGCCCGGCCCGCAACTGCCCGCGCAGACCGCCAGCTTGCCGGTGAGCTGGGCCTCCGCGGCGGCCGCGAACGCCGCCGCCTCCTCGTTGTGCACGTGGACCCACTCGATGGCGTCGTTGCGCCGGATCGCGTCGGACAACGCGTTGAGGCTGTCCCCGACCAGGCCGTAGATCCGCTCCACCCCGGCCTGGACCAGCACCTCGACGAACTGGTCAGCGACTGTCTTTTTCTTCCCGAACACCCCGGCCTCCCGCCATCGTGCGAATGTGCTGGGGATACCCGGGCAGTCGAGCACGCGAACGGAGTAGCGGATGGATCTGCGTCTCACAAATAAGGTGGCCGTGGTCACAGGCGGTAACGCCGGGATCGGCTATGCGATCGCGCGCGGGCTGGCGGCCGAGGGCGTCTCGCTGGCGCTGGTGGCCCGCGACGCCGATCGGCTGCGCGAGGTCGCCTCGGAGATCTCCGGCGTCCGGGTGCTGACCATCGCCGCCGACCTGACCGAGCCGGCCGCGGCGGCGCGGGTCGCGGCGGCCGTACAGGATGAGTTCGGCGGGGCCGACATCCTCATCAACAACGCGGGCACCGGCAGCGAGGAGAAGATCCTGACCGCGCCCGACGAGAAGTGGCAGTTCTACTGGGACCTGCACGTGATGGCGGCCGTACGGCTGGCCCGCGAGATCGCGCCGCAGATGAAGACCCGCGGCGGGGGCGTGATCCTGCACAACGCGTCGATCTGCGCCACCCAGCCGCTGGGCTACGAGCCGATCTACAACACCACCAAGGCCGCGCTCGTCATGTTCTCGAAGTGTCTGGCCAACGAGTTGATCGGGGACAACATCCGGGTCAACGCGGTGAACCCGGGCCTGGTCATGACCGGGGACTGGATCAAGACCGCGAAGGCGCTGACGGCCGGCACCGAGCAGACCTGGGAGCAGTACCTGGCCAAGATCGCCGAGGACAACGCGCCGATCGGACGGTTCGCCACTCCTGAGGAGGTGGCGGACTTCTTCGTCTTCCTCTGCTCGGAGCGGGCCGCCTATTCGGTCGGCTCGACCTATTACGTCGACGGCGGCTGGCTCAAAGTGACGACCTGAGCCACGGGATCAGGACGGGGAGAACGGTGGCGGCCTGCATGGCGACCATGTGGTCGGCCTTCGGGAAAGTTCTCACTTCCCAACCGTCTTGTTCCAGGGCGTCCCGGTTCTCGATCAGCGGCTCGGCCAGGGCGACGTAGGCGTTGTCCCAGGCCGGGCCGTACTGGATGTTGTCCTCGGCGCCGGCGAAGGCGAGCCGGGGGATGTCGAGGTGGACGGCCCGCTCGTCGAAATCCTGGAGCGATTCGTAGAGCGTGACGAACTGCCGGGTCTGGTCGGGCGTCTGGGTGAAGGCCACCGAGTCCCAGTCGCCGGCCACGGGTCCACCGGCGGGCGGGGGCGGTGGGTCGAGCGCCATGGCGTGGGCCGAGCGGGTGACGGCGAGCATGGCCTCGTACGGCCCGCCGAGCGGCGGGAAGCCGCCCATGGCCAGAGCAGTCAGGCATTTCGTACGGATGGCGAGTTGCAGCCCGGCCAGCGCGAGCCAGGAGTAGCCGTAGTAGGCGAACCGGTCGGCGCCGGCCAGCGCTTGCAGGTCGGCCGCGACCGCGTCGGCGGTCAGGGTGAGCGGAGCCGGGTGCTGGTTGAGGTGGCCCTCGTAGTCGGCCGTGGTCACCCGGAAGCCGGCCTCGGCCAGACCGGTGGCGAGGACGTGGCCGTTGTTGGGGTCGGCACCCCAGGCCCGCATCGCCTCGGCCGGCTCGCCCTCGAGGATCGCCGTGCTGACGGGGAGGAAGATGGCGGGACCGGCGCCTTGGACCTGGACGTCGATGGTGGATCCGTCGTGCAGTCTCACAGTCGGCATGCGAAACACTATACACTGTCAGGAGTTATGGACGACCACCTGAAGAGGCTCTGGCGGCACCGCGGGGCGACCCTGCCCACGCCCCGCCGCGGCCCGAAGCAGCAACTCGACCTCGACGAGATCCTCGCCGTGGCGATCAGCCTCGCCGACGCGTCGGGGCTCGAGGCGGTGTCGACGCGGGCCGTGGCCGCGCACTTCGGCAAGACGGCGATGGCGCTGTATCCGTACGTGGGAACCAAGGAGAATTTGCTCGCGCTGATGCAGGACGAGGCGTCCCGATTGACGCCGCTTCCCGCGTCGCACGATCACCTGGCGGGCGCACTGACGGGATGGGCGACCGCGCTGTACGAGGTGTATCTCGCGCATCCGTGGCTGACCGAGCGGTCGTGGGCGCAGGCCACCCAGGGCCCGAACGAACAGGACTGGATGGAGGCGCTACTGGCGATCCTCAAGCAGTTCGAGGTGCCGCCCGGCTCGCGGACGCCGGCCGTGACCATGCTGTACGCGACGGTCCGCGCGACCGCACAGACGGCGGCCGCCTACACCCGCTTGACCGATGCCGACCTCGAGGCGTGGCAGTCCGGCGCGGCGGCGGTCCCGAACTCCTATCCGCTCTCGGCCGATCTGCCCCCGATCACGCCGGACTGGCGCGACGCCCCCCGCGCCGGGCTGGTGGCCGCGGTCGATCTGCTGGCGGTCGGCCTGGGGCACGCCCGCCCCTAGCAGCCGATACGTCCCTGCTCGCGGCGTTCAGAGACCGTCGGTGTTCAGGTCGAGCAGGTCGTGCAGCGCCTTCCCGCCCTCCGGGGTGAGGCGTACCGCCCGGCCGGAACCGATGCGCGTGATCCACCGCCGCGTCAGGTACGTGTCGCACAGCCGGGCCCCGGCCACGCCGGCCAGGTGCGGCCGCCGCTCGGTCCAGTCGAGGCACCCCCGGGCCAGCGGCCGCCGCCCCGCCCCCGGCTCCGCCCCGATCGTCGAGATCAAGAACGTTTTTCCGTACGTGGTGAGAGCGAAGCCGCCGGCCAGGTCCAGCATCCCGGCCGCCGCCATCGCATCCGTGAGGGCAACGCCGAGCCGCCCCGCCAGATGGTCGTAACAGGTGCGCCCCCGCCGCAACGCCGCACTGGCCGCGGCCGCCCGCAGCCCGGCCACGGGAACCGGCCGGGATTCGAGTCGCCCGGCCAGGTCCTCGATCAGCTGCGCGGCCGACTCGTCGGCCAGTTGCACGTACCGGTGCCGCCCCTGCCGTCGCTCGACCAGCAACCCACCGCTGACCAGCCGGTGCAGGTGCTCGGTGGCGGTGGAGGGCGCGACCCCCGCGTGCCGCGCCAACTCGCCCGCCGTCCAGGCCCGCCCGTCGAGCAGAGCGAGGCACATCCCGGCCCGCGTCTCGTCGGCGAGCAGCCCGGCGAGCGCAGCGAGATCCCGGGCCGTGGTCATGCTCCCCAGTGTGCGCCGGAAACACTTCGGCGCCGGCCGAACCGAACGTCACCCGGTGGGAGCCAGGGCGGGCCGGGCGGCGGCGCCGCTGATCAGCCGGATCGCCCTGACGCTGATCGGGATCAACGTCAGGTGGCAGAGGGCCAGCGCGACTGTGCTCGCACGGTCGAGGTCGGCCGGCACCGTCATGACGAAAATCGTGACCACGGCCAGTACGGGAGCCACAACCACGGCCACCCGGGCCACCCACGGGCCGAGACGGCTGAGCATTGCGACCACGAGCAGTCCGATCAGCAGCGGCACGGCGCTGAAGCCGGCCACGGTGACGGCGTCGACCTCGTTGGTGACGCCGCCATTCGTGAAGCGGAAGCTGCCACCGGCGGCGCGTCCGGCCGCGTGGACGATCAGGTTGACGATGATCGCCGCCGCGGCGGCCAGGGCGATGATCGCCGGACGGTTACGCACCGGGCTTCTCGCGCCGCAGGAAGGCCTCGAGGCGGGCGAAGGCGCCCTGCCAGACCTCGCCGACGAAGAAGTCGCGGACCTCGGGGACCGGGAAGCCGCTCTGCACGACGGTCATCAGCGTGCCGTCGCCCTTCTCCTCGAAGGTGATCTCGATGCGGGTGGTCATTTCCATGCCGTCCGGGCTGGAGCCGGTCGACTCGGTGACCAGGCGGTGGGGGCGGTCGATCTCGAGGAAGGTCTGGGTCTCGCGGAACAGCGTGTCGCGGTTGGGCCCCCAGACCGCGGTCTGCTGCCCGCCGACGCGCAGGTCGACTTCGATCTCGACGATGCCCGGTTCCTCGTCGAGGATGCTGAACCAGATCTTCTGCTTCTCGGCATCCGTGTACGCGTCGAACACCTCGTCCGGCGGGGCCGGCAGTTCCCGGGTGATACGCATGTCGAGCGTCATGTCTCTTGCTCCTTCTGGCTTCGGTCGGTGGCGCCGCGATCTTGGGCCGGGCCTTGTTCGGCCGCGCCGGCGCGCAGGGTGAAATAGGCGTCGAGGCCGTCGAGACGACGGGCCCAGAGCCGCTGGTAGAAGCTGATCCACGCCATGGCCTGGTCGAGCGGGGCCGGCGCCAAACGGCACTGCCGGCTGCGGCCGACCTTCTCGGTGACGACGAGACCCGCGCCCTCGAGCACTTGGACGTGTTTTTTCATGCCGGTCAGGGTCATGCCGGACGGTTCGGCGAGCTCGCCGATCGTGGCCGGGCCCTCCCCGAGCCGCACCAGGATGCCGCGCCGCGTCGCATCGGAGAGCGAGGCGAACACCCGATCCAATTCCTCTTGCTGAACCACGTGGTTCACTGTACGAAACTGAACCGGAAAGTTCAATATCGGTGCCCCCGGGGAGAGTCGAACTCCCGTCCTGAAGGATTCGTAATCGGGCGCGCTGTCCAGCTGCGCCACGGGGGCGTCGTGTCGTCGGGTGGTCTCGAACCACCGGCCTCCGCCTTATGAGGGCGGCGCTCTGCCACTGAGCTACGACGACGTGCTTCGATCGGCGTTCTTTCGTTTCGTTCCGGAAGCGGAACGTCCGCAACCGGTCCTAGGGTTCTCGGATGCTGACAAGGACAAAGGACATGTGGTGGGGCATGGCTGTCGAAGCGCCGGACCCGGCCGCGCTGGCCCGGTTCTATACCGGCCTGGTCGGCTGGCCCGTGGTGCACGAGGAACCGGGCACCACCGTCCTCGCCACCGGGCCGGACGGCACGAACTTCGTCGTGTTCCAGCAGGCGACCGACTACGTGCGGCCGGTCTGGCCGCCGGTCGACGGTAGCCAGCGACCGATGATGCACCTCGACTTCCAGGTCGGGGATCTGGATTCGGCCGTGGCCGAGGCTCGGGAGCTGGGCGCCGAGGTGGCCGCCGATCAACCCCAGGAACACGTGCGGGTCCTGCTCGACCCGGCCGGTCACCCTTTCTGTCTCGTCCGCGATGACGGTTGAGGAGCCGACCGGAGCGGCGGCCGTACGTTGTCGGGGTAGCGCAAATATGCCCTGACAGCTAGCCCGGCAGTGTCATGACTGCCGCAGCCGGCCCGCACTGCGCCGCCGCTCCCGGTCGTGGAAAGCACACGGGCGGCAGGATTCGAACCCGCACCTAACGGTTTTGGAGGCCGTCGCTCTTCCGTTGAGCTACGCCCGTAAGTTGATGGCCGCACCCGTCCGAACGGGGCGCATGCCGGCTCGCCCGACCCGCCGCGGGACGGCGCCGCGACGCTCGTTGCGGGAGGGCACCTCGACGCTCGTTGCGGGACGACACCCCGACACTCGTCGTGGGACGCCTCGGCCGAGGCTGACCCGGCGCGTGCCCGAGGTTATCGGCGGCCGGATCGTCGCATTCGCCGGCGCATTTCCGCGGCACTCACCCAGAGGTCGGCGCGGTCGGCGTTACGCCATCGCATCTTCGATCTCCTTTCGGGCGGGGCTCCTGCGGACACCCAGAACACTAGGGGCCGCCGCATCTAGCGGGCAATCCGTTTACGGGTGGGTTGACTTGAAGCGAGGTTGAGGGTGAAGACTCTCCGCTGTGGAGATCGGGGTCATCCTGCCGTCGGTAGCGGTGCAGGAACGCGAACAACTCGACCTGCCGGCGGCGGCCCGTCATGCCGAGGAGCTGGGCCTCGACAGTGTCTGGCACGGGGATCATCTGGCCACCGGCATGCCGTCGCTCGACTGTGCGGTGGCGCTCGCCGCGGCCGCGGCCGGCACCAGCCGCATCCGGATCGGGGCCAGCGTCTTCATCCCGGCGATCCGGCCGCTGGCCTGGGCGGCCAAACAGATCGCCAGCCTGCAACACGTGTCGAAGGGCCGGCTGATCCTGGGCATCGGCTCCGGCGGCGGCGAGACGCAATGGGCTGCAGCGGGTGTGCCGTACGCCGAACGACGCCGACGCACCGAACACGCGCTCGAGTTGTTGCCCAGCCTGCTCGACGGACAAGAGGTCACGCTGCCCGACGAGCCCAGTGAGCCGGTTGTGCGGCTGCTCCCGGCGGTGGCCCGGCCGCCGTTCTGGATCGGCAACGCGGCGCTGCGCCGGGCCGCCCGCTACGGCGACGCCTGGTTCCCGTCGTTGATCGCCCCGAGCATCGTCGCCCAGGGAGCCGAGCGGCTGGCCGAATGGGCGGCCGGTCATGGCCGGCCCACCCCGTCCATCACGGTGGGTGCGAGTGGTGCGCTGGGATCGGGGCCCGGATTACCGACCGCCCACGAGTTGGCCGTCAACATCGCCGGGACGTACGGCGGGTCGGTCGAGAGCGCGCTCGGACTGCCCGTCACGGGTTCGGCGGCCGCGGTGGCCGAGCGTTTCGCTGCGTACGGGAAGGCCGGCGCCACCCACATGGTGATCGGCCTGGCCGGCCCGGGCTGGCGCGAACAATGCGAAGTGCTGGCCGAGAGCCGCGTTCTGCTCGCCCAAGGCTGAGCCCGCCAGTGCGAACGTTTGCTCGCGCCGGCCGCCCGCGGGCCGGCAAGGGTCGCTCACGAGAGCCGTGAACCGGCCCGGCCGCGCGGGCCGGGCCGGGAAGGCGGTTATGTGGGTGTCACCGACCAGCCGTCGGCGTATTCGATGTAGACGAGGCGGATCTCCTCGTGCCAGGCGTGAGGCACGGGTTCGGTTCGCAGGACCACCGGGCGGTCGACGAGCACACACCGGTGCTCGCCGGGCCACCACCAGCCGGCCGAGCGTGTGAGCGCCGACCATTCGGTGAACTCGCGTTCGCGTCGCAGGTGGGGTTGCACCGTGCGCCGGATGGCGTCGACATGGCCGACCCAGGAGGCGTCCTGCTGGCCGTACCAACCGACCGGCACCGCACCGACCGCGTGACCCAGCGCCGCCCGTACCGGAAGGTAGATCCCGGCCAGACTGCGGAACAGCGCATTGCGTACGCCCTGGGTCAGCATCTCGTGGAACGGCAACCCGGAGTCGAGAGCCTGGCCGGGCGGCAGGACGGGCCACGCCTCGCCTTTGCGGCGTTTCAGGGGCTTACGCTCCGGGGGCGGCTCGGTGAGATCCTCGGCCAGGGCCGAGCGCAGGTGCGAGAGCCCGGCCGCGATGTCGCCGGCCAGTGGACATCGGCCCGGTGGCCGTCGATCGCCCAGCCACGCGCGCAGGTCGTCGTGGGTGGGCAGGCCGTCGAGGTACGGGATGGCCGCGCGGGGCGACGGCACCCGGACGAACTGCGGCCGGGGACGGCCGTGCCGGGCGTACAGGGAAGTGATTGTTTCTTCCGAGATGCTGTGGTCGGCAGGCTTGGTGGAGAGCCCCACCTCGAGCCACTCGCGGCGGGTTTCCACCGCTCGATCCCACAGTTCCGGACGAAGCGCGGCCGGTCGCCGCGCGGGCGCGATCAAAGCGCGAGGGCGCACGCGCCCTTCCGAGAGAAGATCATCATGGGTTCAGCTTCTCTCGGAAGGGCGCGAACTGTCCAGCGTTTCTTTCGGTGCCCCGAGATCGTCGAGGGCCTTGGCCGATCCGCGGTGCAGCGGCACGGGTTCGGTCTTGCGGGCCTGGTCGAGCGAGATCTCCTTGGCCGCGGCGTTGGCCTGTTCGAGCTGCGGCTTGCGGTCGAACAGGGTCTTGGTCAGCACGCAGGCGACGTCGGCGTCCAGGTCGTCCTTCACCAGCAGCACGTTGGGCACGACGATCGTCTTGGTGTCGGCGGCCAGCTTGTAGGTCGCGGCCGGGATGCTGCCCTCCTCGTACACCTCGTTGATCTTCTGCATCTCGGGCAGCAGCGGGGTGATGTCGAGGAACTCGACCTGGGCCCCCGAGGTGGTGAGCAGGTCGGTGATGCCCGGCGTGGGCAGGCCGCCCGACCAGAAGAGGGCGTCGATCGAGCCCTCTTTCATGCCGTCCACGGTCTTGGTGAGGTCGAGCTTCTGGGCGCTGATGTCCTGGGCCGGGTCGAGTCCGGCCGCGGTCAGCAGGCGGTTGGCGATGACCTCGGTGCCGGACTTGGGGGAACCGGTCGAGACGCGCTTGCCCTTCATGCCGGCGACGTCTTTGATGCCGGCCGCCTTGCGCACGATCACCTGCGTGTAGTTGGTGTGGATGCGGGCCAGGGCGGCGATCGGCTGCTTGCTGTCGAAGCTGCCGCTGCCGTTGATCGCGTCGGCTGCCGTGTCGGCCAGCGAGAACGCGACGCCGTAGCTGCCCGCCACGAGTTGCTGGATGTTCTGCACCGACGCGCCGGTCTCGGAGGCGGTCGCCTTGACGTTGCCGCCGGCGGCGCCGATCTGTTCGGCGTACGCGTTGCCGAGCGCGAAGTACACACCGGTCGCGTTGCCGGTGGCGATGCCGACCCGCGTCTCGTTGGCGACGGTGCAGGTCACCTCCCCACCGGCGTCCGTGGAGGCGGCGTCCTGCCGTCCGCCGCAGGCGGCCCCGGTGAGGACGAGAGCGAGCCCGGCAACCATGGCCATGCGCTTCATATCAACCCCGATCTTCGGTGTGCGTGGTGTCGCGGTCGCCGTTGCTCCGAAGTGGAGCACCGGGCGGAACCGGTGATGACGAGACGGTCCGTTCCGTCTCGTCTCGCGCCTCGGACGGGGCCACTGCGGAACGATCCGTTTCGTCTCGCGCCTCGGACGGGGCCACCGCGGAACGATCCGTCTCGTCTCGCGCCTCGCGCGGCGTCGGCGGTGTGGCAGTTGGCTCGTCGGCGGGCGGCTGGTCGGTCGTGGCCGGCAGAGGCGACCGGTCGGCGGTGGTCGGCGCGGGTGCTGGGTCGTCGGGTGGGGGACGGCGGCGGCAGTCGACGGCGGCCCAGCCGACGGCGACGGTGAGCAGGGCGATGCCGATCCCGATGGTCAGCGGCTCGAGGTAGAGCAGCAGCAGGCCCGCGATCGCGGCCAGCACCCGGCTCGGGGTGCCGGCCCGGCCCACGCCCAGCACCCAGCCGCCGGTCGCCACGGCCAGGGCGGCCACCCCGACTATCGCCGCCGCGGTGGCCCAGACGATGTCGAGGAACGGGCCGCGGGCCAGCAGATACGAGCCGGCCGGGGTCAGCACGAACGCGATCGGGGCCAGGAACGCCGGCAACGCGTACTTGAGCGCCTGCCACATGGTCGGGATCGTGCGCCCGCCCGTGATCGCGCTCGCCCCGACCGCGGCCAGGGCCGTCGGTGGCGTGACCTCGGAGAGCACCGAGTAGTAGAAGACGAACATGGCCGCGGCCGGCGCCGGGACGCCGAGGGCCAGCAGGGCCGGCCCGATGATGACCCAGCCGATGATGAAGCTGGCCGTGACCGGCACCGCCAGCCCGAGGATGGCCAGCGCCACCGCGGCCAGGATCACGGTCAGGGCCAGCACCGCGGTCGGGTTCGAGGTCACGGCCTGGGCCCCGCGCACCAGCAGTGACGCCAGCTGGGCGCCGAGCCCGGTCTTGGTCGTGGTGGCCGTGATGATGCTGGCCGCGGCGCAGACCGCGACGACCGGCAGCACGCTGCGCACCCCGGCGCTGAGCGCGCCGAACAACCGCGGCGGGGTGAGCCACGAGCGCCGGTCGAGGAACGAGAGCGCGAAGGCCAGCAGCGTGGCGTAGACGACGGCCCGGGTCGCGCTCTGACCCAGCGCGAGCAGCACGACGATCAGCACCAGCGACGAGAAGTGGTAGCCGAACCGGCCCAGCAGTCGCAGCGTGCTCACCGGCGGCGGGTCGAGCCCACGGACCCGGAAGCGGCGGACGTCGATCTCGACCGCGAGCAGGATGCCCAGGTAGTACAGGACAGTCGGGATCATGGCCCAGCCCAGGACGGTCAGGTACGACACGTCGAGGTATTCGGCGACGATGAACGCGGCCGCGCCCAGGGTGGGTGGCGAGAGGATGGCGCCGACGCCGGCCGCGGCCAGCATGCCGCCCGCTTGTTCGGCCGGGTAGCCGGCCCGCCGCAGCATGGGCCACGTGACCGCGCCGACGCTGACCGCGGTGGCCGTGCCCGACCCCGACACGGTGCCGAGCAGGAAGCCGGCCGCGACCGCCGTCCGTCCGGCCGCGCTGCGTGATTTGCGGAAGGCAGCCACCGACAGGTCGACGAAGAAGCGGCTGGCGCCGGAGAGGTCGAGCACGGCGCCATAGATCGTGAACAGCACGATGTACGTGGCCGCGACGTCCAGCGGCGTGCCGTAGAACCCGCTGCCCGAGTTGTAGAGCGCGTCGACGATCTGCGAGAAGTCGAGCCCGGCGTGGGCGATCGGCCAGCTCTGCGGAAGAAGCCCGCCGTAGTACCCGTACGCCAGGAAAGCGAGACAGACGATCGGGAGCGCCAGCCCGGTGGTGCGGCGGCAGGCCTCGACGACCAGCGCCAGCAGCACCGCGCCGAAGGCGATGTCGGCCGGTTCGAGCAGGCCCTGCCGGTTGAGGAAGCCGTCGTAGCCGCCGCCGAGCGGGCTGACCGGGTAGAGGCAGACGACCAGGGTCGCGGTGGCGAGGATCCAGTCGAGGACCGTCGGGCGATCCTTGTTGCCGCCGAGCCGGGCCCGGTAGGCCAGGAAGACCAGCGGGAGCGTGCCGGCCAGGAAGATGATCAGGTAGAACTGGCTGCCCCGGGCGAGCGGGCGGAACACCTGCCACAGCACCAGCAGGGCGACCGCGAAGGCGACGACGGCGACGGCCATGCCGATGCGGCCCTTGAGCTCGCGGGCGGGCAGTTCCTCGTCGTCGACCTGGAGGGCTTCCACCGTGGCGGGGCGACCAAGAGATCGATCATCACCCATGGAACGGACAGTACCGTGCTGTGTCGCGCTTCGTAACCGCACGACTCTGTAACGAACCGGACGGCTCCGCAACCGGCCCGCACCCGTCGGATCACCCGGTCCGCACCCGCCGGACGGCGTAATGGACCCCTGACCGTCGCCGGAGGGGGCCGTATGACCGTGCAGGTGGAAGCGCCGCAACAGCAGCGGGCCGAGGGGTTCGCCCGCGACTTCGCGCTGATGCGCCGGCGCGGCATGATGAGCCTCGACCACGGGGTCACCGTGGCCGCCCTGGCCGAGGGGCACACGGACGCCCTCTCGCGCTCGGGTCTCGTACGCCGGGATCTGCGCCGCAGCTTCGGCAAGGCCACCGGGGTGGCCCGCGGCGTGCCGCTGACCGTGCGTCTGCGCCTGGTCAGCGCGAACTCCGGCCGCCCGCTGGCCGGGTCCGCGCTGTATCTCTGGCACGCCGACCGCGACGGCGCGTACTCGCTGCACTCCCCCGGCCGGGCCGAGCGCAACTACCTGCGCGGCGTCCAGATCACCGACGAGACCGGCTGGGTCACCTTCACGACGATCTTCCCCGGCGCCCACGACGGCCGGTGGCCGCACCTGCATGTCGAGGCTCTGTCCGGCGCGGCGGGCCAGGTGGCGCTGCCGGGCGACGCCTGCGCGACGGCGTACGGCGTTCCCGGGTACGAGCAGAGCGCCACCCACCTCGCGCTGGCCACGCCGGTCACCGAGGACGGCGGCGAACTGGCCATGGCCACCGTCACGGGTGATCTCGGCCGCGGCCTCGTGGCGACGAGGACGATTAGCATCTGAGCGAGGAGGCTCAGATGACCGAGGGCACAGAGGCATTCCGGGCGGCGCGCGACTTCCTGCTGAAGCACAGCAGCGACTACGACGAGGCCGTGCGCCGGTTCCGATGGCCTGCCCTCAGCGAGTTCAACTGGGCCCTCGACTGGTTCGACGTGATCGCCGCGGGCAACGACGCGCCCGCGCTCTGGATCGTCGAGGAGGACGGCTCGGAACAGGTGTTCTCGTTCGCCGAGATGTCCCGGCGGTCGGACCAGGTCGCGGTCTGGTTGCGGGCCCAGGGCGTACGCCGGGGTGACCGCATCGTGGTGATGCTGGGCAACCAGGCCGAACTGTGGGACACGATCCTCGCCGCCATGAAGCTGGGCGCGGTGCTGATCCCGGCGACGCCGCTGCTCGGCCCGGCCGATTCCGCCGAGCGGGTCACGCGGGGCGGCACCCAGCACGTGATCGCCGCTTCCTCGGCGGCCGGCAAGTTTGCCCAGGTGGCCGCCACGAAGATCGCGGTCGGCGCGCCGGTCGAGGGCTGGCTCGCGTTCTCCGACGCCTATTCCGGAAATGTCGGGTTCGAGGCGGACGGCGTCACGCAGGCGAGCGACACGCTCCTGCTCTACTTCACCTCGGGCACGACGGCGCGCCCGAAGCTGGTCGAGCACACCCATCAGTCGTACCCGGTCGGGCACCTCTCGACCATGTACTGGATCGGGCTGCGGCCCGGGGACGTGCACCTCAACATCTCGTCGCCGGGCTGGGCCAAGCACGCCTGGAGCAACGTCTTCGCCCCGTGGAACGCGCAGGCCTGCGTGTTCATCCACAACTACACGCGCTTCGATCCGGCCCGGCTGATGGCCGAGATGCAGCGCTGCGGGGTCACCAGCTTCTGCGCGCCGCCGACGGTGTGGCGGATGCTCATCCAGTCCGACCTGTCGGCGCTGGCCACACCGCCACGGATCGTGGTCGGGGCCGGCGAGCCGCTCAACCCCGAGGTGATCGACCAGGTCGACAAGGCGTGGGGCGTGACGATCCGGGACGGGTTCGGGCAGACCGAGACGACCGTGCAGATCGCCAACACACCCGGACAGCCGGTCAAGCCGGGCTCGATGGGCCGCCCGGTGCCGGGCTATCGGATCGCGCTGATCGACCCGGCCACCGGCGCCGAGGCGGCCGAGGGTGAGATCTGCGTGGCGCTCGACCCACGGCCGACCGGGCTGATGGTGGGCTATCACGGCGACGACGATCTGACCGCCGAGCGGATGGCCGGCGGGTTTTACCACACCGGCGATGTGGCGGCCCGTGACGAGGACGGCTACATCACGTACGTGGGTCGCACCGACGACGTGTTCAAGGCCTCCGACTACCGGATCTCGCCGTTCGAGCTGGAAAGCGTGCTGATCGAGCACGAGGCCGTGGTCGAGGCGGCGGTGGTGCCGTCGCCCGACCCGCTGCGGCTGGCGGTGCCCAAGGCGTACGTCGTGCTGGCCGAGGGGTGGGCGGCCGACGCCGCCACGGCCGAGACGCTCTTCGCGTACGCCCGGGAACACATGCCGCCGTACGCCCGGATCCGCCGCCTCGAGTTCGCCGACCTGCCCAAGACGATCTCCGGCAAGATCCGCCGGGTCGAGTTGCGCGCGGCCGAGCTCGAGAAGCACGCCGACCCGTCCGCCGCGCCGCCCGGAGAATTCGCCGGATAGATTGGCGCGATGCTCCGACGGCGACTGCTCTATCCGCTCGCAGTGGTGCTGTTGCTGGGGCAGATGGCGTTCGCCATGGTCACCACGGCCGTGCAGCAGTCGCCGACCATCGACGAGCCGGTCTACGTGGCCACGGCCCAGGTCTATCTCGACCAGCACCAGGTGCTCTACAACCCGGAGCATCCGCCGCTGGCCAAGCTGGTCATCGCGACCGGGCTGCTTTTCGCCGGGGCCGAGCTCGACCCGGCGTACCGGGGAAATCAGACCTACCTGGGCCGGCACCTGCTCTACGAGAGCGGCAACAACCCGTCCGAATTGATGCTGGCCGCGCGTCTGCCGATCATCGTGCTCACGCTGCTGTTCGGGCTGGCGGTGCTGTTCTTCGCCCGTGACCTGGCCGGGCGGTGGGCGGGTCTGCTCGCCCTCGGGCTGTACGCCTTCTCGCCCGACATCATCGCCCACGGCTCGCTGGCCACCCTGGACGTGCCGGCCGCGGGGCTGGTGCTGGTGACGTTCTGGATGCTGTGGCGGGCCCGGGACAACCCACGGTTGTATCTGCCGCTCGCCGGTGTCGCCCTCGGGGCCGCGCTCGCCACGCGGATGAGCACCCTTCCTGCTGTACCCGTGGCTTTGCTCATGGCGCTGCTGGCCCCCGCTGTGGTGGCGCACGCGCCGATAGGAACGCTGCGCTCCCGCGCGACCTGGCTCTCCCGCGTCACTTGGCGTGAACTCGGGCTGCGCGTGCTCGGCGCGATCGCGGTGGGTCTGATCGCGGTGGCCGTGGTGTGGCTCGTCTATCTGATCGTCGACCCGCGGCTGCGCTGGACCACACCGAGCTGGCTCAACAATCCGGGCGGGCTCAAAGGGCTCGCTGTCGACCTGCTGCCGCTGCCGCAGTCGTACAAGGACGGGGTGCTGATCCAGTTCCGGTTCGAGTCGCGCACGTTCAACGGCTTCCTGCTGGGCGACGCCTACCGTGGTTCGCTCTGGTACTACCTGCCGGCCGCGCTGGTGATCAAGACACCGCTCGGCATGATGCTGCTCTGGCTGGCCGGCGTGGTCACCCTGCTGATCAAGAAGTGGATCGCCGCGCTCTACCTGCTGCTGCCGGCCGGCGTGCTGATGCTGGTCGCGATGACCGGCTCCCGCGACTACGGCACCCGCTACATCATCTTCCTGCCGATGTTGCTCGCTGTCGCGGCCGGTTCGGTGGTGCTTATCCGGTGGCGGTGGACCTGGGTCCCGGCCACGGCGCTGGTCGCCTTCGTGGGGGTGAGCTCGCTGATGACGTTCCCGTACTACCTGCCGTACTCGAACGAGGCCTTCGGCGGCACCGCGAACACCCACAACAATCTGCACGACTCGAACGTCGACTGGGGTCAGGACCTGCCCCGGCTGGCTGAACGCCTGCGCACGAAATACCCGGGCGAGCCGATCTGGCTGGTCTACAAGGGCGCAGGGGTGCCCCGCTACTACGGCATCGAGAGCCGCAACCCGCTGACCGTGCCGGTCGACGAGGTGCGGGGGCTGCTCGTGGTCTCCGACTCGCGGGTGGCGCTGGCCCGCAACCAGCTCGAACGGCTGCTCGACACCAGTACCCCGATCGACCAGGTCGGCTACTCGATGACGATCTATCGCCGCTGACGGGCGACCAGGCGCCGCAGTCCGCCGGTCACGGCCGGGCCGGCGACCCAGATCGCGTACGCCCAATGGCCGATCACATAGGCGAACGGGATCGCCACTGTGAAGACGACGGCCAGGCTGATCAGCCGGAGCTGGATGTCGCGGTAGAAGGCGTCCGGACCGTCCGCGCGGATCTTCCTGATCATGAAGAACCGGATCAGCGCCGAACAAACCTGCACGATCCCGTACAGGGTGAACCCGAACTCGAAGGACGCGTCGCCGACCAGCGTCCGCATGGCGAACGGCGTGATCACCACGGTCAGCAGCCAGAGCAGGTTGAGCCGGACGAACGAATGCGGCACCCCCTGGACGTAGCGCAGGAACGAGTGGTGGTTCATCCACTGCTGACCGATCACCCAGAAGGTGATCAAGAAGGCGAGGTACTCCTCCCAGCCTTCGCCGAACGAGCGCCACACCTCGCCCGCGGTCTCGCCCGCGGGGACGGGAAGCTCGAGCGCGAGCAGCGTCATCGCGATCGCGATGACCGCGTCGGAGAAGAACTTGAGGCGTTCCGTCAAGGCCTTCTCGACCTCGGCGTCGTTCGGAGCCGTCATGGTCCACGGACATTACTTCCTTTGCTCTTTCTTTGATTCCTCGTCCCCGACGGCGGCTCGTGGCTGGCCTGGATGGGCGCCGACGGCCGGGTGCACCTGGGCCGGCTCGGATGTGACGACAAGATGGTGGGCAAGCCGGTCGCGTTCACCGGCATCGACCTGCAGGACGTGCAGGCCGACGCGGACGGCGGCGTGCTGCTGACCCGCAAGGGCGCCTGCGCCACCGGGCCACTGTGCGGCGGCGAGTCGAGCCCGTGCAACACGATGTACATGGTGCGGTTCAACAACAGCGGCAAGGTCGTGTGGGAACGGCAGGTCACCAACCTGACCGGCGGGCGCGGCGGCTACAGCGACGGCGCGCGGTTCGTCTGGTGGTACCAGCATCACGGGCGGCTCGCCTCGGACGGCAGCAACTACGCGGCGTACTTCGGGGTCGCGATCACCGTCAGGAACGGCGACTGCGTCGACATCCACCAGGGCGACCGGATGCAGGTGGTCAACTCGGCCGGCAAGCTGAAGAGCGGCGGCTTCGAGGTGGGGTGCAGCCACGCCTGGACGCCGTGCATCGTGTGGGATCCGCGGACGAAGAAGTTCGTCACGGTCTGCGCGACCGACAACAACTGCCGGATCGCGCAGCCCTCGCCGTACCGGACGATCGCCCAGGGCAAGTGCGACGGCACGCTCTTCGGGGGCGACGTGGTGCTGGCCAAGAAAAAGGGCTATTGGACGGCGTGGAGCCAGGGCGACAAGGTGCGGCTCTCGCACTTCGCGGGCAGCGCCACGGCCGACAAGACCGTGACCACGGCGGCCGGGTCGAGACATCCGCACCTGGTGGCGTACGGGACGGGTCGCATGCTTCTGACCTGGCAGTCGGGGTCGTCGATGCGGGGCCAGGTCTACGACGCCGGCACGGCCACGACGATCGGCAAACCGTTCACCATCGGCGTGAAGGACCACGACTACCAGGCCTTCAAGCCGTACGCGGACGGCAGCGCGGCCCACCCCGCCGCGGGCGCCACCAGCTTGCAGATCCGCGTCGCCCGCGTCCTGCCGAGCTAGGCGTTGCGGATGGCGGCGGCGTCCTCGAGGCCCAGGATGCCGACCGCTTGTTCGCGCATCTCGACCTTGCGGACCTTGCCGGTCACGGTCATCGGGAAGCCCTCGACCACGTGCACGTAGCGCGGCACCTTGTAGTGGGTCAGCTTGCCCGCACAGAACTCGCGGACGGCCTCGGCGGTCAAGGGCGGCGCCTCGGGACGTAGCACGACCCAGGCCATCAGCTCCTCGCCGTACTTCGCGTCGGGGACCCCGATCACCTGCACATCGGCGATGTCCGGGTGGGTGTAGAGGAACTCTTCGACCTCGCGCGGATAGACGTTCTCGCCGCCGCGGATCACCAGGTCCTTGATCCGGCCGACGATGTTGACGTAGCCCTCGTCGTCCATCGTGGCCAGATCGCCGGTGTGCATCCAGCGGGCGGCGTCGATCGCCTCGGCCGTGGCCTCGGGCTGGTTCCAGTAGCCGAGCATCACCGAGTAGCCGCGGGTGCACAGCTCGCCCGGTTCGCCGTACGGGACGGGCCGGCCCGAATCGGGGTCGACCACCTTGGACTCCAGGTGCGGCATGACCCGGCCCACGGTCTCGGTGCGCCGGGCCAGCGTGTCGTCGGGCCGGGTCATGGTCGACACCGGGGACGTCTCGGTCATGCCGTAACAGATCGCGACCTCGCTCATGTTCATCTCGGCCACGACCCGCTTCATCACCTCGACCGGGCACGGCGAGCCGGCCATGATGCCGGTGCGCAGCGTCGACAGGTCGTGGCCGCTGAAATCGGGCAGGCCCAGTTCCGCGATGAACATCGTCGGGACGCCGTAGAGCGAGGTGCAGCGCTCGGACGCGACGGCCGCCAGCGTGGCCGCCGGGTCGAAGCCGGGGGCGGGCAGCACGATGCAGGCGCCGTGCGAGGTGGCGGCCAGGTTGCCCATCACCATGCCGAAGCAGTGGTAGAGCGGCACCGGCAGGCAGATCCGGTCGTGCTCGGTGTAGTTGATCAGCTCGCCCACGAAGTAGCCGTTGTTGAGGATGTTGTGGTGCGAGAGGGTGGCGCCCTTGGGGAAGCCGGTCGTGCCCGACGTGTACTGGATGTTGATCGCGTCGTCGAACGCCAGGTCGGCCACCGGCACCGGGCCCTCGCGGAACAGATCGGTGAATTCGGACGTGCCGATGTAAACGACGTCCTCGAATCCGATCTCCGTGACCATCGCGCGGTAGTCGCTGGTCTTGAACGAGATCGCGCTGATCAGCAGCCGCAGCCCGGACTGCTCGACGACGTAGCGCAGCTCGTGCGTGCGGTAGGCCGGGTTGACGTTGACCAGGATCGCGCCGATCTTGGCCGTCGCGTACTGGGTGATCACCCACTCGGCGCAGTTCGGGGCCCAGATGCCGACCCGGTCGCCCCGCTCGACGCCCCGGGCCAGCAGCCCCCGGGCCAGCCGGTCGACGTCGGCGTCGAGCTCGGCGTAGGTCCAGCGCCGCCCCGCGGCCACGTCGACCAGCGCCTCGCGGTCGCCGAAGCGCGCGACCGTGCGTTCCAGGTTGGCGCCGATCGTCTCGCCGAGCAGGGGCAGGTCCGACACACCCGAGGCATAGGACAGCATTCCCGCAGCATGACCCTTCCGTCCGTACGAAAGCTAGGGTCTGATCGTGACCATGCAGCGGGTGATCGTTTCGGATGGCGGGGTTTCGGTCGTGGTGGCGGACGTGCCGCAGCCGGGGCCGGGTGAGGTGCTGGTGCGCACGGCGGTGGCCGGGGTCTGCGGCTCGGACACGCACGCGCTGGCCGGGCTGCATCCGTTCATCGAGCTGCCGTACGCGCCGGGGCACGAGGTGTGCGGCACGGTCGAGGCGATCGGGTCGGCGGTGACCGCGGTCGTGGTCGGGCAGCGGGTCACGCTCGAGCCGTTCCTGCCCTGCTGGGAGTGCAAGCAGTGCGTCGCCGGGCGGCAGAACATCTGCGAGCGGCTGCGGTTCTTCGGGTGCGCCCACGACCAGGGCGGCATGGCCGAGCTGTTCACGGTCGACCAGCGGCGGCTGCACGTCGTCCCGGACGCGCTCGACTGGCGGACGGCCGCCTTCATCGAGCCGCTGGGGACGCCGGTGCATGCCATCGGGCTGGCCGGCGGCGTACGGGACAAGGCCGTGGCCATCCTCGGCGCCGGCACCATCGGGATTCTGATGGCCCAGGTCGCGCGGGCTTACGGCGCCAAGCGGATCGTCATGACGGCCCGGTCGGCCGCCTCGCGCGAGCGGGCGCTGACCTTCGGCGCCGACGCGGCGGTCGACGCGACCGCGCCCGACGCCGTCGACCAGGTGCGCGACGCGCTGCGGGAGAGCGCCGACGTGGTCTTCGACTGCGTGGCCGAGCAGTCGACCACCGACCAGGCCCTCGCGCTGGTGATGAAGGGCGGCACGGTCGTGGTGGTCGGGGTGCCGCCGGCCGACGTGCGCATCCCGCTGCCGCTGATCCAGGACGCCCAGCTGCGCATCCAGGGCAGCGCGACCTATCTGCCGGCCGACTTCACCGAGGCCATGCGGCTGCTCGAGTCGGGCGAGGTGGACGTCTCGGCCATGGTCACGGCCGTGCACCCGCTGGCCGACGCGGCCGCCGCCTTCGCTGATGCTGCCTCCGGTCGCCATCTGAAGGTCCTCCTCTCGGCGTGAGTCGGGGGCGACTCTAGGCCGATCCGGAAGGCGTCCCGAAGTTATCCACAATTCGCCGCTGTCCACAGGCAGCCCTGTTGGCTACCCATCGGTAATGCGATGGTGGAGCCATGGCGGATTACGACGTGGTGATCGTGGGCAGCGGCTTCGGCGGCAGCGTGAGCGCGCTGCGGCTGGCCGAGAAGGGCTACCGCGTCGGCGTGCTCGAGGCGGGCCGGCGCTTCACCCGCGACACCCTGCCCAAGACGTCGTGGAACCTGCGCAACTTCCTGTGGGCGCCCCGGCTCGGCCTGCGCGGCCTGCAGCGCATCACCCTGCTCAGAGACCTCGTGGTGCTGTCGGCGGCCGGGGTCGGCGGCGGCTCCCTGGTGTACGCGAACACGCTCTACCGCCCGCCCGCGACGTTCTTCGCCGACCGGCACTGGGCCGCGATCACCGACTGGGCTGACGAGCTGGCGCCCTTCTACGACCAGGCGTCGCGCATGCTGGGCGTGACCGAGCAGCCCACGATGACCCCGTCCGATCTGGTGATCCGCCAGGTGGCCGACGAGATGGGGGCGGGGGCGACCTTCCGGCGTACGCCGGTGGGGGTGTTCTTCGGAAAGGCCGGGCAGACCGTGGCCGATCCGTTCTTCGGTGGCGCCGGCCCGGCCCGCACGGGCTGCACAGAGTGCGGCAACTGCATGATCGGCTGCAAGGTCGGGGCGAAGAACAGCCTCGACGTCAACTATCTGCACCTGGCCGAGCGGGCCGGGGCGGTCGTGCACCCCTCGACCGAGGTCTCGTCGGTGCGGCCGGGCCCGTCGGGCTGGGTCATTTCGTCGTCGCGCGGCGATTTCACGGCACGCGAGGTGATCCTGGCCGCGGGCGCGCTGGGCACGCAACGGCTGCTGCACACGATGCGCGACACCGGGGTGCTGCCCGCGCTGTCGGCGCGGCTGGGCGCGCTGACCCGCACCAACTCCGAGGCGCTGCTCGGCGCGCAGGCCGGGTCGGTGCCGGATCAGCCGTACTCGCAGGGCGTGGCGATCACGTCGTCGTTCCACCCCGACGAGACGACGCACATCGAGCCGGTGCGATACGGGCCCGGCAGCAACGCGATGGGCCTGCTGTCGACGCTGCTGGTCGACGGGGGTGGGCGGGTGCCGCGGCCGGTGCGCTTCCTCGGGACGGCCCTGCGGCATCCGGTGGTGCTGGCGCGCTCGCTGTCGGTGCGGCGCTGGAGCGAACGTACGATCATCGCGCTGGTCATGCAGACGGCCGACAACTCGCTGACGGTGAGCCGCACCCGCCGCGGCCGGCTGACCACCGGGCCCGGGCACGGGGCGCCCAACCCGAGCTGGATCCCGGTCGGCCACGACGCCGTGCGCCGCATCGCCGATCGCATCGGCGGCTTCCCGGGCGGCACGGTCGGCGACGTCTTCAACATCCCGATGACGGCCCACATCCTCGGCGGCGCCACGATCGGCGCGTCCCCGTCGTCCGGCGTGATCGACGCCTATCACCGCGTATTCGGGTACGAGGGCTTGCACGTGATCGACGGATCGGCCGTGCCGGCCAACCTGGGCGTCAATCCGTCGCTGACCATCACGGCCCTGGCTGAGCGGGCCATCGCGCTGTGGCCCAACAAGGGCGAACCCGACCAGCGGCCCGCTCCCGGCCAGCCGTACCTTCGCCTCGCGCCGACCATGCCGCACTCCCCCGCCGTCCCGGCCCACGCGCCCGGCGCCCTGCGCATCGGCCCGACCAGTGCCGCCTGATCCCACTTCCCGACGGCTGATGGTGCGGCGTGGTTCTAGGGTGGACGGCATGGGGACACCCGAGGAACCGGACGCGGGGCTGGCTTCGCATGCGCGCGAGCTGTTGGACGCAAACCGCTATCTGACGCTGGCTACGGTGTCGCCGGGTGGGCAGCCGTGGGCCAGTCCGGTCTACTTCTCGTGGACCGGGGAGTGGGAGTTTCTCTGGGTTTCCACGGTCGACGCGGAGCACTCGCGCCACCTGGCGGTGCGGCCGGCGGTCGCGATCACCGTCTTCGACTCCACTGTGCCCGCTTACCACGGGCGGGCTGTTTACGCGGTGGGCGAGGGTCGGGAGGTGCCGGCCGACGAAGTCGACGAACGGTTGCCGCACTATCCGGGGCCGGCTTCGCGCGGGGGTGGCACCATCTCGCGGGAAGACCTGATCGGGGAATCGCCCTGGCGGCTCTATCAGGCTGCGGCGACCGAGCTGTGGGTGCTGTGCCCACGCGAACCGCGCGAGGGTTGCCCCCGGCACAACATCGCCCAGGACCACCGCGCCCGGGTGCTGTAGGTCAAGGGCTGTCGCGCCGACATCACGCAACCACGGGTAATGGGGATTGCAGCGCGGAGAAGCAATCAGGCGGCAGCGGCGACCGGCGTGACGGTCGACGGATCGAAGATCGCGATCTGCCCGACGGCAGGCGGGCCGTGTTGGGCGGGGCGGGTTTGCCGGTCACCGGCCGAGTGAATCTCGATGGTGATCGCGGGTGGCGGTTGCCATGATGCGACCGTGATCGATGACTTGTTGCTGGACCACGCGCGGCGGCTCTGGGTTGGTTTGGCCGGGGCGGCTGTCGAGTTCGGGGTGGATGGCGTTGATGTCGGCGTAGCGCCCTCGTCTCAGCTGTGCCCGCCGGGATGGGTGGGCATCGTCGCGCTCGCCGGTAACGCCGCGGCTACCGCGCCGGACAAAGACAGCGCTGAAGTCGTGCGGCGAGGACTGAGTGGGTTGACCGTGGCCGAGTTGACCGAGCCGGACGCGGTGCGAGAGAGGCTCCCGGTCGAAGACGTGCTCGGGCCGGCGACGCTCGCCTACTGTGACACGGAGAGCTTCCGGCCGTGGAAGCCCGGCGACGCGGAAAGGCTGCGCCTGGTGCGACTCGGGCCCAGGGAAAGGCGCGAGGCAGACAATCGCGAAGATCAACTTGGGGAATGGACGAACCGCCCCGGCACCGGAGAATCGGCGACGAGGCGGCTCGGGTTCAGGGTGGGGTGGGGCGTCAAGCGGTGGTGCAGGCGGAACCGTTCAGGGTGAAGGCGGTGGGGGCGGCCGCGTTGCCCGTGTGGGTGGCCTGGAAACCGAACGACGCGCTGCCGTTGGGTGGGATGTTGCCGTTCCACGCGATGTTGCGAACGGTCACCGCGCCACTCGATCCGGTCAATGCCGCGTTCCAGGAACTCGTGATGGTCTGGCCGGACGGGAGCGTGAAGCCGAGCGTCCAGCCGTTCAACGCCGTCGATCCGGTATTCGCGACGGTCACATTGGCGGTGTAGCCGGTATTCCATGTGTTGGTGGCGTAGGTGACGCGGCAACCGGCGCTCGCGGGTGGTGGAGTGGTGACCGGCGGAGTGGTGGGCGGATTGCTGCCGCCGCCGTTGACCGCGGCCGCGAAATTGGTCACGGCGAGACCGGCGCCGCCGATCCACGGCTCGAATCCGGCCTGAATACTTGTCAAATACCAACTGCTGGTGATCGCGCCGCGATTCTGCGTGTCCCGGATGAAGTCGAGGACGCTGAAGCTCCAGCTGGCGATGGGGGACGGCGCGACGTAGGAAATCACCGCGTTGGCGCCGTTGCTGCCGCGCCACACCTCCCAGGTCCGGCCGCCGACCGTGGCCGTTCCCACCACCGAACCGATCGGCTGGATCGAGCCCTGGCGGTTGAACCAGATCATGATCTCTTGCGCGTTGACACCGTCGGTGCGCGGCGACGGGTCGAGCCAGATGTCGAACGCGGCGTCGTAGGTCGCCCCGGACACGTACTGGTAGCTGACGCTGCTGGTGGCGGACGAGATGTCGCTGACCCGGATGGGCAGGTTGGTGCCGGGCGAGCAGCGGGTGTAGTGGCAGCCGAGATAGACCGCCGGGTACGACACCGGGGCGCCGCTGGTGTTGCCGACCCCCTGCTGACTGGTGATCGAGAAGCCGGTGCTCGTGACGTCGATGCACTGCTGGGCCGAGGTGCCCCAGCGGTTGTTCATCACGATGTAGCGGCCGCCGATGGTGGTCTGGCCGTACTGCTCGCAGATCTCGGCGTCGGCCGCAGCGGGACCGGCCGTGACGAGAGCGGTGAGGGCGGCGGTCGCCAGTAGCCCGGCGGCCAGGGTGGCGCGGAGAAGACGTCTCATTCGGAGCTCCTGGAGAGGGGATCCCGCGGGGACGGGCACGATGGGAGCGCTCCCACGCTACGTTACAGGACATTCACGAGCATGAAAAGAGGTGTCCTCGACCCACCTCCACGGGTGTAAGTCCGGGCAGAATTGCGACATGCGGAAGGGGGCAATTTGCACTGAGAACTTAAGCGAGACAGAATGCAACCGTATCGACATTCACGGCGAAGCAGGCATGAGCATTGTCGTGGTTCAAATGACATCGCTGTAGGAGCGGGGCACACCATGGCCAAGCAGGTAATAACCCTTCTGACCGACGACCTCGACGGTGGCGAGGCCGACCGCACCGTCGAGTTCGGACTCGACGGTGTGAACTACACGATCGACCTCTCCGAGAAGAACGCCGGCAAGTTGCGCAAGGCGCTCGACCCGTTTCTGAATTCGGCCACCCGGGTCGGCCGCACCGCTGTCGTGTCGCCGACCCGCCGCACGGCGCCGGCGAGCACCGGCCGCGCCAGCCGCGACCAGAACCAGGCGATTCGCGAGTGGGCGAACAAGAACGGCTACGAGGTCTCGGAGCGCGGGCGCATCCCGAGCCACATCGTGGAGGCGTACCACAGCAAGCGATAGTTTCATCGGCAAGAATGAGCGGCGTCGTCGATCCCCGACGGCGCCGCTTTTGCAGATGGGGGGAAAGCATGCCGGTCGTCATCGTCACGGGCGCGTCGAGCGGAATCGGTCGCTCGACGGCGGAACGGCTCGCCCGCAACGGCACGACGGTGGTGCTCG
Source organism: Paractinoplanes aksuensis (assembly GCF_024137025.1). GTDB lineage: Bacteria > Actinomycetota > Actinomycetes > Mycobacteriales > Micromonosporaceae > Actinoplanes > Actinoplanes aksuensis. The sequence continues at coordinate 93,392 of NZ_JAMYJR010000009.1, forward strand.
CCGCCCGCCGCGCCGACAAACTCGAGGCGCTCGCCGCGCAATTGCCAGGCGCTGTTGTCGTCCCCACCGACGTACGGGATCCGGAAGCAATCGACAATCTCGTCGAGCGGGCGAAGGCCGTGTCGGGTCGCATCGACGGTCTGGTCAACAACGCGGGCATCGGCGGTGCGGCGTCGATCCTGGCCGCCGACGACGCGGTCGAAAGCATGATGCGGGTCAACCTGCTGGCCCCGATCCGGCTGATGCGCGCGGTCGTCCCGATCATGCGGGAGCAGCGGGCCGGCGCCATCGTCAACATCGGCTCGGTGGCGGGCGAGGTCGGTATCAGCGGCGCCTATTCGGCGACCAAGTTCGCCCTGCGGGGCATGACCGATTCCGTACGCCGGGAGCTGGCCGGAACCGGCATCGGCGTCACCCTCGTCGAGCCCGGCTACATCGCGACCTCGTTCAACCAGCACCGCAGCAAACTGCCCGGCCCCGAGATCGTCGCCGCCGCCGTCGAGAAGGCCCTGCGCCGCCCGCGCCGCCGCATCGTCGTCCCCGCGAAGTACCGGGCCGCCATCGTCGCTGCCCACGTCTTCCCCGCCCTCGCCGACCGCATCTACGCGGGCAAAGCAGCCGGCAAGGCGGAGATCAAGGGCCGGATCTAGCAGTCAGAGGCCCTTGAGCACACGGTCGAGGGCCGACCGGCCGATGGGTCCCCAGCTCGTCTTTCCGCCGGGTAGGCCGCGGTCCCCGTTCTGACCCATCAGCATCAGGAAGAGGCACTTCAGGGCGGCCAGCCCGCGTGCCCGCCGGACCGTCGCCTCGTCCACTCGCGGGTAGCGGCCGAAGAAGCGCGCGGCGCCGCCCTCGGGCAGCAGCAGCCAGGCCGCGCCGAGGTCCCACGCCGGATCGCCGGCGAACAGCGCGCCGAAGTCGACGACGCCGGCCAGGGTGCCGTCGGCGACCACCACGTTCGCGGGATGCAGGTCGCCGTGCACCCAGACCCGTGGCCCCGGCCAGCGGGGAGCCGCTACCGCGTCGTCCCACACAGCGCGGATGTCGTTCCCGGGGAGCCCCAAGGCCTCCAGGAAGTGCTCGAACCCGGCCGTGCACTCCTCGGGGTGACCGCCGAAGCCCGACGTGCCGTCCGGGGCGTCGGCCGGCGCTTCCACATGCAGCGCCTCGAGAAAGGCGGCCAGAGTGTCAGCCGCGTGGTCGCCGCGGGCGATCGTCCCGTGGTCCAGGGGCGTTCCCTCGACCCAGGTCATGACCGTCCACAGCTTGGGGAAACGATCCACCGGCACCCCGCTGCGCACCGGGGTCGGGATGGGCAGCGGCAGGCGTGGAGCCAGCCGGGGCAGCCAACGGCGCTCCTTGAGCTGTGGATCGGGACTCGTGTCCATCCGCTGCATCCGGACGGCCAGGTCGTCCCCGAGGCGCCACATCTGGTTCCCCCAGCCGCCCGCCACCTCGCGGATCGGCCGATCGGCCAGGTCCGGGTGCTGCTCCCGCAGCAGGATGCGGACCAGTTCCGCGCTGACCTCAACCATGGCCCAGCAAGGTACTAGAGGTACGGAAGGATCTTGTCCAGGCGGGCCGGCAGGTCGCGGATCCGGACGCCCGTAGCGTGCCAGACGGCGTTGAGGATGGCGGCCGGGGAGCCGACGATGCCGATCTCGCCGATTCCCTTGCTGCCCATCGGATTGAGCTGGTCGTCCTGTTCGTCCAGCCACTCCGCCTCCACCGACTCCAAGTCGGCGTGGGCCGGGATGTGGTACTCGGCGAAGTCGTGGTTGACCCAGGCGCCCATCGCGGGGTCCAGCACCGACTCCTCGTGCAGGGCCATGCCCATCCCCATGATCATGCCGCCCCGGAACTGGCTGCGGGCGGTGCGTGGGTTGAGGATGCGGCCGGCCGCGTACATGCCGAACAGGCGGGTGACCCGGACCTCCCCGGTGACGGCGTCGACGCGTACCTCGGCGAAGTGGGCGCCGAAGGCGTGCTTGCCGTCCTTCTCCTGCTGGGCTACGAGTTCACTGGAGTCGAAGGTCGCGGACGAGGCCGACGAGGAGCGCAGCGCACGACAAGCCCCGGTCACGGCCCAGCCCCACGAGGCGCTGCCCGACGAGCCGCCGGCCACCGAGGCCATCGGCAGGGTGCTGTCACCGATGCGCACCCGCACCTGGGCGACCGGGACCTCGAGCGCGTCGGCCGCGATCTGCGTCAGGATCGTGCGAGCGCCGGTGCCCAGGTCCGTGGCGGCGATCGACACCTCGTAGTCCCCGGAAGGCAGACGAGAAGCCCGCGCCGTGGACGGCTGGACCATGGCCGGGTAGGTCGCGCCGGCCACACCCGTGCCGATCCACCAGTCGCCCTCGCGCCGCTGGCGGGGGCGAGAGTCGCGGTCGTGCCAGCCGAACCGCTCCGCTCCCCGGCGCAGGCATTCGAGGTAGTGGCGGCTGCTGAAGGGCACTCCCGACTCCGGCTCGACGGCGGGCTCGTTCCGTACGCGCAGTTCGATCGGGTCTATCTCCAGCGCCACCGCCAGTTCGTCCATCGCGCATTCGAGGGCCACCATGCCTGGCGCCTCACCGGGCGCCCGCATCCAGCGCGGCGTCGGCATGTCGAGACGGACCAGGCGATGGCCCGTCCGGCGGTTCGGGGCCGCGTACATGTGCCGGGTGGTGACCGCCGTCTGCTCGGCGAACTCGAACAGCCGCGACGACTGCCCCCACGCCTTATGATCAATTGCGGTCAGGCGCCCGTCGGCCGAGGCGCCGAGACGGACCCGCTGGATCGTCGGGGTACGGTGCCCGACCATGCTGAACAGCGCCTGGCGGGGCAACGCCAGCCGCACGGGACGCCCGGTGACCTTGGCGGCCATCGCCGCGAGGACCGCGTTGGGCCGAGCCGTGCCCTTGGACCCGAAGCCGCCACCCACGTGCTCGGTGATCACGTGCACCCGGTCGGCCGGAAGATCGAAAAGCGCCCCGACCGCGGCCGCGACGCCCGGCGGGTGCTGGTTGGAGTCGTAGAGCACCAGGTCGTCGTTCACCCACAGCGCGGTCGTCGCGTGCGGCTCCATCGGGCTGTTGTGCAGGGCCGGGGTGCTGTACGTGACGTCGACCGTCACCGGCGCGCCGGCCAAGGCGGCGTCGACGTCACCCAGGGCCGACGACGCCGGAAACCCGGGGTTGACCTTCTCCGGCTCGTACGCCGAGGGATGGTCGACGCGCAGCAGACAGTCGTGCGGCTCCTCGTCGATCTCGAGCTGCAGCGACGCCGCGGCTCGACGGGCGGCCTCCAGCGTGCGGGCCACGACCAGCGCCACTGCCTGTCCCCGATAGCTGATCCGGTCGGACTGCAGCACCGCCAGCTCGGGATCGTCGGCCGGGCCGAGCCGGGGCGCGTTGCCGTGCCACAGCACGGCGAGCACGTCGTCCGGCTCGACCAGCGGGTCGACCACCACCGTGCGCAGGGTGCCCCGGGCGACCGGCGACTGCACGACCCAGGCGTACGCCAGATCGTCCCCGACCTGGAATTCGGCCGCGTACCGGGCCGCGCCGCGCACCTTGTCCGGCCCCTCGATGCGGCCGATCGGCTGTCCGACGGCCCGTTCAGTCGTGGCGGTCATGACAGTCCCTCCAGCACCGAGCCGACCAGGTTGCGGATCAGGGTGACCTTGAAAGCGTTGTCGCGCAGCGGTTCGGCCGCGGCCAGTTCGGCGTCCGCGGCGGCCCGGAACGACTCGCGGGTGGCCGGCCGTCCGCGCAGCGCCTCCTCGGCGCGATGGGCACGCCATGGTTTGTGGGCCACGGCCCCGAAAGCCAGCCGCACATCCCGTACGGTGCCGTCGGTGACCTGCAGGGCCGCCGCGACCGAACCGACCGCGAAGGCGTACGAGGCCCGGTCGCGCACCTTCCGATAGGCCGACCGCGCGGCGAGGTCCAGCGGCGGCAGATCCACCGCGGTGATCAGCTCGCCGTGTTCGAGCACGGTGTCGCGCTCGGGCGCATCCCCGGGCAGCCGGTGCAGTTCGGTGACCGGCACGGTCCGCTCCCCCGCGGGTCCACTGATCCGCACCTCGGCATCCAGCGCGGCCAGCGCGACCGCCATGTCCGACGGATGGGTCGCCACGCACGACGGCGACGCGCCCAGGATGGCCAGGTTGCGGTGGTCGCCCTCGCGGGCCGGGCAACCGGAGCCCGGCGCGTGCTTGTTGCACGGCATCGTGGCGTCCATGAAGTAGCGGCAGCGGGTGCGCTGCAACAGGTTCCCGGCCGTGGTGGCCATGTTGCGCAGCTGACCCGAGGCGCCGGCCAGCAGGGCCTGGCTGAGCACTGGGTAGTCGCGGCGCACGCGGTGGTCGGCGGCCAGGTCGCTGTTGCGCACGCCGGCGCCGATCCGCAGCCCACCGCCCGGAAGGTCGCCGATTTGGTCGAGCCCGAGCCGGGTCACGTCGACCAGCACGTCGGGGGTGGCCACGCCGAGCTTCATGAGGTCGACCAGGTTCGTGCCGCCGGCCAGGAAGGTCGCGCCCGGTTCGAGCCCGCCCGAGACGTCGTCCGCGGTGCGGTAGGTGAAGGTCTTCATCGTCCCGCCGCCTCCCGGATGGCCGGAACCATGTTCGGGTAGGCGCCGCAGCGGCAGAGGTTGCCGCTCATCCGTTCGCGGATCTCGGCGTCCGTCAACTCCGGGTCACCGACGGCGCTGGGCCAACCTTTGGCCGCCTCGTCGAGCATCCCGACCGCCGAGCAGATCTGCCCCGGCGTGCAATAGCCGCACTGGAACCCGTCGTGCTCGAGGAACTTCTCCTGCACCGGATGATCGACGCCCTCGATGGTGGTGATCTCCGATTCGGAAAGTGTCACCGTGAGGATCAGGCAGCTGTTCACCCGGCGCCCGTCGAGCAGCACGGTGCAAGCTCCGCACTGCCCGTGGTCGCAGCCCTTCTTGGCGCCGGTCAGCCCCAGATGGTCGCGCAGCGCGTCCAGCAGGGTGGTGCGCGGATCGAGCTCGACGCTGTGCTCGGTGCCGTTGACGACGAGGTCCATGGCCCGGTCGTACCCGGACGGAAGGGGTTCAACCGCCCGGCGCCGGGTAGCGGTTACCCATGCGAGTCGTGATTGTCGGAGCCACCGGGAACGCCGGAACCGCCCTGCTGCGCCGTCTGGGCGCCGAGTCCGGCGTGTCCCTGGTCGGCGTGGCCCGCCGGCTGCCCGCGCGCACCGGCGTCTACGCCAAGGCGACCTGGCACTCGGTCGACATCGGGGTCGACGGGGCCCAGGACCAGCTGACCGAGATCTTCTCCGGGGCCGCCGCCGTGGTGCATCTGGCCTGGCAGATCCAGCCCAGCCACGACCAGCGGCGGCTCTATCGCACCAACGTGCTGGGCAGTCGCGCGGTGGCCGAGGCGGTGTTACGGGCCGGGGTGCCCGCGCTGGTCCACGCGTCCTCGGTCGGCGCCTATTCACCCGGGCCCAAGGACGCTTTCGTACGGGAGAACTGGCCACGCACCGGCGTGCTGCGGTCTTCTTACAGCCGGCACAAGGCGCTCGTCGAGTGGATGCTCGACCAGATCGAGGCCGACCATCCGCAACTGCGGGTCGTGCGGCTGCGCCCCGGGCTGATCTTCCAGCGGGCGGTCGGTACCGAGATCGCGCGCTACTTCGCCGGTCCGCTGCTGCCGGCCCGGCTGTTGCGCCCGCAGTGGCTGCCGGTGGTGCCGTCGCATCCGGGGCTGCGGATGCAGGCGGTGCACGCCGACGACGTGGCCGACGCGTACGCCCGGGCCGTGCTGTCCGACGCGCATGGCGCGTTCAACATCGCCGCCGGTCCGGTGCTCGACCCCGACGTGGCCGCACGCACGTTCCACGGCGTACCCGTGCCGGTGCCCGGTTTCGCGCTGAGGGGCGCCGCCGCCGCGAGCTGGTGGCTGCGGCTGCAACCGGTCGACGCGGGCTGGGTCGAGCTGGGCCTGCGGGCGCCGCTGATGTCGTGCGACCGGGCCGCGACCGAGCTCGGCTGGCACCCGCGCCACGACGCCGTCTCGGCCTTGAAGGAGCTGGTGGCGGGCATGGCCGACCGCGCTCACGACGACGGCGGCCCGCCGCTGTCGGGCGATCCGGATCTGCCGGGCCGGCTGGGCGGGCTGCTGAAAGGCCGTCTGCCCGGAACCGGTAATCCCTACTAGGTTCAAGTCATGATCTTCGACGTCGTTCGCATCCGGTCGGACTATCCCGCTCTCGCCGAGGGGTTCCTGCACTTCGACGGCGCGGGCGGCACGCAGCCGGCCGCGCCGGTGATCGAGGCCATCGCCCACGCGATGCGCACGGCCGTCTCGAACCGGGGCACCGTGCACGAGCCCGCCCGCCGCTCCGGTGAGATCGTCGCCGCAGCCCGCGCGGCCGTGGCCGACCTGGTCGGCGGCGACCCGGCCGGGGTGGTCTTCGGGCCGAGTGCCACCGCGCTGACCTACCTGGTGTCGCGCACCCTGTCGCAGAACTGGGCGCCGGGCGACGAGGTGGTGGTGTCGCGGCTCGACCACGACGCCAACGTGCGCCCGTGGGTGCAGACCGGCGCGACCGTACGCTGGGCCGACGTCGACCTGGCGACCGGTGAGCTGCCGGTCGAGCAGTACCGCGAGCTGATCGGTCCGCGCACCAGGCTGGTGGCGGTGACGGCGGCCAGCAACGCCACCGGCACGGTCCCGGCCGTCCGGCAGATCGCCGACCTCGCGCACGCGGCCGGGGCCCAGGTGTACGTCGACGGCGTGCACGCCACGGCTCACCGGCCGACCGATGTGGCGGCACTCGGCGCGGACTTCTACGTCACCAGCGCGTACAAGTGGTCGGGTCCGCACTACGCGGCCGTGATCGCCGACCCGGCCACGTGGGAGCCGCTGCACCCCCGGAAGCTGATCCCGTCCCCGGCCGGGGCGCCCGACCGCTTCGAGTTCGGGACGCTGAGCTTCGAACTGCTGGCCGGGATCACCGCCGCCGTCGATTTCCTGGCCGGCCTCGGGGGTGCCGAGGGTGACCGGCGCAGCCGCGTGCTGGCGGGGATGGCCGCGGCCGAGAAGCACGAGCTCGGGCTGCTCGACCGCCTGCTGGCCGGCCTGACCGCGAACGACCGGGTGACGATCTGCCCGGCCGGCGCCGAGCGCTGTCCCACGGTCTCGTTCCGGCTGGCCGGCGAGGCGCCCGCGGACACCGCCCGCCGCCTCGGAGAGCAGGGCATCTGCGTCTCGCACGGCGACTACTACGCGGTCGAGTACTTCGAGGCGGCCGGGCTGCGGGCCACCGGCGGCGCGGTCCGGGCCAGCATCTACCACTACAACACGGCCGACGAGGTCGACCGCCTCCTGCAAGCTCTCTAGGCGACCAGCGGGAGGCGGTCGGTCATCTGGCTCAGGGCCTCGGTGCCGTCGACCGGGCTCGAGTACAGGTAGCCCTGGCCCAGCGGGCAGCCCAGCCGGGCCAGCAGGTCGCGGTGGGCCGGGTCCTCGATGCCCTCGGCGATCACGGTCAGACCCAGGGCCTGGGCCAGGTTGATCAGGCCGGCCACGAGCGCGAGCTGGTGCGGGTCGTCGACCACGCCGTCCACGAAGGCCTTGTCGATCTTCACGACGTCGATCGGGCGGCGGCGCACGTTGCCCAGGGCCGAGGAGCTGGCCGCGAAGTCGTCGATCGCCACCCGTACGCCCAGGTCCCGCAGCACGGCCAGGTCGGCCCAGATCGGTTCGTGGTCGCCGTCGAGCACGCTCTCGGTGAGCTCCAGCATCAACGCCTGCGGGGGCACACCGGCGTACGCCAATGCTTGTTCCACCATGTCGACGAAGGCGCCGTCGCGGAACTGGCGCACCGACACGTTCACGCTGACGAACGGCTGGTGGGCGCGGGGCAGGATGCGCCGCCACTGCGCGACCGTGTGCAGGGCCTGGTCGAGCACCCAGCGGCCCATCGGCACGACCAGCCCGCTCTCCTCGGCCACCTCGAGGAACTCGGCCGGCGCGACCACCCCGCGGGTCGGGTGGTGCCAGCGGACCAGCGCCTCGAAGCCCACCGGCTCGTCCGTGCCGAGGTCGATGATCGGCTGGTAGGCCAGCAGGAAATGCCCCTCGTGCACGGCGTGGTCCAGGGCCGAGCGCAGTTCCAGCCGCTCGACCATCGCGCCGTGCAGGTGGGCCTGGTAGCGCCGCCACTGGTTCTTGCCCGCGCCCTTGGCCACGTAGAGGGCGAGGTCGGCCTGGCGCAGCAGCTCGTCCGGGGTGTCGGCCTCGGGCGTGGTGGTGATGCCGATGCTGGCCACCGCGGTCAGCTCCGAGCCGTCGTCCATCCGGATCGGCTCGGCCAGCGCGGCCAGGATCCGCTGCGCCGTCTCCTCGACCGCCCCCGGGTCCTGCACGTTCTCGACCAGCGCGGCGAACTCGTCGCCGCCGAGCCGGGCCGCGGTGTCGTCGGCCCGCAACGCGCCGGCGATCCGGTTGGCCACGCCGATCAGCAGCTGGTCGCCGGCGGCGTGACCGAGCGTGTCGTTGACCTTCTTGAAGTCGTCCAGGTCGATGAAGAGGACGCCGACCACCGAGCCGTCGCGCGCGCCCCGCTGCAGCGCGTGACCGAGCCGGTCGTGGAACAGCACGCGGTTGGCCAGCCCGGTCATCGCGTCGTGGAACACCCGGTGGGTCAGCTCGGCCTCGAGCCGGCGACGCTCGGTGACGTCGCGCAGGGTCACCACGAGCCCGCCCACGGTCGGGTCGCGGCGCAGGTCCTGCCCGTGCATCTCGAGCACGACGTCGGCCCGGGTCCGGAAGTCCAGACCTTCCTGCAGACCTTCCCCCGTACGCAGGGCCGCCAGCACCTCGGTCAGCCGCGTGCGCTCGGCCCGGTGGATCAGGGCGGTCATCCGGCGACCGATCGGCTCATCGTCGAACACGGCCAGCGCGGACGGGCTGGCGTACCTGATCCGGTCGTCCTCGTCGACGATGAGGATCACGTCGGAGGTCTTCTGCACGAGCGTCCGGAAATAGGTCTCGCTGTTACGGCGGATGACCTCCTGGCTCAGGCCGATGCGCTCCAGGGCCAGGGCGGCCTGGGTCGCCAGCACCTCGATGGCCCGCTGCAGCCCGGCCAGGGCCGGCATGGGCGCGCCGACGTGCAGCACCCCGACCAGTGGGTCACCGGTGGGCCGGTCGGTCAGCACCATCGGGCAGCGCAGCGACAGCGCGAAGTGGTGCAGCCGGGTCGAGACGGCCCAGTCGACGTCGCGGGTCGGCAGCATCCGCGCCGCCGTCCCGGTCGACCGGTCCACGGCGGCCTGCGCCACCGCCTCCGGCGAGAGCAGGCCGGGCTGGGCGATGGTCACGGCCAGTACCACCGCGTGCGGGGTGTCGGGCGGCAGCAGGTGGGCCACGGCGGTGCGTACGGCCTCGGAGACCTGCTCGTTGTCGGCCGCCGAGACGAGGGCGGCCGAGGCCTCGCGCAGCGCCCGCTCCCGGGCCAGCGCCTGCCGGTGACCGGTCATGATCCCGGCCATCCGCACCAGGACCAGCAGGAACGTGATCGCGCTGAGGCCGGCGACCACGGTCAGGTCGGCCTTCTCGGTGCGCACCATGCTCACCACGAGCACGGCCGGCGCCGTCATCGAGGCGAACCCGAGCAGGGCCAGCCGGCCGCGGCCCAGCCCGGGCGCGGGCTGGTCGGCCGGCTCGTCCAGCTCGGCCATCGACGGGTGCAGGGCAGCCAGACCGGCCGCCGTGTAGAGCGCGAACCGGCACACGGCGACCACCGGCACCTCGAACAGCGACAGCTCGTAGCCGATGTCGGCCAGCAGCAGCAGGACCACCCCGCCGCCGAGCACCCGGGCCGCGAACACCGGCCGGTCGCTGATCAGCAGCCGGACCAGCATGCCGAGCAGCAGCAGGTCGCCCAGCGGGAACGCCACGGTCATCCACAGGTCGCCGCCGGTGCGCGGCAGGTTCGGCCCGATCAGGAAGGTCCAGGCCAGCAGGGCCGCCCCGGCCGTGACGGTGAGGGCGTCGAGCATGGCTGCCCGGTCGCGCGCGCCGCCCGTACGCCGGCGCAGCAGCACGAACAACATGCCCGCGAGCGCTGGATACCCGGCGGTGACCAGCACCGCCCCGGCTGTGACGAGCCCCGGCACGCGGGCGGTGAGCGACTCCGGCGCCCGATAGAGAGCCGTGCCGACCGCGGCCAGCGCGATCGCGGCCGACAACAACCGCCACGGCAGCCGCCGCCCGGGCCGGTTGCGACGCACGCCCAGCCCGACCACAGCGATCGCGCCGGCCCCGGCGACCAGCCGCACCACGGACTGCGCGCCCTCCGGCACCACCACGAACAGCGCGGCGAGCACCGCCATCCAGCCACCGAAGAGAGCGGCGACCCAGCGTGGGGGCATGCGTGGTCCTTTTTCCGAAGGGCAGTGGCGCTTACATCGGCTCCCCGCGGCGCGAGTTGAGCAACCGGGCACAATCGTGAGGTGCTCCTGGAGTTCATCCGCGGCAACACGACCGCTGCCCCCGTCCCGTTCGTCCCCGAGATCACGCTCCATCAGGCGGACGAGCCGATCGCCCTGTGGGAGAAGACCGAGCAGGCCGGCCCGGCCCAGCCGCCGCCGTTCTGGGCCTTCGCGTGGGCCGGCGGGCAGGCCCTGGCCCGGCACGTGCTCGACCACCCCGACCTGGTCTCGGGCCGCTCGGTGCTCGACCTGGCGACCGGCTCGGGCCTGGTCGCGGTGGCCGCCGCCCGGGCCGGGGCGACGCCGGTGACGGCCAACGACATCGACCCCTACTCGCTGGCCGCGACCCAGGCCAACGCCCTCGCCAACGGTGTCGCCGTCCGAGCCCTCGAGGCCGACATCCTGGACGGCGACGACCCGTACGGCGTGATTCTGGCCGGTGATGTCTTCTACAGCCGCGAGATGGCGGCCCGGGTGCTGCCCTACCTGCGCCGCGCGGCCGGCCGGGGCTCGCTGGTGCTGGTCGGCGATCCCGGCCGCGCCTATCTCCCGAGCGAGGGGCTGGTCGAGCGGGCCACCTACGACATCCCGGTGCCGGTCAGCCTGGAAAGCGTCGACACCCGGCGTACGAAGGTCTGGCAGCTGACTCAGAGGTAGCTGACGCCGGTCAACTCCTCGGCGACCGCCCACAGCCGCCGCCCCACGGCTGGATCGGCGGCCACAGCGCTGGGCCGCACCTTCGTGACCGGCCCGCGCATCTCGAACAGGCCGGACGGCCCGAGGAACTCGCCCCCGCGCAGATCCGGGTCGGTCGCGGCGCGCAGTTGCGGCTCGGTGCCGCGCTCGACCGACTGCGTGGTGATCAGCGCCGCCGACGCCACGAAACGCCCCAGCCGGCCACGGTGCTCCCACGCCCGCGGGGTCAGGTTGGTGCGCGTGATGCCGGGATGCGCGAGCACGGCGGTGATCGACGAACCGGTCGCCCGCAGCCGCCGGTCCAGTTCGAGACCGAAGACCGTGCAGGCCAGCTTCGAGACTCCGTACGCCTTGGAGGCGCTGTAGTTGCGCCGGAACATCAGATCGTCGAAGTCCAGGCGGGCCCGCTTGTGCGTGATCGAACTCAGGTTGACGACCCGGGCCGTCGGGGCCAGGTTGGGCAGCGCCAGGCCGGTGAGGGCGAAATGGCCGAGCATGTTGGTGCCCAGGTGCAGCTCGAACCCGTCGGAGGTCTCCCGGCGCGGGCCCAGCAGCACCGCCCCGGCGTTGTTGACCAGCAGGTCGAGCGTCGGTAGGCCGGCCGCGAAGGCGCGGACCGAGGCCAGCGAGGCCAGATCGAGCTCCCGCGCCTCGACGTCCCCGCCGATCGCCCGGGCCGCCTCCTGACCGGCCTCGACATTGCGGACGGCCAGGATGACGTGGGCCCCGGCCCGGCTCAGCTCGGTGGCGGTGACGCGGCCGAGGCCCGAGTTCGCGCCGGTCACGACGGCGACGCGGCCGTGCAGATTCGTGGTCATGCCGGAAAGCTAGGGCCGCCGCGGGCCGGGCCCGTCGCACCGCTGAGCCTAGGTCCGGTGGTCCTACCCAGCCGGCCCCCGGCGGCGGCACACTGGCGACATGGCCGGCACCCACCCGTACGCCCGTGAGCTCGGTGACTTCCTGCGCGCCCGGCGCAACCGGCTGCGCCCGCAGGACGTCGGCCTGGAACCGGGCGGCCGGCGCCGGGTGACCGGGCTCCGCCGCGAGGAGCTGGCCCTGCTGGCCGGGCTGAGCACCGACTACTACCAACGGATGGAGCAGGGCCGCGACCTGCGCCCCTCGGACGACGTGCTGGACGCCATCGCAGGCGCGCTCGAGCTCGACGACAGCGAGCGCCGGCACCTGTTCACGCTGGCCCGTGCGGCCCGCCGCCCGGCCCCGGCCCGGGTCCACCGCGAGCCCGAGACCGTGCCTGCCGGCACCCGGCGCATGCTGCGCGTGCTGGCCACCCCGGCCGTCGTGCTGGGCCGCCACCTCGACGTACTGGCCTGGAACGATCTGGCCGAGGCGCTGCTCGGCGACCCCCGCGACTATCCGCCGGACCAGCTCAACATGCTCATGCTGCTGTTCGACGACAGCCGCACCCGCGAGCGGCAGTGCCCGGACTGGGAGCAGCAGGCCCTCGACTACATCGGCATGATGCGGGCGGCCGTCGCCACCGACCCCACCCACCCGCGGGCCACCGCCGTCGTGGGCGAGCTCAGCATCCGCAGCGCCGACTTCCGGCGGCTGTGGGCCCGGCACGACGTGCGGGTGTCGGTCAGCGGCACCAAGACGTTCCGGGTGCCCGAGGTCGGCGACATCGTCCTGCACTGGGACACGTACCCGCTGCCCGGCGCCGCGGGGCCGATGATGCTGGTGTTCACGGCCGACGAGGGCAGCCCCGACGCCGACCGGCTGGCGCTGCTGGCCTCACTGCACGCGTCTAGAGACACTTCTCGATGAGCGTGCGCAGGCCGAATCCGTCCTCGACCGTGTCGTCCGGCGGTGGGCCGGTCGGTTCGTCGGCCGTACGCGGGGAGGGCATGAGGATCGCCCGGCCGACGCCGGCCCGGCGGGCGCACACGACGTCGCGCCGGGGGGTGTCGCCGACGAACCAGCAGTCCCCGGGGGCCAGGCCCAGCTCGTCGGTGGCGTTCCAGATCATCTGCGGGTTGGGTTTCCGGACGCCGGCCTCGTCGCTGTAGATCTGCACGGCGAAGTGGTGGCCGAGGCCGGCCTTGTCGAGGAAGTCGCGGTGGGCCGCGCCGGACAGCGTGTTCGAGACCACGGCCAGCGTGACGCCGGCATCGGCCGCTGCCTCCAGGGCCGACGGGATGCCCGGCCGCAACGCCCAGTTGTCCCGCCAGGCCCACTCGTAGCTCAGCTTGCGCACCGCCCCGCGCACCGGCACCTGGGCCGCCGGCGGCCACCCGGGCAGGATGAACCGCTCCCACACCTCGGCCTGGGGCAGCTCGTCCGGCCAGTCCTCGTCACGCCAGGCCGACCAGGCCGCGGCGCCCTCGGTCAGCGTGCGCTGGATCTCGCCCGGCGTCAGCACGCCGTTGACCAGGTTGAAAATGCGCAGCACGAGGCCGGGCGGAGCGGTCCGGCGCGACGGGGCGTCGGCCAGCACTCCGCCGAAGTCGAGCAGGATCGCCGCGGGCCGCATGTCAGCGGGCGGTGCCCAGGGTCCAGGCGCGCACGCCGCCGACGATGCCCGCCGTGTTCGGCACCACGACCACATCGTCACCCATGCGGGCGAGCTGTGTGGCCGTGATCAGGCGAGAGTTGCCACCGCCGAGATACAGCCGGTCCCACAGGAAGACCGGGCGCAGCCCCTCGACGACGTTACGGACCCGGCGCGACCAGAGGGCGTCACCGAGGCGGCGGCGCTCGTGCTCGCCGATGTACGTGTCGTACGACATGCCCCACCGCACCGGCGCCTGCGACATCTCGAGGTGCGGGGCCAGCGCGCCGCCGTCGAACAGCGCGCAGCCCAGTCCCGTGCCCAGGGTCAGCACCAGCTCGCAGCCCGTCCCGGCGACCACTCCGGCCCCGTGCACCTCGGCGTCGTTGAGCACGAGCGTGGGGCGGCCGAACGCGTCCTCCAGGGCGGTGCGCGCGTCGAAGCCGAACCAGGCCTCCTGCAGCTCGGGGTCGATCCTCGTCCGCGGGCCGCTGCGGGTGATGTAGTGCGGGGTCGCCACGACGACGCCGTGCCGCAGCATGCCGGGCATGCCCACGGTGACCCGGTCGTGCGCGGGCAGCCGCGCGCCGAGCTGCGTCAACGTCTTGACGAAGAGCTCGGGGGGCAACGGATAGGGGGTGGGGACGCGCAGCGGCTGGGCCCGCATGGTCCCCGCCTCGTCGAGCACGGAACCCTTGATGCCGCCGCCGCCACAGTCGATCGTCAGGGTGAAAGCCACGCCGCCAGTTTGCATGGAGTACACCTCCTCGCACAGCAATTGTGACCCGGTATCGTCGCTGCGGTGTCGAGGGCCGTCCGGATCAGCACCCGCAATGCCAGCTTCCAGCAGTGGCAGGCGCTGCTGACCAACCGCAACAAACGCCACCGGGCCGGGGAGTTCCTGGTTCAGGGCGTACGCCCGATCTCGCTCGCGGTCGACCACGGGTGGGAGATCCGCGACCTCATCCATCCCGACCGGCAGTCCCTGTCGTCGTGGGCGCGCGACATCCTGGAGCGCAGCGGCGCCCGGCCGGTGGCCATGTCCCCCGAGCTGGTGGCCGAGCTGGCCGACAAGGATTCGGCCGAGTTGATCGCCGTGGTCGCGATGCCCGCGGCGCCCGAACTCCCCTCGTTCGATGATCCGCATCTTCTGGTGGTCGTCTTCGACCGGCCCAGCACGCCCGGCAACATCGGCACGCTGATCCGCTCGGCCGACGCGTTCGGCGCGGCCGCGGTGGTGGTCACCGGGCACGCCGCCGATCCGTTCGACCCCAAGTCCGTGCGGGCCAGCACGGGTTCGCTGTTCGCGCTGCCGGTGATCGCGGCCGACGGCCCCGACGATGTGCTCCCGTGGGCCGCGCGGGCCGGCGTGCAACTGGTCGGCACCGACGAGCACGGCGCGGTCGACGTGGCCGACCACGACCTGACCGGCCCGACCATGCTGCTGATCGGCAACGAGACGGCCGGTCTCAGCACGGCCTGGAAGAACGCGGCCGACGTCCTGGTCCGCATCCCCATCACCGGCGCGGCCAGCTCGCTCAACGCGGCCGCCGCGGCCACGGTGGTGCTCTACGAAGCTTCGCGCCAGCGGTCCCGGGCCTAGGGCGTATCTGGCGCCCTAGAACTCAGAACCGGGCGAACGACCGGATCGGCATGCGCGGGCCGAACTTGGGGGCGCCGATGCCGCCGTGGGCCAGCAGTTCGCAGACGCGGGCGCGGTGGCCGCGGAACGGCTCCAGCAGCTCGAGCATCCGCTCGTCGGTGCCGCGGGCCTCGCCGGCCAGCGCCCACGCGACCGTGTTGGGAATGTGGAAGTCGCCCACGCTGACGGCGTCGGCATCGCCGTACGCGACCCGCACGACCTCGGCCGCGGTCCACACCCCGATGCCGGGCAGGGCCATCAGGCGCCGGGTGGCGTCGGCCGAATCGGCGCACAGCTCGAGCCGGGCCGCGACCACCGCGGCGCGTTGCAGGGCCTGGGTGCGGCGCTGTTCCATGCCGTACGGATGGAAGACCCAGTACGGCGTGGCCGCGATCACGGCCGGGTCGGGCGGCAGCATCAGCTCGCGCGGGCCCGGGGCCGGCTCGCTGAGGTTCTGGCAGATCAACCGGTAGGCCCGGTGCGCCTCTTTGCCGGTGACCTTTTGTTCGAGCACGGCCCGCAACACGCTGCGGAACACCAGGCCGGTGGCGGGCAGCCGGATGCCCTCGAAGGTGCGGGCCAGCCGCTTGATCAGCGGGTGGGCGGCGGCCAACGCGGGGAAGGCGGTCACGTCGTCGCGCAGGCCCGCGATGGCGTCGGCGCGGTCGAGGATCCACTGCTCGCCCGGGCCGTAGCCGGTGGCTACCAGATCCTGGCCGTCGCGCGCGAGATGCAGCGTGGCCGGGCCTTCGGGCGTACGGGCGGTGAGCCACAACTCGTCGCCGGTGAACACGCCGCACGGGTCGTGCCGGGGCACCAGCAGCGAGCGGACCGAGGCGCCGAAGTGGTAGCGCTCCGGTGGCGTCATCCTGCGGGTCACCGGCAACACTGTGCCACCTTCCGGGGCCGTTGCCCACTACGCGCAGGCCGATGGCCCTGACCGCGCTCCCGGTCAGGGCCATCGGAGGGGACGTCCGGACACCCGAGTTGGTCCGGAACGTCCTGTAGGAGCGACCGCTGTTGTCGTCCGTCAGGGGGAAGGACGACCGCCCGGAGGGCGACGGGGGGTCCGTTCGGGGACGGGGTCATGTCGGTGACCCCGTCCCGTCCGGGTTCGCCTCCGGGTACCAGCGGCGATGCTCCTCAGATCAGCGGCGTCCGCCGCGAACGGTGATGCGGACCGTGTCGAAGGCCGGCGTCTGGTTGGCGCGGACCATCATCGGGATGCGGTGCGAGCCGTCACCGGCCCACGAGGCGCACTGCGCGGTGCCGGCGTTGGGCAGACCCGGGACCTGGATGTTGACCGAGTCGGGGGTCGCGCCACCGCGGCTGTCCTCGGTCGCCACGAAGAACGCGGGGACCGGGTCGGGCGCCGGGGCCTCGTTGGTGTTGGCCAGCATCCGGCAGGCGGTGTGGAAGTGACCGCGGACCAGGCCGTTGGCCAGGACCGAGCTCTCCACGTAGTAGCCACCCTGGCCGGCCGCGAGGAAGCGGTCACGGATCAGGTTGCGGGTGCTGACGGTCAGCGTGAACGGGGTGTTCGGGTTGACCGCGCGCGGGGCCCGGGTGATCAGCAGCGTCGGGTTGGCGTTGGCCTCGCCGACCTCACCGAACTCGGTCGAGACGCAGCGGCTGCCTTCCTGGAAGCCGTTGTGCGGGGTCAGGTTGCTGGTGTCACAGCTGTTGGTCAGCACGCCCAGCCCGGCGCCCGGAGGCGGGGTGGTCTGCTCCTCGGTGGGCTCGGGGTCGGGCTGCTGCTCGCCGCCGTTGCCCTGCTCGCCGTTGTCGCCGCCCTGCTCGCCGTTGCCCTGGCCGTTGTCACCGCCGTTGCCCTGCTCGCCGTTGCCCTGCTCGCCGTTGCCCTGGCCCTCTTCGCCATTGCCCTGGCCGTTGTCGCCGCCCTGCTCGCCGTTGCCCTGGCCGTTCTCGCCGCCAGTGCCCTGCTCGCCGCCGCCGTTGTTGCCCTCTTCGCCGTTGCCGTTCTCGCCGTTGCCCTCTTCGGGGGCCTCGGCGCTCGGGTCGGCGGCCGGGACGGTCGCGGCCTCGGTCGGCGGGGTGGTCTGGTTGCCCTTGCCACCGCCGTTGTTGCCGACGTTGTTCATCACCCAGGTGCGGCACCGGGTGCGCAGCGTCTGGGTCGACACCGTGTCGCCGGCGCCGTCGTCGGGGTGCTGGGTCACCTTGCCGTTGTTGGTGGTGTAGGTGCCCTTACGCGTCTCCGTCGAGAGCTTCGCGCGCTGCGGAGCCTGAACGTCGTCGCACGCCGCCAGAGCCTTCTTCTGGGTGCGGTCGGTGCTCGCGTTGGAGACCTGGGTGACGGTCACGATGCCGCCGAAGGCCACCAGCGTGGCAGCCACCGCGATGATGCGGCGCTTGCCGGAGAACCAGTTGTTGCTCCTGGATGCGCGCCGGTACTTGGACCTTCGCATGGGGTGACACCTTTCTCTTACGCGAGGGGACGTGGCTGGGGCTACCGCGCCCGGAAAATGCGCATTGACGTGATGACGCCGGCCACGAGCGCGGCCGCGAGGACGAGCAGGATCACGGTGGTGCTGACGCCCGGGATGCCACCGCTGCTGCTGGCGGCCGCGAGCATCTGCCCGTCCACCGGAACCGGACCGCTGCCGGGGTTCGCGGGGGCGGGGGCTGTGGGAAGTTGCGCGTAGTCGACGATGTTGCTCGACTCCAGCAGCGTCATGTGGGTCATGACGAACTGGTTGGTCTCCTGGGCCAGCTTGCGCACGGAGTCGTTGCGCGTGGAGGCCCGGATGGTCGCGATGGCCGGGAAGATCTTGCCGTGGGCGGCCCGCAACCGGTCGATGAAGATCTGGTCGAACTGGGCGCCGTTCGCGTCCCGCATCTCCTGCAGCCAGAACTGCTGGTCGCTGTTCGGCTTGGCCGGCAGGTCGATGTTGAGCTTCTTGGCCGTTTTCCGGTCGAGGTCGTCGAGAATCACGTGCTGCTCGGCGATCGATTTGCCGATCTTCACGATGCGCGGGTCGTTCGACTTCTCCTGGGCCATGTTGCCGGCCGGGATCTCCCACAGGCCGGCCAGCCGCACCTTGATGACGAAGTCCTTGTCCGCGTCGCTGACCGCGCCGACACCCTTGTTGCTCAGGCCGTTGGACGACGGGACCGGAATCGGCCCGCTGTCGCCGGGGGCGGCCTGAACAGGGGCGACCGGCGCGACCAGGAACGTCAGAACCGCCGCGGAAATGCCCACCAACCAACGCGTCGGACGGCGCGTAAAGCGAGCGGTAAGCATTTTCTCTCTACCTCCGGATCAGCGTTTCTCAGGGGACTTTTGAATCAGTAGCTGTAGTCACTGCCGGTGCCACCGGCGTCACCCGAATCGGAACCGGCTTCGTCGTCCGAGTCCTTGGCGGGCGGGGCCACCGGCTTCGACACCTTGGGCAGGCAGGTCAGGTTCTTGGCGCCGTCGGGCCGAATCACGAACCAGGTGCCGCTGACGTTCTGGCCCTTCCAGTTACCGGGCTTCTTGTCACCGATGTAGCGGTAGAGCGGCCAGCCCTTGAGGGTCAGTTGCTTGCTGCCGTCGGCCCGGGTCACCGTGCCCACGAGCTTGTCGTCGACGCCCTTGAGGGTCGGCTTGCCGTCGTTGGTCAGGGAAGGCGGCCAGACCTCGGCGCAGTCGCCGACGCAGTTCGACTTGGCCGGCTCGTTCTTGTCCTTGTCGAAGCGGTAGAGCACGAAGCCCTCGTCGTCCACCACGACCTTGCCCATCCGGGCCACCTTGGTGCCGGTCAGCTCGGAGGTGACCTCTTCCTCGCTGAGCTCGGGGGCGGCGTCGGCGGCGGCCGGCGGGGCCGTGGCCTCGGGGTCGGCCGGAGGAGCGTCGGTGGCCGACGGGTCGGCCGGGTCCGCGGTCGCGGCCACGTTCTCCGCGGCGGGCTCAGCGGCGTTGCCGTAGTCGGCCTGGTTGTATCCCTGCGGGGCGCAGCCGGTCACTGCGAACGCCGCGGCGATTGCGGCGCCGACGACCATCAACTTTCGCTTCTCCGGTAGCACTTGCCCTCCAAGGTGTTTCTGCTCTGGCGTTTCCGGGCTGTAGTACGAGGGCAAGGTCGCGTCGGTTGAAGAAAGTTCCCATCAATTTCCGAGTTTTTCCCGGCGGGCCACCGGACCTGCTTCTCTAAGAAAAAACAAAGGATCCCGGCCGATCGGCCGGGATCCTTTATGAGTGCGGGTGCGGTTACGGAACGCGAACCAGCGTGTCGCCGGCGCCGCTCGAGGTGACCTCTTGCACCTGGATGTGCGCGATCTGGTCGCGCGGGGTCGAGGTGATCGCCTGGAGCAGCAGCGGCTCCGGGTTGGCGGCGGTGCCCCAGCCCCGGTCGCCCACCTTCCACGAGACGAGCGGCTCGCTCGTGCCGTCGGTGTGCACGGCGACCAGCCGGCAGACCTTGGGCCCCTGGATGTTGGCGATGGCGAACTGGATCTGCGTGCCCCAGTCCTTCTTCACCAGACCCACCGTCGCGGCCACCCCGGTCCGCGGGTCGGTGCCGGTCAGCGACTCGCCGGCCAGGGCCGTGCCACCGAGACCGGTGCCCCCGCCCGAGACGGGCAGCGGGTCGAGCTGGGTGCTGTCGCGCTGGGCGGTGTTGGTCGACGCCGGGTCGGCGTTGTCGCCGAGCACCGAGCCGCCGACGAAGAACGCGCCGATCGACAGCATCGCGAAGATGACCACGGCCGCGGCCAGCGAGTAGAGCCGCCGGCTGTTGGCCCGGTGGCGCTCGCGGGAGGCCTCGCCGATCACCTTCTGCAGCATGAAGCCGTCGCGCCGGGTCTCCTCGGCGGCGATCACCGCGTTGGCGTCGACGTCGGCCAGCAGATCGGCCACCTCGACGAACGACTCGAGCTCGTAGGCGCACCGAGGACAGTCGATCAGATGGTCCTCGAACTGTGTGGCGTCGCGTTCGTCGAGCACACCCAAGGCGTACGACGCGACATCGAAGTGGTCTTCCTGGGTCATTCGGTCACCCCCCGCTGCTGCAACGCCGTCCGCAACGCACGCAGAGCGTAATACACCCGTGACTTGGCGGTACCCAACGGAAGGTTGAGCTTCTCCGCCGCCTCCGGCACCGTGCGGCCCCGGAAGTACGTCTCGATGAGGATCTCGCGGTGCGACTGGCTGAGTTCGCGCAGCGCGTCGGAGACCGTCATCGACTGCAGAACGCGGTCGGTTTCATCGGACTGACTGGGGAAGCTCTCGAGCTCGCGGTCGTACGTCTCGGCCGGCCGGGCACTCGCGCTCCGGTGGTCGTCGATCGCGATACGCCGCGCGACGGTCACCAGCCAGGGCCGCAGCGACTGCTGCCCCTGGGCGCCGAGCCGGTGCGCATTGCGCCAGGCCCGGAGCAACGTCTCCTGCACGATGTCCTCAGCGCGCTGCCGGTCACCGCCGGTCAGACGCAGCACGAACATCAGAAGTGGTCCCGCATGCTCCTCATAGAGCATCTTGACCAGAGTGTCCTCGTGAGAAGCCCCCGCGGGGGTCGCGGCCTCATGCCGCGGCGCCTGCCGGGGAATCACTGAACCACCATCGCCCGCACTACGGCCTCCGTCGAGAGACTGCCACCGTCCACCGGAATGCTGCTGTGTCATCAGGCGCACCCCGCCTGGCGCCAGCCGATGTTCGGCCACCGCATGCATCGATACCTCCACCCGGCGTTTTCCCCGTCGCCTGAGATACGGCTGGGGACAGCCCTCGGGATCAACGCGGACGGGAAAATTTCGGGGAGCGGTCTCAAACGATCCTCCGCGGTCGTGTGGGGGGTCACGAGGCGCATCGGCGGGCGATCGGAATTAATCGATCTGCACCGATATGACGGCCAGGGCAGCCGAATAATACTCAGCCCCACGCGCACCATGAAATACGCAGTTGAGCAGGACCGACGCACTGGCAGTGCGGCGTTACCGCTAAGTAGGCAAGCCCGGACGCTGCGTTTCCGTCCCGCTATTCGGGAGCGCTCCCAACCGGATCACGCCCCGCGTCTTGCCCGTTCAGGGGATGTCTGACCGCCATCCGGCCTCTTCGCGCAGTACCCGCACCAACTACCCCTAAAAACACCTTCTGTCGGATTGGGCGTACTGGCCGGACACCTTCCTGTCCGCTCACCGAAGGGCACCAGTCCACTCCAAGGAGCGACCAAGCCACTCCGCAGTCATCGACCGAAGTCGGCCGGGACCTCGACTGCTTTCGCCCGTCGGCACCCTGTGGATAACGAATCGAACGTGTCGCGCCCTGTGGACAAGTTCGGCCCACCGGCTTGCCCGCCGTCTACCTTCTTCCCATGTCCCTTGGGAGGGCGGGGGAGGCGGTGGCACCCCGGCAAGATCGTTTCAAGGTGATCAGGACAGCCTCGAGGCGACAGTGGCCAGCGTGGTGAAGCGCATCAGGAAACTTCCGCCTAGGGCGTCGACGGCGGCGCCCGTGGCGGACAGCAGCGCGGCCATCTCGTCGGCGGGCAGTGTGGTGAGCAGGCCCTGGGTCGGGAGTTGGTCGAGCCACTCGTCGCGCGTGTAGGTCCGCTCCCACTCGTAGGACCAGCGCTCGAAGGGCGAGAAGGTCCCGGTCGCCCGGGTCACCGCGTCGGCCTGGTCCACCAGCGCCGCATAGCCCTGGGCGGCCGAGACCGAACCCTGGTAGGCCGCGGCCATCCGGCTGCCGGGCATCAGGCGGTGGAAAACGTCGGCGAAAGCGGCGGCCGCCTCCGGGGCGGGCTGGCCGGCGTTCCAGAACAGCGCGAGGCGGCCGCCGGGGCGCAGCACGGACGCGGCCTTGGTCGCGCCCGCCTCGGGGTCGACCCAGTGCCAGGTCTGGCCGGCCACGACCGCGTCGAAGGTGCGGCCCCTGGGGTCCCATTGTTCGAAGGTCGCCACCTCGACCTCGAAGCCGCTGTCGCGGGCGAAGGCGGCCATCCGCGGGTCGGGCTCAACTCCGGTTACGTGGGCGCCGGCGGCGCGGAGCTGGCGGGCGACGATGCCGGTGCCGATGCCCACGTCGAGGACCTCGGGGGCGGCCAGGCGATTGATCAGGTCGGCCGGGTAACGGGGGCGGGTGCGGTCGTAGCGGTCACTGTCGACGCCGAACGACTCCGCCACGCGGCGCTCACGGAAGGGCTGAGTGGGCATGCGCCCACTCTAATGGGCAAGCGCCCACTCGTCGATGTGCGAGGCTGAGGGAGTGCCGACCGGAGTGGCGCTGCGCGACGTACGCCAGCAATTGTTCGACGCGGCCCAGCGCGTCCTGCTGAACGAGGGGCCGGGCGCCTTGACCAGCCGTGCGGTCACGGCCGAGGCCGGTTGCGCCAAGGGCGTGCTGCACCGGCACTTCGCCGACTTCGACGACTTCCTGGCCGAGCTGGTGCGCCGCCGCATCGCCGGCTTCCAGGCCTGGGGCGCGACCATGTGCGAGACGGCCGGATCGGGGGCGGTCGACGAGAACATCGCCGACGTGCTGGCCCTGGTCTTCGACCGGGTCGGGCTGGGACTGACCGCCCTGATCCTGTCGCGCGACGACCTGCGCGCCCGCCTGGGCCCGAACGGCGTGCCGATGCTGACCGAAGCCACCGCCGTGCTCGCCGCCTATCTGACCGCCGAGCAGGCCCAGCATCGGGTGCCCGCCGACGCCGACGTCGGCCCTCAGGCGCTCGCTCTGGTCGGCGCGGCGCACCTGGCGCTCGCCGGCACCGGAGTCGTGGCCGGACAGGACGAGATCCGCCGACTGGTGGCGTCGATCTTGAGTTAGTTGAGGCGGGAGCGGGCGGTGGCCAGGGTCAGCGCCCGGTGCAGCACCCGGGAATCCCCCAGCAGGCCGCGCAGCCGCCGTTCCAGGCCGGCGATCGGCACCAGGTTCTGTGGCGCTCGCGGGTCCTTGTAGGCCGACGACGCGAACCGCGGCAGCGTCGCCCCCGAGATCTCGGCCAGCTCGATCGCCTCCTCGGGCGCGAGGTCGGGCGAGCACTCCACCCGCACGATGCCCGACCACGGCGCCCCGGACGCCCCGGGCAGGCGCAGGTACCAGGACCAGCCGCCCCACACCGTGCCCAGGTGGAAGACCGGCGTCCGCTGGCCCGGCCGCAGCGACGTCACGACCGTGGTCAGCGCGGCCGGCAGGTACTGCTTCTGCTGCGTCTTGACGTACCCGATCGTGCGGGGCAGTTGCCGCCGGTTGCGCAGCGGCCCGTCCACCACGAGCAGGTCGCGGCCGTCGGAGCTGGTGTCGCGGGCCGAGGCCGAGATGTCGATCTCGAGTGCGGTCAGCGGGCCCTGCACGGCGGCGGGCAGCTTGCTGGCCTCGCCGGTGCCGTGGATGCGGTGCACCTCGTAGCGCACCGAGCCGGCCTGCACGTCCTCGGCCGACGGGCTCGCGGTGAACAGCCCCCGGCCGACCCGCGCGCCGACCAGTTCGGCCGCGCCCCGGGCCAGGTCGCACCGGACCACACCGGCCGCGTACGAGGCGGCCAGCCCGGCGTACGACGTCCCGTCCTCCTCGGCCGTCCACAGCCCGGCGTCGTTGCGCCGCACCCCGTCGACCAGGAAGACGACGTCGGGGCAGCGCACCGACGACGAGACGTCGATCGGCGCCCACTCGGCCGCCGGCACCTCGACGTCGGTGTCGACCTGGGCGCTGCTGGCCGAGGCCGGACCGTCCCCGCCCTCGGCGCCACCCTCGAACGACGAGCCGTAGGACGGATCCCACGCGTCCACGTACATGCTGGTCAAAGGCCCACCCTCGTCACGTGCGCGGTCCGCGCGTCCTTGTGCACCTCGAACCGCACCGGCACCCGCTCGGCCAGCGCGTTGACATGGGTGACCACGCCGACCATGCGGTCGCCGCGCGCGGCCAGGTTCTCGAGCGTCGCCGCCACCACGTCCAGCGTGGCCGCGTCGAGGGTGCCGAAGCCCTCGTCGAGCACGATCGACTCGAGGCTGGCGGCCGTGGTCGACATGCCGGCCAGCTGCTCGGACAGCGCGAGGGCCAGGGCCAGCGAGGCCTGGAAGGTCTCGCCGCCGCTCAGGGTGCGCACCCCGCGCCGCAGCCCGGCGTCGTGGTGGTCGATCACGAAGAACTCGCCCTTGTCGTGGATCAGGTCGTACTGCCCGCCGGTCAGCTCGCGCAGGATCCGCGACGCGCCGTCGACGAGCAGGTCGAGCGCCTCTTCCAGCAGCCAGCGCTCGAAGTTGTTGGCCCGCAGGTGCCCGGCCAGCGACTTGGCCACCCGCATCTCGCGCTGCAGCGTCATCCGCTGCTCGGTGAGCTCGTGGGCCTGCTCGCGCCGGTCGACCAGCCGTTGCAGTGCGGCCTCGGACCGTTCGGCGGTGATCGCGGCCGCGCGGATCAGCGAGGACTCGTCGGAGGCGGGCACGGCCACCCCGGCCGCAGTGAACAGGGCCGCGATTTCTTGCTGGGCGGCGACCGTGGTGCGGTGGGCCGAGGCCACCGTGCCCTCGGCCTCGTCGCGGGCGGTGGCCCGCTCGGCGGCCAGGCCCGCGGCCCACTCGACCAGCAGGGCCCACGCCCCGGCCAGGTCGTCGCGGTCGGCCGGCGGCGGCGAGAAGCGCGCGACCTGATCCCGTACGGTGTCGAACTCCCGCCAGGCCGAGCGCTGCCTGTCCTCGGCGGCGATCACCGCGGCCTGGGCCTGCCGGTTGGCCGACCGGGCCGTCCGCACGGCCGCGCCCGCCTGGTCGAGCTGCTTCTGAAACCGGTCGATCTCGGCCAGCTGCCGGCGCAGCGCCTCGACCCCGGGCGACTCGGCCACCGCGGTCCGCGCCTCGGCCAGCCGGGTCAGGTGGTGCTCGTGCTGGGCCCGCTTGCGTTCCAGGTTGCTCTCGAGCTTGCGGGCGACGGCGTCCCGCTGCTGCCACGCCTTCTCGGCGATCTCGGCGGCCGCCCGCGCGGCCTTGCCACTGGTCTCGGCCGCGCGCACGGCCGATTCCTCGGACACCGGAGGCACGGTGGTCACGGTCTGCTCGCACACCGGGCAGTGGTCGCCCGCGGCCAGATGCGCGCGCAGGGCCGAGGCCCGGTCGATGCGCTGGGCCTCGGTGTAGTCGAGCCGGGCCTGTTCGAGCAGCTGGACGGCGCCGACCTGGGCGCTGTGGGCGATCTCGGCCGAGGCCGCGGCGTCCTTGTGCTCGACCTCGGCCACTGACACCTCGCCGGCGAACCAGTCGGCCTGCCCGACCAGTTTCTCGAGCTCGGCGTGCCGGTCGAGCATGAGGTTGAGCGACCCGGCGTCCCCGGAGGCCGCGAGCTCGCCGCGCAGCTTCTCTTCCTTTTCCTCCGCTGCGCGGACCTCATCCGCGGTCTGAGCGGCGGTCGCCCTCGCAGCGGCGGTCACTCCGGCCGTTTCCACGCTGGCCGCGGGCGTACGTACGGAGGAGAGCAGCCGGACTTCAGCGTCCAGAGCGTCCCGGGCCGAAGCCGCCTCGGCCTCGGCCGCACGCTTGGCTCGCAGCCCGGGCACGGCCGCCTCGACCGCAGCGGTGAGTTCCCGCATGCGGGCGACGTGCTGCTCGGCCGCCTCGACGGCCTCGTCGGTCGCGTCGGCCAGGGCGCCCAGGTTCTGGTCGACCACGGCCAGCTTGCCCTCGGCGGTCTGGGCCCGGCCGGTGGCCCGGGTCTGCACCTCTTCGTAGACGTGCAGGCCGAGCAGGTTGACCAGGATCTGCTGCCGGGTGGCCGGCTTGGCGTGCAGGAAGTCGGCGAACTGGCCCTGCGGCAGCACGACACAGCTGGTGAACTGCTCGAACGGCAGGCCGACGGCGTCGAGCACGGCCTGGTCCATCTCGGCCGGGGTGCCCGCCAGCACCTCGCCCAGGTCGTCCAGGTCCATACCGGTGTCGAGCTTGGACACGTCGAAGCCGGGCGGCATGAGCTGCAGGCCGGCGCCCGCGGTCTTGACGTTGCCGCGGCCGTCGCGCCGGACGACCCGGGTCGCCACGTACCGGTCACCGGCCGACTCGAAGACGAGCCGGACCCGGGCCTCGGTGGCCGAGGGGGCGAGCGCATTGCCGATGCCGCGGCTGCCGCCCCAGCGCGGGACGGTGCCGTACAGCGCGAAGGTGACCGCGTCGAGGACCGTCGACTTGCCCGAGCCGGTCGGCCCGACCAGCGCGAAGTAGTCGGCGTCGGTGAAGTCGACGCTCGTCTCGTCCCGGAAGACGGTGAACCCGGCCATGTCCAACCTGATCGGTCTCATGATCCGTCTCCGCTTCGCTCCGCCGAACCAGAGCCCTGGCCACTGAGCTTTCTGCGCTCGCTTCGCTCGCTCATGAGTGGGTGCTCACCTCGTCGTACAGCTCGTCGAAGAGTTCGCGGACGCCGTCGTCGGCGTTGTCGCGACTGTCCAGGTAGTCGCCGAAGAGTTCCCGCGGCGACCGACCGGCCCGCTGTGCCATGCGCTCCCCCGCCCGGTCGGGCATCATCTCGGGGTCGATCCGCACCTCGAGGGCGTTGGGCAACAGCTCCTGCACGTCCTCGCGGAGGCCGACCCGTGGCTTCTCGCGCACGAGGACACGGAGCCAGGCGTCCGGAAGGTTCACCGTGGCGAGTTGTTCGAGCGTGCCGCGGACCGTGCGCAGCGCGATCGCCCCGGTGATCGGCACGTCACGGACCCGGGCCGCCTTGTCCACCGCGACATCGACGATCGCCACCGACGACACGTTCTCTTCCTCGCCGAAGTCGATCGCCAGCGGGCTGCCGCTGTAGCGGGTCGGGCAGGGCGAAATGACCTGCTGGGCCCGGTGCAGGTGGCCCAGCGCGACGTAGTGGGCGTTGGTCGGGAAGACCGTGGCCGGCACGGCGTACCCCATGATCGTGTGCGCCTCGCGCTCACCGCCACCGGCCGAGGCGCCGACGATCGTCAGGTGGGCGGTGAGCAGGTTGACCACGCCGGGCTGGTCGAACTTGTCGCTGAGCCGCGCGATCAGCCGGGCGATGTGATCGGCGTACGTCTGATTGGCCTCGGCCGCGGTCAGCTCGTACATCTCGGCGGCCCGGATGGCGTAGCGCTGGGACAGGAACGGCAGCGTCATGAGCTGCCACTTCTCGCCGTCGGCGGTCTCACCGGTGATCAGCAGCTCGTCGGCCTTGTCGCGCACGGCGCCGCGCAGCACGATGCCGGCCGCCTCGGCCCACGGGCGCAGCGCGTCGAGGGCGGGGCCGTTGTCGTGGTTGCCGCCGATCGCCACCACCTGGGCGCCGGTGTTGCGCAGCGCGGTCAGGGCCCGGGTGACCACCCGCGTCGCGTCGGCCGTGGGGGCCGCCGTGTCGTAGAGGTCACCGGCGATGATCACCAGGTCGGGCCGCTCGGCCCGGGCCACCTCGACCACCTGGGCCAGCACACGGATGTGCTCGTCGTGCCGGCCGCGGCCCTTGAGGACCTTGCCGACGTGCCAGTCGGACGTGTGCAGGATGCGCATCGCGGAACCTTAGAACGGAATGTCGTCGTCGGACGAGCCGCCGCGGCTGCCCACGACGGCGAACGGATCGGCCCCCTGCACGATGGACTTCATCGTGTCGGCGGGCGGCGGGCCGGACTCGGACTTGCGGGTGGCCCAGGCCGGGAACGGGAACTCGACGCACAGCGGCACCGGGATGTCGGGCTGGTTGACGAACATCGTGCCCGGGCGGGCCAGCAGCGCCCGTTGCCGCATGGCCGGCGGCAGGAACCCGTACTCGGGCCGGGCCGCCTCGGCCGGGTCGAGCCGGCCGACCACCCGGATGGCCGAGTTGGTCACGATGCGCCGCTCGACCTCGCTGGCCGTCTGCTGGGCGCCGATCAGGATGACCCCGAGCGACCGGCCACGCTCGGCGATGTCGAGCAGCACCTCTTTGATCGGGGAGCTGCCCTCGCGCGGGGCGTACTTGTTGAGCTCGTCCAGCACGACGAAGAGCAGCGGGCGGCCGGTGCCGGCCTTCTCTTTCTCCTCGAACTCGGTCTTGAGCGTCACGCCGACCACGAACCGCTGGGCGCGGTCGGGCAGGTTGTGCAGGTCGACCACCGTGACCTGGGCCGACTCGGCCGTCTTGATCTGGTGGGGGCGGCGCTGGGCCAGGTCGCCGCGGATCAGCCGGGCCAGGTCGCGCTTGCTGCCGATGAGCCGGCGGGCGAACGCGTTGACCGTGCCCATGTTGACCGCCGAGCCGGCCCAGGTCGACCGGGTCTCGTCGTCGGTGAGCTGCTCGACGATGTGGTCGACCAGATCGCCGTACGAGCCGATCCGCTTGCCGTCGATGCTGATGCCCCCCTCGGCGGGCACGGCGTAGCGGTTGAGGTGGGCGGTCACCGAGTGGACGACCATCGTGTACTGCTGGCGCTCGTCGTCGGCGTCGGCGAACACGTACGGCAGCAGCCGCTTGTCGCAGAACTCCTCGAGCGTCCAATAGAACGAGTCGACACCGGTGAGCCGGCTGCTCACATCGGGCGCGCCGGAGGAGTCGCCCGCGCGGGGCGGCGCATAGACCCGTACGTCGGAAAAGGGGGTGGCCGGCAGCTCGAGCAGCTTGTAATTGGCCCGGGTGGCCTCGTCGAGCTTGGTGTTGGGGTGGTCGAGGAACAGCAGGTCCTCACCCTTGACGTTGAAGATCAGCGCGCGGGCGTTGGCGCCGTCGGCCCCGAGCTGACCCGACCGGAACACCGAGTAGAGCAGGAACGTCGCGAAGCTGGTCTTGGTGGCCACGCCGGAGATGCCGCTGATCGACACGTGGGCGCCGCGGGTGCCGTCGAGGAAGTCGGCATTGAGGAACACGGGCACCCCGTCGCGCCCGGTGCCCATCGGGATGCGCCGGTCCATCCGGTCGAAGTGCAGAGCGGCGTCGCGGGCCTCGCCGGTCGCCCGGTGCACGACGGCGCCGGGTGCGGGCGGCACGTACAGCTCGGGGTCGACCCGGGTCGTGGTGATCTCGGCCGCCTCTTGCACCAGGGCGGGCAGGGTGCCCTCGGCGATGGCGAACACGTCGGAGTCGAACTGCGCCCCCTCGTGCCGGGCCCGCACCTGCGTCACCACCCCGGCGATCGTGACCGGTTCGCGGTCCGGCAGATCACGCTGGGTGACCACGACATCGTCCAGCTGTAAATAGCTGCCCGGGGTCACGGCCGTCCAGAACTGAAGCGGCGTCGCGTCGGCTGTACCTAGCACCCGCCCGACGGGGGAAGTTTCGTCAGACACGCCGATCATCGTGCACCAGGGGTACGACAAAACTCGCATCCGCCGGGGGTTGGCACGAGTTGTCCACAACTTCTAGTGCTCATACACAGAGTTATCCACAAGATCTTGGTTCGATGGTGGAGGCGCGCCCATCAATGAACCAATGTGAGCCGATCGGCCAACAGCCGGGTGACCGGTCAGCGGCCCTGACGCAAGAAGCGCAGGAACAGCATCTCCTCGAGCGTCAGCACGTGGCGCAGGGACATCTGGCGTGGGGTGGCGGGGGCGCCGGCCGAGATGCGGCCGGGGCCGCCGCCGACCAGCAGCGGCGCGACGGTCAGGCACAACTCGTCGACCACGTCGGCTTCGATCAGCGCGCCGAACAACTGCGGGCCGCCCTCGGACAGCAGCTGGGTCGCCCCGCGCGCGTTCAGTTCGCGGACCGCCGCGGCGCAGTCGACCCTGTCCTCGCCCACCGCGATGACGTCGGCCACCCCGGCCAGGGGCGCCGGGTCGGCCCGGGTCGTCGTGACCACGATCGGGCGGACCGGCGCGTCCGTGAAGACCAGCTGATCGAGGTCGAGGTTGAGGGAGCCCGAGACGATCACCATGAGCGGGTACTCGGGCAGGCCGTGGGCGATCCGCCACTGCCGGGCGTCAGGGCTCGGCCGCAACGCGTCGTAGTTCTCCGCCCGCACGGTGCCGGAAGCGACGATCAGGGCGTCGCAGACCATCCGCAGCGAGTCGAAGATCTGCTTGTCGCCCGGGCCCTGCAGACCGGCGGACAGGCCGTCGACGGTGACGGCGCCGTCGGCGCTGGCGATGAAGTTGACCCGCAGCGTGGGTGATGGATTGCGCGGGTACAGCTCGATCAGACCGTCGGCGCTCGACGGCCACGCGGGGAACGACGTCATGGGCCGGGCGGACCCGTCACCGGCGGGACGGGCCGGCTGACCTTGTGCTGGCAGTCGCACCACGAACCGCCGCGGCACTCGTCGTGCCGCCGCTCGCGGCAGGCCGGGCAGATCACACTGCGACCCTACCGCCCACCCGGTCACTCGAACCGCACGAACGGCTGGTACAAATTCCGGCGCGGCCTGGTGTGATTCTCCGCATACGCGGGTGTCGGACACGGCGTCGCAACCGGGGCGAAACGCCGAATTGGCAGGCTGTACGCCTCAGGGGACGGCCTCGCCGTGCCGTCCGCAAGGCGGGAGGAGTCGCATGTTGCTGCGGGTTCGAGTCACTCTGCCCGATCGTCCCGGTGCTCTCGGTCAGGTGGCCCGCACGCTGGGCGTCGCCGGGGCCGACATCGTGCAGGTGGTCGTGCTGGAACGGCTGGGCGGCCGCGCCGTCGACGACTTCACCGTCGTGTGGCCGGGCGCGGCCCGCGTCGAGCGGCTGCTGGCCGGCCTCGCCGCCATCCCCGGCGTCCAGGTCGACGGGGTCTGGAAGGCGATCGGCGCCCCCGTCTCGGGCGGGCACGACGCCGAGCTGCTGGCCCAGGTGGCCGCGAACCCGGCCGACGGCCTGGCCACCCTGGTCGACGCCGTGCCCGGTCTGCTCGCCGCCGACTGGGCCGCGGCCGCGGTCGTGCCGGCCGACTGGGCCGCGCGGGCCGACGCGCCGCGCACGCTGCCCTCCGAGCCCACCGTGGCCTACGCCAGCTGGCGCGCGCCCGGCCCGCTGCAGCTGCCCGAGATCACCCCGCTGCGGGCCCGGCCGGTGACCGGTCCCGAGGGCACCCGGTACGCGATCGCCCCGTTCGGCCGGGCCGGCCTGGTGCTGGTGGTCGCCCGTTCGGACGTCGACGACCTGCCCGCCGCGGCCTTCCACGTCACCGAGGTCGACCGGGTCGCGCAGCTGATCCGCGCGGCCGCGGTGATCCTGGGCGACCGGCTCGACACGGTCGCCGTGCCGTCCGCGCTGTGATCGGACTCTCGCTGAAATCCCAGCTCAAGCAATGTCCGGTTAACAGCCGCGGAGGAGAATTGAGGTCGGCAAAGCTGACGTGACTCGCCGAAAGGGGTGCCATCAATGGCGCTGTGGCGGATCCGGGCAACGGTTGACGACCGACCGGGCTACCTCTCCGTCCTGACCGCAAGCCTCGCCCTGCGGTCGGTGAACATCCTCGCCGTCCAGGTCCACACGACCGAGGCCGGCGCGGTCGACGATTTCCTCGTCGACGCGCCGGACACGATGACCGAGACCGAACTGCTGGCCGCGGTGGCCAAGGGCCGCGGACGCGACGCGTTCGTGGCCCGGGCCGAGGCGCAGGGTCTGGTCGACCAGCCGACCCGGGCCCTGGCCCTGGCCGGCCGGCTCGTCCACGAACCCGACACGCTGGCCGAGGCGCTGGTCGCCCTGCTCGACGCGACCGAGGTGCGCTGGCGGCCCGAGCCGCTGACCGCGCGCCCCGGCTACGAGGCGGCCCGCATGGTCCTGGCCGACCCGGCCGGCGGCTCGTTCGAGGTGCTGCGGGCGGCTCCGGCCTTCACCCCGGCCGAATACGCGCGGGCGCAGGCCCTGGTCGAGCTGTCCGGCGCGATGCTGCGCCGGCAAGAGGGGCAGAGTTCGGTGCTGCTTCCCGACGGTCACGAGCTGACGCTGCGGGCCGCTTCCTTCGAAGACCTGGACGCCGTACGCGATCTGCACGCCCGCAGTTCGGCCGCCTCCCTGCAGCGGCGCTACCTGGGCAGCGTGCCCAGCGACGCCCGGCTGGCCCAGCTGCTCGAACCGTCCGGCTCGGGGCGCACCCTGCTCGCCCTGGCCGGCGACCAGGTGGTGGCCATGGCCAACCTGCTCGTCGAGGGTGACCTGGGCGAGGTGGCGATGCTGGTCGACGACGACTGGCAACGCCGGGGCATCGGCACGGCCCTGCTGCGGCGCCTCTACGCATACGCCGAGCAGGGGAATTTCGCCGCCCTGATCGCGCACACGGCGGCCGACAACGTGGCCATGCTGCGGACCCTGCGGCGCCTCGGCGGCGGCCCGGCCGACCGCGACGGCACGCTGGTCAGCGTGACGCTGCCGATCGCCGGCCACCGCCCGGCCGGGAAAGAGACGCCGGCCGCCTTCGGCTGAGATGGGGCGGCGGCCCCGGGGGTCGCCGCCACCTTCTATTGCGTACGCACACCGTGCTCGACGCAGGTGGCTGTCCACCCGGTCGGCACCACTTGCACCTTCATGCGGCGGCGGCAGTCCGGGCAGAAGCGTGGCGGCTCCAGATCCCGAGCCGCCACACATGGGCCGTGATCCCCCTCGGCGGCGACTCCGCCGCAGCGGTCGCAATACATCAGATCGTCGCCGACAGGGCCTTGACCGGCATCTTCAGGTCTTGCAACAGCTCGAGGTCGGCCGTGGCCGGGCGCCCCAGCGTCGTCAGGTAGTTGCCGACGATCACCGCGTTGATGCCGCCCAGCAGCCCGTCGCGGGTGCCCAGGTCGCCCAGGGTGATCTCGCGGCCGCCCGCGAAGCGCAGGATGGTGCGCGGCATGGCCAGCCGGAACGCGGCGATCGCGCGCAGCGCGTCCTTGCCCTCGACCACCGGCTGGTCGCCCAGCGGGGTGCCCGGGCGGGGGTTGAGGAAGTTCATCGGCACCTCGTGCGGGTCGAGCTGGGCCAGCTGGGCCGCGAACTCGGCCCGCTGCTCGAGCGACTCGCCCAGGCCCAGGATGCCGCCGCAGCAGACCTCCATGCCCGACTCGCGGACCATCTTGAGCGTGCTCCAGCGCTCTTCCCACGTGTGCGTGGTCACCACGTTGGGGAAGTGCGACTGGCAGGTCTCGAGGTTGTGGTTGTAGCGGTGCACACCCATGTCGACCAGGTCGTCGACCTGTTCCTGGCTGAGCATGCCGAGGCTGGCCGCGACCTGGATGTCGACCTCGGCCCTGATCGCCTTGACGCCCTCGCGCATCTGGTCCATCAGGCGCTTGTCGGGCCCGCGGACGGCGGCCACGATGCAGAACTCGGTGGCCCCGGTGGCGGCGGTCTGCTTGGCCGCCTCGACCAGCGACGGGATGTCGAGCCAGACCGAGCGCACGGGCGAGGCGAACAGGCCCGACTGCGAGCAGAAGTGACAGTCCTCGGGGCAGCCGCCGGTCTTGAGCGAGATGATTCCCTCGACCTCGACCTCGGGTCCGCACCACTTCATCCGGACGTCGTGGGCCAGCTGCAGCAGCGCGGGCAGGTCGTCGTCCGGCGACCGCAGCACCTCGAGGATCTGCGCCTCGTCGAGGCCGATACCGTCGTTGAGCACCTGGGCTGTGGCCCGGTCGAGGATCTCTGACATGCCCCGCACCTTAACAAGCTTTCACCTCGTTCCCCGGCGGTGGGCGTGGCGGTCGGACGGAAGTCTCAGCCCCGGGAGGACTGTCGGTGGTGGGTGGTAGTTTCCCCTTCTCGTGATGCCCGCTTGGGCGTTCTCGTGGTGCTTTGGAGGGTGTCTTGTCGGGCTGGCTGGAGTCGCTGGAGGGCCTGGCCGCGAGCCGGTCCAAGGCGGGGCTGACGCGTCGGCTGCGGCCCCGCGCGGCCGACGACCTCGTCGTCGATCTGGCCGGCAACGACTATCTCGGCCTGGCCGCCCATCCCGCGGTCGTCGCGGCGGCGGCCAGAGCCCTTTCGGCGTACGGGCTGGGGGCGACCGGTTCCCGCCTGGTGCGCGGTTCGGCGCAGGTCCACGCCGCGCTCGAAACGGAACTGGCGGCCTGGCTGGGCACGCCCGGGGCGCTCGTCTTCTCGTCGGGCTACCTGGCCAACCTGGCCGCTGTGCGCAGCCTCACCTCGGTGTGCGACCTGATCGTCTCCGACGCCTACAACCACGCCTCGCTCATCGACGGCTGCAAGATCTCCGGCGTACGCACGGTGGTCGCGCCCCACAACTCGCCGTCCGCCGTGGCCGAGATCCTCGACACCCACCGCCCCGCTCGCGCCCTGGTCGTCACCGAATCGGTGTTCTCGGTCGACGGCGACCTGGCCCCCTTGGCGTCCCTCCACGAGGTGACCTCGGCCCGCGGCGCCCTGCTGCTGATCGACGACGCCCACGCCCTGGGCCTGCTCGGCCCGTCCGGCGCCGGCGGCGTGGCCGCCGCGGGCCTGTCCACCCACAACGACGTGATCGTCACCGCGACCCTGTCCAAGTCATTGGGCGGCGCCGGCGGCGTGGTCGCCGGCCCTCAGCCGTTCATGCAGCACCTGATCGACACCGGCCGCACCTTCATCTACGACACAGCGCTCCCACCCGCCGTGGCCGCCGGCGTCCTCGAAGCCCTGCACATAACTCGCACCGCCGACGACCGCCGCGCCTTGATCCGCGCCCGAGCCGAACTGGCAGTCGCCCACTTGACCGCCGCCGGCCTCGAAGTACCCGCCCCCACCGGTCCGGAAGTTCTCGCCTTCAGCAGCCTTCCCTCCAGTCCGGGCGACGCCAGTCACACGACCGGCGCCGGCACCACCCCGTCCGCGGGCGCCGCCGGCGCCGGCCTTCCGGGTGCCGGCTCTCCCGCTGCCGCCGTCGCCGGTACTGGCCTTCACGATGCCGGTTCTTCCGGTGCCAGCCTTTCCGGTGTTGGGCCAGGCACGGCCCATTCCGTTGTCGGCCGGGGACTGCTCGTTCCCGCCGCCGGTGTGTTGTCGGTGCTGGCTCCCGGCCCTGAGGCCGCCCTCGTGTGGGCCGACGACTGCCGCGACCGCGGTGTGGCCGTCGGCTGTTTCCGCCCGCCGTCCACCCCCGACGGCAGCTCCCGCCTGCGCCTGACCCTCAACGCGGGAATCCCCGACGCCGACTTCGCCCGAGCCCTGAACGTCATCGTGGAGTGCGCCCCGTGACCCGCCCCACCCGCCGAGACGCGGCCTCCTTCGACCTCGACGAGGTCCTGACCCGCCTCCCCCACGCCAACGCCAGCTTCACGGCCCGCGCCCGTGCCTTCACCCCCAACCCCACGACGATCCTCACCCCGATCGACCTGGAAACCGTCCCGGCGCCCACCGAGCCCGCCTTCGCGGATACACCTCCGCCCCCCACGACGAGTGCCCAAGCCGGCGCCCTCGCCGCAGCCGCCGGAGTTGGTGTCCTCAACTTGAGCGACGCCACCACCGCCTCCCGCGACAATTTCTTCCCGACCGCCCCCAGCCCGGTCGGCGCCGCCGAGCAAGAAGCCGCGGCCACCGCCGGCCCTGTCGCCGCCGAGCAAAGCGCCGCCACCGCGACCACCGCGAGCCCTGCCGCCGCCACAGAGCACCGAGCCGCTGTCGCGACCACCCGCAGCCTTGTCGGCGCCAATGAGCACAGTGCCATCACCGCGACCGCCCCCAGCCCTGACGCCGCCGCTGAGCACAGAGCCGCCACCGCGTCGAGCTCTGCCGCTGCCACTGAGCGCAGTGCCGCCGCCGGGTTGTCCTCTGCGACTGCGCCGCCGGCCGAACCGGG
Source organism: Paractinoplanes aksuensis (assembly GCF_024137025.1). Lineage (GTDB taxonomy): Bacteria > Actinomycetota > Actinomycetes > Mycobacteriales > Micromonosporaceae > Actinoplanes > Actinoplanes aksuensis. The sequence goes on from NZ_JAMYJR010000009.1 coordinate 129,308, forward strand.
GCAGATCCCGCCGGTCTCACCCACGCCTGGCCACCCGCTGCCCGACTCACCCATGCCGGTCTCACCCGCGCCGGGGCAGCCACTGCCCGACTCGCCCGTTCCCATTTCGCCCGCACCGGGCCACCCAGTGCCCGACTCACCCGTACCGGTGTCGCCTGCGCCGGGCCATCCAGCGCCGGACGTGCCGGTGTCGCCGGTGCCGGGGCACCCGGTGCCGGACGCGCCGGTGTCGCCGGCGCCGGGGCACCCGGTGCCGGACGCGCCCGGGCCGATTGCGCCCGCGCCGGGTGGCGCCGGGCTCGGCCTCGATGATCTGCCGAGTGCCGAGGCAATCAGCGCGGAGATCTCGGCCGAGCTGTCCGCTCAGGCCCAGCCCGCCCCCCGGCGTCCCGAGGCCGGCGAGTGGCGGGGCATCGTGCTGGTCACCGGCACCGATACCGATGTCGGCAAGACCGTGGTCACCGCGGCCATCGCTGCCGCGGCTCAGGCCGCCGGTCTCCGGGTCGCCGTGATCAAGCCCGGCCAGACCGGCATCGCCACCGGCGCCCCGACCGACATCGAGGTCATCACTCGCCTGGCCGCCCCCGACACCACCCGCACGCTGGCCGAATACCCCGAGCCCCTAGCCCCCTTGGCCGCCGCCACCGTGGCCGAACTGCCTCCGCTCGAGCTCTACGAGGTCGTCGACGCCATCCGGGCCGAGGCCGACAAGCACGACCTGGTCCTCGTCGAGGGCGCCGGCGGCCTGCTGGTCCCCATGGGCGTACGCCCCTCGGGCGAGTCCTGGACGGTCGCCGACCTGGCCACCACCCTCGGCATCAGCACGATCGTGGTGGCCCGGGCCGGTCTGGGTACGCTCAACCACACCGCCCTGACCCTGGAGGCCCTGGCCCGCCGGGGCGTCCCGGCCGGCGTGATCATCGGCGCCTGGCCCCACGACCCCGAGCTGGTCCACTGGGCCAACCTGAGCGAACTGGTCCCCCACCTGGTCGGCGCCCTACCGTCCGGCGCGGGCCAGATGGACCCCGGAGTCTTCCGCCGCTCGGCCCCCGGCTGGCTGACCCCGTCCCTCTACGGCGTCCTCGACAACTGGCGCGTCTGGGCCGAGGAGTACGGCGAGGGCCACCACTGACCCTCAACGGACTGCGCCAGAACGGCGGGTCCGGCCGAGGAGTACAGAGAAGGCCACCACTGACCCTCAACGGACTGCGCCAGAACGGCGGGTCCGTCCGAGGAGTACAGAGAAGACCACCACTGACCCACTACCGGACTGCGCCAGAGCAGGTCGGAGCCGAGGAGCACGGCGAAGGCCACCACTGACACGGCCAACTCGTCAGCTCGTTCCGCCAAGTCGGTGAGATCCAACCCGGGCCGCCCGCCGCCGATGCGGACCCGCCACCCCGGTCCCCGGATCTACGGTGGCCGGAGCGTGATGCCGCTTCTTCAAACGGACCGCGCCAGCGCGGCCAGCTTGAGGACGGTGGACCAGTTGCGTTCGGTGCCGTTCCGGGCCGATTGACGGGAAGCCGTCGTCGTGGCGATCGGGTTGCCGTGCCCCTGGTCGCGGTAGTCGATGTAGACCTCATGGTCGTGCAGGCGCACGTCCTCGTGGCTTTCCAGAGCCTGCACCTGCTCGGCCGACGGCAGTTCGGCCAGAAAGGTGACGCGCAGCATCGTCGGGCGGTCCCGGGCCGCCGCCGGGAACGGGTTGGCCGCGATGATCTCGTCGAGCCGGTCGCGGCTGCGCAGCATCACCGGCTGGTCGACGCCGAAGTTGTCGCGCAGCACCGAGCGGATCAGCGCCGCCACGTCGAGCTCGGACTCGACGACCACGTTGCCGCTCTGCAGCAGGGTGCGAGCCCCCGGCAGCCCCACCTCGGCCAGCCGGGTGCGCAGTTCACCCATGGGGACCCGGTTGCGGGCGCCCAGGTTGACCGCCCGCAACAACGCCACCCACACCGTCACGCGGAAAGGCTATGCCGACGCGGGGGCCGGGGTGACGGTGGCGCCGGGATGTCGTCGATCGGGTCGACGGCGAACTTCAGTTCTTCTCCGGCGCGTACGCGGACCTCGTCGCCCTCGTGGCGGAAGGTGACCTCGCCGTCAGCGGTGTAGCTGACCGTGTCGCGGGTGATCGTGACGCACAGCTTCGAGCCTCGCCAGTGGACGTGGAACGACAGGCGGGTCAGGCCGGGTGGCAGCCGGGGGCGGAACGACAGCGCGCCGCCGTGGTCGCGCAGGCCGCCGAAGCCCATCACCAGCGAGATCCAGGCGCCGGCGCAGGCCGCGATGTGCAGGCCGTCGCCGCCCGATTCGCCGCCGCTGCGCAGGTCGAGCAGGGCCGCCTCGGCCAGGTAGTCGTGGGCCAGGGTCAGGTGGCCCAGTTCCGCCGCCAGCACCGCTTGGATCGGGGCCGACAGCGAGGAGTCCCGCACGGTCCGGGCCTCGTAGTAGGCGAAGTTGCGCCGCTTCTGCTCGGTGGTGAACGCGTCGCCGCGCACCATCATGGCCAGCACCACGTCGGCCTGTTTCACCACCTGTTTGCGGTAGAGGTTCAGGTAGTGGTGGCTCAGCATCAGCGGGTAGTCGTCGTCGGTGAAGTCCCATTCGGGCAGCCGGGTGAAGCCGGCCGCCTGCTCGTGCACCTGGCGGTTCTCGGCGTACGGGATGTTGAGGCGCAGGTCGACCCCGGCCGCCCGCAGGTTCTGCTCGGCCATCAGGTTGGTGTAGATGTTGTCGTCCATCAGCGCCGTGTACTCGTCGGGGCCGGTCACGCCGGCGATGTGGGCCACGCCCTCGTCGTCGAAGTAGGCGACCGATTTCCACAGCTTCGCCGTCTCGCTCAGCAGCTCGTCGCCGGCCTCGCGCATGAACTCGTCGTCGCCGGTGGCCGCGTGGTATCGCAGCACAGCGTCGGCGATGTCGGCGTTGACGTGCAGCGCCGCCGTGCCCGCGGGCCAGTAGCCGGAGCACTCGGGGCCGCTGATCGTGCGCCACGGGAAGGCCGCGCCGTCCAGTTTGAGCTCGCGGGCCCGTTCACGGGCATGATCGAGCGTGTTGTGCCGCCACTTCAACGCGGGGCCGACGCAGCCGGGATGCGTGTAGGTCAACGTCCGCAGCACGTACGACTCGGTGTCCCACAATGTATGACCGTCGTACCCGTTGCCGGTCAGCCCCTTGGCCGGGATCGGGTGCGGGCCGGCCTGCGCCCCCGCCTGCAGCACGTGGAACAGCCCGAAGCGGACCGCCTGCTGGATGTCCGGGTCGCCGTCGACCTCGACGTCGGCCCCGGCCCAGAAGTCGTCGAGATAGTCGCGCTGCTCGCGGGCCAGCACGTCGAATCCGTCCCGGGCCGCCGCGTCACGGTCGGTCACGGCGTCGTCGGTGGCCGGCCAGTGGTAGGCGAGGAACTTCTCGAACGTGATCTCGCCCCGGCCCGTGGTCACCCAGCGGATCAGCTCGGGCGTGGACGAGACCGTGCCGTCGGCGCCGGTGTGCGTGACCGCGGCCGCGACCGAGATGTCACTACGGCGCGTACGGCAAACAAGCTGGTCGTCGTCGTGCGAGATCGGCTCGAACGGGTCCTGCAGAATCGCGCTGGCCCGGGGGTCGTCCTCGCGGGGCGACGGCAGTTCCTCGTCGACGACCAGGTCGGACTCGATGCGCAGCTCGGCGTCGGCCCGCACCGAGTAGCGCAGCGCAGCGACCGACGGTCGTACAAAAGACACCAGCCTTTCCGTACGCAACCAGACCTCGGCCCCGCCCGGTGACACCCACTCGACCTCGCGGGTCAGCGTGCCCGCCCGCAGGTCGAGCACCCGCTCGTGGCGGCGCACCTCACCCGTACGCAGATCGAAGCTCTCCCCGTCCACATAGAGCGCGATCCGCTTGCCGTTGGGCCCGTTCACGATCGTCTGGGTCTGCTCCGGAAACCCGTACCCCTCCTCGGGATACTGCAGGTCGCGCTCCTCGTAGAGCGAGTTGAGGAACGTGCCCGGCATGCCCCCCGGGTGCGGCTCCTCGAGGTTGCCGCGCAGCCCGACGTGCCCGTTGGCCAGCGCGAAGACCGACTCACCCTGCAGCAGGGCGCCGTCCTGTTCGGCGGGGGCGCCGATCTCCCGGACGATCCACGGCTCGGCCGGTCCGATCTCAGGCATCGCGCAGCTCCGGTCGCCCGCTCACGTGGGTGACGGTGGCGCCCGAGGCGGCCGTCGCCTTCCGGGCCGCCTCCTCGTACGAGGCCCCGGCCAGCAACGCGGCGGTCAGCCCGGCCACGAACGCATCCCCGCCGCCGGTGGTGTCGACGACCTCGGCGTCGTCCAGCGGGATCCTGACGCGGCCGCCCCGCCAGACGAACAGGTTGCCGTCGTCCCGGGCCAGCGCGAGCAGCTTCGGGCCGTGGTCGAGCACGCTCTCGTCGAGGCCGTCGGCCTCTTTCTCGTCGGCCCGCACCACATCGGCGTACGCCAGAAGGCTCTTGTTCTTGACCTGGCCGTCGAGCACGACCAATTTGCCGGCCTCGTGACCGATCCGGGCCGCGGCCAGGGTGGCCGCCTCGGGCTGCTGCAATTGCACGAGTACGGCGTCCGAGCCCTCCAGCACCGGCCGGGCCCGCAGCACATCGGCCTCGTCGAGCAGCACCGCCGGCGGCAGGTGCTCGACGTACCGGTAGTGGCCGCCCGGCTCCAGGATCTCCACGATCAGCCCGGTCAGCGTGCCGGCGCGGCGGATCACCGGGCGGACGTCGATCCCGTCGCGCCGGGCCTGGGCCAGCAGCACGTCGCCGATCACGTCGTCGCCCGCCACCGCGACCAGCGCCGGCCGCACGCCGAGCTGGGCCAGCGCCACGGCCTGATTGGCCCCCTTGCCGCCGAGTTGCTCGTGGCGGCTGTGCGCGGCGCCCGAACTTTCCCGCGCGGGCAGTTCATCAACGGTGAGGACGAGGTCGCGGGCCAGTTGCCCGACCACGGCGGCGGTAGGTGTCACGGACCAGCATGTACCCAGCGACTGACAATTTGTGCGACTTTTGCGCTGAGCCTTGGCTGAGAGCGCGATTCGGCCATCGGGAGCATTGCCGGACACCGATGCACTTTCTAGGCTCTCTGGCACTGTCGTCGAATGTGAGGGGGATCACCGGCCATGACCAACAGCAATCCCGTGTCGTCGAACGCGTACGAATATCTGGACAACGTCGGTCCGGAGGAGCAGGCGCGGCTCGAGGCCGTCCGCCGCTACCGGCTGGTCGATCAGCCGGTCGAGGACGCGTACGACCGGATCGCGTTCGTCGCCGGCGCCATTTTCAACACCCCGATCGCGACAGTGTCGCTCGTGGAGCAGGACAAGGTCTGGCTGGCCGCGTGCCAGGGGCTGGTCGGCGTGCGCGAGGTGGGCAAGGAACCGGGGCTGTGCGCGTCGGTCATCGCCCAGGATGACGTCTACGTGATCAACAACGCCGCGGTCGACCCCCGTACGCTCGAACATCCGCTCGTCCGGGGCGAACTGGGCCTGCGCTTCTATGCGGCCGCGCCCATCCGCACCCACGACGGCTACCGGCTCGGCACCGTCAACGTGATCGACAACAAGCCCCGCGAGGCCTCCGACCGGCAGCTCCAGGCCCTGGAACACCTGGCCTCGATGGTCTCCGACGAGCTCGAACTGCGCCTCATGGTGATCCGCAGCGCGGCCGCCGAGCAGCGCATGCGGGAAACGGTGAACTGATTACGAAACCGGCGATCCGGGTAACGCGCAGCCCATGCGTACCCCCCGCAGAATCGCTGTTGTCGCGCACCAGAAGAAGACGTTGGGCGGCGGCCTGGACGAGCTCCGCCGCCGCCTGACCGACGCCGGGATCGACGACCTCGCCTGGTACGAGGTGCCGAAGAGCAAGAAGGCGCCCAAGGCGGTCGAGAAGGCCCTCAAGGACAAGCCGGACAGGCTGCTCGTCTGGGGCGGCGACGGCATGGTGCAGCGGTCGATCGACGTGGTCGCCCGCTCCGGGGCGAAGGTGCCGGTGGGCATCCTCCCGGCCGGCACGGGCAACCTGCTCGCCACCAACCTGGGCATCCCGGCCGACCTCGAAGAGGCGGTCGAGATCGCCCTGCACGGCGAGGGCAGGGCCATCGACCTGGGCAAACTCGAGGGCGAGCACTTCGGCGTGATGGCCGGCATCGGCTTCGACGGCGCGATGATCAACGACGCCGACCGCAACCTCAAGGACAGGCTGGGCAAGCTGGCCTACGTATGGGCCGGCCTGCGTCACGTCAACGGCGAGCCGGCCACGGCCACCATCACCATCGACGGCACGAAGTGGTTCAAGGACGAGGCGAGCTGCGTCCTGATCGGCAACGTCAGCCAGATCACCGGCGGCATCAAGGCCTTCGACGACGCCAAACCGGACGACGGCTGGCTCGACGTCGGCGTGGCCACCGCCCACGGCGCGATGCAGTGGGCCCGGGCCCTGGGCACGATGGCCGTCGGCCGCAGCGACAGCTCGCCCTTCGTCCGCACCACCCGCGCCCGCCGCATCGACGTCCACCTCGAATCGAAGATGGAGTACGAACTGGACGGCGGCGCCCGCAGCAAAACCAAGTCGTTCACGGCCAAGGTCGTGCCGGCCGCCGTGAAGATCTGCGTCCCCCAGTCATAAAGCCGACAAGGCGCTTCGTCCGTCGGATCGCCCTTTTCGCCCGGATATCCCCTGGATTGTGAAGCCGAGTGGCCGCACACTGACGGTCACCAACCCGGCACTGCTACGCATCTCCAGGGGGTACGCCATGACGTTCCACCAGAGTTCCGCAGCCCTGCTGATCCTGGCCGCCGTCGTCGTCGCCGGCTACCACGTCAGCCGCCGTCCGTCCGTCCGCCGCTCGGCCCCGGTCGCCCACCTCGCCCGCGGGCACTCGTGGCGGCCGGCCGCGGGCCTGCTGACCGTTGTCGTCCTCGTCCTCGCCGCCCTGTTCACGGCCGCTTTCAACGCCGCAAGCTAGTGTCCAGGGCGAACCGCAGCAACGACCGGTAGACCCGGGCCGCATCGCTCAGCGAGCCGAAGTGCGACGACGCGTTCCCGTTCAGGTACGTCGTCGCGATCTCGACCTGCTCGATCGTGTGGCCCGCCCGGACGGCCGCCAGCAGCACGTTCATCTCGTACTCGAACCTCTCGCCGGGCACGTCGCCCAGCCACTCGAGCATCGAGCCGGGATACCCGCGCAGCCCGGTCTGGGTGTCACGCACCCACCGCCCGGTCGCGGCCCGGAACAGCACCCGGGTGACCGCGTTGCCCAGCCTCGACCGGGGCGGCATCCGGCGCACCCGCCGCACGCCCAGCACCAGGTGGTCGTCGTGCGCCACCCGGTCCGCGACCCGCAGGATGTCCTCGACGCTGTGCTGCCCGTCCCCGTCCGCGCACACCACCGGCCGGCCCGGGTATACCGCGGCGATGTGCGCGAATCCGGTGCGCAGAGCCTGCCCTTTGCCGCGGTTCACGGAATGCCGCAGCACCGTGCAGCCCGGCAGGTCGACCGGGGTCGTGGAGCCGTCGTCGACCAGGACGATCGGGCCCGAAGGGTCAGTTGAACGCATGTCGGCGACCAGACGGGACAACCCGTCGCCCGGCTGATAAACCGGCACAAGCAGAACCATGCCCGCTGCTATACCCCGCGGCGCAACATCGTCACCATGCGTCGCTCGCGGCGCAGCAACACTTCCGGGTCGCGTACGCCGAAGAAGAACACCCGCGAAGCCGCCCGGATGCCGTACTCGTGGAAGTGCCGCCCCGGCACCGGCACGTCGAGCAGCGTCGCGCCCCGCAACCCCAGCACCTTTCCGGCCAGGAACCGGGCCCGGGGCAGGTGCCAGGCGTGCGTGACCAGCCCGAGCGGCCGCCCCGGCCCCAGCCGCAGACCGTCGAGCAACCCGTCGGCCGCCACGTGCATCAGGTTCTCGAGCGTGCTGCGCGACCGGCACTCGATCCGCACGACATCGGGGTTCATCCCCTGTGACAGAGCGGCCGCCCGCATCAGGTCGGCCTCGCGGCACCCGGGCGGGGGCTCCGGGGCGCCCGAGCGGGCCTGCTCCCAGCCGCCGGAGAAGACGACCCTCTCCACGTACGGGTAGGAGACCGCAGCCCGCACCCGGGCCAGACTGCCGGCGGACAGACCGGAGCCCGCCAGCCCGTTGCCGAGCACCAGGAGCGCGGCCGCTACGCGATCTGCTGCCACCAGCCGTCCACCGCGGGCGGGTTGTCGACGTCGACGCGCTCGCCCGGGCGCGGCACGGCCAGCCGGACGTCGCGGGCCTTGGCCTCGCGCCAGGTGCGGTCGGCCGGCTCGGGCCAGTCGTGCAGGGCCAGGTTGAACGTGGCCCAGTGGACCGGGATCATCAGCCCGCCGCGCACGTCGACGTGGGTGGCCACACCGTCTTCGGGGAACATGTGGATGTCGGGCCAGTTCTCGCTGTAGGCCCCGATCTGCACGAGCGTGACGTCGAACGGCCCGTACTGCCGGCCGATCTCGGCGAAGCCGGGGAAGTAGCCGGTGTCGCCCGAGTAGAAGACCTTGCGGGTCGGCCCGTTGATGACCCAGCTCGCCCAGAGCGTGCCGTCACGGCCGAACCCGCGCCCGCTGAAGTGCCGGGCCGCGGTGGCCACGAACTCGAGCCCGGCCACCTGGTGGGTGTCGTTCCAGTCCATCTCGACGATGCGGGTGGCCGGCACGCCCCAGCGCTCGAGGTGGGCGCCCACGCCCAGTGGCACCAGGAACGGCGCCGCCTGCAGGTCGACCAGGTTCTGGATGGTCTCCATGTCGAGGTGGTCGTAGTGGTCGTGAGAGATCAGCACCGCGTCGAGCGGGGGCAGGTCGCGCAACGCGACGGGCGGCTCGTGCAGGCGCTTGGGGCCGCTGATCTGCGACGGGGAGCAGCGCTCGCTCCACACCGGATCGAGCAGGACCCGCTTGCCCTCGATCTCGACCAGCGCCGACGAGTGCCCGTACCAGGTGATGTGCAGGCCGTCGGCCGGGGCGCCCGGGTCGGGAGTGACCACCGGGATGGGCAGGCGCGGGTGGCGGCGCTCGCGGTCGCGCAGCGTCTCGGCGAAGATCTTGGGCATCGAGGCGGCGGCGAGCATCGTGGCCGGGACCGTGTTGCGGAACTTGCCCTCGGCGAACTGCGGCGAGGCCTGCATGCGGGCGAGCCGCTCACCCTTGGCCCGGGCCCCCATCTGGCGCGGGATGTCCCGCGCGACCCACACCGCCGCCGCCCCCAGGGCCAGCGCAATCAGAGATCCAGTACGTCGTCGCTTCGCCATCCGACCAGTTTGCCAGGTGTGACAGACTGCTCACCCGTGACTGTCGACACCCTTCAAAGTCAGCAGCAGCTGATCATCCGTCAGCGCATCCGGCTGATGGTCAACCAATACGAGATCCACGCCGTCACCCCGGACGGCCAGGAGGCGGGAATCCTCGCCTTCGCGCAGCAGAAGCGTATGGCGTTCAAGGAGCAGGTCACCCTGTACTCCGACGACACCAAGCAGGTGCCGGTCTTCGGCTTCAAGGCCCGCCAGCGCATCGACCTCGGCGCCACCTACGACGTGACCGACGCCGGCGGCAACCCGATCGGCCAGTTCAAGAAGCTGTTCAAGGAGTCGCTGCTGCGTTCGACGTGGCGTCTCGAGCAGCCCGGTCTCGGCGAGATGGTCGGCCGCGAGACCAACCAGATCGTGGCGATCGTGCGCCGGTTCGTCGAGGCCCTGTCGTGGCTGCCCTACCACTTCGACTTCGTGCTCGACGGCCGCGCGGTCTTCTCGGTCGTCAAGAAGTGGGGCCTGCGCGACCGCTACGTCGTGACGATCCACGACCCGCGGGTCGACCGCCGCCTGGTGGCGGCCATGTCCGTCGCGCTGGACGCTCTCCAGGCCCGGTAATCTCCCGGGGATGGACGATCCCCGGGCTCAGCGCCTCTTCGGCGACCGGCTGGTCGCCCCCGGCGACCTCGCCGCCAGCCCGTTCCGCGTCGACCGCGACCGCATCGTCGCGTCGCCGTTCTTCGCCCGGCTCGCCGGCGTCACCCAGGTCATCAGCCCCGGGGGCGCCGGCCTGCTGGTGCACAACCGCATGACCCACAGCCTCAAGGTGGCCCAGGTGGCCCGGGCCATCGCCGAGCGCGTCGACCCCGGCCTGGCCGACAAGCTGGGCGGCTGCGACCCCGACGTGGTCGAGGCGGCCGCGCTGGCCCACGACCTCGGCCACCCGCCGTTCGGCCACCTGGGCGAGCGGGTGCTCGACCGGGTCGCCCGCCAGCGGCTCAAGCTGCGCGACGGCTTCGAGGGCAACGCCCAGTCGTACCGCATAGTCACCAGCACCGAGAGCCGCGGCCAGGCCACGATCGGGCTGAACCTGACCAACGCCGTGCGCGCCGCCATCCTGAAATACCCGTGGACCCGGCGCGACCCGCAACGCTTCATGGACCCGCCGCCCCGGGGCGCCGCGCCGCCACCCGACGACCCCGACGGCGGCTCGATCAAGTTCGGCGCCTACTCGACCGAGGCGGCCGACATGCACGCGGCGCGAGCGCCGTTCCTGGGCCGGGTCGCCGACTGGCAGCAGACCGTCGAGGCCTCGGTCATGGACACCGCCGACGACATCGCGTACGCCATCCACGATCTGGAGGACGTGCACCGGGTCGGCGTCCTGCAGCAGGGCGCGGTCGCCACCGAGCTGATGGCCTGGCAACGCTGGGGTGCGCAGACCGACCTGACCCGGGCCGGCGGCGCCATCGAGTCCCTGCGCCGCCAGCTGCACCGCAAGGACGGCTGGATGGCCGACGACGACGCCTTCTCAGCCGCGGTGGAACTGGTCCGGGCCGAACTGGTCGACGGCCTGCTGGCCCGCCCGTTCGACGGCTCCCTGGACGCCGAGGCCCAGGTGGCGGCGTTCTCGGCCACCTGGACCAGGCGCCTGGTCGAATCGGTCGAGACGATCGCCGACCCCGCCGTGCGTTCCGGCCATGTGCAACTCGCCACAGCCCAGTGGCACGAGGTCCAGATCCTCAAGTTCGTCCAGAACCGCTTCGTCCTGGCCCGCCCCGACCTGGCCCTCCACCAGCGCGGCCAGGGCCGGCTGGTGTCATCGCTGGTCGACGCCCTGATGGCCTGGCTCGTCGACCCGGACGAGGAGGAACGCATCCCGAGCCGCCTGCGCGACCTGGTCGAACTGGCCGAGGCCGAACTGCCGCCCGGAACTCCCGAACGCATGGACCGGGCCCGCGGCCGCGCCGTCGTCGACTTCGTCGCCGGCCTGACCGACAACCAGGCGGTCGGCCTCATGCAGGCCCTCTCCGGCAAATCCCGCCAACTCTGGACGGATGCTTTCGTTCTTTAAGGTCAAGAACTGGATGTCGTAGCGGGGTGGGGATTGCAGACCGCAGCTCACGCCGAGGGTCGCTCCGCTCCACGTGCGTGAGGGGTTGCGCTCAAACCGAGGAACGAAAAAGGCCGCCCGATCGGGCGGCCTTTTTCAGGTGGTGCTTCAGGCGGTGCGGCGGCGACGGGTGTACCAGACCGCCCCGGCGCCCGCGGCGACCAGCACGGCGCCGAGCGAGATGACCATGCCCGTGGGGGCGCCGGTCACCGGGAGGGCGCCACCGGCGCTGACCCCGCCACCGGGGGGCGACGTGGCCGGGAGCGCGCCGGTCGGGGTGCTCGGCGTGGCGGACGGCGTGACCGTGTCGACGCTGGCGGTGGGCGTCGGGCCGTAGCCGGGGTTGCCCCGCGTGGGGGTGTCGGTGTCCGGCGTGTCCGTGTCGTCGACGTCCGGCGTGGTGGCCGGGGTCGCGGTGTCCGTGTCGTCCACGTCGGGCGTGGTCGTGCCCGGCGTGCCGTAGCCGCCCTGCCCACGGGTCGGCGCGTCGTCGGTGGCGTCCGGCTCCTCGTCGCCGTAGCCGGTGGCGGCGACGACCGGGCGCAGGCCCTGGTCCATGGTGGCCTCGGAGGCCAGGGCCGGGGAGACACCCAGCGCGAGAGCGGCGGAGAGGCCGACGGCGGGCAGGCCGACAGCGACGATCCGGCTGATTGAGCTCATGAGGAGTTTTCCATTCCTGTTGCGGTGTTCTCGGTCCGGTGGGGAGCTTAGCGGCAATTGCCCGATTTACCCGTTAAGGGCGCTCGGCGGGTCATCATCCCGGAAGACCACCGAAACGGTGACTCCGCCACAGATGGGACAAAGCGAACATTTTCCCCTCAAATTTTGGGTCAGCCGCGAACAACCCACCGCTGTACGGGGCCTGAAGCTGCACACTCGCGCCGGACTCCAGATAGACCGACACCACCGTGCGCCCGCCCCGCCGCTCCGCCCGCAGGTCGACGACCTCGTTCCAGGTCGCGACCCGGCCGTCGAAGACCGAAACCGTACGGATCCCCCGCGAGCTGATCTGCGTGCCGGTGAACCGCCCCGCCAGCACCCCGATCAGCCCGCAGAGGATGGTCGGCCCGGTGAGCGCCGCCACCCACCACAGACCCGGTGGAGCCAGAATCGCGGTGATCAGCAACACCCCGATCGCCGCCAGGGAGCCGAGGTAAAGGCCTCGTCCGAGGGCTTGTTGCCAGGTGGGCCGGAAGGTGGCCGCCGGTGCGTCTTCCACGCCCGGGTTCAACGGAGACGAAGAGCACGCCCCCCGCACTTTGAGTGCGACGTACTTTTGTTGTATGGCACAGAACGAGACCACCCTGCCCACCACCGAGGAGGAGTGGCGCGTGCGCCTCTCCCCCGACGAGTTCCGTGTCCTGCGCCAGGCCGGCACCGAGGCGCCCTGGTCCGGGGAATACGTCAGCACCAAGACCGAGGGCATGTACGACTGCCGCGCGTGCGGCGCCGCCCTCTATCCCAGCACCGACAAGTTCGACTCGAACTGCGGCTGGCCGTCGTTCGACGACGCCATCCCGGGCGCGGTCAAAGAGATCAACGATTTCTCCCACGGCATGGCCCGCACCGAGATCCGCTGCGCCAACTGCGACTCCCACCTGGGCCACGTGTTCCGCGGCGAGCACATGACGGCGAAGAACACCCGCCACTGCGTCAACAGCCTCTCGATCAAGCTCGACCCGAAGACCGCCTGACGCTCCGACGCCACCGGCACCACCTCGTGCGGGTGCCGGTGCGCGATTCCGGGCCCGAGCCACCGCCGACCGGCCTAGCGTCGAGCTCATGGACTACCAGGTTTCGGTCAAGTGTGAACAGCTCGCCGAGTGGTACGTGCGGGTCAAGGGTCTCGCCGACGCCCATCACGGCCACGCCACCGGCGACCGTCTGAAGGCCATCGCGGGCGAGATCCACGACCTCGTGCCCCAGGAGTGGTGGACCAGCCAGCCCGAGCCTCTGGACAACCGCGTACGCAATTGACCTATCGTCAGTCGCATGCCGAAAGCCGCAGCGGAAATCGTCGAGATCGCCGGCCACGACGTCCGGCTGACCAGCCCTGACAAGGTCATGTTCCCGCAGCGGAACTACACGAAGCGCGACGTCTTCGAGTACTACCTGGCCGTCGGCGACGGGATCATGCGCGCGCTCCGGCAGCGCCCGACGACGCTGCAACGCTTCCCCGACGGCATCGAAGGCGAGGCCTTCTTCCAGAAGCGCATCCCCCAGCGCGGTGTCCCCGAGTGGATCCAGACGGCCCAGATCAAATTCCCCAGCATGCGTACGGCGGTGGAACTGTGCCCGGCCGACCTGGCTCACGTGGCTTGGGCGGCCCAGATGGGCACTGTTGTCTTCCACCCGTGGCCGGTCCGCGGCGATGCCCCCGACAACCCCGACGAGCTGCGCATCGACCTCGACCCGCAGCCCGGCAACTCGTTCGCCGACGTGGTCGCCACCGCCAACGTGCTGCACGAGGTGCTGGACGACCTCGGCTGGGTCGGCTACCCCAAAACTTCCGGCGGCCGCGGCGTACACGTGTACATCCGCATCGCCCCCAGCTGGTCGTTCGTGGAGGTCCGCCGAGCCGCGATCGCCCTGGCCCGCGAGGCCGAACGCCGCCGCCCCGACCTGATCACCACGGCGTGGTGGAAAGAGGAGCGCGGTGAACGCGTCTTCCTCGACTTCAACCAGATGGCCCGCGACCGCACGATCACCTGCGCCTACTCACTGCGCGCCAACGCCCGCGCCACCGCCTCGGCCCCCGTCACCTGGGCCGAGCTCCCCGACGTGGAACCGGACGACTTCGACCTGCGCACCCTGCCCAAGCGCTTCGCCGAGATCGGCGACCCCCACGCAAAAATCGACGACATCGCCCACGACCTGACCCCCCTGCTCGAGTGGGTCGAACGCGACGAGAAAAGCGGCCAGGGCGACATGCCCTATCCCCCCGACCACCCGAAGATGCCGGGCGAGCCCCCACGCGTCCAGCCCAGCCGCAAGAACGCCGCCAACTGGCAGAAGGACGAGTAGCGCTCCGCGTCACCGACCAAGCGCCACCCAGCCCTGGCCACCCGGACCCCCGCCAACCAGACCCCACCACTCCCTGGGGGATCCCCCGCAGCCATTGTCGTGGAAAGTGCGGGCCAATGAGCGGGGCACGAGCTGACCCTGTGGACAGCGGGGTAAATGTGGATAACGCCGGAACCTACAACGCGAGCTTCATCCCCACGTGCGAGGCCACGAAGCCGAGCCGCTCGTAGAAGCGGTGCGCGTCCTCGCGCCGCTTGTCGGTCGTCAATTGCGCGATGCGGCAGCCTCGCTCCCGTCCACGCTCCAACACGTACGCCATGAGGTCGCTGCCCAGCCCCGACCCCCGCCGATCGGCCCGGACGCGCACGGCCTCGATGGTCATCCGCCGGGCTCCCAAGCGCGAAAGCCCCGGCGTGAAGGTCAGCTGGCACGTCGCCACGATCTCGCCGCCGTCGTCGGCCACGATCAGCTCGTTGTTCGGGTCGGCGTCGATCTCTTCGAAGGCGGCCCAGATCGCCGCGTCCACGTCCTCGGCCACCGGCGCATCCCCGAAGCCGCGGGCCCGGCTGATGTTGTCGTCGGCCAGCAGGCGGAGCACTGAGGGCACATCGGTCCGGTTCGCGGCGCGGAATTCCATGGCCGCAGTCTCACACAGCCCCTTCGCCCGCGATCACCACAGCGGCGAGCAGCCCGAGCCGCTCGATCATCAGCGCGGCGAGCAGGCAGAGCCGCTCGATCATCAGGGCGGGGATTATGGCCGAGAGGGCCTACGCGGAAAGTGGTTGCTCGGGCACCATGTCGCCATGAAGGTGCTGCTCAAACCGGTCCTCCGGGCCTACCGCGGAATCGTCTGGCTGGCCAACTCTCCGGGCACGTTGATCCTGGCCTACGCGATCCTGATCGTCGTCTGCGGCGTGCTCTACCACTTCTTCGAGACGGACCAGTCGATCGGCGACTCGATCTGGTGGGCGGTCGTCACCGCGTCGACCGTCGGCTACGGCGACATCTCGCCCGAGTCGTGGCAGGCCCGCGTCCTGGCCGGCCTGCTGATCTCGATCATGGTGCTGTTGGTCATCCCGCTGATCACGGCCCACTTCGCCAGCAAGCTGATCGTCGACTCGGACGCCTTTCACCACGAGGAGCAGGAGGAGCTCAAGAACAACCTGCGCCGGGTGCGGGCGCTGCTCGAGGCCATCGCCGAGCGCGACGGCCTCACTTTGCCGGACAGCGCAGCCCCGCCTGCGGCACCTTCAGATCGATGAGATAGCCGTCGACCGCCTTCACGATGCAGGGCGTGCTCGGGTAGGCCGTGTGGCCCTCACCCTCCCAGGTCAGCACGTGCCCGACGCCCAGCATCGAGGCCAGGTCGGCCGTGTTCTCGTACGGCGTGGCCGGGTCACCCGTCGTGCCGACGACCACGATCGGCGGGGCCCCGGCGGCCGCGCCGGCCGGGTAGGGGTCGCGCTCGCCCGGCCAGACCGCGCACGGCAGCATGCCGACCGCCAGCGCCGCCCCGAACAGCGGGTATTTCTGGCGCCACTCGCCCTGCAGCTTGCGCACCTCGTCGATGGTGGGCGCGTCGTCGGTGTCGGCGCAGTTGACGGCCAGGTTGGCATCGAACAGGTTGCTGTAGGTGCCGTCGGGCTTGCGCTCGGCGTACTGGTCGGCCAGCGTGAACACGCCCTTGGGGTTGCCCTGCTTCAGCTCGGCCACGGCGTCGGCCAGTTTGGCCCAGCTCGACTCGGTGTAGAGCGACGAGATCACCGCCACGAAGATCCAGCCCGGGGTGGCCTGGCGCCCGTCGCTGCCCGGCACCGGCTTGGTGGCCGCGGCGGCCAGCGCGTCGGTCACCGCCTTGCGCGCGTCGGCCGCGATCGGGCACTTGTCGGGCGTGGCCTTGCACCAGGTGGTGAAGTTGGTGAACGCCCGCTCGAAGCCCTTGGCCTGGGTCTCGGAGCCCTCGACGAAGTTCTCCTTGGGGTCGACCGCGCCGTCGAGCACCAGCGCCCGCACGTTCTTGGGGTAGAGCTGGGCGTAGGTGGCGCCGAGCAGCGTGCCGTACGAGAAGCCGAGGTAGCTCAGCTTGTCGTCGCCGACGGCCTGGCGCAGCGCGTCCATGTCGTGCGCGGCCTGCTCGGTCGAGAAGAGGGGCAGCTGGTCGCCGTACTTGGCGCCGCAGTCGCCGGCGATCTTCTTGTTGAGCGCGACCAGCTCGTCGAACTCGGCCTGGCTCTGCGGGTCGGGCGGGGCCGCGAAGCTCGCGTCCTGGTCGTCGGGCGCGATGCACTTGATCGGGTCGGACCGGCCGACGCCACGCGGGTCGAAGCCGATGATGTCGAACTTGTTGGTGATCTCGGTCGGCAGCCCGTTGAACGCCTCACCGAACGACAGGTAGACCGACAGGTCGACGCCGGAGCCGCCGGGGCCGCCCGGGTTGAGCAGCAGTGAGCCGATGCGACCGGACTGCTTGGACGACCGGATGCGGATCATGGAGATCGCGTACTTCTCGCCGTTGTTCTGGTCGTTCCAGTCGCGCGGGACGCTGACCTCGGCGCAGTCGTAGGTCATGCCCGGCGCGGTCTGGCCGACGAGGTCTTTCGGCACGTCGGGGCAGGGTTGCCAGTCGGCCGTGCCGTTCGTCGTGGGCGCGCCCGACGAGGTCACCGGACCGGCCTGACTGGAGCCGTTGGGCGCGAACGTGGGCACGGTGCACCCGGCGGCGACCATGATGACCGCGGCGAGGACGGCGATCACCGAGCGGGAGCGACGCTGCACGTGGCTGACCTTTCGACGGCTGCAGTTGCCCAGCAAGGCTAACGGGTCGGCCTGACAAGACTCTGTCAGCGGCTGGTGAGCACCTCGGCCAGGTCGAACTGCACCGGCCGTTCCAGCTGCTCGTACGTACACGTCCGCGGTTCCCGGTCGGGCCGCCACCGTTCGAATTGGGCGGTGTGGCGGAACCGGACGCCCTCCATGTAGTCATAACGCACCTCAACCACCCGTTCGGGTCGCAGCGGCGTGAACGACAGGTCTTTGCCGTTGTTCCAGCGGCTGTACTCGTTCTTGCGCGGGGTCCGCTCGCCGTCCTCGTGGGCGGCCCAGTTCCACGGGTGTCCCTCGAAGCTCGTTACCAGCGGCTGCAGTTCCGCGAAGAGCTCTTCCCGTACGGCGATGGGGAACGCCCCGATGACGCCGACCGAGGCCAGCACGCCGCGCTCGTCGTAGAGCCCGAGCAGCAGCGAGCCGATCCGGTTGTCGGCCGACTTGTGCACCCGGTAGCCGGCGACCACGCAGTCGGCCGTCCGCTTGTGCTTGATCTTGCTCATGACGCGCTTGTCGGGCTGGTAGATCAGGTCGCGCGGCTTGGCGATGAGCCCGTCCAGGCCCGCCCCCTCGAACTCGGCGAACCACCGGGTGGCCGTCTCGAGGTCGTCGGTCGCCGGGGTCACGTACACGGGAGGCTTGGCGTCCTTGAGCACCTCGAGCAGCCGCGCCCGGCGCTCGCCGAACGGCACCTCGGTCAGGTCCTCGTCGCCGAGGGCGAGCAGATCGAACGCGACGAACCCGGCCGGCGTCTGCTCGCTGAGCATCTTGACCCGGCTCGCCGCGGGGTGGATGCGCTGCTGCAGCGCCTCGAAGTCGAGCGTGTTGCGCGCGGTGTCGGCCACGATGACCTCACCGTCGATCACGGCCCGGGGCGGGAAGTTGGCCCGCACGGCCTCGACCACCTCGGGGAAGTAGCGCGTCATCGGCTTCTCGTTGCGACTGCCGATCTCGATCTCGTCGCCGTCCCGGAAGATGATCGACCGGAACCCGTCCCACTTCGGCTCGTAGATCTGTCCGGGCGGAATCGCGGCGACCGGCTTGGCCAGCATCGGCTTGACCGGCGGGTTGATCGGCAGCTCCATGCCGTCAGTCTGCCGCGTCCCCGCCCCTTCCGGATGCCCCGCGGCGTGGCGGACGGAAAAGAAACGGTGTAATCATGTAATCAGCCTTAGGAGGTAAGCATGCGCTTCCGCACCGCACCGCCCGGCCGCTCCGAGCCGCCGAACGCCGAGGACGCCCCGGCCTGGGTCACCGGCGCCATTCCGGACGGCTGGTTCACCGAGCGCCCCGAGATCGTCATCGACCGCGACGAGATCATCATCTGGGGCCGGGTCGCCCCGCCCGAGCTGGGCGCCGACGCCACCGACGCCGACCGGGCCGCCGCCCACGCCGGCCGCATCAACCAGTTCCGTGAGGACACCCGCGAGGCCCGCATGCGGGTGGCCCGCCAGATCGAGTACCGCTACCAGCGCAAGGTCGCCTGGGGCGTCCGCTGCGGCGACACCAACGAGCTGTTCACCCACCTCGCCGCGCCGGTCATGACCCGGCTGCGCCAGCCCGAGCGCCAGATCCTCGACACGCTGGTCGACGCCGGCGTGGCCCGGTCCCGCTCCGAGGCGCTGGCCTGGTGCGTCAAGCTCGTCGGTCAGCACTCCGACCAGTGGCTGGCCGACCTGCGCGCGGCCATGACGAAGGTCGACGAACTCCGCAAGCAGGGGCCCGACGGGGCGTAGTTACTGTTACGGGGTGCTACGTCAGGTCACCGCGATCCGTTACGTCACCCCGTTGCGCGAGGGTGGCTCGCTGCCCGGCGTGGTCGAGGCCGACGACCTCGGCACCTACGTGGTGAAATTCCGCGGCGCCGGGCAGGGTCCCCGCGCGCTGGTGGCCGAGGTGATCGCGGGCGAGCTGGCCCGCCGTCTCGACCTGCCGGTGCCCGAGCTCACCGTCGTCCACCTCGACCCGGTCGTGGCCCGGGCCGAGCCCGACGAAGAGGTGCAAGAGCTCATCAAGGCCAGCGCCGGCACCAACCTGGGCATGGACTTCCTGCCCGGTGCGCTCGGCTACGACCCGCTGGTGCACCCGGTCGAGGCCGGCCTGGCGTCCCGGGTCATCGCGTTCGACGCGTTCGTCGAGAACGTCGACCGCAGCTGGCGCAACCCCAACCTGTTGATGTGGCACGGCGGCCTGTGGCTGATCGACCACGGCGCGACGCTGTACTTCCATCACAACTGGCCCCGAGCCGAAGCTGTCGTGCACCGTCCGTACAAGTGGGACGACCACGTTCTGAAGCCGTACGCGACCGAGCCGGCCACCGAGGGCCCGGCCCTGGCCGCCCGGCTCACGCCCGAATTGATCGCCGAGGTCGTCGAGCTGGTTCCCGACGAGTGGCTGGACGACGGCGACCGCGAGCTGTACCGGAACCATCTCACCGCCCGCGCCGAGCGCCCGGAGGCGTGGCTGCCGTGAGAACCCCCTACGAGTACGCGATCATCCAGGCCGTGCCCCGCATCGAGCGGGGCGAGCTGATCAACGTCGGCGTGGTGCTCTACAGCCAGCGCCTCGACTTCCTGGCCGCCCGCACCGACCTGCGCGACGACCGCCTACTTGCCGTCGACCCCGGCGCCGATGTCCCTGCTATCCGCGCCGCGCTGGCCTCGTGGGATGCCACCTGCTCCGGCTCCGGAGCCGCCGCGGGGATCAGCCAGGGCGAGCGCTTCCGCTGGCTGGTCGCCCCGCGCAGCACCATTTTGCGGGCCGGCCCCGTTCACATGGGTCTGGCCGCCGACCCCTCCGAAGAGCTCGACCGGCTCGTGCAGCTGCTGGTCAGTGTCGCGGGCGATTAGATAGGGCGGCCGCTGCTGCGAGGCCATGTAGATCCGCCCTACGTACTCACCCAGCAGCCCGAGGCAGATCAACTGAATACCCCCGAGCAGCAGTACGGCGATGTAGAGCGACGTCCACCCCGGCACCACCCCGCCGCTGGCCCAGGCGACCAGCGCCGTCACGATCAGCACCACGCAGAGCAGGAAGCTGAGCAACCCGAGCCAGGTCGCGAGCCGCAGCGGGGCCGCCGAGAACCCGGTCACGCTGTCGAAGGTCAGCCGGACCATCCGCGACAACGGGTACTTCGTCCGCCCGGCGACCCTTTCCTGCCGGGTGTAGCCGACCTCCGCGCTCGGGAAGCCCAGCGACGGCACCACCAGCCGATAGACCGGCCGCGGCTCGGGCAGCGCGTTCAGCACGGTCACCACGGCCCGGCTCATCAGCCGGAAGTCGCCCGCCTGGTCGCTGATCGACGGCCCGACGAGCCGCCGCATGGTCCAGTAGTAGAGGGCGGCCGAGTTCCGCTTGAACACCGAGTCGGTGCTGCGGTCGCTGCGCACGCCATAGACCACGTCGACCTGGTCGCGCCGGGCCACCGCCAGCATCTCGCCGATCACCTCGGGCGGGTCCTGCAGGTCGGCGTCGATGGTGACCATGTAGTCGCCCCGGGCCGCCTGGAACCCGGCCCGCAGCGCCGTCTGGTGCCCGACGTTGCGGCGCAACGAGACGACCCGCAGCTCGGGCCAGTCGGCGCGGAGTTGCAGCAGCCGCGAAACCGTGGCGTCGGTGCTGCCGTCGTCGACCGCCACCACTTCGTACGGAACGTCGAGCCCGTCCAGGACGGGCCGGAGCCGGCCCACGAACTGGTCGACGGCTTCGCGCTCGTTGTACATCGGCGTGATCACCGAAAGCAGCATGGCGACCTCTTCCACGTCGAGTCCGATCCGCACCCCTAGATCATGAATGCATTTCGGCTTCGGCCGCTCAAGAAACTGAGGCCAGCTCCTCGACCACGAAACGCAGACCGCCCTCGGAAGTCTGCCAGCCGGACGACGATGTGACGACCCACCGCTCGTCCAGCCGCGGCGCGAAGGTGTCGCCGCCCTCGACCGCCAGGTCGATGCGCGTCCGCAGGATGTGCTCGGCCAGCGGCAGAAAGACCTGGTAGACGGACTCGCCACCCATGACCCACACCTCGCCGCTCAGGTCGACCTCGTCGACCGAGTGGGCCACCTCGGCCCCGGGCGCCGACCACGACCGGTCGCGGGTGAGCACCACGTTGCGGCGCCCCGGCAGCGGGCGGAAGCGTTCCGGCAACGAGTCCCAGGTGGCCCGGCCCATGACGACGGTGGCGCCGTTCGTACGCTGCCGGAAGATCTTCTGATCCTCGGACAACCGCCACGGGATCTCGCCCTTGGCGCCGACCACCCGGTCGTGGGCCTCGGCCCAGATCATGTGGACCGTCATACGGCGACGGGCGCGCGCAGCGCCGGGTGGTGCTTGTAGTCGACGACGGTGAAGTTCTCGTATTTGTAGTCGAAGAGCGAGGCGGCCGGGGCGATCTCGAGCTGCGGGAACTCGTACGCCTCGCGCGAGAGCTGCTCGGTGACCTGCTCGACGTGGTTGTTGTAGATGTGACAATCGCCACCGACCCAGATGAAGTCGCCCGGCCGCAGGCCGACCTGGTCGGCCACCATGCGGGTGAGCAGGGCGTAGCTGGCGATGTTGAACGGCACCCCGAGGAAGAGGTCGGCGCTGCGCTGGTAGAGCTGGCACGAGAGCCGGCCGTCGGCCACGTAGAACTGGAACATCGCGTGGCAGGGCGCGAGCGCCATCTCGGGCAGGTCGCCGACGTTCCAGGCCGAGACGATCATGCGGCGCGAGTCGGGGTCGCGGCGCAGCGTGTCGAGGATGCCGCTGATCTGGTCGACGTGCCCGCCGTCGGGCGTGGGCCACGAGCGCCACTGCACGCCGTAGACGGGGCCGAGCTCGCCGGTCGGCGACGCCCACTCGTCCCAGATCGTGACGCCCTGGTCACGCAGCCAGCCGACGTTGCTCTCGCCGCGCAGGAACCACAGCAGCTCGACGGCGAGGGATTTGAAGTGCACCCGCTTGGTGGTGACCAGCGGGAACCCGGCCGACAGGTCGTAGCGCAGGCGCTCGCCGAACAGGCTGACGGTGCCGGTGCCGGTGCGGTCGCTCTTGGGCGTTCCGGTTTCCAGGACCCGGCGCAGCAGGTCCTCGTACTGGGTGTCGACGGGCATGGCCAAGAACCTACCCGCCGCGCGGCCCGGCCCCGCACAACGGCGGGCCGAGACGCGCGGCGTGCCCGGTATGCGGCCGGCAACCGGGCCTCGTCGCCGCCACCCCCAAGGTGGCCGGGGTGGCGACGACCGACCGGCACAGCCTGTCAGCTCGCCCAGGACTCCGACATCTGGGGGATCTGCTGGTTCAGCGCCTGCAGGTCCGCCTGCTGCCCGTTCGGGGCGGCGCCGTTGCCCGCGCCGCCGATGAACCCCAGCTCGACGCCGATCTGCTGCCAGCGCTCGTAGAGCACCTGGTCCTGCAACAGGGCCCGGACGTCGTGGTGCGACGAGCGCAGTTCCTCGAGCGCGGCCTCATAACGCGCGACCCGCGTGTGCAGGTCCAAAGTCTCGTACGTGGTCATGCAGCCAGGTTAGCGAAAGATGAGTAGTTTTATTCGCTTTTCAGCTTCGCTGCGATGCGGATGATCCGCTGCACCAAATGGTCGAGAGCGGCCAGCTCGGCGTCTCCGAGCGGATTGTCGTTGTTGCCCCCGGTCACGTGCGAGACGCCGTACGGGTTGCCGTCGACGAACTTGAGCGGATCGGTGTAGCCCGGGGGCACCAGGATGCCGCCGAAGTGGTGCACCGTGTTGTAGAGGGCTAGCAGCGTCGACTCCTGGCCGCCGTGGCGGGTCTGGGTCGCGGTGAAGCCCGCGTACGCCTTGTCGGCCAGCAGGCCCTGCGCCCACTGCGGGCCCAGGGTGTCCAGGAACTGCTTGAGCTGGCTGGCCACGTTGCCGTAGCGGGTGGGCGACCCGAACAGCACGGCGTCGGCCCAGACCACGTCGTCGGCGGTCGCCTTGGGCTCGTTCTTGGTCCGGTCGAAGTGCTGGCTCCAGGCCGCGTTGGAGGCGATCGCCTCGGGCGGCGCGAGCTCGGCCACCTGGCGCAGCCGCACGTCGGCCCCGGCCTTCTGCGCCGTCTCAGTCAGGCGCTCGGCCATCTTGTGCAGCGTCCCGGTGGACGAGTAATAGATGATTGACAGTTTCACGTCGGCCACGATGTGGCCCCCTCTCTGGAGATCTGCTTGCCCAGTCAAGCAAGGTCCCCGAGGGGGTCACGCCGAAACGCTAAACCCGGAGCTCACCACCGTGAGGACCGACACGGTCCGCGCTTTCGTCGTCGAACCAGACGCCGTCGGTACCGAGATAGCGGAACCGGTAGTCGCCGGGCGGGATCGTGATGCTGATGGTGCGGGTGCCATCGCGGCGCGGCTTGAGCGTGTGCCGGCCGGGCTCCCAGTCGTTGAACGTGCCGACCACGCTGACCGGGCCGGACGGATCGTTGACGGGCAGGCTGAAGGTCACCCGCGTCTTGTTGCCGAAGAGTCGGTTCCTCTTGATCATCACGACCTCCACAGCTCGGGCTTCCATCTTCACAACGGCCGGCGGCGATACGGGTGACGGCGCGCCGCATAGTCTTCTGGCATGCAACCGGAGCCTCATGACGAACTGCGATCGGCCACGTTTCGTGATCTTGACACCACCACGCTCTACCGCCTCCTGAAGCTGCGGTCGGACGTCTTCGTGGTCGAGCAGGAGTGCGTCTACGCCGATCTCGACGGCCGCGACGACGAGCCCGGCACGCGCCATCTCTGGTTCACCCGGCACGGCGAGATGCGGGCGTACGTCCGGGTCCTGGACGACGGGGACGTGCAGCGCATCGGCCGCGTGGTGACCGCCGAGTCGGCCCGCGGCGCCGGGCTGGCCGGGCGGCTGATCGAGGAGGCCCTGGTCGTCATCGGGCACCGCCCGAGCGTGCTGGACGCCCAGTCGTACCTGGTGAAGTTCTATTCTCGCTACGGGTTCGAGCCGACCGGCCCCGAGTTCATCGAGGACGGCATCCCGCACACCCCGATGCGCCGCGAGCCCTAGAGCGTCCAGCCCTCGGCCACCGAACGGCCGCACTGCACAGGGTCGTCGCCGGCGTCCACGAAGACCGCCGTGAGCAGGGCCGGTCCGGCCGACAAGGCCTCACGGGGCAGCGGACCGGCCGCGGTCAGCGAGGCCAAGCCGTGCCCGACGATCCAGGTGCGGGTGGCCAGCGCGGGCGCATCCGTTCCGCCCGGGAAGCGCCCGGCCTCCCGGGCCCGCTCCACGGCCCGTACGAAGTGAAGCAGCCCCTCATCGGCGGCGGCCGGGTCTTCCAGGTCGAACCCGGAGTCGAACATGACTCGATAGAGATCGGGATGAGCCAGGGCGTTCGACACGTACGCCGCCCCGAGCGCAGCCAGGTCGCGGACCGGATCGGCCGACGGCGCGACGGCCGCGAGCCGGGCCGCCAAACGCGTGAAGCCCTCCTGCCGCATGGCCCGCCACAGCCCGTCCATGCTGCCGAAATACGTGTAGACGGCCATCGTCGACAGGCCCGTGTCGGCCACCACCGAGCGCAGCGTGATGGGCTCGCGGGCCCGCAACATCTGCGCCGCCCGCTCGATCAGCCGTAACCGGATCGCCGGATCTTTCGTCCTCGCCATTGACTTAATATAGCATAGCGATGCTATATTAATTCTCGACGACGAACGAAGGAGACAGTCATGGCCGTGCAGCTGATCAACCCCGAAGGCCTGCCCCAGCCCGAGGTCTACCGGCAGATGTCGATCGCCACCGGCTCGCGCCTGGTGTTCCTGGCCGGCCAGGTGGCCCGCGACGCCGAGGGCAACCCGGTCGGCCCGGGCGACCTGGCCGCCCAGACCGAGCAGGCCTACCTCAACATCGGCACGGCCCTGGCCGCCGCCGGCGGCTCGTTCGACGACGTGGCCAAGCTGACCATCTATGTCGTCGACTGGTCGCCCGAGAAATACCCGCTGCTGGGCGAGGGCGTGGCCCGGGCCGCGGCCAAGCTGGGCGTCGACCCGGTCAAGCCGATCACCCTGCTCAGCGTGGCCGCCCTGGGCGAGCCCGACCTGCTGATCGAGGTCGAGGCGACCGCGGTGCTCGACTAGGGCAGGGCAGCCACGAGCTCGGTCATCGAGCGGCGGCGGCCCGTGTAGAACGGGACCTCCTCGCGCACGTGCCGACGGGCGGTCGAGGCGCGCAGGTCACGCATGAGGTCGACGATGCGGTGCAGCTCGTCGGCCTCGAAGGCCAGCATCCACTCGTAGTCGCCGAGCGCGAACGACGCGACCGTGTTGGCGCGCACGTCGGGATAGCCGCGGGCCATCTTGCCGTGCTCGGCCAGCATGTGGCGGCGCTCCTCGTCGGGCAGCAGGTACCACTCATAGGAGCGCACGAACGGGTAGACGCAGATGTACGGGCGGGCCTCCTCACCGGCGAGGAAGGCCGGCAGGTGGCTCTTGTTGAACTCGGCCGGGCGGTGCAGCGCCATCTGCGACCACACCGGGGCCAGGTGCCGGCCCAGGGCCGTCCGCCGGAACAGCGAGTACGCCTCCTGCAGCGCGTCCGGCGAGGCCGAGTGCCACCAGACCATGACGTCGGCGTCGGCCCGCAGCCCGGACACGTCGTACGTGCCCCGGATCGTCACGTCCTTGGCCGAGAGCTGGTCGAAGAGGCCGTCGACCTCGCCCGCCAGCTCGTCGCGCAGGGCCGGCAGCGGCGCCTGGGCACGGAACACCGACCACATCGTGTAGCGGATCGTCGCGTTCAGCTCGTTGATCCGCGCCGCGTTCGTCTGCTCGCTCATGCCTCGCTCACCCTTCCGTTGCCCGGCCGCCGGGTCCTCCGCACACCTGCGAAGAACGTCATGCGGCCATCGCCTTGCTCACGTCTTCCGCGGCCCGTTCGCCGCTCGCGACGCAGGCCGGGATGCCGACCCCGTCGAACGCCGCCCCGGCCAGCGCCAGCCCCGGGGGCAGCGCGGCCCGGGCCACGGCCAGCCGGTCGAGGTGACCCGGCGCGTACTGCGGCAGCCCGCCGCCCCAGCGCTGCACCCAGGACGCGGCCGGCGGCGGCAGCGGCCCACCGATCAGTTCGCCCAGCTCGCGCCAGGCCCGCTCGGTCAGCACCGCGTCGTCGAACTGCAGACGGTCCTCTTCGCCGGCCCGGCCCAGCGACACCCGCACGATCACCGGGCCGTTCTCGGGCCTGTCCCACTTACGGGTGACAAAAGTCGCCGCCTTGACCAGCGTGCCCGCGCTCGGCGGGACCAGGAAACCGCTCAGCTCGGGCAGCGGTGTGCCCGGGGGCAGCGCGAGCGCGACCAGCGCGACGCTCGCGTAGTCGAGCCCGCCCACCGCCTCGGCCGCGGCCGGCGCCACCGGGGCCAGCAGACGGGCGCTCGGCTTGGCCTGGACGGCCAGCACCACCGCGTCGACGTCATCGGTCTGCGGCGCCGGCACCGGGCCCAGCAGCAGCCGCCAGCCGTGCGCGGTGCGGGCCAGCTCACGGACGGGCAGACCCAGGCTGATCCGGGCGCCGCCGGCCGTGGCGGCCGCGCCGACCAGGCGGCTCAGCCCGCCCTCGAGCGCGCCGAAGACCGGTTGCCCGGGCACCCGGCCGCTCGCCGCCTGCGCCGCCCGCACGGCCGCGCTCAGGGTGTGCTCGACCCGGGCCGTGCGCGCGAGCTGCGGCATCGCCACGTCGAGCGAGATCCGGTCGGCCCGGCCGGCGTAGACCCCGCCCAGCATCGGGTCGACCAGGCGGTCGACGACCTCGTCGCCGTAGCGCTCGCGGACCAGCGCGCCGACCGCGACGTCCTGCCCCACGGCCAGCAGCGGGTGGCCGTTGTCGGTGTCGTGCCCGGCCGCGGCCTGCGCGACGTCGCCCAGCGCGGTCACATCGGCCGGGACACCGACCAGCGTGCCGGCCGGCATCGGGGCCAGCCGGCCGCCGAGGGCCAGCGCGGCCGGGACCTTGCGCGGGTGGACCAGGGCTTTCTCCAGGCCCAGACGCCGGACCAGGGCCACCGCGGCCGACTCGCGACCGTCGGCACCGGTCATCAGGAACGACTCGGCGCCGCGCTCGACGGTGACACCGGCCAGCTCACCGGTGCGCAGCTTGCCGCCGAGGGCGCCGCTCTGCTCGTACACGATGATCTCGGTGTCGGGCGGGGTCAGGTCGCGCAACCGCAGGGCGGCCGCCAGCCCGGCGATGCCGCCGCCGATGACCGCGATCCGCTTTCGCACGCCTTCAAGCCTTCCAGGTCCCGTTGGCGGCGACCGGTCCGGGGTCGACGAGTGTGAGTTGCGCCGGGAGGGTCTTCAGGCCCTACCGGACGCCTCGTGAACGTGAGCCACCAACCGGGTCAGGATGTCCGGGTCGGTCTCGGGCATGACCCCGTGGCCCAGGTTGAACACGTGGCCGGGAGCGGCCCGGCCCTGCTCGAGCACGCGGTCGGCCTCGCGGCGCACGACCTCCCAGCCCGCGAACAGGATCGCCGGGTCGAGGTTGCCCTGCAACGACCGCTCGGGCCCGACGATTTCGGTGGCTTGATCCAATGGCGTACGCCAATCGACACCGACCACGTCGGCCCCGGCCTCGCCCATCGCCCGCAACAGCACGGCCGTCCCCACTCCGAAGTGGATGCGCGGCACGCCGGCGTCGGCCAGCCCCTGCAGAACCCGGGCCGAGTGCGGCAGCACGTGCTCGCGGTAGTCGGCCTCGCTGAGCGCACCGGCCCACGAGTCGAACAGCTGGACGGCGCTGACCCCGGCCTCGATCTGTGTGCGCAGGAAGGCCAGCGTGATGTCGGCCAGACGCGAGAGCAGGGCGTTCCAGAGCTCCGGAGCCCCGTACATCATGGCCTTGGTCTTCAGATAGGTCCGCGACGGCCCACCCTCGATGAGATAGCTGGCCAGCGTGAACGGCGCCCCGGCGAAGCCGATCAGCGGGGTCGGGCCGAGCTCGCCGACCAGCTGCCGCACGGCCTCGGCCACGAAGCCGACGTCGTCCAGGGTGATCGGCCGCAGCCGAACGAGATCATCTGCCGTACGAATCGGCGCGGCCACGACCGGGCCGGTGCCGGCCACGATGTCGAGATCGATGCCGGCCGCCGCGATCGGCACCACGATGTCGCTGAACAGGATGGCCGCGTCCACGTTGTGCCGGCGGACCGGCTGCAGGGTGATCTCGGTGACCAGGTCGGGACGGCGGCACGAGTCGAGCATCCCGATGCCGGCCCGGATCTTGCGGTACTCGGGCAGCGACCGGCCCGCCTGCCGCATGAACCAGACCGGGGTGTGCGGCACGTCGAGGCCGCGGCAGGCCCGGACAAACGGCGAATCAGTCACAACGGAAGTCACTGCGCCATCGTGCCACGACACGCTCGGCGCGCCGATCGGCTACGGACCCGCGCGGCGGCATAGTCTTCCCCCATGGCGTCCCCCTCCGCTGTTCCTCCGGCGTTCGCCCGCGCGGTCGACGCTCTGCGGGCCGCGGCGCCACGACCCGAGATCCTGCTCGAAGAGATCGCCGCCCCGCAGAAGCTAGCGCCCTACGCGTTCGCGATCAGCGCGACTGTGCTGCGCGCGGGCGACGAGGTGGCCGGCGGCCGGCTGATCCTGCTCCACGACCCGGCCGGGCACGAGGCCTGGCAGGGCAACATCCGGCTGGTCACCCTGGTCACGGCCGAGCTCGAGGACGACCTGGCGGGCGACCCGATGCTGTCCGCGGTGGCCTGGACGTGGCTGACCGACGCGCTCGAACAGCACGCCGCGGCCTACACGGCGATCGGCGGCACGATCACCCAGACCACGTCGACCCGCTTCGGCGAACTGGCCGGCCCCGCGCCGACGGCCGACCTGGAAGTGCGCGCCTCGTGGACCCCGACCGGCGACGACTTCGCGGCCCACCTGCAGGGCTGGTGCTCGATGCTGGCCTCGACGGCCGGTCTCCCCCCACCCGGCGTCGCCGCCCTCGGCGACCGCCAGCGCGTGGGTTGAGCGCACCCCGACCCAATTTCGCCCGTCGAGGCCAGCAGCTCAGCTAACAGACTTTCAGCGTCTCGCAGGCGGTCTTGATCGGGATGGCCAGGCCGATGCCCTCGGCGTCCTTGGCCTTGGCCGTGGCCACGCCCACGACCTGCTCGTTCGCGTTGACCACGGGTCCGCCCGAGTTGCCGGGGTTGATCGGCGCGTCGAACTGCACGGTCGGGCCGTCGGCGTCGTTGGGCCGGTAGGCGCTGATCACGCCGGTGGTCACCGAATCGTCCAGGCCGAGCGGGGCGCCCACGACCACGACCTGCTGGCCCGGCTTGACCTGGTTGGTCGAGGTGCCGAGCGCGGGGATCTTCTGGTTGGCCTTGAGCAGGGCGAGGTCCTTGCCCTTGTCGACCTTCACGATGGTGGCGCTGATCCGGGTGCTGCCACGCTCCAGCGAGACCTTGCGCCCGCCATCGGTCCAGGTCTCGGCGACGACGTGGTAGTTCGTGATCAGGTTGGCCTGGTTGCCCGTGGCCTTCTTGCCCACGGAGAACGCGGTGCCGGTGAAGCCGCCCGCCCGCACCCGGAACACGCTGGGCAGCACACCCGATGAAACCGCCTCGGGGTCGAACACCCCGGCCAGCTTCTTCTCGAGCTGATCGGTGCGGCTCTGCTCGGCCGAAAGCACCGACGCCAGGTCCTGGTTGTGACGGCTCATTCCCTCGATCCGGTACGCCTGCCAGCCCGCGACGAGTAGCAGCAGGGTCACCACCCCGACGATGGCGGGCTTGAGCTTGCTGCCGCCGGTCCGGCCGGTCTTTTCGTACGCCGGGACTTCGGTCTTTTCGTACGCCGGGCTCGCGGACCTCTCAAAGGCCGAGTTCTCGGTGGCCGGGGTCAAGCCGGTGTGCCAGGCGGTCTGCTCCCCGGTGTGCCGCGGCTGCTCGCCCGTGTGCCGCTGCTCGCCTGCATGTGCCTGCTCGCCGGTGTGCCGCTGCTGGCGCGGGATCGGTGCAGCCGGCTCCCACTGCTGGTCGCCGCCCCAGTGCTGCACGCGCGGCGACGCCGGCGCGGCCCACTCCTGGGCCGGTTCGCTCCAGCCGCCCGCCCGCTGCTGCGGGGCCGGTTCGCTCCACGCGCCCGCTCGCGGGGCCGGTTCGCTCCACGCGCCCGCCCGGGGCGCCGGCTCGCTCCAGTCGCCGTGGGCTGATTCCGCCCACGGGTCGGCCGGGACCGGGTCTGACCAGCGCTGCTCACCCCGCTGCTCCGGCTGCGGAGCTTCCGGCTGGCCCTGCGCGCGGCGCCGCCCGTCGTATCGGCGCTGCTCGTCGGAGCCCGCGGGGGTGAACGGTTCGTAGGTCATGGTCATCCGGCGCGGCCTCCCGGGTATCGGCGCTGCGACGGGTAGTACGCAGAAAACGGCCGTCCGGATCAGTCGGATGTCGATCGAGAAAACGGCGCGCCGGGACCCGGCTGCAAGCAGCCGGGGAGGTGTCCCCGTACGGTAGCGGAGTGACCGACGAAGCACCCCTGCGCCGTCGGGACACGCCGGAGCCCGAAAGGGACGGACGACCGCACGCCGACTCGCCCGACCCGACGTCTGGCGGTCCCGCTCCCGTACCACTCACCGCGCCCCGCGAGGGCACACCCCGCCCGGTGGAGTCCGCCGAGGAACTCGCCGACGTCGTGGCCCGCATGGCCACCGGTTCCGGACCCGTTGCGGTCGACGCCGAGCGTGCCTCCGGCTACCGCTACACCCAGCGGGCCTACTTGGTGCAGTTGCGCCGCGCCGGCGCCGGGACAGTGCTGATCGACCCGCTCCCGCTGGACGACCTGCGCACCCTCGACACGGCCCTGGCCGAGAGCGAATGGGTGCTGCACGCCGCCAGCCAGGACCTGGCCTGTCTCGCCGAACTGGGCCTCAAGCCCCGCCGCCTGTTCGACACCGAGCTGGCCGCCCGCCTGGCCGGCTTCGAACGGGTCGGCCTGGCCGCCCTGACCGAGCAACTCCTGGGCTACTCG
This sequence comes from Paractinoplanes aksuensis, assembly GCF_024137025.1. Taxonomy (GTDB): domain Bacteria; phylum Actinomycetota; class Actinomycetes; order Mycobacteriales; family Micromonosporaceae; genus Actinoplanes; species Actinoplanes aksuensis. Next base: position 160,540 of record NZ_JAMYJR010000009.1, read on the forward strand.
CTCGAGAAACACCACTCCGCAGCCGACTGGTCGACCCGCCCACTACCCGAGTCGTGGCTCACGTACGCCGCCCTCGACGTGGAACTGCTGACCGACCTGCGCGACCACCTGGCGGCCGAACTCGACCGCCAAGGCAAAAGCGCCTGGGCCGCCGAAGAGTTCGCGGCCCTGGTCGCCAGCGCCGACCGCCCTCCGAAGACCCGCCCCGACCCGTGGCGCCGAACCTCCGGAATACACCGCGTACGGGGCGCGAGGGCCCAATCCCGGGTCCGAGCCCTCTGGTACGCCCGAGACGGCGTGGCCGCCCGACGCGATTCCGCCCCCGGCCGGGTCCTCCCCGACGCGGCCATCGTCGCCGCCGCCGAGGCCGACCCGAAGGACGAACGCACCCTGCTGGCCATCGCCGGCTTCGGCGGCCGCTCCGTGCGCCGCCTGGCCCGGGTCTGGCTGGACGCGTTGGACGAGGCCAGAGCCCTCCCCGACGACGCCCTACCGATCAACCAGCCGGTCGAGGGCCCACCCCCACCCCACCGCTGGGCCGAACGCGACCCGATCGCAGCAGCCCGCCTGACCCGCTGCCGGGCCGTAGTGGTGGCCACCGCCGAAGCCAACAACCTCCCCCCGGAAAACCTGATCAGCCCCGATTTCGTACGCCGCCTGGCCTGGTCCCCACCCGACGAGGTAACCGCCCAAACAGTGGGCGACACCCTGCGCGGCTTCGGCGCCCGAAACTGGCAGATCAACCTCTTGGCCAACCAGCTCACCGAGGCCCTGCCAGCCCCACCCCCCACCACCACCTGACCCAAGACCTCGTCGCGCCCGCCAGGGGCGGCCCATCAAACGCGCGAGCCGGGCCACCCCCGGCTCGCGCAACCGGCCCCCGTTCGCCCGCCCACCAGCGCAGCCGGGCCCGCTCCCGGCCGGCCCACGCGAACCAGCTCGCTCTCCGCCAGCCCACTCCCTGCCGGCCCACACGAACCAGCTCGCTCTCCGCCAGCCCACTCCCTGCCGGCCCACACGAACCAGCTCGCACCTCCCAGTCCACTCCCTGGCGGTTCACGCTCAGCAGCCCTCCCCCACCTGCCAGCACGAACCCACTCCCTGGCGGCCACTAGCGGCAGCCGCTCCTAGTCGGCCCACGCGCAGCAGCCGTTCATCGCTAGCCCGCGTGAGACGAACCTCCTCGCTGTGAGCCGCAGTGAGGCGAAGGCTTTCCCTGTCCGCGCGCATAGTGAGTTGCAGCTCTGGCTCGGAACGCCTAAACCTGCCGTGGGAAGACGCCGCCACCTGCTTCTACCACCCCTTCCCTTACTTCGAAAAGCCCGGCTTTCACCTTTTATCCATTCTCACAGAATCGACCATGACCCTGCCGACGAGGCGTTATAAACTCGACGTATCGCGGGGGTCGGCCGGCGTAAAGACAAACCACGAGTGCGCAGATCGCCAGTCCGTAGCGATCCCCAGGCCAGCAAACGTCGTCGCACAGCACCGTGCAGCCAGTCACGGCACGACTGACCAGAACGATCCCCAGGCAACGGGGCGTCGTGGTCGATCTTTGTTCCGCCTGTTATGCAATGTGTATCAGCGCCTTTCATTCTTGCGCCCGCGGTAATTCTGTTCAACTTGAGTCGCTGCTCCCCTTTCAGCTGACCAATTTAGCCGCTTGACCAGACGGTGATCTAGTGAATTCAATACCGAACTTGGCATGATCGACTTCCGATCCGGCAGCCCATTCTGGCCGCCATCGCGGGAGAATATAGGTATGCGACAGCTACAGTTGTTCACTACGGCACAATTGGCAACAATGCGCGACAGAACCCGACGCCGGAACTACTCCCCCTCGTCCGACGAATTCCGCCGCGAACACGCAATACGCCGCGCCTGGGGTTTGCAACAAAGGCACGCCGCCAAGCTGGCTCACCTACGCCGCACAGGTGCCCTGGCCAAACCGCCCGACAGCCCAACACCCCCACCAGGCCCAGGCCAAACCTCAACCATCCGCAACCCGACAAGCAGCCCGGCCATCCCGCCCCACAACAAGCGGCGCCCACCCCCCGAGCCCACCGCGACCCGCCCAGCCAATCCCGCACCGCAACGGGCCACCCCCGCCCCCAAGCCCACCGCCACCCGCCGGACCAACCCCACCCCGCAACAGACGACCCCACACCCGAACAGGGCACCATCCGCCCAGCTAATCCGGCACCGCGACACGCCCCCCATGCCCGAGCACTGCACCATCCGGCCCAGCCAATCCGGCACCGCAGCAGGCGACCCGCTGCCCAAGCACACCGCCGCCCGCCCAATCGATACGGCACTGCAACGGGCGACGCCCACGCGCGAGCACGACGCCACCCGCCTTGCTCGTCCCGCACCGCAACAGGCGACGCCCACCAGTGAACGCAGCTCTATTTACCCGGCGAATACGGCATTTCACTACTCGATGCCCGCCGGGAATGCTCAGCGAACAGCCTGGCCATCCCGCCCGCAACGTGCGGCGCCCGCCCTGGGCACAACATCGGCAGCCCCACGAAAGGCCCGAACAACCCTGCACTGCAAAGGGCGGCAAAAGGTGACGCAACCCCCGGAGCCGACACCTCTCGGCGGACAGAGCGCTGCTATCGACTGGCGAGCGCCGCCTTTAGACCTCCGCCGGGAAGCAGAGAAGCAGGAGCCGCGCGGCCGTCGCGTCGGAGGGCAAGCGATGATCTCGCCGGACGCGCCTTACGCTGCTTCGCGTCGGATGGAGCGCCAGCGGGATGCGCTGATGCCGAGTTCGGCGGCCAGCTCCGTCTCGGAGATCTCGGGCCGCGACTCCTTGATCCGCGCCGCCAGCGCCACCGTCTCGGCCGGCGTTCGGCGCGGCTTGGCGACGGTCGGGTGTTCGCCCGTGCGGGCTGTTCGGCCGGTCAGGGCACGGTTGCTCGGGGCCGTACCCGATCGCTGGGCCGGTACCGCCCGGCCGGAGCTCACCGGGGTGCGCGCGGCACCGGGAGCAGGCCGGGGAAGAGCTGCCGCCACCTCAGCCAGTGCCGCCGCCGTAGTCGGGCTCAGCGGCGCCGCCCCACGAGTCGGCGACGAAGGTGCAAGTCCGCGAGTCGGCGACGAAGGTGCAAGTCCGGGGGTCGGCGATGAAGGTGCAAGTCCGCGGGTCGGCGATGATGGTCCAGGGCCACCGGTGGGCGACGAAGGTGCGGGGCCGTTGACCCGAGCGCGTGCCGCGCCGAGCGGACTGGGGATCAGCCCGGGCACCGGCGCCGGCGAAGCAGCGGGCTCAGCCGGCGCGACAGTCTCACCAGGCGCAAAAGCAGCACGAGAGGTGTGGTCAGGTGCGAAAGCATCGCGGGAGGCGGGCTCGGGCGTGGAGGAGTCGCGAGAAGCATGCTCAGGTGCGGAGGACTCACGAGAGGCGCGCTCCAGCGTAGAAATCCGCCCACCCAGCTCGACCAGGCAGATGCTGGCCACCACGATCAGGCCGTCAACCGAGAGCGGCAGCAGATAGGGCGACGCCCCGGTCTCCCCGTAGCGGGCCGCCACCCCCACCATGTGCCAGTACGACACCCAGGCCGCGATCCCCGCGATGATGGCCGTGGCGATCAACCGCATAGCCGCCAGATACCGCCGGTGCACCGGCACCCGCGAGATCAGCTCGACCGTCAGCAGCAGGGCCAGCGGCGGCCAGGCGGCGATGGCCTGGCTGATCGGGTTGTCCCGGGCATGCAGGACGTTGGCCACGACCGAGGCGGCCACGCCCAGCAGCAGCGTGGCCCGGACGGCCCAGCGGACACGTCGCAGCTGTTCCAGGATCACCGGGCCCTCCTCGGACGAGTGTCGAAGGGCGTTCGGGGCGAACGCCGGGCCCATCCTGACGGCTCGATATGACGCAATCGCCTCCGGGACGGGAACCGTGACCGGTCCGTTCCGGAGGCGATGCGACTATGTGATCGTGTCGGGCGGCGTGTCGGCTTGACGCCGTCAGCTCTTCTTTTCGATCTCGGCCCGCAGCTTGGGGAACTCGGCCTTGGCCTTGGCCACCGACTTGAAGTACCAGATGACCATGCCGACGCTGCCCTCGTCGGCCCACGTGCAGATGGCCATGTCGATGCCGGAGGTCTCGGAGCTGCCGCACTTGGCCGCGCCGCCCAGGGCGCCGGTGGGGGCCGTGGTGATGTTGTCGATCTTCAGGCCGCCGATGCCGGCGCCGTAGAAGGTCTGTTCGAGCTCGGCCTTCGGGTTCTTGATGGGGGCCTCGGCCGCCGCCACGATCACGATGTCCTGGTCGGAGACGTCGCCGTAGAGGGCGCCGACCGTGTTGGTCGCGCCCGGCACCGACTCGAGGCCACCCTTGAGCTGCTCGGCGATCGCCGCGAACTGGGCCGACGTGAGCTTCTTGCGGCCGCCCAGGGTGGTCGGCTCGGTGATCGTCACGGTGGCGGCGGCCCGGGTCGGGGGCGCCGTCGTCGGCTCGTCGGTCGGCCCGGCCGTCGAGGTGCTCGTGGGCAGGTTGTTGACCGCGTCCGTCACGTCGTCGGCGGCGTTCTTGCCGACCATGTAGAGGGCCACCACGCCGCCGATGCAGAGCACCAGCACGATCGCGACCGAGACCAGCACGATCGGCAGGACCTTGGACTTCTTCGGCGGCGGAGGCGTGCCGTAGCCACCGGGCTGCTGGCCGAAACCGGGCTGACCGGCGCCGTACTGGGGCTGCTGCTGCCCGTACTGCGGCTGCCCGTAATCAGGTTGCCCGGAGGGCTGGCCGTAGGAGGGCTGCCCCGACGACGGGTAGGCCGAGGTCGGCGGGTAGGCCGGCGGCTCCTGGGGAGTCTGACCCGGGTAGGGCTGGTAAGGCGACTGACCCTGATAAGGCGGCTGACCCTGGTTCGGCTGACCGGAGGAGGGCTCGCCGGGATAGGGCTGGCCGGGGTACGGGGGCTGCGACATCAAGAGCTCCAGGTATCGGGTACCGCGCGAGCCTATCGGTAGTGAGCAATCGACTACGTCCCCCGTTCGCCGGTGGCGGGACGTCATGTGGGCAAAACGGCCGACGCCCCGCGCTGGTGAGCGCGGGGCGTCGGCTATCGGACGGAAAATCAGGCGGGCAGACTGCCCACACCCTGGGGCAGGAACCGCCGGCCGGTCACCCGCTCGGAGGTGCCGCTGCGGTCCAGGTACGGCGTCACGCCACCCAGGTGGAACGGGTAGCCGGCACCGAGGATCATGCACAGGTCGATGTCCTGCGCCTCGGCCACCACGCCCTCGTCCAGCATGATGCGGATCTCCCCGGCCAGCGCGTCGAGCGCCTGGGCCCGTACCTCATCGGCCGACAACGGCGCGGAACCGCCCGCCACCAGCTTGGCCACCTCGGGGTTGATCTCGTCGTCGACCATGACGGGCAGGCCGGCGTCGACGATCTTCTTGAGGTTGGCCGACTCGGCGAACCGGTCGGGGAACGCCTGGTGCAGCGTCTCGCCCACGTGGTAGGCCACCGCCGGTCCCACGAGCTGCAGCAACGCGATCGGGCGCATCGGCAGGCCCAGCGGGTCCATGGCCTCGTTGACCACCTCGAGCGGCGTACCGGAATCGATCGCCTTGAAGATCTCGCTGGTCACGCGGGTCAGCAGGCGGTTGACCACGAAGGCCGGGGCATCCTTGACCAGCACCGACGACTTCTTGAGCTCCTTGCCCACGGCAAAGGCGGTGGCCAGCGTCGCGTCGTCGGTCCGCTCGCCCTTGATGATCTCGAGCAGCGGCAGTACGGCGACCGGGTTGAAGAAGTGGAAGCCGACGACCCGCTCCGGGTGCTCGAGGTCGGCCGCCATCGCCGTCACCGACAGCGAGCTGGTGTTGGTCGCGAGGATCGCCTCGGGCGTGACGATCTTCTCGAGCTCGGCCCAGATCTGCTTCTTGAGCTCGAGGTTCTCGAACACGGCCTCGATCACGAAGTCGGCGTCGGCGAACACCGACTTGTCGACCGAGCCGCTGACCAGGCCGCGCAGCTTGGCCGCCGTGCCCTCGTCGAGACGGCGCTTGGCCACCAGCTTGTCGATCTGGTCGCGTACGTATTGAACGCCCTTGTCGACCCGGGTCTGGTCCAGGTCGGTGAGCACGACCGGCACCTGCAGACGGCGCGCGAACAGCAGCGCGAGCTGCGAGGCCATCAGGCCGGCGCCGACGATGCCGACCTTGGTGACCTTGCGGGCGAGCGACTTGTCGGGCACGCCGACCGGGCGCTTGGCCCGCCGCTGCACCAGGTCGAACGCGTACAGGCTGGCCCGGGACTCGTCGCCCATGATCAGGTCGGCCAGGGCCTCGGTCTCGGCCGCCGTGCCGTCGGAGAACGACGCGTCCTTGGCCAGGGCGAGCAGCTCCAACGCCTTGTTGGCCGAGGGAACAGCGCCGTGCAGCTTCTCGTCGAGCTGCTGCTTGGCGAAGAAGAGCACGCCCTCCCACATGTCCCGATCGATCTCGGGCCGCTGCGGGGTGAGCTCGCCGTCGACGACCGCGGTCGCCCATTCGAGCGAGCGCTCCAGGAAGTCGGCCGGCTCGAACAGCTGGTCGGCCACGCCCAGCTCGACGGCCTGCTTGGGCCGCAGCACCTTCTGGGTCAGCGGGTTCTGCAGGATGACCTGGGCCGCGGCGGGCACGCCGATCAGGTTGGGCAGCAGCTGGCTGCCACCCCAACCGGGGACCAGACCGATCGCGACCTCGGGCAGACCGAGCGCGGCGGCGCCACCGGACACCGTACGGAAATGGCAGTGCAGCGCGACCTCGAGGCCCCCGCCGAGGGCAGCGCCGTTGACGAAGGCAAATGTCGGAATTGCCGAATTCTTTAGCCGCGCGAAAACGCGGTGCCCCAGCTCCCCGAGCTCGATCGCCTGCTCACGCGAAGTGAGGTACGGAATGCCCGTGATGTCGGCGCCGACACAGAAGATGTAGGGCTTGCCGGTGATCGCGATGAAGGCCGGCGAAGCCTCGGTGGCCGCGGTGATCGCGGCGTCCAGCGAAGCCAGGCCGCCCGGCCCGAAGCTGTTCGGCTTCGTGTGGTCGAACCCGTTGTCCAACGTGATGACGGCCGCCTGCCGGCCGCCGCCGATCTGGACGAAGCGGACGAGCGCCTTGGTCACGACCTCGTTCGGGTGCTCGATCACTTCGCCTCCCAGTTCGGGTTCTCCCAGATAACCGTGCCGCCCATGCCGATACCGATGCACATGGCGGTGAGGCCGTAGCGGACCTCCGGGTGCTCGGCGAAGTGCCGCGCGAGCTGCGTCATCAGGCGTACGCCGGACGAGGCGAGCGGGTGACCGATGGCGATCGCGCCGCCCCACGGGTTCACCCGCGGGTCGTCGTCGGCGATGCCGTAGTGGTCGAGGAACGCCAGCACCTGGATCGCGAACGCCTCGTTCAGCTCGAACAGGCCGATGTCGTCGATCGTCAGGCCGGCCTTCTTCAGCGCCTTCTCGGTCGACGGGATCGGGCCGTACCCCATGATCTCGGGCTCGACGCCGACGAAACCGTACGAGACCATCCGCATCGCCACCGGCAGACCCAGCTCACGAGCCGTGTCCTCGCTGGCCAGCAGGGCCGCGGTGGCGCCGTCGTTGAGCCCGGCGGCATTACCCGCGGTCACCCGGCCGTGCGGGCGGAACGGGGTCTTCAGCGTGGCCAGCTTCTCCATCGACGTCTCGCGCGGCGCCTCGTCGACCGTGGCCAGCCCCCAGCCCTGCTCGGCGCTGCGCAGCGCGACCGGCACCAGATCGGGCTGGAGCTTGCCGTCGGCGTACGCCTTGGCCGTCTTGAGCTGGGAGTTCAGGCCGTACCGGTCGGCCCGCTCCTTGGTGATCCCGGGCAGCCGGTCGTGCAGGTTCTCGGCCGTCGAGCCCATGACCAGCGCCGACGGGTCGACCAGCTTCTCGGCCAGGATCCGCGGGTTGGGGTCGACGCCCTCGCCCATCGGGTGCCGGCCCATGTGCTCGACGCCGCCCGCGATCGCCACGTCGTAGGCGCCCATCGCGATGCCGCCGGCCACATTAGTCACGGCCGTCATCGCGCCCGCGCACATGCGGTCGATCGCGTAGCCGGGCACAGTCTTGGGCAGGCCGGACAGCAGGGCGGCGGTGCGCCCGATGGTCAGGCCCTGATCGCCGATCTGGGTGGTGGCCGCGATCGCGACCTCGTCGACCCGATCCGGCGGGAGCTGGGGATTGCGGCGCATCAGCTCGCGGATGCAGCGGATGACCAGGTCGTCGGCGCGGGTCTCGGCATACATGCCGCCCGCCTTGCCGAACGGTGTGCGGACGCCGTCAACAAAGACGACTTCGCGTATCTCACGGGGCACGGGACCTCCTAGCGCGGTGGTGGGTGAATGCTACTCGCCAGTAACTAAGCAGTGCCACCCAGTCCGTAAAACTTCACAAAGCCGAAGATCAAGATCATGTCGTGGCGGGGTGGTAGGTGCAGACCGCCGCTCACGCCGAGGGCCGCGCCGGCGCGAGCAGGGCGCTGGCGCGCCCAGAACGCCCACCCCGCCCCGGCGACGTGCGTGAGCGGTTGCGCCCAACCCCGAAAATCCGCGTTTGTGCTGCTCGAAGTGCTTTTGGACGGGACCGTTCGGGTGAGACCGATGATCTCTGGGTAAGCGTAGCTTCACGCTATGAGCAAGCCGTTGAGGTGCCGCATCGGGTGGCACAAGTGGGTGCGGCGCTTCAACGCCGAGGGAAGTCGCTACTCCCAGTGCGAACGCTGCGGCAACGACGACGGCCGCGGCCGACCCCACTGGGGCGCCGGCCCCATGGGCTGACCCCGTCCCGGCCGCGCGTGGGACGGCCGGGCCGGGCGCAGCCCTACTCAGGCGATGCCAAGCCCTTTGGCTCGCGGCACGGAGGCCGACGCCACCGCCACGGGCGTGGCATCCGCGGTCGGCAGCGACACCGTCACTTCGAGACCACCGCCATCCTGGGCAACGGCCGAGACCGTGCCGCCATGCGCATCACAGACCGCCCGCACGATCGACAGCCCCAGCCCCGACCCGCGCGACCCCGTGCGCTCCCAGCCCCCGCGCCGGAACGGCTCGAACAGCCCCGGCACGTCCCCCGGCTCGACCTCGTACCCGGTGTTGCCCACCACCAGCACCGCATGCCCGTTCACCGTCGAGGTCCGCAACCACAACCGCCCCAAAAGGTGGTTGTAACGGATGGCGTTCTCAATCAGATTCCCGGCCAACCGGTCCAACAGCGACGGATCCCCCACCACCGGCGCCGCCTGCAGATCGGTCGTCACCTCGAGCTTGAGCCGTTCGGCCTCCGCCTGCACCGCCGACAACGCCGTGGTCGCGCTCATCGCCAGGTCAGCCGGCACCTTCCGCACCAGCCTGCGCCCCGACTGCGCCTCGGACCGGGCCAGCACCAGCAGCGCGTCGACCAGCCCGTTGGCCCGTTCCGAGGCGTTGCGCACGACCTTGGCCATCCGCCGGTACTCGGCCACGTCGGCCTCGTCGTCGGTCAGCGTCACGTCGATCTCGGTGCGCATCACGGCCAGCGGTGTCCGCAGTTCGTGCGACGCGTTGGCCACGAATCTCTTCTGTGATTCGAAGGCCCCGGCCAGCCGGTCGAGCATCGCGTCGAACGTACGGGCCAGCTCGGCCACCTCGTCGTCCGCGCCCGAGTACTTGATGCGCTGGTCGAGCGTCTCCTCGCCGAGCCGGCGCGCGGTCTGGGTGACGTTGTGCAACGGCCGCAGCGCCCGCCCGGCCACCGCGTACGCCCCGGCGATGCCGATGATTCCGATCGCGACCAGCGCCGCCAGCCCCTTGACCAGCATCTCGCGTGACGCCTGGTCGACCAGCGCCTCCTGCCAGCCGAGCGCGTCGACCGTGCGCCCGTCGGTCAGCGTGACCGTGGAGCCGGGCCGCAGGTCGACCCCGGGGTGCATGACGTCGCCGACGAGCAGCCAGGCCAGCAGCACCAGGATCGCCCCGGCCCCGACCAGCAGAATGCCGTTGAGCAGGGTGAGCCGCAGCCGCAGCGTGGGCCGCAGGGTGAAACCGGGGCCGCGTTTGGCCCGCCCGAGATAGACCGTCATGAGAGGACGACCGGTTCGGGCACGCGATACCCCGCCCCGACCACGGTCTCGATCAGCGGCGGATCGCCGACCTTTTTGCGCAGCGTCATCACGGTCACCCGTACGGTCGTGGTGAAGGGGTCGGTGTTGGCGTCCCAGACGCGTTCCAGCAGCTCCTCGCTCGACACCACCCCGCCCCGGGCCTTGAGCAGCTCTTCGAGCACGCCGAACTCCTTGTTGGTGAGCTCGATCGGGGTGCCGCCGCGGGTCACCACCCGGCGGGTCTGGTCGAGCACCAGGTTGCCCACGGTGAGCACGGGCGGGGCGGCCGGGGTGGCCCGCCGGCCCAGCGCCTGCACCCGGGCCACCAGCTCTTCGAACGCGAACGGCTTGGCCAGGTAGTCGTCGGCCCCGAGCTGCAGCCCCTCGACCCGGTCGGCGACCGTGCCGCTGGCGGTCAGCATGAGCACCCGGGTCAGCGCGCCCGATTCGACCAGGGCCGCGCAGATCTCGTCGCCGTGCATGCCGGGCAGGTCGCGGTCGAGCACCACCACGTCGTACCGGGTCACGTAGGCCATCTCGTGCCCCTGCAACCCGTCGTACGCGACGTCGACCGCCATCCCCTTGCGCCGCAGTCCCCGTGCGATCGCGTCACAGAGGTTCCGCTCGTCCTCGACCACCAGCACCCGCACCGCAGTTCCTCCGTCAACCTCGCCGGCCACAGCCTCGCTGACCCGGGGTGAACCGGGTGTGAAGAGGCAGCGCCTGAAGGTTACCCAAGCGGCCACAGGGCGACGTCGGCGTCGACCAGCCGGCAGATGAGCAGACCGGCGGCGGCTTGACAGCTGTTGGAGACGTCGTCGGCCGTGCCGAGCAGGCGGATCGAGAGGGTGGCCGGGTCGAGGATGCCGTAGTGCAGCAGGTACGAGCCGCGGACGTCGAGCTTGCCGTAGAACCGCCCGTCCCCGGTGCTCGCCAGGTACTCCCAGCGGCCGAAGTTGCCCCGGGCCTGCCCGGTCGCCGGGTCGAGCACCCACAGGCCGGGTTCGTCCTGTCCCCGTTCGGCCCGGGTGGCCAGCAGATAATCACCGACCCCGTCCGCGTACGCGTAATAGGCCGACCGCCACAACTCGCGCCCCGTGTCCGGGTCGATGGCGGTCATCCCCCGCTGGTGCTGGAAAGTGCAGATCAGCCGGCCGCAGCTGGCCTGCATCCAGCTCGTCGACAGATCGGCCCCGGTGTGCCAGAGCGGGGTCAGCCCGGGCAGCCGGTACGCGCCGAACCCGGCCTTCCCCTCGTCGGCCATGACCAGGTCGTCGACCGGCCAGACCAGCCCGTTGGCCCGTCCCGGCCGCGGCGGCAGCGTGCGTGTGGCGATCAGCGCGCCGGTGTGCGGGTCGTGGCTCTCCAGCCGGCCGGAGTCGCTCAGCAGCACCAGCCAGCCCGGGAAGTCGCCGGCCCACCCGGTCTCGGCGATGTAGCCGTCCGAGGGCCGGGCCAGCTTCCAGCGGATGGCCCCGGTCCGCAGGTCGACCCCGAGCACGGCCTCGTCGGTGCCGAGCAGCACCAGCTGGTCGGCGGCGGAGATCGCGATCAGCCGGGCCGTCCGCCGCCACCGGGTGTGGTCGGTGCCCTCGGCCACGGCCACCGCGGCCCAGATGCCGCTGGCGTCGACCTGGTACGAGACGACCATGGTGTCGCCCGCGAGCAGCACCTGGTTGATGCCGCCCGAGACGGTGACCGTGGTGCTGCTGAGCAGCCGGGCCGCGGGCAGGGCGTAGTTGCGCACGACCCGCCGGCTGACCTGCGAGACGAACGTGGCCGAGCCGCTGACCAGCAGCATCCGGCCGTCGTCGAGGAACATGGTGTCGCCCAGCCGGGCCGGCACTATCGTCGGCGCGGGCCGGACAGGCAAGGGCACGGCCGCCGTGATCAGGCCCAGCAGGGCGATGGACAGCAGCGCCAGCAGGGCCCGGCGCGGGACCAGCCGGTCGTCCTCGACGGCGACGGGCGGCGCCTCGCGGGGCACCTCGCCGAGTTCGATGACTTCGTTCGCCACGGCGCACCCCCGCCCATTGTGGCGCTGCGCGGGTCAGACCCGATAGGCCCAGATTCGCAGTTCGCCCTCGGTGCGGCACACCACGTGCCGTTCGTCGGCGGCGCAGTCGCTGACCGGCCCGTCGGTCCGGCCCAGCGGCTGGATCAGGTCGCGCTGCGCGAGCACCACACCGAAGCTGCTGGCCCCGCCGTCGTGGCCGCGCCGCAGCACCATGGGCCCGCCGGGTTGCCCGAGCAGCTCATGGGGCCAGCCGGCCAGGTCGACGCGGGTGGCGCCGGTGACCGGGTCGGCCAGCCGCCGGGGCAGCCCCGACTCGCTGTCCAGCTCGATCACGTAGCCGTCCTGCTTGCTCAGGTCGACGTCGTCGGCGGCCCGCCAGCGGGCCGCACCGGTGGCGGGGTCGAGCACGTCCAGCGTCCGGCGTTCGCCCGAGCAGAACAGCTCGCTGCAGCTGGCCGGGTCGGTCAGTTCGGGCACAGGTCGCGACCAGCGCTGCTCGAGGGTCTCGGCCGAGTAGGCGACCTCTTTCCGGGGCAGGCCGTCCTGGCCGAACGTGACCGCCATGAGCCCGTCGACCACGGCGCCGCCGGTCGGCCCTTCCCCTTGGAACTGCGCCATGGGCGTGGTCCGCACGACGGCGCCGGTCAGGCCGTCGATGCGCTGGAGCCGGTCGGACGACAGCATCAGCACCGCCGGTTCGTCGCCCGGCGCGACCGACACGTTGACCGCTCCCGGGGCGCCCACGGTCCAGAGCGTCCGGCCGGTGGCGAGATCGACGCCGCGCACGTCGGTCCGCAGCGGGGGCTCGGTGTGCGGTTCGCCGGTGGCTGAGAAGAACAATTGGCCGGGCTCGCCCGACGCCTGGTCGTAGACCGTGTCCGGCCGGAACTCGTACTCCGGCACCAGGCCCACCCGGCCGCCCGGCAACGGCGTGACCGTGGCCGGGGACGTCCAGCGGGTCCGGCCGGTGCGGGCGTCGACGACCGCGGTGGTGAACCGGTACGAGAACAGCACCACATCGCCCACCTGCTGGGCGTAGAGCCCGCCCCAGCCCATGTCGTCGGGATCGGTGGCCTCGAAGCGCAGGGTGTTCTGCCACAACTGCCGGGGCGGCTCGGCGATGCTCCATGCGGTGGTCACTCGGTGAAACCCGCTGACCGCGACGGTGTAGACCCGGCCGCCGGAGAGCTGGAACGGCGACTCGGGCCCGCCGGGTGCGGGCACCGCGCCGAGGTAACGCCAGAGCACAGGGGTGATCGGGGCCGCGCCGCCGATGGTGAGCACGAGCACGGCCACCAGGACCAGACCGGGCACCCGGTAGCGGTGGGCCGGCGGCGGGGCGTTCAGCGTGGGGTCGGGCGGGGCCGTCAGGTCCAGCTCGATCACCGCCAACGCCTACCCCTTCCGGTCGTACGCCCAGACGACGAGCTGGCCGTACATCGAGCGGCACACCAGCCGCTCGGGCGCGGCCTGGCAGTCGCCGGTGCCGGCCGGCAGCGGTCCCAGCAGTCGCGGCCGTGTCTCGCCCGGCTGGGCGACGGCGACCATGCTACGGCCTCCGGACTCCTCCGACCGCGTGACCAGCAGGTGGTCCTCGTTACCGGCGCCGTGGATCGGCCGCCATCCGGTCAGGTCGACCTGCAACTCCCCGGTGTCCGGATCGATCAGGCCGAGCGGCTGGGTGTTCTCGGCCGACCCGTACGCGACGAACGAGTGACCGAACTGCTGGACGCCCCGCCACTGCGGGTTGGCCCAGCGCACGTCCCCGGTCGCCGGGTCGATGGCGCGCATCCCGTCCGGCCCGGTCAGACAGGCCAGCACCCCGCAGGGCTCGATCTCGTAGAAGCCGTCGGCCGGTTGCGACCACAGGTTGCGCAGGGTCACCCCGTCGTACGCCGAGAACTCCATGTCGGGCCGGCCGGGGTGCCGCAGCAGGATCGTCCCGTCGACCACCACCGGGTTGCTCGGGTCGTAGTCGGCCGGCGGCACGGCCGCGGTGGTCAGCCGCTCGCCGGTGACCAGATCGTGCACGGCCATCGTGCGGTCGTCGTGCACCAGCAGCATCCGCGTGCCGGAGTCGCCCGGCCCGGGCAGCCCGGTCAGCACGGCGCTGGACGGCACGTCGACGGTCCACCGGGTGCCCCCGGTCACCGGGTCGATGGCGTCGATCGGCCCCTGCACCCGCCGGGCCGCCCCGCCCATGCTGCGGGTGGGTGAGGCGGCGAGCAGGGTCGGCGACCCGGCCAGGGTGACCACGCTGCCGGTCCGGCTCCACTTCTCGGTGCCGTCGGCGAGCGAGATCGCCGTGGTGCCGGGGTCGCGCGAGCCGATGGTCCACGGCCGCATCAGGATCAGGCCGGAGCCGAGCCGCAGCCGGAAGGCGGGCGCGGTCTGCCCGGCCTCCCACTGCGTCTCGCCGTCGGCCAGGTCGTAGGCGCTGAGCATGCCGAACGTCTGGGCCAGCAGGCGGCCGTCGTCGGTCAGCGCGTACGCGTCGGCCGGCCCCACCTCGAGGCTGAAGACCTCGGTCAGCGGGGCCTTGGCCGGGGCGATCGAGGAGCCCGCGGTGAACAGCACGAGCGCGGCCAGGACGGCGGCCGGGAACCAGATCGGGAACACCGAGCGCTGCGGCGAATCGTACGAATCAGGTTCCCCGCGTTCCAGGCCCAGATCGATGATCACCGTGTTGCTCTGCACCGTCATTCCCTAAAGGTAACGAGCAGATAACGGCGACGCCCCACGCCGGTCCGTTTCGCGGGGCTATCGCCGATTTACCAGTGCCGTGAATCACGCTTTCCGCTGAAGCTCGGGCTGGTCCGCGAGCTTCGAGATCCACTCGGTGACGTCGCGGGCCACGTCCTGCGCGGTCAGACCGAGCTCGGCCAGGATCTCGGCCCGGGTGCCGTGCGGGTGCCAGCCGGCCGGCACGCCGAAGTCGCGCAGCGGCACCTCGACACCCGCGTCGCGCAGCGCGCTGGCCACCGCGTCGCCCACGCCGCCGGCCCGGACGCCGTCCTCGAGCGTGACGACCAGGCGGTGCTGCGCGGCCAGGCCACTGAGCTCGATCGGCACCGGGCGCACCCAGCGCGGGTCGACCACGGTGACGCCGAAGCCCTGCTCGGCCAGGCGGCCGGCGACGTCGAGGCCCAGCCCGGCGAACGAGCCCACGGCGACCAGCAGCACGTCCTTGCCCTCGTCCTCGCGCAGCACGTCGACCTGGCCGACGCGGCGCAGCGCGGGCACCGGGGCCGGGACGGCACCGGTCGGGTACCGCAGGACGGTCGGGCCGTCCTCGACCGCGACCGCCTCGCGCAGTTCCTCGCGCAGCGTCGCCTCGTCGCGCGGCGCCGCGATCCGCAGGCCCGGGACCACGCCGAGGACGCTCATGTCCCAGATGCCGTAGTGGCTCGGCCCGTCGGGACCGGTGATGCCGGCCCGGTCGAGCGCGAAGGTGACCGGGAGCTCGTGCAGCGCCACGTCGAGCAGCAGCTGGTCGAACGCGCGGTTGAGGAACGTCGAGAAGAGCGCGACCACCGGGTGCAGCCCGCCCATGGCCAGGCCGGCCGCGCTGGTCACCGCGTGCTGCTCGGCGATGCCCACGTCGTACGCCCGCTCGGGGTGCTTCTTGGCCAGCGCGGCGATGCCCACCGGCTCGGCCATGGCCGCCGTGATGCCCACCACGTCGGGCCGCTCGTCGGCGATCTTGACCAGCTCGTCGGCGAAGACGTTGGTCCACTTCAGCTTGGCCGCGCCGAGCGACTTGCCGGTCTCGATGCTGAACGCGGCCGGACTGTGCAGGCAGTCGGCCTCGTCCTGCTCGGCCGGCCGGTAGCCGTAGCCCTTGCGGGTGACCGCGTGCACGATCACCGGGGCGTCGAAGCCCTTGGCCCGGCGCAGCGCCGATTCCATGGCCTGCTGGTCGTGACCGTCGACCGGGCCGAGGTACTTGATGCCGAGGTCTTCGAACATGGGCTGCGGGCTGACCGCGTCCTTGATGCCGCGCTTGACCGCGTGCAGCACCTCGTAGACCGGCTTGCCCACCACCGGGGTCGAGCCCAGCGCGTCCTTGACCAGGTCGAGCACTTTCTCGTAGCCCGGGTTGAGCCGCAGCGTGGAGAGGTGGTCGGCCAGGCCGCCGATGGTCGGCGCGTACGACCGGCCGTTGTCGTTGACGACGATGACCAGCCTGTTCTTGGCGGCCGCGATGTTGTTCAGCGCCTCCCAGCACATTCCGCCGGTGAGCGCGCCGTCGCCGACGACGGCCACCACGTGCCTGTCCTCGCCGCGCAGGGCGAACGCCTTGGACATGCCGTCGGCGTACGACAGGGCGGTCGAGGCGTGCGAGTTCTCGATGAAGTCGTGCTCGCTCTCGGCCCGGCTCGGGTAGCCGGTGAGGCCGCCGCGCTGGCGCAGCAGGTCGAAGCCGTCCTGCCGACCGGTGACGATCTTGTGGACGTACGCCTGGTGGCCGGTGTCGAACAGCACGCGGTCGCGCGGCGAGTCGAAGACCCGGTGGATGGCCAGGGTCGTCTCGACGACGCCGAGGTTGGGGCCGAGGTGGCCGCCGGTGCGCGACACCTTGGCCACCAGGAAGTCGCGAATCTCCGCCGCCAGCACGGTCAACTGCTCAGGGGTGAGGCGCTTGAGGTCACCCGGAGAGGTGATGCTGGCCAGGATGCCGTCAGAGGCGGGGAGGTCGCTCATGAGGCCCTAGTCTATCGGCGCGGGGCGACAACGCATCCTGTCCGAAGGGCCGTCCTCAGCTCCTACACATAACCGACACATGTACGTGACCTGCGACCATGCGGTGATCTACCGCACAGTAACAACCCGATATCAAAGCCTCCGGTCGCGTCGGGCAGACTTGAGGCACGCGACTGGCGGCACCGGGGATGGATCGACCATCGGGGAGCCTGTCACGGGGAAGTCGACCGCCTGGGCCCCCGTGCGAGAAGGTGGTCGCATGTCCGCACGATTGCTTCCCGGCGCTCCGGTCGCCGAGGCCGTTCTCACCGACGTCTCCGAGCGAGCCGCCAAGCTCAAGGCCCAGGGCGTCACGCCCAGCCTGGCCACCGTGCTCGTCGGCGACGACGACGCCAGCGCCGGCTACATCCGCATCAAGCAGCGGCAGGCGGCCGAGCTCGGCTTCGAGTCGCCCCACCGGCACCTCTCGGGCGACATCACCCAGCAGCAGCTGCTCGACGTGATCGCCGAGCTGAACGCCGACACGAGCGTGCACGGGGTGCTGATCCAGTACCCGATCCCGGCCCACCTCGACTACGACGCCGCGCTGCAGACCCTCGACCCCGACAAGGACGTCGACGGCATGCACCCGCTCAACATGGGCCGGCTCGCGGTCGGTCTGCCCGGCCCGCTGCCGTGCACCCCGGCCGGCATCGAGGCTCTGCTGGCCCACTACGAGATCCCGGTGGCCGGGCACGAGGTGGTGATCCTCGGTCGCGGGGCGACGCTGGGCCGTCCGCTGGCGATGCTGCTGGCCCAGAAGCGGCCGACCGCGAACGCGGCCGTCACCGTGGTGCACACCGGCGTACCGGACTGGGACCGCTACACCAAGCGGGCCGAGATCCTCATCGCGGCGGCCGGCGTGCCCGGCATCATCCAGCCCGAGCACGTCCGCCCGGGCGCGACAGTGATCGGCGCCGGCGTCCGCTACGAGGGCAAGCGCCTGCTGCCCGACGTGGCCGAGGAGTGCGCCGAGGTCGCCGGGGCCATCACCCCCCGTGTGGGCGGCGTGGGCCCGACGACCGTGGCCATGCTGTTCCGCAATGCCATCAGCGCCGCCGAACGCGCGGTCGCCGCGGCCTGACCCTGGTGCCGGGCCGGGTCGCGGCGCGCGGTCAGGCCGCGGCGTCGCCCTGGCCCGGCTCCGGCTGCACCAAGGCCGGATCCGGCTCCAGCAAGGCCACGCACTCGATGTGCTGGGTCATCGGGAACAGGTCGAAGGCCCGCAGCTGCGTCAGCCGCCAGCCCAGCTCCCGGAACGTGTTGATGTCGCGGGCCAGCGAGGCCGGATCGCAGGCCACGTAGGCCACCGCCCGAGGCGTCGCCGCCACCACCGAGCGCACCACTTTCGCGCCGGCGCCGGTCCGCGGCGGGTCGAGCACCACCAGGTCGACCGGCCCGGTGACCCGCCGCCGGGCCAGCGCCGCCTCCACCCGTGCCTCGACCACCTCGGCCGAGGGCAGGTCGGCCAGATTCCGCCGGGCCGCGACCACCCCCGACCGGGACGACTCGACCACGGTCGTCCGCCCGTGGGTGTGCTCGGTGACCGCCCCCGCGAACAGGCCGGCCCCGCCATAAAGGTCCCAGGTGCTCTCGCCCTCGGTCGGCTGCAGCAGCTCCACCACCGCGGCCGCCAGGGTCTCGGCCGCGGCCGGGTGCACCTGCCAGAAGCCGTCGGGCGGCAGCTGCCAGCGCCGGCCGGCAGCGACCTCGGACACCTCGTCCGGGCCGGACACATGCACCTGCCCGTTGTTGCCCAGGGCCGCGCCCTCGGCCGGATCGTCCGGCGGCAGCAGGCCCCCGCCCGAGGAGGGCCGGGACAGCACCGCCACGTCGCCGCCGGTGGTCGCCACCGCGGCCACGGCGTCCGTGCCGGGCCATTCGAGCTTGAGCACGTCGAGCTCCTGGATGGCCGGGTGCGCGATCCGGCACCGGTCGATCGCCACCACCTCGTGCGACCGGTGCTTCAGCAGACCGGGCCGGTCAGCGGCGTCGACCGCGTACCGGACCCGGCTGCGCCAGCCGAGAAGCCCGTTCGGCAGTTCCTCGACGCGCACGTCCCATTCCAGCTTGGCCAGCCGCCGGAGCTGCTCCTCAACGACGGACTTCTTCCACCGGCGCTGCGCCTCACCCGAGGCGTGCTGCAGGTCGCAGCCACCGCATCCGCCCGGATGAGCGAAGGGGCACGGCGGCTCGACCCGGTCGGGCGAGGCCTCGTGGATCGCCACCGCGTCGGCCCGCAGGAAGCCCTTGTGCAGTTCGGTGATCTCGGCCGTCACCCGCTCACCGGGCAGCGCGTGCCGCACGAAGACGACCCGGCCGTGCTCGTCGCCCAGTCGGGCGACGCAGTGCCCACCGTGCGCGGGGGCGCCCACGGTCAGCTCGACGCGGTCGCCTTCGACAAGATCGGGTTCGGTGCTGGTCACGAATGCGGCTCCGGGGTTCGGTCGGTCGGTGGTTCCGGTTCGGCCGCCCGCACCCGGGGCCCGCGGGCCGGCACCCGGGTCAGGCTCTGGTCGAAGCGGTCGAGGTCCCGGTCCTGGCTGGACCGCAGCTGCCAGGGCACGCTGGTCACCATCACGCCCGGTTCGAACAGCAGCCGGGCCTTGATCCGCAACGCGCTCTGGTTGTGCAGCAGGTTCTCCCACCAACGACCGACCACGTACTCGGGCACGAACACGGTCACCACGTCGCGCGGGGAGCCGCGGCGTACGCCCTTGACGAAGTCGATGATCGGGCCGGTGATCTCGCGGTACGGCGAGTCGACGACGGCCAGCGGCACCGGGATCTGGCGGCGCTCCCACTCCTCCTGGATGACCCGGGTGTCCTTCTCGTCGACGTTCACGGTGACCGCGGTCAGCGTGTCGGGCCGGGTCGCCTGGGCGTACGCCACCGCCCGCAGGGTCGGCATGTGCACCTTGCTGACCAGCACCACGGCGTGGTTGCGGGAGGGCAGCACGGGCCGCTCGTCGGTCGGCTCGAGCTCGCGCGCGACCCGTGTGTAGTGCTTGCGGATGGCCACCATGAGCCCGTAGATGGCCACCATGGCGGCGATGGCGATCCAGGCCCCGAGCAGGAACTTCGTCACCAGCACGATGATCAGCACGAAGCCGGTGAGGCCCATCCCGAAGGCGTTGATGGCCCGCGACCGGACCATCCGGCGGCGCCGTTCGGGGTCACGCTGCGTACGCAACAAGCGGTTCCAATGCCGGATCATGCCGCCCTGGGACAGCGTGAACGACACGAACACACCGACGATGTAGAGCTGGATCAGCCGGGTCGTCTCGGCCTGGAACGCCACGACCAGGATCATGGCCGCGATGGCCAGGAAGATGATGCCGTTGCTGAAGGCCAGCCGGTCGCCCCGGGTGTGCAGCTGGCGGGGCAGGTAGCGGTCCTGGGCCAGGATCGAGCCGAGCACCGGGAAGCCGTTGAAGGCGGTGTTGGCCGCCAGGAACAGGATCAGGGCGGTGACCGCGCCGACCACGAAGAGCAGGATCGAGCCCGGCCCGAAGATCGTCTCGGCCAGCTGGGCGGTGACGGGGTGCTGCACGTAGTTGGCCGGGCCGGACAGGATCTGCAGACCCGGGTCCTCGACGTACTGCAGGCGGGTGGCCCGGGCGAGCAGCACGATGCCGACCAGCATGACGATCGAGAGGCCGCCCAGCAGCATCAGCGTGGTCGCGGCGTTCCGGCTCTTGGGCGGCTTGAACGCCGGTACGCCGTTCGAGATCGCCTCGACGCCGGTCAGCGCGGCACAGCCCGACGAGAACGTGCGCAGGAGCAGATAGGCGAAGCCGAAGCTGGTGAGGTGGTCCTCCTCGGCCGCGATGACCAGGCCCGCGCTGGGCGCCCGCAGGTCGTCGCCGAGCACGTAGATGCGGAACAGCCCGACCAGGATCATGCTGACGATCACGATGATGAAGGCGTACGTGGGCACCGCGAACGCCGTCCCCGACTCCCGCAGCCCGCGCAGGTTGAGCGCGGTCAGCAGGGCGATCGCGCCGACCGCGAAGGCCACCTTGTGCTCGGCCACGAACGGCACGACCGAGCCCAGGTTGGTCACGCCCGCCGTGGTCGACACGGCCACGGTCAGGATGTAGTCGACCAGCAGGGCACTGCCCACGCCCAGCCCGGCCCGCGGGCCCAGGTTGACCGTCGCCACCTCGTAGTCGCCGCCCCCGGAGGGATAGGCGTGCACGTTCTGGCGGTAGCTGGCGACCACGGTGACCATCACGACCGCGACGGCCAGCGTGATCCAGGGCGAGATGTAGAAGGCCCCGGCCCCGGCGATCGACAGCGTCAGCAGGATCTCGTCGGGCGCGTAGGCCACGCTCGAGAGGGCGTCGCTGGCGAAGACCGGCAACGCGATGCGCTTGGGCAGAAGGGTGTGCTGCAGCCGGTCGGAGCGGAACGGCCGACCCAGCAGCAGCCGCTTCGCGAGGGAGGTCGGACTGGCCACGAGAGGAAGGGTACGGCCGCCCCGGCTGCTGCTTCTGGCGAGGGCATGGCAATCTCTGACTGAGTAGCACCCATGCGGGAGGACGCGACACGTGCACGTGGTCATCATGGGGTGCGGGCGACTCGGTTCGACGCTCGCGCACAACCTCGAGGAGCGGGGCCATGCGGTCGCCGTCATCGACCAGAACTCGGACGCCTTCCGGCGGCTGGGCTCCGGCTTCGGCGGCACCACGGTCGCCGGCATCGGTTTCGACCGCGACGTGCTGCGGGCGGCCGGCATCGAGCGGGCCGACGCCTTCGCCGCCGTCTCCAGCGGCGACAACTCCAACATCATCTCGGCCCGGCTGGCCCGCGAGACGTTCGGTGTCTCCCGCGTCGTGGCCCGCATCTACGATCAAAAACGGGCCCAGGTGTACGAGCGTCTGGGCATCCCGACCGTGGCCACGATCCGCTGGGCGGCCGACCGGATGGTGCGCCATCTCGTCCCCGAGGGCACGGTCGAGGTGTTCCGCGACCCGACCAGCGTGGTCTCCATCGTCGAGGCGCCGTTGCACCGCGACTGGGTCGGGCGCACGCTCAAGTCGCTCGAGGAGCGCTCGGGCGCCCGGGTGGCCTATCTGATGCGGTTCGGCATGGGCACCCTGGGCACCCCGTCCACCGTGATCCAGGACGGCGACCAGGTGTTCATGCTGGTCACCGACGAGACCGTGGGCGACGTGCTGGACGTCGCGGCCGGCGCGACCAGGGAGGGGCTGTGACCATGCGGATCGCCATCGCCGGGGCCGGGAACGTGGGCCGCTCGATCGCCCAGGAGCTGATCGGCAACGGCCACCAGGTCATGCTGATCGAGCGCCAGCCCCGCCAGCTGCGCCCCGAGCGGGTGCCCGAGGCGGACTGGGTGCTGGCCGACGCGTGCGAGCTCAGCAGCCTCGAGGAGGCCGACGTGGCCGGCTGCGACGTCGTGGTCGCGGCGACCGGCGACGACAAGGTCAACCTGGTCGTGTCGCTGCTGGCCAAGACCGAGTTCGCCGTGCCGCGGGTGGTGGCCCGGGTCAACCGGGCCGAGAACGAGTGGCTGTTCACCGAGCAGTGGGGCGTCGACGTCTCGGTCAGCAAGCCGCGCCTGATGGCCGCCCTGGTCGAGGAGGCGGTGACGGTCGGCGACCTGGTCCGCCTGATGACGTTCCGCCAGGGCGAGGCCAACCTGGTCGAGATCACCCTGCCCAAGAATGCCCCGTACGAGGGTCAGCCCGTCCGCGATGTGCCGCTGCCCCGCGACTCGGCGCTGGTGGCGATCCTGCGCGGCAAGCGCGTCATGGTTCCCACGGCCGACGACCCGCTCGAGGCCGGCGACGAGCTGATCTTCGTCTGCACGGCCGAGGTCGAGGACCAGATCCGGGCCGTCGTGCTGGGCAGCGACGGCCGCGAACTCGGCTAGACCGTCTGTTCCGCCTTCTGCTCGCTGGTCACGCGGTGGATGGCCCACGCGGTGAAGGCGAACGTGGCGGCGTAGATCGGCCAGCTGATCAGGATGCGGACGATGCCGAGCGCGTTCGCCTCGCCCATCTGCCACAGCACGAACTGGATGCCCGCGCGCAGGCTGAGCGAGACCACCCAGACCAGCGTGAGCCACTGGAACGTCTTGAACAGCCGCGCGTTGCCGAACCAGTTCTGCTGGCCCTTGTTGGCCATGATGCCCCAGACGTAGCCGATGATCGGCTTCCGGACCAGGACAGAGATCAACAGGGCCGCGGCCTGCGCGAACGTGAGCAGGATGCCGGGCAGGTAGAAATCCTCGGCGTTGCCCGTGCGCCAGGCCAGGAAGGCCCCGATGGCGATGCCGAAAAGACCGTTCACCGCATGGCGTACGGGCTGCTTGCGGGCCAGACGGAAGGCGCCGATGGCCAGCGCGGTGAAGACGGCGCCACCGATCGCCCAATAGAGCGCCGTCCGCTTCTCGAGCCCGGCCACGGTGTCGCCCAGGATCACGTTGAGCAGCACGAAGGTGAGCACCGGAAGGCTCGACTCGATCAGCCCGCGGACCCCGCCGAGCTGCTCCGAGATCTGCTCGGACATCGAGGGGAAAGGCTCTTCCTCGTCGTCCTTCTTCGCGGGCGGCGCCGGGTGAAGGTCGAGGTCCTCGACGACCTCCTCGGCGAGCCGTTCCTCCACGGTTTCGTGCGCGGCGTGACGCGGCTCGCTGCCGGGTGTCACCGGGGCGCCTCCAGCTCGTAGTACGGGTTGTAGATGACCTTACGGTCGTCCCTGATCGCGATGCGGCCGCGCGCGGTGAGCTGGCGGCCGGGCTCGATGCCGGCGATCGACCGGCGGCCCAGGAAGATCAAAGTCACGACGTCACTGCCGTCCCACAGGTCGGCCTCGAGCGTCGGCAGATTGGTGCGAGGAGTGTAGGCCACCGTGCGCAACCGCCCGTTCACCGAGACGACCTGACCCCGGGAGCACTGGCCGGCCGGCATCGCGCCGCACTTGGCCACCTCACGCTGCAGGTCGCGGGCGTCGAGCTCGGAATCGGTGGCCGTCAACCGGTCGAAGAACCGGCGCAGGCCGGTGCGCTCGTCGGTGGTCATGACCTCTCCTCGTCCCGCACGGGATGAGCGGCACGGGCCATCGCCGTGCCGCCCCTACAAGGTACGCCCTGGGTGACCACTGTCACGAGCCGCTAGACGGGCCGGCTGCCGTTCGTCGGCGGACCCGCCTGCTCCTGCTCAGCCTGCTCCTGCTGCGCCTGGTCGGTCATCTCCTTGGGCAGCCGCAGCGGCAGCGCCTCGCGCACCGGGCGGGCCTCGTTGTCGCGGACGACGACCAGACCGGAGAGGACCTCGCCCAGCCGGCCCTCACGGGACGGGTCAGCGGCGGCCGCGCCCTGGTAGAGGGCCCGGACCATCCAGCGCGGCCCGTCGATCCCGACGAAGCGCACGTCGGCCGGGCCGTCCGGGGTGTTCACCCGGGCCGCCAGCTCGATGCCGTACGGGCCGTCGATCTCGCGCGGGGCCACGCCGTCGGAGGTCATCGCGCCCGAGATCTCGGCCCGCACCTCGTCCCAGATGCCCTCGGACCTCGGCGCCGCGAACACGCCCAGCTGGAGCGCGCTCTCGCCGTCGACCAGCACGATCTGCTCGACCGCGCCGTCGGGGTTGGCCTGCACCCGCACCTCGACGCCGTCGACGGCCGGAATCTGCAGGCTGCCCAGGTCGAGCCGCTGTACGTCATCGGGGGCGTGGCTCGCGTCCCACGGACCGTGGTCGGGCGGCGGGGGCTCGTCGCCGGCGGCCAGGCTCTGCTTGAGCGCCTCGGAGGGTGCCGCGTCGGTGGCGCGAACGTGCTTGGGGCCACCGCGCTTACGGGAGAACATCTTTACTGACCTTCCGTCTCATGCCTGCTGCGTGGGCAGCGCACTGTGCCCGCCCGTGGATCCATGGCCGCCGGCGCCGCGGGAGGTGTCGTCCAGCTCGTCGACCACCTGGAACGACGCCCGTTCGACCCGCTGGACGACCAGTTGGGCGATGCGGTCACCCCGGGCGATCTTGACCGTGTTCACCGGATCGTGGTTCACCAGGATCACCAGAATCTCGCCGCGGTAACCGGCATCGACCGTACCGGGCGCGTTGAGCACCGTCACGCCCAGGCGGGCGGCCAGACCGGAGCGGGGATGGACCAGACCGACGTACCCCTCGGGAATGGCCACGGCGATGCCCGTGCGCACCTTGGCCCGTTGCCCGGGCGCCAGGTCGACGCCTTCGGCCGCGACCAGGTCGGCGCCCGCGTCACCCGGGTGCGCGTAGGCCGGCAGCGGCAGGTCGGGGTCGAGCCGGCGGATCGGGATCACAACGTCGGTCAAGGCAAAAAATCCTCACTGGTGCGGCGGCGGGCGGCACTCACCCTGCCATCCTGCCGTGCCCCGTCGCGGAGGCGCGCCGTACCCTTCCAGGGTGACACCGGAGTCCTCCACGCGCACCACCGCGGCCCCCGCCTACGCCGAGCGGCTGCACCTGACCTGGTGGATCTGGCCGGTCATGCTGCTCGTCGTGGCCATCCTGGCCGTCGAGGTGCTGCTCGGCTTCCCCGACCTGCCGGTCTGGGTCCCGTTTGCCGTGCTGGTGCCGCTGACCCTGGCCGGCATGGCCTGGACCAGCCGCATCCGGGTCGCCGTGACCGCCGGCGAGTTCCAGGTCGACGACGCCCGGCTCCCGCTCGAGTTCGTCAAGGACGTGGTGGCGCTCGACGCCGAGGGCAAGCGCGAGGCGCTGGGCGTGGGCGCGCACCCGCTCGCCTTCGTGGTCCAGCGCCCGTGGATCGGCCCGGCCGTCCAGGTGCTGCTCGACGACCCCGACGACCCCACGCCGTACTGGATCGTCAGCACCCGTCATCCGGTCGAGCTGGCCACGGCCCTGCTCAGCCGTCGATGACCTTCCGACGTGCCTTGCGCAGGTCTTTCTTGATGTGCTCACCCAGGTTCTTGGTGGCCCGGCGGTTCAGGTAACCGGCCACCGCCGCACCCGTCAGCATCGGGCCCAGGGTGGTCAGGCTGCGGCCGAACCGCTTCAGCAAGCTGCTCTGCAGCTCCTTGCGGGCGGCGGTGCCGAGCACGGAGGCGACACCGACCCCGGGCACCAGCGGATTGACCCCACGCTGCTGCGACCAGGCCTGGATCAACGAGGCGGCCCGCTGTCCGAGTCCGCCCCGGATCGGCTGTCCGTAGATCTCGTGCAGCTCGCCGACCAGCTTGAGCTCGACCGCCACGACCGCGACCGTCTCGGCCGCGAGCAGGACCGGCGCGGTGAGCAGGGTCGGCGGCGCGGCCCACTCGACCGCGGCGACGCCGCCCCCGGCCGCACCGACACCCGCCGTCGAGTTCGCGGCGTTGCGGATCAGGCGGTCGGCCAGGTCGTCGTCGGTCAGGCCGGGGAAGTGCCGGCGCAGGGTCTCGATGTCCCGTACGGGGACGTGTGGCGCGACGTCGGCGACCACGTCCCCCATCCACCGCAGCGCGGCTTTGGGCTTGAACAGCTGGCCCATTCCCCGGCGGCGGATGTCCCCCACGAGCCGGCCGAGAAGCTGCCGGCGGCCACCCGGTTCCAGGTCGTCAGCGGTGAGGGCGGCGACCGTCTGCCCGAGATCGGCGTCGACCGCGGCCAGCTCCTGGTTCTTGGCAGTCGTCTGCTCCAGGGCCCGCGCATCGCTCGTCTCGGCGGTGTGGTCGGTTCCGCTCATCATCGTCCTCCCGTTGTCGGCCCCCGGGCTCATGCCTTGATGGTGATGCCCCGTGTCGACCCCGAGCCAAACCCGGCAACGGCCTGACGCCCGACCGCGAACCGCGGCCGGGTAGTGGTGCGCCCGTGCTACCCGCCCGGGCGTTGCGCAAGTGGCCTGGTCAGGCACACTCGCGGCAGATCAGCTCCCCGTTGCGCTCCGCGGCCAGCTGGCTGCGGTGGTGAACGAGGAAACAGCGAGCACAGCGGAACTCGTCGGTCTGCATCGGCAGCACCTTGACGGTGAGTTCCTCGTCGGCCAGGTCGGCGCCGGGAAGCTCGAAGCTCTCCGCCACCTCGACCTCGTCGACATCCACTGAACCCGACTGCGAGTCGGCGCGGCGGGCCTTGAGCTCCTCGAGGCTGTCCTCGCCGAGGTCGACCTCATCGCGACGCGGAGCGTCGTAGTCGGTGGCCATCGGTCTTCACTCTCCTGTATCGATGTGTCACTTGGCGTTAGTAACGCCAGCGACGTTGTTTCGGTTCCCGGTTCCGCCGGACGATTTCCGACACTGCTTCCGACATTGCCCCCTGCCACGTCGGACACCCCCGGTGAGCGGGGAACACTACCGCTGTCGCGGCAGTGATGTACGCGCACGGGCGGCCCATTGTTCCCGATGTGACCGAGGCGACATCAAGGTAGGGGTAGCAGCCTCTGGATCATCGTCGCCGCGCCGGAAGTATTCCCTGTTTCCGCGGGCCTGGCGGACAGACGCTAACCTCTCGACAGGTCCTGCCCCTTCCCCGGGCGGCCTGGAGACCCCGGCTGCACCTATTTCAGAATCACTGGAGCCAACCCCATGAGCTTTGCGCGCGTACGAGCGCTCGTCGTCGTCGGCGTGCTTGCCGTGGCCGCGGTGGTGTTCGTCATCGTGGCGCTGGTGCAGGACACCCAGGGCGGCCCGACCGCCGGTGAGGGCTGCCCGGCCGGAGCACCCCTGGCCGACGTCCGGCTGCCCGACGACCCGGCTGAGGTCACCGTCAAGGTGCTGAACGGCACCGACACCCCCGGGCTGGCCGACAGCGTCACGACCGAGTTCAAGAACAGGCGCTTCACCACTCAGAAGCCGGCCGAGAGCAAGTCCAAGCTCAAGGGCGTGGCCGAGATCCGGTACGGGCCGGACACGGTCGGCAAGGCCCAGCTGCTGCGGGCGTACTTCCTGGCCCAGTCGAAGATGACCTACAGCGCCAAGCGCAAGGGCGGCGTCATCGAGATCGTCATCGGCAACCAGTACCGCCAGCTCGCCACCACCACCGAGGTCAACCAGTCGCTGGTCGAGGTGGGCGAGCCGACGCTGCCGCCCGGCTCCTGCGTCAAGCCCGTCGACAAGGACTCCTAGGCGCTAGGGCGTATCTGCCGGATCACGCGGGGCTGCGGCGTGGCCCAGCCCGCGCCTGGCGGCGTCCGCAGAACGGCCCAATACAACACCGGTATTGGACCGCCCTGCGGCCGCCGCCAGCCACGACCTGGACCTCGCCTCGCTCCCACGTGATCCGCCAGATACGCCCTAGGCGCCCCCGGCGGCGTCCAGGGCGACCAGGGCGTCGTGCAGGGGTGCGTGCACGACCGGGGGCGCGGCCACGAGCATCTCGATGCCCGGGGCCGCCCCACCCAGGCCGGAGACGACAACGCCCGCCTCGGTGGCGATCAGGCCGCCGGCGGCCCAGTCCCACGGGTTGAGGCCCTTCTCGTAGTAGCCGTCGAGCGTGCCCTCGGCGACCGCGCACAGGTCGAGGGCCGCCGCGCCGAACCGGCGGATGTCACGCACCTGGGTGATCAGGCCGGCCAGCACCCGGCCCTGGTGCTCGCGCCGCCGGGCGTCGTACCCGAAACCGGTGCCGACCAGAGCCTGGCCGAGACCGCTGGGGGCCGAGCCGCGCAGCTGCTTGTCGCCGCGCCAGGCGCCGCCGCCCCGGGTGGCCGTCCACTCGTCGCCGGTGGCCGCGTTCACGACCACACCGGCCACCACGACGCCGTCGAGCTCGGCGGCCAGGGACACCGCGTACTGCGGGAGCCCGTAGAGGTAGTTCACCGTGCCGTCGATCGGGTCGAGGATCCAGCGCACTGCTCCCTCGGCGCTCGTCGCCGTGGTGCCGTACTCCTCGCCCAGCACGCCGTCACCGGGCCGGGCCGCCTGCAGGGCCTCGATCACCTGGCGCTCGACCGCCTTGTCGGCCGCCGTGACCACGTCGGTGGCCGTGCTCTTGGTCTGGACATCACCGATCGCCTCGGCCCGCATCCGCCGCGCGGTGGCCGCGGCCTCGCGGGCCACTTTCACCGCGAGCCCTAGCAAAGCGCCGGGTGTCGATGGGGTAGAAGCCGCCGAAAACTCACTCACGTGTACGCCCTTTCCGCCGTTAGCATTCTCTCGCCGGCCCGCACGAGCGAGGTCGGCGGCCCCCGCGGCGTGCTGCGGCAGGAGGATCTCGCCCGACGGCGCTACAATTCACCCCTGCCCACCGCTTCGCGGACACCACAGCACCGATCGTCCGCGTCCCGGGGGTCCCCACACCAACACCGGCCAGCCTCCCCGCCGTGCGCTGCGCTGGGCTCAATGGCCGTGCTAATCCTCGCCTCCGGAAGGTCTTTCGTGACAGAACCCCACCAGAACGGTGCCGACGTTCGTTCTCTCACCGAGGCCCTGATCGCCCATGCACAGGGTGCCGGCGGGCAGCTCACGTCGGCCGACGTCGCGCGGACGCTCGAGTCCGCCGAGGTCAATCCGGCTCAGGCCAAGAAGATCCTGCGCGGGCTGGTCGACGCCGGCATCACCGTGGTCGTCGACGGCTCGGTGAGCACCCGCCGCAAGGTCGCCGCCGCTCGCGCCGCCACTCCCGCCTCCAAGGCCACGACCGCCAAGGCCGCCCCCGCCCGCAAGGCGACGCCGGCGCCGAAGCAGGCCGAGGCCGGCGAGGGGGCGCCCGCCGCCCCCGCCAAGAAAGCCGCCGCCAAGAAGGCCGCTCCCACCAAGAAGGCGGCCGGCCCGGCCAAGGCCGCCAAGCCCGGCGAGGAGGGCCCGGCCGAGGGCGACATCGACCCCGAGGCTCTCGCCGCCGAGGTCGAGGACGTCGTGATCGAGGAGCCGCCGGCCATGGTCGCCGCGGCCGCGACCGACGCTGCCAGCTCCGCCACCGACGGCGACTTCGAGTGGGACGACGAAGAGTCCGAGGCCCTCAAGCAGGCGCGTCGCGACGCCGAGCTCACCGCCTCGGCCGACTCGGTCCGCGCCTACCTGAAGCAGATCGGCAAGGTCCCGCTGCTCAACGCCGAGCAAGAGGTCGAGCTGGCCAAGCGGATCGAGGCCGGCCTCTACGCCGCCGAGCGGCTGCGCGCCTGCGACGAGGGCGAAGAGAAGCTCGAGCGCAACATGGAACGCGACCTGCGCTGGATCGGGCGCGACGGCGAGCGGGCCAAGAACCACCTGCTCGAGGCCAACCTGCGCCTGGTCGTGTCGCTGGCCAAGCGCTACACCGGCCGCGGCATGGCCTTCCTCGACCTCATCCAAGAGGGCAACCTCGGCCTGATCCGCGCCGTCGAGAAGTTCGACTACACCAAGGGCTACAAGTTCTCCACGTATGCCACCTGGTGGATCCGCCAAGCCATCACCCGCGCCATGGCCGACCAGGCCCGCACCATCCGCATCCCGGTGCACATGGTGGAGGTCATCAACAAGCTCGGCCGCATACAGCGTGAGTTGCTCCAGGACCTAGGGCGCGAGCCCACTCCTGAGGAGCTGGCCAAGGAAATGGACATCACGCCCGAGAAGGTGCTGGAGATCCAGCAGTACGCTCGGGAACCGATCTCGCTCGACCAGACGATCGGCGACGAGGGCGACAGCCAGCTCGGCGACTTCATCGAGGACTCCGAGGCGGTCGTCGCGGTCGACGCGGTGTCGTTCTCGCTCCTCCAAGACCAGTTGCAGCAGGTCCTCCAGACGCTCTCCGAGCGCGAGGCGGGCGTGGTGCGGCTGCGATTCGGCCTGACCGACGGCCAACCGCGCACGCTGGACGAAATCGGTCAGGTGTACGGGGTCACCCGTGAGCGCATCCGCCAGATCGAGTCCAAGACGATGTCGAAATTGCGACACCCGTCCCGGTCCCAGGTTCTGCGCGACTACCTGGACTAGGGGCATTCGGTCAACAATGCGTGCCCGAATGGTCACCACCCGTACATCATCGGGTGGTGATCAGACCGTTGTGCAGAAGTGATCGTTGACGTGGCACCCTTGGATCACGGCACACTTAGAGCCCAGCACGTGTGACCTCGGTCCCCCCGGGGCACAGTGGGAAGGCCGCAACGGTGCAGGGTGTTGCACGATGGTGAGCAGTAGCCGAGGAACATGTTCATCGGTTCGAACAGAGGAGGAAGGCGATGACCCCGACTCTCACGCCGCCGGCAGGTAGTGTGGCCGGCCCCGCAGCCGATGAACGGTGCGACCGCTGCAATGCAGCCGGGAAGCTCCGTTTGACCCTGGCAGGCGGCAGTGAGCTGGTGTTCTGCGGACACCACGCCAACCGGTACGCCGAGGACCTGGTGAAGATCGCAGTGCAGTTCACGGCAGACCCGGAGTTCACCTGGCGTGGCGCCGACATGATGCCCAGTTCCAACTGAATAACCCCCTTCCCCCGACCGAAGCTTGAAAGGGGCGCCCACGGTGTGGGGCGCCCCTTTTCCATGCCCGGCCCGCAGCTCGCTCCGCTCCGCCGCTGTGGCGCCTGCCGCTCACCGCCCCGGCCCGCTCACCGCCCGGCGCGCGCTCACCGCCCCAGCGCGCCCACTGCTCCGGCCCGCTCACCGTCCTGGCGCGCTCACTGCACCGACGAGCTCACTGCTCCGCGGCGGGGTCGGCGGCCCAGAGGTCTTCGACGCTGGCGTTCAGGGCCCTGGCCACTTTGATCGCGAGGTAGACCGAGGGGGCGTAGTCGCCCGTCTCCATCGCGATGATGGTCTGACGGCTCACCTGCACCGCCGCCGAGAGCCCCTGCTGGGTGAGACCGGCCTCTTTGCGGGCGGCCCGGATGCGTACACCGGCCGTGCCATCCGCCTCCGGAGCCCGCACCGGGCCCGCGGGAGGCGCCATCAGTCTTCGTCCGCGGCCGCGAGGGCCTCTTGACGGCGCCGGCGGCGGCTCTGCACGAACTGCGCCACCAGGCCACCCAGACCGCCCACGACGCCGCCGACCGCGGCGCCGATCCACGTCGAGTCATCGGGCCCGTAGGCGCGCAGAGCGCCCACGAGGAACACGGCGTAGGGCAGGCCACCGATGAGGCCCCAGACCACCCGCCGGGTGTCCATGACGCGGGGCGTGGTCTCGACGCGGCGCGACCGCACGTACCACATGCAGACGAGCATCGGGACGAACATGGCGACCAGCACGACGGCCAGCGGGATCACCGAGGGGCGACCCAGCGGCCAGACCATGATCGCCGCGGCCCACGGGACGGCGACCCACTGCATCGAGGCCGCCGCGGCAATGCCCTCGTACCACCGGTAGCGCTCGCGCTCGTCGCCGTACCAGTCGCCGTCGAGATCGAGATTCCACCGAACGATCCGGTCGAGAATTGTCGTCGTCATGCACCCAGCATGAAGTCAAGTCCTCTTGACGTCAAGGAGACTTGACGTAAAGACTCCTTGACGTGCCTCGTTCACAGCGTCTGAATCGTCGCGATCCGTTCCTCGAGCTGCTCGATCGTCGCCTGCGCGCTGGGCGGCCCGCCGCACAGCCGGCGCAGCTCGGCGTGAATCTTGCCGTGCGGCAGGTTGGTGCGGTGGTGGTGCGCCGCCACCAATGTGTTCAGCTGCCGCCTGAGGCTGTTGCGCCGCTCCCCCGCGGTCATCGAGGGCGGCGCCTCCCGTTGGGCCGGAGCGGCCGGTTCAGCGGCCTTCTGCCGCTTCTTGGCGGCCAGCTGGTCCGCCTGCCGCTTGTTCAGCAACACCGAGACCTGGTCGGCCGTCAGCAGGCCGGGCAGGCCGAGGTATTCCTCCTCCTCGGGCGTCCCGGTCATCGCCCCCATGCCGAAGGACGTGCCGTCATAGATCACCTGGTCGAGCTCGGCCGTCGCCGAGAGCGCCTCGAACTGCTTCTCGAGGTCGCCCTCCGCGTTCTCCTCGCGCTGCGCCCGCTCCAGCAGGTCGTCGTCCAGGCCGTCCTTCTGCTTCGGCAGGCCCAGCACGTGGTCGCGCTGCGCCTCCATCTCGCTGGCCAGCCCGAGCAGGTGCGGCACGCTGGGCAGGAAGACGGTCGCTGTCTCGCCCTTGCGCCGGGCCCGCACGAAGCGGCCGATCGCCTGCGCGAAATACAGCGGCGTCGAGGCGCTGGTGGCATAGACCCCGACGGCCAGCCGGGGAATGTCGACCCCCTCCGACACCATCCGCACGGCTACCAGCCAGCGGTCCTGCGAGGCGGCGAAGGTCGCGATCCGCTTCGAGGCGCCGTCGTCGTCCGAGAGCACCACGGTCGCCGGCTGCCCCGAGATCTCCCCGATCAGCTTGGCGTAGGCGCGGGCGGTCTGCTGGTCGCTGGCGATGATCAGCCCGCCCGCGTCGACGATGCCGTGCTCGCGCAGCTTGGTCAGCCGGGCGTCGGCCGCCCGCAACACCTGGGGCATCCAGTCGCCGCGGTGGTCGAGCGCCGTGCGCCAGGCCTGGGCGACCAGGTCTTTGGTCATCGGCTCGCCGAGGCGGGCGGCCAGCTCGTCGCCCGCGTTCGTGCGCCACCGCGTCTCGCCCGAATAGGCCATGAAGAGCACCGGCCGCACGACGCCGTCGCGCAGCGCGTCCGAGTATCCGTAAACCGAGTCGGCCCGCGAACGCTGCAGGCCGTCCTCGCCCCGCTCGTAGTTGACGAACGGGATCGGGTTCTCGTCCGAGCGGAACGGCGTCCCCGTGAGCATCAGGCGGCGTACGGCGGGTTCGAATGCGGCCTTGACGCCGTCGCCCCAGCTGCGCGAGTCGCCGGCGTGGTGGATCTCGTCGAGGATCACCAGCGTCGAGCGGGTCATCGTGCGGCGCCGGTGCACCGCCGGCGCCATGCCGACCTGGGCATAGGTCAGCACCGCGCCGTGGAAGTCGCGCGACGAGTGGATGTCGGCGTTGCGGAACTCGTGGTCGAGCTGGATGCCGACCCGCGCCGCGGCCGTCGCCCACTGCACCTTGAGGTGCTCGGTCGGGCAGACCACGGTGACCGCGTCGACGGTGCCGTCGGCCAGCAGCTCGGCCGCGATCCGCAGCGCGAACGTGGTCTTGCCGGCGCCGGGGGTCGCCACCGCCATGTAGTCGTCGCGGCGGCGGCGCAGGTAGCCCACGAGGGCCTTGCGCTGCCAGTCGCGAAGCGGGGGGAAGGTCTCCAGATCCGGCAGTGGCGGGCTCAAGCTGCGACGATCCTTTCCCCTCAACAAAACACCCCCGGCAAGCGACCGGAGGCGGCATTCAGCATAGCGGCGGCAGGCACTCGGTGCGGGTTACGGCGCAGCCACTGGGGCCGACCACCGGCGGTACAGCGCGACCAGCCGTACGCCGGTGATGAGCAGCGCCGATACAGCCATCGTGAGCGGATCAGCGACCCCGGTCCCGCGCAGGATCGTGACAAGAATCGCGCCGCCGAGGGCGGCAACGGCATAGATGTCACGCTGCAGGACCACCGGGATCTCGCCGGTCAGCAGGTCGCGGGCCAGCCCGCCGCCGATCGCCGTGATCATGCCGATCAGGCACGCGCCGACCGCGGGCACCCCGGCGTCCAGCGCCTTGAGGGTGCCCGTGACCGTGAAGAGCCCCAGCCCGGCCGCGTCGAGCAGCAGCACCGAGCGGCGCCACCGGGTCAGCTGGGGGTGGAGCCAGAAGACGGCGAGCGAGGCGACGACCGCCGTGACCGCGTAGCGCCAGTCGGCGAAGGCCAGCGGCGGCACGGCGCCGATCACCAGGTCGCGCACGATGCCACCGCCGAGCGCCGCGACAAAACCGATAAAGGCGATCCCGAACAGGTCGAGACGCTTCGCGATTCCGGCCGAGGCGCCCGAGGCGGCGAAGACCGCCACACCGACCAGGTCGGCGACGAGGAGCCCGTCCCCCGCGTTCACCGGGCGCCTCGGGAGGAACGACCGATCAGTGCTTCATCGATTCGTAGATCTCTTTGCACTGCGGGCACACCGGGGAACCCGGCTTCGGCGATTTGGTCACCGGGAACTTCTCGCCGCACAGCGCGATGACGTACGTGCCCATGACCGCGCTCTCGGCGATCTTCTCTTTACGCACGTAATGGAACATCTCTGGCCCGGTGTCGGCATCCTTGGTTTCGGGACGCTCCAGGATCTCCGTGCTCACGACATCTGCCCTTCATTTCACGTGGTCAGGATCGTCGAGCCACCGGTCCCCCCGGCCCACGGCAGCTGACGAAAGCTCCAACCCGCAAGTGTGACACCTCGGACCGGACCGGTCCAACGACCAGCTCGGCGGTCTTTGGTCAGGTCGTGATCAGGCACCGTACGGTAGCTCTCGTGACTGACTTCGCGATTCGATACGGCGAGCACGTGACCCGTGCCCGCCGGGACAGCCGGCCGGTGGTCGCGCTCGAGAGCACGATCATCTCGCACGGCCTGCCGCACCCGGACAACCTGCGGGTGGCGCGCGAGATCGAGCAGACCGTGCGCGACCAGGGCGCCGTGCCGGCCACGATCGGCATGATCGGCGGCGAGCTGATCGTCGGCCTCGACGACGCCCAGATCGAGCACCTGGCGCTGGCCGAGGGCGTGGCCAAGCTGTCGGTCCGCGATCTCGCCGTGGCCGCCGCCCGGCGCGCCGACGGTGCCACCACGGTCGCTGCCACCAGCGCGGTCGCGGCCGCCGCGGGCATCGGCGTGTTCGCCACCGGTGGCCTGGGAGGCGTCCACCGCGAGGCGAACGTCACCTTCGACGAGTCGGCCGACCTCACCACGCTCGCGCGTACGCCGATCGTGGTCGTCTGCGCCGGCGTGAAGTCGATCCTCGACGTCGGCGCCACGCTGGAGCGGCTCGAGACGCTGGGCGTGTCCGTGGCCGGCTACGGCACCCGGCGCTTCCCCGGCTTCTTCATCACCGACGGCGGCTTCGACGTCGACTGGCAGCTCGACTCGCCCGAGCAGGTGGCCGACGTGATCCGCGCCCGCTCCGACCAGAACGTGGGGGCGGGCGCGCTGATCCTGGCCAACCCGCTGCCGGCCGACGAGCAGCTCGATCCGGAGCTGCACGACCGCACCCTGTCCGAGGGCCTCTCGCTGCTCGCGCGGGGCGGCATCACCGGCAAGGCGGTGACCCCGTTCCTGCTGAGCCACTTCCACGAGAGCACCGAGGGCAAGAGCCTCGAGGTCAACGTCCGCATCATTCTGCGCAACGCCGCCCTCGCCGCGCAGATCGCCGTGGCCACCGCGACCGAGGCGACCGCCCCGCTGGGCTTCAGCGTCCCCGCATCCGCGTGATCATCGTCGTCGGCGATCTCGTCACCGACGTGCTGGTGGCGCATCGTGGGCCGATCGAGCTCGGCTCGGACACCGCCGCCGCCATCACGGTGAGCGGCGGTGGCCAGGCCGCGAACACGGCGGCCTGGCTCGCGCACGCCGGTCAGCCGGTCACGCTGATCGCCGCTGTCGGCGACGACCCGGCCGGCCGCGAGCGGGTGGCCGAGCTGACGGCGGCCGGGGTGCGCTGCGCCGTGCGGGCCCACCCGGGTCAGGTCACCGGCAGCGTGGTCGTGCTGGCCGGCCCCGAGGAGCGCACGATGATCACCGACCGGGGCGCGGCCCTGCGGCTCGACCCGGCCCACGTCCGGGCCGCGATCGAGAGCACCGAGGCTTCCCACCTGCACCTTTCCGGCTATCCGCTGCTGCACGACGGGTCGCGGCGGGCCGGGCTGGAAGCACTGAAGGTCGCCGCGGAGCGGGGGCTGACGACCAGCGTCGACGCGGCCTCGGCGGCGCCGCTGCGCGCGGCCGGGCCCGAGGCGTTCCTGGACTGGGTACGCGACTGCGACCTGCTGCTGTGCAACGCCGATGAGGCCGACGTGCTGGCCGGCGCGGGGGCAGCAGCCGGGCAGGCCCGTCGGCTGACTCAACACGTACGCAATGTGGTGGTCAAGCAAGGCGCAGCGGGGGCTGTCTGGGGATCGCGCGACGGCTCCGCGGTGACGGTGACGCCCACACGGGTGGCCATGAAGGACCCGACCGGCGCGGGCGACGCGTTCGCGGCCGGCCTGCTCGCCGCGTGGTGCGCCGGCCGGGCCTCGGAAGCCGCGCTGAAGGCAGGCGCCGCACTCGGCGCGCAAGCCGTCGCCTCGATTGGCGCGCGGCCAGCATAGGGCTCGTCCAGCGGCTCACATGGGTGCGAGGTGCAGTCCATGCCGGCGTCAGCCGCAGGCCGGAGCTGTGTCGGGCCGGCGAGAATCCCGGTGTCCTCACCCCGCAACGGCTGGAGGGAGCCCGCCATGATCGGCGGGACGGGTCCTAACGCTTCTCGCGGTCGCGGGGGTCGGCGGAGGTCCAGCGTTCGCCCGTCTCGGTCGGCTCGAGATCGATGGTCAGGTACTCGGTGGTCTCGGCAGAGTGCTGCGGCAGGCTGGCCGGCGGCTTGGGCTCGCGGGCCAGGGCGTCGGCCGCGCGCTCGGCCTTGGTCTTGGGCGGCCGGTCGTTGGCGATGAGCACGGCTGCCCACGGCAGGAAGACCATGCCGGCGGCGCAGAGGATCAGCCACAGCCCGAGCAACGGTGGACGGATGCTGAGCAGCACCGCGCCCACGATCAGGCAGGCGGCCCGGATGCTCATCATCGTCACGTAGCGGATCTGCCGCCAGCGGAACTGTTCTTCCGGACTGCGAGCGGCGTCTGTGATGAGAACCGCCCGGTCCGGCTGCTTCTTCACGATGGGGTCTCCGATCGACCCCCCATAATTACACCGTTGCCATCACGACGCCCAGCGCGCTACAAAACCGCGTCGTTCCGGGACCGGTCAGGCCTTGGCGGCCGCCTTCATCTCTTTCTTGTACGCACGAACCTTGCCCAGGCTCTGCTCATCGACGATGTCGGCCACCGACTTGTACGAACCTTCGACGCCGTAGCCACCGGCGGCCTCCCGCCAGCCGGCCGGTTGCACGCCGTACTGCTTGCCGAGCAGTGCCACGAAGATCTGTGACTTCTGCTTGCCGAAGCCGGGCAGTGAGGCAACCCGCTTGAGCAGCTCACTACCGTCCTCGGCACCGGCCCACAGCTGCGCAGCGTCGCCGTCGTACCGGTCGACCAGCGCCCGGCAGACCTCTTGCACCCGGACCGCCATGGCCTTGGGGAACCGGTGCAACGCCGGCGGCTTGGCAAAGATCGCGATCAGCGCCTCAGGATCGAACTCAGCCAGCTCGACCGCAGTCGGCGCATGCCCAAGCCGCTGCGACAGCACCAACGGCGAGCTGAACGCCTTCTCCAACGGAATCTGCTGATCGAGCACCATACCGATCAACAACGCCAGCGGA
This sequence comes from Paractinoplanes aksuensis, assembly GCF_024137025.1. GTDB lineage: Bacteria > Actinomycetota > Actinomycetes > Mycobacteriales > Micromonosporaceae > Actinoplanes > Actinoplanes aksuensis. Next base: position 198,611 of record NZ_JAMYJR010000009.1, read on the forward strand.
TCGGTGGACAACAGCTGGTTGGCCTCGGCGTCAATAGGCAGCGAAAGCGTCATGACGCTCATCCTCGCAGGTCCCTCCAGCCACCCGCTGCGCCCTCGACACCCCCGTCCGTGACGCGGCACGGGCGCAATGCAGCAAGCGCGCAGCAGCGCAGTGAGGCGAGGCGAGGCGAGGGTGCAACGTGGCGTCGCGCGAGTACAGCGTCGCGCGGCAAGGGCGCAGCGTCGCGCGGCGCCACCACCACATCGCGGCGCGGGGCCGCCCCCATGTCTCGGCGGTCGGCCGGGGCCGGCCGCGGGGTCAGCGGAGGCCGCCCTCGTAGGCGGCGATGACCAGGTGGGAGCGGTCGCGGCCGTCGAACTTGGCCAGCAGGCGGTTGATGTGGGTCTTGACCGTGGACATGCTTACGCCCAGGTCGGCGGCTATCTGGTCGTTGGAGAGGCCGCGCGCCACCAGCAGCAGAACCTCACGTTCGCGACCGGTGATGTGGGGCAGCGGCACGACCTGACGTTCGGGCATTTCCACGTACGCATCGATCAGCCGTTCCTGAGCTGTCGGACCCAGCAGACGGCCGCCCGCCGCCACATGCCGGATGCCCGCGATCAGCTCGTCGGGCAATGCCTCTTTCATGAGAAAGCCCTGCGCGCCCGCCCGCAGCGCCCCGAGCACGTATTCCTTGAGGTCGAAGGTGGTCAGCACGAGCACCTGCGTCTCGACGCGGGGAAAGCCCTGACAGATCTCGCGGGTGGCCTCGATGCCGTCCATGTCGGGCATCCGGATATCCATCAGGACGACATCAGGGCGTTCCCGCCGGACGACCTCGACTGCTTCCCGCCCCGTCCCCGCCTCGCCGACGCAAACCAGCCCCGGCGTGTGGTCGATCAGCAGCCGGAAACTGCCCCGCACCAGCACCTGGTCGTCAGCCACGACCACCCGGACGTCAGTCATGAGCCGTACCGCAGGGTCGTCGCCACCCGCCACCCACCGCCCGCCTGCGGACCGGCGCTCAGCTCACCGCCGAACTGGGCCGCACGCTCGCGCATCCCGATCAACCCCTGCCCAGCCTCAGACCGGGGCACGGCGGCTTCGCCCTCGTCGTCTCCCCGCCGCTGCGGCCGGTCAGGCGCCGCCGGGCCCGGAGCGTGGGGCCCGCCGTTGTCGGTCACCCGCACGTCGACCCGGCCTTCGGCCGTCACGACCTCGACCCGGCAGCGCGTAGCCCTCGAATGCCGGACCACGTTGGTCAGCGCTTCTTGCACGACGCGATAGACCGACAGAGCGACATCACCGGGCAGAGCCGCCGCCGGCGTCTCAGCCTCGGCCTCGGCCGGTGTCTCGGCCCGACCCTTGGCCGGCATTTCGGCCCGTGCCTCGGCCGGTATGTTGGCCTCTGGCTCAGCCGGTATCTTGGCCGCTGTCTCGCCCTCGCCCGGTTTCTCGAACCGCGAGTCGAACTCGACGGTCAGGCCGGTCGAGCGGGCCGCCTCGATCAGGCCGTCGAGGTCGGCCAGCCCCGGCGTCGGCCTCAGCGCCGCCTCGGCCCGGACGACACCGAGCGCGCGGCGGATCTCGCCCAGCGTCTCGCGGCTGGTGGTGGCGATCACCCGCAGAGCCTCACGCATCTCGTCCGGACGGTCGGCCCCGACGTGATCGGCGATTGTGGCCTTGACCGCGATCATGCTCATGCTGTGGGCGACGATGTCGTGCAGCTCGCGGGCTATGCGCAGCCTCTCTTGCTCGACCGCCAGCACGGTGGCCTGCTCGGTCCGCGACAAGGCGTGCGCTCGCCTTTCCCGGACCACGCGGCCCGTCGCCCAGCACGCGCCGACCACCCAGGTGACCAGGCCGGTGCCCATCACGTCGTGCGAGGTCGCACCGAAGACCGCCGCCACGACCACCGCAGCGGCCAGGACGATGGGCACCGAACGGCGACGGCCGACCTGCAGGCCCACTGAATAAAGGACCAGGCCCAGCGCGAAGACCGGCGCGGTGCCCGCGTAGAAGGGGATGGCGCCGGACCCGACGGCAAAGGAGCCGACTGCGAGAACCGCGATCGACACCGCGATCGGCCACAAACGACGGACCGCCACCGGCAGGCCCAGGGCAAGGCCCAGGAGCACGGAGAACCAGCCGGGCTCGACCCAGCCGCCCGGCGGGTCGGTCGGCGCCTCGGTGGCCGCGTAGCCGCAGACCAGCACGGCCGCCGCGGCCAGCAGACCGTCGATGGCGATCAGCTGGCCACGGCTGAGCCTGCGGAGGAGAAGGGAGGGTGCAGCGGCAGTCACGAGAGCGACGTTATCGAGCCGGACCGGCCGCCCGCGTCAACCCACAGTTCGATTTTCTGCCGCCCCGCACCGGAACCCCGGTTGGACGACAACCGGCCCGCCGCTCGCCAAGCTCGACGGCATGACGACACCGATGGTTTCGATACGAGATCTGCGGATGGAATACGGATCCGGCCCGGCCCGGGTAACCGCGCTCGACGGTCTGTCGGCCGATCTCGCCGCGGGCAGCTTCACCGCCGTGATGGGCCCTTCCGGCTCCGGCAAGTCCACTTTGCTGCACTGCGCCGCCGGCCTCGATCGCCCCACCGCCGGCCACGTGACGATCGACGGTGTCCGTCTGGCCGATCTCGACGAGACCGGGCTGACCCTGCTGCGCCGGCGGCGGATCGGCTTCGTCTTCCAGTCCTTCAACCTCATCTCGGCGCTGACCGCTGCGCAAAACGTCGCCCTACCGCTGCGGCTGTCCGGCCGCCGCGTCTCCACGGGCGAGGTGACTGCCGCGCTCGCCGCCGTCGGCCTGGCCGACCGGGCCGGGCACCGCCCGGTCGAGCTCTCCGGCGGGCAGCAGCAGCGGGTGGCCATCGCCCGCGCGATGATCACCGAGCCCGCCGTCATCTTCGCCGACGAGCCCACCGGCGCTCTCGACAATCAGACCTCCCGCCACGTCCTCGAGCTCCTGCGCGCCCTGGCCACCGATCGGGGCCAGACGATTGTCATGGTCACGCACGATCCGGTGGCCGCGGCGTGGGCCGATGCGGTGCTGCTGCTGGCCGACGGCCGGCTCGCCGATCGCCTCGACGGCGCCTCGGCCGAGGTCATCGCGGCCCAGATGGCCCGGGCGGAGGCGGCATGCTGACCCGTGACCGCCTCGGCTCCCTCCTCGCGGTTCTCGTCGGCACGGCCGTGGTCACGCTGACCCTCACCCTGCTCGCCTCGGCCGGTCCGCGGTGCCCCGAGCGGTTCTCCGCCGTGACGGTCGCCCTGCTGAGCCCCGAGGTGTCCACCCCGGCCGACCCGTTCCCCGAGTCCCGGCCGTGGCCGGCCGACGAGGCGACCCGGCTCACCGCCCGGCTCGTCGAAGTTCCCGGCGTGCGGGCGGCCGTCGCCGACCGGCCGTTTTACGCGCAGCCACTGGTGGCGGGGCGACCGGTGGCCGCGATCCAGCAAGGCCTGGGCTGGGCGAGCGCAGCGATGGCGTCCGATCGCCTGGTCGCGGGCCGGGCGGCCACCGGCTCCGGCGAGGTCGTGCTCGGCCGCAGCCTGGGCCTTCCAGTGGGTGCCACGGCGACTGTCCTCACCGCGAGCGGTCCGGCCTCGTGGCGGGTGACCGGGCTGGTCGAGGCCGACCGGCTCTACGTGGCCGACGCCGAGGCGGCCCGGCTCGCCCCCGGTGTGCGGGTCATCGGACTGACCGGCAATCCCGACCTGGATGAGGTGCGGGCCGCCGCGGGCGGCGCGACAGTGCTGCACGGCTCCGGGTTGGGGCGGCTCGAGTCCAGGTCCGACGCGCACGACCGGTGGATCGGTCTGCAGGTGCTGACCGCCATGATCGCCCTTTCGGTGTTCTCCTCGATTTTCGTGATCGCCTCGACACTCGCTCTCTCGATCAATCAGCGCCGGCGCGAGATCGGTCTGCTGCGCGCGGTCGGCGCCACACCACGACAGGTCCGGCTCACCGTGCTGCGCGAGGCCGCAGTGATCGGCCTATGGGGCGGGGCCGCCGGTGCAGTCGTCGGTGTGCTGCTGGCCCCGATGATCGGGGGTGTGCTGGTCGATGCCGGCTTTCAACCCGAGTCCTTCCGGGCGGGTGTCCACTGGTGGCCGGTTCTGGCCGGTATCGCGCTCGGGCCGCTGGTCGCCGTGGCTGGTGGGTCGCCCGCGGCGCGGCGGGCGTCACGGGTGCGTCCGCTCGAGGCGTTGCGCCGGGCCGAGGTCGAGACCCGGCCCATGACCCGCACACGCTGGGTCGTCGGGCTCGTGTTCGTCGTGATCGGCCTGGCCGCCGGTGCGGCCACAGTGGTCACTGACGACCTGTCCGCGTTGGGCACGTACGCACTGCTCGGTGCCATGGCCCTGATCGTTTCCGCAACCGTGCTGGCGCCGGCCGTGGTGCCGCTGGTGGTGCGGCTGATTCTTCGCCCGGCGGGCGGCGCGCTGGGCACGGTGATCCGGGAGAGCGCCCTGGCCGGCGCCCGGCGGACGGCTTCGACGGCCGCGCCGGTGCTGCTCACGGTGGCCTTCTCTGTATTCATCGCCGGCAACGTGCAGACCGCGGAGAAGGCGTACGCCGACCGCCGGGCCGAGGCGACCGGGACGCGGGCAGTGATCGTCCCCGACGGCACGCCCGGTCTCAGCGATGTCGCCGCCGCTGACGGAGAGCTCGTCACCAGCATCTACATCGGTGACACCGTGGCCACGGCGGCCGGCTCACCGTCCAGTCCGGCTGACGGCAGCGTGGTGCTCAGCGAGTCGCGCGCTCGGGAGTGGGGTGTAACCGAGGGCGGCACGATCGACGCGACGTTCGCCGACGGGGCCCGTGTGTCGCTGCGGGTGTCAGCCGTGCGACCTGACACTTCGGGGTCCAGCGGCGTTGTGCTGTCCAGGGCGGAGGTGCGGCGCCACGATCCGTCGGCGCTGGTGCAGGCTACGCCCGTCGCCGCGGGCGCTCCGGCAGTGGCGCCGCTCGGCGGGCGGATCGTCGATGTCGCGACCTACGCACGCGAGGCGGACGCCGAGGAGGACCGGCAGGTCTGGATCTTCACGCTGTTGCTGATCGGGATCTCGGTGGGGTACGGCTCCCTCGCGGTCGCGAACACGCTGGCCATGGCGACCGCGCGGCGGGCCAACGACTACCGGCTGCTCCGGCTGGCCGGGGCCACCCGCCGACAGGTGCTGCTGACCGTCGCCGGCGAGTCGGCCCTCTCGGTCCTGGTCGGCTCGGTGCTGGGAACTGCGGCCGCGGTCCTCGCTCTTCACGGAGCGACAGCGGGACTCCGGGCGCAGACCGGCACGTCGGTCGCGCTCACCGTGCCCTGGCCCGTGCCGGCGGCCGCGGTGGGTGCTTGCTTCGTCCTGGCCGTGATGGCCGCCACGCTTCCGGCTCGAGCGCATCTGACGGCTGCCAACCCGCTCCGGGAACGAGCATGATGACCGACGAGGGTGATGGTGACCACCTCGCCCGCCGGGTCACGGTTTACCGGTGGGCCTCGGGGGCACCTGCAGTGCCGATCTGCCGAAAGGAAACGAGATGAGCGACTCGCAGGAAGAGATCGAGCGGGAGATCCTGGGTGGCGACTACGGCCCCGGAGTCCTCGACGAGCCCACCACCTATCGTCCCGAGAAGGGCGACGACGACGCCGGGCTGTCCAGCACGCTGGCCGCGGGCACCGACGTCGACCAGCTCCAAGACGGCGGACCGCACCCCGAGCACGGCGTCATGACCACCACCGGGGGCACCGCGGGGCCGAACAGCTTCCGCACGCACCCGCGCTCGGGCCCGGGCGTCGCCAACACGACGACCGGCGACGCCACGACCGGCGCCATGGAGACCCCGGTCGACAGCTACACCAGCGACGCGAGCAGCAACGCGGTCGACTGACCCCGACATTCGCCGGCGGCGGCGATAAATAGGGCCGCCGCCGGGCAACGAATCGGTTAGCGTCACCGCCGTGAACGGAGACGCGCCGGGCGAGCCCTCCGCCCCCGGGCAAGAACCGGACGCCCACGCCCTGGGCGAGCCACTCGCGCCCGGACGGGCAGACGTCCACACCGCGAGCGAGCCACTCGCGCCCGGACGGGCACACGTCCACACCGCGGGCAAGCCACTCGCGCCCGGACGGGCACACGTCCACACCGCGGGCAAGCCACTCGCGCCCGGACGAAAGACGGACGCACGCGCGCTGGGTGAGCCGTTGGCGTCTGGGCGGGAAGCGGACGTCTACGCGCTGGGTGGCGGGGTTGTGTTGCGGCGCTACCGGGACGGTGGGGACGCTGCGCCCGAGGCCGCGGTTATGAAGTATGCGGCCGGACTCGGCTATCCGGTGCCGCGCGTGTACCGGGCGGATGGTCCCGAGATCGAGATGGAACGGTTGGACGGGCCAACCATGGCCGGCGCCTATCTGAGCGGGGAGCTGTTGCCGGAGGCCGCGGCCGGGATCATGGCGGATCTACTCGGGCGGCTGCACGCGTTGCCGGGGCGGGCCGGGGCGGGCTCGATCGTGCACCTCGACCTGCATCCGGACAACATCGTGCTGACTCCTGGCGGGCCGGTGGTGATCGACTGGCGCAATGCGGGGGACGGGGATCCGGACTTCGACACCGCGTTGACGGCGTTGATCCTGGCCCAGGTGGCGATCGGGTCGATCGATCATGAGATCGGGGCGGATGCGGGGGCCATGCTGTCTCACCTGCTCCGGCTGGTCCCGGGTGACCCGCTGGCTCAACTCGACAACGTCGTCGCTTTCCGGGCCGGGCAGTGGACCATGTCGGCCGAAGAGGTTGCCGACCTCCCACGAGCGGCCGCACTGGTCCGAGAGTCGGCCTGACAGAGGACGCCTGACCCCGGCACGACCGTGCACGGCACCACAAGCCGGGCGTGCTGTCGTCAGCCGGGCGTGTGACCGGCGGGCCTGTCGGACGTCGGTGGGGCGATGCGTGGTGGCTCGGCGAAACGGCGAGACTGGTTCGGGGCGGCTCAGCGGCGGACCCCGTGGTGACCAAGACACTGGGAGAGGGACAGATGCGGGCGTTGGTACAGACCGTGAGCCGGGCTGCCGTCACTGTGGATGACGAGATTGTCGGCAAGATTGAGGACGGGCTGCTCGTGCTGGTCGGTGTGACCCACGATGACACTCCGGCCAAGGCCGCCGAACTGGCGCGCAAGACCTATGAACTGCGCATCTTGGACAATGAGGCCTCTGCCGCCGATCTCGGCGCCCCATTGCTCGTCGTCAGCCAGTTCACTCTCTATGGGGACGCGCGCAAAGGGCGGCGTCCCACCTGGAACGCCGCCGCGCCCGCCGAGGTGGCCGAGCCGCTGGTCACCGCGTACGTCGAAAGCCTGCGCGCCCGGGGCGCGACCGTACAGACCGGTCGTTTCCGGGCGCACATGCTTGTCGAAAGCGTCAACGTCGGACCGCGGACGATCCTGATCGAGCTCTGAGAGAAGCGCTCTGAGGGCAGCTCTGAGGGATCAGAAGAACAGGCCGCGCCGCTGGGCCGACTGACGCAGCCAGTTGTCGAGCTGGCCGGCCCAGTCGGTGTGATCCACCGTTGCGTAGTCGATGTCGAAGCGGCCGAACGCATCGTGACCCTCGGTGAACAACCCGCCCCGCTTGTCGATCTCGAGTACCACCTGCAACTTGTGCGGGGTCGGCAGGAAGGTCAGCTCGAGCTGGTTGATGCCGCTCGCGTAGGCCGACGGCGGGTAGAACTCGATCTCTTGGTAGAACGGCAGGTGCTGCTCGACCCCGTACACCCGGCCGCGCTCGACGTCGGCCCGGCTGAAGCGGAAGCCCAGCCGCAGCAGCGCGTCGAGAATGCGCTCCTGGGCCGGCAGCGGGTGCACCGCCACCGCGTCCAAGTCTGACTTGTCGACGGCGCGGGCGATCTCGAGTTCCGTGGTCAGGCCCATGGTCATGCCATGCAGATGTTGCCCGTACACCTCGGTGATCGGTGTCTCCCAGGGCACATCGAACCGGAACGGGACGTCGTACTTCGCGCCCGGGTCGAGCCGGAAGGAGCCGGTCAGCCGCTGGCGGTGGAATTCCTGATCGGTGTTGTACTCGCTGTCGCCGCTCTCGACCTCGACGCGGGTGATCAGCCCGACCGCCAGATATTCGACGTCGACGGCGTGGTCGCCGCCCAGCACGTGGACCTGGCCCTCGAGGAACCCGCCCGGGCGGCAGTTGGGGTTGGCCAGCACAGTTTCGACTGACGGCCCACCGACGCCGAAGGCTTGCAACATCTTCTTGAAGACCACTGAACCATCTCCTCCTCGAGGGCGTTTGGGGAACAGTATCGGCGCGCAACACGCGGCGAGTACCGGCAATCCGGTCACTTGTCGGCTTGGCGACGTCAGGGTTCTCCCTGATTCATGCCACCTGGACGCTTGCCTCACCTCGGTTTAACGCGCCCCAGGCCAAGCTATCGATCACACCGGCACGAAGCGGCTGGGAATGCACGAGACAGTACTCAGCGGGGAGGGGACTGAAAGGTGGTCCTGCAGATGAAGGCGTCGGAGTCCAAGACGGCGGTTGCCGTCGACAACAGCATGACTGACGGTGTCGAGCTCCTGACCGACCTGGACGCCACGGACGAGCGCGGCGTCTCCGCCGACCTGGTTCGCGCGTACCTCAACGGCATCGGCCGCACCCGGCTGCTCACCGCGGTCGAAGAGGTCGAGCTCTCCAAGCGGATCGAAGCCGGCCTGTACGCCGACGAGAAGTTCACCGAGGCCGGCGACGACCTGGCCCCCCTCCTGCAGATCATCATCGCGGAGGGCAAGGCGGCCAAGAACCACCTGCTCGAGGCCAACCTGCGGCTCGTCGTGAGCATCGCCAAGCGCTACACCGGCCGCGGCATGGCCTTCCTCGACCTCATCCAAGAGGGCAACCTCGGCCTCATCCGCGCCGTCGAGAAGTTCGACTACACCAAGGGTTACAAGTTCTCGACCTACGCGACGTGGTGGATCCGCCAGGCCATCACCCGCGCCATGGCCGACCAGGCCCGCACCATCCGCATCCCGGTGCACATGGTCGAGCAGGTCAACCGGATGGTGCGCAGCCGTCGCGACCTGGCCGCGTCGCTCGGCCGGGAGCCCAGCATCGCCGAGATCGCCGAGGCCATGGGCGTGCCCGAGTTCCAGGTCATCGAGCTCATCTCGTACGACCGCGAGCCGGTCAGCCTCGACCAGGCCGTCGGCGAGGACGGCGAGAGCGCGCTCGGTGACTTCGTGGCCGCGGTCGACCCCAGCCAGCCCGGTGTGACGGTCGGTTCGGGCGAGCTGCGCAGCGAGGTCGAGATCGTGCTGGCCACGCTGAGCGAGCGCGAGTCGGCCGTGATCCGCCTGCGCTTCGGCCTCGACGACGGCCGCCAGCGCACCCTCGACGAGGTCGGCCGCGAGTTCGGCCTGAGCCGCGAGCGCATCCGCCAGATCGAGAAGGTCACCATGCTCAAGCTCCGCGACCCGGAGCGCTCCTCCCGCCTCGAGGCCTACGCCGGCTGAGAGTGACACCAGCACCGCCCGGCGAGCTTCGGCTCACCGGGCGGTTTTTGGTCCAGGTGAGTGAGTTGGTTGCGCATCATTTTGTACGGGCTAGGAGCGCTCGCACTGGCCGTGCTCGCCGGCCCGGCTGACGCAAAGGTGGCCGCCCACCGAAGGTGTAGCGCGCACCGGCAGCGGCTCGGATCGGCAGCGCACAGGGGTGCGGAGGCGACGGGGGCGGCGGGCCGGGTCGCCGGGCTCGGTCACGGGGTGCGGAGGCGGCGGGGGCCGGTGTCGGGGCGGCGGGTGGGGTCGCCGATCTCGGTGGCGGCGTGCAGGACGGAGATGCCGTCGGGGCGGGCCAGCACCGGGTTGAGCGAGAGTTTGCGCAGCCGGGGATGGTCGTCGGCCAGCCGCCCGACCCGCAGCAGCAGGTCGATGAGGGCCTCGCGGTCGACGGGGGCCGACCCGCGGTAGCCGTGCAGCAAGGGCGCGGCCCGCGGTTCGACCACGAGCGCCTCGGCCGCGCGGTCGGTCAGCGGCGCGGCCCGCCAGGCCAGGTCGCCCAGCAGCTCACTGGCCACGCCGCCCAGCCCGAACCCGACCACCGGGCCGAAGGCGGGGTCTTCCATCACTTCGACGCGGCAGGCCACCCCGGCCGCGACCATGGTCTGGACCAGCACGTCGGGGCCGAAGGCGACGGCCAGCTCGGTGTAAGCGGCGCGCACGTCGTCCTCGTCGGCCAGGGCCAGGCGGACCGCGCCGAGGTCGATCCGGTGGCGCAGGGCACCACCGGCGGCCTTGAGCGCGACCGGGTAGCCGAGCACGCCCGCGGCCGCAATGGCCTCGTCGGCCGTGGTGGCCAGCGTGGACGGGACCACCGTGATGCCGTACGCCCGCAGCAGATCGGCCGGTGGACCGTCGACCAGGGCCGCGTCGGGCTCGACCCCCTCGAGCAGCGGGAGCACGCCGGGCGGGCGGCGCAGCCAGTCGGCGTAGGTGGCGACGCGGCCGAGGGCGCGCACCGCCTCCTCGACCGACGGGTAGGCGGGCACGCCCGGGGTCAGGCGGCCCAGCAGGAACGTGGCCACTGTCGGTTTCTCGCCGGCCAGGGCGACACTGCCCAGGGCGGCCGCGAAGTCGGCGTCCTCGTCGGCGAGCTGGCCCGGCAGCGGGGGCGCGAACACCACGACCAGCGCGTCGGCCCGCTCGTCGACGGCGGCGTCGGCCAGCGCGTCGGCGAAGTCGTGGGCGCCGGCCTGGGGGCTGATGTCGAGCGGATAACCGGCGGCGACGGTCAGCCCGTTGGCCCGGCACGCGGCCACCGCCAATTCGGACAGTGCGGACGAGTTGCCGACCACGGCGACCCGGCGACCGGCCGGCAACGGCTGGTGGGCGAGCAGCAGGCCGACGTCGAAAAGCTCCTGGACGGTGTCGACCCGGATCACGCCGGACCGGGCGAACAGGGCGGTGACCGCGTTGACGTCGGGCCCGGGCAGGTCGCCGGCCAGACCGGGCGGACGGGTGGCCGAGGCGACCGCGACGACCGGTTTGACCCGGCTCATGCGGCGGGCCAGGCGGGCGAACTTGCGCGGATTGCCGAACGTCTCGAGGTAGAGCAGCACCGCATCCGTGCCGGGGTCGTCGCGCCAGTACTGCAGCAGGTCGTTGCCGGAGACGTCGGCCCGGTTGCCGGCCGAGACGAAGCTGGACAGCCCGAGCCCGCGGCGTTCGGCCTCGGCCAGCAACGCCACGCCGAGGGCGCCGCTCTGGCTGAAGAACCCGACCCGCCCGGCGACGGGCAGCCGGGGGGCCAGGGTGGCATTGAGCCGTACGCCGGGGTCGGTGTTGGCCACCCCCATGCTGTTCGGGCCCACTACGCGCAACCCCGCCGCATGCGCGCCCTCGATCAGGGACCGTTGCGCGGCGCCGCCCTCGGGACCGGCCTCGGCGAAGCCGGCCGAGACGATTACCAGACCGCCCGCGCCGCTGGCCGCCGCGTCGGCCAGCACGTCGGCCACCCCCTCGGGCGGAACGGCGACGAGGGCGAGGTCGATCGGCACGCCGGCCTCGGTGGCCGAGCGGTACGCGCGCAGGCCGGCCACCCGGTCGGCGCTGGGGTGCACGGGCACGATCGGGCCGGTGAACCCGCCGTCGCGCAGGTGGCCCAGCATGGCCGCGCCGATGCCCTGACCGCTCGCGCTGGCGCCGTAGACCGCGACCGCGCGCGGGGACAGCAGCCGGGCGATCGAGCGCGACTCGGTGAGGTGCTCCCGCGATTCCTGCACCTCGCGCGACTTCTCGGTGGGCGCGATCGGGAAGCTCAGGTGCACCACGCCGTCGGCATACTTGCGCTGGACCAGGTAGCCGAAGTCGCTGAAGACCCGGAGCATGCCGCCGTTCTCGGGCAGCACCTCGGCCACGAACCGGGTGATGTGGTTGGCCCGGGCCGCCTCGGCCAGGTGTTCCAGCAGCACCGAGCCGATGCCGCGGCCCTGGTGGGCGTCCTCGACGACGAAGGCGACCTCGGCCTCGGGCGAATCGGGGCCGAGACGCTCGTAGCGGCCGACGGCCATGATCCGCGAGCCGCTGACGATGACGAAGGCCTCGCGGTCGTGGTGGTCGACGTTGACGAACCGTTCGAGGTCGCGCTGCGGGATGCGCGGATACGGGGAGAAGTAGCGCAGATAGCGGGTGCGGTCACTCATCCGGGAGTGGAACTGCACGATGGCGTCGGCGTCGGAGGGCTGGATCTGTCGCATGTGGGCGGCACTGCCGTCGGAGAGCAGGACGTCCGCGCTGATGTCCATCTCGAGCTCCTCGGGGCCGGTCAGTCGCGGGGATCGTGGGGGTCGAGACCGTGCAGGGGGAACACTTCCATGCGGCTGGCCAGGATCGCCCGGTCGACCGCGTCGGGGGTGGTGCCGGGCTGCCACTGCTCGACCGGGGGTGGCGTGCCGTCGGTCATCGTCTGGGGCACGGTGACGCCGGGGCACCGCTCGGTGGCCAGCTCGCGCCAGGCCGCCGGGGTGGGCGTACGCGGGTCGAGCGGCTCGCCCGTGGCCGTGGCCAGCAGGTGGGTCCAGGCCCGGGGCACCACCTCGACCAGCGCGTACCCGCCGCCGCCGGTGGCCACCCAGCGGCCGTCGCAGAGCTCGTCGGCCAGCTCGCGCATCGCCAGGTGGGCCGCGCGCTGACCGTCGACCGACAGCCGCAGGTCGGCCAGCGGGTCGAGGAGGTGGGAGTCGGCCCCGCACTGGCTGAAGATGATCTCGGGCGCGAACGCGCGGAGGACCGAAGGCACGATCGCGTGGAAGGCCCGCAGCCAGCCGCCGTCGCCCGTACCCGGGGGAAGCGGGACGTTGACCGCCGAGCCCTCGGCCCCCGGACCGCCCGTCTCGTCGGCGAAGCCGGTGCCGGGGAAGAGGGTCAGTGGGGTCTCGTGCAGGCTGATCGTCAGGACCCGGGGGTCGTTCCAGAAGGCGGCCTGCACGCCGTCGCCGTGGTGCACGTCGACGTCCACATAGGCCACCCGCTGGGCGCCCTGGTCGAGCAGGCGCGCGATGGCCACCGCCGGGTCGTTGTACACGCAGAAGCCGGCCGCGCGGGCCGCCATGGCGTGGTGCAGACCGCCGGCGATGTTGACCGCGCGTTTCGTCGTACCGAACCAGACGGCCTCGGCCGCCGCGATGCTGGCGCCGCAGATGCGAGCGGAAGCCTCGTGCATGCCGTCGAAGACGGGGTTGTCGGTGGTGTTGAGACCCCAGCCCCGGAAGAACGGGTCGATCGGCGCGTGCCGGACCGCCTCGAGGTAGTCGGGGCGGTGGACGCGGGTCAGATCGGCCTCGGTGGCCGGCTCGGGTGTGACCAGACGCACCCCCGGTCGATCGAGAACGCCCAATTCCTCGGCCAGGGCCATGGTGAGCTCGACACGCACGGGGTTGAGCGGGTGCTCGCCCATGTCGTAGTCGAGCAGGGCCCTGTCCCACACCACCGTGGTCGTCGGATCAACCATGAACGTCATGCTGCCACGCCTTCCACACGTGGGCGGAAGGTGCACGGTCAGGTAGGCTTCATGCACCTGCTCGGGGCGTCTGTCAACCCCCGGTAACGAGGTATTATCGCTGCTGGGAGGGCCGCACTGTGAATGTTTCTGTCGTCAGCTTCGCGCTGGCGGTCCACCGAGACCGCTTGGAGGTCGGGGCATGAAGGCATCGGCGCACAACCACGACCTGATCGACACCACCGAGATGTACTTGCGCACCATCCTCGAACTCGAGGAAGAGGGTGTGCCACCGCTGCGTGCGCGCATTGCCGAGCGGCTGCACCAGAGCGGTCCCACCGTGAGCCAGACGGTCGCGCGCATGGAGCGTGACGGCCTGTTGACGGTCGAGAACGACCGTCACCTCGTGCTCACCGACCAGGGCCGGTCGACCGCGGTCTCCGTCATGCGTAAGCACCGGCTCGCCGAGCTGCTGCTGGTCAACGTCATCGGCATGCCCTACGAAGAGGCACACGAAGAGGCCTGCCGGTGGGAGCACGTGATGAGCGACTCGGTCGAGAAGAAGGTCTACGAGCTGCTCAACAAGCCCACCCGCTCGCCGTACGGCAACCCGATCCCCGGTCTCGAGGCGCTCGGCCTGCCCGAGGAAGAGAACGTCGACTCGGTGACGGGCGAGCGCAACCTCGCGTTCCCCGGTCTCAGCGGCAGCGTCGTGGTCCAGCGCATCTGCGAGAGCGTGCAGACCAACGCCGACGTGCTGCGTCAGCTGCACGCCGCGGGCATCGACCCGGGCACGACGGTGACGGTGGCGCAGGAACGCGACGGGGTGACCATAGACCGCTCCGGCGACAAGATCCGGCTGCCGCGTGAGGTGGCGTCGCGGGTGTTCGTCGCCGCGCACTGAGTTCGGCGGAAGAGCGTCAGCCGTCGGTCGTGTCCATCGCCTTGGCGAGCGCGATGAGCTTCGGGTTCATCGCGGACACGGCAGCGGCCGGCGCTTTTTTGTCGAACGTGAAGCGCAATGTCTGCAGCTGCTTGGCCTCGCTGAGCCAGCCGATCTCGATGGTCGGGCCATGAGCCGCGGTCGGCGGCGTGTAGAGGCGGTAGGCCGCCTTGCCCACCCCCTTGAGCGTGCTCGCCTTCGACGGTTTGAGGTCGGCCAGGAACTGCGCGGGGCTCGCCTTCGTGGTCTCCACCACCGAGAGCATCAGGTCGGGGTAGTCGCCGGCCGTGGTCTGCACGACGCACGTCGAGGTGTCGTCGATCTGGTCCGAGGCGGCCACGTCGAACGCGACGCCGATCTTCTGCTTGATGAAGGCCCAGTCCCAGAGGATGCAGGCGCCACCGGCCGAGGCGGCGGGGGCCTGCTCGACCTTGACCGGCGGCGGGGCGGCCGCCTGTTCCTCGTCCCGCTTCTCGCAGCCGGTCAGCGCGAGCAGCAGAACGGCGCCGGCCACAGCGACGGAACGCACTATTGATCCTCCCGAGAGATCCGGGACACACCGTACTGGTCCGGGCAAGGCTCCCGAAAGCCCGCGTCCGAAACCATCGATGTACGCACAGTGATCCCGCGACTGGACACTCAGCGTCAACGGCCGACAGGATGGCGACATGATTAACGACCGGCTGATCGATGCGGGCGATGTGCCGCTGGCGGTGCGCGACTTCGGGGGCGACCAGCCGCCGTTGCTGTTGCTGCACGGAGCCGGGGGCAACCTGGCCACGATGACCACGCTGGCCCGCGCGCTGCGCCCGAACCACCGGGTGATCACCGTCGACCTGCGGGGGCACGGGCGCTCGGGCGAGGGCACGTGGACGTGGGACTCGGCCCTGGGCGATCTGGCCGCGGTGTGCGTACAGATGGAGATCGAACGACCGGCCGTGGTCGGCCATTCGCTGGGCGGGATGCTGGCCGCGCTGTGGGGTCAGCGGCACCCGGAGGCGCCGGGCGTGGTCAGCCTGGACGGCAACCCGCCGCCGACCTCGGTCGCGCAGCTGCCGGGGCTCGACCCGGCCCAGGCGGCGGCCGACCTCGACCGGCTGAACACGGTCTTCAACCAGGTCGAGGCCCAGGCGGGCCAGGTGATCCCGGCCGATCAGCTGGCCGACCTGGTCGAGAGTCAGCAGGCCGCGGCCCGGGACATGGGCGCCAACGAGAAGGTGTGGATCGAGGGCTTCCGGCGCAACCTGGCCCACGAGAACGGCGAGACGTCGACGCGGCCGTCAGCCGCGGTGACCAGTCAATTGCGTACGCTGATGAACGGTCTTGACCTGGGGCCGGTCTATGCCGGCACGACGTGTCCCGAGCTGGTCGTCCTGGCCACGCGCAACCTGCCCCAGCAGGAGCCGTTCGCCGAGCTGTACGAGGCGCACCGCCGCTTCCTGCTCGAGCAGGTGCGGGCGGCGGGCCACCCGCGCTACCTGCAGCTGGCCGACGCTTCGCACGCCATGGTGGTCGAGCAGCCGGCCGTGCTGGCCGGGCTGATCACCGACTTCCTGCGCTCGGCGTGACCTCGAGGTAGGCCGGCAGGCGGGTCAGGCAGCTCTCCCAGCCGGCGCGGTACATCTCGGCGGTCTCGTCGTCGACCTGGTCGTGGACGATCCGCAGGGCGGTGCCGGCGCCGGCCGGGGTGAGCTCGATGGTCACCCGGCTGTCGCGGTCGTCGCCGGCCCAGCGCCACGACTGCACCAGGCGGCGGGGCGGGTCGAGCTCCCGGTACTCCCCCGCGAAGCCCATCTCGCCCGCCTCGACGCCGAACCGGCCGCCGACCACCGGCTCGGAGAAGGCCCGCGGCTGCATCGCGGCGGGCCAGTACCAGGCGGTGAGCGCGGCGGCGTCGGTCAGCGCGAACCAGACCCGCTCGGGCGCGGCGTCCACATGCGACTCGATTACCGCGGAACTGTCGTACGACATCTCACTCCTTTGCCTGCGGCAGGGGACGAGTCGCGCCGGACGCGATCAGGCCGATGGCCAGGGCGCCGAAGACGCAGAGCATCGCACGCAGCACGCCGAGGTGCTCGGCCAGCAGACCGATCAGCGGCGGACCGGCCAGGAATGCACCGTAGCCGATGGAACCGGCCACCGAGACCCGGATCGCGGCCTTGGCCGGGTCGTCGGCCGCCGAGCTCATGCCGATCGGGAAGCCCAGCGAGGCGCCGGCGCCCCAGAGCAGCGCCCCGGCCACGGCGACCGGCACGCCGATCTCGGCCACCACGAGCACCAGACCCAGCACGGCCGACGCCGCGGTGACCCGCAGGGTGACGACCCGGCCCCAGCGTTCGATGGCGTAACCGCCGAAGAGCCGGCCCAGCGTCATAGCGGTGACGAACACGCCGAAGGCCACCGCGCCGACCGTGTCGCCGGCGCCGTACCCGTCGACCAGCCCGATGGCCAGCCAGTCGTTGGCCGTGCCCTCGGTGAAGCCGAAACCGAGCATGACCAGGCCGATCATGATGGTGCGAGGTTCGCGCCAGGCCCGGCGGACGCTCATCGCGGGCTTCTGCCCGGCCGGGAGCGGGTGGTACGGCAGGAAGTGGCGCACGGTCGGGGCCGTGACCGCGGCCGCGAGCGCCGCCGTCAGGTAGAGCTGGGCCCAGATCGGCAGCCCGGCCGCGGCGGCGACGGCGCTGAACGCGGCCCCGACCACCGTGCCCAGGCTGAAACCGGCGTGGAAGCGCGGCATGATCGTGCGGCCCAGCCGCCGTTCGACGTCGGCCCCCTCGACGTTCATGGCGACGTCCCACGTGCTGTTGCCCATGCCGACCAGCACCAGGCCGAGACCGGCCAGCGGAACCGAGCCCAGCAGGGTGCCGGTGGCCAGCCCGGACAGGCCGATCACCATCGACGAGCTGCCGAGCAGCACGGCGCGGGCCGGACCGAACCGCTGCACGAGCGGGCCGGCCAACGGGATGGCGGCGATCGCGGCGGCCGACAGGCAGAGCAGGAGCAGACCGAAGCCGGCCGCCGACAGGTCGAGGCCGTCGCGGACGGCGGGGGCGCGGGCGAGCCAGCCGGCGTACGCCAGGCCGTTGGTGGCAAAGGTGAAACCGACGGCGACTCGGGCTCGGTCGAGACGGGGACGATCGAGTTCAGTCGCGGTCACTACCTCAACTTACACGTTAAACCCGAGGCGCCCCGGAACGCAGGGGGTGATCGATCGACTACCGGGTTCGTGCCGCGAGTGGGGATCGTCGATGGGCCGGATGCCCTGCCGCCCATAGGTTCTGGGGCAGCAAGCAACTATCCGAAAGGGACACCACAGTGCGTGCACCGAAAGTCATCGTCAGAACCGCCATCGCTGCTGCCGTCGCGGGGGCCGCAGTAGCCACGGTCGGGGCGTCACCGGCTCAGGCCGGCTGGACCAGCGGCCTGGTCACCGGCACGGTCCTCAACGACCGGGGTGCGGTCGTGGCCGGCGCCACGATCAGCGTCTGGCCGACCGTCAACGAGGACACCAACCCCGTCGCCGTCACCAGGACCAACGCCGCCGGCAAGTGGCGGGTCGCCGACCTCGACTCCGGCCGCTACAAGGTCGAGATCGGACTGGCCGGCTGGTCCGAGTACGCGCCGGGCCGCGAACGCGACCACCAGGACGCCCGGACGTACGCGGTGTCGTCACGCCGCCTCACCGTCGTCAACAGCGTCGTCGAGCGGGCGGGCTCCTTCGCCGGCCGGCTGACCACCTCGGCGGGCGGCCCCGCGGCCGGCGTCGCGGTCACCGTGGACGACTACAACACGGCCCGCGAGTACAAGACCACCACGGGCGCCGACGGTTCGTACTCCGTGAAGGTGCCGCCGCGCGGCGACTACGTGGTCAGCTATCGGGACGGCAACTTCCGCCAGTACGCCGTGGGCACCACCGACCAGCAGCAGGCCCGCCACTACACGGTCGCCTCGGGCCAGAACGTCCGGGTCAACGACCGCTTCCTCCAGGCCGCGTCGCTCACCGGCCGCCTCGTCGACGCCGCGGGGGCGCCGGTCGGGTCGGCCACGGTCCGCTTCATCTACACCGAGACCGCGTTCGAACTGCAGACCACCACCGACGCCGACGGCCGCTACACGTTCGACAAGCTCAACCCGGGCCCGATCAAGGTCGCCTTCCGCACGGCCGACGGGCGGAGCCAGTACGCGTACCAGGCCGCCGGCTACGACCAGGCCACCGAGTTCACCCTCGCCCTGGGCACGGTGACCACCGTCGACGACACCCTGCTCCCCTAAGACCGGCACCATCACCGGGGCCCTCCCGGCTCGGGGGTGGGAGGTCTCCGCGGTGCTCACACGACCGGCGGTCCTGGTGTTTCAGGGCCGCCGGTTGTGCGCTAAAAGGGCGGCCCCGGAATGATCCAGGGCCGCCCTTCCCTACCTACTTCTCCTTGCTCAGCTGTACCTGACCGATCTCGGGGTGTCCCCCGGATTTCGGGGTCCCCTCCGGTGCGGCGCATGTCCCTCCATGACGGAAGTCGCGGCCTTGATCACCGAGTCGGCGTACCCCAGCATACTGTCCCCTTGCTCCTCACGGAAGCAAGACATGCGGACGAACCCTGCAAGATGCCGCCGAGAATCGACCATCGCGTAGATCCGGCCCGACCTGAACGCTGCCGGCCATGCCCAGCGCCGAGGCTCGATGGTCAGGCCATCGAGTTCACTGACGCGATCCCATCAGCCGCTGAATCTCATCGGCCACCTTGGGCGACGTCAGTGGCGCCCAGCGATCGAAGAGGTCGCGGAAGTAGTCGCCGTGGTTGACAAGCAACGCCGGATTCTGCTCGATCACGTCGAGTTCGTTGACGATGCTCAGATCCACGAACGGCACGATGAGATGCGATTCGAGAATCCTCTTCTGCCCAGTGAAGCGATCATGCACGGTGGAGGTGGCAGCCAAAGCCCGCCACGTACGGTCACGGTCACAAGCCCCGTACAGGTATACGAGTTCCTCGGCTTCCAGTCCGATAACTGCTCGGAGCAGGTGCCGATCGGTCCAAGCGATCAGCGCCAGGTCGAACCCATCCGTGCTGTAGGCAGCGTGGGTGAGACCGGCCAGTTGCACGTACCGGGCAGCACTGGCCGCCGCGAGACGCTGTTCGACCCGGCACAGGTGGGAGTAGAGAGTGCCGCCCGGATGCTCGATCGCTTCCGTGCCGTGCTCTCGCAGAAACGCCCGCGCCGCGCTGCCGAAGCTCATAGGCGTGACCCTAAGCGCATCGACGCGTACAAGGTGTTCCGGGCGCTGCCTGATAAATCACAGTGCGTCCCTGCGATTCGCTGACGTGCGAGGACGCTGGTGTCTTCACGCGCCCGGAACCCTCGATCGATGTGAACCGGTGCACTCAGCCTTGCTCACCGCGTGGTCGGCCGGGTTGGGTCGGCGCATGGCCCTCATCGCATACGACAACGTGGACGCAGCGGCGTTCGAGGAGACCCGGCATTTGCGAGATGATGACCTCGCTACCTGGCGTGCCGCGATCGGCCGGCACTTCGAGCCCCGCACCGGGGCGCGCCTGCTCGACCTCGGATGCGGCACCGGCAGTTGGGCGCGGGCCTTCTGCACCTGGTGGCCCAGCGTCGAGGTCCTGGCGGTCGAGCCGTCGGCAGCGATGCGGGAGCGGGCGATGTTCCAGCCGGTCGTGGCCGGAACGGCCGACGACATCCCTTTCCCGGATGCAAGCCTCGACGGGGTCTGGCTCTCCACCGTGATCCACCACGTTCCCGACCTGGAAGCCGCTGCCCGCGAAATCCGGCGGGTGCTGAAGCCGGACGCACCGGTGTTGATCCGCTCCGCGTTCGCCGGTCGGCACGAAGCGATCAACCTGTTCCGCTTTTTCCCGGAGGCCGTAGCCGTGCTGGACCGCTACCCGAGTATCCCCGGCGTCGAGGCGGCGTTCGCCACCGTCGGCTTCGCGACGACTGGCTGCGAACCGGTCCCTCAAGTGACCGCCCCGTCAGTGGCCGATGCCGCCGCCGCTCTGCAGCGTGAGGCGCATACGCCCCTGCAGTTGATCAGCGATGAAGCCTATGCGGTGGGCGTAGTCCGTCTACAGGAGGCCGCACGAACCGAGTCTGGACCGGTCGTTGACGCTCTCGACCTGCTGGTACTCCGGTGATTACCCGGTTGGCAGTGGTCACCGGCAGCAGCCGAGGACTCGGCGCGGCCCTGGCCGAGCATCTCGCCGACCGAAGTTGGAACGTCGTGGCCTGTGTCCGTACAGAGTCCGCAGCCGTGTCGATCAAGCGGGCCGGCGTTGAACCTGTTCTGCAGGACGTCCGGGACCCGGTGAGCGAGGCCCTTCTGGCGGCTGTCCACGGACGGCCGATCGATGCGCTGATCAACAACGCCGGCATCGGAGCACCGGCCCGCCCGCTGGAGGACTGTGACCCGCAGACGATCCTGGACGCCGTTGACGTCAACGTCGCGGGTCCAATGCGCCTGACTCAGGCCCTGCTGCCGATGCTGCTGACCGCGCCCGCACCGCTGATCGTCAACGTGTCGTCCCGGCTCGGTTCGCTGGCCGCGCAGGCCGCGGGCGACTTCGCCGGCCGACGGACCAGCTACGCGTACCGCATCTCCAAGGCCGCTCAGAACATGCTGACGATCACCCTCGCTCATGAACTTGCCTGTCGTGTACGGTGCTGGGCTGTTCACCCGGGCGGCCTCACCACCGCCATGGGAGCGAGCGACGCGCACACGTCGCCCCGCGAGGCTGCCGTCCGGCTCAGTCAACTGCTGGACAGCTCCGACACCACCTCGCCGCGCTACCTCTCCTTGGAGGGCGCTGACCTCCGCTGGTGAGCCTCCTCGCCGATCCCCGGCTCATCCTCCTCTGGACCGCCGGGCACGAGGCGAAGGTAGCGGACCTTCTCCTCGCGTTCCCGTACCCGGGCTTCGTATTCCGGCTTGAGCTGCCAATGCAGCTCGCGGGCGTACGCGGCGACGTGCTTGAGCCGCTCCTCGGCCTCCTCGCGGAGACGGCGCTCCTTCTCGATGGTCGCGTGGGCGGCTTCGAGCTGCCGCGCGAGGTCGGCGGCGGAAATCTTGGTGCCGGCCAGTCCGAGTTGCGCCTGGACGAGGGCGGGGATGACGGCTTTGGCCTGGTCGAGCAGGGCGGCGTGGTCGCGGTATGTCGCGGACCGGGCTGCGGGGGCGATCGTGGTGATGGACTTCTTGTTGACCGGCATGTCCGCGGCGGCGAGGGTGACCGCGGCGATGACCAGACGCAGCGCGACGGGCACGCCTTCCTGGCCCATGAGTTCGGTGGTCAGGTCCTCGCCAGCCTCGATGCGGGCGGCGACGCGGGTGAGTGCTGCTATGTCGTCGCTGTTCATGCCCTGTCTTCCAGTGCGGCTCGGATGTACTCGTCGATGTGTGCGGTGATGATGGCGTGCAGTTCGTCGTCGGTGGTGTCGGCGAACTCCGCGGCGATGTCGGGGTTGGCGTCGTGCATCTTGTCCGCGGCCCGGCGCAGGACGTCGGACTTGAGCGCGAGGTGTTGGCGGCGCATAAGTTCGTAGCGGGCCCGGTCGGCGGGGGTCATGACGGAGTTGCGGCATTGGCCGGGCAGGCATAGCCGGAAGTCGGGCTTGCCCTTGCCGCCGCAGAGGGCGCCTTCGATCTGGTAGAGGCAGAGCGTCAAGGGACCTTGCTCGATGTTGCGGTTGCGTTTGCCCAGCGTCTTGAGCCTGGCTGGGGTCAGCGGCTGCGGGTTGGACAACGCGGCCAGGTTCGTCTCGATGGTCTGGTCGAGGCGTGCCTGCCCCTTGCCAGTGAGTTCGGGCCGGTGGGTGTAGGCGCGGTGCAGCCGGCGGCCGGCGTCCTGGTGGACGAGGTCGGCGGCCTCGTCGGGGTCGATCGGTGTGATCAGTTTGTAGACGTCGCCGACGTAGCCGCGGGCGACGGCGGCGGTGTCCCACTGGCCGAAGGCGGCGGCGAGGGCTTGGCCGTGCTCGCGGACGGCGTATGCCTGCGCGCTGGTGATGCGGACGTGTCGCATGGAGATGTCGATGTCGTCGAGGGATCGCTTGGTGACGCCGCGGTCGTAGAGTTCCCGGGCTCCTTCCTTGAGCATTTTGGGGAAACTGAGGTCGAGGTAGAGGCCGTCGCGGGCCATCCCGTGGCTTCTCTTGCCCAACGGCGTGGCGAGGAGCTGGTCGAACAGGAAGGGCACTCCGGTGGTGTCGCTGCGGCGGGGTTCGTAGCCGAGTGCTCGCTGCAGCCGATGGAGTAGGGCGATGATGCGGGCGACGCGGCCGTTGACCACGACGCTGGTGGGGACGGCGGCATGCCGGTTCTTGGTCTTGTAGGCCGACAGGGTGTGCTTGATGTAGGTGCTGCCGTCTGGCCGGGTGAACTCCTGAGTTTTCAGCGGGTCAAAGGGCAGGACGGACAACTGGCTGTCGCGCAGCATGACGGTGGCGGCGAGGTAGTACATCGCGTAGTAGACGAGGCGTCGCTGCCAGATGTCGAGGCTCTCCTTGGAGGCGATCAGCCGTTCGGTCCAGGTGATCCGCTCGCCCGTGCGGCTGGGCAGTTCGCCGACGGGTAGAGGGCAGGGGCTGAGCGTGGCGGTCAGTTGGACGGTGTCGCGCAGTTGCGACATGGTCCACCGTCCGGCGAGGTATGCCTCGTCGGCGTCGTAGACGCCGAGCAGCCGTGCCAGCGGGGCGTGCGCCAGGGTGAGCCCGCCGTTGACGTTGCGGGAGCCGGGGATCTTCCCGTTATTCTCGTGCGCGATGCGGGCCGTCAGGTCGAGCATGGCCTCGAAGGTGTCTTGCCTGCTCATCGGCGGTTCGGCGCTGGTGTTCTCGGTCCACCACTCGATGTGGGCGAACGATGTCCTCGGCGATGTAGTCGAAGACCCATGCGACGAAGCCGAGGGCGTGGCCGACACCTTCGTGTGGGCGGACCGCGTTCTGTTTGGTGCGGCCTCCAAACAGTTCGACGGTTTCGCGGCCGTCGAACGGCGGGGCGTCGCCCAGAAGGCCGGGCCGGTCGGCGATCTCGGTGATCTGCCAAAGGGTGATGAGTTGCTGAGCCCGGCCGCGGCCCGTGGCGTTGGACAGTGTGCTGCCGGCCTGCTTCTCCTTGACGCTCTGGGGCTGGACCAGCAGGACTACCAGTCGTGCCCAGTTGTCGCTGTCAAACCGGGTGATGTGCTGCTGGTCGATGATCGTGAGGGCATGGCTGAGCATCTTGATGTTGCCCTGCGCGGTGACGGGCACGACCGGTTCCTGCACGTTGGGCCAGGTCTGAGCCATCGGGTTGTCGGCATGGTCGATGGCGAGAGCAGGGTTCATCTGCAGCACCGCCATCTCCTTCGCGGCGTCACGCCAGCGCTCGGCGACCGCGGTGAAGTTGATGCGGGTCATCGCCCCGGACTTGTCTTTCCAGGTGCGGTGACCGGCGAGGTCCCAGACGTCTTCGCTGAACAGGATGACGCGTTCGAGGTCCTCCCCGCCGGGGATCAGGTCGTTGAGCCGCTCGTCGTCGCGGAACAGCAGGCTGGCACTGCGGCCCCAGTCGAGCGGGAAGAGTGGCAGGACCTCAGCCATGGCGCATCTCCATGTACATGCCGGTGACGGTCAGGATGTGAGGGACGAGATCGGTGGATCGTTTGATGTTGCCGACCACCATGGGCGAGAACTTGTCGAGGCACGCTTGGGCGTAGAACCGCAAGTGGGAGGCTTGTCCGTGTTCCCACTCGGTGGGGTCGTTGCGTTCGATGATGTCGCCGAGTTCGACGGCGGCGAGCAGCCCTGGAACGTGGTCGACGGTGCGGTAGCCGTTGGGGCAGGTGAAGCAGGCGACGATGCCGAGGTCGCAGCGGCGGCCGGAGCCGTCCGGTGCGTTGCCGCCGGAGGTGCAGACGCCGATCTCGACGTCCATCACCCTGTCGGGGTCGACGGCGGCCAGGTCAGCGGCGGGTCCTTCGGTGGCGTCGGCGACGACGGTGAATCCGGCGACGGCATCGTCGTGGAACGCGTTCTGTGCTGCCGTGGCGTGCTTGTTGAAGACATGGTCGGGCAGCACGTGCGCGGTGTAGTGCAGTTTCGTGCTCGGCGTGTGGCCGTGGACGTCCGCGGTGAGACCTTCCCCCATGACTCGGCGCTGGGCCACGTAGCGCAGCGCTGACAGTCGAAGGGAAACCTCGCTGCGCGGGCCGGCTGTGGCTTCGTCCCAGTACTTGTCGAAGGTCGGCGATTTCCAGGCGTTGATGCGCCGGAACTCGTTGATGACCTGGGCTTCGACGGGTTCGGATGCATGCTCAACGTAGAGCCGGTCGACGACGGCCGCGGGGGTTCCGGCTGGGGCGGTGAGGTCCCGTCGAGAGTGTCGAGCGAAGCGGGTGAGGCCGGTCATCGTCTCGACGACGCCGCCTGCGGTGTAGATCGAGGTCAGCCGGGTGGGTCGGGT
The DNA here is from genome assembly GCF_024137025.1 of Paractinoplanes aksuensis. GTDB lineage: Bacteria > Actinomycetota > Actinomycetes > Mycobacteriales > Micromonosporaceae > Actinoplanes > Actinoplanes aksuensis. The sequence continues at coordinate 223,508 of NZ_JAMYJR010000009.1, forward strand.
GTCCTCGGACCGGTTGCGGGCCTTGACGTTATGTTCGAGAGCGTAGTCGCTACCCAGGTAGGTGAGGGTGTCGGCGTCTTTCTGCAGCAGGACGGAGGCGTTGAATCCGCTGTTCTCGCCGAGACAGTGCAGGATCAGCGCGGCAGTGATGAGGATGTTGTCTGGGTAGAGCGCGCGGCCGATCACCTTGATCTGTGGTCCGCGGAGCGGGCTGGTCCGGTTGTATTTGATGTAGCCGAACATGCGCGGATGAGTCAGAGCCCAGGCGACCTGCTGCTCGTACGGAGCGGCGAGTGACGGTTGCGGCGCACCTGGCTGGGAGAGGTCAGGGTGTGCGCGCTCGGCCCAGTCGATGAGTTCCTGGGCGGGGATGCGGAGCCAGCCGCGGCCAGTCACGTCGTGCCCGAGGCGCTCGAAGATCTCGCGCTGAGCAGTGAAGTATTCGGTGTAGACGGCCTTGGCCGCCGCTTCGATGGCATCGCTGACCGCGTCGTCATAGATGAACGGCGTTGAATCCTCAACCTGGAAACGGCTGTTCTTCAGTGCCCGACTAATGGCCACGCCGTTCGGATGGTTATCACGAACGGCGCGAGCCAGGAGCCAGCAAGCGGACCTTTTCGTATTGCTGTGCATAGGCTCGTAGAGCCACCTAAGCGTGGCAACGTCGAGCCGTGCATCGGCAAAGGTATCGAAGCCGCGCTCAGCCAAACGGTTGAGCATTGTCGTCGCCTGCCATCTCGCCTGCCGCAGAGTCTCCGAGGATTCCCACGCGGAGTCCGCGTCTCCGTTGTCGCCGACCTTGATCGAGTCGGCCATGGCTTGCAGCATCTGCTCAGCGGCGGGGGTGTGGTCGACGTGCAGCGTGACAACTTGCGGTTGGTAGGCGGCGGCGTGCTGGAAGGTGATGGACAGCCGCCGTTTGTCGACCTTGTTGATGCGCTCGATCTCGTAGGTTCCGCTGCGGTGGCCTCGGGTTGCGTGTGCCATCAGAACCATCCGAGGAAGTGATCGACCGGGATTCCGAGGAATCGGTGCGCAGTCTGGGTGTAGAGACGGGTGGACTGTTCGCTGGAGTGGCCGAGGGAGAACTTGACGAGTTCGACGGCCGCGGCGATGTGGTCGACCATCCAGTCGTCACGTCGGTGTTGTTCGACGATGTCCGCGATGACGCCCCGGTAAATCGCGACGGTGAGGTGAACGGCGTAGGTATGCCGTAGGTCGTGGATTCTGAAGTTTTCGGGGAAATCGGGGTCGATGCGTTCGCGTACGAATGTGCGCGCGGTCTCGATGGCGTGCTGGAGGCTGCGGTAGGCGAGTGGCTCGCCGGTGTACTCGTTGAGGAAGAGGACCGGACTCGCGCCGTCCGCCGTGACCAGGCGGCGACGGAAGTCCTCATCTGCGTCGGCCCAGCGTTTGCTGGCGACCACGTCGGGTGCCTCAGTGGTCCGGTAGCGGACCGTGGTGGAGTCGGCCGATTCGATGAGCAGGGGCCGGGCGGGACGATAGGTGGTGCGGTCGATGAGGTCGGCGCGGGCACCGTCGATGTACTCGCGGACCGCGGCGAGGTGGTGAGTGAAGGCGAGCGCGTCGCCGCCGGCGTCGCCCTTGGTGATGTGGTCGGCGACGCGCATGGTGGTGATCGGCAGCCCGCCCAGGGGTGGGATCTCGTGGACGGTGATGTTGGCGAGGTTGTTGCGTCGGATGCCGGTGGCCAGGCCGAGGGCGAAGAGGGCGTGGTCGCGGTCGGCTCCGAGGTAGGGGAACTGGTTGCCGTCGAGGTCGGTTCGGAGTGCGCCCATGAGCAGGTACTGGGCATACTCGGGGGTGATGGGGATGCCTGCCGAGCCGGTGTTGCGGCGGCGGGGCTGGTATTTGGCGATCGTGGTGCCGGTGCCGCCGTCGCGCCGGGTGACGGTGACGATCTCGAACGGCGGTAGGTGCTGGTAGTGGCGTTGGGCGTACTCGTAGAAGCGCTTGATGGCGGACGCGGCATGGGCCCAGCCGCGTGAGGTGAGCGTGGTTTCTTCGTCGGTGCCGTACTGGCGCTGGCGGTAGAAGGCGGCGAAGTGGTCCTCGGTGGCGGCGAGGACGGGGTCGCGGCGGTCTTCGTAGGGGTGCAGGCCGCGAGTGTTGCAGAGGTAGTCGAGCCAGGCTCGCAAATCGGAGGCGAGGCGGCGGGCCGAGGCGAGGTTCGGCCGGATAGTGCAGTGGTGGCGCAGGTAGTTGCTGGTCGGGGTATGGATGCGGCCGTTGATGGTGATGAACGGGGCGAGGACGCGGTCGGTCAGGTTGATGGGCAGGGCGTCTTCGCCGAGTACGGCGGCCACGATGGCGGGCTCGTACTCGATGGGTTCATGAACCTTGACGGTGTGTGGCACGGACTGGGTCTCCTTCGGACAGGTGTCGTTCCCTGCCGAACCCGAGTCGAGTCCACGTGGTGTAGCAACGGAAAGTCCCCCGGACCGTAGCAGGTCCGGGGGACACCCGATTGGTCAGGCGTACAGCCTCATCTGAGGTCTCAAGACACCCCCGCAGGGGACACCCTGAGAATGGTCAGTCTCAGCTGCAGCCGGAGGTGCTGCCGCAGCCTTCACAGACGTAGCAGCTGCCGGCGCGGCGCATCTTGGTGCCGCAGGTGAAGCAGAGCGGGGCGTCGGCCGACTGGCCCATCACGATCTCGAGCAGTTCGGTCGAGGAGCCGGCCACCGGGGACGGGGCCGCCTTCTCTTCCGCGTCAATGGTGGTCGGGACGACGGCCTCGGCCGGGGCCGTGGCGGCGCCGACGGGGGCCGAGACCGGGGCGGACGCGGCCATGCCGGCCAGGTCGACCGCGGCCGCTTCGGCGGCGGCCTCGGCCTGGACCTGGGCCGCGCGCTCCTTGGCGGTGAAGATGCCGAGGTCGGCCCGGGTGTCGTACGGCAGGAAGTCGAGCGCCAGCCGACGGAAGATGTAGTCCATCACCGAGGACGCCATGCGCACGTCGGGGTCGTCGGTCATGCCGGCGGGCTCGAAGCGCATGTTGGTGAACTTGCTGACGTACGTCTCGAGCGGGACGCCGTACTGCAGCCCTATCGAGATCGCGACCGAGAAGGCGTCCATGACGCCGGCCAGGGTCGAGCCCTGCTTCGACATCTTGAGGAAGACCTCGCCGAGGCCGTCGTCCGGGTAGGACGACGCGGTGAGGTAGCCCTCGGCCCCGCCGACCGAGAACGACACCGTCTCGGACGGGCGCTTCTTGGGCAGGCGCTTGCGGACCGGGCGGTACTCGATGACCTTTTCGACGACCTTCTCGACCTCGGTCGAGGCGGCCGGAGCGACCTCGGTCGTGGTCTTCTTGGAGCCGGCGGCCGAGAGCGGCTGGCCGACCTTGCAGTTGTCGCGGTAGATCGCGAGCGCCTTCAGGCCGAGCTTCCAGCCCTGGTAGTGGATGTTCTCGATCTCTTCGACGGTCGCCGTCTCGGGCATGTTGACCGTCTTCGAGATGGCGCCCGAGATGAACGGCTGCACGGCCGCCATCATGCGCACGTGGCCCATGGGGGCGATCGCGCGCTCGCCCATGGCGCAGTCGAAGACCGCGTAGTGCTCGGGCTTGAGGCCCGGGGCGTCGACGACGTTGCCGTTCTCGGAGATGTGCTCGACGATCGCCTCGACCTGCTCCTCGGGGTAGCCGAGGCTGCGCAGGGCACGCGGGACCGTCTGGTTGACGATCTGCATCGAGCCGCCGCCGACGAGCTTCTTGAACTTGACCAGGGCCAGGTCGGGCTCGATGCCGGTGGTGTCGCAGTCCATCATCAGGCCGATGGTGCCGGTCGGGGCGAGCACCGACGCCTGGGCGTTGCGCCAGCCGTTCTTCTCACCGATCTTGAGGCCCTGCTGCCACTGCTTGGTGGCCTCACGGACGAGCTCGGTGGCGACGGAACCGGCCGGGCGGATGTCGTCGTTGGCCGCGGCGTGCTTGCGCATGACGCGCTTGTGGGCCTCGGCGTTGCGGGCGTAACCCTCGTACGCGCCGACGACGCCGGCGATCTCGGCCGAGCGGCGGTAGGCCGTGCCGGTCATCAGCGAGGTGATGGCGGCGGCGACGTTACGACCGGCCTCCGAGTCGTACGGCAGGCCCGAGGCCATCAGCAGGGCGCCGATGTTGGCGTAGCCGATGCCGAGCTGGCGGTAGGCCCGGGTGGTGACGCCGATCTTCTCGGTCGGGAAGTCGGCGAAGGCGATCGAGATCTCCATCGCGGTGATGATGAACTCGACGCTCTGCACGAACTTCTCGGTCTCGAAGCCGCCGTCGGCCTTGAGGAACTTCATGAGGTTGAGCGACGCCAGGTTGCAGGACGAGTCGTCGAGCGACATGTATTCCGAGCACGGGTTGGACGCGGTGATACGGCCGGTCTCGGGGTTGGTGTGCCAGTCGTTGATCGTGTCGTCGTACTGCATGCCGGGGTCGGCACACTCCCAGGCAGCCTGGGCGATGTCGCGGAACAGCTTCTTGGCGTCGATGGTCTCGATGACCTCGCCGTCCTGCCGGCCGCGCAGACCGAACTCGGTGCCCGCCTCGTACGCCTTCATGAACTCGTCGCTGACGCGGACCGAGTTGTTGGCGTTCTGGTACTGCACGCTGACGATGTCGGCGCCGCCCAGGTCCATGTCGAAGCCGGCGTCGCGCAGGGCGCGGATCTTGTCTTCCTCGCGCGCCTTGGTCTGCACGAACTCTTCGATGTCGGGGTGATCGACGTCGAGGATGACCATCTTGGCCGCGCGGCGGGTGGCGCCACCGGACTTGATGGTGCCGGCGCTCGCGTCGGCGCCCCGCATGAAGCTCACCGGTCCGCTGGCGGTCCCCCCGGACGACAGCAGTTCCTTGGACGAGCGGATGCGCGACAGGTTGACGCCGGAGCCGGAGCCACCCTTGAAGATGAGCCCCTCCTCCTTGTACCAGTCGAGGATGGAGTCCATCGAGTCGTCGACCGAGAGGATGAAGCACGCGCTGACCTGCTGCGGCGACTTGGTGCCGACGTTGAACCAGACCGGCGAGTTGAAGCTGAACACCTGGTTCAGCAGCATCGCGGTCAGCTCGTGGTCGAACAGTTCGGCGTCGGCCGGGGTGGTGAAGTAGCCGTGCTTCTCGCCCGCCTTGCGGTACGTCGAGACGACCCGGTCGATCAGCTGCTTGAGCGACCACTCACGGTCGGGCGTGCCGACCGCGCCCCGGAAGTACTTGGTGGTGACGATGTTCGCCGCGTTGATGCTCCACCCGGACGGGAACTCGACACCCTTCTGCTCGAAATTGATCGAGCCGTCGCGCCAGTTCGTCATGACGACGTCGCGGCGCTCCCACTCGACCTGGTCGTACGGGTGAACGCCCTCGGTCGTCCAGACCCGCTCGACCCGCAGCCCCCCGCCGGCCACGCTGTTGCCGTTCGCACGGCTGCGCTGCCGACCTGCTGTGATGCCGTCCCCGGCCATACTGCTCCCCCTCGTTGACACTGCCACTCGTCTTTACTGCGTCATCCGCCGATTTTCGGTGTGCGGCCGCCGGACCGCGGCGCCACCGGGTGGCGCAGACCGGACTCGCGGGCGATCGTCGCCTCGCGCAGTGCGGTGATTTCTTTTTCGAACTCGTCGAGCGAGTCGAAGGATTTGTAGACGCTGGCGAACCGGAGATAGGCCACCTGATCCAGATCCCGCAGCGGGACCAGGATCGCCAGCCCGACCTCGTGACTGGGGATCTCGGCCGCGCCCTTGGCCCGGACGGTCTCCTCGACCTTCTGCGCGAGCAGCGCGATCGAGTCCTCGTCGACGGGCCGGCCCTGGCAGGCCTTGCGGACACCGCTCATGATCTTGGTGCGGCTGAAGGGCTCGGTGACGCCGCTGCGCTTCACGACGGCGAGCACGGCCTCTTCGACCGTGGTGAACCGCTTGCCGCACTCGGGGCACGATCGACGGCGACGGATCAACTGACCGTCGTCGGCCTCGCGCGAGTCGACCACCCGAGAATCAGCGTGGCGACAGTACGGACAGCGCACCTCGAACCCCCTCCGGCGCCTGTCACCGGAAAACGCGGGCACGCAAAAGCACGGCTGCTCGCTGGTAACACACCAGTTCGCGCCGTTACGGCCTGTGGATAACCGGTGGAGGCGAACCCCAACCTGTGGATGACTTACACCCTTGTAACTACTAGATGTTGGGGTAGACGCTATGCCGCAGCGGACGCGGACGCAAGCTCAGCGGCATGCCGACGCGCCGTATTTTGCGACTCAACACGAGCGGTTGACCGCACCCTCACAGAACGAGGTGATCATGCCCCGTTTTGCCTCCGGACACCGGTTCGATCATGCAACGTCACGCGTTTTCGACCTTGCCGTTGTCGCGCTTCGGACATCGCCACGGTCGAGCCGGACGCGACGTGGATCACGTTGCCCGCGGCAAGATCAAAACATCACCGGGGTGTACGCCGTAGCCCGACAGGCCGTTGAGGCGGCGCAACTCTTCGACGGCGGCCTGACCGTCACGCCGGGACGACGTGCGGGCGGCGACATCCCACAACGTGTCACCCGGGCGGACGACGATCGACGGGGGCGGGCCGGCCGGCGGCTGCTCGGCCCGGGACGCGGTGGTGAACAACACGGCACTGGCGAGCGAGGCCAGCACGACGAGAAACCCGAGCACGACGGCGCGCCCGCGCCGGGTCAGCCGCAGCGGAGGCTGGACGGGCTGCATTCTCGGGGCCACCACAACGTCCGTCACCATGGCGTATCTCCCACCGGGAAGACGATCTTCGTACGGACGTTCGATCGAACGCCCGTACGACGGTCTATCAGAACACGCGTACGGAAGTCGAGCACTTCCGGGCGACACGCCGGAAGAAAGTCGTACAGATGTTTGAATATGTCGTACCCCGCGATTACGGTTCTCCGTCAAAGGGGTCAGCCGGGCACGCGCCATCCCCACGGCAAGGCGCTCGGCTCCGCGAAGAGCACCACGTGCCGACGAGGCACTGGCCGACAGGGAGGCGGACGTGTCGACCGACGACCGGACGAGCAGCCGGCAACACCAGACCAAGCCCGACAACGGCGCGGCCCTGCGCCGCCGCACACCGAGCCGCGGGCGGGCCGCCGACGCGCCGCAACTGCGTTCCGTCACTCCGGTGGTCAGCCAATTCCCCGAGCCGGTCACGGCCGAGCTGACCGCGCGCCAGCGCCGCATCCTCGAGTTCATCCGCGACTGGGTCGAGCGCTACGGCTACCCGCCGAGCGTCCGTGAGATCGGCGAGGCCGTCGGGCTGGTCTCCCCGTCGAGCGTGGCCTACCAGCTGAAGGCGCTCGAGACCAAAGGCTTCCTGCGGCGCGACCCCAACCGCCCCCGGGCCGTCGACGTGCGCTCCCCCGCCGAGATGGTCGACGACGAGACGCTGCGCTCGGCGCGACCCCAGCCCGCCTATGTGCCGCTGGTCGGCCGCATCGCCGCCGGTGGGCCGATCCTGGCCGAGCAGGCGGTCGAAGAGTTCTTCCCGCTGCCGCGCGAGCTGGTCGGCGAGGGCGAGGTCTTCATGCTCGAGGTCAAGGGCGACTCGATGATCGACGCCGCCATCTGCAACGGCGACTGGGTCGTCGTGCGCCAGCAGCCGACGGCCGTCGCGGGCGACATCGTGGCCGCGATGATCGACGGCGAGGCGACCGTGAAGCGGTACCGCCAGCGCGACGGGCACGTGTGGCTGATGCCGGCCAACCCGGCCTTCGACCCGATCCCCGGCGACGACGCGACCATCATGGGCCGCGTCGTGGCCGTCCTGCGCCGGGTCTGACATTCGGGTTGCGTCGGCACCCCGGCCCAGCGGGCCCGGTCGCCCGCCGAGGGGGGCGTGGGCTCGCCTCGACCGACGGCCACGCCGAGCTAGGCAACGGGCCTGAGCGAAGTGCCGGGTCCGGTGGCTTCCTGAACGGCGAGCGGGGCCGGTTGAGAGCCAGGACCCAGCAACTGGCGGAGTTACCGGGGGCCGTAGCCGTCGAAGCGGCTCTCGGGGCTCCGCCGGAAGTCGTTGCCGTTACTGGCGACGGGCGGCTGACCGCCGCTGTTGCCGCCGTAGACCCCGCCGCCACCACCGCGCGGCGGCTGGCCCTGCGGACCACGCGCGGGCTGACCCTGCGGACCGCGGGGCGGCTGACCCTGCGGACCACGCGGAGGCTGACCCTGCGGACCTCGAGCGGGCTGCCCCTGCGGGCCCCGGGGCGGCTGACCTTGCGGACCGCGCGGGGGTTGGCCCTGGGGGCCACGCGGGGGCTGGCCCTGCGGACCACGCGCGGGCTGGCCCTGCGGACCACGCGCGGGCTGGCCCTGCGGACCACGCGCGGGTTGGCCCTGCGGACCACGGACGGGCTGACCCTGCGGACCGCGAGGCGGCTGGCCCTGCGGACCACGCGCGGGTTGGCCCTGCGGGCCACGGGCGGGCTGACCCTGCGGGCCGCGAGGCGGCTGACCCTGCGGACCACGCGGCGGCTGACCCTGCGGACCGCGCGGGGGCTGGCCCGGGCCGCCGCCGTACACACCGGCCCGCGCGGGCGCCGGCTGCTGGCCGTTGGCCTTGGCCGGGGCGCCACCGTAGACGCCGTTGCCCTTCGGCTTGCCGCCGTAGACACCGTTGGCCGGCTTGGGCGAGCCGTTGGCCGCCGGGCCCGAGCGGGCCCCGCCGTAGACACCGGCCCGTTGTGCCGCGCCACCGACCCCGATCAGCTCGGTCTCGGGGTCGCCCTCGAGCGGGTTCTTGAAGTCGTCGTCATCGGCCACCGCGGGCGCCGCCGCGAGCCGCTTGCGGTGCCGGGTGATCCCGAACACGCCCGCCCCGACCAGGATCAGACCGACCAGGCCGACCCCGCCCACGGCGTACGTGATGTCGCTCAGTTCGAGGTTGGCGTACCACTTGTCCCCGCTTTCCTCGCCACCGTTCTTGGCGGCGGTGGCCACAGTGGTGGCCGGCGTGTAGCGGAGGATGTAGTTGGCCGTCTCGGTCTCGCCGTTCATGTCGGAGACCGTGTAGAAGAACTTGCCGTCGGGGCTGTAGCTGATCGCCTCACCGGTGATCTCGTTGGGCAACCCGGTCGTGCGCGGCTTGCCCTTGAGGGCGGCCAGCACGTCGCCGTTGGGCACATCCCATTCGAGCGCGTCGGTGTACGTGCGCAGCGCGACCTTCTTGCCACCGGGCGCGACGGCGCCGCCGCTGATCGTCTGGTTGCCGATGCGGGCCAACGGGTTGCCGTCGGTCTGCGTGGCCCCGATCGGCAGCTCGGCGACGCGCTTCATCGGCACGCCCTCTTCGGTCTTGGGCTTCAGGGGGGCGGTCGGCTGGTAGACATAGGCCGGCTTGCCGATCTCGCGGGTGACGATCAGCGGGGAGCCGTCACCGTTGAGCAGCAGCGCCTCGGCGTCGTGGGCGTCGCCCTGGGGATAGGTGAGCCGGTGGATCGTGGGCTCGGCCGAACCGTTGGACGGCATCGACCAGAGGCTGACGGTGGGGCGGCGGTCGTCGGTGTCGAACCGGTTGTCGCCGATGTCGGCGATCCACAGCTTCGTGCCGTCCGGCGAGAGAATCAGGTCTTCGGGGTCGAGCGGGCCTTTGCCCGAGTATTCGACCTCTTTGGTGATCTCGCACTTGGTGTCGAGGAAGAAGATCCGCTTGTGGGTCGGCTCGTCGGTGCTGTCGTTGACGACGACGTAACCCGACTTCGTGGCGACCAGACCCGACGCCTCGTCGATCTTCTTGCTGCTGATCTTGCACATTTTCTTGCCCGCGACGGCGGGAACACTGACCGTCGGGGCCGGATCCTCGGCAAACGCCGCGGACGAGCCGATCATCACCAGCCCGGAGGCCACGATCACCGGGAACACGAGACGCCGCATCCGATCAGTGTCGCACGCGGCGCCCCGTGCTGGTGTTACGCGTCAGTCAAGCCCTGACGGCGAGGTGGATCAACGGCACCCTCAGTGCCGGAAGGACTCCAGTTCGTTGGCCAGATGCTCGTCGACCCGGATCCGCATCTCGGTGCCCTCCTCCACATGGAGGGTGTGCAGCACCTGACCGGACCGATGAATCCGGGCGACCAGGTCGCCTCGGTCGTACGGCAGCAGAACGCGCATATCGACCGCGGGCTTGGGCAGCCGGTCGGCGATGGCGCGGTGCAGTTCGGCGATGCCGGCGCCGGAGCGGGCCGACACGAACACGGCGTCGGGCCACGCCCGCTTGAGGCGCAGCACCGTCTCCTCGTCCGCGGCGTCCATCTTGTTGATCACCAACAGCTCGGGGACCGTGTCGGCGCTGACGTCGGCCAGCACCTCGCGGACGGCGCTGACCTGACCCTCGGGGTCGGGGTGGGCGCCGTCGACGACGTGCACGACGAGGTCGGCGAACGACACCTCTTCGAGCGTGGAGCGGAACGCCTCGACGATCTGGTGCGGCAGGTGCCGCACGAAGCCCACCGTGTCGGACAGCGTGTAGACCCGCCCGTCCTCGGCCGCGGTGCGCCGGGTGGTCGGGTCGAGCGTGGCGAACAGCGCGTCCTCGACCAGCACGCCGGCCTGGGTCAGCCGGTTGAGCAGGCTGGACTTGCCGGCGTTGGTGTAGCCGGCGATGGCCACGGCCGGAACGCCGCTGCTCTGCCGGCGCGAGCGCTTGGTCTGCCGTACGGTCCGCATGCCCTTGATCTCGCGCCGGAGCTTGGCGATGCGCTGGTTGATGCGGCGGCGGTCGGTCTCGAGCTTGGTCTCACCGGGACCACGGGTCCCGACGCCACCACCGCCCGAACCACCGCCGGCGCCACCGCCCTGGCGGGACAGCGAGTCACCCCAGCCGCGCAGACGCGGCAGCAGATACTGCAGCTGGGCCAGCTCGACCTGGGCCTTACCCTCTTTGCTCTTCGCGTGCTGAGCGAAGATGTCGAGGATCAGAGCCGTACGGTCGACGACCTTGACCTTGATCTGCTGCTCGAGATTGCGGAGCTGGGACGGCGACAGCTCGCCGTCGCAGATGACCGTGTCGGCGCCGGTGGCGATGACCGCCTCACGCAGCTCGTCGACCTTGCCGCGGCCGATGAAGGTGGCCGTGTCGGGCCGGGAGCGCCGCTGGATCAGGCCCTCGAGCACCTGGGAACCGGCGGTCTCGGCCAGCGCGGCCAGCTCGGTCAGCGAGTTGTCGGCATCGGAGACGCTGCCCTCGGTCCAGACGCCGACCAGGACGACCCGCTCGAGCCTCAGCTGCCGGTACTCGACCTCGGTGATGTCGGTGAGTTCGGTGGAAAGACCGGCGACCCGGCGCAGCGAGTGCCTCTCTTCGAGCTCGAGCTCGCCGGTTGTCACGTCCGGCTCGTCGACCTCGAGGACGGGTGCCTGGTAAGTGTTTCGCAAAAGGTGACCTCCTCGGCCCCGATCGTGGCACGTCGCCGTGTCCGGCGCATCCACATAACGTGGCCAAGCGTTCTCGAATGATGGAAAGTCTTCAGTCCGCTCCAGGGCGGCGGGTGGGGCGGTTGGATGGGTTGGGGCCTGGTACAACGACCCGGGTGGAACCCGATATTCCACGGGGGCAAGATTACGGTGACGCACCCACCAATGTCGGAGGGACAACCGTGGTGACGACCCGCCTGCCGAGCGCAGGATTCTCGATCACGATCCGGATAGCTGTGACCGCGGACGCCTCGTCCATCGGCCGGCTCACCACCTGTGTCGGCGAGGCCGGCGCCATCGTGACGGCCCTCGACGTGGTCGACTCGGACCCGACCCGCGTGCTGGTCGACCTCACCTGCGACACCGCCGACTCCAGCCACGCCGACCAGGTCGTGAAGACGCTCGAGGAGCAGGACGGGGTCGACGTCCGCAAGGTCTCCGACCGCACGTTCCTGCTGCACCTCGGGGGCAAGATCGAGGTCACCTCGAAGGTCGCGCTGCGCAACCGCGACGAGCTGTCCCGGGCGTACACGCCGGGTGTGGCCCGGGTCTGCATGGCGATCGCCGAGAACCCGGCCGACGCCCGGCGCCTGACCATCAAGCGCAACACCGTGGCCGTGGTCAGCGACGGCTCGGCCGTGCTCGGTCTGGGCAACATCGGCCCGGCCGCGGCCATGCCGGTCATGGAGGGCAAGGCCGCGCTGTTCAAGCGGTTCGGCGGCGTCGACGCGTGGCCGGTCGTGCTCGACACGCAGGACACCGACGAGATCGTGAAGATCGTCAAGGCGATCGCCCCGGCCTACGGCGGCATCAACCTCGAGGACATCGCGGCGCCGCGCTGCTTCGAGATCGAGGCGCGGCTGCGCGAGCAGCTGGACATTCCGGTCTTCCACGACGACCAGCACGGCACGGCCATCTGCGTGCTGGCCGCGCTGACCAACGCGCTGCGGGTGGTCGGCAAGCGCCTGCCGGACGTGCGGGTCGTGGTCTCGGGCGCGGGCGCGGCGGGCACGGCGATCATGAAGCTGCTGCTCCGCCAGGGCGTGGGCGACATCATCGCGTACGACCGGAAGGGCGCCCTGCACCGCGGCATGGCCGACATGTCGGAGACCTGGCAGTGGCTGGCCGAGAACACGAACAAGGACAACTATTCGGGTGACCTGCCCGGCGCCATCGTCGGCGCCGACGTGTTCATCGGGGTGAGCGCGCCCAACCTGCTCACCGGGGACGACATCGCCCGCATGGCCGACAAGTCGATCGTCTTCGCGCTGGCCAACCCCGACCCCGAGGTCGACCCGCGCGAGGCCCGCCGGCACGCCGCGGTGGTCGCCACCGGCCGGTCCGACCAGCCCAACCAGATCAACAACGTGCTGGCCTTCCCGGGCGTCTTCCGCGGCATGCTCGACGTCAGCGCCGAGGAGTTCACCGAAGAAATGGCGCTGGCCGCGGCCCGGGCCATCGCCGACGTGGTGGGCGAGGACAAGCTCAACCCCACGGTCATCATCCCCAGCGTCTTCGACCCGAAGGTGACGCCGGCCGTGGCCGCCGCCATCCGGGCCGCGGTGAAGGGGCCGGCCCCGCACAACGTGGCCGCCCTGCCCGAGGCCGAGCTGGCCCAGGCCCCGGAAGAGACCTTCTGAGCTGAGGCGGCAGGCGTCAGACGCGCCTGCCGCCGTCAGAATCGGTCAGTTCGACTTCAGGGTGCCCAGCAGGTCGCGGAGCGAGGACACCAGGAGCTCCTCGTGATCGTCCATCTGGCCCTGGGTGGTGACCGGCGCTTCGAGGAGGACCATGGCCTGGAGCTTGGCGTTCCCTGTCCACAGATAGGCCTCCAGCCCGCCCTCGTTCGAGGTGTAGGCGATGGCGCGACCGGCAAGGCCGCTCAGCTCGAGATGCGGATCGCCGGCTCGGCGCGCTGCCTCGAGCTGCGAGTTCGCCTCCTCCTCGGGCGGCGTCAGCCGCTGATCGCTCTTGACCAGCTCGACGTTGCCGATGGCCGCGGGCGGTTTCTCCGTCGACCCGTAGGCGCAGGTGAACGTGAGGACGTTGGGCAGGTCGGCCTTCTGCGGGTCGTTCAGCGGCTTCAACCCGGCCAGGGCCGGCGCCGTCCAGGCCGGGCACTGATCGGCCGCCAGCGTCCACTTCTTGTCGCCCACGGCGTCGTCGTTACCGCCGCAACCGCCGACCAGCGCGAGCGCGGCCAAGGCCCCGACCCGTCGCGGACTTCCGCCCATCGATCCCCCTCAGTGATTGAGCGGAGAGAATCGCACGTCAGCGGGCGGCCGACCACCCCGTCAGCTCCGCGACCCGGTCGGTGATCAGGCCGGCGATGCCGGCCTCGGTCAGCCGGGGCCATTCCGTCATGTCGTTGGCCGTCCAGGGCATCACGTCGATGCCGCGCGCGGTCAGAGCCGACACGGTCGGCGGATCGCCGAGGACGTCGGCGGTCGACGGGTTGAGGCAGACGACCTCGAGCTCGTCGGCCAGGTCGACGGTGTCGGCCTCGAAGCGCAGGCGCAGCAGGCCGCGCCGCAGCGCGGGGCCGGCCTCGCGGACCAGGCGGACGACGGCCGGGTCGAAGCTCTGCACGATCGTGCGACCGGCCAGGCCGTACTCGTCGACCAGCTCGACAATCGTCTTGACCTGGGACAACGTGGCCGGGGGCTTGATCTCGAGCAGCAGGCCGGGGCCGGGCGCGAGCAGCAGCTCGAGGGTCGCGGCCAGGGTCGGCACGCGGACGCCGGCGTAGGCGGGCGAGAACCACGAGCCCGCGTCGAGAGCCGCCACCTCGGCGTACGAGACGTCCCAGACGTGCCCGGAGCCGGTGGTCGTGCGGTCGAGCGTGCGGTCGTGGATCACCACCGGCACGTCGTCGACCGTGGTGCGCACGTCGAACTCGACCAGCGTGGCGCCGGCCCGGACGGCGGCGGCGAAGGCGGGCAGCGTGTTCTCGGGAGCGACCGCCGAGTAGCCCCGATGGGCGACGTTATGCATCGAGGTATTCGCCGGTGGCGACCAGGACGGCCGGGCCGGACAGCCACCACCCGTCCTCGGCGTCGTGGGTGACCGTGAGCCGGCCGCCGGGCAGGTCGATCGCGACCACGCCCATGGCCAGGCCGGCGTCGCGCAGGGCGACCGCGCCGACCGCCAGGGCGCCGGTGCCGCAGGCCAGCGTCTCGCCCGAGCCGCGCTCGTGGACCCGCATGCCGACGTGCAGGTCGGCCTCGGCCAGCGGGGCCGCGGTGACCACGAATTCGACGTTGACCCCGGCCGGGAACAGCGACCGGTCGAAGCCGGGCTCGGTGGTCAGGTCGAGCGAGTCGAGCGACAGACCGTCGTGCAGGCCGCAGACCAGGTGCGGGTTGCCGCAGTCGACGGCCACGCCCGGGAAGGTCAGCGGACCGGTGGTGGCGGTGCCGGCCGCGTACACCCGGGGGCTCTTCATGCGGACCCGGATCTGGTCGCCCTCGACGATCGCGAGCATGACGCCGGCCCGGGTGGCGATCGGGATGCCGGCCGGCGACGGGGTGGCCAGGCCGTGCGACACGAGGTAGCGGGTGAAGACGCGGACGCCGTTGCCGCACATCTCGGCGATCGAGCCGTCGCTGTTGCGGTAATCCATGAACCACTCGGCCTCGCCCGCCAGCTCGGCCCCGGCCGGGTCTTTGGCGCTGCGCACGACCCGCAGCACGCCGTCGCCGCCGATGCCGAAGCGGCGGTGGCAGAGCGCGACCACCTGGGCCGGGGTCAGGTCGAGCGCGCCGTCGACGTCCTCGACGATCACGAAGTCGTTGCCGGCGCCGTGGCCCTTGGTGAATCTCACGCGGTCCATCATCGCGCAACGGCCAGCGCGTCGGCCACCAGCGTCGGCGCGGCGCCGTCGAGCCAGGTGATCGCCGGGTCGCGCTTGAACCAGGAACGCTGCCTGCGCACGAAACGGCGAGTTCCACGTACGGTGTCGGCCTTGGCTTCTTCCGGGCCGAGTGTGCCGTCGATCTCGGCCAGCGCCTGCTGATAGCCGAGGGCCCGGCTCGCCGTACGCCCCTCGCGCAGCCCGAGCGGGATCAGCGCCCGCACCTCGTCGATCAGTCCCTGCTCCCACATCAGGTCGACCCGCAGCGCGATCCGCTCGTCGAGGTCGGCGCGGTCGACCCCCAGCTGCACGGACGGGTAATAAGGCGTCGGCGACGGCAGCGAGGCGGTGAACGGCTGCCCGGTCAGCTCGATGACTTCGAGGGCCCGCACGATGCGCCGCCCGTTCGAGGGAAGAATCTTGGCCGCCGCTTCCGGATCGCGCGCCCGCAGCCGGTCGTGCAGCGCCGCCACCCCACTGAGGGACAGCTCTTCCTCGAGCCGCGCCCGGACGTCGGGGTCGGTGCCCGGGAACTCGAACTCCTCGAGCACCGCCCGGATGTACAGCCCCGACCCGCCGACCAGCAGCGGCACCCGCCCCCGGGCCAGGATGTCGTCGATCGCGGCCCGGGCCAGCCCCTGGTACTCGGCCACGGCGGCCGGAAAGGTGACGTCCCAGATGTCGAGCAGATGGTGGGGCACGCCGTCCCGCTCGCCGGGAGTGAGTTTGGCCGTGCCGATGTCCATACCCCGGTAGAGCTGCATCGAGTCGGCGTTGACGACCTCCCCGCCCATCTCGTGGGCGAGAGCGAGGCTGAGCGCGGATTTCCCGGCCGCCGTCGGCCCGACGACAGTGATCACGCGCGGAGCTGTCTCGAACGGCACGGAGCCACGGTAGGACAAGGTTTGGACACGGTCATCATCGGGCGCTTCCCCGTAACCGGGTTGGACCTGTGACAATGCGCGAGAAAGAATGCCGTAGAGAAGCTAGGCGTTCAACTGTGCTGTGGCGGTGGTCACCGATCAGGCGAGATCGGGGACGCCGGGAAGACGAGGATGGGTCATGATCGACTGGACAACCTTCGGGCGTGTGGACGCCGACGGCACCGTGTACGTCAAGACCGCGGAGGGCGACCGCGTGGTCGGCTCCTGGCAGGCGGGCACACCCGAGGAGGGCCTGGCCCACTTCGCGCGGCGCTTCGCCGACCTGGTGACCGAGGTCGAGCTCGTCGAGGCCCGTCTCAAGTCGGGCGCGGCCGACGCGTCACACTCGCTGAGCAGCGTCAAGCGCCTGCGCCAGCAGCTCGACGAGGCCCACGTCGTGGGCGACATCGACGGGCTCGCGGCCCGGCTCGACCGGCTGGCCGGGCTGGCCGACGAGAAGGCGGGCGAGGCCCGCGTCGCTCGCGAACAGGCCCGGGTCGAGGCCCTCGCCCGCAAGACGGCCCTGGTCGAGGAGGCGGAGAAGATCGCCGCCGAGTCCACCGGCTGGAAGTCGGCCGGCGACCGCCTCAAAGAGATCCTCGACGAGTGGAAGACCATCCGCGGCGTCGACAAGAAGACCGACGGCGAGCTGTGGAAGAGGTTCGCCACCGCGCGTGACGGCTTCACCCGCCGCCGCGGCGCCCACTTCGCCACCCTCGACGGCCAGCGCAAGCAGGCCCAGACGGCGAAGGAAGAGCTGGTCAAGGAGGCCGAGAGCCTCTCCGAGTCGTCCGAGTGGGCGCCCACGGCCAACCGGCTCAAAGAGCTGATGGCCGAGTGGAAGGCCGCTCCCCGCGCCGCCAAGGAGGCCGAGCAGCGCCTCTGGGAACGCTTCCGGGCCGCACAGGACGCCTTCTTCACCCGCCGCAGCGAGGTCTTCTCGGCCCGCGACGCCGAGTACAAGGGCAACCTCGACAAGAAGCAGGCGATCCTGGCCGAGGTCGAGGCGCTCGACGTCGACGCCGACCCCCGGGGCGCGCAGAACAAGCTGCGCGACGCTCAGGCCGCCTGGCACGACGCGGGTCGGGTGCCGCGCGAGTCGTCGGCCTCGCTCGACCGTCGCTGGCGGGCCGCCGAAGACCGGATCCGCGTGGCCATGGACTCGGCCTGGCGCAAGACCACCCCGCAGGACAACCCGCTGCTCCAGCAGATGCGCGAGCAGGTGGCCGAGGCGGAATCGCGGCTCGAGCGGGCCCGTAACGCCGGCGACCAGCGCCGCATCAAAGAGGCCGAGCAGGCATTGTCGAGCAAGCGCCAGTTCTTGGCTCTCGCGGAACAGGCCAACTAAAGATCAAATTCAATTTCATACGGTACGGAATTCTGGCTCCGCCGCGGATTGACTAGGGGCGCTCGATTTCCGGCCACCCGCCTCGACACGGCCCGGTCCCCGGTGGGACCGGGCCGTTGCCCATCCGACCGCCCCGCCCGCCACCCCTGACCGGACTAAAGGCAGAGCCTCTTTCGCGTTATTGCAACGCCGCGAACTCCCGAGGCGATGACGTTCCGCTCATCTCAGCGCTGCGAGTTCCCGGGGCGACGCGTTTCCGCCGGAGCAGACGACGGCGACTGTGCGGCCCGCGAAGCGGCCGGGGTGCTCCAGGAGCGCGGCCAGAGCGGCCGCGCCGGCGCCCTCGGCCAGGGTGTGGGCCGCGGTGGCCAGCAGGCGCTGGGCCTCGGCGATGCGGTCGTCGTCGACGAGCAGGAAGTCGTGCAGGCCCTTACGCATGAGCTGCTGGGGCAGGTCGTAGCCGCGACCGGTGGCCAGGCCCTCGACGCGGGTGCGGTTGGGGCGGACGCACAGCTCGCCGGAGCGCCACGAGTCGTGGGCGGCCGGGGACGCGGCGGATTGGACGCCGATCACTTCGCAGCCGGGCGCCAACGCCTGCGTGACCACCGTGGCCGCCGCGGCGCCGGTTCCGCTGCCGACCGGGACGAGGATCGTGTCGATGTCGGGGCGGGCGGTCAGGATCTCGTCGTAGAGGGTTCCCACGCCGGCCAGCAGCTCCGGGGTGTCGCCGGGGCTGACGAGGCGGCGGCCGGTGCGCTCGGCCAGCTCAACGGCGTGGGCCTCGGAGTCGGCCAGCACCGCACCGGCCAGGACGACCTCGGCGCCCCAGGCCCGGACGGCGGCGACCTTGGACGGGTTGGCGTTCTCGGGCATCACGACCGTGCACGGCAGGCCGAACAGGTGGCTGGCCCAGGCCATCGACTGGGCGTGGTTGCCGGTCGAGTACGTGACCGTGCCGGTCGTCGCCGACGACAGCAGGTTCAGCGCCCCGCGGGCTTTGAACGCGCCGATGGGTTGGGTGTTCTCGTGCTTGACGAGCACGGTCGCGCCGACGGTGGCGTTCAGCACCGGGTACGACCACATGGGCGTGGGCGACAAGTGGCGGGCGACAGTGGCGGCGGCGACACGGACGGCGGCGTACGAGAAGTCCATGACTTGATCCTGAGGGCCCGGAACCTATTGGTCCAATGCCCATTGTTAGGCGAACCTATAGACATGCTCGATGTGACGCGACTACGGGTGCTGGCCGCGGTGGCCCGGCACGGCGGTGTCACGGCTGCGGCCGAGGCGCTGCACTACGCCCAGCCGTCGGTGAGCCACCACCTGGCCCGGCTCGAGGCCGAGACCGGCAGCCGGCTCGTGCAACGCGTCGGCCGCGGCATCCGGCTGACCGAGGCCGGACGGCTGCTGGCCGAGCGGGCCGAAGAGATCCTGGGCCGGCTCGACGCGGCCGAGCAGGAGCTGGCGGCCCACACCGGGCTGCGGGCGGGACGCGTACGCCTGGCCGCTTTTCCCTCTGCGCTGGGCACGTTCGTGCCGGCCGCCGCGGCCGCGTTCGACGCCGACCACCCCGAGGTCGAGCTGCGCTTCCGTGAGGCCGAGCCGCCCGCCGCGGTGGAGTTGCTGCGCCGGGGCGAGGTCGAGGTGGCGGTGCTGTTCGCCCACGCGGGCGGGCCCGACCTGGCCGGGCTGCGCACCGAGGACTTGTTCGAGGACCAGACGTACCTGGTGACGCCCCTGGCCGTCGATGGCGACCGGCTCACCGACCATCGGGACCGGCGCTGGATCGGCGGGTGCGAACGCTGCCGCGAGGAGCTGCTGCGGGTGTGCGCGGCCGACGGGTTCACCCCGGACATCCGGTTCACGACCGACGACTACGTGGCCGCCCAGCAGCTCGTCGCGCGCGGGCTGGGCGTGACCACGCTGCCCGGGCTCGCGTTGGCCGGCCATCGCAACGACGGCGTACGGGTGGTGCCGTTGCCCGGCCGGTCGCGACGGGTGCTCGTGGCCGTCGCCGGTGAAGCGCCCGACCCGCCCGCGACCCGGGCCCTGGTCGAGAAGCTCAGAGAGCGCAGCCCTGAGTGGCCGGCAGCGGAGCCGGGGCCCCGATCGTCGGCAGACCCAGCGAGACGCCCTTGAGTTTCGGGGTGCGACCGGCCTCGAACGCGTCGCCGGCCCGAGTGCGGCGGTGGCTCAGCGGGGCGCCGTCGGCGTTCAGGTGGTGCGGCGCGGCGTACGTCACCACGGTCTCGACGATGTCGCCGGGGCGCGGGGCGAGGTCACCGGTGGCGAAGTGCACCAGACGGCCGTCCCGGGCCCGGCCGCTCATCCGGCCCGTACGCTCGTCCTTGCGCCCCTCGCCCACCGCGACCAGCACCTCGACCTTTTCGCCGACGAGCCGCTTGTTCTCGGCCCAGGTGATCTCTTCGAGCAGGTCGACCAGCCGGACGTAACGCTCCTGGACGACGGCCTTGGGCAGCTGCTCGTCCATCACCGCGGCCGGCGTGCCGGGACGCTTCGAGTACTGGAACGTGAAGGCGCTGGAGAAGCGGGCCTGCCGCACGACCTCGAGGGTCTGCTCGAAGTCTTCCTCGGTCTCGCCCGGGAAGCCGACGATGATGTCGGTCGTGATGGCGGCATCGGGCATCGCGGCCCGCACCTTTTCGATGATGCCCAGGTATTTCTCTTGCCGGTAGCTGCGGCGCATCGCCTTGAGCACGCGGTCGGAGCCGGACTGCAGCGGCATGTGCAGCGAGTGACAGACGTTGGGCGTCTCGGCCATCGCGGCGATCACGTCGTCGGTGAAGTCCTTGGGGTGGGGGCTGGTGAACCGCACCCGTTCCAGGCCCTCGATCTCGCCGGTGGCCCGCAGCAGCTTGCCGAACGCCAGCCGGTCGCCGAACTCGACACCGTACGAGTTGACGTTCTGACCGAGCAGCGTGACCTCGAGGACGCCTTCTTTGGTGAGGGCCTCGACCTCGGCCAGGATCTCGCCGGGGCGGCGGTCCTTCTCCTTGCCGCGCAGCGACGGCACAATGCAGAAAGTGCAGGTGTTGTTGCACCCGACGCTGATCGAGACCCAGCCCGCGTACGTCGACTCGCGCTTGGTCGGCAGCGTCGACGGGAAGACCTCGAGCGACTCGAGGATCTCGACCTCGGCCTCCTGGTTGTGCCGGGCCCGTTCGAGCAGGGCCGGCAGCGAGCCGATGTTGTGGGTGCCGAAGACCACGTCGACCCAGGGCGCCTTCTTGACGATGTCGCCGCGGTCCTTCTGGGCCAGGCAGCCGCCCACGGCGATCTGCATGTCCGGGTTCTTGACCTTGGTCGGCCGCAGGTGGCCGAGGTTGCCGTAGAGGCGGTTGTCGGCGTTCTCCCGCA
Source organism: Paractinoplanes aksuensis (assembly GCF_024137025.1). Taxonomy (GTDB): domain Bacteria; phylum Actinomycetota; class Actinomycetes; order Mycobacteriales; family Micromonosporaceae; genus Actinoplanes; species Actinoplanes aksuensis. Next base: position 244,443 of record NZ_JAMYJR010000009.1, read on the forward strand.
CGGCGCAGGTGTTGAAGACCACCACGTCGGCCGCCTCGGGGTCGGCCGCGCGCACGTAGCCCGCGTCTTCCATCAGGCCGGAGATGCGCTCGCTGTCGTGCACGTTCATCTGGCAGCCGTAAGTGCGCACGTCGTACGTGCGGGCGGCGCTCTGCGTCTGGCTAGTCATGGCAATGGCCAAGACTACGCTCAGGCCGCCGGTCGCTCGCGCCGGAGACGCCTCTCGACCCCCTCGTCGGTCTCGACCTCGTCGACCTCGACCGATGTCAGGCTGCCGTCCGGCCCGGCCAGCAGGTAGCCGGCCGGGTCGAGCGTGTCGTCCGGAAGGATGATCTCGACCTCGAGGCGCACCGCGACCGCGCTGGCGGCGGTGGACTCAGCGATGGTTTCCGGTGCGAGGTAGACGTCGATGATCGTCGGGAACTCGCCGCCGACGTGATAGACGTCGCACAGGGTCGGCGCGCCCGACTCCAAGGGTCCGACATTGCGCTCCAAAGCACCCGCGAGCGCACCGTGGACCCGGTCAGCGGTAAGGGACGCCGCGGCCGCCCAGTTCCAAAGGCCGCCGGTCGGATCCATGTCAGCCATACCGAACATGGTGGACAATGCCCTCGCTTCGCACTCGCTGTGTTACCGCTCCGTGACCATTCTCGGTGTGAACCGATACAAGGGCCCACATAGAGTGTGCCCATCCGGGTGATCCGCCAGAACAGGGACGGTGGTCCAGCAGTGTCCGACGAGGCTCTCATCGTCCTCGACAAGGTCAACAAGTGGTTCGGCCCGTTGCACGTCCTCAACGACGTGAGCCTCTCCGTCGCCAAGGGCGAGGTCGTGGTCGTGATCGGACCCTCCGGGTCCGGCAAGTCCACCCTCTGTCGTGCGATCAACCGGCTCGAGCCGATCAACGACGGCACGATCACGTTCGACGGCCGGCCTCTGCCGGCCGAGGGGCGTTCCCTCGCGCGACTGCGTAGCGAGGTCGGCATGGTCTTCCAGTCGTTCAACCTCTTCGCGCACAAGACGATCCTGCAGAACGTCATGCTCGGCCCGACCAAGGTCCGCAAAGAGAAGCCGGCGGCCGTCCGCGACCGGGCGATGAGCCTGCTCGACCGGGTCGGCATCGGCAACCAGGCCGAGAAATACCCGGCCCAGCTCTCCGGCGGTCAGCAGCAGCGCGTGGCGATCGCGCGGGCCCTGGCCATGCAGCCCAAGGCGCTGCTCTTCGACGAGCCCACCAGCGCCCTCGACCCCGAGATGGTCGGCGAGGTCCTCGACGTCATGACGTCGCTGGCCAAGGAGGGCATGACGATGGTCGTCGTCACCCACGAGATGGGCTTCGCCCGCCACGCGGCCAACCGGGTCGTCTTCATGGCCGACGGTCAGCTCGTCGAGCAGGCGCCGCCCGCCGAGTTCTTCGCGAACCCCAAGAGCGACCGCGCCAAGGACTTTCTGTCCAAGATCCTCACCCATTGAGACCGGTTCGCGACTCTCCAGCCTCTGGGCGGCCGCGAACCCTTCTCAATTGAGTCCATAAGACACACGAACGACACTCGAGGAGCGACATCATGCGCATCACCCGATTGGCAGCCACGATCGGAGCGCTCACCATGGCGCTGGCCGTGGCCGCGTGCGGCGGCGACGACTCCGGCAGCGACTCCGGCAGCGGCGGCGCGAAGGGCATCGAGGGCAAGGCGGCGGGCGGCAAGCTCGTCATCGGCGTCAAGGCCGACCAGCCCGGCCTGGGCCTGCAGTCCGGCACGGCGTACACGGGCTTCGACGTCGAAATCGGCAAGATCATCGCCAAGGGCCTGGGCGTGCCGGACAGCGGCATCGAGTGGAAGACCACCGTGTCGGCCAACCGTGAGCCCTACATCCAGCAGGGTCAGGTCGACCTGGTCGTCGCGACCTACACGATCAACGACGAGCGCAAGAAGGTCGTCAACTTCGGCGGGCCGTACTACCTGGCCGGCCAGGACCTTCTGGTGCCGACCGCCTCGACCATCACCGGTCCCGAGTCGCTGGCCGGCAAGCGGGTCTGCTCGGTGAGCGGCTCGACCCCGGCCAAGCGGATCCAGAGCGACTACAAGGACGCCAAGCTCCAGCAGTTCGACACGTACTCGAAGTGCGTGACGGCGCTGGCCGGCGGCAACGTCGACGCGGTCACCACCGACGACATCATCCTCGCCGGGTACGCCGCGCAGGACCAGTACGCGGGCAAGTTCAAGGTCGTCGGCAAGCCCTTCAGCGAGGAGCCGTACGGTATCGGCCTCAAGAAGGACGACACCGCCGGCTGCAACAAGGTGAACGAGATCCTGAAGGCGGCGGCCGCCGACGGTTCGTACAAGAAGGCCTGGGACGACACCCTGGGCAAGAGCGGCAAGGCGGCGCCGGAGCTCGACACTTCGAAGCTCACCAACTGCAGCTGATCGTTTCTTAGATGGCGGGGCCGGGCGACCGGCCCCGCCACCCTTTTGATTTGAAGGTGCCGATGGACGTCTTCTCCGACCCCTCGAACCGGGACGTATACATAACCGGTTTTCTCTGGATCCTGAAGCTCACGCTGGCCGGAGGCGCCGGCGCGCTGGTGCTGGGTGTCGTCCTGGCCGCGATGCGGGTCTCGCCGATCCCGGTGCTGCGCGGCGTCGGCACCGCCTGGGTCAACATTTTCCGGAACACGCCGCTCACCCTGATCATCTTCTTCTGCTACTTCGGTCTCTTCTCGACGCTGGGCTTCTCGGTCGTCGACGACATCGACCTCAACAACTTCTGGCTCGGCGTGGTCGGCCTGTCGGTCTACACCGCGGCCTTCGTCTGCGAGGCCATCCGCTCCGGCATCAACACGGTGCCGGCGGGTCAGGCCGAGGCGGCCCGGGCGGTCGGCATGACGTTCATCCAGACGCTTACGATCATCATCCTGCCCCAGGCCGGGCGCGCGGTGATCGCGCCGCTGGGCAGCATCCTGATCGCGCTCTGCAAGAACTCGACCATCGTCGGCACGATCGGCCTGATGGAGTCGTCGAACGCGATGAAGGACCTGATCAACGCGAACGGCAACGCGGTCATCCCGATCTTCCTGGTCTTCGCGGGCACGTTCGCGATCGTTCTTATCCCCACCGGCTACGGCTTCGGCTGGCTCGCCAACCGTCTGGCGGTGAAGAGGTGAGAGAGCGCAGCGAACGAACAATCAGGCTCAGCAGCACACGTGCTCTTGCCGGCTCGGAGCGAAGCGGAGAGTCGTCATGAGTACGGATGCGGTTCTTTACGACCATCCTGGACCCAAGGCCAAAGCGCGCAACCTCGTCCTGACGATCGTGTTCGGGCTCGCGGTGCTCGGGCTGTTCTACTGGATCTACTCGCGCTTCGACGAGAAGGGCCAGTGGGCCGGCTCCCTCTGGAAGCCGTTCACCGAGAGCAGCACCTGGACCGACTACATCCTGCCGGGTCTGCAGGGCACGCTTCAGGCGGCCGCCGTCGCGATGCTCCTGTCGCTGGTCTTCGGCGTGCTCTTCGCCGTCGGCCGGCTCTCCGACCACTGGTGGGTGCGGCTGCCCGCGGGCGCGGTCGTCGAGTTCTTCCGGGCCGTGCCGCTGCTGCTGCTGATGTTCTTCATCTTCTTCGGGGTGCCGTTCATCACCGAGCAGCCGATGTCGATCTTCTGGGCCGTGGTCCTGGGCCTGACGCTCTACAACGGGTCGGTGCTGGCCGAAGCCTTCCGGGCCGGTGTGCACTCCGTGCCGAAGGGGCAGAGCGAGGCGGCGTACGCGGTCGGTATGCGCAAGAGCCAGGTGATGACCCACATCCTCATCCCCCAGGCGGCCCGGGCCATGCTGCCGGTGATCGTCAGCCAGCTCGTCGTGCTGGTCAAAGACACCGCGCTGGGCTACATCATCTCGTACAGCGAGCTGCTCCAGCTCGGCGTCAACAACCTCGCGGCCAACTACGGAAACGTGTTGCAGGCCGCGATCGTGGCCGCCGCGATCTACATCGTCGTCAACACGCTCCTGACCTCGTTCGCGGGCTGGCTGAGCCGGCGCACCCGGCGCAAGGGCCGCGCGCCCCGGGCCGCCGGCGCCGCGACGCAGCAGGCGACCATCGAGCCCGGCCTCGGCGGGGGCGGCGGCGTAGTGTGAGTGTGGTGGCCCCGGCTTGATCCGGGGCCACCACCCTTGACATGCTTTTCCGCATGATCTCCGCGGACGACGTCATCAACCAGCCGGAACGGGTCCAGTTCGAGACGTTTCTCGACGAGCACCGGAAGGCCCTGCACGACTGCCTCGATGACCTCTCCGAGGATCAGGTGCGCCAGTCCCTCGTACCGTCCCGGACCACCCTGTTGGGGCTGGTCAAGCACGTGACGTTCGTCGAGAAGGTGTGGTTCGACGAGGCGGTCACCGGGCGGTCGCGGGTGGAGATCGGCATCCCGGCCGACCCCGACGAGTCGTTCATCCTGGATGATTCGGACACGATCGCGTCGGTCCGCGCCGCGTTCCTGGCCGCTGTCGAAGCCTCCCGAACCGCGGTGTCCGATTTGTCGCTGGACGACAAGCTGCCCGGCAACCGGCGTGGGCCGATCCCGCTGCGCTGGGTCTACCTGCACATGCTGCGCGAGCTGGCCCAGCACTGCGGCCACGCCGACATCCTGCGCGAGCAGCTGGGGCTAACGAGCGAGCTCGGTGACTCGTGATTCCCGCACGACCGTGACCCGGATCTGCCCCGGATAGGTCAGCTCTTCCTCGATCTGCTTGGCGACGTCGCGGGCCAGCACCGCGGCGCCGATGTCGTCGATGTCGTCCGGGCGCACCATCACCCTGATCTCGCGCCCGGCCTGCATCGCGAACACCTTCTCGACACCCGTCTTGCCGGCGGCGATCTCCTCGATGCGTTCCAACCTCTTCACGTACGCCTCGAGGCTCTCCCGTCGCGCACCCGGGCGCCCACCCGAGCAGGCGTCGGCGGCCTGGGTCAGCACGGCCTCGATCGTCTGCGGCTGCACCTCGTTGTGGTGGGCCTCGATCGCGTGGACCACGTCCTCGCTCTCGCCGTACTTGCGGGCCAGGTCGGCCCCGATCAGCGCGTGACTGCCCTCGACCTCGTGGGTCAGCGCCTTGCCGATGTCGTGCAGGAACGCCGCCCGCTTCATCGAGGGAACGTCCAGCCCCAGCTCAGCGGCCATGATGCCGGCGATGTGGGCGGTCTCGACGAGATGCTTGAGCACGTTCTGGCCGTAGCTGGTGCGGTAGCGCAGGCGACCCAGCAGCTTGGCCAGCTCGGGGTGCAGGTCGGTGATGCCGACGTCGACCAGCGCCTCCTCCGCGGCCCGGTCGCACAGCTGCTCGACCTCGCCCTTGGCGCTCTCGAAGACCTCCTCGATGCGGTGCGGGTGGATGCGCCCGTCCAGCACCAGCTTCTCGAGGGTCAGCCGGCCCACCTCGCGGCGCACCGGGTCGAAGCACGAGAGCAGCACCGCCTCCGGGGTGTCGTCGATGATCAGGTTGACCCCGGTCACCGACTCGAAGGCCCGGATGTTGCGGCCCTCGCGGCCGATGATCCGGCCCTTCATCTCGTCACTGGGCAGGTGCAGCACGCTGACCACGCTCTCGGCGGTCTGCTCGCTGGCGATGCGCTGGATGGCGTCGACCACGATGCGGCGGGCCCGGCTGTCGGCGGTGGCCTTGGCGTCGTTCTCGATGTCGCGGACCAGGATGGCCGCCTCGCGCTTGGCCGAGACCTCGATGCTCTCGACCAGCTCGGTGCGGGCCGCGTCGGCGGTCAGCTTGGCGATCCGCTCGAGCTCGCGGCGCTTGGCCTCCTCGGCCGCGGACAACTCCGACTCACGACCGGCCAGCGCGGTCTCGCGGGCGACCAGGTCGGAGTCCATGCTCGCGAGGCGGCGCTCCCGCTCGACCAGGCGCTCGACCTCGTCGGCGTGCTGGCGCTCGCGCTCGTCGATCCGGGCCGCGCGACGCTCGACCTCGGCCGCCTGCTCCTTGGCGGTGGTGTTGAGCAGGGCGACCTCGCGCTCACCCTGGCGGCGGGCGGCCGTGCGAACCTGCTCGGCGTCGGCCTCGGCCTGGCGGTGGGCGTGCTCGAGGATCGTGTCGGCCTCGCTGTGGGCGGCTTCGAGCACCCGGCGGGCCTCGGCCCGGGCGGAGCTGGCCTCGGCCTTGGCCGCGGCGGCCTCGGCCCGGACGGAGGCGGCCTTGGCGTTGGCGTCGTCAACCTTGGCGTTCGCGTCCTCGACCTTGGCGTTGGCGTCCTCGACCTTGGCGAGGGCATCGTCGACGGCCTGGCCCTGGCCCTTGTCGGCCCCCTTGACCTGCAGCCGGCGCATCGCCCGGGCACCGAGCACCAGGCCGGTCACCACGAGGGCGGCCAGGACGACGAACGCCACCACCAGTACCCAAACCAGGGCGGTCATCTCGCCGCGTCTCCCTTCGCCGCCCGGCACGTCGAGACGCGCACGGACCATTTGCGGGATGCCCGACCATGGCAAGACGACCGCGCGCGTCATCGGACCACGGCACCGTGACGGTGCGTGGAGCCGACCGCGCTATGACAGACCCTCGGCCGTTGCGGTCCGTGTGCCGAGGCGTTTATCAAGACCCGCCCGGGGCCTTAAGTGATGCCGTAATGTAATCGGATCTATGTTGTGCGTGTTGCATGCGATGGTCGAACAAACCTTGTGTAACGCGAGGCTAGGTCGCGAGTGGCACTTCGGTCAAGGTTCCATGATTCGGCAGCGGATGGGACTTAGGGCACAGACTTGCTTACCCGCAGCTCACACCACCGGTGGGCAATTCAGGCGTACCGGGACCAGAGATCGCGCATCGGCTCCCACTTCTCACCGAGGCCTTCCTCCCAGTACGCCAGCAGATAGCCGGCGACCGGGGTCTGGGCGTCGTCCCACCACATCCCGCTCACCGTGCGGGTGGTGCCACCCTCAGTGAGACGGTACGCGTACTCCAGGTAGTTGCCGGTGGTCCGGCCCGAAGGAGTGCTTCGTTCCGCCGCCGGGGCGACCCCCGGAGTGAGCGTACGGGCGTCGACGGCCTGCCCCATGGCCTTGACCCGGGCCTTGTCCCGCTCGGCGACCGACTCGTACTCGACGAAGATCGCACTCATCCCGTCGAGCGTGCAGCGGACGCGGACCTTCTCGCCGCCGTTGGGCTTGGGGCGTGAGCACGTCGACAAGTAGGGGAGCCAGCCCTCGGCCAACGTGGTGAGGGCGGTGCCCTTGAAGTCGGGGCTGTTGACGGCGACCTGGTTCTGCTCGAAGACGCCGAGAGAGTCGCCGGCCGTCGAGGTCGGGGCCGGGGCCGGGGCGGCTTCGGCCTTGGGGGCGGTGGCGCGGCCGGCGAAGAAACCGCCGGCGCCGAAGAGCAGCAGACCCACGACCAGGCCGGCCAGCAGCCCGACGAACAGGCGGCTGCGCTGCGGGGGTGGGGACGGCTCGATACGCCGGCCGGGCGGCGCGGCGAAACCGTACGGGGTGTCGGTCCAGCCTTCCTGCTTCTCCCCGAACGGGTCGGGGGCGCCTTGGAAGGGACCGTAGCCACCGCCGCTGCTGGGATAGGGCGGGCCGGACGGGGTGCCGCCTCCCGGATACGAGCCACCGCCACTGGTGGGGTGCGGCCCGCCGCTGGTCGGGAACGGACCGCCCGACGGATACGAGCCGGGGCTCGCGGGGTGCGGGCCGGGGCTCATCGGTTCTGGGCCGGGGCCTGGGTAGGGGTCGCCACCCTGCTGCGGGAAGCCGGTCGGCTGCCCGCCGACTGGATCCGCTGCGCCGTTCGCAGGCGCGACTCCGCCGGTAGGCAGCGCCGGATCAGGGCCAGGCCGCTGCGGGATGTCGCTCGCCTGTGCTTGGCCGGACGGTGGCTGTGGGGTACTGGGGGCGTTCTCGCTGCCGGAGTGGACGGGCGGAATGCCGCCCTCAGCTCCGGCCACCGGGGGCTGGGCACCGATCGGGGCGGTCGGCTCGGCACCCTCCGGGAAGGGACCGTAGCCCCGCATACCGTTCTGCGGATACTCGGTCACAAGCTCACATGTTACCAATCAGTGGCGAACGCCGATGTCCGGCGAAGATCGTGAGCCCGGCCGCGGCAGCCTCACCGCGGCCGGACTGACACCGGATCAGGCCGGGTTCCCACCCTCGGGCCGCCGGCGCCGAGTGACGATCACCAGCCCCACACCGCCCGCCGCGATGGCCGCGCCAACGCCAGCGATGCCAATCACGTTCACACCGGTCACCGGAAGTCCGCCGCCGCTGCTCGAACCGCCGGTACCACCGGTGTCCGCGTCATCGTCGCCATCCGGCGCCCCGCCATCCTGCTCGTCGTCGTCACCGGTGCCACCACCCGTGCCCGGCTCGTCGGTCGGCGGAGTCTCCCCCGGCCCGTCGTCACCCGGCGGAGTCTCGCCCCCGCCACCACCGTCGCCCGGCGGGTTTCCCCCACCGTCACCAGGCGGATCGCCGCCACCATCACCAGGCGGGTCACCACCACCATCGCCGGGCGGATCCCCTCCGCCGTCACCGGGCGGGTCACCGCCATCACCAGGCGGGTCGCCACCGCCATCGCCGGGCGGGTCACCACCGTCACCAGGCGGATCTCCACCGCCGTCACCGGGCGGGTCACCGCCGTCACCCGGTGGGTCGCCGCCGTCGCCGGGCGTGTCGCCGCCGCCGTCGCCGGGCGGGTCACCCGGTTCCTCGTCGTCGCCCGGCGCCTTCTCGCCCACGTTGGCGTCGGCGCCCTTCGGGTCCTCGGCCACGACGACGATCCCGCGAGTGGCGGTCGACGTGGTCGCCGCGCCGGCCGCATGGCCACCGGCGAGCGCCGCAACACCGACCGCCCCCGCCAACACTCCGAGGCGCGCGACCACACGCACACTCCGGTGCCGCGCAAGCTGATTGATCCGCATTTCCCTCCCCCGTTCACGATGCGGGGGACACACGTCCAACGTCGATCAGTCGCTCCCCCGCAACCAGGCGAGCAACTTAGCCCAGATCAGAAGCCCTTCGCCATCCACATAAAGCAAGATGTGGATATCCAGACACTGATCGTTACCTATATTGACCCAGCTCTCCGGCAGCCCCGCCGGGCGCGCGGAATCAACCGCACGGGGTCACTCACTCCGGCTGGCCCACCACCCGCGACCGCTCACATGCCCCGTCGCCCACGCCAACCGCGAGGTCGCGTCGTCGGCGAACGGGCCCCAGCTACGTCGTCCCGCCCGCACCGCCCGCCGCCCATCCCACCCGGTCGGCACGACCCTCGATCGGTCCACGGGACCGCCGGCCGCAGCCCGACCGGTCTGAGAACAATCGGACGGCAGCGAACTTCCACCCCAGCGCGGTAAGCCAGCTGTCGCTGTCCCCTGAAACCAGGGACCGCAACGGCTTGTCCGCGCAGCCGATCAGTTCTGAGCCGCGGCGAGTGGTCAGCGCGAACCACCACGGCAAGGGGTCAGCGCGAACCACCACGACCGGAGCGAGTTGCCAGGTGGCGGCGGGTGCGAGGCCACCGCAGTGGTAGGTCAGGAGGTGGGGTCGGCGTCGGTGGCCAGGGCGTCGGCGTCCAGTTGGTCGGCGAATTCGGCGGCCTCGGCGTCGCGGGCGGCCAAGGCGTCCTTGACCGCGCGGATGGCCACGCCCGCCGAGTAACCCTTGCGGGCCAGCATGGCGACCAGCCGGCGGAAGATGGCGTCGGGCGTGCCGTTGGCCGTGCGGAGTTTGCGGTCGACCAGGGCCCGCGCGGTGGCCGCCTCGTCCTCTTCGTCGACGATCTCCAGGGCCTCGCCGGCCACCTCGGGGTCGACGCCGCGCTGGCGCAACTCGTTGGCCAGGGCCCGGCGGGCCAGCCCGCGACCGTGATGGCGGCTGGTGACCCAGGCCCTCGCGAAGGCGGCGTCGTCGATGATGCCGACCTCGTCGTACCGGTCGAGGACCTCGGCGATCACCTCGTCGGAGATCTCTTTGCGGGCCAGCACCTTGGCCAGCTCGGCCCGGGTGCGCGGCCGCACGGCGAGCTGTCGCAGGCAGATCTCGCGCGCCCGCTCGCCCTCGGTCTGCGCCGGCTGATCGGCCCCTCCCCCGCCCGGCTGCCGTCCGCCCCTGCGACCGCGCCCCCCACCGGCCGAACCGGAGAGGTCGTAACCGCCGACCGAAGGAGTGCCGCCGGCCGTACCGGAAAGGTCGTAGCCACCGGAAGAGGGAGTGCCGCCGGAAAGGTCATAGCCACCCGAAGAGAGGGTGCCGCCGGAAGGGTCGTAACCACTGGAGGGGTTACCGCCCGGCGAAGCTCGCCGGCGACGGGTGGGAACGTTGCCGCGTTCCGCGTCGTCGCCGGACGGAGGCTCGCCGGGCGGGTGCTCATCGTGGGCGCGAGCGGGACGGGGTGGGATGGCATCCCACCCGCGTCCGGAACGCGCGCCCCGTCGGGCCGGCATGGCGGCTCAGCCGATCAGAAGTCGACCGGCGGGAGCTCGGGGCCACCGGCCGCGTCGCCGGTCGTCTGGCCGACGCCCAGCTTCTCGAGGATCTTCTTCTCGATCTCGGCCGCGACGTCGGGGTTCTCCTTGAGGAACTCGCGCGCCTTCTCCTTGCCCTGGCCGAGCTGGTCACCGTCGTACGTGTACCAGGCGCCGGACTTGCGGATGATGCTCTGCTCGACGCCGACGTCGATCAGCGAACCCTCCCGCGAGATGCCCTTGCCGTACATGATGTCGAACTCGGCCTGCTTGAACGGCGCGGCGACCTTGTTCTTCACCACCTTGACGCGGGTGCGGTTGCCGATCACGTCGGTGCCGTCCTTGAGGCTCTCGATGCGGCGCACGTCGAGCCGGACCGAGGAGTAGAACTTCAGCGCGCGGCCACCGGTCGTCGTCTCGGGCGAGCCGAACATGACGCCGATCTTCTCGCGGAGCTGGTTGATGAAGATCGCCGTCGTGCCCGAGTTGTTCAGGATGCCGGTGATCTTGCGGAGCGCCTGGCTCATCAGCCGGGCCTGCAGACCGACGTGGCTGTCGCCCATCTCGCCCTCGATCTCGGCCCGCGGCACGAGAGCCGCCACCGAGTCGATGACGATGATGTCGAGCGCGCCCGAGCGGATCAGCATGTCGGCGATCTCGAGTGCCTGCTCACCCGTGTCGGGCTGGGAGACCAGCAGCGCGTCGGTGTCGACGCCGAGCGCCTTCGCGTATTCCGGGTCGAGCGCGTGCTCGGCGTCGATGAACGCCGCGATGCCGCCGTTGCGCTGGGCGTTGGCCACGGCGTGCAGCGCGACCGTCGTCTTACCGCTGGACTCGGGGCCGTAGACCTCGATGACCCGGCCGCGGGGCAGGCCGCCGACGCCGAGCGCCACGTCGAGCGCGATGGAGCCGGTGGGGATGATGGCGGTCTCCACGACCGGCCGCTCCCCGAGCCGCATCACCGAGCCCTTGCCGAACTGCTTGTCGATCTGAGCCAACGCCAGATCGAGCGCCTTGTCCCGGTCAGGTCCTGCCACCATGTCTGCCACCCCTGTACCCGATTTAACGGTCGTCTTCGCCGATGCGCTTCTGTTCACCACGGGCACCAAGGTAAGCGGTGGGTATGACAAAAATTCGCCGCCCTGCCCCGCCTGTGGATAACTAGGCCGCTGTGGACAATAGCCGAACACGTGTACGACGATCGAGTGACACGCCAGAACGGGTGTACTAAAAACGCGTCATCGCAGGCGAGAAGGCACCCGATCGGGGTATGCGGCTACTACCGCGCGCCAGATAGTAGCCGTATCGATACCGTACGCAATCGCTTGGTTTATCGTCCGGTTGCCCAACTCACCGAAAGAATGGTCGGCCGCGATGCTGCGCGCATAGGCGGCGCCGAAGGCTTCCTCCAGCCGCGTCCAGAAATCCGTCAACCGCACCCCATGAGCCTACCCACTCCGCAAACGGCGGTAGGCCCGCGCCGACAGGGGCAGGAACACGGCCGTGAGCAGCAGCGGCCAGCCGATGGCGAGCCACACCGCCGAGTCGGCCAGCGGGCCCTCGGTGATGCCGGTCGGGTTGCCGAACAGCTCGCGCGCCGCCGTCGCGGTGGCCGAAAGCGGGTTCCAGGCCGCGATCGCGCCGAGCCAGCCCGGCATGGTCTCGGCCGAGACGATGGCCGTCGACAGGAATCCGATCGGCCACACCAGCACCTGCACGGCCATCGTCGCGCCCTCGCCGCGGAACGCCAGCCCGACGAAAATGCCGATCCAGAGCATCGAGAACCGGAAGAACAACAGCAGCAGTACGGCGAGAGCAGCCGAAGCCGGGTCCGAAGTGATCTGCCAGCCGATCAGCAGGCCGCCGCCGATGAGCACCAGCAGTTCGACGGCCGAGTTGGCCAGGTCGGCCCCGACCCGGCCCAGAGCCACCGAGGCGCTGCCGATCGGCAGTGATCGGAACCGGTCGGTGATGCCCTTGCGGGCGTCGCCGGCCATCGCCGTGGCCGTCGACTCGACGCCGAACATCATGCTCAGCGCCAGCATGCCGGGCAGCAGGAACGTGATGTAGTCGCCGCCCCCGGGCACGCTGATCGCGCCGCCGAAGAGGAAGCCGAAGACCAGCAACAGCATGATCGAAAACATCAAACCGAAGATCGGCGTCCACGGTTGGCGGGCCCAATGGGCCAGGTTGCGCTGGGTGAGAATCCATCCGGCCCGTACGGCGGTCATCGCGCAGCCTCCTGCGGAGCGGCGGTCAAGGTGAGGAAGACCTCGTCGAGGGTGGGCCGGCGCAGCACCAGGTCCTCCGGGACGAGGCCGAGGTCGTCGAGCGCCCGGACGATGCCGGCCAGCGCCGTGACACCCGCCCCGACCTCGAAGGTGAGGCTGTGCGTGTCGGCATCGGGCCCGGCCGGGATGCCGACGGCCGCGGTGAGCCGCTCGGCCGTCGAGTCGAGCGAGGTGTCGGCGGCGAGGGTCACCGTCACGCGGTCGCCCCCGATCTGGCGCTTGAGCGCGGCCGGGGTGTCGTCGGCGACGATCCGGCCGTGGTTCATCACCGAGATGCGGGCCGCCAACTGGTCCGCCTCGTCGAGATACTGCGTGGTCAGCAGCACCGTCGTGCCGGCCTCGGCCACCTCGCGGACGGCCGCCCACACCTCGTTGCGCGCCCTCGGGTCGAGGCCCGTGGTCGGCTCGTCCAGGAAAAGAACGGCCGGCGTGAGGATGAAACCGGCCGCGATGTCGAGCCGGCGGCGCATTCCCCCGCTGTACGTCGAGACCGCGCGCTCGGCCGCCTCGGTGAGCCCGAACATGTCGAGCAGGTGGTCGGCCTTGGCCCGGGCGTCCACCTTGCTCAGACCGTAGAGCCGGCCGAACATCACCAGGTTCTGGCGGCCACCGAGGATCTCGTCGACCGCCGCGTTCTGCCCGATCAGTCCGATCCGGCGGCGGACTTCCGCAGCCTGATCGCGTACGTCGAAACCGGCGACCCGGGCCGAGCCGGCGTCGACATCGATGAGGGTGGCGAGCGCCTTGACCGCCGTGGTCTTGCCCGCGCCGTTGGGGCCCAGCAGGCCGTGGATCACGCCGGGCGGCACGGCCAGGTCGAAGCCGTCGAGGGCGCGCACGTCCCCGTACCGCTTCTGTAGCCCTTCAGCTTCCAGATTCACCGCTGCTCCTAACTCCGTATGCCTTACGGTATTTGGTGCGCGGTACACCGTACACCCCACGGGGTAATCTCTGCACATGGAAAATGGGGACGTCGACCGCACGCTGACCCTGCTGTGGCGGCGGACCCTGGGCGTGCCGCAAGGGTCACGCGGCCCCAAGCAGCGGTTCAGCGTCGACGAGGTGCTGCAAGCGGGCATCGCGGTGGCCGACGAGGAGGGGCTGCCCGCGTTCTCGATGCGCAAGGTCGCCGACCGGCTCGGGCTCAAGCTGATGTCGATCTACACGTACGTGCCGAGCCGCGACGAGCTGATCGGCCTGATGGTCGACGAGGTGATGGGCGAGCCGGGCCTACCGCCCCACGAGGGCACCTGGCGCGAGCGGCTGACCGTGGTCGCCCGTCAGATGTGGGACGAGTTCCACCGGCATCCGTGGCTGCTGCAGGTCGAGCAGAGCCGCCCGTGGATCGGGCCCAACGGCTCCGACCGGTACGAGTGGCAGCTGGCCGCGATCGAGGGGGCCGGCTTCACCGACCTCGAGATGGACCAGACCATCACGCTGATCGGCGACTTCACCACGGCGTCGGCCCGGGCCGACGTGGCCGCCCGGCGCATGGCCGAGCAGTCCGGCATCTCGGACGCCGAGTGGTGGGCGGTCAACGCCCCGGTGCTGGACAGGCTGATGCCGCCCGGCGCCTACCCGATCTCGGGCCGGGTCGGCACCGCGGCCGGCGAGGAGTACAACGCTGTCCGCGATTCGGAGCGGTCCTTCCGGTTCGGCCTCGACCGGATCTTCGACGGGCTCGACCACATGCTCGCCACCCGCCCCTCGAACGACGGCTGACGCTCACCTCCCGGCCGCGAGGTCATCTCACGGCCGCAGGAGTCACGTCACGGATGCGGGATTGGCGTCACGGATGCGGGATTGGCGTCACGGATGCGGGATTGGCGTCACGGATGCGGGATTGGCGTCACGGGTCGCGGAGTTCACTTCACCGCGTCGGCCGCGATCTTGAGGTCGTCGACCAGGCCGCGATAGGCGGTCTCGCGGTCGTCGGCCCGCAGCACGGCCGACGGGTGGATGGTGGCCAAGGCCTGGATCTCGGCCACCGGGAAGTCGGCCGGGTGCTGGGCCGAGGCCGGCCACGGCATCAACTTGCCGCGCTGCTGGGTGACCCGGAACGACGGCCCGATCAGGGCCCGCCCGGCCGTCGCGCCCAGAATCACCACGAGCCGCGGCTGGAGCAGCGAGAACTCCGCGACCAGCCAGGGCCGGCAAGCCGTGATGTGGGCCGGGCCCGGGTTCTGGTGAATGCGGCGCTCACCCCTCCGCTCGAAGCGGAAGTGCTTCACCGCGTTGGTGATGTAGACGTCGGTCGGGTCGATGCCCGCATCGTCGACCGCCTCACGCAGCAGCCGACCGGCCGGGCCGACGAAGGGCAGGCCCTTCTGGTCCTCGACGTCGCCCGGCTGCTCGCCGACGAACACGATGCTCGCGTCGGCCGCGCCCCGGCCGAAGACGGTCTGCGTGGCGTCGACGTGCAGCTCGCAGCCCTCGCAGTGCGCCGCCGCCTCTTTAAGCTGCTCGATGCCGCGCGGCTCGGACGGCACCCACTGCTGCGCGCCGACCGGCGCTTCGGTCCTAGGCATGCCGAAGGTTCTACCCCAAACAGGGGCGTGGAAGCATCCGGGGCCCCCGATCGAGTCGTTATCGCACCACCGCCTAACGGGCCGGGCTGTAGAGGTTGGGCGGGCTGACGGCCGCGGCCACCGCCTCGACCAGTGCCGGGATCTCGCCCTCGGGCAGCGGGCCGATCGAGATGCGGATGCCGGGAGCGGCCGACACCCGGAACAGGGAACCGGGGGCGACCGCGTAGCCCGCCTCGCGCAGCAGACCGATCGTGCGGGTCTCGTCGGCCACCGGGACCCAGACGTTGATGCCGGTGTCGCCCTCGGCGGCGATGCCGTGCCCCCGCAGGGCCTCGCACAGGGCACGACGGCGACGACCGTACGTCTCGGCGGCTTCCGCCACGACCCGGGTGACCTCATCGTCTTGCCACAGGTGGAGCAGCATGCGCTGGAGGACCGTCGACACCCAGCCCGAGCCGATGCGCATGCGGCCCACCACCCGGGCGATCGTGGCCGGGTCACCGGCGAGCAGAGCGATCCGCAGGTCAGGCCCGAAGGGCTTGGACGCCGACCGGGTCAGGGCCCACGCCCCGGTGACCGGACCGACGCAGTGGGGCGCCTGCTCGGCCAGTTCGGCGGCATGGTCGTCCTCGATGACCAGGACGCCGGGACACCGCGCGAACAGGCCGCGTAGAGCCTCGGCCCGAGCTGCGCTGACGGCTGCCCCGGTCGGATTCTGAGCCCGTACGGTGAGGACGGCGGCCCGGGCGCCCGCCTGCAGCGCGGACGCCATGGCGGCCGGATCGGGACCCTCGCGGTCGACGGCGACGGGGAGCGGGCGCAGGCCCAGGGCGGCCAGCAGGTCGAGCAGGTTGGCCCAGCCCGGATCCTCGACGGCGACCGCGTCGCCGGCCCGCAGGTGAACCGTGAGCAGGCGTTCGATGGCGTCGAGGGTGCCGGAGGTGACCGCGATCTCGGCCTCGGCGGCCGGGATGCCGCCGGCCACCAGGCGCGGTCGGGCCGCCTCGATCAGCTCGGGCATCGTGACGGCCGAGGCGTAGCCCTGGGGCGGGCCGTTGGTCTCGGCCACGGCCCGCAGCGCCCGGCCCAGCGGTGGCAGCAGCCCGACGTCGGGCTCGCCGGACGAGAGGTCGCGCACACCGTCGGCCACGGGCAGGCGCAGCGCCGACCGCGGACCGGCGACCGGCGGACGGGACCGGATGCGCGTGCCGCGGCGCCCCTCGGTCTCGACCACGCCCCGTTGTCGCAGCTCTTGATAGGCCTTGGCCACCGTGGCCGGGCTGACGTGCAGAGCATCGGCCAGCACCCGGACCGGTGGCAGCGCCGCGCCGAAGACCCAGTCGCCCGTGCGGACGCCGGCCTCGATGCTGGCGGAAATCGTGGCGGCGCTGTCACCGCTGACCTGATACTGTGCTGACACACGAGAGATTCTGTACTAGCACAAGAGCGGACGCAAGTCGCTCGACCGGCAGGGAGGCCCGATGTCCGACACCTATTCGCGGACGAGCCGCACGACAGCCACCCGCTACCGCGAGCGCATGCACTACGACCGCGCGCTGGCCCACGCCATTCTCGACGAGGCCTACGACTGCACGGTCGGCTTCGTGGCCGAGGGCGAGCCCCGGTTGCTGCCGACCCTGCACGTCCGCGTCGGCGAGACGCTCTATCTGCACGGTTCGTCCGGCGGCCGCATGGGCCTGTCCGCGCGCGGGGGCGAGGTGCCGGTCGCGGTCAGCGTCACCCTGCTCGACGGCATCGTCTATGCCCGTTCCCACGTGCACCACAGCGCCAACTACCGCTCGGTGGTCGTGCACGGCTCGGCCCGGCTGGTCACCGACCCCGATGAGAAAAAGGCCGCGATGGCGGCCCTGGTCGACAAGGTCGGCGCCGGCCGCGCGGCCGACAGCCGCCCGCCCGACAAGCGCGAGATGGCCGAGACGAGCGTGCTCGCCCTCCCGCTGGTCGAGGTCTCGGCCCGGGCCCGCACCGGCGGCGTGATCGATGAGGACGACGATCTCGGCCTGCCGCACTGGGCCGGCGTTCTTCCCGTCCGCCGGGTGTTCGGCCCGCCCGCTCCGGCCGACGACGTCGCGGTGGCGGAACCGGCCTACCTGCCCGGCGGCGAACTGCCCTGGGCCACCCCGGTGCCGTTGACCGGCCGCCACGTCCGGCTCGAGCCGCTCACCACCGGGCACGCGGCCGGGCTGATCGAGGCGATCGGCGACGACGAGGTGTGGCGACACATCCCCGCCCACCGGCCGCAGACAGTCGGAGAAATGCGCGACTACATCGCCCGGCTGCTGAGCCTGCGCTGGTCCGGCAGCCAGGTCTCTTGGGCCCAGGTCGAACCGTCCACCGGCCGCGTGCTCGGCATGACCTGCTATCACGACGTCGACCCCGACCGGCGGGCCCTGGCCATCGGCCACACGATCGTCGGGCAGCCCTGGTGGCGCACCGGGGTCAACACCGAGGCCAAGTTGCTGCTGCTCACGCATGCCTTCGACGAACTCGGGGCCGAGCGCGTCTTCTGGTACACCGACATTCGCAACGAGCGCTCGCAGCAGGCGATCGCCCGGCTCGGCGCGGTGCGCGAGGGTGTGCTGCGCCGGCACAAACAGCGGCCCGACGGCTCGTGGCGCGACACCGTAGTCTTCGGCGTGACCGCCGAAGAGTGGCCCGAGGTGGGCCGCCGCCTGCGGGAAAGGCTGGCCGCCGGGACGGTCGCCTAGAGGGGGCACCGTGCTGGGAATCACCGACTTCTGGACGTACGTCATCGGCACGATGGCGATCATCCTGTTGCCCGGGCCCAACTCGATCTACGTGCTCTCGGTCGGGGCCCGGCGGGGGGTGCGGGCGGGTTATCAGGCCGCGGCCGGCGTCTTCGTCGGCGACGCGGTGCTGATGGTGCTGTCAGCAGCCGGCGCGGCCTCGCTGCTGCGCACCTATCCACCGTTGTTCCTGGTCATCAAGTACGCGGGGGCGGCCTACCTGTTGTGGGTCGGCTTCGGCATCGTGCGCGGCGCGTGGCGCACCTGGCGCGACCGAGGCTCGGCGCGACCGGCAACGGCCGAGGAACCGACCGACCTGCGCCACCCGTTCCGCCGGGCGGCCGTGGTCAGCCTGCTCAACCCCAAGGCGATCCTGTTCTTCGTGTCGTTCTTCATCCAGTTCGTCGAGCCGGGCTACGCCCATCCGGCCCTGTCGTTCCTGGTGCTCGGCGCGGTGGTGCAGTTGTTCAGCGCGCTCTACCTGTCGGCGCTGATCTTCAGTGGCAGCTTCCTGGCCGGGCAGTTCCAGCGTCGCCGGCGCCTCGCCGCGGGCGCCGCGGCCGGGGTGGGCGCGCTGTTCGTCGGCTTCAGCATCAAGCTGGCCACGGCCGGCGTCGGCTGACGCACGACCAGCCGACGCCGGCCCCGGCTGACGCACGACCAGCCGACGCCGGCGTCGGCTGACGCGAGACCGGTCGGCGGCGGCATCGGCTGACGCGAGTCCGCCGAGCGAGGGCCGGGAAACGCCGCGGGCGGCCCTGCCGAAGCAGAACCGCCCGCGGGTGGCTGTGCGTTCCGCCCCAGTGGACCGCACAGCCGGGGTGAGTCACTCTTCCTCGCCGCCGCCGCCGTCGTCCTCGAAGACCTCTTCCATGGCCTCGCCCAGGATCATGCCGCCGACGACTCCGCCGGCCACACCGGCCGCCATCGCGCCCATGCCCATGCCGCCGCCGTGGCCCCGGCGGTAGTGGCCGTGGTGGCCACCGCCGTGCCCGTAACCGCCGTGCCCGCCGTAGCCCGGAGCCCCGTAGCCGGGAGCGCCGTGGCCGCCGGCCGCGCGCAGACCCTGGTAGCGGCCCGCCGCCTCGGAGACCCACTGCTCGACAACCGCGGTCCAGTCGGTCGTGTCCGCGTCGGCGTGCGAGACCCGGAACCGGCCGTACGAGTCGTGGCCGGGGGCCAGGAAGCCGCCGCGCTTGTCGAACTCGAGCACGACCTCGACGCCCTGCGGGTCGGCGATGAAGGTCACCTCGACCTCGTTGATGGCCCCCGCGTACTGCGGCGGCGGGTAGAACTCGATCTCTTGGTAGAACGGCAGCGTCATGTTGACGCCGTAGATCGCGCCCCGCTCCAGGTCGGCGCTCTTGAAGCGGAAGCCCAGCCGCGCGAACGCGTCGAGGATCCGCTCCTGCGCGGGCAGCGGGTGCACCGCCACGTGGTCGAGGTCGCCCTTGTCGACGGCCTTGGCCACGGCGAGCTCGGTCCGCAGGCCCATCGTCATGCCGTGCAGCCGCTGGCCGTAGACGTCGGTGATCGGCGTCTCCCACGGCATCGGGAACGAGAAGGGCAGGTCCCGGTTCTCGCCCTTGCGCAGCTGGAAGGCCCCCGCGACCGGGAGCCGGTGGAACTCGATGAGGTTCTCGCCGTGCTCCGACTCGACCCGGGTCACCAGGCCCAGCACGACTCCGTCGATGGCGACGTCGTGGTCGCCACCGGTGATCCGCACCTGACCCTCCAGGGCCAGACCGGGCCGCGTGTTCGGGTTGGCCAGCACGGTGTCGACGGTGGGCCCGCCGACGCCGAAGGCGCGCATCATCTTTTTGAAAACCACCGGGTCATTCCTCCTTGAATCGACAGCGGGGTGGCTTGATCTTGCGATTTCGTCCGTGCGGTATCAGGCGCCGGTTGTGACGGGCAGGTCGTCGGTCTCGTCGTCGAAACGGCCGATCACCTGCTCCAACAGGTCTTCGAGGGCGACAAAGCCGACCTGCTCGACCGCCCCGGACGGCCCGGGGGTGGTGACGATGGCCAACTGGGTGCGGCCGGCCCGCAGGTGGGCCACCGCCTCGACCACGTTGACGCCGCAGTCCATGAGGAAGGCGGGCTCCATCAGCTCGCCCGCGGTCGCCGCCCGGCCGGCCGCGCTGGCCCGTACCGCTTCCCGGACGTGCACGATGCCGACCACCTCGCCGTCGTCGCCGGTGACGGCCAGCCTGGACCGGCCGCTGGTCAGCGAGGCCAGTTCGACGTCGGCCACCGAGGCCGCCCGCGGCACCGACACCAGCTGCGCGGTCGGCAGCATGACGTCGCGCACCGGCAGCGAGGCGAGGCTGAGCACGCTGGTCAGCAGCTCGCTCTGCTCGGCCTCGATCAGGCCCTCGGCCCGCGACCGGTCGAGCAGGATGCGCATCTCGGCCGGGCCGTGGGCCTGCGCCAACTGGTCCTGCGGGTGCACGCCGAACGGCTTGAGGGCGGCGTTGGCCATCGCGTTCAGCACCCGCAGGGCCGGGCCGACGGCGCGGGCGTAGAACCGGAACGGCAGCGCCAGCAGGATGGCCGAGCGCTCGGGGTGGGTGATCGCCCACGACTTCGGCATCATCTCGCCGATCACCAGGTGCAGGAACGTGACGATGATCAGGGCGAGCAGGAACGCGATGACGTGGCTGGCCACGTCGGGCAGGCCGAGCGCGTGCAGGGCCGGGCCGAACAGGTGCTCGAGCGACGGCTCGGCCAGCGCGCCCAGGCCCAGTGAGCACAGGGTGATGCCGAGCTGGGCGCCGGCCAGCATGACCGACAGCTCCCTGGTGCCGTCGAGCGCGGCCTTGGCCGCCCGGCTGCCGCTCGCCGCGGACTGTTCCAGACGGTGCCGCTTGCTCGCGACCAGGGCGAACTCGGCGGCGACGAAGAAGGCGTTGCCGATCAGCAGCAACGTGACCCAGAGGGCGTTCATCGGGAGATCCGAACCGTGAGGGGGACGTGCCGGTCGACGCTTTCCACCCGTACGGAAAGGGACCCGCCGTCGAGGGTGACCGAGTCACCGGCCTGGGCGACCCGCCCGAGCCGGGCCAGGACCAGGCCCGACACCGTCTCGTAGTCGTCGCCGACGGGCAGGTCGACGCCCGTGGCGTCGGTGATCTCGTCGATCCGCCAGCGGGCCGGCACCAGCCACGAGCCGTCGGCCTGGCGCACGGGCGCGGGCTCGGCCTCGTCGTCCTCGTCGCGGATCTGGCCGACCAGTTCCTCGGCGATGTCCTCGAGCGTGATGATGCCCGCGAAGCCGCCGAACTCGTCGACCACGCACGCCAGCTGGCGGTGGGCCGAGCGGAGGCGTTCGAGCACGGTCGGCAGCCGCAGCGAGGACGGCACCAGGATCGGCGCCGACATCACCGACGAGACCGGCACCGTGGAGCGGTCGGCGGGCGCGATGGCCAGGATGTCGGCGATGCTGACGACACCGACGATCTCGTCGACCTCGTCACCTCGTACGGGAAAACGGGAACGATGGGTGTCGAGCAGGGCCACCACGTCGGCCGCGCTGGCCGTGGCCGGGATGGTGTGCACGTCGACGCGCGGGATCATCGCCTCGGCCGCGGTGCGCCCGCGGAAGTCGAGACCGCGGTCGAGCAGCGTGGAGAGCTCGGCGTCGAGGCCGCCGTTGGCTCGCGACTCGCGGATGATCTGCTCGAGATCCTCGGAGGTCGCGCCCTCGGGCAGTTCCTCGATGGGCTCGATGCCGATGCGGCGCAGCAGGCCCGCGGCCGTCCGGTCGAAGAGCCGGATGATCGGCCCGAACACCGTCAGGTACATCAGCGTGGAGCGGCTGAGCGCCTTGGCCAGGGTCTCGGCGCGGGCGATGGCGAGGTTCTTCGGGGCCAGCTCGCCCAGCACCATCTGCACGACAGTGGCGATGAGCAGGGCGAGCGCGATCGAGAGGGGCATGCTGACCGCGGTCGGCACGCCGGCCCCGCCGAGCAGCGCGGAGAAGCCCTCGCCCAGGAACGGCTCGGCCACGTAACCCACGATCAGGGCGGTCACGGTGATGCCGAGCTGGGCGCCGGAGAGGACGAACGAGAGGCGCTCGGTGACTTTCAGAGCGCGGGCGGCGGCCTGGTCGCCCTGCTCGGCGTCGTGCCGGAGGCGGCCGCGGTCGGCGGCGACATATCCGAACTCCTGCGCCACGAAATAGCCGGTGACCGCGGTCACCACAAGCACCAGGAGGAAGCCGGTCAGGATCAACACGGCGTGAAGGATCTGACGGGGAGCCGGGCCGAGCCCGGCTGACTACTGCCGATCATGACGCAGAACATTATCAGCGAAGGCTGTATGAACGCTGTGAATCAGATGACCTAGCCGCGCGCGTAGAAAGAGGTCAACACCATGTTGATCTTTGCCAGGTCGCCGGTCCAGTCGAAGTCGCGGGTGGCCCAGGTGATGGCGAAGCCCTCACCGCCCTTCACGAACCACCGGGTCTGGGCGTGCATCCGGATGCCGTCCAGGTCGTACCGGTATTCCCAGTCCGCGGCTTTGTTGAGCAAAGGTTTCTTTTCGAGCAGCACTTCCTCGTACCCGGGCAGGGCCCCGGCCCGGACGAGTCGGGTGGCCTCGGCCCGGCACGCTTGCACGGGATCACCGGCCGGATTGCGGCCGGTGTCGAGGCTCATCACGGTGTCGCCGGCCGGGTCGCGGAAGCAGAACGACGTGCCGACCCGCTGGTAGCTCCAGCCGTCCGGTACGGGCATGCGGAACCCCGAGCCGTCACTGAAGTACGACCAGCCGGAGATCAGCGACAGGCCGGCCACCCCGCGCAACGCGTTGCGCTGCGGCGCGGTCGCGAGCCCGCTCGGCTCCGGCTGGTTGCAGACGGCGGCCGAGAAACCGTCGGCCACCACCGGGGCCGGGACGGGCGGGGCGGCGCCGGCGGACGACGGCGTGTCGACCGGCTCGTCCCGCACGAGATAACCGCCCAGGATGCCGCCCACCCCGAGCACGGCCACCAGCGCGAGGCCGGCCGCAACCAGGGCCGGACGCGGGTGCGACCGGGGGCGTACGGGTGACGACGGACCCGGATCGAGCGGCTGCGACAACACGTCGACCCCGGGCGTCACCGCCGACCGCACCGCGGCCGACTGATCAATCTCGGACGCGAGCATCGACCGAGCCGCCCGCGGGGACGGCACCCGGGGCCGGGCCGGCGTCGACACGACGATCATGCGGAGGCGACGCTCGACCTCGGCCGCGGCCAGCCTGTCCCGGGGATCGCGGCGCAGCAGGCCGGTCAGCACCGGGCCCAGCATGCCGGCCCGCGACGGTGGATCCGGCTCTTCCGTGGCCAAGGCCATCAGCGTGGCCATGGCATTTTCCCGGGCGTAGGGGGAACGGCCCTCGACGGCGGCATACAGGGTCGCGCCCAGCGACCACAGGTCGGACTCGGGCGTCGAGGTGCCGTCCCGGGCGCGCTCGGGCGACACGTACTGGGGGGAACCGACCACCAGACCGGGGCCTGTCACGGCACCGTCGTCCACAAAGGTGGCCAGACCGAAATCGGTCAGCACGACACGACCGTCGTGGCCGATGAGAACGTTGTGGGGCTTGACGTCGCGGTGCAGCACGCCGGCCGCGTGAGCCGCCCGCAGCGCGTCGAGCAGGGCCACACCGATGCGCGCGGCCGTGGCCGGGGAGAACGGGCCGTCCTCGTGGATCACCTGGTGCAACGAGCGGGACGGCACGTACTCCATGACGATCCACGGCAGGCCGTCGAAGTGCACGACGTCGTAGATGCGGACGACGTGCGGATGGTTGAGACGACCGGCGCTGCGGGCCTCACGCAGAGTGCGGTCGCGCAGCCGGACACGTTCCTCGTCGGTCATCCACTCGGGCGGCACGAACTCCTTGACCGCCACGTCGCGGTCGAGCATCTCGTCGCGGGCCAGCCAGACCCGGCCCATGCCACCGGAGCCGACCGGCTCGCCGAGGCGATACCGACCAGCGACGAGCATGCGTGCGACCGCCATCCCGCCCCCACCCGTCGACCCGATCTCAACCACCATAATTCGGCTTGCCTGCCGTTGGAATCACGATCACCCGGCCACCGCGTAGACCACGAGGTTGTCGCGGTAGGACCGCAGCGAGCGATCGAACACGCCGCCGCACGTGATGAGCCGCAGCTGGCGGTCCGGAGTCGGGCCGTACACCTCCTCGGTGGGGAATTCGGCCTTGGGATACCACCGGATTGCCGTCACCGTGAACTTGACCGATCGGCCGCCACGCACGACGTCGACCCGGTCACCGGCCTTCATCTCGCGGAGCCGGTAGAAGACAGCCGGGCCGGTCTTGGAATCGACATGACCGGCGATGACGGCGGGACCGTTGTCGCCGGGGGCCGTGCCGTCGGCGTACCAGCCCGCCTTGGCGAACGCCCGGGGCGGCTGCAGGGCGCCGTCGCCCCCGATACGCAGTGTCTCGAGCGGAGTGTCGATCTTAAGAGCGCCGATGCGCAACCTGGTCGGAGCGCCGGTGGGCGCGGCTTCGACGCTGCCGAACGGGTCGCCGACCGGCCGTTCGACGACCGGGCTCTCGCTGGGCGTCGTCGCGGCGCTCACGACCCTGTTGCTGTCGCTGGCAGGGCGGTCGGTCAGGGTCAGATATCCGGCGCCGGCCACGACAGCGGCCACCGCCGCGGCGGCCACGGGCAGGATCAACCCCTTCTTCGGTACGGGGTGAGGGCGGGCCTTCGGTAGCTGGTCCTCGGCCCGCGCGGGCGGAAGACTCGCTCCATCGCTGAGGGGACTATTCATGATCACGAGTTGTTCGGAGCCGGTCGCCGCGGGGATTGCCGCCCGCAGCTTGACCGGCTCGGGTTCCACCGCCTTGGGAAAGACGCGCCGCGGGAAAGGCATGGCCGCCTGGCCCAGCCTGATCAGCCGGCGAGGCTTCGGCCGCGGGATCGACAGCGCGCCGGGCACGGTCGCGCGGGCCCGGACGGTGCCGGGCTTGACGATCTTGGCTACCCCGCGGGCGACCCAGCCCAGCCCCTCGGCCTCGTGTTCGATCGTGGGCCGCGCAACGTTGCGGACAGTGGTGGCCGCGAGAGCCTCCGGGCTGGTCGGCACGCGGACGATCAACGGGGTGTCGGCGTCCTCGGCGGCCACTGCTGATCCTCAGACGGTGCGGTGCCGGCGTCGGAGGGCGACCACCAGGCCACCGGTGACCAGGGCGGCCGCCAGGGCCGAGAGCACGACGCCGGTGACCGGGGAACTCGGGCTCGTGCCGCCCGCCCCGGTGGCCACGCTGCCCAGCGGAACCGTGCCCTGGCGTTCGGCGTCGACATGAAGCTCGGGCTTGAGACCACCCGCGTCGTCGTCGAGCACCACCAGGCTGTAGACGCTGCCCGCGCCCAGTGTGCACGGCAGCTCACTGGTCCGGCCGCCACCCGTGGGCTCGACCTCGACACTCCACTGCCCAGGGTTGACCTCGCGATAGGCCGTGGTGGTGGCGAACTCGACGCCGTCCGCGATCGTGGTGCCGTTCTTGCCGGCCACGTCGAGCACGGGCGCCTTGACCGAGGCCTGGATGATCCGCACCTTCGACTTGCCCGGGTCGGGTAGCCGCAGGTCGTCCTCGAGCACGCGCAGGCCCAGGTCGGCGAAGCGGCCCACCCCGGCCACCGTGTAGGCGCCCTTGTTCTCGACGCTGACCTGAGTGGTGATCACCGGCTTCTCGCTCGCGGGCGCACCCGCCTTGCGCATCGCCACCTGATAGGTGCCGGCGGGCAGGCGCAGATAGCGGGACATGTCGCCATAGGCGACGGCCTTGAACGTCTGCGGGTCGACCGCGCCGGAATCGGATCTCAGATAGACGTCGACCGCCGGAGTGTCCGGCGACAGGTGGGCGAGCCGCACGTAACCGTCGCCGGCCGCGGCCCGGGCGGGCGTTGCACCGAGGACGACGATGGCGAGCGCCGCCGCGGCAGCAGCGAAGCGCCGCAGCTGTCGGATGGGGAGGGACAAGGTGCCTCCTTCATCGATGAAGTTCACGAACTTCGAGTGGCGCCCATGTATATCCACCCGCCACTCGATCGCACCATGGTCCGGCCCGTCAAGAAATTCCGCTGGCCGGACGCCCGACCCGTGCCCGGATGACCATTACGCGGGTATTCAGTTTTTGTCATACCCCCGAGAGAGCATGGTGAGGTGGATGAAGTGTTGGAGCAGTTCGGACCGGCCACCCGCGAGTGGTTCACCGCGGCCTTCGCCGCGCCCACCGCCGCCCAGGCCGGCGCGTGGCAGGCAGTCGGCGCCGGGCGTAACGCGCTCGTGGTCGCCCCGACCGGCTCCGGCAAGACCCTGGCCGCCTTCCTGTGGTCGCTCGACCAGCTGGCCCGCGAGGGCGCCCCGGAAGATCCGAAGCGACGTTGCCGGGTCCTCTACGTCAGCCCGCTCAAGGCGCTCGCGGTCGACGTCGAGCGCAACCTGCGGGCCCCGCTCACCGGCATCCGCCAGGCCGCCGGCCGCCTCGGGCTCACCCCGCCCGACATCACCGTGGCCATGCGCACCGGCGACACCCCGGCCGACGAGCGCCGCCTGTTCACCCGCACCCCGCCCGACATCCTGATCACCACCCCCGAGTCGCTGTTCCTGCTGCTCACATCGGCCGCCCGCGAATCGCTGCGCGGCGTCGAGACGGTGATCATCGACGAGATCCACGCGGTCGCCGCGACCAAGCGCGGCGCCCACCTGGCGCTTTCCCTCGAGCGGCTCGACGCGCTGCTGGGCCGCCCGGCCCAGCGCATCGGCCTGTCGGCCACCGTGCGCCCGATCGAAGAGACGGCCCGGTTCCTCGGCGGCGCCGGCGACGTCGAGATCGTCCAGCCCCCAACCGCCAAGACCATCGAGGTCACCGTCGAGGTCCCGGTCGAAGATATGACCCGCCTCGACGAGGTGCCCGACGTCGACCCCGACGAACCCGGCGCCGGCCGCAACACCCCGTCGATCTGGCCCGCGGTCGAGGAAAGGGTGCTCGACCTCATCCAGGGCCACCGGTCGACGATCGTCTTCACCAACTCGCGGCGCGGCGCCGAGCGGCTCTGTGCCCGCATCAACGAGCTGGCGGCCGAGCGGGCGGGCGAGGCCCAGCCCGAACCAGCCCGTCCCCCGGCCCAGATGATGGCTCAGGCCGGACAGGCCGGCGGCGCGCCACCGGTCGTCGCCCGGGCCCACCACGGCAGCGTCTCGCGCGAGGAACGCAAACAGATCGAAGAGGCGCTGAAATCCGGGCTGCTGCCGGCCGTGGTCGCCACCTCGAGCCTCGAGCTGGGCATCGACATGGGCGCGGTCGACCTGGTGGTCCAGATCGAGGCGCCGCCGTCGGTCGCGGCCGGGCTGCAGCGCATCGGCCGGGCCGGTCACCAGGTCGGCGCGGTCTCGCGCGGCGTGGTCTTCCCGAAGCACCGGGGCGACCTGGTCTCGTGCGCCGTCGTGGCCGACCGCATGGTCGCCGGCGCGATCGAAGAGCTGCGCTACCCGCGCAACCCGCTCGACGTGCTGGCCCAGCAGATCGTGGCCATGGTGTCGCTCGACGCGTGGCAGGTCGACGAGATGGCGGCCCTGGTGCGCCGGGCCGCCCCCTTCGCCGAACTGCCCGAGTCGGCTCTGCACGCCGTGCTCGACATGCTCTCCGGCCGCTACCCCTCCACCGCGTTCGCCGAGCTGCGCCCGCGCCTCGTGTGGGATCGCGGCACCGACGAGCTGACCGGCCGCCCGGGCGCCCAGCGCCTCGCCGTCACCAGCGGCGGCACCATCCCCGACCGCGGCATGTTCGGGGTTTTCCTGGCCGGTTCCGAGCGGGCGTCCCGGGTCGGCGAGCTCGACGAAGAGATGGTCTACGAGTCCCGCGTGGGCGACGTGTTCCTGCTCGGCTCCACCTCGTGGCGCATCGAGGACATCACGCCCGACCGGGTGCTGGTCTCCCCCGCGCCCGGCGCGCCGGCCAAGATGCCGTTCTGGAAGGGCGACTCCCCCGGCCGCCCGATCGAGCTGGGCCGGGCGATCGGCGCCCAGCTGCGCACGCTGACCCGCGCCGACGACGAGAAAGCCACGGCCACCCTGCGTGAGGCCGGGCTCGACGAGTGGGCCGCCGGCAACCTGCTGGCCTACCTGCGCGAGCAGCGCGAGGCCACCCGCAACCTGCCCGACGACCGTACGGTGGTGGTCGAGCGGTTCCGCGACGAGCTGGGTGACTGGCGCATGACCGTCCATTGCGTGCTCGGGGCCCGGGTCAACGCGCCGTGGTCGCTCGCGATCGCCCGGCGGCTGTCCGAGCGCTACGGCGTCGACGGTCAGGTCATGCCCTCCGACGACGGCATCGTGGTCCGCCTGCCCGACACGGCCGAGGAACCGCCCGGCGCCGACCTGGTCGCCTTCGACCCGGAAGAGATCGCCCAGCTGGTCGAAGAGACGGTCGGCACCTCGGCCCTGTTCGCCTCGCGGTTCCGCGAGTGCGCAGCCCGCTCGCTGCTGCTGCCCCGCCGCGACCCGCGCCGCCGGCAGCCGCTGTGGCAGCAGCGGCAGCGCTCGGCCCAGCTGCTCGACGTGGCCCGCGAGTACGCCGACTTCCCGGTCACGCTCGAGGCGGCCCGCGAATGCCTGCAGGACGTGTTCGACCTACCGGGTCTCACCGGGCTGATGCGCGAGGTCGCCGGGCGCAAGGTCCGCCTGATCGAGGTCGAGACGCCACGGCCGTCGCCGTTCGCCCGGTCCCTGCTCTTCGGCTACGTCGGCGCGTTCCTCTACGAGGGCGACGCGCCCCTGGCCGAGCGGCGGGCCGCCGCCCTGGCCCTCGACGCCACCCTGCTCGGTGAGCTCCTCGGCCGCGTCGACCTGCGCGAGTTGCTCGACCCCGAGGTGGTCACCGAGACCGAGGCCCAGTTGCAGTGGCTGACCACCCAGCGGCAGCCGCGCGACGCCGAGGACGCGGCCGAGCTGCTGCGCCTGCTCGGCGACCTCTCCCCCGTCGACCTGGCCGCGCGTGGGGTCGACGAGGCCTGGCTGTCCACGCTGGAGGCGTCCCGCCGAGCCATCCGCATCCGCATCGCGGGTGAGGAACGCTGGATCGGCATCGACGACGCCGGCCGCTACCGCGACGCGCTCGGGGTGGCGTTACCGGTCGGCATCCCCGAGGCCTACCTGGAATCGGTGGCCGACCCCCTGGGCGATCTGGTGGCCCGCTACGCCCGCACGCACGGGCCCTTCGCGGCGGCGACCTGCGCGGCCCGGTTCGGCCTGGGCGTCTTCGTGGTCGAACAGGCCCTGAAGCGGCTCTCCGCGACCGGGCGGGTCGCCTCGGGCGAGTTCTCCCCGGGCGGCGCCGGCAACGAGTGGTGCGATGCCGAGGTGCTGCGCATGCTGCGGCGACGGTCGCTGGCCGCGCTGCGCCGCGAGATCGAGCCGGTGCCGCCGCGGGTGCTGGCCGCGTTCCTGCCGCGCTGGCACCAGATCGGCGGCAACGCCCGCGGCACCGACGCGCTGGCCGCCACGATCGAGCAGTTGCAGGGCATCGCGGTGCCCGCCTCGGCCTGGGAGAGGCTGGTGCTGCCGGCTCGGATCAACGACTACGCCCCGCCCATGCTCGACGAGCTCAGCGGCGGCGGCGACGTGCTCTGGGCCGGCTCGGGGTCGATCGGCAGCAACGACGGGTGGGTCACCCTGGCCTACGCCGACAGCGCTCCCCTGCTGCTGCCCCCGGCCGACGACGAGTTCGCGGCCACCCCGCTGCACCAGTCGGTGCTCGACGCACTCAGCGACGGGCAGGCCCTGTTCTTCCGGGCGCTGTCCGACCGGGTCGGCTCGACCGACGACACGGCGCTGGCCGCCGTCGTGTGGGATCTGGTGTGGGCCGGCCACCTGACCAACGACACACTGGCGCCGTTGCGGGCGCTGCTCGGCGGCAGCGGCGCCCACAAGGCCAAGTCGGCGCCGGCCCGCACCCGCTACCGCCGCCCCGGGCGTCCGACGATGCCGTCCCGCGGCGGTCCGTCCAACATGGCCGGTCGCTGGTCACGGCTGCCCGACCGCGACCTCGACCCGACCCGTCGTGCCGCCGCCCTGGCCGACCTGCTGCTCGAACGCCACGGCGTGGTGACCCGCGGCGCGGTCATGTCCGAGGGCCCGGTCGGTGGCTTCGCCGGGGTCTACCCGGTGCTGGGCGCGCTCGAGGAAAGGGGCGCGGCCCGGCGCGGCTACTTCGTCGAAGGTTTGGGGGCGGCGCAGTTCGCGGTGCCCGGCGCGGTCGACCGGCTGCGCGCGCTGGCCGAGCCGGCCGAACTGGCCAAGCGCACCGGCGCCACGGCCATGGTGCTGGCCGCGACCGACCCGGCCAACCCGTACGGCGCGGCCCTGCCCTGGCCCGAACGCATCATCGACAGCGGCGACGGCGAACCGGTGGCCAAGGCCGGGCACCGGGCCGGCCGCAAGGCGGGCGCCCTGGTGGTGCAGGTCTCCGGCGACCTGGTCCTTTACGTCGAACGCGGCGGGCGCACGCTGCTGTCCTTCGTGGACGACCCCGAGTCGCTCCTCGCCGCGGGCCAGGCGCTGGCCGCGTCGGTGCGCTCCGGCGCGCTGGGCGCCATGTCGGTCGAACGCGCCGACGGCGACTCGGTCCACGCCTCCCCGCTACGCGACGCCCTGACGGCCGCGGGCTTCCGAGCCACCCCGAGGGGGCTGCGACTGCGCGGATGACCTGCCGGCACCGACCGGCTCATTCGCGGCCCTGTCACTCCCGCAAACCGCCGATGAGCATCGCTGCAGCCTCGTTCCCCTGCGAGCCGCACGAACGTCGTCAGCTCGACTCCCCCATGCCCGCGAGCTGCGCAGTGGCGGGCGGTGCGGCCCTGCCACGCCGGCTCGGCTCGGCTCGGCTCGGCTCGGCTCGGCTCGGCTCGGCTCGGCTCGGCTCGGCTCGGCTCGGCTCATTATTGTCCGCGAACCGAGTAGCCCGTCGGTGTGGCGCCGTCGCGCTGGCAAACCGCGGAAAGGCGTCGGCTCGGCTCCCTCATGCACGCGATATGAGCAGCGGCGTCGGTGCCGGCCATGCCACGCTGGCTCGGCCCCCTTGCCCGCGAGCCGAGTAGCGCATTCGGTGTGGTGCCGGTCGGTTCGGCTCCCTTGCACCCGGCGATTTGAGCGGCAGTGTGGGCGTTGCCCTGCCACGCGTGAGAAAGCCGGGAACGGCGTCGGCCCGGCTCTCTGGTGATCGCGAACTGCGGACCGGCGGGGGCAGCAGCAGCGACGGAGCGGCGGCGAGCGGTGGTGGCTTTGTCAGGTGGGTGGGTTGGAGTGCAGGCCGGCGGTCAGTTCGCGGTAGGCGTCCAGGACTGAGCGGGTCTGGTTGGCCAGTTCGGCGGCGGTGTCGGACGGGGCCGTGGTGGCTGCGGGGAGGGCGGGAGTGGCATCGGGGGTGCCGAGTGTTTTCTTGGCCTCGCGGATGGCGCGGCGCATCTCGTCCTCGCGGATGAAGTCCTGGCCTGCTTGTTCGGCGCGGTGCAGGCTGGACTGGCGTTGGGCCAGGTCGGCTTCCACCGCGGCCAGGGCTTGGCGGGTGGCGTCCAGCTGGCTGCGCAGTTCGAGGGCCGTCGCGTCGGAGGCGGGCTGGGCGGCGAAGTCGGGGCGGCTCAGGTCGGCCAGGACGCGGGACAGCTTCTGGCGGCGTTCCAGGACACCGGCGATCTCCCACAGTGCCTCGGCCAGCATCGGCTCGGCCTCGGCGGTGTCGACCAGGGCGCCCAGGCGGGGCCACGTGGCGCTGACCGCGTCGGCCGTCTCGACGGCTTTCCGGAAGGCCGCCCGGTCTTCGGCTGCGGTGAGGATGCGCGCAGTGACGGGAGCTGGGCGGGGCCGCCGGGCCTGCAGGCGACGACGGATGGCCGGTTCGATGTAGGCCAGGCCGAAGAAGGTCACGGCAGCCACCGCGACGCCGATCTCGACCGGGCCCAGGGCGACAGCGATCGCGCCCGCAGCCACGGGAGCCCCGATGAACCAGCCCGCGCCCCGCTGTTCGAGTTCTTCGTCGGGCTCGCGCACATCCGGCACCGTTACTTCGACCAGTGCCGTCCAGGAACGGTCGACGAGGCGGGAACGGGCCATGGGCAGCCGCTCGCGGGAAACCACGGTGGCCGCGCCGTCGCGCGCGACATAAAGCCGTGAACCCGCCACTCGCCCTCCCCGCTGTTCTTTCCGACCCGAAGGATAGGCGACCCGCCCCAGCCGCGCGCTCGGCCGTTCGCCCGGCCTCACCCACGACCGATCAAGCTCGAGGTCGGCGGCCAACTCTCACGACGCGAGCCAGTTCCAACGCGCAGCAAGCGGGCAGACTGCGCAGACTCCAGGTGGAGCGGACCAGGCGCGGCCGATCGTGAGGCAGGCGTCAGCCATGGGCGGGCAGGCCACGCGCGTGGCAGCTCGGCGGGCCTGGCCTGGCCGGCCGCCAGGCAGGCATCGGCCCCGGGTGGCAGGCCAGGCGCGGCCGGGCGTCGGCTCCGGGTAAGCGACCTGGGCGCGGCCGACCGCGAGGTGGGCATCAACCCCGGACAGACAGGTCATGCACGGCCGGGCGTGGGTGGGCGTCGGCGCCGGGTGGGCAAGCCGCGCGCGGCCCGCGTGGGGTCAGTGACAGCCCCGGGTAGGCGGGCCGCGTGTGGCTGGGCGTGGGTGATGTCAGAGGTGGGGGGCTACCTCGGTGGCTACCAGGTCGATGTGGTCCAGGTCTTGTAGGTCCAGGACCTGGAGGAAGAGGCGGGTGGCGCCGGCCTGGGCGTATGCCTTGATGGTTTCCAGGGCTTCGGCGGGGGTGCCGACGATGCCGCCGTTCTCGCGCATTTCGGCGGGCTCGCGGCCGATGGCGGCGGCGCGGCGGGCCACCTCGGCGTCGTCGCGGCCTACGCAGAGCACGGCGGCGGCGGAGAAGGCGGGCGGGGTGGCTCGGCCGATGGCGGCTGAGGCGGCGCGGACACGTTCGTACGTGGGGGCTACGTCTTCGATTTTGGCGAAGGGGACGTTGAACTCGTCGGCGAAGCGGGCGGCCAGGTTGGGGGTTCGCTTCTTGCCGTGGCCGCCGACGATGACCGGCGGGCGGGGCGACTGGGCCGGCTTGGGCAGGGCCGGGGAGTCATTGAGCTGGTAGAACTTGCCCTGGAAGTCGTAGGTGTGGCCGGGCTGCGTCGACCACAGGCCGGTGATGATCTCGAGCTGTTCCTCCAGGCGGTCGAAGCGCTCGCCCAGCGGCGGGAACGGGATGCCGTAGGCCGTGTGCTCGGCCTCGAACCAGCCGCCGCCCAGGCCGAACTCGATGCGGCCGTTGCTGATCTGGTCGGCCTGGGCGACCGCGATGGCCAGCGGGCCCGGCAGGCGGAAGGTCGCCGAGGTCACCAGCGTGCCGAGCCGGATGCGGGACGTCTGCACGGCCAGCGCGGCCAGCGTCAGCCACGCGTCGCTCGGGCCGGGGAGGCCGTCGCCGCCCATCGCGAGGAAGTGGTCGGAGCGGAAGAAGCCGTCGTAGCCGCTGGCCTCGGCCGCCTGCGCCAGCTTGCGCAGGTCGTCGTGGCTTGCCCCCTGCTGGGGCTCGGTGAAGATCACGAGACGCATGCCCCAACCCTGCCAGAATGTGCGCGGCGCGCCTCGGGGAACCTGCCACACACGATCCGTAGCAAGGCAGTAACGTTTCTCACCATGGCCGGGTATGAATGGATCAGCCTCACTACCGACTACGGAACGTTCGACGGCTTCGTCGCGGCGTGTCACGGATCGATCGCGCGAGTCGCGCCTCAGGTGCGCGTCATCGACGTCACGCATCACGTGCCGCCGGCCGATGTGGCCCGCGGCGCGGCCGTGCTGGCGCAGACGGCGCCCCACCTGCCGCCGAGCGTGCACGTCGCGGTGGTCGACCCGGGGGTGGGCACGGCGCGCCGGGGCATCGTCCTCGTGACGCCCGAGGGGCTGCTCGTCGGGCCCGACAACGGCCTGCTGATCTGGGCCGCCGAGGCGCTCGGGGGCATCGAGGCGGCGTATGAGCTGACCGTGAAAGAGGCCGTCTCGAGCACGTTCCACGGGCGGGACGTCTTCGCCCCGGCCGGCGCCCGGCTCGCCGCCGGCACGTCCCCGACCGAGGCCGGTACGCCGATCGACAAGGACACCCTCGTCCGGCTGCCCGACCCGGTCGTCACTGTGGGCGACGGGTGGCTCGAGGCGGAAGTACTCACCGTCGACCGGTTCGGCAATGTGCAGCTGGCCGCGAACGGCGACATGCTGCGCGGGCTGAGCGGCGACCTGGTGATCAACAGCACGGTCAGCGCCCGCCGCGGCGCCACCTTCGCCGACGTCGACCAGGGCGACCTGCTGGTCTTCGAGGACTCGGCCGGCCACGTGGCGATCGCCGTCAACAACGGCCGCGCTGTGGTCGTCCTCTCGGTGACCCCGGGCGACATCGTCAAGGTGGCCGTCCGCCAGTAGCGCCGACCACGCCAGGCAGCCCGCCGGCGTGGACAGACGGGCAAGCACAGGCGGGCGGGCCGACGCGGAGCCGGCGCAGGCGGGTCGGCACCGGAGGGGTCCAGCGGTCGGCGCGGGCGGGTCAGCGCGTGCGGTCCACCGACCGGCGCGGGCCAGTCAGCGTGGGCGGGCCACCGCGAGCGGTCCAGCGGGCCAACGCGCGCAGGCCAACGCGGGCAAATCGGCGCAGGCAGACCGGCGCAGGCAGACCGGCGCAGGCAGACCGGCGCAGGCAGACCGGCGCAGGCAGACCGGCGCAGGCGGGCTGACGATAAAGGCAGACCAGCGGCAACAATCGGACCGAGCGACCCGAGACGAGTCGGGGCGGTGGCGTTATCCGGGGGCGGTTCCGGGGCAGGATTGGGGCATGCCTGAGGGCGACACCGTCTGGAACACCGCGCGCGTGCTGGAGAAGGCCCTCCAAGGCGACGTGCTGACCGGCTCCGACTTCCGCGTGCCCCAGCTGGCCACCACCGACCTCAGCGGCTGGACCGTCGCCGAGTCGGCCAGCCGGGGTAAGCACCTGCTCCTGCGCCTGACCCGGGACGGCAGCCAGCCGCTGACCCTGCACTCGCACCTGCGCATGGAGGGCGCCTGGCGGGCGTACGCCCCGGGCGAACGATGGACGGCCCGCCCGGCCCACCTGATCCGGGTCGTGCTGCGTACCCGGCGCTCGGTGGCTGTCGGTTATCACCTGCACGAGCTGGCGCTGTACCCGACCGCCGACGAGGAGCAGCACGTCGGTCACCTGGGTCCCGACCTGCTGGGCGCCGACTGGGACGCCGACGAGGCGGCCCGGCGCATCGCCGAGCAGCCGGAGCGGACCATCGCCGAGGCCCTGCTCGACCAGCGCAACCTGGCCGGCGTGGGCAACCTCTACAAGGCCGAGACGCTCTTTTTGCGCGGGTTGTGGCCATGGACGCACGTTTCACAGGTCGCCGACCTGCCCGGCACCGTGAAGCTGGCCCAGAAACTGGTCGCCTCGAATCGCGGCCGCTGGACACAGACCACCACCGGCTCATTACGCCGGGGCCAGACGAGCTATGTGTACGGTCGTCGCGCGCAACCCTGCCGCCGGTGCGGCGCCGCCATCCAGAAGGACGAAAAGGGCGAACGCATCACATACTGGTGTCCGCGCTGCCAGCCACGCCCCGCAGAGAAGCCAGAAAGCTAGGCCGCCCGTTCAGTTGGAAGAAGCTCCCAGCGATGCCCGCGCAGAGGCGCGAGGTCGAGGGGGGCACGAAGGCAGAGACCGTGGCCCGAAATGCACGGGGGCCGAAGTCGCGGGGGCCCGAACGCGAAGGCGCGAGGACGAACGCGAAGCGCGGGCGAGGGCGAACCCGAGACGCGGGCGCGGGCGAACGCGGAGACGCGGGCGCGGGCGAACGCGGAGACGCGGGCGCGAAGGCACGACAGCGGAAGCGGAAGCGTAAAGGCTAGGCCGGGCGTTTGAGTTCGGAGAGGCCCTCGGCGATGCCGCGCAGTTTGTCGGTCGCGTCGACCAGGCTGGCGAAGGCCGGGTGTTTGCCGTCGGTCACCGGGTGGCCGTCCTCGGCGACGTAGCTGGCTGCGGCCGCGACCAACCGCTCGTACGCGTCGACGCCCTCGGTGAACTGCTCGGCCAGCAGGCCGTGCGACTCGGTGAGCCCGGCCCGCTGCTCGGGCGGGCTCAGCGGCAGCGCCCGTTCGACACTGGCCACCCGCTGCCCGAGATCACGCAACCACTCCTCGGCCACCGCGGCCTCGAGCATCGCACCCTCACCGGCCCCGGTGAGCCGACCGGATAGAGCGGTCAAAGTTGACGAAGCCACATCGAGCCTGTCCCAGGCCTGGGTGATCGCCGAGCCGCGCAGGGCGTAGCGGTTCTTCTGCCGGCGGACCTCGTTGATCATGGTGCGGCCGGCCGGGAAGCGTTCGAGCGCCGCGGTCAGCTTGGCCCCGGCGATCGCGGGCGGCGGTGCCGGCGGGGCGGGCTGGGCCGCCAGCTCGCGGTGGTCGCTGAAGCGCCACCAGGCCAGGGCGACCGAGGCGCCGGCCGAGCCGGCCCAGATCGCGTCGGCCCAGCCGATGCCCTGATAAGGAGTGAGGACGGCGGTGGCGGCGGCCAGCCCGCCTCCCAGCACACTCCACCGCCGCGCCGCGCTGCGCAGCCGCTTGAGCCGCCGGAAGTATCTGGTCCGCTCGTCCACCGTCGCCCTCCTCGAAAAATCAGCCGGCGGCCGACGTGTCGCCGCGCTTCTGGTTCATGCTGGCGCGGATCTCGTCGAGCCGCGCGACGCTGGCCGGGTCGGAGGCCGGAGCCGACGACTGCTCGACCGCGGGCTGCGTGGGCGCGGCGCCGAGCTTGTCACCGGCCATGCTCGCCCGGATCTGCTCGAGCCGGGACGAACCGGCCAGGTCGAGGCTCGACTTCTGCACCTCGAGCATGCGGCCCTCGACCGAGTTGGACGCGAGCTCGGCCCGGCCCATCGCGTTCGCGTAGCGCTGCTCGATCTTGTCGCGGACCTCGTCGAGCGACGGCGTGTTGCCGGGCGCGGCGAGCGAGGACATCGACTCGAGCGACTTGGCCACCGTCTCTTGCATCTTGGCCTGCTCGAGCTGGCTCAGCAGACGCGAGCGCTCGGCGATGCGCTGCTGGAGGACCATGGCGTTGTTCTCGACCGCCTTGCGGGCCTGGCCCGCGGCTGAGAGCGCCTGGTCGTGCAGCGTCTTGAGGTCTTCCATCGACTGCTCGCCCGAGACCAGCTGGGTGGCGAGCGTCGTGGCGGTGCTCTCGTACTTCTGAGCCTCGGCCTCGTCGCCGCCGGCCCGCGCCCGGTCGGCCAGGACGAGCGCCTGCCGGGCCATGCCCTGCAGCTTCTCGACCTCTTCCATCTGGCGGGACAGCTTCATCTCGAGCTGGCGCTGGTTGCCGATGACGGCCGCGGCCTGCTGAACGAGACCTTGGTGCTGGCGCTGCGCGTCCTCGATGGCTTGCTGGATCTGAACCTTCGGGTCGGCGTATTCATCGATCTTCGCGCCGAAGAGCGCCATCATGTATCGCCAGCCCTTGACGAACGGGTTCGCCATTTCGCGGTATCCCCTCAATGTCGCTCTATCGGGTCCGCCACCGACGCAGATCGAGGAGCTGTCGCGATGGCGATTCACCAGTTGTGTCATGCCATCGTGTCAGCTCGACGCCACCGACGTCACGTGACCTCGGGGGGATCTCAGGGTGACCCCCACGCTACGAGGTTACGCGCTCTGGATGCTCGGGGTCGATCCCGAGGGAGCCACCCCGAGGAGTCTCAGCAACCCCACAGCCGCCGAACAGAAATCGGGCCGGTTCCGCTCGCTGGAGCGGACCCGGCCCGGGCAGACGATCTCGTTGTTCAGGCGGCGTAGACGACGTCGCGCTGCGGCTTGCGAGTCGCGTGCAGCGTCGCCTTGAGCGGCGATTCCCGGCGGACGGCGACGGAGACGTCCCCGTCGGTCATCTTCGCCTTCTCGTCGACCGGCACGAGCACACCCTCCATGCCCTCGGCGAGCGACAGCGTGCTGCTGACCTCACCCAGGAGCTCGGAGAGGCGAGCGCCCAGGGCGTCGCAGATGGCGGCCAGCAGCTCGCTGGACGCTTCCTTCTGACCGCGCTCGATTTCCGACAGGTAGCCCAGGCTGACATTCGCGGCGGTGGACACCTCGCGCAGCGTGCGGTGCTGCCCCTGCCGGCGCGCCCTCAGTGCGTCGCCGATAACCCGGCGTAGCAGGACCATGGCACCTCCTCCTGCGGCGGGGCCGCCGGCACGCGCCGGAGGCTTCCCGCAACCGTACCCGCTGCCGGCCAGACCGACATACCGCCCCGCCGAATTCCGGGGCAGCCCGACAACGGGGCTCTCGTGTAACGACTGTGGTCCATGGGACATTCCCCAGCTCAGACCGCTGCTGAGGCGTCCTGCAGACAGTCTGAGAGCAGAAGTAGCGCGCTCGTCACACTTTCAGTGCGGATGGCCGACCGATTTCCTTCGAGCCGCAGCTCGCGCACCTGGGAACCGGCCGGGCCGGCCGCCGCCACATAGACCAGGCCGACCGGCTTACCGTCCTGCGGCTCGGGCCCGGCCACGCCGGTCGTGGCCACGCCCCAGTCGGCGCCGCAGCGGTCCCGGGCGCCCTCGGCCAGCGCCACGGCCACGTCGGGATCGACCGGACCCCGCTCGTCGAGCAGGCCCCGCGGCACGCCGGCCAGGGTGTGCTTGAGCTCGGTGGCATAGACGACGAAGCCGCCGCGGTAGACCGCGCTCACGCCTGGGATCTCGACCACCGTGGCCGCCACCAGCCCACCGGTCAGCGATTCGGCGGTGGCGAACGTCTCGCCCCGATCGACCAGCCGGTGCACGGCCGCGGCAGCGGCCAAACCGGGGCTCACGAGGCCCGCCGGGCGTTCCGCCGCAGGCGCAGCGCCTCGATCACATAGTCCGCACCGGTCACGACCGTCACGATCGTGGCCGCGCCCATCAGCACCACGCCGACGACGTCGAACGGCTCGGGGACGGGCCAGAGGTACCAGGCGATGGCGGCGATCTGCAGCACGGTCTTGAGCTTGCCACCGCGGCTGGCCGGGATGATGCCGTACCGGATCACCCAGAACCGCAGCGCCGTGATCCCCCACTCCCGGACGAGGATCAGCACGGTGACCCACCACGGCAGCCGGTCGTAGACCGAGAGCAGGACCAGCGCGGTGCCGGTCAGGGCCTTGTCGGCGATCGGGTCGGCCACCTTGCCGAACGAGGTGACCAGCGACCAGCGCCGGGCGATCCAGCCGTCGACGAAGTCGGTGGCCGAGGCCACGCAGAACACCAGGCAGGTCACGATGCGCGCGCCGGTGCCGGTGAGCTGGGACGAGACCACGAGGGCGAGGAACACCGGGACCAGCACGATCCGGACCACGGTCAGGACGTTCGCCGCGTTGTAGGGCGACACCGGCCGGGACGCGGCCACCGGGACCGGCTCGTCGGTCACCGCGCGGACACCGGCGCCGCGGAGATCATCTCGACCGGCACGGCGACCAGGTCGACGCCCTCGGTCGCGGTGACCCGGGCCCGCACGAAGTCGCCGGGGCGCAGCGCGGCCAGATCGACCCCGGTGCTGTCGGAGACGAGCGTGGTCGAGCCGTCGACCTCGGGCGCCTGGTGCTCGGCGCGCCCCTCGACGTCGCCGCCCTCGACCGTGTCGACCAGCACCTCGACGATCGAGCCGAGCCGCTCCTCGGCCCGCTGGTTGCAGAGCTCGTCGGCCAGCGTGACGATCCGGTCGTACCGGCGCTTGATCGTGTCTTCCTTGACCTTCTTGTCGAGACCGGCGGCCTCGGTGCCGTCCTCGTCGCTGTAGTCGAAGACACCGATGGCGTCGAGCCGGGCCTCGGACAGGAAGCGCACCAGCTCGTCGACGTCCTGCCTGGTCTCGCCGGGGAAGCCGACGATGAAGTTGCTGCGCGCGCCGGCCGCCGGGGCCAGCTTGCGGGCCGAGTCGAGCAGCTCGAGGAACCGGTCGGTGGAGCCGAAACGCCGCATGCGGCGCAGCACGGGCTCGCTCGAGTGCTGGAACGAGAGGTCGAAGTAGGGCGCGACCCCGGGGGTGTTGGCGATCGCCTCGACCAGGCCGGGCCGGGTCTCGGCGGGTTGCAGGTAGCTGGCCCGCACCCGCACGATGCCGTCGACCGCGGCCAGCTGGGGCAGCAGCTTCTCGAGCGCCCGGGGGTCGCCCAGATCCTTCCCGTACGAGGTGCTGTTCTCACTGACCAGCACGAGCTCGCGGACGCCGGACTTGGCCAGCCACTCCGCCTCGGCCAGCAGCTCTTGCGGATCGCGCGACACGAAGGCGCCGCGGAAGGCCGGGATCGCGCAGAACGCGCACTTGCGGTCGCACCCGCTGGCCAGCTTGAGGCTCGCGACCGGCCCGTCGTCGAGCCGGCGGCGCAGCACCGGGCGCAGGTGGGCCGGGGTGTGCTCGTCGACCGTGGCGTGCCCGGGGATGACGACCTTGGCCGCCTGGCGCTGCACGGGCGTGATCGGCAGCAGCTCGCGCCGGTCGCGCGGGGTGTGCGCGTCGAACGTCTCGCCGGCCAGGACGCCGTCGAGCCGGGCCGCGATGTCGGTGTAGTCGTCGAAGCTGACCACCGCCGACGCCTCGGGCAGGCTGTCGGCCAGCTCTTTGCCGTAGCGCTCGGCCATGCAGCCGGCCGCCACGACCTTGGCCCCCGTGTCGGCCGCGGCCAGCAGGGTCTCGATCGAATCCTGCTTCGCCTTCTCGACGAAGCCACAGGTGTTGACGACCACCACGTCGGCACCGTCGGCGTCGGTGCTCACCTGCCATCCGCCCGCGTCGAGGCGGGCCGCGAGCTCTTCCGAGTCGACCTCGTTACGGGCACAGCCGAGGGTGAGAAGGGCGACACGGCGGGGAGAAGGAGTTACCGACACCCGACCAGGTTAGCCGGATGCTGTGCCTGGCTGGACCGCGCACTGATCCGTCCGGGTCTCCTGCCCGTATCCCTGGGCGCCATGCAGACTCTGAAGAAGCCCCCGCCGCACGCCGAAGCCCTGCTCATTGCCGCGCTCGTCGTGATCGCGATCCTGGCCCGCTGGGTCGGCTTCCACGAGAAGACGGGTGACATGCGCATCTTCTTCGCGTGGCACCGCCAGTTGCGCGAGGCCGGCGGCTGGCGCGGGATCGGCACCGAGGTGGGCAACTACAACGCGCCCTTCCTCTATCTGCTCGCCTTCACGATCTATCTGCCCGGCCCGCTGCTACTCAAGATCAAGATGATGTGGGTCGTCTTCGACGTCGTGCTGGCGTTCTTCGCCTACCGGATCGTCGCGCTGCGCCGGCCGGGCAGCCGCATCCCGATGGCGGCGGCGCTGATCGTGGTGCTGCTTCCGACAGTCGTGCTGAACGCGTCGTTCTGGGGGCAGATCGACGCGATGTGGGCCGCGCCCGCCCTGGGCGCCGTCTATTTCCTGCTCAAGGACAAGCCCTGGTGGGGTGTGGCGCTGTGCGGCGTCGCGGTCGCCATGAAGCCGCAGGGGATCTTCATCCTGCCGCTGCTGCTGCTCCTGGTTCTGGCCGGCAAGATTCCCTGGCGTACGTTGCTCGCCGCGCCCGCCGCATATCTTGCTCTCGATGTGCCCGCCGTCCTGCTCGGGCGCAACCCGATCGAGCTGCTCACGATCTACAGCATGGACCGGCAGGCCCGCAACGTGCCCGAGCTGAGCCTGCGCGCCCCGAACGTGTTCGCCCTGATGCCCGGCGGCCCCCGTGAGGACACGTTGCGCACCCTGGGCTATCTGTTCGCGGCCGCGGTCGTGATCGGGGTCGTCTACGTGCTGATCGCGCGCCAGGTCGAGCTGACCCGCGAGCGCGTCGTGCTGGCGGCGGCGCTGTTCTCGATCCTCGTGCCGTTCCTGCTGCCCGGCATGCACGAGCGTTACTTCTTCCTGGCCGACGTGCTGACCGTCGTCCTGGTGATGTTCATGCCGCGGCTCTGGTCCGTGCCGCTGCTGGTCCAGGCGGCTTCCCTGCTGAGCTATCAGCCGTACCTGTTCGGAAGGGTTGTCGCCGTTCTGCCGACGGTCGCGGCGCTGCTGATGCTGGCCGCCCTGATCGTCGTCAGCTACCAGCTGCTGAGCCCCGCCTTCAAGAAGGACCCGCTGGAGGAGGAGTTCGAGCTGCTGACGATCAATCAACCTTCAGAGCGGCCAGTGCCTCTTCCAGCTCGTCGGGCTTGACCAGCACGTCGCGGGCCTTGCTGCCCTCGGACGGGCCGACGATGCCCCGGGTCTCCATCAGGTCCATCAGGCGGCCCGCCTTGGCGAAGCCCACCCGCAGCTTGCGCTGCAGCATCGACGTCGAGCCGAACTGACTGCTCACGACCAGCTCGATGGCCTGGATCAGCACCTCGAGGTCGTCGCCGACCTCCTCGTCGATCTGCTTCTTCTTGCTCTGCGGGACCTCGGTGACGTCCTCGCGGAACTCAGGCTCGCGCTGGTCCTTGCAGAACTTGACGACCGCCGCGATCTCTTTCTCGTCGACCCAGGCGCCCTGGATGCGCACCGGCTTCGAGGCGCCCATCGGCAGGAACAGGCCGTCGCCCCGGCCGAGCAGCTTCTCGGCGCCCGGCTGGTCGAGGATGACCCGGCTGTCGGCCAGCGAGGACGTCGCGAAGGCGAGCCGGGACGGCACGTTGGCCTTGATCAGACCGGTCACCACGTCGACCGACGGCCGCTGGGTGGCCAGCACCAGGTGGATGCCGGCGGCCCGGGCGAGCTGGGTGATGCGCACGACCGAGTCCTCGACGTCGCGCGGCGCCACCATCATCAGGTCGGCCAGCTCGTCGATGATGACCAACAGGTACGGGTACGGCTTCATGACCCGCTCGCTGCCGGGCGGGGCGGTGATCTCGCCGCTGCGCACCTTGCGGTTGAAGTCGTCGAGGTGACGCACGCCGTTGGCCGCGAGGTCGTCGTAGCGCATGTCCATCTCGCGCACGACCCACTCGAGGGCGTCGGCCGCCTTCTTGGGATTCGTGATGATCGGCGTGACGAGGTGCGGAATTCCCTCGTACGCCGTCATCTCGACCCGCTTCGGGTCGACCAGCAGCAGGCGTACCTCATCGGGGGTGGCCCTGGTCAGCAGCGACACCAGCAGCGAGTTGAGGC
Source organism: Paractinoplanes aksuensis (assembly GCF_024137025.1). Taxonomy (GTDB): domain Bacteria; phylum Actinomycetota; class Actinomycetes; order Mycobacteriales; family Micromonosporaceae; genus Actinoplanes; species Actinoplanes aksuensis. The sequence goes on from NZ_JAMYJR010000009.1 coordinate 287,722, forward strand.
AGGAGCTCTTGCCGGCGCCGGTCGCGCCCGCGATCAGGATGTGCGGCATCTTGGCCAGGTTGGCCACGACGAAGCCGCCCTCGATGTCCTTGCCCAGCGCGACCAGCATCGGGTGGTGGTCGGCGGTGGAGGCCCGCGAGCGCAGAACGTCACCCAGCGCCACGTTCTCGGGGTCGGTGTTCGGGATCTCGACGCCGACCGCGCTCTTGCCGGGGATCGGGCTCAGGATCCGGACGTCGGGCGACTTCACCGCGTACGCGATGTTGCGCGACAGCTGGGTGATGCGCTCGACCTTGGTGCCGGGGCCGATCTCGACCTCGTAGCGGGTGACCGTCGGCCCGCGGGTGAAGCCGGTGACCTCGGCGTCGACGTTGAACTGCTCGAACACCCCGGACAGGGCGGCCATGATCTCGTCGTTGGCCCGGCTGCGCGACTTGGGCGGCGCGCCCTGGCCCAGCAGCGACGGCGGCGGCAGGCGGTAGTCGCCCGGCACCGAGCTGATCTCGAGCTGCTCGGCCCGGGTCGGCAGCGGCTCGGAGTGGTCGGGCGGGGCCGGCGTCGGCTTCTTGCGGCTGGCCGGCACCTTGGGCACGGCCACCGTGTCGTGCACGAGGAAGTCGTCCTCGTCGGCGACCGGCTCGTCCTCGGGGGCCAGCCCGATGTCGGCCAGCGAGCCCTGGCGACGACGCGACGGGCGGCGCTTCTTGACCGGCTCCTCGTCGCTGTCCTCGTCGTCCTCGGGCAGGTCGGGGGTGGGCAGCGGGGCACGCTCGGTCGAACGGCCCAGCAGCACGTCGACCAGCAGCAGCACCCGCTCGGGGATCTTGTTGATCGGGGTGGCCGTGATCACCAGGAAGCCGAACACGAACAGCAGCACCAGCAGCGGCACCGCGACCCAGGCTGTCACGGCCCGTTCGAGCAGCGCCCCGAAGGCGTACCCGAGCAGGCCCCCGGCCTCGTCGAAGGTGCCCTCGTCGGGGCGCTGCGAGACGTGCAGCAGGGCGGCGGTGGCGATGACGATGGCCGTCCAGCCGACCAGCGTGCGGCCGCGGTGCTCCGGGTCGGCCGGCTTGCGCATCAGGCGTACGGCGCCGTACAGAAGAAGCAGCGGGAGCAGCACGGCCAGGCCGCCCAGGAACAGGTGGGTGGAATCGGCCAGCCACTGGCCGACCGGCCCGGCGCTGCCGAACCACACCGCCACCCCGACCAGGATGGCCAGGCCCAGCAGCAGCAGGCCGGCGCCGTCGCGGCGGTGCTCGGGATCGATCTCTTTGGCCGTGGCGGCCTGACGGCCGACGCCGCGGGCGGCCCAGCCGACGCTGTGAGCCAGACCCATCCAGAGGGCGCCGACACCGCGACCGAGGCCGGTGGCGACGGCCGAACCCATCGAGGGCCGCGCCCGGGCCGCCGAGCGGGGCCGGGCGGCCGCCTTGCGCGGCGCCGCCTTGCGAGCGGGCTGCCGGGCCGGTTGGCGGGCACGGTTAGTAGCGGCGCCGCGCGACGTGGACGCGGCGCGGCCCCGGCTCGCCGGAGAGGTGCGGCCCGCCATGGTCACACCGTAACGCCGCGACGCTCATGAATCCGGTAGGCGCACCGAGGTACTGACGCCGACCTACTATCGGCGGGTGCAGGCCTTCACCAAAGAAATGATCACCGCGGCGCTCGACGCGCGCGACTTCAAGTACTTCGAGGACGCCGAGGGGGACATCGGCGGCAACTTCCAGGGCAACCTCATCTACTTCTTCCGCATCGGGCAGCAGCAAGAGGTGCTCCAGGTGCGCGCGATGGTGCAACACATCTTCGGGATGGACGATGTCACCCGGCTCTACGAGTTCTGCAACTCGTGGAACCACGACCAGCTGTTCCCCAAGGCGTACGTCCACGTCAACGACGACGGGACGGTGCTCGTGGTCGGCGAGGTCATCGCCGACTGGGAGAAGGGCGTCACCTTCGAACAGCTCGACCAGGTGATCATCGCCGCGGTCGCGACCAGCGTCCAGCTCGCCAACGAGGTCGCCGAGCTGCGCCAGAGCAGCTGAGAAAAGCATCGATGCCGGGGAGCCTGTCGGCTCCCCGGCATCGGACGATGCGCTACGCCACCCCGGCAGGGACGGTGGCGGGGCGCGTCACGGGGTGCTGAACCCCAGGTTGTACGCGCCGTTGCCGGAGGTGGCGACGACGACGTACCGGTAGGTGCCGGAGCGGCCGTTGAAGGTCAGCTCCTTGTCGCCGGCGCCGGTGTCGCTGGCGACCGTGCGGAACCCGTTGCGGGTGAGCCGCTGCAGGAAGAGGTCGAAGTCGGCCCCCTCGTCGGCGGTCAGGCAGGCGGTCTGGACGCCGGCGTTGGCCCGGAAGGCAGCGCCGTCGGGCTGGGCCTGGGCGGTGCGGGCGCGGGGCAGGGTGCCCTCGCGCTGCACGGCCTGGTCGGCACAGGCGCCGGCCGACTCGGCCGGGGGCGCTTCCTCGGCTGGGGGCTGGGCCGCGCCGCCGCCGCTGGTCACCAGCGTCAGGTCCTCGGCCGCGAGGATCTCGTTGACCGGCTGGAAGAAGGTCTCGCCGCCGACCGTGCAGTCACCCGAACCGCCCGAGGTGAGGCCCTGGGCCTGGTCGCCGCTGAGCCACGGGCCGCCGGAGTCGCCGCCCTCGGCGCAGACGTCGGTGCGGGTCAGACCGGTGACCGCGCCCTCGGGGTAGACCACCGTCTGGTTCTTGGCCAGGATCGTGCCGCAGAAGGTGCCGGTCGTCGAGCCGGACCGGCAGACCGCCGCACCCACCGGGGCCTCGGCGTTGCCGGCCACCGGCAGCTCGTTGCCCTCGAAGTCGTTGACCACGGCGCGCGGGTCCCAGTCGCCGTTGACCTCGACGAAGCCCATGTCGGCCGAGCCGGGGAACGTCGACGCCCGTACGGTGCCCTGGGCCTGCTGGTTGAAGCCGGTGGTGGTCGCGCCGACGCCGCCGCAGTGGCCGGCCGTCACGAAGCCGCCCTCGACCGAGAAACCGATCGAGCAGCGGGCGGTGCCGCCGTCGACCGCGATGAAGTACGGGTCGGCGCCGCGCACGTCGAACAGCGGCTTCGGCGTCGCCTCACTGGTGACGACGGTGACCGCGTCGCTCGCCACGCCGGCCGTGCGGGCCAGTTTCTTGGCCGCCTTGACCTCGCCCGGCTTGGCCACGACGACCAGCTTGTTGGTCTTGACGTCGACGTACCACCCGGTGATGCCGGACGCCTCGGAGCGGACCGAATCCACCTTCTCCTTGGCCGTCGCCAGCCACTGTGCGCTGCGCTCGACCAGCACCGGCTCAGCGCCGGCCGCCTTCACCGCGGCCTGAGCCTTGGCGTCGGTCACGGCGATCTTGAGGGTGCGGCCGTCGGTGGCCAGCCAGGCGCCACCGAAGTCGGCGCCCGTCTGGGCCGAGAGCTTGGCGCTCACCCCACTGGCCCACTTCGCCCGCTGCAGGCGAGCCGTGGCCTGATCGCCGTCCAGGCCCAGGTCACGGGCCATCGCCGCCAGGATCTGGGGGGCATAGCCACCGGCCTTGGGTTGGGCAGTCGTGCTCGACGGCGTGGTGCCGGCCATCGACGGCAGGGTGAATGCCACTGCCGCACCCGCCGCCACCACGACCGCCGCCGCCACGGCGATCCGTCTGCGCTGCATCTCTCGGTACTCCCCTCGACACGGGTGCCGTGGGGGCGGCACCGTGCCCAGAAGTACGGGGAGAAGCAGCGAAAGGTTTAAATGAGGATCAGACTTCTACGACCGTTGGCACGATCATCGGCCGGCGACGGTACGCGTCGTTTACCCAGCGGCCGACCGTACGCCGCACGACCTGCTGCAACTGGTGGGTGTCGGTGATGCCGTCCTCGGCCGAGCGGTGCAGCGCGGCGGTCAGCAACGGGATCACCGGGTTGAACGCGTCGGGGTCTTCCGAGAAGCCCTTGGCCGAGATGTTGGGCTCGCCGACGACCTTGCCGGTCACCGAGTCGATCACCACGGTGGCCGAGATGAAGCCGCCGTCGCCGAGGATGCGCCGCTCGGTCAGCAGCGACTCGCTGACGTCGCCGACCGCGAGCCCGTCGACGTACACGTAGCGGTTCTGCACCCGGCCGACGTGGCGGGCATGCCCCTCGACCAGGTCGACGACGTCGCCGTCCTCGCACAGCACGACCCGGTCGGGCGCGACGCCCGTCTCGACGCCGAGCTGGGCGTGGGCGCGCAGGTGCCGCCACTCGCCGTGCACCGGCATGAGGTTGCTGGGGCGCACCACGTTGAGCAGGTAGCGCAGCTCACCGGCCGGGGCGTGACCCGAGACGTGCACCTTGGCCGTCTCTTTGTGGACCACGGTGGCCCCGGCCCGGGACAGCCGGTTGATCACCCGGTAGACCGAGGTCTCGTTACCGGGTACGAGCGAACTGGCCAGCACGACCGTGTCGCCCGACTCGATCGTGATGTGCCGGTGGTCGCCGTTGGCCATGCGGCCGAGCGCGCTCATCGGCTCGCCCTGCGACCCGGTCGACATGAAGACGATCTCTTCGCCGGGCATCCGGGTCGCCTCGTCGAGGTTGACCAGCAGACCGTCCGGAATGTTGAGCAGGCCCAGGTCGCGGGCGATGCCCATGTTGCGGACCATGGACCGGCCGATCAGGGCCACCTTGCGCTCGTACTCCCAGGCCGCGTCCATGACCTGCTGCACGCGGTGCACGTGGGAGGCGAAGCTGGCCACGATGATGCGGCCCTTGGCCTTGCCGAAGATCGAGCTCAGCACCGGGCCGATGTCGCGCTCGGGCGCCACGAAACCGGGCACCTCGGCGTTCGTCGAGTCGGAGAGCAGCAGGTCGACACCCTCGGCGCCGAGCCGCGCGAAGCCGGCCAGGTCGGTGATCCGGCCGTCCAGCGGCACCTGGTCCATCTTGAAGTCGCCGGTGTGCAGCAGCAGGCCGGCCGGGGTGCGCACGGCCACGGCCAGCGCGTCCGGGATCGAGTGGTTGACCGCGAAGAACTCGCAGCCGAACGGCCCGAGCTGCTCGGTCTGGCCCTCGCGCACGGTCAGCGTGTACGGGTCGAGCCGGCGCTCGGCCAGCTTGGCCTCGACCAGGGCCAGCGTGAACTCGGAGCCCACGAGCGGGATGTCGGCCTTGTGGGCCAGCAGGTAGGGCACGGCGCCGATGTGGTCCTCGTGGCCGTGCGTGAGCACGATCGCCTGGACGTCGTCGAGCCGCTCGAGGATCGGCGTGAAGTCGGGCAGGATCAGGTCGACGCCGGGCTGCTCCACATCGGGGAAGAGCACGCCGCAGTCGATGATCAGCAGCTTGCCGTCGAACTCCAGGACCGTCATGTTGCGGCCGATGGCCCCGAGGCCACCCATCGGGATGACGCGCAGGGCGCCCTCGGGCAGCGGCGGTGGCGGTTCGAGGTCCGCGTGAGCTTGACTCATATCAGATTTGTCTGTCTTTCCTCATTTGTGCGGCGGCACCCGTCACAGGGCGATGCCGGCAGCGGCGGCGTCCTGGCGCAGTTGGTCGAGCTCGGCCCCGGTCGCCTCGACCAGCGGCGAACGGACCGGCCCGGCCGGGCGGCCCTGAGCGTTGAGGCCCGCCTTGACCAGCATGGTGCCCGGAACCCGGAAGATGCCGGTGAACAGCGGCAAAGCCTGGCGGTGGGCGGCCAGAGCAGCGGCGTTGTCGCCCCGCTCGTACGCCTCGATCATGTCTTTGGCCAGGACACCGGTGAAATGGGTGGAGGTGCCGACCAGGCCGACCCCGCCGATCGACAGCAGCGGCAGGGTGGCCGCGTCGTCGCCCGAGTAGTAGGCCAGGCCGGTGCGGCTGAGCACCCACGAGCTGGCGATCAGGTCGCCCTTGGCGTCCTTGACGGCGACGATGCGGTCGTGCTCGGCGATGCGGCACATCGTCTCGGTCGCGATGGCCGTGCCGGCCCGGTGCGGGATGTCGTAGACCATCACCGGCAGGCCGACCGCGTCGGCCACGGTGAGGAAGTGCTGGGCCACGCCGGCCTGCGGCGGCTTGTTGTAATACGGCGTCACGACCAGCAGACCGTGGGCGCCGGCCTTTTCGGCGGCGTGCGCCAGCTCGATCGTGTGGGCGGTGTTGTTGGTGCCCACCCCCGCGACGATCCGGGCCCGGTCGCCCACCGCGTCGACCACGGCGCGGAGCAGGACCTCTTTCTCGGCGTCGGTGGTGGTCGGCGACTCACCGGTGGTGCCGCTGACGACGAGAGCGTCGTTGCGCTGCTCGTCGACGAGATAGGTGGCCAGTTTCGCCGCGCCCTCGACGTCGAGGGAGCCGTCCGGCGCGAACGGGGTGACCATGGCGGTCAGCAGCCGTCCGAAGGGTCGCGGGTCGTGCGTCATACCCCCCAACCTATCGGACGCCCCGCTCAGACGTAGAGCGCGGTGAACGGGGCCCAGGGCAGGTTGCGGGCCACGCTCCAGACGGCCCACACCGCGACGAACGTGATCAGGACGGCCGGGCTCAGGTTCAGCTGGGGCAGGTTCCATCGGAACAGGCGCTTGGCGGCCCAGGCCACGTACAGATAAAGCAGGAAAGGAACGGCGAAGGCGAAGATCGCGTGGTGGCGGGCCGCGGCCGGCAGGTCGCCGTGCAACAGGTACCAGGCCGCGCGGGTGCCGCCGCAGCCCGGGCAGACGAAGCCGGTGGTGTATTTGAGCAGGCAGGTGGGGGCGTCACCGGCGCCTGCCTCGGCCGGGTGGGTGACCATCGTGTAGCCGATGGCGCCGCCCATGCAGACCAGCAGGGCGAGCGGGGCGGCCCAGATCGGCGACCTGGTCCAGATCCGCTGGACGAAGCGGGTGACCCGGTCGGGCTCCTGCTGCTGGGCGTAGTAGGCCAGCCATTCCGGCGGCACCGGCGGACCCTGGACCGGCTGATCGTCCAGCCACGGGCGGGCGGCGTCCGGGGCGGTGGCGGCGCTCATGAGCGCCACGGTACACCGGCGTCGCCGCCCTTCGATCACCCAAGATCAGCTTTCGTACGGGCGTCCGGCGCTCCCCACCGAGCAGCGCTCGGCCACGACTCCACCCGGCTCACCCGGGCCCGGCTCACCCGGGCCCGGCTCACTCCGGCGCGACCACCCCGGCGCGGCTCACCCGAACGCCCGGCTCACTCGCCGAGACTCACTCGGGCGCACGACTCGCTCGGGCGCACGACTCGCTCGGGCGCACGACTCGCTCAGGCGCACGACTCACTCGGGCCGGGCTGCCAGGGCAGCCGTCAGCGGGCCGGCGAGGTCGCCGCCGGCCGGGGGCACGACCTCGGACAGGCCGAGCCAGCCGGCCAGGCGGTGCAGTTCGCCGGCCAGCGCGACGGCCGCCTCGTCGGGGTCGGCGCCCGGCTCGAGCCAGGCCGCCGGGATCAGCAGGCGGCCGGTCTTACGGTCGGCCTTGAGGTCGACCCGCGCCGCCAGCTGGTCGCCGAGCAGGAAAGGCAGCACGTAGTAGCCGTAGAGGCGCTGAGCGGCCGGCACATAGATCTCGATGCGGTAGTTCATGCCGAACAGCCGCTCGGTGCGCCCCCGCTCCCAGATCAGCGGGTCGAACGGGCTGACCAGCGTGGCCGCCCGCACCCAACGCGGCAACTTGGCCTCATGGTGCAGATAGGTCGGCTGCTTCCACCCCGGCACGGAGACCGGGCGCAGCACCTGATCCTCGACCAGCTCGGCCACGGCCCGTTTGAACCCGTCGACCGGGAGGCGGAAGTAGTCGCGCAGCTCGGGCTCGGCGGCCACCCCCAGCGCCCGCGCCGACAGCTCGACCAGGGCCCGCAGGGCGTCGGGCTCGGCCGGGGTGGGCGCGTTGATCACCGACGCCGGCAGCACCCGCTCGGGCAGGTCGTAGCGGCGGGCGAACGAGGTGGTGCGCTCGGCCGCGGTGATCTCGCCCGAGTAGAACAGCCACTCGAGCGCCTGTTTGACCGACGACCAGTTCCAGCCCCAGTGGTCGCTGCGGCGGGGCTCGTCGTGCTCGATCTCGGCCGCCGTGATCGGGCCGCGGTGACGCACCACGTCGAGCACCCGGGTCACCAGCTCGGGCTGTTCCTGCACCACCCGGCGCATGCCGCCCCAGGCCAGCTCGCCCGCGCGAGCCATGCGCCAGCGGAACAAGGGTTGCAGGTCGGTGGTGATCAGCGAGGCCTCGTGACCCCAGAACTCGAACAGGTCGCGCGGCTTGCGGTAGGCCGCGCGCTCGAGCAGCTCGACCGGGTAGGGCCCGAGACGGCTGTAGAGCGGCATGAAGTGGGCCCGCTGCAGCACGTTGACCGAATCCATCTGGATCAGGTGGACGCGGCGCAACACCCGCCGCAGGTGGCGCAGGTCGGTCGCGCCGCCCGGGCGAGGGTCGGCGAAGCCCTGGGCGGCCAGCGTGACGCGGCGGGCCTGGGCGACGGAGAGCGATTCGGGGAGTGCCATCGAGAAGGACGGTAGAGCAGGGGTACGACAAAAATGGCGCTCTGTAGGCTCGCCCGCATGGCAATCGGCTTCGTCCGTCCCGCGCGTCCCGGCGACGCCGCGGAGATCGCCCGCATCCAGCTGGGCACGTGGCGCTCGGCTTACCGGCGCATGTTCCCGGCCCACGTGCTGGCCAACCTCGACGAGGGCTACCTGGCCCGGGGCTGGTCCGAGGCGATCGAGCAACCGCCCACGGCCAAGCACCGGGTGCTGATCGCGGTCGAGCAGAGCGAGACGGAAACCCAGATCATCGGCTTCGCGGCGGCCGGCCCGGCCGACGAGCAGGCGCTGGCCCCCGAGGAGCCGCCGCTGCCGGAAACGGTGGCCGCGGTGACGGACCTGCTGATCGAGCCGCGCTGGGGCCGGCGCGGGCACGGCAGCCGGCTGCTGTCGGCGGCGGTCGCCCACTGGCGCGACGACGGCTTCACCCACGCCGTGGCCTGGGCCTACGAGCAGGACAAGGTGATGCAGAAGTTCCTGGGCTCGGCCGGCTGGGCCCCCGACGGCGCGGGCCGGGCCCTCGACGTGGACGACATGCTCGTCCCCCAACTGCGGCTGCACGTGGCGCTCGACGCAGAATAGAAGGGTGACCACGCCGACCTTCGTCTATGACGGCGACTGCTCGTTCTGCAGCTCGTGCGCCGAGTTCATCGAGAAGCGCATCCCGACCCACGCCCGGGTGATCCCGTGGCAGTTCGCCGACCTCGACGCGCTGGGCCTGACGGCCGACGAGTGCGAAGAGGCCGTGCAGTGGGTCGGCGCCGACGGCACGAAGGCGGCCGGCCCCGACGCGATCGCCCTGATGCTGGCCGACGCCGGCCGCTTCTGGCAGGTCGCGGGGGGCGCGCTGCAGCTGGGCCCGGTGCGGCTGGCCGCGTGGCCGGCCTACCGCTGGGTCGCCGAGCACCGCCACCTGCTACCCGGCGGCACCGCGGCCTGCTCACTCCCCCAGGCCCAGCGCGACGCCCTCTACGGCACCGGCTCCTGACTTCTTCCGCGGCTACGCCTTCGGCACCGGTTCGGGCGCCTGACTCACCGACGGAGCGCGGGTGAAACGGCCACGGACCCACTCGATCGGGCGTACGCGTTCCAGCGCCAGGAAGCTGGCCAGGGCCACCAGGTGCGGGGCGAACGAGATGGTGATCATCGAGAACGTCATCACGTGGAACGAGTAGAAGAAGGCCACGCCGAGCCACCGGAACCGCTGCGGAATCAGGAAGATCAGCGGGCTGAGCAGCTCGAACACAATGATGCCGACCTGAGCCACGATCAGCAGCCCGGGCACGACGGCGATGTGGTCGGCCAGCCACGTGCCCCGGCGGATGATCGCCTGGGCCAGGACGGCGCTGGTCAGCCAATCGAAGCCGCCGAACCGCAGCTTCGCCCACGCGGCCAGGAAGTACGTGCAGATGACGGCGATCTGGGTCAGCCGTAGCGCCCACCCGGCCGCCTCGGAGAGCGTCTTGTCGCCGAACCGCGCCCGCCCGATCGTGGGCAGCACGGCCAGCGCCACCAGCAGCCCGACCCGGTCGTGGTCGACCTTGCCGTAGCTCATCGCGATGATCATCCACTCGAAGTACAGCGCGAAGACGGCCCAGCCCAGGATGCGCGGCGCCCGCCCGGTGGCCGCGGCCGGCGAGAGCACGATCAGCGCCCAGAACACCGCCCAGACCAGCGTGTGGGTAGGCGTGGGCAGCGGCAGGATCCGGCCGACGAGCAGCGGCTCGTAGAGCTCACCCGGGGTGTTGGCGTGCGAGAGCACCCAGGGCGTGAACACGGTCAGGTCGAGGGCCACGAAGACGTGGACCAGGGTGCGGAAGGCGGCGATCCGCCCCAGGGGCACCGGCGCGAACAGCCACTTCACGGGCGCGTCCATTCGACGACGGTCTCGTCCCACGACTCGCCGGTGGGGCGGGCGTGCTTGATGCCGTGCCAGCGGGTCACGATGCGGACCGTGCGCAACGGCGCGGCGCCGGGCGAATGTTCCTCGTACGCCGTGATCACCCGGCCCAGGCGGGCCGGATCATCGACGTACGCCTGCTGCTGTCCCTCGATCTCGGCCCGGCGCAGCCCGCTGTTGCCCTCGGTGATCGCCACCGTGCGCCCTTCGACGTCGACGCCCTCGACCCGGGTGTCACGGGCATTCCCGTTCGGATCGGGCGCCGTCGAATACATGCGGAACGGCCCGAACGGAAAATCATCGTCGGTCCCCCACAGGGTCCCGGCGAGCAGCAGCATCCCCACGATCAGGGTGGCGAGCACCCGGACCCGGCGGCCGCGCACGGAAAGCTGGTTCACAGCAGCACAACTTATCGGCTCGGGTCCACCAGGACCGTCGACCCTTCCGATGTCAGTTCTGATCAGCGGGCCCGGCCGGCTCGTCCGACCGGTCCAGGACAGCCCGCAGCAGCGAATTGAGCTGGCCGGTCTCGACCGGGGAAAGGCGGAGCGACTGCTCCACACCGATGACCGCCGCGGCGCACTCGCGCAGGATCTCCCGGCCCGCGGCCGTCAACCGGGCCGGAACGCGGTGGCCCTGGCCGGCCGACTCGTCCCGTTCGACGTAGCCCAGGCGTTGCAGGGAGCCCAGCAGATCACTCATCGACTGCGGGGTCACCAGCACCGCCCGCGCCACCTCGCCGTTCGACGAGCCGGGGTGCAGGTCGAGTTCGAGCAGGACGCCGAACTGGGTCGGCGAGAGCCCGAGCCGGCCGAAGGCCGACCGGAAGCGCCGGGCGACCAGATGGCTGGCCTGCACGAGGGTCCAGGCCGCGATGTCGTCGGGCGCCGGTCCCGGCCACGTCCGTTCCAGGCTCATCCGGGGATCGTAGGGGGCGACCGAACTATCAGGCGCCTGATACCTTCACCTCGTGAACGCAGTCTCACGGTTCGTGACGGCACACCGCCGGTGGGTTCTGTTCGCCTGGCTGGCGCTGGCCGTGGCTGGTGGGTTCGCGACGCCGAAGGCGACCGCCGCGCTGACCTATGACTTCTCCCTGCCCGGTCAGCCCGGTTTCGAGACCAACCAGGTGATCCGGGAGCGGTTCGGGTCGGGCGGGGATGCGCTGCCGATCCTGCTGGTAGACCGGCAGCCCTCGGCGGAGCGGGCGGGTGAGCTGGTCGCCGCGGTCGAGCAGGCGTTGTCCGGTGCGAGCGTCCTGTCGTACGCCGACGAGCAGGCGCTGCGATCGGCCGACGGGCAGACCGGGGTGGTGGTGGTCTATCCCCGGGCCGTTCCCGGCCCGGAACCGTATGCCGAGGCGCTGCCCGCCCTGGCCCAGGTGGCCGCGGCGCATCAGGTGACCGTGACCGGCAAGGACGCGCTAGCGGTCGAGGGCGGCGGCGACCAGGGCGCCGATGTGCTGATCGAGACCATCTTCGGCGGCGCCGGGGCGCTTATCGTGCTGCTGCTGGTCTTCGGCTCCGCGCTGGCCCTGTTGCCGCTGCTGATCGCGGCCGGGTCCATCCTCACCACCTTCCTGCTCGTATGGGCGCTGACCGGGGTCACCGACATCTCGTTCATCGTGCAGTTCCTGCTGGCGCTGATCGGTCTGGGCGTGGCCATCGACTACGCCCTGCTGATCGTCACCCGGTGGCGTGAGGAGCTCGGGCGGGGCGCCGATCCGGCCGAGGCCATGCACCGGTCGATGGCCACGGCGGGCCGCTCGGTGTTCTTCTCGGGCGTGACGGTCGCGATCAGCCTGGCCGCGCTGATCGCCCTGCCGGTCCCGTTTCTTCGCAGCGTCGGCTTCACCGGGCTGCTCATCCCCGTGATCAGCGTGCTTGCGGCGCTGACCCTGCTGCCCGCGCTGCTGTTGACGATCGGCCGGCGTCTGGACTGGCCGCACCGGCGGACCACCGACCCGGACAGCCGCCTGTGGCGGCGCATCGGCACGACCGTGGTGCGGCATCGCTGGTGGGCGGTGATCGCGGCCACCATGGTGCTGCTCGCGCTGGCCGCCCCGGTGCTGAGCATCCGGCTGGGGCAGCCGACGAACGCCTCGCTCGCCTCCACCGGCGGCGCGGCCGGGACAGCGATCACCCAGCTCGACTCCTCGGGCATCGGGGCCGGCCTGAGCACGCCGATCGACATCCTGACCAGCGACCCCGACGGCACCCGGGCCCTGGTGGCCGATCGGCCCGGCGTGGCCGCAGCGGTCGTCTGGCCGACCGGCGCCGACGGCGAGGGGCTGATCCGGGCCTGGACGACGGCGGACACCTCCACCGGTCCGGGCGTGGACGCCGCGGCCGATGTCCGGGTCGCGGCCGAGGCCGCCGGCGCCCGGGTCGGCGGCGCGCCCGCCGGCGACGCCGACTTCGTGGCCGCGGTCTACGGCAACGCGTGGTGGGTGATCGGGCTGATCGTCGTGGTGACGACCCTGCTGCTGGTCCGGGCCCTGGGCTCGATCGTGCTGCCGGTCAAGGCCCTGGTACTCAACGTGCTCTCGCTCGGCGCGGCCTACGGCATCACGGTCTGGATCTGGCAGGACGGGCACGGCACCGAGTTGTTGTTCGACCAGCGGGCGGCCGGCGCGATCACCACCTGGGTGCCGATCGCGGTGTTCGCCTTCCTGTTCGGCCTGTCCATGGACTACGAGGTCTTCCTGCTGTCGCGGATCAGGGAGGAACACGACGACGGCCACCCGACCGACGCGGCGACCGTGCGCGGCCTGGCCCGCACCGGCCGGTTGGTCACCTCGGCCGCGCTGATCCTGTTCCTGGCCTTCATCTCGCTGGCGCAGGTGCCCACCACCGAGGTGAAGATCCTGGCCACCGCCCTGGCGCTGGGCATCATCATCGACGCCACGATCGTGCGCGGCGTGCTCGCCCCGGTGCTGGTGGCCGCTCTTGGGGACGCCAACTGGTGGACTCTGCGGCGACGTCCGAGTCAGCCCTTGTCGGCGCCGGCGGTGGTGTCGCGGACGAAGTAGCGCTGGAAGATGACGAAGATGATGGCCACGGGAATGGTCGCCAGCAGGGCCGCGCCCAGTTTCAGCGGGTACTGCGTGCCGGCCCCCAGCGAGCCGCTGACCAGGTCGGCCAGCCCTCGAGGCAGGGTGAACAGGCCCGGGTCCTGCACCGAGACCAGGGTGTGCGGGAACTCGTTCCACGAACCGGTGAACGACAGGATGGTCAGGGTGATCAGGGCCGGCTTGGCCATCGGCAGCACGACCGACCAGAACGTACGGAAGACTCCGGCCCCGTCGATGCGGGCCGCCTCCTCCACGCTGACCGGCACCGAGTCGAAGAACTGCTTCATCACGAAGATGCCGGTCGCGTCGGCCAGCAGGGGCACGATCAGGCCGGAGTAGCTGTTGTACATGCCCAGTTGGTTGAGCACGAGGAACTTCGGGATCAGCAGCACCACCGGTGGCACCGCCATCAGGGCCAGCAGGCCCGCGAACAACGCCTTGCGGCCCCGGAACTGCAGCCGCGACAGCGCGTAGCCGGCCATCGAGCCGAAGGCGACCCGGCCGATCGTCACCACCACCGTGACCAGCACCGAGTTGCCGAGCCAGGTCGGGAACCCCGTACCGGAAAAGATCCTCTCCAACGAGACCCAGGTGAGCGGGTCGGGGAAGGGTGAGAGCGGGTTGGCCGCCGCGTTGGCCTCGGTCTTGAGGCCGTTGGCGATCTGGATGACGAAGGGGTAGAGGAAGACCAGCGCGAAGAAGATCAGGATCGCGTAGCCCAGGAAGCGCGAGGTCAGCGTGCGGATCATCAGTTTCGCTCCCGGGTCAGCCGGCGCTGGACGAGGGTGAGCACCACGATGATCAGGAACAGCACGAACGAGATCGCCGCGCCGGTGCCGTAGTCGAAGTCGCGGAACGCGGTGCGGTACGAGAGGAAGGCCGGGGTCAGCGTGGTCTTGGCCGGATTGCCCTGGCTCATCACATAGATCTGGTCGAAGACCTGCCAGGTGCCGATCAGCCCGAGTGTCACGACCAGGAACGTGGTCGGCCGCAACTGGGGCAGGATGATGTGGCGCAGCCGCTGCCAGGCCGAGGCGCCGTCGATCAGGCCGGCCTCTTCCAGCTGCACCGGCACGTTCTGCAGGGCGGCCAGGAACATCACCATGAACGTGCCCGAGGTGGTCCAGATGACCAGCGCGATGATCGCGCACATGGCCACGCTGGGCCCGGCCAGCCAATCCCACCAGCTCAGCCCGAACAGGCTGTGCTCAGTGAGAAAAGACGGCGGCGTATCGAAGAAGAGGTGCACCAGCCCTCTCGGATCGGAGAACCACTGCGGCCCGTCGATGCCGAAGACGGCCAGGATCGCGTTGATCGCGCCGCCGTTGGCGAACATGAACAGGAAGACGACGCTGATCGCCACCGAGCTCGTGACGGACGGGAAGTAGAACGCCGTACGGAAGAAGCCTTTGCCCTTGAGCAGCCGGTTGTTGACGACGAGGGCCAGGGCGAGCGCGAGCACGGTCTGGATCGGCACCACCAGCAGCACGTAGTACGCGTTGTTGCGGATGCTGGTCATGAAGTCCTGCCGGGCCAGCCCCTCGTCGGTGAACAACTTGGTGTAGTTGTCCAGCCCGGCGAAGGGCACGCTGCCGGTGAACGGGCTGCCCTGGCCGTTCCAGCGGGTCAGGCTGACCCACAACGCCATCAGGATCGGCAGCAGCATGAACAGACCGAGGATGAGCACCGCCGGGGCGACGAACAGCCACCCCGCCGGCCGCTCGTTGCCCCTGATCCCGGCCAAGGTCAGCCGCCCAGAGCCGTCTTGGCGTTCTTGTCGAAGCGTTGCAGCAGCGCCTTCGGATCGCCGCCCTGCAGCCCTTGCAGACCGGCGTCGAGGTCGGCCAGCACGCTGTCCATCTTGGGGGCGTTCACCGGCCCTTGCGCGTATTGGGCGCCCGCCACGAACGGCGCGTCGGACGGGTTCTGCTGCTGGTAGGTGGCCTGCGCGTCCTGCCGCGAGGGCATGACGCCGAACGCTTTGCTGAAGCTCAGCTGCTGCTCGGCACTGGTCATGGCCTGCACGAACGCGACCGCCTGCTGCTTGAACTGGCTCTTGGCGGCGATCCCCCAGCACTGCGTGAACGACAGCGTGCCCTTGCCCTTGGGCCCGGCCGGCAGCTCTTTCACGGTGTATTTGATGTCCGGGAAGTCGGCATTCAGGGCGCCCTTGATCCAGTTGCCCTCGATGGTCATGGCCACCTTGCCCTTGCCGAACGCCTCGCCGGCCCAGCCCGTGTCCAGCGCCTTCGGGTACTTGGCCAAACCATCTTTCAACAGCCCCTGGACGTACGTCAGGGCCTCGACGTTCTGGGCCGTGTCCCCGGTCGCCTGCTTGCCGTCGGGGCTGACCCAGTAGCCGCCCGCCTGCACCAGGAAGGCGCCGACCCGGTCCCGCGTGTCGCCGATGGCCAGCGGCGTGATGTTCTTGGCCTTGATCTTCGCGGCCGTCGTGCGCAGCTGCTCCCAGCTGGTCGGGATGTCGGCGTCGGTCAGCCCGGCCTTGGTCCACAGGTCGGTGTTGATCTGCAGGGCCAGCGTCGAGGTGTCCTTGGGCAGGCAGTACAGCTTGTCCTGATAGGTGAAGCTCTGCCGCAGGTTGGGCAGGAACGAGTCAACCCCGTCCAACCCCTGGGCGTACGGTTCCAGGGCGCCCACGCTGGCGTAGTCGGCGAAGCGGGCGGCATCGACGTAGAACACGTCCGGCGGCGTGCTCCCGGCCAGCGCCTGACCGAGCTGCTGCACGATGTCCTGGGCCGGCGTGACGGTCGCCTTGCTGCCGCTGCTGGTGGCCCACTGCGCGGCCGCGTCCTGCACCGCCTTGGTCTCGGCGTCACCGGACGAAGCGATCATGATCTTGAGGTCGGCCGGGCCCGCGCTCTGCTGGGTGGTGGTCGAGCCGTTGTCGTCGAAGCCGCTGCCGCAGCCGGCCGCTACGAGCGACCCGGCGAGCGCGGCGGCCAGGGCCGCGTGGCGAAGTCTGGTCATCGGGGGATCTCCAGGGGTCAGGCCGTCTGGCGGAGCACCAGGGAGGGCGGGAGCAGGACGGTGGTGGGGACGGACGGCGCGCGGCCGTCGAGAAGTTCGGCCAGCAGGCCCATGCAGCGGGCGGCCGCCTCGGCCAGCGGCTGGCTGACGCTGGTGAGCCCGATCGCCTGGGCGACCGCGGTGTCGTCGAAGCCGACAACCGCGCAGTCGCACCCGAGCTCCCGGGCCGCCTGGAGCGCACCGAGCGCGAGGGAGTCGCTGGCGCAGACGAGCGCGCTCGGCGGTTCGTCGTTCGTCAGGAGGCTGCGCGCGGCGACGGCGCCGGATTCCACGCCGTCGGTGGTCGCGGCCGAGACGCCCCACGGCCCGAACGCCCGGTGCCAGCCCTCCCGGCGCGCGTCGCCGACCCCCGAACCGGCGGGCCAGCCCAGGAAACCGATCCGCTGGTGACCGGCCGCGAGCAGGTGACGGGTGGCGTCGGCGGTGCCGGCCGCGTTGTCGATGTCGACCCACGAGTGGGTGTCGGGCGCGCCCCACGGCCGGCCGAACGTCACGAACGGCACGCTCCGCGCGGCCAGCCAGGACGTACGCGGATCGCCGTGGTGGGTGCTGGTCAGAACAAACGCATCGAGGTCGTACGCCGAGAGCAGCTCGTCGTAGGTGGCGATCTCGTCGTTGTCGTCGGCCGCCGTGTAGAGCATGACCCGGTAGCCGGCCAGCCCGGCGGCGTCGGTCAGCCCGTGCAGGAAGCGGTCGAGGACCGAGCCGTTGATGCCGTCGCGGGCCGGCTCGATGCGCACCGCGATGAGCCGCGACCGGCCCGTGCGCATCTGCCGGGCAGCCTGGTTGACCCGGTAGCCGAGCTCGGTGATGGCCTCGCGGACCCGCTCGCGGGTCTCCTCGCGCACCACGTCCGGCGTGTTGATCACGTTGGACACGGTCTGCCGCGAGACACCGGCCCGTTGGGCCACCGTCGCGATCGTCACCTTTTCCACCAACTAGACCCTTCCTAGGTCTTGAACGATCAAATTCTGATAAGGCAAGATTGGATCGATCAAGTTGCGGGGTTGTTTCGCACTTTGCCCGCAGCCCCGCCCGCTGTCAACCCCGGGAGATCGCGTGCCGCTCCAGCCCCTTCTGCACGATCTGGTGCCCACCCTCGCCGCACCGACCTCGGCGCTCTCCGGGCCGGACGGTCAGATCCGGGCGTCCGGGGTGCACGGGGTGTTCCACGCCGATCGGCGAGTGCTGTCGCTGGCCGTGCTGCGCCTGGACGACCGGGAACCCGAGCCGATCGGGCACGCTGCGATCGGGGCGGGGGCGACGCGCTTCGTGAGTCTGGCCCGCTGGCTGGGCAATCCCGGGGCCGATCCGACCGTACGCATCGACCGGGTGCGACGGGTCCGGCCGGGCGCGGTCGACGAGGAGATCACCATCGCTTCGACCGCGGACGCTCCGGTGACGACTCTCGTGACCGTGGAAACCGCCAGCGACCTGGCGTCGATCGAGGAGGTCAAGTCCGGAAAAGTCGGACAAGGTGGTGCCGATGTCGAGGTCCGCATCGAGGGCGATCTGTCGTGTTCGGTGACCTTGCCTCCCCATGGCCAAGTGACCTTGCGCTGGGCTCTCACCGTCCACGACCCGGCGGCGGTCATGCTCACGGGCCCGCGCGGCGAGTTCGCCCGCCCGGTCGTCCGCGGCCCCGACCACCGCCTGACCCGGCTGCTCGACCGGTCCCTGGACGACCTGGCCGGGCTACGCCTGACCACCGCGATCGACGACGGCGACACCTTCCTGGGGGCCGGCGTGCCCTGGTACCTGACGCTGTTCGGCCGGGACAGCCTGTGGGCCGCCCGCATGATGCTCCCGCTCGGCACCGACCTCGCCCTCGGCACGCTGCGGGTGCTGGCCCGCCGCCAGGGCACGAAGCTCGACCCCGCGACCGGCGAGGCCCCCGGCAAGATCATGCACGAGCTGCGCCGGGCCGACGTCACGGTCGAGGGCCGGCTGCCCGCCGTCTACTACGGCACGATCGACGCCACCCTGCTCTGGATCAGCCTGCTGCACGACGCGTGGCGCTGGGGCCACGACCGGGCCGAGATCGCCGAACTGCTGCCCGCCCTCGAGAACGCGCTGGGCTGGCTGGCCGACCACGCCGACCCGGACGGCGACGGCTTCCTCGAATACCTCGACCCGACCGGGCGTGGCCTGGCCAACCAGGGCTGGAAGGACTCGCACGACGCGGTCCGCTTCCACGACGGCCGGCTGGCCGAGCCACCCATCGCGCTGGCCGAGGTGCAGGGATACGCGTACCGGGCCGCCGTCGACGGGGCCGCGCTGCTCGACGCGTTCGGCCGGCCCGGCGGCTCGCTGTGGCGGGCCTACGCGGACGCGCTCGAGACCCGGTTCCGCGACGCGTTCTGGGTCGGCGGCGGCCGCTACCCGGCCCTGGCCCTCGACCGCGAGAAGCAGCCGGTCGACGCGCTGACCAGCAACATCGGCCACCTCTTGGGCACCGGTCTGCTGACCGGGGACGAGGAGGCCAAGGTAGCGGCAGCGCTCGGCTCGCCCGAGATGTCCGGCGCCTACGGCCTGCGCACGATGTCATCCGGCGACGGCGGGTTCGCTCCCCTGTCGTACCACTGCGGTTCGGTCTGGACCCACGACACCGCCATCGTCGCCGCCGGTCTGGCCCGGGCCGGCTTCGCCGCCGAGGCCGGCCGGCTGGTCGACGGGCTGCTGAGCGCGGCCGAGGCGTTCGGCTTCCGGCTGCCCGAGCTGTACAGCGGCGACGCGCGCGACGACATCAGCCGACCGATGCCGTACCCAGCCTCATGTCACCCACAGGCGTGGTCGGCCGCCGCGGCCGTGTTGATCCTCCAGGCCCAGCTCGGCCTGGACCCGGACGTCCCGAACGGCGTGGTCCGCGTACGCCCGATGCCCGACGCCCCCACCGTGACCGACCTGCGCATCGCCGGCCACCCGGTCGCCTTCACCGATGGCCGGCTCACCGGCCTGCCGGAGGGTTTGTCAGTCGAGGAAGCTGTCGAGCCCCACCGTTAGGCCTGGGCGGGCGAGGATCTTGCGGACGCCGAGCAGGACGCCGGGCATGAACGACACCCGGTCGAGGGAGTCGTGGCGGATGGTAAGCGTCTCGCCGAGCGAGCCGAACAGCACCTCTTGGTGGGCGACCAGGCCCGCGGCGCGCACCGAGTGGATGCGTACGCCCTCGATGTCGGCTCCCCGGGCGCCGTCGACCTCGTCCTTGGTCGCGTCGGGCATCGCGCCCAGACCGGCCTCGGCCCGAGCCTGGGCGATCAGCCGGGCCGTGTGGGTCGACGTGCCGCTCGGGGCGTCGAGCTTGCGCGGGTGGTGCTGCTCGATGATCTCGACCGAGTCGAAGTAGCGGGCGGCCCGGGCCGCGAACTGCATCATCAGCACCGCGCCGAGACCGAAGTTGGGCGCGACGAGCACCCCGGCGCCGGGCTTGGCGGCCAGCCACTCGCCGACCTGGGCCAGTCGCTGGTCGGTGAAGCCGGTGGTGCCGACGACCATGCTGATGCCCTGGTCGATCGCCCAGTGCAGGTTGTCCATGACCGCGTCAGGGGTAGTGAAGTCGACGAACACCTGAGCCCCGGCGTCGGATGCCTTGAACAGCTCGTCGCCCTGGTCGAGCATGGCCACCAGCTCCATGTCGCCGGCGCCGTCGACCGCCTTGCACACTTCGAGGCCCATGCGGCCCCGGGCCCCGAGAACACCGACGCGGATCGGCTCAGCCTGGTTCGTCATTCGGATAATTTAGTCCGCCCGGCCGGTTCGACGTCCGCCGGGCCCACCAGCGTTCGGCCACGCCCACCACCGCGAACACGCCCGCGACGTAGAGCCAGCCGACGAACACGTCGATCACGTAGTGCTCGCCCGTGTAGACCAGCGTGAAGGTCATGGCCAGCGGATACGCCAGCAGCAGCGGCCACCACCGCTTGCGGACCATCGGCAGGAAGAAAGCCACGGCCATCATCGCGTACGCCGTGTGCAGGGACGGCATGGCGGCCACCGGGTTGGACTGGTGCACCTGCAGGGCGTTGAGGGTGTTGCCCGCGCCGTGCAGACCGATGACGTCGAGGCCGCGCGTCGAGAAGCGCAGTACCTCGTCACTGAGATAGCCGTACTTCCAGGCCCACCACGGCGGCGCGGCCGGGTAGAGGAAATAGGTGACGAGGCCGGCCATGCTGAGCGTGATCCACCGGCGCAGGAACCGGTAGGACAGACCACGGTTGCGCAGCCACAGCACCACGGCCACCGTCGGCACGGCCAGGAAGTGCGAGGTGTAGACGATCGTGATGATCACCTCCCACCAGGGGACGGTCTTGGTGTAGAGGTGTTCCTGCAGCCACACCGTGGGGATCTTGCCGTCGGTGAGCCAGCCGAACATGGCCACGTCGGCATCGATCAGCGGGGTGACGTGCGGCGCGAAGAGCTCATCGGCGGCACCGCGGGACACGTTGTAGATGACCAGCAGCAGCGCCACCGGACCCCAGTCGCGCAGGAAGAGCAGGTGTTCCCGCCACGGCAGATAGTTGCGCCAGGCGATGGTGGCCAGCCAGAGCCAGCCGAAGGCGGTGAGCGGGTCGCTGGTCGGCACGCCGACCAGCCACACGAACACCGCGAAGGCCGCCGCCCACACCGTCATGCCGATGATCCGGCGCTTGCGCTGTTCCGGCGTCACGGTGGGGGTGGGCGGCGGTGGGGTCTCCAGCGTCGTCACGGGGTCCAAGGTTAGCGGTGCGCTCCGAACGCGTTCTCGTCGAAGGGTCCGACCACGGCCAGCGACATCGGCGGCGTGAGCAACTCGGTGGCCGCCTCGTTGACCTCGTCCAGGGTGACCGCGTCGACCCGGGCCAGCAGGTCGTCGACGCCCATGAGCTCGCCGTACAGCAGCTCCGACTTGGCCAGGCGGCTCATCCGCGAGCCGGTGTCCTCGAGCCCCAGCACGTACGAGCCCTTGACCATGCCCTTGCCGCGGGCCAGCTCGTCGGCGCTGACGCCCTTGACCGCCATCCGTTCGAGTTCCACCCGCACGAGGTCGAGCACCTCGTCGGATTTGCCCGGGGCCGAGCCCGCATAGACGCCGAACAGGCCGGCGTCGGCGTACTGGCTGGCGTACGAGTAGACCGAGTAGGCCAGGCCCCGCTTCTCGCGGATCTCTTGGAAGAGCCGGCTCGACATGCCGCCGCCGAGGATGTTGTTGAGCACCCCGATGGCGAAGCGGCGCTCGTCACGGCGGCCGATGCCGACCCCGCCCAGCACCAGGTGACCCTGCTCGGTGTCCCGGTTGCGCACCACCACGTGCGGTTTCTGGGTCGGTACGCGCTTCGAACCGGACCGCGGCGGGGCCGGGTCGGCCGGCGCGGAGTCGAGCGCGGTGCCGGCCAGCGCCTTGCGGACCAGCCGGACGACCGTGGCGTGGTCGAGGTTGCCCGCGGCCGCGATCACGATCTGGGGCGCCTTGTAGCGCCGCCGGTAGAAGCCGTGGATCTGGTTGCGGGTCATCGGGGTGATCGATTCCTCGGTCCCCGAGATGAGCCGGCCCAGCGGGTGGTCACCGAAGATGGCCTCGGTGAAGATGTCGTGCACCTCGTCACCGGGCTCGTCCTCGTGCATCGCGATCTCTTCGAGGATCACGCCGCGCTCGGTCTCGACGTCGGCCGGCTCCATGATCGAGTCGGCCACGGCGTCGACCAGCACGTCGACCGCGAGCGGCAGGTCGGCGTCGAGCACCCGCGCGTAGTAGCAGGTGTATTCCTTCGTGGTGAAGGCGTTGGTCTCGCCGCCCACCGCCTCGATCTCGCTCGAGATCTGCAGCGCGGTGCGCTTGTGGGTGCCCTTGAAGAGCAGGTGCTCGAGGAAGTGCGAGGCGCCGGACATGCCGGGCGTCTCGTCCCGTGAGCCGATGCCCACCCACACCCCGAGGGAGGCGCTGCGGGTGGTCGGGATGGCCTCGGTGACGATGCGCAGCCCGCTGGGGAGCGTGGTGCGCTTGGCGCCGTCCGACAACGTCTTGGTAGTAGCGCGGGCCGGCTGGGAAGCCGGCCCGCGCGTCGAACTCGTTGTCACTACTTGTTACTCGCGGCGCTCGCCACGGCCACCCTCGCCGCCGGAGCGACGACGACGGCGGGGCTCGCCACCACCCTCACCGCGCGGCTCGCGCGGCGGGCGGCCACCCTCGGCGGCAGCCGGAGCGGCCGGAGCCTCTTCGCCTTCCGGGCGGACCTTGTCCAGGTAGATCTTGCCGCGAGCGTCGATGTCCGCGATGGACACCTCGACCTTGTCGCCGACGTTGAGGAAGTCCTCGACCTTCTCGACCCGCTTGCCGTCGCCGACCTTGCTGATGTGCAGCAGGCCGTCGCGGCCGGGCAGCAGCGAGATGAAGGCGCCGAACGCGGCCGTCTTGACCACGGTGCCGAGGAACTTGTCGCCGACCTTGGGCAGCGTCGGGTTGGCGATGGCGTTGATCCGCTCGACCGCGGCGTCGGCCGACGGGCCGTTGGTCGCGCCGACGTAGATCGTGCCGTCGTCCTCGATCGAGATGTCGGCGCCGGTCTCGTCCTGGATCGCGTTGATCGTCTGGCCCTTGGGCCCGATGACCATGCCGATCTTGTCGACCGGGATCTTGACGGAGGTGACGCGCGGGGCGTACTCCGACATCTCGGCCGGCGAGCTGATCGCGGCCTCCATCACGCCCAGGATCGTGGCGCGGGCGTCGTGCGCCTGCTGCAGGGCACCGGCCAGCACGTCGGACGGGATCCCGTCGAGCTTGGTGTCGAGCTGCAGGGCGGTCACGAACTCGCTGGTGCCGGCGACCTTGAAGTCCATGTCGCCGAACGCGTCCTCGGCGCCCAGGATGTCGGTCAGCGCGACGTACTGGGTCTTGCCGTCGACCTCGTCCGAGATCAGGCCCATCGCGATACCGGCGACCGGGGCCTTCAGCGGCACACCGGCGCTCAGCAGCGACAGCGTCGAGGCGCAGACCGAGCCCATCGACGTCGAGCCGTTGGAGCCCAGCGCCTCGGAGACCTGGCGGATCGCGTACGGGAACTCCTCGCGCGAGGGCAGCACGGGCACCAGGGCCCGCTCGGCCAGCGCGCCGTGGCCGATCTCGCGGCGCTTCGGCGAACCCACCCGGCCGGTCTCACCGGTCGAGTACGGCGGGAAGTTGTAGTTGTGCATGTAGCGCTTGGACTTCTCGGGCGCCAGGGTGTCGAGCGACTGCTCCATGCGCAGCATGTTCAGCGTGGTGACACCCATGATCTGGGTCTCGCCCCGCTCGAACAGGGCCGAGCCGTGCACGCGGGGCAGGATGCCGATCTGAGCGGACAGCGGCCGCAGGTCGGCCGGGCCCCGGCCGTCGATGCGGACCTGCTCGCGCAGCACGCGCTGGCGCACCTCGCTCTTGGTGACCGAGCGGAAGGCGGCGCTGATCTCTTTCTCGCGACCCTCGAAGCGCTCGTCGAGCAGCTCGTGGGCCTTGGCCTTGACCAGGTCGAGGGCCTCTTCGCGCTCCTGCTTGGCCGCGATCTTGAGGGCCTCGGCCGTCTCGGCCCGGACGGCCTCGGTCACGGCCGCGTAGACGTCGTCCTGGTAGTCGAGGAAGACCGGGAACTCGACGGCCGGCTTCGAGGCGATCGCGGCCAGCTCGCTCTGCGCGCGGCAGAGCTCGCGGATGGCCGGCTTGGCCGCCTCGAGGCCGCTCGCCACGATCTCCTCGGTCGGGGCGGTGGCGCCACCGGCGATCAGCTTGACCGCGTTCGGCGTGGCCTCGGCCTCGACCATCATGATGGCGACGTCGCCGTCACCCACGACGCGGCCGGCGACGACCATGTCGAAGGTGGCCCGCTCGAGCTCCTCGAGGGTCGGGAAGGCAACCCACTGGCCGTCGATGTGCGCGACCCGGGTCGAGCCGATCGGGCCGCTGAACGGCAGGCCGGACAGCTTGGTCGACAGCGAGGCGCCGTTCATGGCGACCACGTCGTACGGGTGGGCCGGGTCGAGCGCGAGGACGGTCTCGACGACCTGGACCTCGTTGCGCAGGCCCTTGGTGAACGACGGGCGCAGCGGCCGGTCGATCAGGCGGCAGGTGAGGATGGCGTCCTCGCTGGGGCGGCCCTCACGGCGGAAGAACGAGCCGGGGATGCGACCGGCGGCGTACATCCGCTCCTCGACGTCGACCGTGAGCGGGAAGAAGTCGAAGTGCTCCTTCGGCTGCTTGCTGGCCGTGGTCGCGGAGAGGACGACGGTGTCGCCCAGCTGGACGATGACCGAACCGGCGGCCTGCTTGGCCAGCCGGCCGGTGGAGAACGTGATCTCGCGAGTGCCGAACGACCCGTTGTCGATGACGGCGGTGCGGAACTCGGTGCCGAGAGCGGTGTTCTGCTCTGTCATGTGGTGCGGTACTCCTTCGTCGAGGACCCGGCGGTCTACACAGCGCGGTTGTTTTCGCAGCTGCCGGTCTTCGATCGAAGTACCCAGGATTCTTCTGCCTGGGAACCACTACCGAGGACCGGTGGCTCACTGCGGACCGCGCGGGTCCGGTGGTAGAACTCGGGGGAGCGGCCGGTCGGCCACTCCCCCGTCGAATCAGCGGCGCAGGCCGAGACGCTCGATCAGCGTCCGGTAGCGCGCGATGTCCTTCTTCTGCACGTAGTTGAGCAGGCGGCGGCGACGGCCGACCAGCAGCAGCAGACCACGACGGCTGTGGTGGTCGTGCTTGTGGGTCTTGAGGTGCTCGGTGAGGTCGGCGATCCGCTTGGTGAGCATCGCGACCTGGACCTCGGGCGAACCGGTGTCGCCGTCCTTCGCCTTGTACTCGTCGATGATCTTGGTCTTGGTCTCTTGATCGAGCGCCATGTTCTCCGTACTTCTGTGTTGCCGAGGAATCGGTTTCCCCGCGGCCCGCGGCGTCGGGCAGGCAGGCGGGACCGGTCGTTGGATAAGCCAACGTCGTGTCAACCCTACCAGGGGGTCACCGAAGCAACACGCGGGTCTGTTCGACGTCGTCGCGGATCTGCGCCACCAGCGGCTCGATCGCGTCGTAGGTGCGCTGCTCGCGCAGATGGGCCACGAAATCGAGGCTGACCCGCTCGCCGTAGAGGTCGCCACTGAAGTCGAGCACGTAGGCCTCGACCCGCCGCTCCCGCCCCGAGAACGTGGGGTTGGTGCCGATCGACACGCTGGCCGGCAGCCGGGCGGCATGCTCGCCCCCGCGGATCAGCCAGGCCGCGTACACGCCGTCGGCCGGCACTGCGGCGTAGCGGTGAACCATGAGGTTGGCGGTGGGGAACCCGATCTCGCGCCCCCGCTGGTCCCCGCGGACGACCACGCCCCCCAACCGGTGCGGCCGCCCCAGAGCCGCCGCGGCGGCACGCACGTCCCCGGCATCGACACAACTTCTGATGTACGTCGAGGAGAAGACCAGCCCGTCCTCGGAGACCAGCGGCGCGTCCTCGACGGTGAACCCGAACGACACCCCCAGCCGTCCCAGCAGCCCCACGTCACCGGCCGCCTTGTGCCCGAACCGGAAGTTGTCCCCCACCACGACCACGGCCGCGTGCAGCGCCTCGACCAGCACGTCGTGCACAAAGGCCTCGGGGCTGAGCTGCGAGAACGCCGGAGTGAAAGGCACCACGCAGAGCGCGTCGACGCCCAGCTGCTCGATCAGCTCGGCCTTGCGCACCGGCTCGGTCAGCACCGCCGGGTGCGACCCCGGCCGCACGACCTCGGCCGGATGCGGGTCGAAGGTGACCACCACCGACTGCAGGCCCAGGTCGCGGGCCCGCTTCACGGCGTGCCCGATGATCGCCTGGTGCCCCCGATGCACCCCGTCGAAGACCCCGATCGTGACGACCGACCGCCCCCAGCCACCAGGAACAGCCTCAAATCCCCGCCACCGCTGCATCACAAAGCCCTCCCGGCCAACGCCAACGCCCCCAGCGTATCGACGCCCCGGCCCGGCCGGATTCAGGCCGGGGCGAGGACGATCTCGGCCCGGGCTTTGCCTTCGCGCTCGGAGACGATCGCCAGCACCTCGCCGGTGGGGGCGAACACCGCGTACGGGCCGGTGATGCCGACCGGGTCGAGCGGGCCGCCGTGGCTCAGCACCTTGGCCTCTTCGGCGGTGGCCTCGCGCTGGGAGAAGGCCTGGCGGGCGGCCTCGGCCATCGGCAGGGTCACCACGTCGGGGGCTGACTCCTCGAGCTGTTCGAGAGTGCGGGCCTCGGCCAGGGTCATGTCGCCGACGGCGGTGCGGCGCAGGGCCGTCAGGTGGCCGCCGACCTCGAGCAGGGTTCCCAGGTCGCGGGCGATGGCCCGGATGTACGTGCCGGAGGAGCACGTGACGTCGATGTCGATGTCGACGACGTCGTCGTCGGTGCGGCGGATATCGAGGATCTCCAGGCGGGAGATCGTGACCCGGCGGGCGGGGATCTGGACGTCCTCGCCCTCGCGGACGCGCTTGTACGCCCGCTCACCCTTGATCTTGATGGCGCTGACGGCGCTCGGCACCTGGTCGATCTCGCCGCGCTGGCGGGCCAGGCCGTCGTGGATGGCTTCGTCGGTCACGTGGCCGGCCGGGGTGGTCGCCGTGACATCGCCCTCGGCGTCGTCGGTGATCGTGGACTGGCCCAGGCGGATGGTCGCGGCGTAGCTCTTGCCGGAGCCGATCACGTACGTCAGCAGGCGCGTCGCGCGGTTGACGCCGATGATCAGCACGCCGGTGGCCATCGGGTCGAGGGTGCCGCCGTGGCCCACGCGCCGGGTCTTGGCCAGGCGCCGGATGCGGGCCACCACGTCGTGCGAGGTCATCCCCGCCGGCTTGTCCACCACGATGAGTCCGTCCGTGTTCACCGGACCACCCTAGAAGCCCCCCGGCCCCGCGAGGCTCAGCGGGTGGCGCCGACGACGGCCCAGCGATCGGAACGCCAGCGCCACACGGTCGTGACGAAGCGGATCAGGATGAGCAGGGCGAGGCCGGCCCACACGCCGCCCAGACCCAGGTCGAAGAAGTACGCGATCCAAATGGCCGGCAGGAAGCCGAGCAGCGCCGCCGCCAGCGTGATGTTGCGCAGGAACTTCACGTCGCCGGCCCCGATGAGCACGCCGTCGAGGGCGTAGACCACACCGGCGAACGGCATCAGCCCGATGAACCAGGGCCAGATCACCGCCGCCTGGTCGTGCACCTCGGCGTCGGGGGTGAACCAGCCCGGGATGTGGCTGCTGCCCGCCGCGGCCAGAAGCGCGAACACGACCCCGGCCAGCCCGCCCGAGAGAGTGACCTTCCGGGCCACCGCGCGCGCCTCGGCCGCGTTGCTGCCACCGAGCGCCGCTCCGACCAGCGACTGCGCGGCGATCGCCACCGCGTCCAAGGCGAGCGCGCTGAAGAACCACAGCTGCAGCGCGATCTGGTGGGCTCCGACCGACTCGACCCCGAAGCGGCTCGCCACGGCGGTCGCCGACAGGAAGCAGGCTTGGAACGCTGCTCCTCGGATGAGCAGGTCCCGGCCCAGGCTCAGCTGCTGGCCGATCACGCCGAGATGAGGACGCAGGTGCTTCGTCTCGCGGATCAGGGCGTACAGGAAGAAGCCGCCAGAGACGCTCTGCGCGACCACGTTGGCCACGGCCGAGCCGGTGAGCCCCCAGCCCACCGGGTAGACGAGCACGGGACAGAGGATCGCCGAGAGCACGTTGGCGCCGAGCACGTAAAATAGCGGGCGTCGAGTGTCCTGGACGCCGCGCATCCAGCCGTTGCCGGCCGCGGCCAGCAGCAGGCCGGGCGCGCCGAGAGCCGCGACCCGCAACCAGGTGGCGGCAGCGTCGGCGACGGCGGGGTCGCCGGAGAGGGCTTGCGCGAGCGGGTCGGCGAAGGGCTGGGCGAGCAGAGCCAGCAGTACGCCGACTGCGAACGCGAGCCACGACGCCTGCACCCCTTCGGCGACCGCGGCGGCCCTGTCCCCCGCGCCGAAGCGCCGGGCGGCCCGGCCAGTGGTGCCGTAGGCCATGAGCGTGCCCAACCACGCGGCCACCGACATGATCGTGCCGCCGACCGCGACGGCCGCGAGCGGCACCGAACCGAGGTGCCCGACCACAGCGGTGTCGACGAGCACATACAGCGGCTCAGCCGCCAGCACGACCAGCGCCGGCAGAGCCAGCTGCGCGATCCGCTTGGCCGAAACGCCGGCCGGCGCGGAAACGGTCGACGGCGCGGTGCGGCCGGCGGCCGGTTCAGGCGCTACGCGGTCGGAGCGGGCGGACGGCGATGCGGGACGGCCCGGGTCGCCGGAGGTGTTCGGCTGGGCAGGCGGGCTCATGGTGTCCCATGATGCCCGCCCGGCCGTAAGGACTGCAATTCAGATGGGTGCTTACCCAGGTTACTGACGCGTGTCCATCGAGGTCTGCAGGGCGCGGCGCGCCGCCTCGCGGGCTTCGTCGGTGGTCTGGGGCTTCGGCTTCGCGGCCATGATCGTGGTCCTTCCACGGTGGGGGACGCGGCACGTACACACGCGTCCGGAAGATCGGTCGAGCGGGCGTCACATGGGCCGGCCCGGGATCGCCGGGCGCCTGGCACGGGTGACGCGACCCGAGTCGGTGGACCCGGGTGGCTCGAGGTTCCGCGGCGGGCGGTGGTCACGACCACGCAAAACCAAATCACCGTTCAGGCACCAAAACTATCGTTCAGTTCCGCTTCCTGGTGGGCGCTTCCCACGAAGCGAGACGGAAAAGCCGATAGCCGACAACACGAAATCGCCCGCCCCGGCCGGTGAGGCCGAGACGGGCGAGGAGGAAAACGGGAGGTCAGGCCTCCAACAGGGGACGGATCCGGGCGATCACGTCGTCGGGGGTGCCGTGACCGGTGAAACCGGCGGCCAACCGGTGACCACCGCCGCCCAGGGCCATGGCGACCGCGCTGACGTTCACGCCGCCCTTGGAGCGCAGTGACACAGCCCACTCGCCGGGGGTCAGCTCTTTGATGACGACCGCGACGTCGGCCTCGGCCACTCCGCGCACCGGGTCGATCAGCGCGTCGAGCACGTAGGGGCGCTGGCCGTGCCGTTCCAGATCGGCCGTGGTCGCGTACGTCCAGACCAGGCCCTTGCCGCCGGCCGCGGCCGGGTCGAGCACCGCGCGGCCCAGCACCTCGCCGGCCAGCTTCATCGCGCCGAACGGGCGGGTGTCGAACGTGCGGCGGGCGATCTCGGCCGGGCTGATGCCGGTGGCGATCAGGCGGGCCGCCAGCGCGTGGACCGAGGGCGAGCGGACGAACTTAAACGAGCCGGTGTCGGTCGTCAGCGCCACGTACAGGCACTCCGCGATCTCGGCGTCGAGCGGGACACCGAGGCGGGTCAGCAGCTCGTCGGCCACGACCGACGTGGCGGCGGCCTTCGGGTCGACCAGGCCGACGTCGCCGAAGCCGGTGAACGACGCGTGATGGTCGAGCACCACCACGGGAGCGTCGCCCTCGAGCCGGTCGGCCAGCCCGCCCAGGCGCGACTCGGCAGCCACATCGAAGATCAGGATCAGGGCCGGTTCGGCGTACGCCCCCGGTTCGGGCACGAGAAGCTCGGAGCCGGGCAACGCACGGTAGGGCTCGGGCACGTCGAACTCGCCGGGGAAAGTCGCCCGCAGCCGGGTGAAGCCCAGCCGCCGCAGACCCAGCGCGAAGCCGAGCATGCTGCCGAGCGCGTCCCCGTCGGGGTTGACGTGACAGATCAGCTGCACCTCGGCGTCGAGCGCGACCCCGCGGATCGCCGCCACGGCCGCCGCCCAGTCGGCCTCGGCCACCGCCGCCGGCTCGGGCGAGCGCGGCTCGGGAGCAGGAGAAACGCGGCCCGGCTCGACACCGGGCCGCGTCACGGAGGAGGAGGTCACCCCTGGTCCTCGCGGGCCCCGACCCGCTCGGCGGAGTCGTCGTCCTCGTCGTCCTCGCTCTTGTAGGGGTCGGCGTCGCCCGCGTACTGCTTGCCGGCGGCCAGCCGCTGCACCTCCTGGTCGCGCTGACGCGCCTCGGCCAGCAGGTCTTCCATTTCCTTGGCGTGGTCCTGCACGTTGTCCTGCGAGAAGGCCAGGCTCGGCGAGTGCCGCAGGCCCAGCGCGTGACCGACGCGGGTGCGCAGCATGCCCTTGGCGCTCTCGAGGGCCGCCTTGGTCGCCGCCTGCTCGGTCGCGTCGCCGAGCACCGTGTAGAAGACCGTCGCCTCGCGCAGATCACCGGTGATCCGCGCGTCGGTGATCGTCACCATGCCGAGCCGGGGATCTTTGATCTCACGTACCAGCGATGCCACCAGTTCCCGTACGCGTTCCGCATGCCGACGCGTCTTGGCCGGGTCCGACATATCGCCCACCTCCGACTGTGTTCCCGCGGGTTCGACAAACCCCCGCCCAACTGCTGAAGCGTACCCATGCGGCCGCGAGGCCGAACGTGTGAGTGTCAGTCGTCGTCGCCGTAGAGGCGGCGCTTGACCGACAGCAACTCGATCTCGGGCCGGCCGGCCACCTGGTTCTCGCAGGTGTCGATGACGGCGCGGGCCTGAGCGGGCTCGGCCGCCACCGACGCCACCCCGATCTGGGCCCGCCCGTGCAGGTCGTGAAAGCCCACCTCGGCCACGCTGACTTCGTATTTCTTCAGCATCGCGAGGATCGGGCGGACGTAGGAACGCTTCTGCTTCAGCGACTGCGAATCGCCGGGCAGGAGCAGGTCGAACACTGCGGTTTCGGTATACATCGCAGCGAAGATTACAGCGGCCGTACGACATTTCTCGCCGGATTTTCCGCCCGGGCGCCCGGGCGCGGCCCGGGCGTCAGGCCGTCATCCGGGCGACCACCACATCGCGCTCGATGCCCTGGTCGACCCGGTGCTCGAGGGGCTGGTGAGGCACGATCTCGAGCCCGTTGGCGAGCAGGATGTCCTCGGCCAGCTCGCGCCGCGCCACCTTCGTGTTCCACGACAGCCCCAGCGCCCCGCCCTTGCGCAGCAACGGCAGCCACTGCGGCACCGCGCGCTCCAGCAGGTCGAGCGGCCGCCGCGAGATGCCACCCTCGTCGTCGTACGACCCGTGAGCCACCCCGTAGGGCAGATCCGCCACCAGCACGTCGGCCACACCGCCCCGCAGCAGCCCGTCGAGCTGGGTGGTGTCGGCCTGCAGCATCACGAGCTTCTGCACCGCCCCGGCCTTGTGATCGTCCTTGCTGGCGGCCATCGTCACCTCGAGCCGCCGGGCCGCCCGCTTGCCCTGCCGCCGCACCGGCACGAGCTCGGCCGAGTGCTTGAGGCGCTTGCGCTTGAGCCAGGTCTGCAGGAACAGCTTGTACGCCTCGACGTCCTTGCCGTCGATCTCGACCCCGACCGCGTCGTAGCCGTACATCAGCGCCTGGTTCAGCGTGGTCCCCCGCCCGGCCAGCGGGTCGAGCACGGTCAGGCCGCCGTCGAGCATCCGCCCGGCCGAGCCGGAGGCCAGGATCGTGAGGTTGAGCACGAGCTTGGTGAACTGCTCGTTGGTCTTACCCGCGTACTTCGGGATGGTGATCAGGTCGCTGTCGTACCGGGCCAGCGGCGACAGGGCCAGGGGCCGCAGCAGCTCGCCCTCGACCCGCTCGAAGAGCGCATAGGCCGAAGACAGGTTCGAGACGTACGCGATGTCGCGCTCACTCAGCGAGCCGTCGAACGCGAGGTACTCGACACCCCCAAGGTTGATGACCGAAATTTCGGAAATGCCCGCAGAGGGGGAAGAAGGACCGTCGGCGTCGTCGCTCCCGGCCGGCGCCAGATCGTCATCTCTCCCGGCCGGCGCCAGGTAGTCGAGGAAGGCCGCCAACTCGGCCGAGGCGAGGCGGGCCGCCTGGTCGGCGTAGACGCGGTTGGCGGAGGGCGCGAGCAGCAGGGCGTACCGGGGCATGGAGGCCATTTTGCCGAGCGCCGATCGGACGCCGCCCACGGGGGCCGCGGAAAGGGAACAGCCCCGGCGCGAGGAGCGCCGGGGCTGTCCGTGGTTCCTACCTCGTTACGCGCGCGGCTTCTCGCGCATCTCGAAGGTCTCGATCACGTCGCCGACCTGCGGGCTGCCGAAACCGCTCATGGTCACACCACACTCGAAGCCCTCGCGGACCTCGGTGGCGTCGTCCTTGAAGCGGCGCAGCGAGCTGATCGTGACGTTGTCGGCCACCACGCTGCCGTCCCGCAGGATGCGGGCCTTGGCGTTGCGGCGGAGCAGACCCGTGCGGACCAGACAGCCGGCGATGAGACCGATCTTGGACGAGCGGAAGACCTCGCGGATCTCCGCCGTGCCCAGCTCGACCTCTTCGAACTCCGGCTTGAGCAGGCCCTTGAGCGCGGCCTCGATCTCCTCGATGGCCTGGTAGATCACGCTGTAGTAGCGGATCTCCACGTTGGCCCGGTCGGCCATCTCCTTGACCTTGTTCGAGGCCCGGACGTTGAAGCCGATGATCGTGGCGGTGGCCTCCGAGGAAGCCGACGCCAGGTTCACGTCGCTCTCGGTGATCGCACCGACGCCGCGGTGGATGACCTTGAGCTGGATCTCGTCCGGGATGTCGAGCTTGAACAGCGCGTCTTCCAGGGCCTCGACCGAACCGGACGAGTCGCCCTTGATGACCAGGGTGAGCGAGGTCTTCTCGCCCTCCTTGAGCTGCTCCATGAGCGTCTCGAGAGTCGCCTTGGAACGCGAGTTGGCGAAGCTGGCCGCGCGGCGGCGGGCCTGCCGCTGCTCGGCGATCTGCCGGACCGTGCGGTCGTCCTCACCGGCGAGGAACGTGTCGCCCGCGCCGGGAACCGAGGTCAGACCGAGGACCAGCACCGGACGGGCCGGGAAGGCCTCGCTGACCGCGTTGCCGTTCTCGTCGAGCATGGCGCGGACGCGGCCGTGCGCGCCACCCGCCACGATCGAGTCGCCGGCCCGCAGCGTGCCCTTCTGCACCAGCACGGTGGAGACCGCACCACGACCCTTGTCGAGGTGCGACTCGACGACGGCGCCCTGGGCCGGCCCGTCGACCGGAGCGGTCAGCTCCAGCGACGCGTCGGCGGTCAGCAGAACCGCCTCGAGCAGGTCGTCGATGCCGATGCCGGGCTTGGCCGCGACGTTGACGAACATCGTGTCGCCGCCGTACTCCTCGGCCAGCAGGCCGTAGTCGGTCAGCTGCTGACGCACCTTGTCCGGGTTGGCGTCGGGCTTGTCGACCTTGTTGACCGCGACCACGATCGGCACCTCGGCCGCCTTGGCGTGGTTCAACGCCTCGACCGTCTGCGGCATGACGCCGTCGTCGGCCGCGACCACGAGGATGACGATGTCGGTCACCTGGGCACCACGGGCACGCATGGCGGTGAACGCCTCGTGACCCGGGGTGTCGAGGAAGGTGATCGCCCGGTCCTCGCCGTTGTGCTCGTAGTGGACCTGGTAGGCGCCGATGTGCTGGGTGATGCCACCCGCCTCGCCGGCGACCACGTTGGTCTTGCGGATCGCGTCGAGCAGCTTCGTCTTACCGTGGTCGACGTGACCCATGACGGTCACGACCGGCGGCCGGGTGACCAGCCGGCTCTCGTCCACCGCGGCGTCGAGGTCGATGTTGAACTGCGCGAGCAGCTCACGGTCCTCGTCCTCGGGGCTGACGATGCTCACCGTGAAGCCCAGGTGCTCGCCGAGCAGCAGCAACGTGTCGTCGGAGCACGACTGCGTCGCCGTCACCATCTCGCCCAGGTTGAACATCTCCTGGACCAGCGAGCCGGGGTTCGCGTTGATCTTGTCGGCGAAGTCGGACAGCGAGGCGCCACGCGACAGCCGGATCTCTTGACCCTGACCGCGCGGAGCACCCGAGCTCATCTGCGGAGCCGACAGGTTGTCGAACTCTTGACGACGCTGCTTCTTCGACTTGCGACCGCGGGTCGGCCGGCCACCCGGACGCCCGAAGGCACCCGCGGCACCGCCGCCACGACCGCGACCGCCACCGCCGGGACGACCCGGAGCGCCACCGGCCGGGGCACCGCCACCGGGGCGGAAACCGCCACCGGCGCCGCCACCACCGCCGGGACCGCCACGGTAGCCACCGCCACCGCCGCCACCACCGGGACCGCCACGGTAGCCACCGCCACCGCCGCCGGCGCCACCGCCGGGACGGAAGCCGCCACCGCCGCCACCGGGGCCGCCACGGCCGCCACCGGGA
>NZ_JAMYJR010000090.1 GCF_024137025.1 Paractinoplanes aksuensis
AAGGCCAACGGTTTCCAGAAGGGCTTCTCGTCGACCACGGCCGACTCCAACGCCGACCAGGCGCTGCTCTACACGGGCAAGGCGGCCATGATGGTCCACGGTTCCTGGTCGTACGGGATCCAGACCGCCCAGGGTGGCAACTTCGTCAAGGACGGTGGCCTGGGCTGGATGAACTTCCCGGCCGTCGAGGGTGGCAAGGGCGACCCCAGCAACACCGTCGGCAACCCCGGCCAGTACCTCTCCATCTCGTCCAAGGCGACCGCCGAGGCCAAGGAGACCGCGAAGAAGTTCTTCTCGACCACCCTGGTCGACGACGCCGAGAAGGAGGCCTGGGTCAAGTCCGGCGGCGTGCCGGTCCTGAAGAACAGCGACAGCCTCTTCACCGGCGCTGACGCCCAGTTCCTCAAGGACATGGCGTCGATCGCCAACGGCGCCAAGACCTTCGCCCAGTCCTGGGACCAGGCGCTCAGCCCGACCGCGGCCGAGACGCTGCTCGACAACATCGCCAAGCTGTTCCAGCTGCAGGTCAGCCCGCAGCAGTGGGTGACCGCCATGAACGGGGTCATCGGCAAGTGACGACGATCGCTCCGCCTGTCGTACGGACGAACGAGTCCACCCGGTCCAGCGGCGGGCGGAGCGGTTCCGTCGTCTGGATGGCCCTGCCGGCGCTCTTCTGGTTCGTGGCCTTCGGCGTCGTACCCCTGTTGGGCGTACTTTGGCTCAGCTTCACCACCTGGAACGGCCTCGGCGAGATCCAACCGTCCGGCCTCACCAGCTGGAAGGCCACGCTCAGCGACCCGGGCCTGCCGCACGCCCTCTGGGTCACGTTCCTCATCATGGCGCTGTCGTGGGCCGTCCAGACCCCGCTGTCGATTCTCATCGGGGTCTTCATCGCCGCGCGCAAGCGCTACCGCGAGTTCCTGGCCGTGCTCTTCTTCATCCCCCTGCTGCTCAGTTCGGCCGCCATCGCGATCACCTACAAATCGCTGCTCGACCCCAACTTCGGGCTCGGCACCGGCCTCGGGATCGACGCGCTCAACCAGGACTGGTTGGGCAACGCCACCCTGGCCATGGGTGTGCTGATCTTCATCGTGTCGTGGCAGTTCGTGCCGTTCCACTCGCTGATTTATCAAGGCGCGGT
>NZ_JAMYJR010000091.1 GCF_024137025.1 Paractinoplanes aksuensis
AAGGCCAACGGTTTCCAGAAGGGCTTCTCGTCGACCACGGCCGACTCCAACGCCGACCAGGCGCTGCTCTACACGGGTAAGGCGGCCATGATGCTGCACGGCTCGTGGTCGTACGGGATCCAGGTCGAGCAGGGTGGCAACTTCGTCAAGGACGGCGGGCTGGGCTGGATGAACTTCCCGGCCGTCGAGGGTGGCAAGGGCGACCCGAGCAACACCGTCGGCAACCCGGGTCAGTACCTCTCCATCTCGTCCAAGGCGACCGCGGAGGCCAAGGACATCGCCAAGAAGTTCTTCTCGACGACGCTGGTCGACGACGATGAGAAGGCGGGCTGGGTCAAGTCGGGCGGCGTGCCCGTGCTCAAGGACAGCGACAGCCTGTTCTCCGGGGCCGACGCTCAGTTCCTCAAGGACATGGCCGGCATCGCCAACGGGGCCAAGGTGTTCGCCCAGTCCTGGGACCAGGCGCTGAGCCCGACGGCGGCCGAGACGCTGCTCGACAACATCGCCAAGCTGTTCCAGCTGCAGGTCAGCCCGCAGCAGTGGGTGACCGCCATGAACGGGGTCATCGGGAAGTGACCGCCGCGGCCCAGCGGGTGCGGGGCGGCAACGTCACGTGGATGGCCCTGCCCGCGCTTCTCATGTTCCTGGCCTTCGGCGTCGTGCCGTTGCTGGGCGTCCTCGCGCTCAGCTTCACCACCTGGAACGGTCTCGGCGAGATCGTTCCCTCGGGCACGACGAGCTGGCGCGCGACACTGAGCGATCCCGGTCTGCCCCACGCCCTCTGGGTCACGTTCCTCATCATGGCGTTGTCGTGGGCGGTGCAGACTCCGCTGTCGATCCTGATCGGGGTCTTCATCGCCGCCCGCAAGCGCTATCGCGAAGTGCTGGCGGTGCTGTTCTTCATTCCGCTGCTGCTGAGTTCGGCGGCCATCGCGATCACCTACAAGTCGTTGCTCGACCCGAACTTCGGGTTGGGCACCGGGCTGGGCATCTCGTGGCTGAATCAGGACTGGCTCGGTAACGCGACGCTGGCCATGGGTGTGCTGATCTTCATCGTGTCGTGGCAGTTCGTGCCGTTCCACTCGCTGATTTATCAAGGCGCGGT
>NZ_JAMYJR010000092.1 GCF_024137025.1 Paractinoplanes aksuensis
AATTCAGGCGGTCGAAGCATTTGCCTCTACGAGTTCGGCGAATATCTCGGAGGGCTTCTTCCAATCGAAGATCTTACGGGGTCGGTTGTTGATATCGGAAGCCACCCCGGCCAAGTAGTTGGGGTCGGACGTGATCGGTACGCCTTTCGGGAAGAATTCCCTGACGATCCGGTTCAGGTTCTCGTTGCTGCCGCGTTCCCATGGGCTGTGGGGGTGCGCGAAGAACACTGGGAGTCCCGTCGCGGTGATGCTGGCGTGCCGGGCCATCTCCGCGCCGCAGTCCCAGGTCAGGGAGCGGCGGATCTGCGGTGGTAGCCCACCGGTCGCGGCGATCACGGCGTCGCCGACGCTCAGTGCGTCGCGGCCGGTCAGCGGTACCAGGATCAAGAATCGTGACGTGCGTTCGACCAGGGTGGCGACAGCGGTCTTGCCGCCCTTGCCGATGACGAGATCGCCTTCCCAGTGCCCGGGGACCTGTCGGCCTTCGACCTCGGCGGGGCGTTCGTCGAGGTAGCGGGGCTCACGGATCCGTGGTGCCGGCTCGGGCCGTGGCCCGGAACGGCGAGCCGGGCGCCCAGTCCGCAACCGGATCAGCTCGCGGGCCAGGGTGGACACCGGCTGGGCGTAGATCCACTGGTAGATCGCTTCGTGAGACACCCGCAAAGCATGATCGGCGGGGTAGTCGCGCGGCAACCGGCCCGCGACCGACGCCGGTGACCAGCCGTCGCGTAACAACCCGATCACCACCGACCGCAACGCCGCCGACCGCTCGACGGCGTACTCCTTCGGCCGTCGCCGGCCCGCCGCGGCAGCCTCACCCGCGGCCACCGCCCGATACTCGGTCCGACCACCATGCCGCGCCACATCCCGCGAGACCACTGACGGATCCCGGCCGATCAACACCGCGATTTCCTTATACAGCAAGCCTTCCGCGAGACCCCGGGAAATCTCTTCCCGGTCCGACGAAGTCAGCATCAAACGCACGGCGGGCATCCTGTCCCACCAAACCACCAAGATCAAATGCTACGACCGGCTGAACTCGCCG
>NZ_JAMYJR010000093.1 GCF_024137025.1 Paractinoplanes aksuensis
GGCGATTGGGACGAAGTCGTAACAAGGTAGCCGTACCGGAAGGTGCGGCTGGATCACCTCCTTTCTAAGGAGCAACTAGATCGGGAAACCGATCCAGTGGCCCGCGGTCTGCGAATGCCAGACCGGGGTGCTCATAGGCGGAGACACTGGCTAGTTACGACCGGCAACGGCCGGCAGGCTCAGTACACGAGAACGCGAGTTCTCGGCGGAACAACTGCTGGTGCGGCTGGAAGTGGCGCACAAGATAGCACCCTGTTGGGTATCTGAAAGAACAACCCGAAGCCGGCATAGCCCGGCGCCTGCGATGCGAAAGCCGCAGGAGTTCCCTGACGGGGGCTGGTTGGTCTTCAATGCCAGGCACGCCTGGACCCCCATACCGACTGCTTTGTGCAGTGCTGGTGGGAGTCTGATCGGGTTGTGGGTTGGTCGTTGGTTGAGAATTGCACAGTGGACGCGAGCATCTTGTTTTCTGTGGTTAAGTTGTCAAGGGCGAACGGTGGATGCCTTGGCACCAGGAGCCGATGAAGGACGTGGGAGGCCGCGATAGGCCTGGGGGAGCTGTCAACCTAGCTGTGATCCCAGGGTGTCCGAATGGGGAAACCTGGCACGAGTCATGTCGTGTCATCCGTGCCTGAATACATAGGGCATGTGAGGGGAACGCCGGGAAGTGAAACATCTCAGTACCGGTAGGAAGAGAAAACAACCGTGATTCCGTGAGTAGTGGCGAGCGAAAGCGGATCGAGCCTAAACCTTGCGTGTGTGATAGCTGTCAGGCGTTGCACGTGGGGGGTTGTGGGACTTTTCTTTAGCGTTCTGACAAGCGCTAGCAGAGTTACAAAGCCTTATGTTAGTCGAACAGTGTGGGAAAGCTGGCCGTAGACGGTGAGAGCCCGGTAGACGAAAATGTATTGCCTCTGTTGAAGAGCACCCGAGTAGCAGCGGACTCCTAGAATCTGCTGTGAATCTGCCAGGACCACCTGGTAAGGCTGAATACTTCCTGGTGA
>NZ_JAMYJR010000094.1 GCF_024137025.1 Paractinoplanes aksuensis
TGAGGTGATCTCAGCGAGGGAAAGGCTCCCGATCTGAGCGACACGGGCATACCTGGACAGGCCGGGCGGTGCTGGATATAGGCGTGGAGCCATCGATAGACAGGTTCTTGCGACAGATACCGGTCTTCGAGAGGGCTCCACGTGATCGCTTATCTTGCCATGCTCGACGTGCCCAGGGAACTTGTGCGTTACCTCGCGCGGCTGCTTGCCGCGCAGCGCCGCCTTCTCGGGACTCGCCGGCGGACACGTGCGCTGACCTGCTACTACCAGGCCCTGATGGTCCTGATCTGGTTCCGTAAAGCCGAGGACACCGCGCTGCTCGGGGCCGGATTCGGCATCTCGAGAGCGACGGCCTACCGCTACATCGCCGAGGGCATCGGCGTCTTGGCCGCGCAACGACCCGATTTGCACGAGGCTCTCGAACGGGCCGCCGCGGACGGCTGGGCGTTCGTCATCCTCGACGGGAAGTTGTTCGACAGCGACCGCCTGGCCGAGGCCACCACCAGTGTCAAAGGCGCGACCATCGACGCTTGGTACTCGGGAAAGCACCGCGACCTCGGCGCGAACATTCAAGCGGTCATGCTTCCCGACGGTCTTCCGATCTGGACAGCCGACGCGATGCCCGGCCATCTCCACGATCTCAGTTGTGCACGGGAGCTCGGCGTCACCGCCGCCTTGAACTGGGCCGCAGCCGAGCTGAACCTGCCGGCACTGGCCGACGCCGGCTACGACGGCGCAGGTCACGGCATCAAAACCCCACCAAGCAGCCCGCCGACGGCAAAGCCCTCGCACTCGCCAACCGCAGCGTGAACCGACTGCTACGCGGCCTGCGCCGGCAAGGCGAACGCGGCTTCGCCATCCTGACCGGCCGCTGGAAAACGCTGCGACACGCCACCACCAGCCCCAGCCGAATCGGCGA
>NZ_JAMYJR010000095.1 GCF_024137025.1 Paractinoplanes aksuensis
GGCAACGTGCATCTCATCGGCATCGGCGGGGTGGGCATGGCCGGGCTGGCCCGCCTGCTGCTGACCCGCGGCGTGCCGGTGTCGGGCAGCGAGCTGCGCGAGTGGCCGGCCCTGGCCGGGTTGCGGGCGCTGGGCGGCACGATCCACATGGCTCACGTGGCCGAGAACCTCGACGGCGTCGACACGGTCGTCTACTCGACCGCCATCCCGTACGAGCACCTCGAGCTGGCCGAGGCCCGCCGGCGCGGGCTGCGGGTGCTGCACCGGTCCGAGGCGCTGGCCGCCGCGATGACCGGCCGGCAGGCGATCGCGGTGGCCGGCACGCACGGCAAGACGACCACGACGTCGATCATGACGGTGATCTTCCAGCACGCCGGGCAGGACCCGTCGTTCGTGATCGGCGGCGAGATCAGCGAGGCCGGCTCGAACGGCCACCACGGCACCGGCCCGCACTTCGTGGTCGAGGCCGACGAGAGCGACAAGTCGTTCCTGATCTACCGGCCGCACGTCGCGATCATCACCAACATCGAGGGCGACCACCTCAACAACTGGGGCGACCTCGAGGGGCTCAAGGCCGGTTTCCTGCAGTTCGCCGAGCTCGCGGCCCCGGACGGTTTTGTGGTCACCTGTGCCGACGACCCGGGCACGCAGGACCTGATCGCCGCGCTGCGGGCCAAGGGCAAGACCGTTTTCACGTACGGTGAGTCGGAGTCGGCCGATCTGCGGATCAGCGAGGTCGTGTCGACCGCGAGCGGTGTGCGCTACTCGGCTGAGCTCGACGG
>NZ_JAMYJR010000096.1 GCF_024137025.1 Paractinoplanes aksuensis
CGGGCGGGTGCCGACGGCCACCCACATGGTGAAGGCGAGCAGGAAGGTGCCGTCGTCGACGGCTTCGTCGATGGTGTCGAGCAGGGAGCTCAGTTCGGGGACGCGGGCGACCATGGGGTTGTTCCGGTGCAGGGGCAGGACCTGGGTTGCGCTGGCCATGTCGGTGAAGACGATGGTGACCGGTTCGGCGTGGATGTCGGTCAGGCCGGCTTGGACCAGACGGCGGCGCAGGGTGCGTCCGGAGGAGGCCGCCTCGGGTGGGCGGGTTGCGTGGGAGGCCGCTGACACGGCTTGGACCCGGTCGTTGAAGCCGGGCGGGGAGCCGTCGACCAGCAGGCTCTCGAAGTCGGAGTCGATCAGGCACAGGCGGCCGCCGGGGCGTAGTACCCGGACCATCTCGGCCACGGCCCGGGACGGTTCCCGCAGGTGCTGGAGCAGGCGCTCGCTGCGTACGCCGTCGAAGTGGCCGTCGTCGTACGGCAGGTTGTCGATGTCGGCGACCTGGTAGGTCACCCGGCTGCTGTCATGGCGGGCGGTGGCCTCGGCGATCGCGTCGGCCGAGAAGTCGACGGCTGTGACGTGGGCACCGGGCAGCAGGGTGGCCAGCTCGCGAGCCACCTCGCCGTTTCCGGCGCCGGCATCGAGCAGTTGCAGCCCGCTGTCGGCCGGCAAGTTCCAGAGGGCGAGACCAGTGGCCCGCACGCGGACGATGTCGGGCGAGGCGGCCGCGGTGGCCAGGTAGTCGCGCAGGTATTGCGGCTGAT
>NZ_JAMYJR010000097.1 GCF_024137025.1 Paractinoplanes aksuensis
TCAACTGGCTCGGTGGCTCGTTCGCCTGGATCTGGCTGCTGATCGTGATGATCCCGCTCTACTGGATCGTCATCACCAGCTTCAAGACCCAAGCCAATTACTTCGGTACGAACCCACTGGCGCCACCGTCCGACCTGACGTTCGAGAACTACCAGCTGGTGGTCGAGAACGACTTCGTCCGGTACTTCGCCAACAGCGCGGTGGTCACGATCGGGGCGGTCATCCCGGCCACGGTGATCAGCTTCATGGCCGCGTACGCCATTGTCCGGGGGGTCGGTAACCGGTTCCTCAAGGGCGTGAACGCGCTGTTCCTGTTGGGTCTGGCCATTCCGCTGCAGGCGGTGATCATCCCGGTCTACCTGATCATCATCCGCTTGCAGATGTACGACACCCTGGCCGCGATCATCCTGCCCTCGATCGCGTTCGCCATCCCGCTGAGCGTGCTGGTGCTGTCGAACTTCATCCGCGACGTGCCGAAGGAACTGTTCGAGTCGATGCGGATGGACGGCGCCACCGAATGGGGCACCCTGTGGCGGCTGGCGTTCCCACTCACCCGGCCCGCGCTGGTCACTGTGGTCATCTACAACGGCCTGGGTATCTGGAACGGGTTCCTGCTGCCATTGGTGCTCACTCAGAGCCCCGATCAGCGCACGATTCCGCTCGCGCTGGCCAGCTTCCAGGGCCAG
This sequence comes from Paractinoplanes aksuensis, assembly GCF_024137025.1. Taxonomy (GTDB): domain Bacteria; phylum Actinomycetota; class Actinomycetes; order Mycobacteriales; family Micromonosporaceae; genus Actinoplanes; species Actinoplanes aksuensis. The sequence goes on from NZ_JAMYJR010000097.1 coordinate 687, forward strand.
TTCGGCGTCAACATCCCGGCCATCGCGGCCTCGGTCGTGCTGACCACCGTACCGATCGTCCTGCTCTA
>NZ_JAMYJR010000098.1 GCF_024137025.1 Paractinoplanes aksuensis
AACCTGCTGGTGCCGTTCGTCGACTCGGTGCGCAGCAAGGTCGACATGCGCGAGCAGGTCGTCTCCTTCCCGCCCCAGCCGGTGATCACCTCGGACAACCTGGTCGTCTCGATCGACACGGTGCTCTACTTCAAGGTGGTCGACCCGGTGCGGGCGACCTACGAGATCTCGAACTTCCTGCAGGCCATCGAGCAGCTGACGGTCACGACGCTGCGTAACGTCATCGGCTCGCTCGACCTCGAGCGCGCGCTGACCAGCCGCGAAGAGATCAACCGCCACCTGTCCACGGTGCTCGACGAGACCACCGGCCGCTGGGGCATCAAGGTGACCCGGGTCGAGATCAAGGCGATCGAGCCGCCGCCGAGCATCCGCGACTCCATGGAGAAGCAGATGCGCGCCGAGCGGGAACGACGCGCCACGATCCTCAACGCCGAGGGCCACAAGCAGGCGGCCATCCTCACCGCCGAGGGCGAGAAGCAGTCCCAGGTGCTGCGGGCCGACGGTGACCGCCAGGCTCGCATCCTGCAGGCCGAGGGCCAGGCCAAGGCCATCCGTACGGTGTTCGACGCCATCCACACGGCCAACCCCTCGCAAAAGGTGCTGGCCTACCAATACCTGCAGGCCCTGCCGCAGATCGCGAACGGCACCGCCAACAAGGTGTGGATCGTGCCGACCGAGCTGACCAAGGCCCTCGAGGGCATGGGCGGCGCGCTGGGCGGCCTGGCCAACATGGCCGGCGACA
>NZ_JAMYJR010000099.1 GCF_024137025.1 Paractinoplanes aksuensis
ATCTTGATGGCGGCGTCGGGGTCCTTGGTGAGGTCGAGGGCCGCGGTGCCGAGCGTCTCGGAGTCGACGCCGCCGATCGTGATGGCGATCTTCTGGTTGGCGTTGGCGCCGACCTGGAACTTACCGGTGTTGCCACCGGTGTCCTTGAGGTTGGCCGTGGTCATGTCCATGCCCAGGCCGCCGGTGTTGCGGCCGGTGGTCGGGTCGGCCGCCGCCGGCGCGGTGGCCAGGTCCCCGGCATTGGTGATCGAGAAATCGCCGGCGCCCGACATCTTGAACGTCGAGTTGTTCTGGCTGTCGACCTTCGCCGACATGGAGACCTCAGTGCCCTGGAAGCCGTGCTGCTTCAGAGCGGACTGCAGGCCTTCGTTGACCGCCCTGGCCAGGTCCTGCGGCGTGGCGTCGTCGGCCAGCTTTCCCACGGTGACCGTGATGGGGCCGTTCGGCGGGGTGCCGCCGGCCGCCAGGGAGTTGCCACTCGGGTCCTTGTCCGAGCCGCCGACCTTCTCCAGCGTGAAAGTGAAGCCGCCGGCGAGGCTCGTCGGAATACCGGCTGCCTTGTCACCATTGGCGGCAATCGCCGTGCCGGTGGTCGACTTCGTGGCGCCGAAAGTGCCGTCGAGCAGGTTCTGCTTGCCGAAGGCGGTGCTCTTGCCGATGCGGTCGAGTTCGGCGTTGAGCT